>CAMBMM010000001.1 GCA_945868825.1 Sphingobacterium thalpophilum
TTTAACAAATCCGTTCATGACTACAATTTTTCCATTTGAAAATCTAAACCCATCCTGCCATAGAACTCTTGTAGTTTTACCATCAGCTTCTACATCAGCCTCATCCCATATTAATACCCACTCATGTCCGTTTTCACCAACAACTGGTAATGAAACAGTTTGTTTGTAATTTATTATATTGAGTTTTGAAAAGTTTATTTCTGCAAATTTAACCATCGAATCTTTACCATTTATAACTTTTCCATCATCCAAATAAAAAATTGCAGTATCAGCTAAAAATTCTCCCATTTGCTTAAAATCTTTTGCAAAAATTGCTTGATGAAATTTTTCAACTAATAATACATTACTTTCACCACCAACTTTGAAATTTTCAACGTATGTGGGTTTGAAAATATGTTTAATATTATTTGTTTTTTGGTCAGTTATTGAATTTTTTGATTCTTGGTTTGTACAAGCAAGCAATGATGCCGATACAAGAAAACATAACAATAGTTTTTTCATTTTTTAGAATTTTAATTGTTTTCCTACTCGTAAGGATTTTCAGATACGCCCCGTTTTTTAAAGTGGTTTCTGGGCTCCACTGATATTTAATCGCAAACTATTTTTTAGGAACGCTAGCTCTTGTATATGCATTCATTAGCTTTAATTTGCCATTTTCCCATTTAGTATCCATAACTAAATATCTTAATGTTGTGTCCCCATTAATTATTTCAGTTAATTCTGATCCAGTTGTTAAATAAGACTCAAAAATTCCATCCTTATTTTGTCCAGAATTTGCAATCATCCAAGTTGTTTTCCATTTGGGGTTTGTTGTTGCAAATAACTTAGATTGATTTTCCATTACCGCCTTAATTCCGTTTATTTCAGTTCCATTAGAATAATAAACCTTGACATCATTTGCAATCATTTCTGCAACCTTTTCCTTATTTCTATCGTTTAGTGCTTGTACGTAATCTTCCCATTTTTGAATAAGGGATGTATCACCTGCTATTATTGGAGACAAACCCTCTCGTCCTTCAATGTGTTCTGATCCAATTATTACAGGGCCATTTGTCTCTGTTTGTATTTTCTCTTGTTGGTTATTGCAGGATATCAGTACTACTGATAAAGCAACAATGGAGTAGATCTTTTTCATTTTTTATGGTTATAATTTTTCCCTACTCATAAGGCTTTTCGGATACGCCCCGTTTTTTTAAGTGGGGTCTGGTTTCCACTTTTATAAAGTAAATTTAACATATATAATTGCATTGTGTTACAAATGTTAAATATTAACAATTATTTAATTTTGGTAGTTGCAAAGGTGAAATGGGTGTATGGTTGCATCTTCTCTGAAAAAGTCGTGATTGAAATATCGGCATTAAAGATTCGTGTTTTCGGTAAGAAATGACAAAAACCTCATACAAAAACAACAAAGGACCCACGATTTAACGTAAGTCCTTGATTTTGATGTAGCGGGGAGCAGGATCGAACTGCCGACCTCAGGGTTATGAATCCTGCGCTCTAACCATCTGAGCTACCCCGCCAAAATTGGATTAGAATTGGTTTGCAAATATAGTAGAAAATACCTTTCTTTAGAAACAATTGCTAAAAATGCACTAGCAAGGTTGTGTAAAGGTTTGTAATATGTCAGAAAAGAAAAAATTTACCTTAGAATACGAGATCAAGTCTTCGCCAAAAATATTATACAGTTTTTTAAATGAGCCCAATGGCTTGGCTCAGTGGTTTGCAGATGATGTAAGCTACCGAGATCAACAATATACCTTTACTTGGGATGAAGAACACTCTACTGCCAAGTTAGTAAGTATAAAAGAGAATAAGTTGGTTAAATTTAAATGGCTTGATGATGAACCCCAATGTTATTTGGAGTTGGAAATTGTGCAAGATGAATTGACTAACGATGTTGCCTTGGTAGTTACCGATTTTGCTACAGACGATGCACTTGCCGATCGGAAATTGATTTGGGATAACCAAATACAATATTTGATTGGTGTGTTGGGGGCCTAGGGAATTTCTCTATAAAACACGTGAAAAAGCTTCACCTTTTACTTCTTAAAGCCTTTATTAGGCCGTTTATAGCCACATTCTTAATTGTGATGTTTGTGCTATTGATGCTTTTTTTGTTTAAATACATTGATGATTTAATAGGTAAGGGCTTCGATTGGTACATTATCTTAGAGCTGTTAATGTACGCTTCGGCTACTAACGTGGCTATGGCTCTACCTCTAGCGGTATTGTTATCTTCCATTATGACTTTTGGCAGCCTTGGCGAAAACTATGAGTTAGTTGCCATTAAGTCGGCCGGAGTTTCGTTGCGGCGGGCTATGTATCCGCTTATCATTGTAATTGGTTTATTAAGCGTAGCCGCTTTCTTGTTCTCCGATTATATGTTGCCCGTAGCCAACTTAAAAATGGGCTCCTTACTATGGGATGTTCGGAACCAAAAAGCCTCTTTTTTGATTAATGAGGGTGTGTTTAACAATAGCATTCCTGGTTATTCTATTCGGGTAGATAAAAAAGATCCGGATGGGCAAACCCTGCGTGGAGTGGTTATTTACGATCGGGTAAACAATTCGGGTAATGTAAATGTGGTGGTTGCCGAATCGGGCAAAATGTTTAGAACGGCCGACGATTCTTATTTGATTTTGAAATTGAAAAATGGGATTCGGTACGAAGAAGCACCTAGCGAAAAAGAATACAATCCACGCTTACGTTTTACCCGTTTTGGGTTTAAAGAAACAGAGCAAAAGTTCGATTTATCTGGTTTTAAGATGCAACGTACAGATGAAAATTTATTTAAATCTAACTACGCCATGCTCAATATGAAACAGCTGTCTTATTACAAAGATTCTGTTACCAGAAAGGCCGACACCAACGCACTTAATACCTTGGCTATTTTGAAAACCAAGTATAAAGTACTTAATCCCGGTGCCATGAATCTTTCATCGCTTAAGGTTGCCGGTTTTGTAAATGTAGATAAACTACCTAAAATTGAACGTGCTCGGGCTGCAGTTATGGCCTCAGAAAATATACGCAGCATACGGGAAATGCTGAGCACCAAAGTGCAAGTTGATGCCGATTTTAATGATAAGCTACGAAATTTTATTGTAGAGTATAACCGTAAACTTACCTTAGCTGTTTCGTGTTTGGTTTTATTCTTTATAGGTGCTCCCTTGGGAGCCATTATACGAAAAGGAGGTCTAGGATTGCCTGTGGTTATGTCTGTTATCTTTTTCTTGGTTTACCATATTATTTCAACCATTGGCGAAAAGTATGCCAAAGAAGGAGATCTTTCTCCGATTTTAGGCATGTGGATAGCCATTATTGTGTTAAGCCCCGTTGGAGCTTTTCTTACCTATAAAGCCAGTGTAGATTCGGTATTGTTTGATGTGGATTTGTACAAGCGCTGGTTTAAAAACCTACTAAAGAAAACCTAGTTTTTTTCTAGGTTTTGTGGGGTATTAGCCCGCATTTTCTCTGCTTGTTTTGCTCGTATTTCCTTGCGCTCTTTTCCTATCAATATGCGTAAAAATTCGTTGAAATTATCGAAGTCTTTACGGTATACCAAGCCAAAAGCCGTTACGTATTCCTGACTCGGATTTAAGAAGTTTCTATTACTTTGTCTATTCGAAGCTCTCAATACAAAACTTCCATCTTTTTTAATGAGGTACTGTGCTTCAAGGTCACTAGCAACATTTGTTCCTATCACATCAAAATCAGTAATGGTGGCCCTTCTATCCCTAACCCCACCCGATAATACGAGGCGGTTATTGAGCAAGCGAAAAGAGGCACTTGCTTCGTTTAACGAACGAATGTTAAAATCTACAAAGTTTAGGTTTAGCGATTGGGTAATAATGTTATTCAATTGATTGAACGCAATCTCTGTACCGGCACTTAAAACGGTAGAGTTTAGCTGGGTTCTTATGTTGGCGGTTCCGTTTCCTGGTGTAAAACTGCGTCGGACAATTAAACTTAATGCTTGTTGGTTTACATTGTTTACATCACTCAGGTAGCTTTGCAATTCATCTTTTACATACGAATCGGTAGGAAAGTTTATATCGAAACCAATATCTGGTTTTAATAAATTACCACTCAAATTCATTATGGCTTCAGCTTGCACTCTGCTTTCATTGGCTGGCCGGCCTGCGGCTGTGTATAAGGGACTTAAGCTGGTACGGGCACCATAATTAGCTTTTAAATTAATAACGGCAGCCATGGGGTCGCCTGTCCACCTAATAGAACCACCTTGGCTAATATCAAATACTTTGTTGATGTAATCTTGAGCGGTAAACTCAAATTTACCTTGTGAAATGAGGTAATCGCCAAACATCTCAAAATCGCCTAAGGTTGAAATTCGTAAGCTTAAATCACTTTTCCCTTTACCAGATAATTTGCCCAGAGAAGTGAAAATATTAACCTGTGAATTTTCATCTACTGCCAAAGAGAAGTTCATTTTTACGCCGTTAAATGCATTTTCTTTTTTAATAGCCCGGCTAGAATCTTGCCCAACAAAAACAATAAAATCGGTTTCTCCAATTTTTTCAGTGGTATTTAATGGGATATTAAATACCGTTCCAGCTTCAGTTTTCGCATCGATGTTGATATTCATGTTATCCGTTGGTCCATCGAAACTAAAAATACCTGTACCATAAGCGGTTCCGTAATAAGCCGAGTTATCTTTGGCGGTGGTGTTTAGCGCCATAAATTTATTGGTTACGAGGGTTACATTGATGGTGGGCGTGTTAATGTTACCCAGATCTACGGTACCATTGGCAATGGCTTCGTTGTTCTTACTGTCTTTTAATCGTAAATCGTTTACATCAATAATAGTATTGTTTACGGCTAATTTCTGATTAATCCGATACCTGGTTTTTAAGTAATTCACAGTAAGTTCGGTATTGTTTAAACTTACAGTTCCGTTTACTTGTGGCTTACTAGGCTTGCCAGTTATTTTTAGGCGACTAGATATGGTTCCTGTTAGATTGGAAACCAAGTTGCGAATAAAAGGTTCTAGGATAATTAACTGGGTATCATCCATATTGAGGTCTAAGTCTAAATTATCTTGATCTGGATTGGCATCATAGGTGCCACGAATATCCAAACTTTTCACCCCTTTAATAGCAATATCCATGTTTAAGATCGCAAGCTTGGTATCATTATCGTAGTCGGCCTTTAAACTTAAATTGCCAATATAATGGTTGTTAAAGTCTAATGAATCTATACCTAAGCCCGAACTAAGTTTAGTTTTACCACTAAGTGCTTTTAACTCAGTTTGGCCGTTAAGTATACCCTTTAGCCGAACGCCAGCTGTTTTAGTAAGCGGGTTTAAAGATTGCAAATCAAAGTTTTTAAAGCCAACTTTTAATTCGTCGTTCTGATCTGTAGAGATTATACCATCAGCTGAAATGAATTGATTGTTTCGGCTTAAGCCAAAATTTTTGACCATGGTTTTTCCGTTATCAAAGCGGAACACCACCTTGTCTTGTATTTTCCACACTTCGCGGTTAATTATTAAATCAGATGGGAGAATGCTCAATTTGGCCAAACTATCGGCACTAAACTCTACCAATCCGTTTAAATCGAGCTGGTTAGTGGCATCTTTATCGGATAGTTTTACGTTGAGACTTAAGCTATCTGAACGTAAAATGGTGGCAATGTTCACATTTTTTACAAATAAACTATCACCCAAATCAATACGATCGGAGGTAAGGAAAATATTCATTTGTTTATTTTCGGTAGTCTCATCCACAATCAGGTTATTCGCTTTTATGCCGTCGTATTGCAGTGTTTTTGCGTAGCCATTGATGGTGGAAATGCTGCTATCGGAGTCGAATTTTCCAATAAGAATGGCCCCATCAGGAATACGCAATTTAGGTGCAAAAATTCCAATGGGTTCAAACTTTTTCAACTGAATGGTTACATCGAAATGCTGTGACTTAAACGGAACAATGTTTGTACGAAGAGAAGGAACATACTTTTTCATGACCGATTTAAAGTATGATGGCAATGTGAGCAGATCGTATTTTCCCTTTATGCTTGCTTCGGCTAAATCGGAGTGTAATTCAATAGACCGGTTGTTATCTAATCCATTTGCAACTAATTCAATAGAATCAATGTAGTGGGTTTTGCTTGGAGTTTTTAAAACAATAGATCGTGCCGAAATACTGCCCTGAATATTTTCGAGAGTATTGCCATTAAAATTTGTTTGCAAATCGGCACTTAGCGTTAGGGTATCTTTGGTAAAGTGCAAGGCTAATAGGTTAGCATTTTTGATACTCGATTGAAAATTGAACACCGGCAAATCGGGGTTAAAGTCTATTTTTCCCAAAAATCCGAGCTGCACTTGTGCATCGTTAATGTCAATGCTGCCATTAAAAATGCGTTGATCTACTTGTCCGTTTACCTTTACATTTTGGTAGCGGTAGCGATTGTAATCTATGTAGCCAATGTTTAGTTTGAGTTGGGTGCTTAACTGGTCCAACTTAAATCCCTTACCCTTCACATCTCCATCAAAATTTATACTACCCAGTTCGCTTTTATTAAGCAATTTTCCGATGTTAAATTGATCTGTTTGTACCGAGGCTTCGTACTCCGGCTCACGCTGGGCATTTCGCTTAAAAGTTAGGGTTTTGATGTTTACCTTACCCAATTCGGTTTGTAAGGTGCCCTGCATTTTAAAATCGTTGCTAAAACCTTTAAAACTACCCCTATAGCTAAAATTACCAAGTTGTGCAATTTCTTCGGGTAAATCATTTCGTGTATTACCAGTAATGCTTCGTAATAATTGGTCGTACTCTTTTTTACTAGTTTTTAACTCCTGAAGGTTGAGTGTAAAGACCGTATTTTTTATCAAGGGCAATCCTTTTATATCGAAATCGCCTTTCAATACCGTTCCATTATTGGGTTCAATGACTAAACTTTTTGCTCGTAAGTGGCTAACCGTACCTTTTAAGGTGCCTTGTAATTTTACATCGAGTTTTAAAGTAGATAGTTCGGGTGCAAAATAGGCTACATCGCTAGCTAATACCCTCGATTTATTAAACCTACCGAGCATGTACACCTTATTGTTAAATTGATCGAAATCATCGAAACTCTTAAATTTCATGATGAAATAAGGGCCTATATTGGTTTTAGCAGTTTGTAGTTTTAGTTTATTGAACTCCATTTTAGTGCTATCAATGGTAACCAAGGTGCTCAGATTTTTAAGCCAAAAGCCCGACTTTTCATGAAAACGAAGGTTTTTAATTTCGGCTTGAGCTAGGTGATTACGGGTATCGAGCTGTAAAATTTCTCCATTTAGGTCGCTAAGGTCTAGGTCGCTAAAGTTTATGCTTTTGGTTTTTCTGTTAACCCCGTAATTGCGGTATTTGAACGCCATGTCGCTCAACTTGATATTACCCAGTCGTACGTCAAAAGGTCTACTTTTTGTGGTATCGGTACTGCTAAAATAACGAATTAAGAAACTCAGATTACTTGCTTTATTTTTGTATTTTTTTAAAAAAATTTGCCCTTTTTTTATTCCCAATTCGGCAATAAATAACTGTCTTTTTTTGAGTGAAAATGTGTTGATTTTTATAGAAACACGTTGTGTATATAGCAGGGTGTCATGTTCCAAATCTTCGAGTAAAAAACCTTCTAATTCAATAGATTTGAATGGTTTTACATGCAAGCCCGCTATCTCTACCTTGGTGTGTAGTTCGCTAGATAGGTAGCCTGCAATACGTTGCGCAAAATAGGTTTGAACGGGCTTAAATTGGAGTGAAAACAACAAGGAAACCAGCATCAAGAGAAGAGATACTAGTACCCATAGCGTTATTTTTATTGCTTTTTTGATAGTTTTGTACGTTTTAACTTTAATAAGCTCCATTGGCCACTATACTCGGAATAGAATCTTCATGCGATGAAACCTCGGTTGCCGTTTGTGTAAACGGTGAAATACGTTCCAACATCATTGCGACTCAAGCCGTTCACCAACACTATGGTGGCGTGGTACCCGAGTTGGCTTCTAGGGCGCATCAGCAAAATATAGTACCTGCCGTCCAAGAAGCGCTTTCAACTGCTAAAATAAGCAAAAATGAGCTATCTGCGATAGCTTTTACACGTGGCCCCGGTCTTTTAGGTTCCTTATTAGTTGGAACTTCTTTTGCAAAGGGTTTTGCCTTAGCCAAAAATTTGCCATTAATCGAAGTAAATCATATGCAAGCGCATATTTTGGCGCATTTTATTGATAGCCCTAAGCCGAGTTTTCCCTTTTTGTGTTTAACGGTTTCGGGTGGCCATACACAAATTGTACTGGTAAAAAATTACTTTGATATGGAAGTGTTGGGTTCTACTATTGACGATGCAGCTGGTGAAGCCTTTGATAAAACGGCTAAAATTCTGGGATTGCCCTACCCGGGTGGCCCCTTAGTGGATAAATATGCACAGACCGGAAACCCGCATGCATTTACTTTTCCCGAACCTCAAATTCCTAATCTTAACTTTAGTTTCAGTGGCTTAAAAACTTCCATATTATATTTTATAAATAAGGGTGTACAACAAAATCCCAATTTTATTCAAGAGCATTTAGAAGATATTTGCGCTAGTGTACAACAGCGTATTGTTACTATTTTGTTGGCAAAGCTCACAAAAGCCGCTAAGCTCTATGGTATTAGTCAAGTAGCTATTGCTGGTGGAGTTTCTGCTAACTCGGGTTTGCGTAAAGCCCTGCAAGAACTTGCCGAAGTGAAAGATTGGCAAGTATTTATCCCTAAGTTTGAATATTGTACAGATAATGCCGCTATGATTGCCATTGCAGGTTATTACAAATTTTTGGCCGCCGATTTTGTAGGGCAAGACGTTGCCCCATTGGCCCGAATGCCTATGTAACAAAAAAGCCCCCAGATAATCTGGAGGCTTTTTTTACTCATACTAAATTTATTCAGGCTTAGACTCTAGCTTATCGCCAGTTACTACTTCTTTAATTTTTGCCTCTAGTTCTTCCATTAATTCTGGGTTTTCTAATAAAAGCTGTTTTACAGCATCGCGGCCTTGACCTAGTTTGGTATCGCCATAGCTAAACCACGAACCTGCTTTTTTAATAATTTCATACTCAACACCTAAATCAACAACTTCTCCGGCTTTAGAAATCCCTTCGCCAAACATAATATCGAATTCAGCAATTCTAAACGGTGGGGCAACTTTATTTTTTACAATTTTAACCTTTACTCGGTTCCCCGTTACTTCATCGGTTTCTTTAATTTGAGAAATCCGACGAATGTCTAAACGTACAGAGGCATAAAATTTAAGTGCATTTCCTCCTGTGGTTGTTTCTGGATTGCCAAACATGATGCCAATTTTTTCACGCAACTGATTAATAAATATACAGCAGCATCCGGTTTTGGCTATGGTGCCCGTTAGTTTACGTAAGGCTTGCGACATTAATCGTGCCTGTAAACCCATTTTAGAGTCACCCATTTCGCCTTCAATGTCCGCTTTTGGTACCAAGGCGGCTACCGAATCAATAACAATAATATCTATAGCGCCCGAGCGTATTAAGTTATCAGCTATTTCTAATGCTTGTTCGCCATTATCGGGTTGGGCAATGAGTAAATTCTCTACATCAACACCCAATTTTTGTGCGTAATATTTATCAAAAGCATGCTCGGCATCAATAAATGCTGCAATACCACCTTTTTTCTGTGCTTCTGCAATAACATGGGTAGCTAGGGTAGTTTTACCAGATGATTCTGGCCCGTATATTTCAATGACACGTCCTTTAGGTAAACCGCCAATGCCCAAGGCAATATCTAATCCTAATGAACCTGTAGAAATAGATTCTAGTGGCTCTACGGCTTCATCGCCTAATTTCATTACCGCACCCTTACCGTACGATTTTTCTAATTTATCTAATGTTAATTGTAAGGCTTTCAATTTGTCTGTATTGCTCATAATTTTAGTTTATTATTTTCAAATGTAAATAAAATTTATAAAATGCTAAAAATTTTATCAAAATTATTTTTCTTTTCTGCTCATTATTGCGGTATACGTGCTGTTTTACGTATTTTTTTCTTTTTAACGCTCATTTTTTTTCGTTCGGCCGCCTTTTCAGCTTTTAATAAGGCAGTTGTGGTATGTTGGTGTGCATAATATTTGCACATCCAATTTAGCGGGCATTGCTCACATTTGGGCGTTCGGGCCAGGCACGTGTACCGGCCATGTAAAATTAGCCAATGATGCGCAATGTGAATTTTATCGATAGGCAGGTTTTTTGTCAATTGTTTTTCTACTGCCAGTGGAGTAGTAGCCTTGCTGCTTAGGCCCATACGATTAGCCACCCTAAATACATGTGTATCTACGGCCATAGTAGGCGCTTGAAAAATTACCGATGCAATTACATTGGCAGTTTTACGGCCAACGCCGGGCATTTTTTGCAAATCACTTACGCTTGAAGGAACTTCGCTCTTAAATTCGTTTACCAATATGGTGGCCATGCCAACCAAATGTTTTGCCTTATTGTTTGGATAGCTTACGCTCCGTATATACGTAAATACTTCATCGCTTGTACTTGCGGCTAATGCTTCTGGACTTGGGTAGCGCTCAAATAATTTAGGCGTAACTTGATTGATACGCTTATCGGTACATTGTGCAGAAAGTATTACGGCTATAAGTAATTCAAATGGATTACTATAGTGCAACTCTGTTTCTGCATGGGGTTGGTGGGTAGAAAAATAGTCAACAAAAACCCGATAGCGTTCTTTTTTAAGCATGCTCAAATATAAGAACCTAAGCGCTATATTATAATAAGTCTGCGTAGGTCAATATTGAGCATAGTACATCCTCCGAGGGTTCCCGAATTAATTGATCAAGGCGGGGCCTTAAAGATGTTAGGAATAGCTGATCTTCGGCTGATAGTGCATCTAGATCTACTACTTCGATAAAATTAGTACAAAATGTGTGTTTGGTTTGGTGTGTTTTAAACTTGTTCATGAATATATGTTTCCACACCAAACGCCACAGCACATGTATTTAGTATACCAATCGATTTTTTTTATTTATTTGCTAAAACAGGAGTAACCATCATTTTTCGCAAATTATTTAGCGCATAGCGCATCCTTCCTAAAGCCGTATTAATACTCACGCCGGTTATATCGGCTATTTCCTTAAAACTTAAATCACCATAATGGCGCATAATTAATACTTCTTTTTGTTCGGCAGGTAATAGTTGAATCATTCGTTTTAAATCCTGGTGACTTTGTTCACGAATCATCATGTTTTCTAGTGGTTCATCGTAAAATTGTATTACATCGAAAATATCAAACCCATCTACGTTGGTAATCACAGGATTTCGTTTTTGTTTGCGGAAATAATCAATAACTAAATTATGGGCAATGCGAATTACCCAAGGTAAAAATTTACCTTCTTCGTTGTATTTTCCAGCTTGTAGGGTGTGTATTACCTTAATAAATGTTTCTTGGAAAATATCTTCCGCTAAATAGCTGTCTTTTACTAATAAATAGATGGATGTGTATATCTTAGATTTATGTCTAGCAATTAAAACTTCTAAGCAAGGTTGATAACCGCTGATAAACTCATGTATTAATTCTTGATCAGTACGGGTCTGAAGATTTTTGTGCGTGTTCATAGGAATTTGTTTTTTGATGGTTGGTAAATAAATTGATTCATTTATGCATATACTTTCTAGAAACAATAGGCGTTTAAATCCAAGGCTTTAAGAAAATATTAATACCAATATCAAATAAAAGGGAAGTTAGATGCTAGATAGAACCGACGTAAGGCGTATTTTAGTGGACGAAATGCAAAACTAGCCGACGAATGGTTTACAGCTTTTTAATATTTTTGTCTTTTAAGCCCTATACATGACTAAGCCCCAGCCAAGCAATCCAAAAAATTCTATTTTAATAAAAGGGGCACGTGTACACAACCTCAAAAACATCGATGTAGCTATCCCAAAAAATAAATTGGTAGTTATAACCGGAATGTCTGGTTCTGGAAAGTCATCTTTGGCATTTGATACCTTATATGCCGAAGGACAACGGAGGTATGTGGAGAGTTTATCGTCGTACGCCCGCCAATTCATGGGCCGCATGAACAAGCCCGAGGTAGATGATATTAAAGGCATTGCTCCGGCTATAGCCATCGAACAAAAAGTAATAAGCAGTAATCCACGATCTACGGTGGGTACCTCTACCGAGATATACGATTATTTAAAACTTCTATTTTCTAGAATTGGTAAAACCATTTCGCCCATTTCGGGAGCCCTGGTAAAAAAAGATACAGTTAGCGATGTGGTTAATTTTTGTATTGCCCAAGCCGAAGGAACATCACCTACCATTTTATGCCCCTTGTTTCCACACAATCAGCGAAGTGTGAAAGAAGAATTATCAGTATTGCTTCAAAAAGGTTTTTTAAGGGTAGTATACCAGGATAAAATAGCCAAAATAGAAGACCTATTGGCCGATAAAAATCTTCCCGCTGCGCAAACGCTACAGGAGCGGGAGCTACTCATTGTGATCGATCGAGTATCAATGAACACCGAGGAGGAAACCCTTAGCCGCATAGCCGATTCGGTACAAACCGCATTTTTTGAAGGTAAAGGCGAATGTATAGTAGAGTTGGCAGATATCAAATACCCATTTTGCGATCGCTTTGAACTAGATAACCTCGTTTTCGAAGAACCAAGCCCTAATTTTTTCAGCTTTAACAACCCCTACGGTGCCTGTAAATGTTGCGAAGGCTATGGTAAAGTAATGGGTATCGACGAAGATTTGGTTATTCCGGATAAAAGTAAATCGGTATACGATGGCGCCATTGCTCCTTGGAGAGGCGAAAAAATGAAGGAATGGGCCGATCAACTTATAAAAAATGCCTTGGCGTTCGATTTTCCTATTCACCGCTCTATTGCACAATTAACCGAAGAACAACGCAAGCTATTGTGGACAGGTAATACACATTTTAACGGATTAACAAAATTCTTTGCTTACTTAGAAGAACAAACCTATAAAATTCAATATCGGGTCATGTTATCTCGTTACCGCGGTAAAACCAATTGCCCCGATTGCAAGGGCACCCGCCTGCGCCCCGATGCGGCGTATGTAAAAATTGCCGAAAAATCTATCACCGATATCGTATTGATGCCTTTAGAAAAAGCGCTGTCCTTTTTTAAAACGTTAAAACTAAGTGGTAACGACGAAAAAATAGCGAAACGTTTACTGCTCGAAATTACCAACCGACTACAATTTTTAACCGATGTTGGCTTAGGCTATCTTACCTTAAATCGTTTATCAAACACACTATCGGGCGGCGAATCGCAGCGTATTAATTTAGCAACATCTTTGGGTAGTTCTTTGGTAGGTTCTATTTATGTATTAGATGAACCAAGTATTGGCTTGCACCCGAGAGATACGCACCGTTTAATTGGCGTATTACAATCCTTGCGCAATGTGGGCAATACCGTGTTGGTAGTAGAACACGAAGAGGAAATAATGAAAGCGGCCGATTATTTAATTGATATTGGCCCTTTTGCCGGTATTAATGGGGGCGAATTGGTGTTTAGCGGCACCTATGATGAGATTTTAACAGACGAACATAGCCTAACTGGCAAATATTTAAGTGGAAAAGAGGCTATTGAAGTGCCTACAATTCGCCGAAAATGGTCAGATTATATTGAGGTGAAAGGGGCTCGAGAAAATAACCTTAAAAACATCGATGTAAAATTCCCCTTGCATACGCTTACCGTGGTTTCCGGTGTTTCTGGCTCGGGTAAAACTTCTCTCGTAAAACGCATTTTATTGCCAGCTCTACAAAAAGCTATTGGCAATTATAATGGCGAACAAACCGGTGTATATGATAGTTTAGAGGGCGATGTAAATCAAATACATCAGGTAGAAATGGTCGATCAAAATCCCATTGGCCGTTCTTCCCGCTCTAATCCAGTTACGTATGTAAAAGCTTGGGACGAAATTAGAACCTTATTAGCTAGCCAGCCTGCGGCCAAAGCCGCCGGGTTAAAACCATCTGTATTTTCTTTTAATGTAGAAGGTGGCCGCTGCGATGTATGTCAAGGCGATGGCGAAGTAAAAGTAGAAATGCAGTTTATGGCCGATTTGTTTTTGCCCTGCGAAGCTTGTGATGGCAAACGCTTTAAACAGCATGTATTAGACATAACCTATTGCGATAAAAACGTATCCGAAATATTAGGTATGGATGTTGATGAGGCCCTGGCTTTTTTCGCCGATGAACCTAAGATTGTTGCCCGCTTACAGCCCTTGGTTGATGTAGGTTTGGGTTATGTGCATTTAGGTCAATCGTCTAATACCTTATCAGGTGGCGAAGCACAACGTATTAAATTGGCTTCTTTCTTGGTAAAAGGAAATCAATCTAAACAAACCTTATTTATTTTTGACGAACCCACCACTGGTTTGCATTTCCACGATATTAAAAAACTCCTCAAATCGTTTGAAGCGCTTATTAACCAAGGCAATTCTATTTTGGTAATTGAACACAACGTAGAAGTCATTAAATCTGCCGATTGGGTAATAGATATTGGCCCCGAAGGTGGTGACGCTGGTGGAAACGTAGTCTTCGAAGGCCTGCCCGAAGATTTGGTAAAACAAGCTGATTCGTATACGGGCCAATTTCTGAAAGGCCGCTTGTAGGCCAACCCATTCACGAAGAATTAGTATTTTAGCGCCTAAAGAATAATTATGCTCCTACTAACCTTTTTTATTGGACTACTCATCAACGCCATTGGCTATATTCCTCCCGGAAATATAAACCTAAGTGTAGCCCAACTCACGGTAAACAAGGGCATTAAACAAGCCTGGCACTTTATTATTGCTTTTTCTTGTGTAGAGGTATTTTTCACCTTCGGAATGATGCGTTTTGCCCGTTGGATGTCGAGCGATGTAAGCCTAGAATTTTCGGTATACCATATAAAAATAGGCACTCTTACCGATGCCTTTATGATTTTGATGTTTCTTATTATGGGGAGCATTACCTGGTTGCGTAGAAACAGGTTGCCTAAACCCAAAGAAGAGATTAAACGAGGCAGCAGTGTTTTTTATGGAATACTGTTGGGTATTTTAAATCCAGTGCAAATACCAACCTGGTTATTTTTTGGCAATTATGTCATCATCCACCAATGGATACGTACTGATTATTTGTCGCTTTTTATTTTCAGTATCGGATCTGGATTGGGCTCTGCCATTGCTTTATATGGCTATGCGCATTTTGCCCGGTATATTCAAGATAAATTTACTCTGAGTACCCGTTTAATTAACCACGCTATTGCTATGCTATTAGTTGCTTTGGCGCTGTGCCTTCTTGTAAAACAAGTGCTTATTTATGTCTAGCCAAGCAGGCTAAACTGGCAATTTTATCCAAACCTAACTGCACCGTAAGTTCTTCAAGCGAATTAAATTTTTGATCTGGGCGGATAAACGCATCAAAATCTATGCGAATAATTTGGCCGTAAATTTCTTCGTCGAAATCAAAAATATTGATCTCAATATTTCTGCTCATCCCATTTACCGTAGGGCGGTGGCCGATATAGGCCATACCTTCATATTTTATATCTTCCACATAGGTGTGTGCAGAATATATCCCATCGGCCGGAATTAATTTATACGGTTCTTCTATATATAAATTAGCGGTAGGGTAGCCCAATGTTCGGCCAATTTGATCGCCCCTTATTACACGACCTTCTAGTGAAAACGTGTGGCCCAACAATTCGGTTGCACTGGCAATATCGCCGGCTAAAAGTGCCTGCCGAATACGTGTAGAACTTACGGCTGCTTGCTGTATATCTTGCTCGGGAATGACTTCTACTTCGTAGCCAAATTTAGGAGCCAATTTGTTTAAATCGGCTACGCTACCAGCTCTATCTTTGCCAAAACGGTGGTCGTAGCCAATGCTTATTTTCGTCGTTCCGATGCGTTTCACCAGTATTTCTTCTATGTATTCTTCGGGAGATAGATTCGAAAAATCACGAGTAAATGGCGTAATTATTAAGTGGTCAATACCAATAGCTTCCAGTAATTCTGTTTTTTCTTTTACCGTATTAATCAGCCTTATTCCTTGGTCCTCCGGGTGAATAATCATTCGAGGGTGCGGAAAAAACGTAAGAATAACCGTTTCTGCTCCTATGCTTTTAGCCGATTCGCGAAGCTTTCGCAGCAATTCTTGGTGCCCAATATGTACGCCATCGAAGGTGCCGATGGTAACCACGGCCTTTTTTAAGGGTGTAAATTGAGAAATATCGGTATAGATTTTCATGGGTGCTGCAAAATTACACCATTTTGCCGGTTTCTTTTAGTGTGCGGATATGATTTACCAAATCGGCCACTTCAAATG
Organism: Sphingobacterium thalpophilum; assembly: GCA_945868825.1. Classification (GTDB taxonomy): domain Bacteria; phylum Bacteroidota; class Bacteroidia; order Sphingobacteriales; family Sphingobacteriaceae; genus JAIPAN01. The sequence goes on from CAMBMM010000001.1 coordinate 16,351, forward strand.
CATCTTCTACGCTATAATTTCCACTTCGTGTGCGGCATAAAGCCGATAGGTAGGCGCCGCTACCCAGTGCTTTGCCAAAATCGTGTGCCAAGGAGCGTATGTAGGTTCCTTTGCTGCACACCACCCTAAAATCTATTTCTGGTAGGGCAATTCGGGTAATTTCAAAGGCTTTTATTTCTACCTGACGTGCTTTTAGCTCCACGGTTTCGCCTCTACGAGCTTTTAAGTAGATACGTTCTCCGCCCATTTTAATAGCCGAATGGGGTGGCGGAAATTGCGCAATTTGTCCACAAAATTGAACGGTAGCTGCATGTATAGCTTCTTCGGTAATGTGGTCAACGGGAAATTTTTCGTCTACTTCTGTTTCTAAATCGTACGATGGGGTAGTGGCTCCCAATGTAAACGTGCCATTATATTCTTTTTCTTGGGCCTGAAACTCGTCTATTTTTTTAGTGAGTTTTCCGGTGCATATAATGAGTAAACCGGTGGCTAGAGGATCCAAGGTGCCGGCATGACCTACTTTTAGTTTAAGTGGTTTTAGAGTATTACGTATTTTCCCTACCACGTCAAAGCTGGTCCAGGTGAGTGGTTTATTTATCAAAAGCATTTCGCCTTCGGTAAAGTTAAAGTTGGGAAATTTTGGAGGGTTGGTGCTCATTTATACCACTTGTAAGGAATATCCGCCCAGCAATAAGGCAATTATAACTACACCCACTACAATGCGGTACCAACCAAATAGGCGAAACCCACGCTTCTGTAAAAAAGAAATAAAGAATTTAATAGCCAGCAGGGCTACAATAAAAGCTACCACGTTGCCAATGGCCAATAGTTTCCATTCTTCGGAGCTTAGCTGGTAGCCGTCTTTATAAAAATCGTACAACTTTTTTACCGTAGCGCCCAATAAGGTGGGTACGGCTAAAAAGAAAGAAAATTCGGCAGCTAGGGATCTGCTTAGGCCTTGGCTCATGCCGCCTACAATGCTTGCAGCAGAACGAGAAGTACCGGGAATCATGGCTAGGCATTGAAATAAACCTATTTTTAGCGCTTGAGTATAGCTAATGTCTTCGGTGCTTGTTGCCGTACTTTGTGCAAACCATTTATCTACACCCAATAAAATAAAACCACCAATAAGCAGGGCTATGGCTACACCCATTGGGCTTTCTAAAAGGGCATCAATTTTATGACTAAACAATACGCCAAAAACGGCGGCAGGTATAAAGGCTACAACGAGTTTTATGTAGAAGCCAATGCTCTGAAAAAAGCGTTTTAGGTACAATACTACCACCGATAAAATGGCTCCAAACTGAATAGCAATGGTGAATAATTTTAGAAAGGCGTTGGCAGGGTCTAGGCCTAGTGCGCTAGCGCCTAAAATAAGGTGACCGGTAGAAGAAATTGGCAGAAACTCTGTTATTCCTTCAATAATAGCCAATACAATGGCTTCCCAAATTTTCATTATTTTTTCTTAAGAATGGCGTAAAAGCCTATGCCAAAACCAATGAGTACCACTAGGGGTGCTAGTACAATTTTGCGGAAATCGTAAATATCGGTGCTGCCAATCATGAGGCAAAAGCCTAGCGTTACTACGGCAATGCTAATCAGCATCCAACGGTAATTGGCTTTGTTAAAAATGAACTCTTTGTTAGGTTTATCTGGGGTAGCCATATTAATACAATTCGTTAGAAGATGTTTGAAGATACCTTTTTACGGCAAAACGGGTGCTTAAGGCAGATATTACAATGCCAGCTAAAATCATGCTTAAAAAGACCAAGCTAAATTGCACCCAATCTCTTAAAACTAAAATTTCTGGAATTTGGTTTTTTACAAGAACCAAAAGTACAAGCAACAAGCCTACCGAACTTAAACCGGCTATTAGGCCTTGTATAACGCTGCTCATAAGAAAAGGCTTCAAAATAAAGTCTTCGGTTGCTCCTACCAATTGCATGCTTTTGAGCTGAAAACGCTGTGCATAAATGGCCAAACGGATGGTATTGTTAATAAGCGTGATGGCAATGAGCAATAAAATTAAGCCGAATATCAAAATACCAATGCTAATAAGACGCACATTGTGGTTCACAATATCAATGAGTGATTTTTGGTAAACTACCTCTTTTACCAAGTCGTTTTTTTCTAAGTCTTTGGCAAATTTGGCAATGCTAGCGTTATCGGCAAATTCTGCTTTGAGGTATATATCTAAAGCGGGTAATAGCGGATTATAGCCTAAAAAGTCAACAAAATCTTCGCCTAAATCTTTGGTTAGGTTGCGGGCAGCCTGCTCTTTGCTCACATATTGCGTGCGCAAAACCTCTACTTTAGTGTTTACTTGTGTTTGAAAGGTCAAAATATCTGCCTCTTTTGTTCCTTCGTTTACAATTACGTTGAGCACAATATTTTCTTTAACGTAACTCGATAAATTGTGCGAATGAACAAGCATAAGGCCTAAAAGTCCGCCCATAAGCAATACCAAAGCAATGCTAACAATGCTAGACACTCGGATGGTTTTATTCTGTTTTTTTTGTGCGTGTGGTTCCAATGTTATTGAATTTTTACTCCACGAAAATAAAGATTTATGTGCAGATTTTAAGCATGCAATTTTAGGAATCAAAATGAGCCTTTTTTCTTCCAATTCTGAGCTGTTTTTGCTATTTTCGCAGTTTAGTAATCAAAATAAATGGATTATCAGTTCCGGGAGATAGAACAAAAGTGGCAAGCCTTTTGGGCCAAACATCAAACCTATAAGGTAAGCAATACCAGTTCTAAGCCTAAATACTATGTATTGGATATGTTCCCGTATCCGTCGGGCGCTGGCTTGCACGTTGGGCATCCGCTTGGTTATATCGCTTCCGATATTTTTTCTCGATACAAACGTACTAAGGGCTTTAATGTATTACATCCCATGGGCTACGACTCGTTCGGTTTACCTGCCGAGCAATATGCCATTCAAACCGGGCAGCACCCGGCTATTACCACCGAAACCAACATCAATCGCTACCGCGAACAATTAGATAATTTAGGTTTTTCATACGATTGGAGCCGAGAAGTGCGTACCAGTGACCCGGAATACTACCGCTTTACGCAGTGGATTTTTATGAAACTGTTTGATGCTTGGTACAATACCCAAAGCAATAAAGCCGAAACCATTGATACCCTTATTGCGCACTTTGCCAAATCCGGTTCAGCAGGTGTAAAAGCTGTTTCTGATGAGGATGTAAAAAACTTTAGTGCTGAAGATTGGGCCGCTTTTACCGATGAACAACAACAAACCGAATTATTGAAATATCGCCTGGCGTATTTAAAAGAAAGCACTGTAAACTGGTGCCCGGCTTTGGGTACCGTATTGGCAAATGATGAAGTGAAAGACGGCTACTCCGAACGAGGGGGACATCCGGTAGTGCAAAAGAAAATGATGCAGTGGAGCATGCGCATTACCGCCTATGCCGATCGTTTATTACAAGGTTTAGAACATATTGATTGGCCAGAACCTTTAAAAGAAATTCAGCGCAATTGGATTGGTAAAAGCGTAGGCGCTTTGGTGAAGTTTGCGCTTGTTGGAGCTGCTTCTACTATAGAAGTATTTACCACCCGAATAGACACCATTTTTGGCGCTACTTTTTTGGTAATTGCGCCCGAGCACGAATTGGTGCAAAGCTTAACCACATCCGCACAAAGCAAAGAAATTGCCGATTATATAGCCCAAACGCAAAAAAAATCGGAGTTAGACCGCATGGCCGATACCAAAACTGTATCGGGTGCATTTACGGGCAGCTATGTAAAACATCCCTTTACCAATGAACCCATTCCGGTGTGGATAGCCGATTATGTATTGGCCGGCTATGGTACGGGAGCGGTAATGGCAGTGCCATCCGGCGATCAGCGTGATTGGTTATTTGCCAAGCATTTTAACTTGCCTATTGTAGCTATTTCCGATGCGCAACAAGATTTAGAAATTCAAGCCGACCCTACAAAAGAGGGAAAATACATCAATTCTGATTTTATTAATGGCTTAGGCTATAAAGAAGCCGCCGCAAACTTAATTGCCAAGCTAGAAGCCAGCGGGCAAGGAAAAGCAAAAGTAAATTACCGCCTACGCGATGCCATTTTTGGTCGTCAGCGCTATTGGGGCGAACCCGTTCCCGTATACTTTAAAAATGGCTTACCTTATTTAATTAAAGAATCGGAATTACCTTTGATTTTGCCCGAAGTAGATAAATATTTGCCTACCGAAAGCGGAGAACCACCTCTTGGAAGAGCTAAAGATTGGAAATACGAAAATGCCTACGAATACGAATTAAGCACTATGCCGGGTTGGGCGGGTTCTAGTTGGTACTGGTACCGCTATATGGCTTCGCCAGAAGAGCGCAACTTGCCTGGCTTTGCTTCTAAAGAAGCTATTAACTACTGGCAAGATGTGGATTTATACATTGGCGGTTCGGAGCATGCTACCGGCCACTTATTGTACAGCCGTTTTTGGAATAAGTTTTTGAAAGATTTGGGTTATGTAAACCAAGAAGAGCCCTTCAGAAAACTCATTAACCAAGGCATGATTCAGGGCCGTTCCAATTTTGCCTACCGTATAATTGATGCGCAAGGAAAAGGCACCAATACGTTCGTATCTTTCGGATTAAAAGATCAATACAAAACCACTCCAGTTCACGTAGATGTAAACATCGTGGAACAAGATTTCTTAGATATAGAGAAATTCAAAGCTTCCCGTCCCGATTTTTCTAATGCGGAATTTATACTCGAAAACGGCAACTATTTGTGTGGCCACGAAGTAGAGAAAATGTCTAAATCTAAGTTCAACGTAGTAAATCCCGACGATATGGTGGAGCGCTACGGAGCCGATACCTTGCGTTTGTACGAGATGTTTTTAGGTCCACTAGAACAAAGTAAGCCTTGGAATACCAACGGCATTGAGGGGGTGTTTAAGTTCTTGCGTAAATACTGGCGCTTGTTCCATACTGAGCAATTTGATTTTGTGATTTCGGAAGAGCCGGCCACCAAAGCAGAGTTAAAAGCCTTGCATAAAATCATAAAAAAGGTAGAAGAAGATATCGAACGTTTTTCGTTTAATACCTCGGTATCGGCCTTTATGATTTGTATAAACGAATTGGGCGATTTAAAATGCAACAAACGAGTAATTTTAGAACCGCTAACCGTGGTCCTTTCGCCCTATGCGCCACACATTACCGAAGAAATTCGGTCTTTATTAGGTCACGGAGAAGGCAGTATCAGCCAAGCTATCTATCCGGCATTCAATCCCGACTATTTGGTAGAAGATGAATTTGCTTATCCGGTATCCATCAACGGAAAGATGAAAATGAACCTTACGCTCTCTTTAAGCTTAGAGCCTGCCGACATTGAAAAGGCAGCTTTAGCCGATGCCGACGTACAACGTTATTTGGACGGCCAAACGCCTAAGAAAGTCATTGTGGTGAAGGGGAAAATTATTAATCTCGTTGTTTAGTTATCCACTCATTTTTTGTAAACACTTTGTTACGTCGGGCCTGTAACAAAATCACATTTTTTGCGCCTTATTATCATGAAAAAGTACCCTATGAAAACTATTTTTACTTTACTAATTGCCTTGTTAGGCATTCAAGGAGCTTTTGCGCAAGTGCCTAGTGGCGGTGCATCTATTACCGGTAAAATTAGTGGCGTAATCATCGATTCGCTTACGCAAAAACCGGTAGATTATGCTACCGTAGGTTTGGGGCGTTCGGGTTCAACCAAAACCACCAATGGTTCTTTAACTGATGAAAAAGGGGTATTTAAAATAGATAAAATAAATCCTGGGAACTACCGCATTACCATAAGCTTTTTGGGCTACCAAACAAAAATCATCGAAGCGGTAAAAACCACCTTGCAAAAACCAGATCTTAATTTGGGCAAAATTCTGTTGTCGCCCAGTGCCAATGCGCTTGGCGAAGTGGTCATACAAGGACAAGCCTCAGTAGTAGAAAATAAAATTGACCGCATCGTATACAATGCCGAAAAAGACGTAACCATTGGTGGTGGTAATGCCAGCGATGTGTTGCGTAAAGTGCCCATGCTATCGGTAGATATGGATGGCAATGTATCGCTCCGCGGTAGCCAAAATGTACGGGTGCTTATCAATGGAAAACCTTCGGGTTCTATGGCCAATAACATTGCCGATGCATTGAAAATGATTCCGGCCGACCAAATTAAAAACGTTGAAGTAATTACCAGCCCATCTGCTAAATACGATGCCGAGGGTACTTCTGGCATCATCAATATTATTACTAAAAAGCGTAACGCAGAAGGAGTAAGCGGAACTGTTGGAGGTGGTTTAGGCATACGCCAAAATAATGGAAATGCGAATTTAAATATTAAAAAAGGGCGTTTGGGACTCACTGCCAATATGGGTGGAAATGGCTCTTGGCCACAAACTACCGATGTAGATGTGAAGCGTTTAGATGCATCGGGTAATCCTACCTTTTCGCAGCACAGTGCTAGCGAAAGTTATCGTTTGGGCTATCGTGGTTCTGTAGGGGTAGATTACGATATCAACAACTACAACGGCATTACTTCAACATTCAACCTAAACAGGCTAAAAAATAGTTTTAATGGAGAAGTATTTTCCGATATCTACTTTGGAGGCGTAACCACAACAGCCAATAGTCTTACCGATAGAACCATGCGCATGGGTGGCTTTGATTGGAATACCGATTTTACCCATAAATTTAAAAAAGCCGGTCAAGAATGGTCTATAGCGGCCCAGCTTACCCAAAATAAAAATATACAAGATTATACCACCGACTATTCAGGCGGTTTTAGACCGAACGAAATTGGCAACAACGATGCTACCAACCAAGAAATAACTTTACAAACGGATTATTCGCATCCCTTTAAAAAAGTGACTTTTGAAACCGGTGCCAAAGTGATTTTAAGGGATATCGCTAGTCCAACCTTTGTGCAACAACAAGATGTAAACGGCAATTATGTGCCCAGTCCATCTCTTTCCAACTCTTACGATTACGCCCAAGATGTATACGCTACCTACGCCACATTTGGCTTCAGTTTAAGTAAAAAATATCAGGTAAAATTTGGTGGCCGTTTTGAAGCTACCCAAATCGATGGACTCTCAAATGCGAACCAAAGCTTTAGTAACAACTACAGCAATTTTATTCCTTCCATTGTTATTTCACGTTCGCTAAAAAATTACCAAACCATTAAGGTAAGCTACAATCAGCGTATACAGCGACCTAGTTTATTTTACTTAAACCCGTTTCGGAATACCGCCGATCCGTTGAATCAGCAGGAAGGAAATCCGTCTTTATCGCCTGAATTATCACATAATTTCGAATTGGGTTATTCCACTTTTGTGAAAACTACAGTTATAAATGCATCCTTGTATTATCGCTATACACAAGATATTATAGAAACTGTGGTTGGCCCTGCGGTAGATCCAATCACTATGGCTAATATTTCCTTAACTACTTTTAAGAATGTGGGTACTAACAGTTCGTTTGGTATGAATTTGTTTGGTTCGATAAACCCCATTACTAAATTAACGTTAAGAGGAAATTTAAACACCTATACCTATAATTTAACTACTAACCCGGCAAGTAGCGCCATTACTACCTTAGGCAATCGCACCTACTTTATGTACAATGCCTTTATAAGTGCTAGTTTACTGCTCAAAGGTGGCATAAGTGCCGAAACCTTTTTTATTCTGAATTCACCACGCCGTACGGCTCAAGGTACAAGCCCCTCATTTAACATGTGGAATATTGGCTTTAAGAAAGAAATTTTGAAGAAAAAAGGCACTATCGGGTTGAACATTATCGATCCGTTTAACGAAAGAAAGAATTTCAATTCAGCCTATACAACCGCAACCTTTAGTCAAACCTCTAAAATAGCTGTCCCATTCCGCTCGGTAGGCATTAATTTTAGTTGGTCCTTTGGTAAAATGAATTTCAATCCGACGCAAGCCAAAAAGAAAAAAGGTGTAAACAACGACGACTTGAAACAAGGCGATCAAGGTGGCATGCAATAAGTTTTTCAGCAAGCCTCTTTTTTAATTAAGTACTTTTAGACTTATGCAACCTGCTGAAGAATTACACCAATTAATTGCCCACAAACTACGTTTTTTAGACAAAAAAACAAGATTCTCTGTAGCAGCTGATATAGTTTCTTTACATGCTCATCCTTCGCCCATTTTTGCCGAAATTGCGCAAAAAATAGGAGCGGTTTTGCTTCCCCCAGACTCCATACAAACGGAGCCAACGATTTTGATTTGTTGTTTTTCGGGCAAAACTTTAGCAGAAACCATGGGTATTATCCCAGAAATTTTGCAATCGTCTTATATGCATGCCAACGATAAAAACAAAGCTTATTTACTTCATGAAGAATGGTTTCTGCAAGCAGATATGCTTTCGCAAATAGAGTGCTTAGTGGAGATACTGTATCCAAATTTTTTCACCTTCGGCTACGAGGGTACCGCTTGGGTAGAAATTAAGGCCTAAAAACGCCCGATTTGTGGATAACGTGTGCAAAACCTATCTCGATCCGAGTGTTTATGCCCAGTTTATTTTGTATCTTAGTAAGTCAATGCACCAGCAAATTTTTATGCTTGAATAGCCTAAATAGGGTGATTGTTAAAAGAAAGCAGAACTAACCAAATCAGAATCAATGAGCAAAATTATCGCCTTGGCCAACCAAAAAGGGGGAGTTGGGAAAACCACTTCATCCATCAACTTGGCCGCCAGTTTGGCTGTTTTAGAATACCGCACGCTTTTGGTAGATGCCGATCCGCAGGCCAACTCCACTTCAGGCATAGGCTTTGATCCAAGAACTATAAAGTCGAGCATTTACGAATGCATTATTAATGATATTGATCCAAAAGATGCAATTAAGAAGACTGAGACTCCTTTTTTAGATTTATTGCCCGCACATATTGATTTGGTTGGTGCCGAAATTGAGATGATTAATTTGCACGAGCGGGAATACCGCATGAAAACCGTGCTTAACAAAATAAAAGACGAATACGATTTTATCATTATCGATTGTTCCCCATCATTAGGCCTAATTACCATCAACTCTTTAACCGCTGCCGATTCGGTAATTATACCCGTACAATGCGAATATTTCGCCTTAGAGGGATTGGGGAAATTATTAAATACTATAAAAATTGTACAAAACCGCTTAAACCCCGAATTGGCTATTGAGGGTGTATTGTTAACTATGTACGATGTACGTTTGCGTTTAGCCAATCAAGTGGTTGAAGAGGTGAAAACACACTTCCAAGAATTGGTGTTCGATACCATTATTCAGCGCAACACCCGTTTAAGCGAAGCCCCAAGTTTTGGTGTATCGGTAATTATGCACGATGCCAATTCTAAAGGAGCCATAAACTATTTAAATTTAGCCCGCGAAATTATTCGCAAAAACGGATTGGCTAAAGAAGAACTAGAACAAGAAGCTACGTTATAAGCATGACATATCAAAAGAAAACAGGACTGGGAAGAGGCTTAAGTGCCTTATTAGACGATACCGAACTTGTTCAGCAAGGGCATAAATCCTTAGGTAACGAAGTAGGTGGCTTAAACCATATTCATCCCATATTGCTGAACCAAATTGAGGTGAATCCCTACCAGCCTCGTACAGAGTTTGATACAGAAGCCCTACAAGATTTAGCCAATTCGATAAAATTACAGGGCCTTATTCAGCCCATTACAGTACGTCAATTAGGTCAAAATACCTATCAGTTAATTTCGGGCGAACGTCGGTTTAGAGCCTCTAAAATGGCCGGATTGGCCGAAGTACCGGCCTATGTACGTGCCGCCAACGACCAACAAATGTTGGAAATGGCGCTTATTGAAAATATACAACGTGAAAACCTAAATGCCATGGAGGTTGCTTTTAGCCTGCAGCGTATGTTAGATGAATGTGATTTAAAACAAGAAGAATTAGGGGAAAGAGTAAGTAAAAACCGATCTACGGTAACCAATTACCTGCGTTTGCTGAAATTGCCGCCAAGCATTCAAACTTCTATCCGCGAAAATAAAGTAAGCATGGGCCATGCCCGTGCTTTGGTAAGCGTAGAAGATGTAGACAAACAATTGTTCATCCACAAAGAAATCATCAGCAAAGGCCTATCGGTTCGTAAAGTAGAAGAATTGGTACGTGAGCTACAAATAACAGGCTTAAAGAGAGCTAAACCAAGCACCACGATTGAGGGTGTTTCGTTTCAATACCAAAAGGTGCAAGATGATTTAGCCTCCCGATTGGGTACCCGAGTGCAATTGAAAATGAAAGGCAAAAACTCCGGAATTATAGAAATTCCTTTCCTTTCAGAAAACGATCTGAACAGACTATTAGAATTATTAGATTGGTAAACATGCGTACCGCCTTGGTTTTACTTTTTCTTTGTGCCCTTGCTTTTTCGGCCACTGCCCAAAAAAAGTCTGCGAAAATAAACACCAAGGCCGATAGTATCTCCAAAAAAACACAGGTTGCAGCTGGCCCTGTGAAAGATTCACTCCGTTTGGTACTCGAAAAAATGCCTAAAAAAGCAGCCTGGGGGTCGGCAATAGTACCGGGTTTAGGTCAAGTGTACAACAAGCGTTGGTGGAAAGTGCCCTTAATTTATGGAGGATTTATTGCCTTTGTAAAAGCCTACCAAGATAATAACAACCAATACCATGTATTTTTAAGCGAAGTGCAATACCGCTTAGCCAATAATAGTAATCCGGGCAACCCAGACTATGCCGCTTATTCATTCGAAGGCTTGGTAAAAATTAAAGATAATTTCAGAAGAAATAAAGAACTCTCCATTATTGGTGGAGTGGTGGTTTATGCCGTAAACATTATTGATGCCTATGTAGATGCCAAGTTTTTCCGTTTTGATATTAGCGAAAACTTAAGTCTGCAACTTAAACCAACTTTACAAACCAATCCTGGAGGCCTGAATTCCTATGCTGCTCAACCCGGATTGAAACTTAGCCTTAGCTTATGAAAATTGCCCTCATTGGTTATGGAAAAATGGGAAAGCTATTAGAGCGTTTTGCCCAAGAACGTGGCCACGAAATTTGCATTATTATTGATGCCGATAATGCCTCCGATATCCGATCCGAACGATTTAAAGAAGCCGATGTAGCCATTGAGTTTAGTGTACCTCACGCCGCCTTAGAGCATATTTACGATGCTTTTGGGGCCGATGTGCCCATTGTGGTAGGCACCACAGGTTGGTACGATGAATTAGACACTGTGCAGCAAAAATGTGTAGCTGGTAACAATACCTTGCTTTATGCATCTAATTTTAGTGTTGGAGTGAATGTGTTTTTTTATGTAAATAAGGTATTGGCTAAGTTGATGAATCGCTACCCGCAGTACGATGTGCAAGTAGAAGAAATTCATCATACACAAAAACTAGATGCACCAAGCGGTACCGCTATTACCATTGCCGAAGGTATTTTAGACGGGCTTGAACGTAAAAATACCTGGGTAAATGAAGTGGTAGGGCTGCAAAACGATGTAGTAACTAAGCCGAATGAATTGCTTATAGAATCGCACCGAATAGAAGAAGTACCCGGTACGCACACCGTGATTTATAGTTCGGAAGTAGATGAGCTAGAATTTAAACACACGGCACACAGTAGAGCCGGTTTTGCCTTGGGTGCCATTTTGGCCGCCGAATGGTTGAACGGAAAAAAAGGCTTTTACTCCATACAAGATATGTTTGATTTTAAACTGTTATAAAAAATTATGAACTGGAAATTTTGGCAAAAAGCTACCACCGAAAAGAAACAAGAAAAACCTGCAAAAAGCGCTAGTCGCGAATGGTTAGATGCCATTTTATTTGCGGTTATTGCTGCCACACTTATTCGTACTTTTTTTATTGAAGCCTATACCATACCAACCGGATCAATGGAAAAAAGTTTAAAGGTGGGCGATTTCTTATTTGTAAGCAAAGTAAACTATGGCGCTCGTATACCCATGACGCCCATAGCATTCCCATTTGCCCACCATACGATGCCCTTTATTGGAACTACAGCCTATTGGGATGGCGTGCAATGGAATTATCGCAGATTACCTGGCTTATCAAACATCAAACGTAACGATGCTGTGGTATTCAATTATCCAATGGAAGCTGATGAGCCCTACAACCGTCCGGTAGATAAACGTGAAAACTATATTAAACGCTGTATAGCTATTGCCGGCGACACCATTAAAATTGTAAATACGCAGGTTTTTGTGAATGGTAAAGCTGCAGAAACCCCATTGGCTGGCGAAACTACCTATGTAGTGCGTACCGATGGTACCGATTTTAATCCAACAGCCTTGCAAGATTTACGTATTGAAGTGCAACGTGCCTCTGCCGATGAGTATTATTTTAATATGACGGCCGAAGAAGCTACTGCGATTAAGAAGTGGACGAATGTGAAGTTAGTGCAGCCTATTATTCGCCCTATGGGAGAATATGAGCCACAAGTGTTCCCTCATTCACCGCAATATAAATGGAACGAAGATAATTTTGGTACGCTGATTGTACCGAAAAAAGGGTGGACGGTGAAGTTAGATAGCAGTACTTATCCGTTTTATGAACGAGCCATTCGGGTATACGAAGGCAATACCTTGCAAAAAGACGGAGACCGCTATGTAATTAATGGTAAAATAGCTACTAGTTATACCTTTAAAATGAATTATTATTGGATGATGGGTGATAATCGCCACGATTCGCTCGACTCACGTTTTTGGGGTTTTGTGCCCGAAGATCACATTGTAGGTAAAGCCTTATTTGTGTGGATGAGTTGGGATAGCGAAGGTACTTTCTTCGATAAAATTCGTTGGAATCGGATTTTTAAAGGAGCAAACTAACCTATAAACGGTCTAAGCCAAATTTATCGGCTAGGAGATTTAGATCTTCAATTACGGCATTCACCAGAGGGATGCCGTTTTTTGTACGTTCTATTTCTGCAGCTAACTCAGGCTCTCCGGGAATAATTACGGGTTGATTAGGATCAATGGGTTTTGCCGATTTAAAGCGATTTACCCAAGTATCCATGTGGTTTTTGAATTCTTCTACCGGACGAAATCCATCTACCCGTAAAGCGCCTAAAAAATGACCAATTCCTTTTCCTACCGGATCGGCTGGTGGATCTAAAAAGGCAACAAAAGGCGGTACCCAAGGCCCGTAATTGGCACCCGAAAGCACGGCCGATAAAATATCTACCGTTGCACCCAAGCCAAAACCTTTGTGACTTCCATGGGCTAAATCGCTTCCCAATGGTAGCAGTGAGCCGCCTTCTTTCAATTCATGTGGATTGGTGGAGGATCTGCCATTTTTATCAATAATCCAGCCTTCGGGTACGGCTTTGCCTATACGCTGGGCAATTTCTAATTTTCCATTGGCCGCTGCCGAAGTGGCCATATCTACAATTACGGGTGCATTTTTTCCTGCCGGGAAAGCGTAACACATCGGGTTGGTTCCCAATAAACGTTCATTCGCAAAAGTTGGGGCTACCAATGGGCTGGCATTGGTCATGGCAAAGCCAATCATATCTTGCTCCACGGCTAATAAGGTATGGTAAGCGGCAATGCCAAAGTGATTAGAATTGCGTACCGATACCCATCCGGAACCGCAATTTTTCGCTTTTTCTAAAGCTACTTTCATCGCAATCGGCGCAATAACTAAACCCAATCCACCATCGCCATCAATGGTTGCGGTGCTGGGTGTTTCGTGTACAATGGTAATGTTGGGTTGGGTGTTGATTCGTTTTTTCTCCCATAAGCGTACGTAACCGCTTAAACGGGCTACCCCATGCGAATCTATTCCTCGTAAATCAGCTTTAATTAATACGTCGGCTGCTAGTTTCGCATGCTCTTCAGAACAACCCATGCTGGTGAAAATATTTTCAGTAAAACTCCGTAAACGGGCTTCGGTAAATGTATGGGTATTCATAACTAACTAGTGGCTTGAAATAGGGTGAATTTTCCTTTTAGTGGATGGAAGTTTTCAATTAAATTATCAATAAAAGCAGGCCCGTAAGTGGAAAAATAAGGTCCGAAATTTTCGGAACGTTCTTGCAAACCACCCTTAGGGAAAATATGTGCGTGTATTTTTTCGAGTTGTTCTAGGACGCCGCTATGTTTTCGTTTCTCGGCTTTTATTAGCTTTTTTTCTAAATTCTCCATTGCCTTTTTTAGTCGAGTTTCTACGGCTGCGGCACTAGCTACCAAGCTTGAGTCAATTGCGTTTGCTCGGTGCCCCAAAGTGTTAAATACCTCTTCTAAAGCATCTATCTCATTTTTTAAACTTAAATTTTTGCCTGCATTGGCCAGTATCCACTCTTTTTTCAGCGTATCTAATGGTTTAAATACTATCTCAGACGATAGGTTTAAATTTTCTTGCTTTTTGGCAATGCTTGCCGATACTTGCTGGGCCGAATTACGTAATAAAACAATGGGAAAATCTAGTTTATAGTATTCAAAAGTACTTTTTAACTCCAACCAATAGCTCAGTTCGGCACCGCCACCAATATAACAGATATTTGGCAAAATACATTCTTGGTAAAGCGTGCGCATCACTACATTGGGGCTAAATTCTTCCGGATGCTTTTGTATGTGTGTATGCAGTTCCACTTCGGTAAATATGATGTCGGTATTAATTACTTGGTACTGGCTATTTTCCTTTACAATACGCTCTCTTAGGCCCTTTTTTAAATAGAAGAAGTTAATTTCTCTGGGATTTACCGGTGTATCGAATCCAGCTGCCTGTAAACGTGTAGTGGTTTCGTTAATTAAACGAAAACTATGTTGTTGGCAAATGTCTTCGGCCATAATACCGCTTAACTGCTTTTTAAGTTCAGAATTATTCGCATCTAAAATAACAAGCCCATATTTTTCGAATAATTTATTTACCAAATACCGTGTGGCATCTGCTAAGTTTTCGTGTTGGATATAGGCCTTTTCTACCCATTCTGCTAATTGCAAGGCATAGGGGCTTGCTCCTAGAATTCCTTGGTAAGCTTGTACTATTTCGCCAATATCTAGGGTGCTTAGTTGGCCGGTGGCACCACTATTTTCTTTATCCCAAACCAATTTTTTCCCATGTATGTAGGTATGGTTAATTTCGGCAAAATCGTGGTCTTCGGTGGCCATCCAATACAGTGGCACAAAATTTTTATCAGGGAAAGCCTCTTTTAGTTCTTTGCTTAGGGCAATGGCGCTAGCTATTTTATAAATAAAATAAAGCGGACCGGTAAAGAGATTGAGCTGGTGGCCGGTAGTGATGGTAAAGGTGTTCTCTTTGGTCAGCGCTTCGATGTTTTGTGAAACTAGGGAACTTGTTTCTAAACGGTTATATTGTTGTTGGAGTACTTCTACTAAAACGGAGCGATCGGCTTGCACCTTTTTGTTACCCAATAATTCCTTAAAGCCAGCCAAGCTCGGCGGATAGTTTACAAAGCGAAGTGCTTCGGCATCTTGGGCTAAGTAGCGCAATACACCCGAGGTAAATTGTCCGGTTTCGGAATACTCCATATAGCTTGCTTTCATCCCTTTAAAATTAGCTAAAATGTATTAGCTTTTTGGGTGCCCGTATAGGTCGAAATCTTCGGCCCTATCTATGGTTATTTCGGTAAAATTACCTACCGGAACATAGTGTTTACCAGCATCAATAAGCACTTCGTTGTCTACTTCCGGGGAGTCAAATTGGGTACGCCCTACAAAGTAATCGCCTTCTTTTTTATCAATTAGCACCTTGAACGTTTGGCCTATTTTCTCTTGATTTTTGGCTAGAGAGATTTCTTGCTGAATGTCCATAATGTCTTCTACCCGTTGTTGTTTTACTTCTTCGGGCACATCGTCCACCAAGCTGTGGGCATGCGTTTTTTCTTCATGCGAATAGGTAAAACAGCCCAAGCGGTCGAATTTAGTATCGGCTACCCAATTTTTCATCTCTTCGAAATCTTGCTCGGTTTCGCCGGGGTAGCCACAAATTAAGGTGGTACGCAACGCAATGTTGGGCACTTTATCGCGAATTTGATTCACTAAATCGATGGTTTTTTGTTTGGTAATTCCACGTCGCATCGATTTTAGCATATTATCAGAAACGTGTTGTAAGGGCATATCTAAATACTTGCAAATATTTTCCCGTTCGTTCATTACGTCTAAAATTTCCATCGGAAAGCCCGAAGGGTAGGCGTATTGCATGCGAATCCATTCAATGCCATTTACATCTGATAACTGACGTAGCAAATTGGCTAGTTTACGATCTTGGTATAAATCGAGGCCGTAATAGGTTAAATCTTGTGCAATTAGAATCAATTCTTTGGTTCCGTTTTTAGCTAGTAATTTAGCTTCTTTTACCAAATCTTCTATGGATTTAGAAACGTGCTGGCCCCGCATTAAGGGAATGGCGCAAAAAGAACAGGGGCGGTTGCAACCTTCGGCAATTTTAAAATAGGCAAAATGCGATGGGGTAGTTAATAGGCGTTCGCCAATAAGTTCGTGTTTATAATTAACGCCAATGCTGGCCAATAATTCGGGTAACTCATTGGTGCCAAAATAGGCATCAACATTGGTAATTTCTGCTTTTAATTCGGGTTTATAGCGCTCAGATAGGCATCCAGTTACAATTACTTTACCAATTTTGCCTTGCTCTTTAAGGGCGCTGTATTGTAAAATGGTATCAATGGATTCCTGCTTGGCATTGTCAATAAAGCCACAAGTATTGATGACTACGATATCATCTTTACCTAAAATATCCGATTCGTGACTAACGTTTAGGTTGCTGGCCTTTATTTGACCCATCAATACTTCCGAATCGTATACATTTTTAGAACAACCCAAGGTAATTACATTTACTTTAGGCTTTTGCGTTGGTGTAATGGACGTATGTTTGGTTTTCATTTAGGCTTTAAATAGAGAAGCTACGAATTCTTTTTTGTTGAAGAGTTGCAAGTCGTTGATGCTTTCGCCAACGCCAATGTATTTTACCGGAATTTTAAATTCATCGGAAATGCCAATTACCACACCTCCTTTGGCGGTGCCATCTAACTTGGTAAGGGCCAAGGCATTTACGGCAGTAGCTTCGGTAAACTGGCGGCATTGTTCCATAGCATTTTGCCCGGTTGAAGCATCTAATACCAATAAGATCTCGTGTGGGGCCCCAGGAACAATTTTATCCATCACGTTTTTAATTTTGGTTAATTCGTTCATGAGGGTTACTTTATTGTGTAAGCGACCGGCGGTATCAATAATGGCCACATCGTCGCCATTAGCAGCAGCTGATTGAACGGTATCAAAAGCAACCGATGCCGGATCGGAACCCATGGCTTGCGCCACTACCCGAACACCCACTCGTTCGCCCCAAAGTTTAAGTTGATCAACTGCGGCGGCCCTAAACGTATCGGCAGCACCTAATACTACTTGGTTGCCTGCTGCTTTCAACTTATGCGCCAATTTGCCTATGGTAGTAGTTTTACCCACCCCATTTACTCCAACTACCATAATTACGTAGGGTTTTTGTTGGCCGTATTCAAAATTTTCGAAATCGTTGCTATTGTTTTCAGCCAATAGCTGCTGTATTTCGTCTCTTAATAAGTCGTTTAGTTGAGCAGGGTTCAAGTATTTATCTTTTGCTACCCGGTTTTCGATACGCTTAATAATTTTTAGGGTAGTATTTACACCCACATCCGAAGTAATGAGCACTTCTTCCAATTCATCTAAAACGTCGGCATCTACGGTTGATTTACCAATAACCACTTTGGTGATTTTAGCAAATAAACCTTCTTTGGTTTTTGCTAAGCTTTTTTGGAGTTGTTCTTTATCTTCAAGCTCTTCGGGAGCAGGCGGAACTTCCGCTGGATTTACTTGGGCGGCCACTTCAGTAGTAGCGGGTTTTTCCTCCATTACGGGAATAGGTGCCTCTACCTCTTCTTGTACAGGCTTTTCCTCTACCGGCGGAGGGGTAGGTGTTTTCTTTCTGAATAAATCAAATAATCCCATGCTACGAATTTAAACAAAAAAAGCCGCCCACGTTATTTCGGGGAGGCTTTTAAAATGTATTAGCTGTTAATTACTCAGCAGCTTGCTCTTTGGCAACAGTAATCGCATCTTTAATGTGATCGTTGTGCACAATTTGCTCTTTAAAGCTGTATGCTCCAGTTTTTGGAGATTTAGTCATGGTAATTACTTTAGAGTATTCTTTACCAGTACCAGTTTTTAAGGTTGCAACTACTTTCTTAGCCATTGTATTTCAATTTAAATTGGTTGCCCAATTTTATTACTTAATTTCTTTGTGTAAGGTTACTTTACGCAATACTGGGTTAAATTTTTTCAATTCTAAACGCTCAGTAGTGTTTTTCTTGTTCTTGGTAGTAATGTAACGAGACATTCCCGGCATGCCGCTTTCTTTGTGCTCGGTGCATTCTAAAATTACCTGAACTCTATTTCCTTTTTTAGCCATTGCTGTATTTTTTTAAAATCTCTTAGCCTAAATGTATCCTTTTTTTAGGAACTTGTTAATTACCGCAGTAATACCATTCTTAGTAATGGTTTTTATCGCTGAAGTACTTACTTTCAACGTAATCCAACGGTCTTCTTCAGGGATATAAAACTTTTTCACCTGTAGGTTAGGATAAAATTTACGATTGGTTTTCACATTCGAATTCGAAACGTGGTGGCCTTTAATCGGCATTTTTCCTGTTAAATCACAAACTCTCGACATGACTTTTGATTTTTTAGCTTATTAAAACCCCTTTTATCGGGGCTTGCAAATATCGAAATTAATTATTTAAATCACAAGCGTATTTGTGAATATTTCTTTTGCTTGTACAGGCACATGCAAAAATGGCGAATATGTTTATATTTAGCTAATAAACATACCTGTCGTACCAAAATTATGGATTTACGAATTAAGTCTTTTGAGGAATATCAACAAGTTTACCAAAAAAGCGTAGATCAACCCGAAGTTTTTTGGGCAGCCATTGCCGAAAATTTTAGTTGGCAAAAAAAGTGGGATAAGGTACTAGAATGGGATTTCAAGACCGCCCATACAACTTGGTTTAAGGGTGCTAAATTAAATATCACCGAGAATTGTATCGATCGGTATGCTGCTAGTACGCCCAATGCCACCGCATTGCTATGGGAACCCAACAATCCGGAAGAAGATTTTAGGAAAATAACCTATTTAGAACTACAAAGCAAAGTTTCCCAATTTGCCCATGTGCTCAAAAATAATGGTGCTAAAAAAGGCGATCGGATTTGTATATATATGCCCATGGTGCCCGAATTGGCCATTGCCGTGTTGGCTTGTGCCCGTATTGGAGCCGTACATTCGGTAGTTTTTGGTGGCTTTTCGGCCCAATCTATTGCCGATCGTATTCTTGATGCCCAGTGCAATCTGGTAATTACTGCCGATGGCGGTTTTAGAGGAACCAAAGAAGTGCCCTTAAAAACTGTAGTAGACGAGGCCTTGGTGCAATGCCCATCGGTAAAACGAGTAATCGTGCTAACTAGAAGTCGTACGCCAATTTCGATGATTAAAGACCGCGACTGTTGGTGGGAAGATGAAGTGAATAAAGTAGAAAAGCAAGGTAATCCGCCTTGCCCGGCTGAGCCCATGGATGCCGAAGACCCTTTATTTATTTTGTATACCTCGGGTTCTACCGGTAAACCCAAAGGCGTGGTGCATACCTGCGGAGGCTACATGGTTTATACTGGCTATACCTTTGCCAATGTGTTCCAATACCAGCCGGGCGAAGTATTTTTTTGCACCGCAGATATTGGCTGGATTACCGGCCACTCGTACCTGCTTTATGGGGCCTTATTGCAAGGAGCTACTTCTTTATTATTCGAAGGCATTCCGACTTGGCCAGATGCCGGCCGTTTTTGGGATATTGTAGCTAAACACCACGTAAATATTTTATATACCGCTCCAACAGCCATTCGTTCGCTTATGAGTTTTGGCGATGAACCCTTGCAAGGCAAGGACCTAAGCTCATTAACCAAACTAGGTTCGGTAGGAGAGCCCATAAACGAAGAGGCTTGGCATTGGTACAACGAAAAAATAGGCAAAGGCAAATGCCCCATTGTTGACACGTGGTGGCAAACCGAAACCGGAGGGATCATGATTAGTCCAATAGCCGGTATAACGCCAACCAAACCAAGTTACGCTAGCCTTCCTTTGCCGGGTGTGCAGCCTTGTTTAGTAGATGAAAATGGAAACGAAATAGAAGGAAATGGGGTAAGCGGAAACTTGTGTATCAAATTCCCTTGGCCTGGTATTATTCGTACTACTTATGGCGATCACGAGCGTTGCCGCAGTACCTATTTTAGCACCTACGAAAACAAGTATTTCACCGGCGATAGTTGCTTGCGTGACGAAGATGGCTATTACCGCATTACCGGCCGAGTAGATGATGTAATGAATGTGTCGGGTCACCGTATTGGTACTGCAGAGGTAGAAAATGCCATCAATATGCATGCTGATGTGATTGAAAGTGCGGTAGTAGGCTATCCGCACGATATTAAAGGACAAGGAATTTACGCCTATGTCATTTTAGGCAGCTCTATCCACGACCACGATTTAACCCGAAAAGATATTTTACAAACCGTTACCCGTATTATCGGTGCTATTGCCAAACCCGATAAAATTCAGTTTGTAAACGGCTTGCCCAAAACCCGCTCCGGCAAAATTATGCGACGCATTTTGCGTAAAATAGCCGAGGGCGAAACCCAAAATTTAGGTGATATCAGTACCTTGCTAGACCCAACTGTGGTAGATGAAATTAAAGCCGGAGCAAAGGGGTTGTAGCACAGCCGCATTTATTTGTATTTTAGCTCTGTGAAAAAACCAGTAATTCTTGTTGTAAACGACGATGGTATTGATGCCCCAGGCATTAAAGCCTTAATAGATATGATGTTGCCCTTGGGCGACGTAACGGTGGTAGCACCCGATAGCCCGCAATCGGGCATGGGGCATGCCATTACCATTGGTAAACCCTTGCGCTTAGATAAAGTGCATATATACCCCGGTGTAGAAATGTACAAATGCTCAGGTACTCCCGTAGATTGTGTAAAATTAGCCGTTAATAAAATATTTAAGGGAAAAAAGCCCGATTTATGCGTTTCGGGCATCAATCACGGACTCAATAATTCCATCAATGTCATTTATTCGGGTACCATGTCGGCGGCCGTAGAGGGAGCAATTGAGAGTATCCCATCTGTAGGTTTTTCTTTAGATGATTTTGGTTATGATGCCGATTTTAGTCCACTAAAACCCATTGTGCAAGCGGTGGCCAGACAAGTATTAGCCAATAGTTTGCCTGTGGGTACGCTCTTAAATGTAAATTTCCCGAAAGCCGAAAAAATAAAAGGAATTAAAATTTGCCGTCAGGCTAATGCAAAATGGGCCGAAGAGTTTGACGAACGCCAAGACCCTTATAAACGCAATTATTATTGGTTAACCGGCGTGTTTCAAAACAACGATCAGGGTGAAGATACCGATGTGTATGCCTTGGAGCAAGGTTTTGCTTCGGTAGTGCCAGTACAATTTGATATGACCGCTCACCATGCTATCCAAACCCTTAACACGTGGAATTTTGATGTTTAAGAAGGATAGTATTTTACTCGGTATTTTATCTGGCATTTGTTTACCAGGGCTAGTGTTATTGGTTAATTTTTTGGTCCATAAGCAGTGGGCCATACAAAAAAGCAATGACGCATACTATTTTGTTGCCATTGCCCTCAATTTAATTGCTGTCCGTTTTGCATACACCTATCAGTTAGAGCGTTTAGCCAGAGGCATCTTAGCCAGTAGTTTTGTAATCTGTTTGCTAGTTTTTTATCTCAGTAAACAGGCCTTATGAAATACTATGTTATAGCAGGCGAAGCTTCCGGCGATTTGCACGGGGCCAACCTAATAAAAGCCTTAAAACAAGAAGATGCCCAAGCCGATTTTCGTGGCTTTGGTGGCGATTTAATGCAAAAAGAGGGTGCTGTTTTAGATAAGCATTGTTCGGAATTGGCTTTTATGGGTTTTGTAGAAGTAGTGGCTAATTTGGGCACTATTTTTAAAAATATGAAGTTGGCCAAAGAAGCCGTATTGGCTTATCAGCCCGATGCCCTTATTCTCATTGATTTTCCGGGGTTCAATTTAAAAATTGCACAATTTGCTAAAGAAAAAGGCATTCCGGTGTTCTTTTACATCTCCCCTAAAGTGTGGGCATGGAACCAGAAAAGAGTGCTCAAAATTAAAAAAGTGGTAGACCATTTGTTTTGTATTTTACCTTTTGAGGTTGATTTTTACAAAACCTGGGGCATGGAGGTAGATTATGTAGGCAACCCACTTATGGATGCTATTAGTGCGCATAAAGCCGATAAAAATTTCCGAAAAACCCATCAGCTTTCCGAAAAACCAATTATTGCCTTATTACCCGGCAGCCGTAAAATGGAGCTGAAACACGTATTACCAGATATGTTGGCCGCCAGCGATGTATTCCCCGACTATGAATGTGTATTGGCCGGTGCCCCCATGCTTAGTCAAGCGGACTATGCTCCTTATTTGGGCGATAGGAAAATTAAAATCATCACCAATGCCACCTACGATTTGTTACTGAATGCCGAGGCAGCCTTGGTGACTTCGGGTACGGCTACCTTAGAAACGGCTTTATTGAAATGCCCTGAAGTGGTATTATATAAAGGCAATATGCTATCTGTAGCCATTGCTCGGCTTTTGGTAAACATCAAGTTTATATCCTTGGTTAATTTGATACTCGATAAACAAGTGGTGAAAGAGCTGATTCAGGAGGACTGTAATCCCGCAGAAATAGCTACCCAATTAGGCCCTTTACTAAGCGATACGCCGCAAAGAGCCCAAATGCTAACTGATTATGAAGCCTTAGCAAAACGGGTAGGACCCGCAGGTGCCTCAGAGCGTACGGCAAAACTAGTGCAGAACTATTTGCGTAAATCAAATTAATTGCCGAAAATTGCAACCAATGTACGGGGGATTAGCTCTCCCGATAGCTAGAGCGTCCCGATGAAAATCGGGAAGGTGATAGTTACTAATCAAAAATAAAACCGGGGGATTAGCTCATTTGGCTAGAGCGCTTCGCTGGCAGTGAAGAGGTGATCGGTTCGAATCCGATATTCTCCACAAAGGCCCCGATTTCGGGGCCTTTTTTAGTTTGGCACTTTGGTGCCCTATTTTTCGTTAAGGTGAGCATGACTTTCGTAGTGTATATCCTTTATTCCAAGAACCTAGATTGCTATTACATTGGCCATACCCAAAATTTGAGTATTCGTCTAAGTCAACATAATAGCCAAGTCTCCAAATCAACAAAAAAGACTAACGATTGGGAAATAGTTTACCAAGATTGTTATGAAACAAGGTCTGCTGCGGTGCATAGAGAGTTAGCAATTAAACGCAAGAAAAGTCGCAAATACATTGAACTGTTGCTAAACAAGTTATCCTAGAACTTTCGAGAAGGTGATCGGTTCTCCCGATAGGCATCGGGACGATATTCTCCACAAAGGCCCCGATTTCGGGGCCTTTTTAATGACATTTTTTTTACAATTGGGATTTGCCTACTCAGCTACCCAACTCTATGTTTGTAGCGTGAAACAACCTTTGGTTTATATAGCAGCTCATCTCCTTTTACTCATCTTTGCTTTAGGTGTGATAGAACCCTTGTTTGCTTCATTAAAAGTAACTGGTGCTTTTAAATATGTTGCCGATAGCCAGGCTAACTCCGAAAAAGAAGCTACAGAAAAGGAGAATTATGCCAAAGAAAAAGAGCTTAGTTCAAACTTATTTTACGTTCAATCGGAATCTTTTTTCATGGCTGAAATACGCTATGCACACAGCCATCCATCATGCAATACCGATAGCCACCCTGGTTATTCTACGCTCCCCGAATTACCCCCGAAATCGGTTTAATCGACCTTGTTTTTGTATGCCAAAAAGGCGTATGTATTGATTAAACCCAAAATTTAAATTTTATTATGAACAAATTTTCTTTTGCTCAACTAAAGAGCGATTTACCTGCGGGTATTGTTGTGTTTTTAGTAGCCCTACCGTTATGTTTAGGTATTGCCTTAGCTTCTGGTGCCCCGTTTTTTTCTGGAATGATTTCTGGAATTGTGGGCGGAATTTTAGTAGGAGCCCTCAGTAACTCTCAATTGAGTGTAAGTGGCCCTGCAGCTGGTTTAGCGGCTGTGGTATTGGCATCTATTACCCAATTGGGTGCCTTCGAAACCTTTTTATTAGCCGTAGTTTTTGCTGGCTTATTTCAATTGGTTTTAGGCTTTTTAAAAGCAGGAGCCATTGCCAATTATTATCCCTCTAGTGTTATAAAAGGCCTATTAACTGCAATTGGCATCATCATCATCTTAAAGCAAATACCCTATGCCTTTGGCTACAATAAAGATGCCATAGGCGATTTAACTTTTTTGCAAGTAGATGGACAAAATAGTTTTTCAGAAATTTTAATGGCCATCAGTAAAATTGATTTAGGTGCAAGCTTAATTGCGTTCCTATGTTTGAGCATACTGATTCTATTTGAACAGCCCTTTGTTAAAAAATGGTTAAAATCACTACCGGGCGGTTTGGTAGCTGTATCACTAGCTTTAGGCCTAAACCAAGTGTTTGTAAGCACCGGTAGTAGTCTTGCTATTAGTGGCGACCAATTAGTAAATGTACCTGTTGCAGCTTCTTTATCTGATTTCTGGGGCTTCTTTACCTTCCCCGATTTTTCACAATTAAGCAACCCTCAGGTTTATTTGGTGGCCTTAACCATAGCAGCTGTTGCTTCCATAGAAACGCTTTTATGTATAGAAGCCGTAGATAAATTAGATCCGAAAAAGCGGGTAACCTCAACCACTAGAGAGTTAGTGGCACAAGGTATTGGCAACATGGCCTCGGGTTTAATTGGGGGCTTGCCCATTACGAGTGTAATTGTACGTAGCTCCGCTAATTTAAATGCCAATGCGCAATCTAAGCTGTCTACCATTATTCATGGCTTCTTGTTACTGATTTGCGTAAGCCTAATTCCGGTACTACTCAATAAAATTCCATTGGCGGCTTTGGCCAGTATTTTATTGGTAACGGGCTATAAATTATGTAACCCTGCACTATTTAAACAAATGTTTAGTTTGGGTAAATATCAATGGGTGCCTTTTATGGTAACGGTAATATGCGTTGTTTTTACCGATTTATTAACCGGTGTAGGTATAGGTTTGGTGGCAAGTGTATTAGCGCTATTATATGGCAATTACAGGAATTCTTATTATTTCCATAAAGAGAACCACCACGAGGGAGATGTGATATTAATTCACCTACCTGAAGAAGTTTCATTTTTAAATAAAGCTAGCATCAAACTAACCTTAGATCATTTACCTGCAAACAGCAGGGTGGTCATAGATGCACAAGATGCACATTATATAGACTACGATGTGTTGGAGATTATTCGCGATTTTACCAGCATTCAAGCCAAGCAAAAAAATATCGATTGTAAAACTGTGGGCTTTAAAGATCGCTATGGTGTAACCAATACCGATAATGTACAATCTATTAAAGAATACCTCCCGGCTTACCCAGCTGTAAACTTGTCTGCGCCGGTAAAATCATTAAAAAAAGTTAAAAAATAAATTAAACTATTATGAGAACTCACAATAAAGAATCACAAACATCTATGACGCCAGAAACGGCAATAGCCATTTTAAAAGAGGGCAACGAACGCTTTGTAGGGAACCTAAAATTTAACCGCAATTTATTGCAACAAGTAAACGAAACACGCGATGGCCAATGGCCTTTTGCAGTGGTTTTAAGCTGTATTGATAGTCGTACCTCGGCCGAATTGGTTTTTGACCAAGGCATGGGTGATATTTTTAGCGTACGCATTGCCGGAAATATTATAAACGAAGATATTTTGGGCAGTATGGAGTTTGCCTGCAAAGTAGCGGGCTCTAAATTTATAGTGGTATTGGGCCATACCAAATGCGGAGCCGTAAAAGGTGCTTGCGACCATGTTGAACTGGGTAATTTAACTACGCTTCTAGCTAAATTACAACCGGCGGTAAGTTGTGAAACACAAACTACCCTAAATAGAGATTCATCAAATGCTGTTTTTGTAGAAAACGTGGCTAAAATTAATGTGGAAGAAGCGGTAGGTGAAATTCAGGCCAAAAGCCCTATTCTAAAAGAGATGATTGATAAAGGCGAAATTGGCATATGTGGTGCCATGTACAATGTAGAAACTGGGCAAGTAGAGTTTTACGAACATACGCTCCGCTTAAATTAATCATTGAATAGCTATAGCCGCTCTGAATTAGGAGCGGCTATTTATTTTACGATGAAAAAATGTATTCTCTTTTTCGTACTCTTTTGCACCCATACACTGCATGCTCAGTATAGCCGTACGCAAGATGAAAACACTATATATTGGCTCCAAACAGTAGCTAATGTAACTATTCATCCAAAATGGACCTTGTACGCTGAACAGCAATTGCGCCAGGTGGGCGATATCGCTTCACCACAGCAGCGTTTACTTCGCTTGGGGCTAACCTACAAAGTGCATCCCGATGTGAATGTGCATGCTGGCTATGGTTTTGTAAAAACATTTGTATACGGTGATTATCCTATTGCGGCAGATGGCGCTTTTCCCGAACACCGCATCTATGAGCAAATTACCTTTAAGCAGCCAATTGCTACCTGGACTATTCAACACCGGTTTAGGCTAGAGCAACGTTGGTTGGCAAAATTATCAAGTAACCAAGCCACTCAGTGGGTGTACCTCAATAGAATTCGGTACCAATTTAGAGCCCAAAAACCGCTTTTAACCAAAGCTAATAATCAGGTTTTTGCAGCGGTAGCTAATGAAGTGTTTATAGGTGCAGGCAAACAATTGGGTGCCAATATTTTCGATCAGAACCGTTTTTCGGTACTATTGGGTTATAGTGCTTCTAAAAAAATCAATTTCGAACTTGGTTATTTGTACCAAATTTTACAGCAAGGTAAACCACTTGCAAATAACAGCGTAGTGATGCAACATAATTCGGGCTTCATAGGCGCTGCACAATTTTCTTTTTAGGTTTGTTTGTTTTTTATTTATCAACCGAAGCCACCCATAATTGGGTGGCTTTTTTTATACGGCTAATTTTAGGATATTTATCCAAAATAATCAGATTTAAAGTGCTGATGGTTTCGTTCAAGATTTTTTTGTTTTAAATTCATCATGGAAATTTTAGGATATATAGCGGCCATAGGTATTGGTCTTTCATTGGGTTTAGTAGGTGCTGGAGGTTCTATTTTAACCGTGCCGGTGTTGGTGTATTTATTTGGTATAGATGCCACCTTAGCCACAGCTTATTCCTTGGTTATTATTTCAGCCACTACTTCGGTGGGTGCTTTTAAAAATTATCAAAAGCAATTGGTCAGTTTTTCGGTGGCCTTCTCCTTCGGATTAAGTTCTATGCTTACCGTATTTTTAATCCGCCATTTTATTTTGCCGGTCATTCCATTTGAGTTGTTTAGTTTTCAGGGGCTTGTGGTTTATAAATCAGCAGCCACCATGCTTGTATTTGCGCTGTTAATGTTGGTGGCAGCTTATTTTATGATACGAGCTCAGTCTACTTCCCAAAAGCTTACTAATGCTCCGGCATCCGTACTTAAACTTTTGCTTTACGGCATTAGCGCTGGTTTCATTACCGGATTTTTAGGTGCGGGAGGAGGTTTTGTACTTATTCCTGCATTGGTATTAGTAGTGCAGCTGCCCATGAAAAAAGCGGTGGGTACTTCTTTGCTTATTATAGCCTTAAATTCTTTGGTTGGTATTGCCGGCGATTGGGGACATGTACAAATAGATTGGTTATTTGCCGCATCGCTCATTGCCTTAGCACTGTTGGGACTTTTCATCGGGGTGGTGCTTTCTGCAAAACTCCCCGATATGCTATTGAAAAAATATTTTGGATGGTTTGTTTTTTGTATGGGTTTGGTGGTAATGCTCTCCGAACTTTACAATTTTCTGTTAAAATAAGCTACATGTAAAATAGTTAGTGCGGCGTGACCTTTGTCACTTGAATAGCGCTATTTTAAAAATATCTTTGTAATAAATAATACTATCCTGTTTATATATGAAAATAGAACAAATTTATACCGGTTGTTTAGCGCAAGGTGCCTATTACATTCAATCTGGAAACGAAGCGGTGATTATAGATCCCTTGCGTGAAGTACAACCCTACATAGAAAAAGCAGAAAAAAACGGTTCTAAAATTAAATATGTTTTGGAAACCCATTTCCATGCCGATTTTGTTTCTGGCCATATAGATTTAGCTAAAAAAACAGGCGCCACTATTGTGTATGGTCCTTTGGCAAATCCCACGTTTGAAGCCCACATTGCACACGATGGTGAAGTATTAACAGTAGGTACGCTTAAAATAAAAGTACTACACACTCCTGGGCACACCATGGAA
This sequence comes from Sphingobacterium thalpophilum, assembly GCA_945868825.1. Classification (GTDB taxonomy): domain Bacteria; phylum Bacteroidota; class Bacteroidia; order Sphingobacteriales; family Sphingobacteriaceae; genus JAIPAN01. The sequence goes on from CAMBMM010000001.1 coordinate 44,794, forward strand.
TCTACCTGTTATTTATTGTTAGACGAGAACGATAAAGAATTGGCCCTATTTTCTGGAGATACGCTATTTATTGGCGATGTAGGTCGCCCAGATTTGGCCCAAAAAGCAGCCCATCTCACTCAAGAAGAATTAGCGGGAACGTTATTCGATTCATTACGAAACAAAATAATGAAGCTGCCCGATGATATCATCGTTTACCCGGCTCACGGTGCAGGATCTGCCTGTGGTAAAAACATGAGCAAAGAAACCAGCGATACTTTGGGTAATCAGAGAAAATTCAATTATGCACTCCGAGCCAATATGACTCGAGACGAATTTATTGCCGAAGTAACCGATGGCCTATTGCCACCACCGGCCTATTTCCCCGAAAATGTACGCTTAAATAAACATGGCTATGCATCCATCGATTCGGTATTAGCCAAAGGCACCCAAGCATTATCTCCGGCTGCCTTTGAGGCGGCGGCTAACGAAACTGGAGCCCTTATTTTAGATACCCGCGATGCGCAAGTATTTGCGAAAGGATTTATTCCAAATTCTATAAATATTGGTTTGGGTGGCAGCTTTGCACCTTGGGTAGGAGCACTCATTCCAGATATTAATCAGCCCATATTAATTGTTGATGAAGCCGGCAGGGAGCAAGAAGTAGTTACCCGTTTAGCCCGTGTTGGTTACGATAATGCCCTTGGATTTTTACAAGGTGGCATAAGCGCATGGCAACAGGCTGGCCACGATTTAGATAGCATTGAAAGCATTAGTGCCGAAGAAACAGCCGCTCGGTTAGCAGCTGAGCCAGCCGCCATTTTATTAGATGTGCGTAAAATATCGGAGAACTATTCTGAGCATGTTTTGGGCGCTCAAAATTTACCCTTAGATGTGGTTAACGAAGAAATGGCTTCTCTCAATCCGGATAAAGCCTATTACATTCATTGTGCGGGCGGTTACCGGTCCATGATATTTGCGTCCATTTTAAAAGCCCGTGGATTTGATAAGTTAATTGATGTGCAAGGCGGATTCAAAGCCATTAAAGACAGCGAAAAGTTTGAAGTGAGCCCGTACCTCTGCCCAAGCACCATGTTATAATTTTATATACCCTATGGCTATCTCTGAATTTTTATTGGCCCCTTGGCCTTGGTATTTCTCAGGCTTTTTAATTGCCTGCATTATGTTTATCTTGTTGTTTTTCGGCCGTACTTTTGGTTTCAAAACCATCCATGTGTGGCATATAAATGTCTAATAAAACCAGGTCAATAGCTTTTTCCTTCAAGATAGCTAAACCTTCTTCTCCACTAGTTGCACTTTCTGTGGTGTAACCCATAGAATGCAACAGATGCTTTAACACTAAAAGATTAATGCTATCATCATCAATACAAAGAATTGTTTTACTGGTTGGTGTGCTCATATTTTTATTCTTCCATTTTGGCCGCTAATTGCGATCGAGAATTTACGCCCACTTTTTGGTAGATATGTTTTAGGTGTTGGTTTACGGTTCTAGCCGAAATAAAAAGCTGATCGGCAATTTGCTGGTAAGATAAACCCGATTTTATGAAGCGTGCTATTTCTCGTTCTCTGGGTGTAAGGCGGTTTATGATGGCATTTATTTTTTGCATTTTTTGTCCTACACTAGCAATTAATATTCGTGCAGCGCTTGGGGAAAGGGCAGCTCCATTGTTTAACAGACTGAGCAATGCTTCGCTAACGGCATTTAACGACATATTTTTGGTTAAAAAGCCTGCTGCACCAGTACTAAATGCCGACATCACACTCTCTTTGTCATCAAAAGCTGTCATCATAACTATGCGTGTGCCAGCTAAGCGTTCTTGCAAAAGAGGTATTCCTTCAATACCACTAATCTCGGGCAATTGTATATCTAGTAATACAATATCCGGAATGGCTAGGTAATTCGATTTCATGTAGTTGAACAAATCAGGAATCGTGCCAAAAGCAAACGTGCAGGTAAATTCATCGCTGCCATCGAAATACTCTTTGTAATTTTCTAATAGAAGCTCATTGTCTTCAATAAAACCTATTTTAATTGGGTTGTTGGCCATGTGTATTTAGTATAAGTACCTAAAAATAGGTATAAATTAACATAACATCCAAAAAAAAGAGCCATTTTTGCTTGGCTCTTTTGACGATAGATAAAGTGGTTTAGTCTCTTCTAATTTCTATACTGCGCATACCGCCACCCATACCGGGCATTTGCATACCCGTATTGGGCATTTGCTGGCCATTAAATTTTTGCAATTTCAGACTAAAGGTGAGCATGGCATAACGAGCTAAGCGATTGCTACGGGTATCGTTAATGCTATTGGCTGTTACCGAACGAGAAATGCTAGTATTTTCATTGTACACATCAAATATTTGGAAACGCAACGATGCGGCGTTGTTTTTCAAGAACTGTTTTTCTAAATAGGTGTTCATGATAAACGGATTTACCGAAAATGCACTCGTGTAGCCTTTATTTAAGGCTTTGGTGAAATCGGCACCCAAAATCCAGGTTTTGCGAATATAGGCTTTACCATTAAAGGTTAAATTCCAGGTAGATACTTTCGTATTTTGTTGTGCTGAGATGCTGTAGGTATTCTTATTAGCAGTATAGTTCACTCCTGGATTTAATTCAATCCACTTAGCTGGGTTTAGCTGAAAGTTCGCTCCTTGGCTAATAATTAAGTTTTTGCCAATATTCTTTTGGTCATTAACAAAGTTGATATTGTTGGAATAATTAGCAAATCCGTTGATGCTCAGGGTGTATTTTCGCTCGGCAAATGGTTTAGACCAGGTATAAAATCCGTTAACGCTATAAAATCCATTGGTATTTAAGTAGCGGGTTTCAATTTTGTTGCCAGGTAAGAACACACTATTGCTTACAATTTTATTTTCGGTAAGGTTTACCGAAAAATTAGTGAACCACACATCGCCCTTTTCAAAATTAAAGTTGTTGTATCTGATATTGATGTTGTGGCTAAACTCGGCTTTTAGATTGGGGTTACCCACTACAGGAAATTGAGGGTTTGAAACATCGGTTACCGGCTGTAATTGGTTAAATGATGGTTCGTTGTTTCGGCCATTATAGGAAGCATTAAATTCTTTGGTTTTAGAAAAATTATACGAGTAACGTAAAACCGGGATTAGGTTTAATGCTGTTCTGCGATAACTAGTTTGATTACTTACCGAAGTGCCCGAAAGTAGAGATGGCTGTACGCCTAAACCCAAACTGTAGTTGTATTTCTTTTGAGTTACCCGGTAATTCATGCCCAATCTGTTGGTCATAAACGAATAGGTATAATCGTTGCTTTGTGAAGCAACAGTAGTCAAAACTCCTCCAGGTGTGTTAGTGCCCAAGGTGGTTCTACCATTTTGGTAATCGGCTAAAGAGAAATTCCAGTTAAATTCTAAACTTTCTGTACGGCTCAATGGCTCAATATAAGAGATACCTGACCGGGTAGTAGTATTGGTATTGTTGTTACTTACTAGTTGCCTTTGATACACAGGTATAGCAGCTCCAAAAGCGGTAGTTTGGTTAATCGCATCGTTTTCTTGCGTCGTATTGTTTTTGCTGAGCGATAAATTTACCGAAGCGGTGCGCCCACGTTTCCCAAAACGGTGATTAAACAAAGCATCGGCACCAAAATTAGGTGTTTCAGAACTACTAATGCCGCCATTATTACCGTTCGAAATAAGGCTAGTTCCATCTTGTAAAAACGCAAAAGTGCTGGCAGAAGTGCCATTACTTTGTCCTAAATTGAAATATGGAGTTACTTTTAAATAGTTTACGCTATCAATTTTATACTCTAAGTTCCAGTTAAAACGGTGGTTAATAGTACTCGTATTGCTAGTGCTATTTTGGTTATTTAATAAGAAACCGGTAGCATTAATATTTTGTTGTTGGGTAGATCTAAGCACCTCGTTATTGCGGTTTGCGTAGCTATAGTTTCCGTACGATGTTAATTTTTTGCTCCACTCATCGCGGTAGTTTACACCTAATGAAACTACTCTGGTAAGGCCATCTCCACCAGCATTGCCTCCGCCGACCGTCACTCGTGCGTTGCCACCACCACCACCACCACCCAGTTGTACACGGGCACCACCACCACCACCAATAAAACTAAATAGCGATGTATTGGTATTGTTTAAATTTCCTTGTACAGAAATTTGTTGCGTTTTATTAAACACATTGGCCGAAATATTACCTTGGTAACGGCCTTCGTTCCCTTGCCCAATTTTGCCTTGCGTTAAATAGCCGTTGTTTTTGTCAGGCCTAATTTGAATGTTCAAAATTTTCTCTGGGTCACCTTCTTTCACCCCAGTAAAGTTTGCCTGATCGCCATAATCATCAATCAATTGTATTTTATCAATTAAATTAGCAGGTAATTGTTGGGTAGCAGTTTTAACATCGCCGCCAAAAAAGTCTTTGCCATTTACTCGAACTCGGGTAACCGCTTTTCCTTGAGCCTTTACATTACCATCTTTATCAACTTCTACACCCGGTAATTTTCTCAATAAATCTTCCACCTGTGCATCGTCTTTTAATTTATAATCAGCTGCTCTAAACTCTAGGGTATCTTCTTTAACCGTAACGGTTGGCGTACCCGAAATCACCACTTCATTCAATTGCTTTGTCGAATTTTTTAGGTTGATAATACCTAAAGCCAAGCTTCCTTCACCTTCATTATAGACATATTTACGTAAGGCCGATTGAAATCCTAAGCTCGTAATAGACAAGGTAAATTGTCCTGATTTTACTCCTTTAAAGCTAAATGCTCCATTGGCATTGGTACGGGTAAATAAACTGTCTTTTGCCGAACGTAGTTTAACCGTTGCCGCAATAACACTTAAGCCCGAAGAATCTCTCAACGTGCCATTTACCTCGTAATTGCTTTGTGCATGAACAGTTAAACTTACTAAGGTTAAAATCAGAATTGATAGTATGTGTTTCATATGTGTTTTTAATCGTAAAGGCTATTTGCTAGCCAAGGGGTAAAATACCCAAAATTCAGTGCTGTCTAATAAGCTGTTTGTTTGCATAGGCCCAGAAGGCGTTCCTCTAAGTCCAATATTTCTGCTAACAGCAGTTGGACTGGCCGCTAAAACAAGTCCATTTAGTTTGATTTGGCATGCAAAAATATCATTTTTAGATGGATCTATTTGTAACAATTTCATCGGTAAGGCGTACTCACAAACTAATTCTACAGCTTCGTTCAGTTGGGCAACCGCTCTAATTCCAAAATCATTTTTTAGGGCAATGGGGCCATCAATAAGGCTGGTAAAACCACGCAATTCAATGCTGCTTAATTGTGCAACTTCCTCTTTAAATGAGGGCCTCTTGGTTCTGCCCAAAACAGGATCGTAACGTTTGTCTTGTGCTTTGCCGGCAGGGAAGCCTATACTTTCTTGTACTTTTTTTTGTCCTATTGCATTAAAACCTAGGCTCAGGCCCCAATGTATCATTTTTGCTATACTCTCTTTGTTAGCCGTTTTCAGGACCACAAATAGGGTAGAATCGTTATTGGCCAAGGCATAGCTTATGCCCGATACCTTATCGGTAGCAAACTGATTTTGGTCCCATTCTTTAACCAGGCCATCCAGTTCAATATTAGTTAAGAAAGCGTTTTTAATAAGTTCTTTCGGCTTTTTCTGTGCTTTTGCACTAGCACAAACTAGCACTAATAAACAGCAAATGAATACTCGAGCCCGATGATGTAGTAATTCCATAAGAGTAAGATTAAAAGAATAGACAATCGTTTAGTGCGCAACTGAATTTCTTTGCGAAAATACGGTTATAAACGTAAAAAGGAGCCAATCTTTCGAAAGGCTCCTTTTTAGCTTAACATGTGCAAATGGTAAGCTTTCTTCCCGAGCTAAAATGTGCTCTTGCTTTGTTAACGTTGTTTTTGTAGGTGAAGTATATGCGTTATTAAATCTTTGCTTAAAATAAGCAACAATTCTTTATCAAACTTTTTAGTGAGCTGTGTTAGGTTGGGAGTTGATTTCGTTTTCATATGCTTTCTAAATTATAATGATGAGCAATAAACTTGTTTATAGTGTTCTAATCTAGAACTATGCCAAACTTATTTAGGGCTATCTAGTCCCCAAATGCATTCCCAATAGGCTCTTTTTTGTAGCCATATTTCCACAATTTCTACACATGTGGAAATTTAGCACCAAAATCAGTAGAGAAATCTATTAGATTTGCGTTTTAGAACTCTATACGCAATACATGGCCGAATTAATTTACAGTGAAGACAGCATTCGCTCCCTCGATTGGAAAGAGCACATACGTTTACGCCCCGGAATGTATATTGGGAAGTTGGGCGACGGCTCTGCCTACGACGATGGGATTTATGTTTTGCTGAAAGAAATTGTAGATAACTCTATAGATGAGTTTGTGATGGGATCGGGTAGAACTATTGACATTACCATTTCCGATCAACGTGTTATTGTACGAGATTTTGGTCGTGGCATTCCTCTGGGCAAAGTAATAGATTGCGTATCTAAAATTAATACCGGTGGTAAATACGATTCCAAAGCTTTCCAGAAATCGGTAGGTTTAAATGGTGTGGGTACCAAGGCCGTAAACGCCTTGTCGTCGCACTTTGCCGTACAATCGTACCGCGATGGCAAAACCAAAAAGGCCGAATTCGAAAAAGGGGAATTGACCAACGATGTACCCGAAACCGAAACCACGCAACGTAACGGAACTTCGGTCACCTTCTATCCCGATGAAACCATTTTTCGGAATTACCATTTTATCCCGGAATTTATAGAAAGCATGATTTGGAACTACGTGTTCCTTAACTCAGGCTTAACCATAAATTATAACAGCGAAAAGTTTTTCTCGGAGAGGGGCTTGTACGATTTATTGGTACGCAACACCGATTCTGAAACCATTCGCTACCCCATTATACATTTGGTAGGAGAAGATATTGAAATATCGATGACCCATGGCCAACAATACGGCGAAGAATACTATTCCTTTGTAAATGGCCAACATACCACCCAAGGCGGTACACACCAAGCCGCTTTTCGTGAGGCCTTGGTAAAAACCATCCGAGAGTTTTATAAAAAAGAATTCGATGCCTCCGATGTACGGGCATCTATTGTTTCGGCTATATCTATCAGAGTGCAAGAGCCGGTTTTTGAATCGCAAACTAAAACCAAATTAGGTTCGCAGAACGTAGGCCCCGATGGCCCATCGGTACGAACCTTTATTAATGATTTTGTTAAAAAAGAACTCGACGATTATTTACACAAATACCCCGAAACGGCCGATGCCTTGCTAAAACGCATCATGCAATCGGAGCGGGAGCGTAAAGATATTGCCGGTATAAAAAAATTAGCCAACGAGCGTGCTAAAAAAGCATCGCTGCATAACCGTAAACTTCGCGATTGCAAAATCCATTTCGACGACGCCCACGAACGCAAACAAGAAACTACCCTTTTTATTACCGAGGGCGATTCGGCAAGTGGATCCATTACCAAATCTCGTGATGTGCAAACCCAAGCGGTATTTAGTTTAAAAGGGAAGCCCCTAAACTGCTATGGCCTTACCAAAAAAGTGGTGTACGAAAACGAAGAATTTAACCTGCTGCAGCACGCTTTAAATATTGAAGATGGTTTAGAAGATTTGCGGTATAATAATATTGTAATTGCTACCGATGCCGATGTGGATGGTATGCACATTCGTTTGTTACTCATGACCTTTTTTCTGCAGTTTTTTCCCGATTTGGTAAAAGCCCGCCACCTCTATATATTACAAACGCCACTATTTAGAGTGCGCAATAAGAAGGAAACTATTTATTGCTACAGCGATGAAGAGCGCCAAAGAGCCATTGCCAAATTAGGTAATAAGCCTGAAATCACCCGATTTAAAGGCTTGGGAGAAATTTCACCCGAAGAATTTGGCTTGTTTATTGGCAAAGAAATTCGCCTAGACCCCGTATTGTTAACCAAAGAACAAAGCATTAAAAATCTGTTGGAATACTATATGGGTAAAAATACCCCCGACAGACAGCAGCATATTATTAAGAATTTAAGAGTGGAAGTGGATATTTTGGAGGAAGCCTTAACCGCTGAAGCGGTTTTGCCTACCGAAGAAGAAATCGCAACCGAACAAGCATAGTATCTACCCGATGAGTCAAGAATTAGACCAAGCAGCCGCCCCCGAAAACACCCATAACATCATTCCACTATCGGGTTTGTATGAAAATTGGTTTTTAGATTATGCTTCCTACGTAATCTTAGATAGAGCCGTTCCGCATATATACGATGGTTTAAAACCCGTTCAGCGACGCATTTTACATTCTCTTAAAGAAATGGACGATGGGCGTTTCAACAAAGCGGCCAACGTAATTGGAAATACTATGAAATACCACCCGCACGGCGATGCCTCTATTGGCGATGCCATGGTGCAGTTGGGTCAAAAAGATTTATTAATTGATAAACAAGGAAACTGGGGCGATCCCATCACTGGCGATTCGGCTGCAGCACCTCGTTATATCGAGGCCCGTTTATCAAAATTTGCGCTCGATGTGGTGTTTAATCCCGATACCACCGAATGGCAATCGAGCTACGATGGCCGTAACCAAGAACCGGTTACTTTGCCCGTTAAGTTCCCGCTATTATTAGCCCAAGGAGCCGATGGTATTGCGGTAGGTTTGGCTACCAAAATCATGCCTCACAATTTCATCGAACTCATTGATGCATCTATTGAGGTTTTAAAAGGCAACCGCCCCAATTTAGTACCCGATTTCCTCACCGGAGGCATGGCCGATTGTTCGGCCTACAACGAAGGACAACGGGGTGGTAAAATTCGTGTTCGTGCTAAAATTGTAGAGCGTGATAAAAAAACTTTAGCCATTACCGAAATTCCGTTTACTACCACTACCGGCGGCTTAATTGATAGCGTAATTTCGGCTAACGATAAAGGCAAAATCAAGATTAAAAAAATTGAAGATAATACGGCCAAAGACGTCGAAATTATGATTCATTTGGCACCCGGTATTTCGCCCGATGTAACCATTGATGCTCTTTATGCCTTTACCGATTGTGAGGTTTCTGTTTCGCCAAATACCTGCATAATTAAAGACGATAAGCCTTGGTTTATGAGCGTAAACGATATTTTGGTAGAAAGTACCAAATTTACCAAAGCGCTATTAAAACAAGAGTTAGAAATTAAACTCACCGAATTAAAGGAGCGCATTTTCTTCAGCAACTTGCTCAAAATCTTTATTCAGGAAGGGATGTATAAGCATGCCGATTATGAAAACGCTACCGATTTTGAGAACATTGTGGGCGTATTGTACAAACTCTTTGCTCCATTTAAAGAGCAGTTTTACCGCGATATTTTATCCGAAGATTTCAAGAAATTAATCGATAAACCGATGAGTAGCATCACCCGTTTCGATGTGAAAAAATCAGATGATTTGATGAAAACCTTGGAAGAGGAAATTAAAACGGTAAACAAACACCTTAAAACCTTAACCGAATACACCATTGCCTGGTTCGAAAAAATTAAAACCAAATACGGTGCAGGCCGAGAGCGTAAAACCGAACTTCGCCTGTTTGATAAGGTTGAAGCCTCAAAAGTAGCACTAGCCAATGTGAAATTGTACATGAACCGCGAAGATGGCTTTATTGGCACATCCTTGCGTAAAGACGAGTTTGTGTGCGACTGCTCCGACCTCGATGAAATTATTGCTTTTAGAGCCGATGGCAAGTTTACGGTAAGCAAAGTAGCCGAAAAAACTTTTGTGGGTAAAGACATTATTCATGCGCAAGTATTTACTAAAAATGACGAAAGAACGGTTTATAATTTAATTTATAAAGACGGTGCCAGCGGAACCTCATATGTAAAACGATTCGCCGTGTTGGGCATAACCCGCGATAAAGAATACGATTTAACCAAAGGTGGAAAAGGTTCGCAGGTGCATTATTTTACCGCCAACCCCAATGGCGAAGCGGAAGTGGTAAGCATTGCCCTAAAACCACATGCAAAATTGCGTAAGCTGCAGTTTGATGTAGACTTTGCCGAAATTGCCGTGAAAGGGCGTAGCTCTATGGGCAATACCGTTACCAAGTATCCGGTTAAAAAAATCATTTTAAAAACCAAAGGAGTTTCAACTTTATCGGGTCGTAAAATTTGGTTCGATGAGGTGTTAAAACGCTTAAATATTGATGCTAGAGGCAAATACCTTGGCGAATACGATGGCGACGATCAAATTTTGTGTGTTACCAATGATGGAGCCTACGAATTGTGCGGTTTTGAGTTAAGCACCCGTTTTGATGAACCGCTTGTGCTCATCGAGAAATACAATCCAGAAAAAGTGTACTCGGTAGTCCATTGGGAATCAAAATCTAAAAATTATTACATCAAACGTTTCGTGCTAGAGCGCACGCCCGAAGGCAAGAAAACACCGTTAATTTCCGAAGAGCCTGGATCTAAATTGGTTCTCATTTCGGGAGCTACAGCGCCTAAAGTTAGCCTCGAGGTTTTAAAAGGAAAAAGTCAAACGCCCGAAAAACTCAACCTCAACCTAGCCGAACTAATTGACGTAAAAGGCCAGAAAGCTATGGGCAACCGCTTAAGTACGCATGAAGTGAAACAGGTGACGCTCTTGGTTTCTGAAGAACCTGAGCCTATTTTAGAACTCAGCCCAACTAACGAAGTGCTGGACCTGGAGGATACTATTGAGCTTGTGGAAGAAACAATAATTACAAGTATGCCGGAACCCGAGTTTGAGGAAGTGCAAGATGTTCCCGCTCCACAGTCCGAAACAGCAACACCCGAGCCAATTAAACCGCCTAAAGAAATAGATTTCGAAATTACCAACCCCGATGAAATAGATATGAACGACAAGGGGCAGTTGGGCTTATTTTAAGGTGTTAATCTTACTTTTTAAACGAAGTACGAGCAATTTCTATACCTGTTGGCATTGGCCTGTTGCCTTCATCTTCGGCCGTAAGAATAATCTCTTTCGGATTAAATGGAGTTAATGTTCTAAAAACCACTTTTTTTGCATTGGCGTTCATTACCTGCCCTAAATTCTTGTAGTCATTCTGCTCGGTAACAATCCACACATTGTAATGATTTTTAGGCGGATTGAGTCTTTCTGGACTAGTTAAATTAAGCGCCACTAATTCTACCACATAATTTTTGTTTTTATCTACTGTTTTCTTAGCCGTAATTACGGCGGCTGGGGCCACTGTAGAAATAGGGAATTTGGCAGTTGTAGCATAAGAAGCAAGTATCATTACAAAACCTGCTAGTATATTGGGTAGTTTTTTCATGTTTAATGAACTTAAATACCCTTACCATTAAGAATACTTCAGAATTATAACGAGTTAATTGCCTAAAAGTTTCTTTAAGAAAGAAATTTTAATTTAAGATGGCTCTCAAATGAGTAAACCAATACTGAATTTTTAGGTACTTTTCTCTTTAAAATCTTTTATAAATTTTGCCATTTTAGGCGCAATAACCATACTGCAGTAGGGTTGGTAGCTGTTTTGGTTATAATAGTTTTGGTGGTAGTCCTCGGCGGGATAAACTATTGTTAAAGGGCTTAGTTCCGTAACAACAGGGGATTCAAAAACATGCTCTTTTTTTAGTCTTTGCATCACTTGTTCTGCTGCCTCTTTTTGAGCTTGGTTGGCATAATAAATAACCGAACGATATTGGCTACCTACATCGTTGCCTTGGCGGTTAAGAGTAGTGGGGTCGTGGGTGTGAAAAAAGATCAAAAGCAATTCTTCTACCGAAATTTGTTGCGCATCGAAACTAATTTCAATTACTTCGGCATGGCCGCTGTTTCCTTCACAAATTTCGCGGTAGCTAGGATTGGGGTATTTCCCACCACTATACCCCGATACAACTTTTTCAACCCCTTTTATCCGCTGAAAAACCGCCTCGGTGCACCAAAAACAACCGCCACCCAATACTAGCGTTTCCATGCTTATTGGTATTGAATATAACTAGGTTGCGGCACCAATTTTACCAATTCCTCTGGGGTCATTAGGCGCTTGGGTGGATTTTTAATATCGTTTTTATAAAATATTTTAAAGCCTGTAAACTGTACAGGTTCATTATAAATCCAATGTCGGTAGGTTCCTTTTTTCAATTCGGGTGCACCCCAACCGTCCATGTGCATCACCAACTGTACTTCGGGGTGTAATTTTATGTTTTTCGAATTGGTAAGCATGCCTTTGGTAAAGCGGTGTATGGTAAATACTTTTGGTGGCAGGCCATTTTCTTTTACCAATTTGGCTAAATAGGCCGAACAATAATTGATATCAACTGCATCGTAGGTGCCAATTTTGGTTCCGGGTTTTGCACCGGTTTTCATCGAAAATTCCGGATCGATACCTAAATGCACCTGCGGTAATTTTAAATATTTTTCTAAACGAGGCAGTTCACTTTTGATATCGCTCAATGCTACCTGTATATCTAAAAATACAATGGCGTTGCGCATTTTAGCAATGCTCAAAACCGAGTCAATTTGTTTATCGGGCATTCGGAAACGGTATTTACCGTCCTTACCGCCATCGCCTTGAGCTACCACGGCAATGTAATGCAGGGCAGGCTGTACAGGTGTTTTAGGGTCGGCTTTTTCCCAACGTTTTACTTCTTGATCTAATTTAGCCAGCATTTGTTTAGGAGGCAATTCGCCTAAAATACCCATGCGCACCGAATATAAATTGCCGTAATAGGCCACAATGCGTTTAAAGGGTAAAATAGCTCCCGGTAGCGGATAGGGTTGTTTTTTTACCGGCCATTTTCCGGTGGTATCGCCATTGGCTATGGCTTTTACTTTTTGTAAATAGGCCAAGGTATCTACCGGTGGGTAATTGCCCACCTTTTGTTTCACTTTGGTAGTATCATTATTCTCATTTTTACCTGCAGAGCCTGAGCAGTTGCTAAATAAGGTGCCACTAAAAAGTACAAGTAGGCTAATTTTTGCTAATTTTTTCATGTGTTTGGTTTATTTAGAACATCTGCCAAAAACACCAAGCGGCAATTTGCAGCCACTGCTGGCTTTTAAATACAATTCGCCGCAATGTAGGTTTTGTATGCTCGGCATAGAGCTTTTCAATAGATTTTCTATAATTACGGATGAAAAGCCCATGGAATAGGCGTTTAGAATGAGAAAATGTTCTTCTGGATCTAGTAATTGCACCACGTCGTGCATCATCTCTTGAATATGATCCTCCAATTTCCATTTTTCGCCATTGGGTCCGTGCCCATAAGCAGGCGGATCGAGAATAATACCGTTGTAGGTTTTGCCACGTTTGAGTTCTCTTTTTACAAATTTGAGCGCATCTTCCACTACCCAGCGGATATTGGCTAGGCCCGAAAGCTCTTGATTTTCGTTGGCCCAAGTTACCACTTGCTTGATGGAGTCTACGTGGGTAGTGTCGGCACCAGCAGCTTTGGCTGCTAAAGAAGCCCCACCGGAATACGCAAAAAGGTTTAAAATTTTAGGTTCTGGATTTTTAAAGCGCTTTACTTGCTGAGCAATAAAATCCCAGTTTACGGCTTGCTCCGGAAAAATACCTACGTGTTTAAACGAGGTTAATCCCAAGCGGAATTTAATGGCAATGTCTTCGTTTTTATAGATAATGTTCCATCTATCGGGAGATTTGCCATTTTTTTTCACCCATTCGCCCGAGGTAGCCGATTTGCCTTTGAAGCGGATGTGATGCAGTTTAGTCCAATCTGCCTCAGGCAGTGCTTTTGCCCAAACGGCTTGGGGCTCTGGCCGTATTAAAATGACTTCGCCAAAGCGTTCTAGTTTCTCAAAATCGCCGCAATCGAGTAATTCGTAATCTTTCCAGTGGCTAGGGCTAAGTAGTTCAATCATGGTTTATTTTTTGAGCGCTTTCATGAATTTACTGGCAAAAATAAACTCGTTAAGCTCAACATTCTTACTGGTAATTATTTCTTCTTTGGTCCCTTCCCACCACTTTTGTCCATTGTGTAAAAAGATAATGTGTTCACCAATACCCATTACCGAATTCATATCGTGGGTAACCACAATGGTAGTGGTTTGGTATTCTACGGTAAGTTCGTGTATCAGCTCGTCAATTACAATGGCCGTTTTAGGATCGAGGCCGGAGTTGGGTTCATCGCAAAACAAATATTTTGGGTTCATAGCAATGGCACGTGCAATTCCTACTCGTTTTTTCATTCCTCCTGAAAGTTCGGCAGGGTAGAGGGCGTTTTTCCCGGCTAGGTTTACCCGTTCTAAACAAAAATTTGCTCGGTCTTTTTTCTCTCCCATGCTTTGGGTAGTAAACATATTTAGCGGAAAGAGAATATTTTCTTCTACCGTCATCGAATCAAACAGAGCAGCGCCTTGAAAAAGCATGCCAATTTCTTTCCGTATGGAGATTCGTTCTTCAAAATCCATCTCCGTAAAATCACGTCCGTCGTAAACTACCTTACCCTTATTTGGTTCATGTAAACCTACCATGCATTTAAGCAAGGTTGTTTTACCGGAGCCTGAGCCCCCAATAATTAAATTGGTTTTACCCGGAATAAACTCGGCAGAAATTCCGTCTAAAACGTGGTGTGTACCAAAAATTTTATGGATGTTCCGAACTTCTATCATAATAAGAGTTGGGCAGTTAGGTAATCGGCAAACAATATCATAATACAAGAAATAACCACTCCCTTGGTGCTAGAAATACCTACTTCTAAGGCACCACCTGAGGTGTAAAAACCTTGGTAAGCCGATACCGTAGTAATGATAAAGGCAAAAATTACTGATTTTATCATGCATACAGTAAAGGTGAAAGGAACAAAATCGGTAGTAATACCAGTTATATAATCTTGTGCACTTATTGCTCCAGAAAGTGTACCGGCAATATATCCACCAAAAATACTGAGGGCAATAGAAATAATTACCAAGAGTGGAATCATGGTTACTGCTCCTAAAATTTTAGGAAGAATAAGGTAGCCCGGAGAGTTGATGCCCATAATTTCGAGGGCATCTATTTGTTCGGTTACCCGCATGGTACCTATTTGTGAAGCTACGCTAGAGCCCACTTTACCGGCCAATACAATGGCCGAAATGGTTGGGCTTAATTCTAAAATAGAAGAATCGCGAACGATGGTTCCAATTACTGACCGTGGTATTAGGTTACTTACCAACTGAAAAGCGGTTTGTACAGTAGTTACTGCACCTAAAAATACCGATATGATGGTGATGATTCCGATAGAACCTATACCGATGGCCACCATTTCTTTGCTAATTTCTTTCCAATAAATGTTCCACTTTTCCGGTTTTCGGAAAACGGCTTTTAACAGAAGTAGGTATTTGCCAAGTGGCTGAAAAAACATGATTTATTGGATAGTAAAGGGTAAAAATAACAAGCCTTTACCTCTTAAACGAATTAGCAGCCATATTTTTATTTGCGTGCTGCAGGTTAATTCTAAAAAAATGGCTTTAACTTCGCTTTATGAATGCAGTAATTACCGGAGCCAGTAAAGGAATAGGCCGAGCCATTGCCTTTAAACTTGTCCAAGAGGGATATAATTTGGCACTTTGTGCCCGCAGCTTAACCGACTTACAAAGCCTCAAATCGACACTACTCCAAATCAACCCAAACGCAAGCATTTATATAGAAGCGCTAGATTGCGCAGACTTGTCGGCACTGTGTAGTTTTGCCAAGCAGGCCCAAGCAGAATTGGGTTTTATAGATGTTCTAATCAATAATGTGGGGCAATACCTCCCAGGGACTATTTTAGAAGAGGCCGATGATACTTTAGCCCTGCAAATGCAAACAAATGTATACCCTGCGTATATCTTAAGTAAGTTTTTTGGGAAAGAAATGCAGAGCCGGAAATCGGGTTATATTATTAATATTTGTTCTATTGCTAGTTTGAACGTGGTAAAAGAGGCTGCTTCGTATAGTGTAACAAAAGTTGCTTTATTAGGTCTTACTACTATACTGAGGGAAGAATTACAATCCTCGGGCGTTAAAGTAAGCGCCATCTTGCCGGGAGCCACCTATACCTCCTCGTGGGAAGGCACACCAATAGCTCCCGAAAAATTCATTCAACCCGAAGATGTAGCCCAAGCTGTGTGGACCTGTTTAAGCCTAAGCCCGGGTGCAATAATAAATCAACTTATATTAAACCCTAGTTCAAAAGCGTTTTAACCGTCTACTCATGGAAAAGAAACTCTACAGAAACACAAGCGATAAAGCCATAGCAGGCGTTGCTGCTGGTTTGGCTCGTTATTTCGAAATTGATGTGACCTGGATTCGAATATTTTTTATTCTGGCAACAATTTTTGGTGCCTCCGGCTTACTCATTTATATTATTTTATGGATTGCCATCCCCGAACAGCCCTTTGGCGTATGGAACATGCCCGGACAAACCGATTATACTGTAAAAGATACTGCAGCCAATTCTTTTGAAACCGATTATAAAGCTGCAAAATCAAAACTAAAAAGAGAATCTGGTTTTATTTCTGGTATTATCCTAATTGCTTTAGGTTCATTTTTCTTACTCGATCAGTTCGATTGGGTGCCAGATTGGGTAAGTTTTGGTAAACTTTGGCCTTTGGCATTAATTATACCGGGTTTAGTGATGTTAGCCAATTCAGGCAAAAATGCCGAAGCAAAAGCAGCTGAAGCTACCGAGCCCAATATCCCTGTTGCGGAAGAAAAAGTTGCTCCTAAAAAGCCGGTAGCTAAAAAATCTACTGCGGCTAAAAAGCCAACAGCTAGAAAAACTAAAAAAGCAGAATAAGCGTTAAAACCCAAGCATATGAAAAGCGAAAAAATAGTATGGGGAATTACCCTCGTATTTATCGGTACCATCTTGTTGCTCGATAATTTTGGTGTCATTGATTTCTACTGGCGTTCTGTTTGGAATTTTTGGCCGCTCTTTTTAATCTTAGCCGGTTTAAATTTAGTATTTGGTAAGGCAAAGCAAAGTTCAGCAGGAAAAGTGCTGGTGATTTTGCTAACCTGTGGAGTTTTAGGAACGGTTGCCTATGTGGGCAGTACACGTTCTAACCAATATTCAAATTGGTTTTTTAATGATGATGAAGAAGTTAGCGCTAACGATACCAACCAAGTAAGAACCTTCTCAG
This sequence comes from Sphingobacterium thalpophilum, assembly GCA_945868825.1. GTDB lineage: Bacteria > Bacteroidota > Bacteroidia > Sphingobacteriales > Sphingobacteriaceae > JAIPAN01. The sequence goes on from CAMBMM010000001.1 coordinate 61,890, forward strand.
AAACCTATAACCCAGCGGCACCTAACGCAGAATTAACCATTGAAGGTGGTGCTACTGTTTATGAACTTAAGCAAGCTACTGCTCAACTATTTGAAGCTGAAGTCAATCAATCGTATGGGCAATATACCCTTACCAAATCGAGCACCGATTCGGTTGATAAAGTCAACTTTAAAATGCTCGATGGTTCTTGGAATTTAAAAAAATCGAATGCGAACAAAGCAATATTGCGTTTAAATCCCAATCCTATTTGGAGTATTAGGTTAGATATGGGAGCGGGTAAAGCTGATTTTGATTTATCGGCTTATAAATTAGCTGATTTAACCATTGAAGGCGGAGCAGCCGCTTTTGAGGTAAAACTAGGACAGCCCTTAACGCTTACTACAGTTAGCGTAGATACAGGCGTAGCTGATGTTAAGGTGTCTATTCCTGAAAATGCAGCTTGTCAAATTGAGTATGAAGGTGGTTTAACCAGTAAATCGTTCGAAGGATTTGATAAAAAAAGAGATGGTTTGTATGAAAGTGCTAACTATGCCACAGCAGCTACCAAAATTCATATTAAACTAAACGGCGGTTTGTCGTCATTTAAAGTAAAACGCTATTAGTGTGCCTACATTTTGGGTGGTTGAAAAAGGGAAACCCGCTGGTCCATTTTCACTCGATGAATTAAAAAATCGGTCAATAAAGCCCGAAACCTTTGTAAAGTCGGATACGATGGACGATTACAAAGAAGCGCACGAAATTCCTGCAATACGAGGCCTCTTGGGTTTTAAAGCTACCCTCGTACAGCCACAATATTTTGCTTCGCTTGATGTTCGCCTATTGGCCATGGCTATTGATTATTTGCTGGTTTTTGGCATCTATAGCGTAGTGGCTTTAGTCTTACTATCTTTTGCAAATCAGCAGCTGGTTAAAATTGCCATTGCCCTCTCGGGTATAGTAATTATTCCAATTGCACGTTCTGTTTATGCTGTTTTTATGGAGAGTTCAAAAAAACAAGCTACGCTTGGTAAACAATTATTGGGTATAAAAGTATGCGATGAAGAAGGTCGCAGCATTAGCTTAGGCCGGTCGCTTTTGCGCAACCTAGGCAAATGGCTAAGTACGCTCACCTTTGGTTTGGGCTATTTATTTGGTTTTTTCGACCGCAAACAACAATGTTTGCACGATAAATTAGCGGGCACCTTGGTGGTAAAAGAACGCTTACTTTAGGCTACATTGCATCGAACATTTTCTTATTTTTGTTTTCATAACACACGTGCATGAAGTCTACTAACTCCCCTGAACTAGCAGGAATATACTGTCCATCGCTCCTGCAATACAAGCGTTTTCTTACTAGAGAAGTGCATGTAGGAGATGTGGCTATGGGAGCTAACAATCCTATTCGTATACAAAGTATGACCACTACCGACACCATGGACACCCAAGGAACGGTAGAACAATCTATTCGAATGATTGAGGCCGGTTGCGAATTGGTACGTATTACCGCACCTAGCATAAAAGAGGCTCAAAATTTAGCCGAAATAAAAAAAGAATTGAGTAAAAAAGGGTATAAAACCCCTTTAGTGGCCGATATTCATTTTACCCCCAATGCCGCCGAGTTGGCTGCCCGTTTGGTAGAAAAAGTGCGCATTAATCCGGGTAATTATGCCGATAAAAAACGCTTTGAAACTATTGATTATACGCCCCAAGCTTACCAAGACGAATTAGAACGCATTTATAAAAAATTTGCGCCCCTAGTAGCTATTTGTAAAGAATATGGTACCGCCATGCGTATTGGCACCAACCACGGGTCTTTATCAGACCGTATTATGAGCCAATTTGGCGATACGCCACAAGGGATGGTAGAATCGGCAATGGAATTTATGCGCATTTGCGAAGATTTGAACTACCATAATTTGGTAATTTCTATGAAATCTAGCAATCCGCAAGTGATGGTGCAGGCTTACCGCTTATTGGTAAAAACCATGGTAGCCGAGGGGATGAATTATCCATTGCATTTAGGAGTTACCGAAGCCGGTGATGGCGAAGATGGCCGAATTAAATCTGCCGTAGGAATTGGTGCCTTATTAGAAGATGGCTTGGGCGATACCATTCGTGTATCGTTAACTGAAGATCCCGAGCTCGAGATTCCCGTGGCGCAAGATTTAGTAAGGCGCTATGCTCAGCGCAATCAAGTTACCGACCAAAGTTCAGCAATTACATTGCCTGCCGAATTTTCGCCCTTTAGCTATCAAAAAAGAGTTTCCGAAGAACTAAATACTTTTATTGGAGGGCACCAAGTGCCTCGGGTAATCATCGATTTATCTACAAAAAATTTAAAAGATCCGGCCGTATTATCTGATGTGGGCTATCTCTATTCGCCTATTTTAGATAAATATAGCATGGGCGAACAATCGGTTGATTTTGTTTACCTAGCAGATCAATTACCTTCGTTTACCCTTCCCGGAAATTTAAAGCAGCTGTACCAGTATTCAACGTGGAACAAGTTGGTTAGTAAAGTGAATTGCCATCCCTTGTATAGTTTGCAAGAATATTTAACTGCGGAAGAAAAGTGCTCGGCACTCAATTTGGTAGAGTTGAGTTTGGCCGATATGCATAGCGATGCGTTTCAGCAAATTCAGTTAGATAAAACACTCGTTTTTGTGCTTACAAGCACCGCCGAAAATGCCATGCAAGAACAAAGGCAAGCATTTTTTCTGTTAGAACAAATAGGTGTAAAGGTGCCCGTAATTATCAAAAAAATCTATCCAAATTTAGCTGAAAACGAATTTCAATTGTACGCCGCTACCGATGCCGGAGCACTTTTACTGGATGGTTTTGGCGATGGAATTTGGTTACATGCTCCGCAGCTTTCTCCTAAACTACTCCTTAGCACCTCGTTTGGTATTTTACAAGCTACGCGTTGTCGTATTTCTAAAACCGAATATATTTCTTGTCCTAGTTGCGGACGTACTTTATTCGATTTGCAAGAAACCACCCAGCTTATCCGTAGCCGAACCGACCATTTAAAAGGTATTAAAATTGCTATTATGGGGTGTATCGTAAATGGTCCCGGCGAAATGGCCGATGCCGATTACGGCTATGTAGGTACCGGCCCCGGAAAAATTACTTTATACCGTGGTAAAGAGGTGGTTAAGAAAAATGTAAATACTGAAAATGCCCTCGATGAACTGATAGAGATTATTCGTGAAGACGGTAGTTGGGTGGAGCTTGCATTATAAAATTTTAGTTAAAAAGGCCTCATTGCAGTCCTTTTTAGCCAATTTATATCCATTCTAAATACCGTTGGTTTTACAAAGGACTGACAGTTCCCCTCCTTCAATTTTCTATTTTTGTTTTGTCAAAAAACAGTCTTGAAGAATTTAAAAGTAATAGCCTTTACCCACAAAAAAGTCGATTTAAAAGACTTAGGGAAATTAGTGATCAGCGATGAGTTGATTGAAAGCTATTTGCTATCACTAAAAAACCAATTGGCCATTTCTGAAATCTTTTACATCAGTACCTGTAATCGCATTGAATTTGTATTTACTCATGAAGAGGCATTAAGCCCTTCATTTGTCGAAACTTTTCTGTCTACCTTGTCTATTGGGGCAGACATTGCTACATTGGCTTCACAAGCTGTTGTGTACGAAAGCGTAGAAGCCCTCAATCACTTATTTAGAGTATCCTGTTCCTTAGAAAGCTTGGTGGTAGGCGAAAAAGAAATTTTGGCCCAATTGCGTCAATCGTATGAAAAATGTAAAGCATTGGGTTTTACAGGCGATTACCTTCGATTAATAATGGATCAGGTGGTTAAAACCGCTAAATCGGTTTATACCGATACGCAAATTGCGTGTAACCCCATTTCGGTGGTATCTTTAGCTTACCGAGAATTACGAAAAGTAAATACCTTTACCAATGCCCGTGTACTGTTAGTGGGTGCTGGCGAAACCAATCAATTAATTGCCAAATATCTTCAAAAACATAAATATTCAAACTTTGTAGTATTTAATCGCACTTTATCTAAAGCACAGGCTTTAGCTGCCGATTTAAATGGGGAAGCTTTTCCGCTAGAAGATTTATCAACCTATAGCAAAGGGTTTGATATTTTAATTACGTGTACAAGTTCTGTAGAACCCATTATTACTCCTGAAGTTTATACTAATTTATTGGCTGGAGATACCGATAAAAAACTGGTTTTAGATTTAGCCATACCAAACGATACCCATCCGGATGTGTTGAAAAACAACTCTATTCATTTCATCGAAGTACATGGCCTGCAAGAAGTTGCCGAGTGGAATAAGCAAGAACGTTACCACGAATTGGTAAATGCCGAAAAAATTATTGAGCATCACCTCCAAGATTTCAAACAAATTTTAAAACAGCGCCGTGTTGAATTAGCCATGCGCCAAGTGCCAGAGCGGATTAAAGAAATAAAAGAAACGGCAATGAACTCAGTTTTTGCCGCAGATATACAGAATTTAGATCCCAATTCTCTACTAGTACTCGAAAAAGTAATTGCCTATATGGAGAAAAAATACATCAGCGTGCCGATGGTAATGGCCAAAGAAATTTTGGTAGATAACTGCTAATTTTCACCATTTTAATAACTTAATCCATTCATCCGTTTTTCATGAAAGCTAACTCCTTAAAATATCCTTTAATTATTGGAACTCGGGGTAGCGATTTAGCGCTTTGGCAAGCTAATTTTGTGAAAAATAGTTTGGCTGAAATAGGTATTGCTGCTGAATTAAAAATTATTAAAACCCAAGGCGATACTATTTTAAACTTGCGTTTAGATAAACTAGAAGGAAAAGGTTTTTTTACTAAGGAGTTAGAAGAAGAACTGCTAAACGGGAACATTGATATCGCGGTACATTCTCATAAAGATTTACCCACCACCCATCCTGCTGGCTTAATCATTGCCGCCGTTTCCGATCGGGAAGATCCTTCAGAATTACTTCTAATATTGAAAGATTGTGTAGATGTACAGCAAAAGTTATCGGTTAAGTTTGGTGGTACAGTAGGTACCTCTTCTAACCGCCGAAAGGCACAATTGTTGGCTTTTTGTCCCGATCTAGAGGTGGAAGATTTACGGGGAAATGTGCCTACCCGTATACAAAAACTTCGCGATGAAGATTACGATGCCATTATGATTGCCAAAGCAGGGGTCAGCCGTTTGGGTATCGATTTAAGTGAATTTTACGTAGAGGAATTAGATCCTATGGAATTTATTCCGGCACCTGCACAAGGCGTGTTGGCTATCCAAATACGTGAAAATGATACCGATTTAGCTGAATTATTAAAACCTTTGCATAATGCTTCGGTAGCCAAAGAAATTGCTGTGGAACGTAAAGTATTGCAACTATTTGAAGGCGGTTGCCACATGCCCCTAGGCTGCTATTGCAGAAAAGAAGGCAATATCTACGAAGTATGGACTTCTAAAGCTGTAGATGGCGATGATTTTCCAGATAGATTGTTTTTATCGGCAAGCAGCACCAAAGGCCTAGCCGAGGAAATTGTAGCTAAATTTAATCCGGATCGAAAATTTCCGAGCAATGTGTTTATTAGCAGAATGCTGCCCGAAACCAGCTACTTCCGCAAAGCCTTAGAAAAATATCAAATCCAATTAGACGACCGCTCTTTAATTAAAATTTTTCCAATTATTAATAAACTCGATCCCTTTATTTTAAAACGAGTAAATTGGGTCTTTTTTAGCAGTAAAAATGCCATTGAATGTTTCTTTTCATTATCTCCTCAATTGCCTAAAAAAGTAAAATATGGCGTAATTGGCCGTGCCTCCGAAGAAATGTTACGACGCTACGACATTGTGCCCGATTTTAATGGCGAAGAAGATGGCATTGATACCCAAGATATTGCCAAAGATTTTTCCAAATTGGCCAACGGCAGCACCGTACTTTTCCCAGGAGCAAAAGATTCGTTGCGCACTATACAGCAAGCGCTAAACAAAGCAACTAAAATTATTGATTTACCGGTTTACGAAACCGAAATGGATGAAAATTGCGATCCATCTGCTGCCGAAGTTTTGGTATTTACCAGCCCCTCAAACGTAGATGCCTACTTTACCAATAACCTACTTGAGCCAGGTCAGCAAGTTATTTGCATTGGCAAATCAACTGGCAAAAAGTTCGATCAAATGAATGTAAACTATACCTTACCCTACTCTCCAGACGAAATTGGTTTGGCAGAAGCGGTGTTTGGTTTAACTTATTAAACATGCTTATACGCCCCAGAAGATTACGTAAAAACCCCATTATACGGGAATTAGTAGCCGAAACACGCTTATCAAAAGACATGTTTGTGTACCCGTATTTCGTGGTGCCGGGTAAGGGTGTAAAACATCCCATCGATGCTATGCCGGGTATTTTTCATTTCTCTGTAGACATGTTGGTGAAAGATGTAGCCGAGGGTTTAAAATTTGGGTTAAACAAGGTACTATTATTTGGCGTTGGAGAGAATAAATGTGAAGATGCCAGCTCTGCCTACCACCACGATTCATTGGTGGCCCAAGCCGTTCGTGAATTAAAAAAAGCTTTTGGCGAAGATATTTACGTGATTACCGACGTGTGTACCTGTGCCTATACTACACATGGGCATTGCGGTATTTTGCACAACGATTATGTACAAAACGATGAAACCGTAGCCATTTTGGCTAAAATGGCCTTGGCGCATGCACAAGCTGGCGCTGATATGGTTGCCCCATCAGATATGATGGACGGCCGAGTGTGTGCCATTCGCGATTTGTTGGATGAACACCAATTCGTAAACACCGCCATCATGAGCTATAGCATCAAATTTGCATCGGCCTATTATGGTCCTTTCCGCGAAGCAGCCGATTCGGCGCCAAGCAAAGGCGATCGTAAAGCTTATCAAATGGATTTTCGCAACCCCAATGAAATGATGCGGGAAGCATTTTTAGACGAAGATGAAGGTGCCGATATTTTAATGGTAAAACCAGCTTTGGCTTATTTAGATGTGATTCAAAACTTAAGTCAACAAACGCAATTGCCGGTGGCTTGCTACAACGTTTCGGGCGAATATAGCATGGTAAAAGCAGCCGCACAAGCAGGTTGGATTGATGCTCAAAAGGTGATTATGGAAAACATGTTTGCCTTTAGCCGTGCCGGTGCAAACATCATCATTACCTATCACGCCCGAGAAATCTTAGAAAATAACTGGTTATAAGCCCCGTTATATTAAAAAACAAATTATGGCCAATTTTTTATCCAAGTTATTCTCAAAAAAGGAAGAAGTAAGCATACCTATTTTTCACGCCGATAAACCGGATATAAGCCGAGATCGGTCCGCTGAATTATTCGAAAAAGCTAAAAATTATTTTCCGGGTGGCGTAAATAGCCCAGTAAGAGCATTTAAATCGGTTTACGGTACGCCACTTTTTATTGAGAAAGGCGACGGGTGTCGTTTATGGGACGCCGATGGAAATGAATTTATTGATTTTTGTTGTTCTTGGGGTCCGCTTATTTTAGGACATAACCATCCAGCCGTTCGCGAAAAAGTAACTGAAGTGATGCAAAAAGGCATGAGCTTTGGTGCGCCAACTGCACTAGAAAACGAATTGGCCGAATTAATTCTAAGTCATAATAAATATTTGGAAAAAATTCGTTTCGTAAGTTCAGGTACCGAAGCCGTAATGTCGGCCATTCGTTTGGCTAGAGGGTACACTAAACGAGATAAAATTTTAAAGTTTGAAGGCTGTTACCACGGCCACGTAGATAGTTTATTGGTAAAAGCGGGTTCGGGTTTGGTTACTTTTGGCGAAACTTCATCGGCCGGTATCCCAAAATCTTTTGCCGACGAAACCATTGTGGTTCCATTAAACGACCAAAAAGCAGTTAAAGAAGCCTTTAAACGATTTAAAAATCAACTAGCAGCTATTATTATTGAAGGCGTTCCGGCAAATAATGGCCTTTTAATTCAGGATAAAGCCTTTGTACATTTCTTAAGAGATATTTGCACCAAAAACAAAAGCTTATTAATTTTTGATGAGGTAATAACAGGCTTTCGCATAGGTTTTGAGGGCGCTGCTGGGTATTATGAGGTGCAGCCCGATATTATAACCTATGGTAAAATAGTTGGGGGAGGGTTACCGGTAGGAGTTTATGGTGCTTCGGCGGCCATAATGAGTCATATTTCACCCGAGGGTGCGGTCTACCAAGCTGGGACCCTTTCGGGTAATCCGGTGGCTATGGCGGCGGGTATTGCCCAATTATCTGAATTGGCAAAGCCAGGCTTTTATAAAGATTTAAACGCCAAAACCCAAGAGTTTGTAGAATCTATTCAACGTTATGCCGATACGCATAACTTTGCTTTTAAAGTGTTTACTATTGGTTCTATTTTCTGGTTTGCCTTTACTAAAAAAGACATTAAAACAGCGGAGGCTATTGATCCGGCTAGCATGGATGAATTTAAAATCATGCACCGCGAATTGTTAAATCGTGGTATTTACATGGGTCCATCGGGTTACGAAGTGGGCTTTGTTTCGGCGGCACATACCAAAATTGATTTAGAGAAGGCAAAAAGGGCTATCTTTGAAAGTTTAGACATTGTTTTTAGAAAGAAATAAGCATGCGCAAAGCAATCTTACTATTTTATGTAGTTACATTTTACGTATTCGCCCAAATGGCTTGGTGGGGCTATTTATTAATAAAAGCTGAGCCCGATCGTAAATTGATGGTACTGGGTGAGGGAGCTGTTTTTTTATTTTTAGTGTGTATTGGTATTATACAAATTCACAAAACGCTTAGCCGCCAAGAGAAGTTGGCGCATCAACAAAAAAACTTTTTACTATCGGTTACACACGAGTTAAAATCGCCTTTGGCTTCTATAAAACTTTCGTTACAAACCATTTTAAAAAGAGTGTTAACTGCCGAACAACAGCAAGCACTCTTGGGAAATTCTTTAAAAGATATTGAACGATTAGACGATTTAGTAGAGAATATGCTCTTGGCTACGAAGATTGAAAATAGTTCGTATAGTTTTCCGAAAGATAAATTTAACCTATCAGAATTAGTAGAAAAAGTGGTAGAACGCTTACAAGTGCATGCTTGCAATTCACAAACTATTAAGTGTAGTGTTAGCCCCAATTTGTATTTAATTGGCGATGCATTTGCTATGAATTCGGTGCTGATTAATTTGATTGAAAATGCCGTAAAATATTCACCTGCTTGTGCCGAAGTGCTGGTAAGTTTAGAAAGCACTAACGGGCAAATGTGCATGCGGGTAGCCGACGAGGGTTCGGGCATACCCGATGTGGAAAAAAACCGTATTTTCGAAAAATTTTACCGTATTGGTAGCGAAGATACGCGTCAAACAAAAGGCACCGGCTTGGGTTTATATATTGTAAAAAAAGTATTAGAAACACATCAAGCAAGTATACAGGTAGTAGATAACACCCCAACAGGCAGCATATTTGAAATCACCTTTAATCAACAACATGATACCTAAACAACGTATTTTATTAGTAGAAGACGAGCTTCATTTACTCGATGCCATTAAGCTAAACCTCGAGTTAGAGGGCTATAAAGTAAGTACGGCTACAGATGGGAAAAAGGCGCTAAAAATTTTCAAAGAAGAGCGCTTCAACCTAATTATTTTAGATGTGATGTTGCCAGAGATAGATGGCTTTCAGGTGGCCGAAACTATCCGTTTAGAAAACTCGGAAGTACCTATTATGTTTTTAACGGCTAAAAATACGAGCGAAGATCGGGTGGCTGGCCTTAAAAAAGGAGCTGACGATTATTTAACCAAACCCTTTAACTTAGAAGAGCTGATTTTACGGGTAGGAATTTTGGTAAAACGCAGCCTTAAGGGTGATGATTTAAAAGAATTGCAATCGTACCGCATTGGTGATAAAACAATTTATTTCAATTCATTTGAGCTGAAGCAAGACGATGGAACCATGGTGGCACTTACCAAAAAAGAAACCATGTTGCTTAAATTGCTTATCGAACGTAAAAACGAAGCCGTTTCTAGAGAACAAATCTTAGAAACCGTATGGAATTACGATGTATATCCATCAACCCGAACTATCGATAATTTTATTCTTACGTTTCGTAAATATTTTGAACCCGATCAGAAAAACCCAACCTATTTCCATTCTATTAGAGGGGTAGGCTATAAATTTATGGATAGCTAATGTTTACTCGTAAAGTTCGCCTAGTTGTTATTCTAATGGGGCTGTTGCTTTTAGCCTGGACCTTAAATGAAAAAGTGTATCCCATTGCCGTTATTCTCGGTTTAGGCATATTTTTATTGATTTGGGGTTATTTTACCGAAGGCACTGTAGTAATGGCCGCTAAAGAATTTCATTTAAAAAATTACGATAGAGCCGAAGAATTGCTACAAGAAGTACCCGATCCGGAGCGCTTAAACAAACACCGCAGAGGGTTTTATGAATTTATTTATGGCAATATTGAATTGCACCGCCAAAATTACCAAGAAGCTGAGCGCCACTTTCAATTGGCTACTCGTTACCCCTTACGTAACACTAGCGACAAAGCCTTGGTTTGGACTCATTTGGCCAATATAAGTCTTCGTAAAAAAGAATTTGAACGTGCCCAAGTGTACGTAGAAAAAGCTAAATCACTCAAAATTACCTCGAGAGTAAAATTGATTATTGAAAAAATAGAACAAGAAATCCCCAAAAAATCGTGAGTATACCAAACCAATTAGATTCGTTATTTATAAAAGCTGCATTTTCTCAAAAAACCGAACGCCCACCCGTTTGGATGATGCGTCAGGCAGGTCGTTTTATGCCCGAGTATTGGGAAATTAAAAACAAATATTCGTTTTTAGAGATGTGCAAAACCCCCGAAATTGCCGCCGATGTAACCATGTTGCCAGTAGATTTATTGGGTATTGATGCCGCCATTTTATTTTCCGATATTTTGGTGACCGGCGAAGCAATGGGAGGCGATTTAAGTTTTACCCAGGGCATTGGTCCTAAATTTGCAAATCCGGTTCGTACTGCTGCCGATGTAGATGCGCTAGAAACCGAAGTTGGCGATCGTTTGCAGTATGTAGCCGATGCCATTAAAGTGGTACAGCAACGTTTAAACGGCAGCATTCCACTCATTGGATTTGCAGGCGCACCCTTTACGGTTATGAGTTATTTGGTAGAAGGTGGTTCTTCTAAAGATTTTAAATTAACCAAGCTGATGCTCCACAATCATCCGGAATTGGCGCATAAACTATTGGCAAAAATTGCCAAAGTAACTACCGATTATTTGAACCTACAAATAGCGGCTGGTGTTAATGCCGTTCAAATTTTCGATAGCTGGGCACAAGCACTTTCTTGGGACGATTACCGCGAATTTTCGCATCAATACATTCAGCAAATTATTGCAGGCCTACACCGAAAAGACATTCCTGTAATTTCTTTTTGTAAAGGTAGCTCGGTGTTTGCACCACTGATGGCCGAAGCAAAACCCGATGTAGTATCCATAGATTGGAATGTTGATTTAAAAGACATCAAACATCGCTTGCCTGCCGGTATTGCCGTACAAGGTAATTTAGATCCACATATTTTATATGCAGATAAATCGGTTATTAAAGATCGCATTCATCGTTTATTTGAGCGTATGCGTGGCGAAGATGGATTTATTTTCAACTTAGGCCATGGGGTTATGCCCGATATTCCGTTCGATAACGTGAAATACGCCGTAGAACTAATTAAAGAATTTAGATACTAAATGACGTACCTCTATTTTAAAGCCATACACATTATTTTTGTGGTTAGCTGGATGGCTGGCTTGTTTTATACTGTGCGTTTATTTATTTACCATACAGAGGCCAACGAACTTCCAGAAACCGAGCGTAACATTTTGCAAAAACAATACGGCATCATGGAATCGAGGTTATGGAACATCATTACCACACCAGCCATGGTGCTCTCTGTGTTGGCAGGTCTGGGTATGCTTTACATCAATCCAGCTTTAGTACAAGAAGGGTGGATGCAATTGAAACTAGGATTTGTAGTGGCCTTATTGGCATATCATTTTATTTGCCAACGCATGATAGCGCAATTTAAAGAGGGCATTTTCAACTGGTCATCCACTCAATTGCGTTTATGGAACGAAGTAGCTACTATACTCTTAGTAGCGATTGTGTTTGCCGTTATTCTCAGAACAGCACTCGATTTGGCCTATGGCCTCATCGGATTGGTAGTATTGGGCGGGAGTATTATGGTCGCGGTAAAACTTTATAAAAAATATCGTACGAAATAAGCAAGGCATACGCAACCTTTTATTTGTTTGGCGTGGGTTTTTTTATCTTTGGCCATGCCCAATACGCTTATTCAGCTTAATCAAGTTTCTAAATCCTATCCAAACAACCCTAATGGTGGGGTTGGGCAAATCAATTTGCGTATTCAGCAGGGAGAGTTTGTGGCTATTTTAGGAGAAAGTGGAAGTGGCAAAACTACTTTGCTAAAACTCATTTATGGCTTATTGAGCCCAACTGAAGGAGAGGTGTTGTTTCAAAAAAAAAAAATTTTAGGCCCCGAGGAAAAACTTATTCCGGGTCACGAGCATATGAAAATGATTGCTCAAAACTTCGACCTAAACACCTATGCCAAGGTGTATGATAATATAGCCTCCATGCTTTCTAATGCCGACTTAGAAGCTAAAAAACTGAATACCTTGGCTATGATGCAAGTCTTGCGCATCGACCATTTGGCCGAACGCCGTGCCGTAGACTTAAGTGGGGGAGAGCAGCAACGAGTGGCCATAGCTCGGGCCCTAATTACCAAGCCTCAGGTGTTATTGCTCGACGAACCTTTTAGTCAGGTTGATGTGCTGATGCGCAAACAATTGCGTGCCGATTTAAAACAACTTTCTAAAGAGCTAGGCATTACTATGATTTTAGTTTCTCACGATCCGCTTGATGGACTTTCTTTGGCTGATACCTTGCTGGTATTGAAACAAGGCGAATTACTTCAAGTAGGAACCCCCAATGAATTAATTGATAAGCCGGCAAATGCCTATGTGGCTAAACTATTGGGCGGTGCAAATGTGCTTCAGGCTCAAAACGCCAATCACATTTTAGGATTACAACTAGCAAGCAATCAAGTGTTGGTTAGTTATCCGCATGAACTTGCTATTGTTGATGAGGGTATCCAAGCACAGATTTTAGAAGTTCGTTATCAACTGCATGTAATGGAATTAGAGATTAAAGTAGCAGATTCGATACTGACTATTTGGGCACCATTAGGAAATTATGCCGTAGGGGCATCAATTCATATTGCTTTCCAAACCTATCGGATTACTTCGGCTGAGTAAGGCTTTCCTTTAAAATGAATTAAGCGATAGACATAGGTTTTTTTACACGCTTTGTTGTTTCTGCGAATGGTAATGGTATGGCTTAAATAAATCTGCTCAAATAAAGCGCCATAGGTTATTTTAGGGTCTGAATGCTGATCTGATAATACAATAGTGTACGCATTTTCACCAATTTTTAGTGGTTTTCTATGGGTATTTAACCATTCATACTGATGAATTTTATCAATAGGGCCTAGTGCAATCAAGTCTAAATGCAGAGGCATTGCCACATAATAATCTAAGTGTGCGGCAGGAAACCAATTGTTGCTAATAATATGCGCTGCTTTAAATTTCGTTTTTGCATCAGTGTTACTAATTTCAGAAAATTGGGATCGCAGTTGTTCCCAACCAAACATATCTAGTGTGAAATCCCCTTTACCAAGGGTGCCTTCGTTTTTTTCACCCAAGGTTCCCGGATAGTTATTGATTACACCAATGCCTACAAAAATAATGGTGATTAAAAGTATGCCTGCTCCTAGTATAACTTTAGGTATTTTTAGCGTTACATGTCTATATTTTTGAGAAAAATAAACCGCCGTTAGCAATATAATTCCGCTATAAGCCGGGCCAGTCCAATGTGGTAATACCTCTTTAAACACTGAAATTAGTGTGGCTAAAATAAGTAGTGGTAAACTACACCACAAGAGCAATTTAGTTTGTGCTGGTTGAATGTCTAATTTTGATTGTATGGCGTGGTAACTAGCTTTTATAAAAGCCGGAAACAGGATGGGGCTTGTATAAATAAGTTGGCCTAACATAAATCGGCCAAAGGATAGTAGTGAAAAAACTCCACTTGCTACATCAACACGTTTGCTATGAAAGGTGTAGGTAATAAAGTGGTGGTCGATATTCCATTGAATTACTGGCCAGAAAAAAAGGAGAGAAATACAGCCAGAAATATAAAGCATAGGTTGTTTAAACCAATTTCGTGCATAAAAAAGCAGATAACCGAACAATCCGAACCATAAGAAAGCAGTATGAATTTTACACAACATGCCTATGCCTGCAAAAAACCCGAAAAAAAGTAAATTTCGTTTGTTGTAAGCGTTAATTTGGTCTGTTTTGTTAAAGCGAAGTAAGCTGTATAAACAAGCCAACCAACAAACCATTTGCGGAGAATCGGGTAATATAAATGTGCCTGCAATAATGCTACCGTAAATGGTAAAGTTGTATATAAGTGCGGCTAAAAAACCCGTTTGCTCGTCTTTTAGTTGTTTGCCGCATACATATATCAGCCAAGTGGCGATGGCGCTACACACTATAGCTCCTAATCTGATAAAGAATACTTCGTCGATCTGTAAATTAAATGTGCTTAGTCGTATGAGCCAACCTACCATGGGCGGGTGATCAAAGTAATTCCACTGCATGCTTTGTGCATACATGCGGTAATATACCTCATCATTACCAAGCCCAATGCTGTATGCCAAAAGCATGCGCAATAAGGTTGCTAGTGCGATTAAAACAAAAATTCGATTCCTGAAACTCAAGATTTACTTAAACGTGTAAAGGTAATTTGCCGAAAAATTCCAGAAAAAAACTAAACCAATAACTGCCAGCTTTACCAAGTAAAAATTCCCTTTGATTTTTTTTAATAAAATAAATAATAGCAAGGAATTTATACCCAGCCCTACGATTGAAATTACGAGAAATTTTACAAATTGTTCGGTAGCAATGGGATTTTGGTTGTCAAATGTCCAGTATTTATTTAGGATAAAATTATTAACCACTGCTATGCTGAAACCGCAGGAATTGGCCACAAATTTATTAATTTTTATTTTTTCTTTTAATAGCCAAGTGGTTCCAAAGTCTAAGCCCATTCCAGTAATTCCTACGAGTGCAAATTTGATGAGTTGGCTAGAAAAAAAGTAGGTCATAAGCTTGTTTGGGTAGGTTTTTCTCGAGAGGCTTTGGTATTTTTACTCCATTTTTTAACACCCTTCAGCGTTCGTTCAGCTAGGTCAATTGCAACAATACCAGATAAACAGCCAATTATGGCTCCAACTAAAACATCTAACAGAAAATGTTGGCCTAAATATATGCGTGAATATCCAACTAAAGTTGCCACAGCAAGAATTTGTATTTGCCATTTCCGACTTTTCATCACAATCATAATTACCGTAGCAATTGCAAATGCAGTAGTCGTGTGGCCCGATGGAAAACTATGTTGTGTTGCTATTTTAATCCCAGTAATAAATTGAGTATACTCTCCATTGGCGAAATATAATTTTGGCCGAGGTGCATCTACCATTCTTTTTAATATCTGAGCAATTAATCCTGAAATTATAAAGGCGTAAAACAAACTTAACGCATATATTTTTTTTCTGTAAAAAACTATAGCCAAAACACAAAATACTAAGGCAATTATTCCATCCCCTAAATTAGTGAAGAGTATAAAAAAGTAATCTAAAACAGGGTGATGGAAACTATTCAATAAAAAGAATGAATTTGATTTCCCACATATGCATAATACTGCAAAGCCTAGAACCAATAGTAGGGCAGTTCCATAGAAAAACCAATTGGCGTGTTTAATTTTAGAAATAAAATCAATTTTCATTCACCTACAATGTATACATCTTATGTAAACTGAAAATTAAGAGAAGGTTAAAAAAATGTCAATAACAAAAAAAGCATCCCCCGGTTTGGAGAATGCTTTTTTATCTTTTTTTGGTTTTACTCCGCTAAGCCTTCGGCTAACACCACTACTTTATTTTCTTTTACTTCTACCATACCACCTTTAATAGCAAAGGTTTGTGTTTCTTGGCCAGTACGCACCGTTACTTTGCCATCTTCTAAAGTAGATATTATGGGAGCATGGTCTTTTAATACTTCAAACGAGCCTAAAGTTCCCGGTACAGTTACCGAAGCGGCTTCGCCTTGAAATATCAATTGATCGGGTGTATAGATTTCTACGATCATTATGCCTCAGCTTCTGCTAATAATTTTTTACCTTTTTCTTTAGCATCTTCAATGGTACCTACCAAGTTGAAAGCTGCTTCTGGATACTCGTCCACTTCGCCATCCATAATCATGTTAAAGCCCTTGATGGTATCTTTAATATCAACCAGAACTCCTTTTAAGCCTGTAAACTGCTCGGCTACGTGGAACGGTTGCGACAAGAAACGTTGTACTTTACGAGCACGATATACTACCAATTTATCTTCTTCAGACAGTTCGTCCATACCTAATATGGCAATGATATCTTGTAACTCTTTGTAGCGTTGTAAAATTTCTTTTACACGTTGAGCAGTATCGTAATGTTCGTTACCTAAAACTGCTGGGTTCAAAATACGTGAGGTAGAATCTAGTGGATCTACCGCCGGATAAATACCCAACTCGGCAATTTTACGTGACAATACCGTGGTAGCATCTAAGTGGGCAAAGGTTGTTGCCGGTGCCGGATCCGTTAAATCATCAGCAGGCACGTAAACCGCTTGCACTGATGTAATGGATCCCTTTTTGGTAGAGGTAATACGCTCTTGCATTAAACCCATTTCGGTAGCCAAGGTTGGTTGGTATCCTACTGCCGATGGCATACGACCTAATAAAGCCGATACCTCAGAACCTGCTTGAGTGAAACGGAAAATGTTATCTACGAAGAACAAGATATCTTTTCCTTGTCCATCACCTTCACCATCACGGAAATATTCGGCAACAGTTAGTCCAGAAAGGGCTACACGTGCACGTGCACCTGGAGGCTCGTTCATTTGACCGAACACCAAGGTTGCTTTACTATCTTTTAATTTTTCTTGATCTACTTTATCTAAATCCCATCCGCCTTTTTCCATCGAATGTAAGAACTCGTCGCCGTAGTTAATTACACCCGATTCGATAAACTCACGTAATAAATCGTTACCCTCACGAGTACGCTCACCAACACCGGCAAATACCGATAAACCAGCATATGCTTTCGCAATGTTGTTTACCAACTCCATAATTAATACGGTTTTACCTACACCCGCACCACCAAACAAACCAATTTTACCACCTTTAGCATAAGGCTCTAGCAAATCAATTACTTTAATACCAGTGAAAAGCACTTCAGTTTCGGTAGATAATTCATCGAATTTAGGCGGAGTGTTGTGGATAGGATAGCCACCTGCATTGTCCACCGCACCAATTCCATCAATGGCTTCACCTACTACATTAAACAACCTGCCTTTAATTTTATCGCCAATAGGCATTTTAATTGCCGAACCCGTATCTACAACTTCCATTCCACGCACCAGTCCGTCGGTAGAGTCCATCGCAATGGCACGTACCCGATCTTCACCTAAGTGTTGTTGAACTTCTAAAACAATTTTTTGTCCGTTCTCTTTTTTAATCTCTAAGGCGTCGTAAATTTTTGGTAAGCTAGCATTGTTGCTAAAGCTAACGTCTACAACTGGACCGATAATTTGGGCAATTTTTCCTTTGTTTGGCATATAAATTCGATAAAATTTTAATCTATCAAGCGTTTAATAAGCATTTCTAATTTTGAATGCTTTTTCGGTCTGCAAAAATACATTTTATAGCCGAAAAGAAAAACAGCTACACAAAGATTTTTTATAATCAGTCAACTATTAAAATTCTACTACTTTTGAGGGATGAAAAGAGTGCTAGTAACCGGTAGCAATGGCTTGTTGGGGCAAAAACTTATTGATTTGGCTTTGGCCCAATCCGATATTAGTTTAGTGGCAACTTCTAGTGGCTCCAATAGGCACCCCATAAAAGTTGGATATGCCTATCAAGAACTTGATGTATGCGATACCGATGCGCTACGTGCAGCAATTGTAAAACACCACCCAAAAGCAATTATTCATACAGCAGCCATGACCAATGTAGATGCCTGCGAATCTAACCAAGAAGCCTGTGAAAAGTTAAATGTTACAGCCGTAGCATCTTTAGCAACATTATGCCAAGAATTTAATATTCAACTCGTACACCTATCAACCGATTTTATTTTTGATGGCGCCGATGGCCCTTATACCGAAGACGATATTCCGAACCCCTTGAGTTTTTACGGCCAAAGCAAGTGGAAAGCAGAGCGGGCTATTGTAGCTGCTGGTTGTAATTACGCCATTTTGCGCACCATAATTGTATATGGAGTAGCCGCAGAAATGAGCCGATCTAATATTGTGCTTTGGGCAAAAAATGCGCTCGAAAATGGAGAAACCATTTCGGTAGTAAACGATCAGTGGCGCATGCCAACCCTGGCAGAAGATTTAGCGGCAGCCTGTTTGGCCGCCGTACAAAAAGAAGCACATGGCATATTTCATGTATCGGGTAAAAACTTCATGAACATGGTAGAATTGGTACAACAAGTGGCCGATTTCTGGCATTTAGACGCCTCTTTAATTATACCCATTACTTCCGCATCGCTCAATCAGGCTGCAAAACGTCCGCCCAAAACCGGCTTTGTATTAGCTAAAGCCATTTCCCAACTCGGGTATCAACCACATTCTTTTGTAGAAGGTTTAGCGCTAGTAGATGCGCAACTAAAGGCTTAAACACCTATATTTGATCCTCAAATTAAAAACATTATGGCAGTAGCAATTGGCCAAAAGGCCCCAGATTTCACCCTTTTTTCAAGCGATTTAAAAGAAGTTAGCTTGAGCGATTATGCAGGTAAAAAAGTAGTGATACATTTCTTTCCTATGGCGTTTACCGGCGTATGTACCACGCAGTTGTGCACCATGAGAGATAGTTTTGGCTATTACGAAGGCTTAGGTGCCGAAGTACTTGGCATCTCTGTAGATTCGCCATTTACCTTGGCTAAGTTTAAAGAAGATAACACGTACCAATTTCCGTTACTTTCTGATTTTAATAAAGAAGTTTCTCAAGCATACGGTGCGT
Organism: Sphingobacterium thalpophilum; assembly: GCA_945868825.1. Classification (GTDB taxonomy): domain Bacteria; phylum Bacteroidota; class Bacteroidia; order Sphingobacteriales; family Sphingobacteriaceae; genus JAIPAN01. The sequence continues at coordinate 81,059 of CAMBMM010000001.1, forward strand.
ATTACGATGAATTTGTATTCAATTTGAAAGGCGTTTCTAGACGAGCTGCATTTGTAGTAGATGAAAATCAACAACTCATATATGCCGAAGTCTTAGAATCAGCTGGCGATTTGCCCGATTTTGATGCTATACGAACAATCGTTAAGCAATAATTACCTAAACACTTTGGTATTTTGATCGGATATGCTATTTTTGCAATCCGATTCGGAATGGACCTGTAGCTTAATTGGATAGAGCACCTGACTACGGATCAGGAGGTTAGGGGTTCGACTCCCTTCAGGTCCACTACCAAAAGCCTTTTCGCCCAACAACCGAAAAGGCTTTTAATTTTTTGCACTGTATGCCCATGCTTAATCTCGTACTATTTGGCCCTCCTGGCGCTGGTAAAGGAACTCAATCTCAAAATTTAATTGATAACTATCAATTAATACACCTTTCTACAGGCGATTTATTGCGTAGTGAAATTACGCAGGGTACCACTCTGGGTATGGAAGCCAAAAAGCTAATGGATCAAGGTATTTTAGTTCCAGATGAGGTGGTTATTGGTATGATTAGTAATAAGTTAGATAGTAATAAAGATGCCAAAGGGTTTATTTTCGATGGTTTTCCTCGTACGGTAGCCCAAGCAGAAGCCTTAGATGCTTTGTTAGCTAGCAAACAATCAGTTATTACTGGAATGATTGCCTTAGAAGTATCCGACGATGAATTAGAGCGTCGTTTGTTATTAAGAGGAAAAGAATCGGGTCGTCCGGATGATGCCAATCCCGAAGTAATTCGCAAACGCATTGTGGAGTACAATACTAAAACTGCTCCGGTAGCTAATTTTTATAAAACACAAAACAAATTTTATAGCATTCCTGGTGTGGGTCAAATCGATGATATTTTCGCTTCGCTTCGCCAGGTAATAGATACACTATAAACTCATAAAAAATAATAGAAGCGGATGGTAGGATAGACTGCTTATCCGCTTTTTTTGTAAAAAAAAAATAAAAAAATGTCGCAAGGTTCTAATTTCGTTGACTATGTAAAAATCTGTTGCCGTTCCGGAAAAGGAGGGGCAGGATCTGCGCATTTACACCGCGACATCAATACCTCTAAAGGTGGTCCCGATGGCGGCGATGGCGCCCGTGGTGGTCACATTGTATTAAAAGGCAATGCCCAGCTTTGGACCTTACTTCACTTAAAATACAGAAAACACGTAATTGCTGGCGATGGTGGAAATGGAGAGCCAGCTTTGCGCACCGGTAAAACCGGTAGAGACGATGTTTTGGAAGTACCCTTGGGAACCGTAGCCAAAAATGCCGAAACTGGAGAAGTATTATTTGAAATAACCGAAGATGGTGAAACTCAAATTTTAACTCACGGTGGTCGTGGAGGGTTAGGTAACTGGCATTTCAAGTCGGCCACGCAACAAACCCCACGTTTTGCTCAACCCGGCGAACCGGGTAAAGAGGAGTGGATGATTTTGGAGTTAAAAGTATTGGCCGATGTAGGTTTGGTAGGTTTCCCAAATGCCGGAAAATCAACACTACTTTCGGTAGTTTCAGCTGCTAAGCCCGAAATTGCAGATTATGCCTTTACCACCTTGGTGCCAAACTTAGGTATCGTATCCTATCGCGATAGCAAATCGTTTATTATGGCCGATATCCCCGGAATTATTGAGGGAGCATCGAAAGGTAAGGGCCTTGGATTTAGATTCTTGCGCCACATTGAGCGGAATGCCGTATTGTTATTTATGGTGCCGGCCGATACTAGCATAAGCATTGCAGAGGAATACCAAATTTTGCTCAACGAGTTAGAGGCCTATAATCCAGAGTTGATGCATAAGCCAAGGGTGCTAGCCATTACTAAGAGCGATTTGTTGGATGAGGAATTGACCCAAGAAATGGCCAAAGATTTACCTAAAATGCCACATATCTTTATTTCATCGGTAGCTCAAAAAGGCATTACCGAATTGAAAGATTTGTTGTGGAAAGCCATCAATTCCTAGCAAAATCACCTACATTTACTTCGTATGAGAATAGCCATTAACGGTTTTGGAAGAATTGGACGCACCTTTTTGCGTATAGCCCTGCAACAGCCAAGTTTGCAGGTAGTGGCTATAAACGATTTGGCCGATCCGGAAACATTAGCGCATTTATTTAAATACGATTCGGTACACGGCGTTTTTGCCGGTGATGTAGAAGTGCAGGATAATTACTTGCTCATAAATAAACAAAAAATACAAATTTTCTCCAAAAAAAATCCCGAAAATTTAGCTTGGAAAGATTTAGCTATTGATTTGGTCATTGAATCTACCGGGCAGTTTACCACGCAAAAATTAGCCAATGCACACCTTTTAGCTGGCGCAAAACAAGTGCTTATTTCAGCGCCTTCGGCAGATAAAAGCATACCCACTGTGGTGTTGGGCGTAAATGAAAAACAAATAGAGTTAAGTGCCCCCATACTATCCAATGCTTCGTGTACCACCAATAATGTGGCATCCTTAATAAAGGTTCTCGACGAGCATTGGGGCATTATAGATGGCTATATTACCACAGTCCACTCCATGACTAGCGATCAGAATTTACACGATGCGCCTCATAAAGATTTGCGAAGAGCCAGAGCAGCCTCTGCCTCCATTATCCCAACCACCACTGGTGCTGCCAAAGCCATTACTAACATTTTCCCACATTTAGAGGGTAAATTGGGTGGTGCAGGTATTCGAGTGCCGGTATTAAATGGTTCTTTAACCGATTTTACCTGCACCTTAAAGAAGCCGGTTACGGTTGCCGAAATAAATGAAGCTTTCAAAAAAGCATCAAAAAATGAATTAAAAGGCATTTTAGCCTATACTGAAGATCCTATTGTATCGGTAGATATTTTAGATAATCCACATTCTTGTATTTTCGATGCCCAGCTTACATCCGTAGTAGGGGGCTTGGTGAAAGTGGTAGGTTGGTACGACAATGAGGTTGGTTATTCGAATAGATTGGTAGAATTGGCCCTAAAATTAGCTCAATTAAGGAGCTAACTCTATGATTCGTTTTATTCAACCAGAAGATGTATTGCCTCTGCGGGCCGCCGTATTAAGAAACGGCCAAAGACTCCCACAAGATTGTGAATTTGCTGGTGATAAAGATTCCGAATCATTCCATGTAGGAGTTGAGCAAGATGGGCAGGTAGTTTGCGTGGCTAGTTTTTTGCCGCAAGCCCGTGAAGGATATCAAGGCAAGGGCTATCAATTAAGAGGTATGGCTACTTATCCTGAGCATCAAAGTAAAGGGTTAGGATCGCAATTGGTTGGCTTTGCTCTAGCGCATTTACAACAAAATGCCGTAGATTATGTTTGGTGCAATGCCCGCGAAGCTGCCTTTCCGTTTTATCAAAACCTGGGCTTCAACTTTATTTCCGAAACCTTCGATATTCAGGGTATTGGCCCACATAAAGCCATGTATTTGCCCTTAAAATCAATAAAATAACTAATTTAGCGCCTTAATAAAATATACATGAAAACAGTAGATTCGTTTAATTTTTCAGGAAAAAAAGTGCTCATTCGAGTAGATTTTAATGTACCTCTTGATGAAAAATTTAATGTAACTGATGATAATCGCATTCAAGGTGCCTTGCCTACCATTACTAAAATTTTAAACGACGGCGGTTCTTTAATTTTAATGTCGCATTTAGGCAGACCCAAAGATGGTCCCACCGAAAAATATTCATTAAAACATATCCTAACCTATTTATCTAAGGTGTTAAATCGTCCGGTAGCATTTGCCGACGATTGCATTGGCGCTTCTGCAGCAGAACAAGCAGCAAAACTACAGCCAGGGCAAGTATTGCTTTTAGAAAATCTTCGTTTTCATAAAGAAGAAGAAAAAGGAGAGTTAGCTTTTGCTGAGAAATTAGCTGCTTTAGGCGATGTGTATGTGAACGATGCTTTTGGTACCGCCCACCGAGCACATGCTTCTACGTCCATTATTGCACAATTTTTTCCGCAAGCAAAATATTTCGGCTACCTCATGGCTGCTGAATTAGAAAATGCAGAAAAGGTGCTCAATCATCCAGCACGTCCGTTTACGGCCATTATGGGTGGTGCAAAAGTATCTGATAAAATTTTATTAATAGAGCAGCTATTGAATAAAGTAGATCACCTTATTATTGGAGGTGGTATGGCCTATACTTTTGTGAAAGCACAAGGTGGCCAAATTGGTACCTCTATTTGTGAAGACGATAAATTGGATTTAGCCAATTCGCTCTTGAAAAAAGCAGTAGAAAAAGGAGTGAAAATCCATTTGCCCGTAGATACTTTAGTCGCTGATGCCTTTTCAAATGAAGCCGCTACTCAAGTATGTGAAACTGCCGCAATTCCTACAGATTGGATGGGCTTAGATATTGGTCCGAAAACGGCCGAGCATTTTGCGGTAGTAATTAAGCAATCAAAAACCTTGCTTTGGAACGGCCCAATGGGTGTTTTTGAATTCGAATCGTTTGAGAAAGGAACGAAAGCTGTTGCCCTAGCGGTGGTAGAAGCTACCAAAGCAGGTGCTTTTTCTTTAATTGGCGGTGGCGATTCTGCAGCAGCCGTTTCTAAATTTAAGTTAACCGAAGAGGTAAGCTACGTTTCTACGGGTGGCGGTGCTCTTTTAGAATATATGGAAGGCAAAGAATTGCCGGGTGTAAAGGCAATTAATAGCTAGCCCTAGAAAATAATCCCACTTCATTAAAACCCGCTCTGGCATTCCCAGAGCGGGTTTTTTTGTACCCAATTGGGAAAAATAAAATGTGGAAAACTTTTTTGTGGGAGATTGTGGTAAAAAGTGGAGAAATTCTATATTTTTACTCTTGCTAAAAACCACAAAAACCTACATGGCTCATTTTTTAGGAGAATTCGATTGTAAACTGGACGCCAAAGGCAGGCTCATGATTCCGGCTGGCTTGAAAAAGCAGTTGCCCGAAGCAGAGCGTGAAGGTTTGGTGATTAACCGTGGTTTTGAAAAACACTTGGTAGTGTATACTCGAAAAGAGTGGGAAGTGATTGTAGATGAGTTAGCCAAGTTAAATCCGTACGAAAAGAAAACTCGTGAATTCATTCGCTACTTTACCCGGGGTGCTTCAGAGCTTGGCTTAGATGCCGCCAATAGAGTGTTATTGCCAAAATCGTTATTAGAATACGGAGGTATTATCGGAGAGGTAGTGCTTTCTTGTCAGTTTAATAAAATTGAAATCTGGGCGAAAGATGCCTACGATTCTCAGTTAGATAACGAACCGGAAAACTTTGCTAACCTAGCCGAGGAAGTAATGGGCAATGCCGGAAGGAGGGCTACAAATGACTGATTACCATGTTCCGGTAATGTTACAAGAATGCCTTGAAGGTTTGGCTATTCAACCTGATGGAATTTATGTGGATGTGACATTTGGTGGTGGCGGTCATTCGAAAGCAATTCTAAATCAATTAGGCCCAAAAGGGAAATTAGTAGCTTTCGACCAAGACGAAGCAGCTCAACAAAATATTCCCTCCGACGAACGCTTTGAGTTTGTCGATCAAAATTTTCGCTATTTAAAAAACAACTGTCGGCTTCATGGAGCACTCCCTGCTGACGGCATTCTAGCCGATTTAGGTGTGTCTTCTCATCAATTTGATGAAGCAGACAGAGGATTCTCCATTCGCTTCGATGCAGATTTGGATATGCGTATGGACCGTTCGACTACCTTAACGGCTAAAGTGGTATTAAATACCTATTCAGAAGAAGATTTGCATCGCATTTTTGGCATGTATGGTGAATTGCACAATGCTAAAACGCTGGCTAAAACCATTGTCACCGCTCGTTTAAATTCATCTATTGTTACCGTAAGTGAGTTAAAAGAGGCCATTTCCAAACTCACGCCACGAGGTAAAGAAAATAAATATCTGGCTCAAGTATTTCAGGCCTTGCGCATTGAAGTAAATCAAGAGCTTGAAGCACTACAAGAATTTCTGGAACAATCGGTAGAGGTTTTAAAATCGGGTGGTCGCTTGGTGGTCATGTCTTACCATTCCTTAGAAGATCGCTTGGTAAAGAATTTCATGGCCAAAGGAAAATTTAGAGGCGAAGTAGAAAAGGATTTTTTTGGCAATGAGCTAAAGCCTTTTGATGTGCTTACCCGTAAAGCGGTGGTAGCAAGTACTGCTGAAATTGACCAAAATAGCAGAGCTAGAAGCGCAAAATTGCGTATCGCTGTAAAAAGATAAGCTATGGGGAATCACTTTAAAAACGAACCGCTAGAAGAGCAAGAGTTATTTGAAACTCCAGAGGAAATATTACCTCCAGAGCCAAAACCACAAGCCCCAAAGGGTTTTTTGGCCACTTTGTTTACAGAGGGGGTGGTTTCTAAAGAAGCTGTAACAGGCTTGTTGCCTTTTATTTTATTCATGGCTTTTTTGGGTATGGCTTATATAGGCAACCGTCATTATGCAGAAAATAACATCCGTCATATTGGCGAATTGGGTAAAGAAGTGAAATTATTAAGTGCCGAGTATAAGGTGCTAAAAGCAGAATTGATGCTTAAAAGTACCAAATCAGAGATAGCAAAATTGGTAGATACTTTGGGCATTGTTGAGCCAGTAGAACCACCAAGAAAGATTGTAGTTAAAGCCGCAGATGAGTAGCATTAGAACCGACATATTAATACGAGTATATTTTGCATTTGGGCTTATTGTGCTTTTTGCGGCTGCGGTACTATTCCAGCTATTTAAAGTACAAGTAGTACAAGGAGCTCACTGGCGTAAAGAAGCAAAAAAATCGGCTACTCAATTTAAGCCAGTAGAAGCCGTACGTGGTAATATTTATGGTGTAGATGGCAGTTTGTTAGCTACATCCGTTCCCGAGTACGATATCCGTATTGATTTATGGGCAAGGGGTATAGAAGATGAGAATGTGTTTGATGAAAAAGTAGATTCTCTGGCAGCTAGCTTATCGGCCTTTTTTAAAGATAAAACCCCTTCGGAATATAGCCGTTTTTTGAGAGAAGGGCGTAAAAACAAAGAGCGTTATAAATTGATTTGTAAGAACGTTTCGCATGCCGATATGTTACAAATTAAAAAATTTCCCATGTTAAACATGAAAAATAATGGAGGGGGGTGGATTCCTGAACAAAAAAATCATCGTATTAAGCCCTTTAAAGATTTAGCTGCCCGTACCATTGGTTATAAAAACGACAATGTGCAGCCAGTTGGCTTAGAAGGAGCTTATGGTAAATACATCAATGGCGAATCGGGTAGACGTTTAATGTATCAAATCGCGGGTGGCTTTTGGGTGCCGGTAAATAATTCCAACGAAATTGAAACCAAAGATGGCGCTGATATTATTTCAACAATAGATATAGGTATACAAGATGTGGCACAAAGAGCCTTGCTAAAACAATTGAAAAAGAGCGATGCCGACCACGGTTGTGTGATTTTGATGGAAGTAAATACGGGTGAAATTAGGGCTATTGCCAATTACACTAAAGCTAAAGACGGCACCTATCAGGAATTATTTAATTATGCTATTCGCGAAAGCTTAGACCCGGGTTCTACCTTCAAATTGGCATCCTATATGGCCTTATTAGAAGATAAAAAGGTAGATACCAATACGGTGGTAAATACGCCAAATGGCGGTTTTACCGTATTTAACCATACCATTAAAGAGTCGCATGGATCGCTGGGTAGTATTACTGTAAAGAAAGCCTTTGAAGTGTCATCAAACGTGGCGGTTTCTATGTTGGTATATAATAATTACGCTAAAAATCCTCGTCAGTTTACCGATTACCTATATAAGTTTGGTTTAAACAAACCACTTGGTTTACAAATTCCTGGAGAGGGCTTGCCTGTAATTAAAAACCCGAGTAATAAATCGTGGAGTGGAATGAGTGTAGCTCAAATGGCCTATGGCTATGAGATGAATATTACACCATTACAAATGCTTTCATTCTACAATTCGGTAGCCAATAATGGTAAAGCTATTGCCCCGCTTTTTGTAAGAGAAATTAGGCGGTTGGGTGCTCCGATAGAAACATTTACTGCCCGTGTAATTAATGAGCAGATATGTAGCAAAGAAACAATAGGTAAGCTTAAAAAAATGTTGGAGGGTGTGGTAGAAGTTGGAACTGGTAGGGATGTGATTAAAAATCCATACTATAAAGTTGCAGGTAAAACTGGAACTGCACAAGTAGCCGATGGTTCTCAAGGATATAAAGGTAAAAGGGCTTATCAGGCTTCTTTTTGCGGTTATTTTCCTGCAAACAAACCCAAATATTCGATGATTGTGGTAATAAATAATCCCAAGGGTGCTTATTACGCAGCCGTAGTAGCTGGTCCTGTATTTAGAGAAGTAGCCGATATGGTTTATGCGAACGATTTTCAAATGTTTAAACCCGTAGCGCAACAAAAATTTGCTGGCTCGGTAGCTCCATCGGTAAAAGCTGGTGATAGCGAAACCACCCGTTATTTGACCCAAAAATTTGGAGCCGCTAATAGCCCTGAACCTAGTACTAAAGCTGCTGATAGCGGAACCACCTATCGTGAAGGAGTAGTGCCCAATGTACAGGGTATGGGTTTAAGAGATGCTATGTTTTTAGTAGGGAATGCCGGTTTAAGGGTTGTGCCAAAAGGAACCGGAAAAGTTATCCGACAGTCAACAGCGCCTGGTGTAAAATTAGCCAAAGGCTCTGCCATTGTATTAGAATTAAACTAAATGAAAAAGTTAAGAGATCTTATTTATGGCGTATCCCTTCAACAGGTGGTTGGTTCAACCAATGTAGGGATTTCGGCTATTGCTTTTGACTCTCGTTTGGTAACACCAGGCACCTTGTTTATTGCTGTAAAAGGTATACAAACCGACGGGCACGACTACATAGATAAAGCTATTGCCTTGGGCGCAACAGCTATTCTTTGCGAAAACTTGCCAACTGCATTATCAGCGGGTGTACATTATGTAAAAGTAGATCAATCGGCCAAAGCTTTGGGTACTGTTTCGGCCAATTTTTACGATAATCCATCTAGCAAATTAAAATTAGTGGGTATTACCGGAACTAATGGCAAAACCACTACGGCCACTTTATTATTTCAATTATTTAGAGAGTTAGGCTATAAGGTGGGTTTACTATCAACGGTACAAAATCAAATTAATCAGGAAATAATATCCGCTACTCATACCACCCCAGACCCCATAGCTTTAAATCAATTATTGCGTAAAATGGTTATCGCCGGCTGCGATTATTGCTTTATGGAAGTGAGTTCACATGCTGTAGCGCAATACCGTATTGAAGGTTTAGACTTTTCCGGAGGGGTATTTAGCAATTTAACGCACGATCATTTAGATTTCCACAAAACCTTCGACAGCTATTTAAAAGCGAAGAAAACCTTTTTTGATGGCCTACATAAAACAGCTTTTGCCTTAACCAATTTAGATGATAAAAATGGCTTGGTTATGTTACAAAATACCAAGGCACATTGCAAAACATATAGTTTAAAACACTTAGCAGACTATCGTGCTAAAATTATGGAGAACCAATTCAACGGCTTGTTACTCCATATAGACGAAGAAGAAGTATGGTTTAAACTTGTTGGAAGCTTTAATGCCTATAACCTATTAGCCGTATATGCCACAGCGATGTTGCTCGATCAGGATAAATTAAAAGTACTCACCATGTTAAGCCGCTTACAAGGCGCCGAAGGCAGATTCGACTATGTAATTGCTCCCAATGGAGTGGTTGGTATTGTAGATTATGCCCACACCCCAGATGCGGTACTCAATGTTTTAACTACCATTCGTGATATCCGTAAGGGCACTGAACAGGTAATTACCATAATTGGTTGCGGTGGCGATAGGGATAAAACAAAACGCCCCATAATGGCTCAAGTAGCCTGCGATGGTAGCGATAAAGTAATTCTTACTTCCGATAATCCTCGTTCCGAAAACCCCGAAGAAATTATTCGCGAAATGGAAGCAGGCGTATCGCCAAGTAACAAACGTAAAACCTTATCTATTATCGATCGTAGAGAAGCCATTAAAACGGCCTGCCATTTGGCAAAACCCGGCGATATTATTTTGTTGGCCGGCAAAGGGCACGAAAAATATCAAGATATACAAGGGGTAAATCACCCTTTTGATGATAAAGAAATTTTAACCGATAACCTTAAGCTCCAGGACTAATGTTGTACTACTTATTCACTTGGTTAGATAAACTATACGATATTCCAGGAGCAGGCTTGTTCCAGTTTATTTCCTTCCGTACCGGCATGGCGGTTATTTTTTCCTTACTAATTACCACGGTGTATGGCCGCAGATTAATTGATATGTTACGCAACAAGCAAGTAGGCGAAACTGTTCGAAATTTAGGTTTAGAAGGGCAAATTGAGAAGCAAGGCACTCCAACCATGGGCGGTATAATTATTCTACTAGGCATTTTAGTGCCTACCCTCTTGTTTGCCAAAATTGATAATATATACGTCTTATTAATGCTTACCACTACCGTTTGGATGGGCGCCATTGGTTTTGTAGATGATTATATTAAAGTATTTAAGAAAGATAAAGAAGGCCTAGCAGGTAGATTTAAAATTATGGGCCAAGTGGGTTTAGCCCTCATTATTGGCTGGACTATGTATTTCCACCCCGATATTGTAGTTCGGGAACAAGTAGCAAAACCACAGGTGCAAACCGCTGGTATTTCTAACCATCAAGTAGATGGAAAAACGGTTTATACCCGCGATGTAAAATCGACTTTAACCAATGTGCCTTTCTATAAAAATAATGAGTTCGACTATGCTAAAGTGCTCAAATTTATGGGAGATGGCTATCAGCGCTATGCGCTAATTGTATTTTTATTGGTAGTAATTGTAATTGTAACCGCCGTATCTAACGGAGCTAATATAACAGATGGTATAGATGGATTAGCAACAGGAACCTCAGCTATTGTTGGCATAACTTTAGCCATTTTGGCCTATGTATCGGGTAATACCATTATTGCCAATTACCTAAACATTATGTACATACCCAACTCGGCCGAGTTGGTGGTATTTGCTGGAGCCTTTGTGGGTGCTTGTGTAGGATTTTTATGGTACAATTCGTACCCGGCTCAAGTATTTATGGGCGATACCGGCAGTTTGGCCATAGGCGGAGTTATAGCAGCCTTTGCCATTATGATTCGTAAAGAATTATTAATACCAATGCTTTGTGGGGTGTTTTTGGTTGAAAATCTATCTGTAATCATTCAAGTAAGCTGGTTTAAATACACCAAGCGTAAATATGGCGAAGGTCGGAGAGTATTCCTAATGTCGCCTTTACACCACCATTACCAGAAAAAAGGCTACCACGAAGCTAAAATTGTAACCCGATTCTGGATTATGGGTATCCTATTAGCCATTTTAACCATCGTAACCCTAAAACTACGCTAATGAGCCAAAAGCCTTATATCGCAATTTTGGGAGCTGGCGAAAGCGGCGTGGGAGCGGCATGTCTGGCTAAAAAGCAAGGCTATGAGGTATTTGTTTCAGATTTTGGCACTATTGCACCGGCCTACAAGCAAGAACTAACAGCTTTGGCTATTGCTTTTGAGGAGAATCAGCATAGCGAAGAAAAAATACTAGCGGCTAGCGAAGTTATTAAAAGCCCAGGTATACCAGATAAGGCACCCATCATTTTAAAATTAGCCGAAAAGCAAATTCCTATTCTTTCTGAAATAGAGTTTGCTGCCCGATATACCACAGCAAAATTAATTGCCATTACAGGTTCTAATGGTAAATCAACTACTACCATGCTTACCTACCACATTCTAAAAAATGCGGGTGTTAATGTAGGCTTGGGGGGAAATATTGGGCAAAGCTTTGCCCGCCAAGTGGCCAACCAAGAGGTAGACTACTATGTATTGGAGATAAGCAGTTTTATGCTCGATAATATGTATGATTTTAAAGCTGATATCGCCGTATTGCTAAACATTACCCCCGATCATTTAGATCGATACGAATACAAGATGGAGAATTACGTGAATTCGAAATTCCGAATCATCCAAAACCAAAGCGAGGCTGATGTATTCGTGTATTGTGCAGACGATCCAGAAACATTGAGAGGCTTAGACCGCATGCAACCTCGAGCAAAAACCTATCCTTTCTCTTTAGAAAAGGTTCAAGATCCAGGTGCGTACCTCCAAGAGGATCGCATCAAAATAAATTTAAAACAAGCCAAACAGACACCCTTTGATATGTTAATGACCGACCTAGCCCTTCAAGGTAAACACAATTTGTACAATTCAATGGCTTCGGGCATTGTGGCTAAAGTATTGGATTTGCGCAACGAAACTATCCGTGAAAGCATGGGTAATTTTACCAATATGGAGCATCGGTTAGAGCATGTTGCTCGTATCTCGGGTATTAATTTTATAAACGATTCTAAAGCAACCAATGTGAACTCTACGTGGTATGCCTTAGAGAGTATGCCTACCGATGTGGTGCTTATTTTGGGTGGCGTTGATAAGGGCAATGATTACCATATGTTGAAAGATTTGGTAAAAGCCAAAGTAAAAGCTATTGTGTGCTTAGGAAAAGATAACAGCCGTATTCACGATGCCTTTGAAGATGATGTAGAAGTAATTGTAAATACATTTTCGGCAAGTGAAGCTGCTCAAGTGGCCTACCATTTAGCCAAAAAGGGAGATACCGTTTTGCTTTCTCCAGCATGTGCCAGCTTCGATTTGTTTAAAAATTACGAAGATAGAGGCAACCAGTTTAAGAAAGCGGTTAAAGATTTATAGTCATTAGTAGTTGAGAATATGATGGAGCAGATATTCAGCAAAGTAAAAGGCGACAGATGGATTTGGATTATTGTATTAATCCTCTCTATGTGGTCGGTATTGGCGGTATATTCAGCAACCGGAACCATTGCTTATAAAAAAGGCGTAGGTACTGAGGCCTATCTTTTTAAACACTTTGTATTTATTGTGGTAGGTATTGCTTTAATGTATTTCTCTCATTTATTAGACTATAAATATTATGCCGGCATATCTAAATTATTAATGGTAATAACCATTCCACTGCTTTTGTATACCCTTCTTTTCGGAGCCAATGTAAACGATGCCAGTCGTTGGGTAACCATCCCTATAATTAACCAAACTTTTCAAACTTCCGATTTGGCAAAATTGGCACTTATTACCTTTTTAGCTCGAACGCTTACCCGTAAGCAAGAAAATATAAAAGATGTAAAAAAGGCTTTTGTCCCTATTATGGGTTCGGTTTGTATCGTGTTTCTCTTAATTGCTTTAGCTAATTTATCTACTGCCTTAATGCTCTTTGGAGTAAGTATTTTATTGTTGATTATTGGCCGAATTAGCATTAAACAAATCTCTATTGTGTCTTTGGCCGGTATTGTGTTGTTAGCCGCAGTCATGTTTTTAGGCCCTCGTAGACAAACCTATTATTCACGTATACAAACCTATTTACATCCCGAAAAGGTAAAAAAAGACAAATCCTTTCAGGCAGATCAAGCAAAAATTGCCATAGCAACTGGAGGCTTATTCGGTAAAGGGCCAGGAAACAGTATTCAGCGTAATGTATTGCCACACCCCTATTCTGATTTTGTCTTTGCCTTAATTATTGAAGAATACGGTGCCGTTGGAGGAGTTTTATTGGTATTAATCTATCTCGTTTTTTTATATCGATGCGTGTTGATTGTCACCCATAGTCCCAAGGCTTTTGGAGCTTTGCTAGCGGCAGGGCTTAGTTTCAGTTTAACCATACAAGCCTTTTCGAATATGGCCGTAGCGGTGGGCTTGGGGCCAGTAACTGGGGTACCCTTGCCATTAGTAAGCATGGGGGGTACCTCCATTCTATTTACAAGTGTGGCTTTCGGTATCATTTTAAGCGTAAGTCGCGATGTTGAAGAGCATAAATTAAAAGAGAAACAAAAAGTAGTAGTTGGTCAAGTATAATATGAGCAAGCGAATTATCATAAGTGGTGGCGGTACCGGAGGACATATCTTTCCGGCTTTAGCTATTGCACAAGCTTTGCAAAAGATTGACGCAAAGATTGAGATATTGTTTGTGGGAGCACTTGGCCGAATGGAAATGGAAAAGATTCCAGCCGCTGGGTATAAAATTATTGGATTAGATATTGCAGGGATTCAGCGTATGGAGCTTTGGAAAAACATTACCCTACCATTTAAATTGCTAAAGAGCGTGTGGCAGGCCCGTAACATTATTAAAGCCTTTAAACCCGATGCTGCAGTAGGTGTGGGTGGTTATGCTTCTGGCCCTTTATTGCTAGCAGCTAGAGGCATGGGAGTTCCCTACTTTATTCAGGAGCAAAATTCCTATGCCGGACTTACCAATAAATGGTTAGGTAAGCAAGCTCAAAAAATATGTGTAGCTTTTGATGGAATGGAAGCCTATTTCCCTGCCGAAAAAATACTAGTAACGGGCAACCCGGTTCGTAAAGAATCGGTAGCTATTGAAGGCAAAAAAACTGAAGCAGCATTTTTTTTTGGTTTAGACAGTACTAAAAAAACCATTTTACTTACCGGTGGAAGTTTAGGCGCTAGAACCTTAAACCAAGCGTTTTTAGCATCAGTAGATGACTTAGTAGCATCAGACGTGCAAGTAATTTGGCAAACAGGTAAGGCGTATTTTAGTACCATTACCTCAAGCTTAGGAGCTAAATGCCCACCGCAAATAAAGGTATTGGAGTTTTTAAACCGCATGGATTTGGCCTACGCCTTAGCTGATGTGATTGTTGCGAGAGCCGGAGCAGGAACCATTGCTGAATTGTGTTTGGTGAAAAAGCCGGTCATATTAGTTCCATCGCCAAACGTTGCAGAAGATCATCAAACCAAAAATGCACAAGCATTGGTAAAACACCATGCTGCACTCATGCTGAGCGATGCTCAGGCAGCAACAGAACTTATTCCCACCGTATTATCTTTAATAAACGATTCACATCAATGCACCTTATTATCAGAAAATATTGGTCGTTTAGGCAAGCGAAATGCCGACGAGGTAATTGCCAAAGAAGTGCTGGTATTGGCTGTACATAGAAAGGAGGCCAATGATGTTTAATTCAATAAAACGAGTATACTTTATTGGTATTGGCGGAATTGGCATGAGTGGCTTGGCTCGGTATTTCCACCAGCGGGGTTGTTTGGTATGTGGTTACGATCGTACAGAAACCGATCTTACACATAGCTTACTAGCCGAAGGTATTAACATCATTTTTACCGATGATGAAAATTTAGTACCCATAAGTTTTCAAGAGCCCGATGAAGAAACGCTCATAATTTATACCCCAGCTATACCTACCGAGTCGTCTATTTTGAATTTCTTTAAGAACCAAGGTTTTGAGCTTAAAAAACGTGCCGAGGTACTAGGGATAATTAGTGAAGGGATGTTTTGTGTAGCTATTGCCGGTACTCACGGAAAAACAACTACCTCCAGCATGCTAGCGCATATACTTACCGCCTCAGGTAAAGCATGTTCGGCCTTTTTAGGCGGTATAGCAAGTAATTATAATAGCAATGTATTGTTTGGCACAAGCAATATTTTAGTAGTTGAAGCCGATGAATACGATCGATCGTTTTTAACCCTGCATCCAAACATTGCGGTAATTACTTCTATGGATGCCGATCATTTAGATATTTTTGGAGATTCGGAAAACTTAACAGAATCTTTCCAATTATTTGCTTCTCAGGTAAATCCTCAGGGAAAACTAATTACCAAATCGGGTTTAGCCGTAGTGGGCAATTACACCTATTCATCTAGCCAATCGGCTCAAATTGAAGCTCAACATGTACGCATCAGCCAAGGTCAATTCGTGTTCGATTTCGTTTCGCCCGAGCTCAATATTTCTAACATTACGCTTGGCTTACCTGGATTACATAATGTAGAAAACGCACTAGCGGCTATTCAAGTAGCTCTATTGTTAGACTGTACTCCAGAACAAATAAAAGGGGCTTTGGCAACTTTTAAAGGGGTTAAACGCCGATTTGAGCTAGTGGTTAAAAACGATAAACACGTATATATAGACGATTATGCCCACCATCCGGAAGAATTAAAAGCCTGCATTACGGCCGTTAAAAGTTTATACCCAGATAAAAAGCTGATTACTATTTTTCAGCCACATTTATTTAGCCGTACCCGCGATTTTGCCGATGGTTTTGCACAAGCATTAAGTATGAGCGATGCATTGTGGATGTTGGATATTTATCCGGCCAGAGAATTGCCGATTGAAGGGGTAAACGCTGAACTGATACTTCATAAAACTACGCTAGCTGAACGCCATCTTTTCACTAAAAATGAAGTATTGGGCCAAGTAAGAGCAAAAATGCCCGAGTTGCTACTAACTGTTGGAGCTGGAGATATTGATACTCTTGTTGAACCATTAAAAAATATCTTGAGCCATGATTAAGCGCATACCTTGGAAAACTATTTTGACAGGATTTACTTGGACTATTTGCCTAGTAGCTTTGGTGGTATTAATGAGTTTTATTGAGCACAAAAAACAGGAAATAACCTGTGTAGGATTAAAAGTGTTTATACCCGGCGAACAAAGTTTTGTAACCCGCAAAGAAGTAGAACGAATTATTTCGGGAGTAAATGGAGACATAAAAGGCAAAGCATTAAATACCATTAATAGTCAGGCTCTGGAAGATGCCTTAAAATCAAATCCGTTTATAAAGCAAGCTAAAGTGTATGCCGATATGAATGGGGTAGTTTGGGTGCGCATTGAACAAAGGGAACCCCTCTTGCGGATTTTTAACTTAAAAAACCAAGATTACTACGTAGATAAAAATGGGTACAAAATACCAGTAAGCCCCAATTTTACAGCCCAAGTAGTGGTAGCTACGGGTAATATTGGTGAAGATTTAGAAGCACGTGTAGCTATGTTAAAAACCCCGATAGGCAAAGAATTATTTAAAGTGGCTCAGTACTTGGCAAAAGATACACTCTGGAATAAACAGATAGAGCAAATCTATGTAAATGCCGATTTAGATATTCAGTTGGTACCCCGTGTGGGCGATCAGCAAATTATTATTGGCACGGCCGACTCACTAGAAACAAAATTGAACAAATTGCTCGTTTTTTATAAACAAGCCATGCCTAAGTTAGGATGGAATACCTATAAAACCATCAATTTAAAATATAGTAAACAAATTATTTGTACCAAGAGTGGATTGTCAGCCAGTATCCAACACTTGACTACCGATACCTTAAAAATAGATTCAGCTACAGTAAAAAACTAATAAATTAGAACAATCATGGAAAATAATGCTACAACTGCCAAAAATTCACCAATAGTCGTAGGCCTCGATATTGGTACCACTAAAATTTGCGCCATCGTTGGTCGTCGCAGCGAATTTGGTAAAATTGAAGTGCTAGGAATTGGTAAAGCCGATTCATCTGGAGTAACCCGAGGAGTGGTTTCGAACATTCAGAAAACCGTACAAGGTATTGTTGCCGCAATCGAAGACGCTAGCAGCCAATCTAAAGTAGAAATTATGGTGGTTAATGTAGGTATCGCCGGTCAACACATTAAGAGCTTGCAACATCGCGGAATCTTAACCCGAAAAGACTTAACTAGTGAAATCCAAAAATCAGATATCGATAAATTGGCGTCGGATATGTACAAATTGGTGATGCCTCCAGGGGAAGAAATTATCCATGTATTGCCGCAAGAATTTACGGTAGATAATGAACCAGGAATTAAAGACCCTATTGGGATGGCTGGCGTACGTTTAGAAGCTAATTTTCACATCATTTCAGGTCATGTAAGTGCGGTAAAAAATATTCTAAAATGCGTTGAGAATGCCAGTTTAGAAGTTGATAGCTTGGTATTAGAACCACTAGCTTCGGCCGAAGCTGTATTAAGTGAAGAGGAAAAAGAAGCGGGTGTAGTATTGGTAGATATAGGCGGCGGAACAACAGATATTGCTATTTTCCATGAGGGCATTATCCGTCACACAGCCGTTATTCCGTTTGGCGGCAATAGCGTAACCGAAGATATTAGAGAAGGCTGCTCGGTAATGCGCAATCAAGCTGAATTATTAAAAACACGTTTTGGTTCTGCTCTGGCTGAAGAGAACAAAGACAATGAAATTATTTGCGTACCCGGTTTAAAAGGTCGCGAACCAAAAGAAATTTCTGCCAAAAACTTGGCTTATGTTATTCAGGCTCGTATGGAAGAAATTATTGAGCATGTGTACTACGAAATCAAATCATCTGGCTACGAGAAAAAACTCATTGCTGGCATAATTATTACCGGCGGTGGATCACAGTTGAAACACCTGCCCCAATTGGTAGAATATGTAACCGGTTTAGATTGTCGTGTAGGCTATCCAAATGAGCATTTGGCTAAAAACGAGGTATTGCCCAAAGCCACATACGATTTGTTAAAAAGCCCTATGTATGCAACCAGTATAGGTTTATTGATAGATGGCGTTCAATCTGCTGATGAAACATTAGAAGTGAAAACAATAACTTCTGCACAGACCAAGGTCGTTGTGGACTCTAAAGAACAGAAATCTGATGGTAACTTATTTGAACAGCTTTTCAGAAAAACGAAGAAATTTATTGAGGATGAAGTGGGTGAGGATACCATCGAAGATAAAGATTACTTGAAATAATTATCCACACGAACGGCATTTTTCCACAAAAAAGGAAAATGTGGAAAACGTGCTGGCAAAATTGAGTAGTATTACCATACGAAAACTTTGTTATCGTATACAAAAAAGAATTAAAACAGATAATATGCAGTTTGAAATGTTAAAAGAAAAATCATCTATTATTAAGGTGATTGGTGTAGGCGGCGGCGGCGGTAATGCCGTAAATCATATGTACCGTCAAGGCATTACTGGAGTAGATTTCATTATTTGTAATACCGATGCGCAAGCATTAGAACTAAGCCCTATCCCGAATAAAGTACAATTAGGCGCTAGCTTAACTGAAGGAATGGGGGCAGGCTCAATTCCCGAAGTGGGTAAAAATTCGGCTATAGAAAATATAGACGATATTAAAGAAATGTTGGGTGCCAATACCAAAATGTTATTTATTACCGCCGGAATGGGTGGTGGTACCGGAACAGGGGCAAGCCCAATTATAGCAAAGGCAGCAAAAGAATTAGATATTTTGGTGGTAGGTATAGTAACCACCCCCTTCTCATTCGAAGGAAAGCGTCGTAAAATGCAAGCCGAAGATGGTTTGGAAGAAATGAAAAAATACGTGGATTCATTCCTCGTAATTTCTAACGATCGTTTGCGTGAAATCTTTGGAAACCTAACCTTAGGCTCAGCATTTGGCCAAGCCGATGATATTTTAACCACGGCCGCTAAGGGCATTGCCGAGATTATTACCATACCAGGCTATATAAACGTCGACTTTAAAGATGTGCGTACCGTAATGAAAGATAGTGGTGTTGCCATTATGGGTAGTTATGCCGCCGAAGGCGACAATAGGGCTTTGAAAGCAGTAGAAGGCGCCTTAAATTCTCCTTTGTTAGAAGATAATGAAATTGAAGGTGCACGTTATATACTCTTAAACATTAGTTCAGGTGATAAAGAAGTAACCATGGACGAAGTAACGGTGATTACCGATTATATTCAACAAGAGGCTGGGTTATCTGCCGATCTTATTTGGGGTAATTGTACCGACGAAAGCTTAGGCGATAAATTAGCCGTTACCATTATTGCTACGGGTTTCCAAACCATGGAAGAGCGTCAACAATCTCGAAGTCAAGCCATTAATTTTGCTCCCGATTTTGCAGTAGAAAACGCACCGTTGGTAAAACCAGTAGAACATATAAATACCTTTTTTGCAGCACCAGAACAACCTGCTGCCGAGGAAGTAGTAGAAGAGCAAGAATTGACTTCTAGTGTACTCGACCTTTTTGCAGGAGTATCTTCTATTCCTGCCGTAGAAAATGAAGGCTTACAGCAAGAAAAAGTAGAAGAGCTGGTAATGTACCAAGTAACGCAAGAGCCTATTGTGGAAGAAACTGCACCCTCTACTGCTTTCGAATTTGAACTCAAACTAGAAGAAGCTGAATTGCCATTTGAAGACTATAGCTCGGCTGCTGAACCAGAAGCAGCAGAACCCGTGATGGAGGTCCACGAAGATGCAATCAAGACCGATGATTCGATAGATGAACAATTGCGTAAATCAAAAGAACGCATTATGCGCTTAAAAGATTTAAGCATGAAATTACGTAGTTCAAATGGTTTGCAAGAACTAGAAAATGAGCCAGCTTACAAGCGAAAGCAACTTTCATTAGACGATATACCTCATTCATCAGAATCTCAGGTATCTAGATTTACCCTATCAAGCGAAGAAGGAATTACAGAAATAAGACCAAACAATTCGTTCTTACACGATAACGTTGACTAAATAAGCAAGCTTTGCTCCTTTTTAGAAGCTCTTTTTTTACCTAAGCCGTTAGGCTATATGCAGAATAAATTGCGATTTAGATGCTTAAATCGTACATTTGTACTAATTTTCAAATCAAAATAGGATACATTGGATATTTTTCAAAAAATCTCGAAAAACATGGGCCCACTAGGGCAACACCAAAAAATGGCTCATGGATATTTCGCTTTCCCAAAATTAGAGGGTGAAATTGCACCACACATGAAATTTAGAGGCAAAGAACATTTAGTTTGGAGCCTTAACAATTATCTCGGATTAGCCAACCATCCGGAAGTACGCAAGGCCGATGCCGATGCAGCTGCCGAATTTGGTATGGCTTACCCAATGGGGGCCCGCATGATGTCGGGTAACTCCAACAACCACGAGGCTTTAGAACAACAATTGGCCAAATTTGTAGGTAAAGAAGACGCTTTCTTGTTAAACTATGGATATCAAGGAATTATGTCGGCTATTGATGCTTTGGTGGATAGAAACGATGTAATTGTATACGATGCAGAATCGCATGCTTGTATTATTGACGGATTGCGCATGCATTTAGGCAAACGTTTTGTATATCAGCATAACAATATTGATAGCTGCCGCAAACAACTAGAACGAGCCACTAAATTAGTAGAACAAAGCGGCGGAGGTATTTTAGTTATTACCGAAGGCGTTTTCGGTATGTCTGGAGCACAAGGTAAATTAAAAGAGGTTGTTGATCTTAAAAAAGACTTTAATTTTCGTTTATTAGTTGACGATGCACACGGCTTTGGTACAATGGGTAAAACCGGTGCCGGAACACACGAAGAGCAAGATTGTATCGAGGGTGTAGATGTGTACTTCGCAACCTTTGCAAAATCAATGGCGGGTATTGGCGCTTTTGTAGCCTCTACCGAAGAAATTACCAATTACCTGCGTTATAATATGCGTTCACAAACCTTTGCAAAGGCCTTGCCTATGCCCATGGTAGTGGGTTTGCTTAAGCGTTTAGAATTGCTAAAAACTAAACCCGAGCTAAGAGAAAAATTATGGACCATTGCTACTACCCTACAAAAAGGATTAAAAGAGCGTGGTTTTGATATTGGTGCCACCAATACCATGGTTACTCCCGTGTTTTTAAAAGGCGAACTTTCAGAAGCAACAGGCATTACCATGGACTTGCGTGAAAATTTCGGTATTTTCTGTTCTATTGTAATGTACCCAGTAATTCCAAAAGGATTAATCGAATTACGCATCATACCAACAGCGATGCATACACTAGAAGATGTGAACAGAACCCTCGACGCTTTTAGCATTGTAGGAGAACGCCTAAAAAATGGTGCTTATGGAGAACAAAAAGCAGTAACAGCGTAAAAAAAAGAAAAAAATGACAAAGCCCTCCGATAGCCATTGGAGGGCTTTTTTTTTGATTCAATATTCAATCAAGTAATTGATAAACAGTTACTTAACTACGTAAATTTTTCTTTTTTTGTGGAGGGGTATTTAAAATGTGGAAAAAAACGTTCGAAAACAGCGATTTTATTTGTTTAATCTATTTTTTTTCCGAGAAAAAGAATCTACATTAGCTATACGTTATTACACAGTAACCTTATTAAACAAACTTTAAAGTAACAAAACAATGAAAAAATTCAACGAATTCAAAGCATTAGTAACAGCCTTAGAAGGTGATGCAGACAAATTTTACAACAAAGGTAACAGCGCAGCTGGTACTCGTGTACGTAAAGGAATGCAAGATTTGAAAAACTTAGCACAAGCTATCCGTTTAGAAGTACAAGCTACTAAAAACAAAGCTTAATTTTAAGTTTCTAAAACACAAAAAAGCCCCCGAATTTCGGGGGCTTTTTTGTTTATAATGCTATTAGGTTAAGTTAATTGAGGTAATTCCTTGTTTATTTCCTCTTGAGTTTTAGCACTTACTGGTACCAATGGCAAGCGAAGCGTATCGCCACATACGCCCAATGTTTTTAAGGCTGCTTTTACTCCGGCCGGATTACCTTCCACAAAACATAAATTCGTAAAATCAATCAATTTATAGTGTAAAGGCTGTGCCTCGGTAAACTTACCAGCCAGGCATAAACGTACCATGCTCGAAAATATCTTAGGTACCGCATTGCCGATTACCGAAATTACACCAACGGCTCCCAAAGCAATCATGGGTAACGTAATAGGGTCATCGCCAGAAATTAATAAAAAGCTTTCCGGTTTCTCTTTTGCTAGTTTATTAAACTGATCGAAATTGCCAGAGGCTTCTTTCACCGCTACAATATTCTTAAAATCATTGGCTAAACGCAATACCGTATCGGCACTCACCATGCTACCCGTTCTGCCCGGTACATTGTACAAAATAATAGGTAGCGGAGAAGCCGCCGAAATGGCTTTATAATGCTGATAAATACCCTCTTGAGTGGGTTTGTTGTAGTAAGGGCTTACCGATAAAATGGCATCAAAACCTTCGCTATCGAAATGTTTAAAGCTATTTACAACCTCTTGCGTATTATTCCCACCAATGCCGGCTACTAAACCTACCCGGCCATTCACGGTTTCTTTGGTAAACTTCCAAATAGCGTTTTTCTCTTCTTGGTTTAGGGTTGCCGTTTCGCCGGTAGTACCTAAAGAAACCAGATATTCTACGCCACCCGAAATGGTGTGGTTAATTAAGTTTTTTAAACCATCGAAATCCACCGATCCGTCGGTATTAAATGGAGTAACCAAGGCAACGCCTGTACCGTGTAGTTTATTCATTTTGTTGAGTTTAGCTTCGCAAAAATACACATTTTACGTTTTAATAGGGTTATTATGCTAGCATAGCCAGTAAATCTTCATCAGAAATAATAGGGATGCCTAATTTTTGTGCTTTTTCTAATTTAGCTGGCCCCATATTGGCGCCTGCAACTATATAGCTTAGTTTGACAGAAATACTGCTCAGTATTTTTCCGCCGTACGATTCAATAAGCTCTTTTAACTCTTCTCGACTATGGTTTTCGAATACACCCGAAATAATGAAACTTTTGCCTTCCAGTTGCGTTCCAGCCAATACTACTTCTTTAAATTCGCTTTCGAATTGCAGGCCGTAGCTTTTCAATAAATTAAGTTGATGAATATGCTCTGGATTGGCAAAATAGCGCTGCACACTTTCGGCAATACGTTCGCCAATTTCATCTACCGCAACCAATTCTTCTAAAGAAGCATTTATGAGCACATCAATAGTTCTAAAATGAGCCACTAGTTTTTTAGCTACCGTTTCGCCCACAAAGCGAATGCCCAAGCCAAATAATACTTTTTCAAAAGGCATTTGTTTAGAGCCCTCAATACCAGCCAGCATATTTTCGATAGATTTTTCACCAAAACGTTCTAAAGTTTTAAGCTGATCGCGTTTTTGGTTTAGTGTATACAAATCTGAAATTTGTTGTAAAAATCCTTGTTTGTAGAAGTGGTCAATGGTTTCGTCACCCAATCCATCAATATTCATGGCCTTACGGCCGATGAAATGCTGTATACGTCCTACTATTTGCGGACCACAACTCTCATCGTTGGGGCAGTAAAATGCTACTTCTCCTACTTCTCTAACTAGCGGAGTATTGCATTCGGGGCAGGTGCTGGGGTAAATTACCGGCTGTGCATCTAACTTGCGCTTGCTCGTGTTTATCGAAATAATTTTTGGGATAATTTCACCTCCTTTCTCTACCAGTACCGTATCGCCTAGGTGTAAATCGAGGCGCTCAATTTCGTTGGCATTGTGTAAGGTGGCTCTTTTTACGGTAGTTCCTGCCAATAATACGGGCTTTAAATTAGCTACAGGCGTTACCGCTCCGGTTCGGCCCACTTGATAGCTTACGTGCTCCAAAATGGTTTCTACTTCTTGCGCTTTGTATTTATAGGCAATAGCCCATCGGGGCGATTTGGCCGTAAAGCCCAATTCTTCTTGTTGAGCGTATTGATTTACTTTGAGTACAATGCCATCAATATCGTAACCTAAATCGAAGCGTTTGCTATCCCAATGGGCAATAAACGCCAAAACTTGGTCAATAGTTGTGCAAAGCGTATTGTGTTCGCAGGTGTGAAAACCCCACGTTTTTACGGCTTGTAGGCTATCCCAATGGCTGGAGTACAAGCGCCTATCGGTATATAAAAAGTATAAAAAGCAATCGAGCGGACGTTTGGCTACTTCGCCCGAATCTTGTAATTTAAGTGTGCCGGCAGCAAAATTTCGCGGATTGGCATAGGGAGTTTCCTCGTTTTCTTTCCGTTCTTCATTTAAGCGATCAAAAGCTTGGCGGTGCATAAATACTTCGCCTCTAATTTCAAAACTTTCTGGGTAACCGCTGCCATTTAATTGGTGCGGAATGGTGCGTATGGTTTTCGCATTGGTGGTCACATCGTCGCCTTTTGTACCATCGCCACGGGTTACGGCACGTACTAATTTACCATGTTCATAGGTTAGACTGATGGAAAGTCCATCAAATTTAAGTTCACATACGTACTCAAAATTATTGCCAATGGCTTTACGAATGCGCTCGTCAAAATCACGAAGATCCTGTTCGTTATAGGTATTACCCAATGAGAGCATGGGCCATTTATGGGCTACCGTTATAAATTCTTTGGTAATTTGTCCGCCTACTTTTTGGGTGGGCGAATCGGGATGTACTAATTCGGGATGTGCCTTTTCAAGATCTGTTAGTTCTTCTAATTTCTGGTCAAACTCAAAATCAGAAATACTGGATTGCGCCAATACATAATAACGGTAATTATGTTCGTTAAGTTCGCCCACAAGGGCATCAATTCGGTCTTTAATGGCAAAAAGCGACATATAACGAAGATACGGTATTACTGTTTTGTTTCGAGGGCTAAAGCACCAGAAATTTCAGTAAAAATTTCGAAATATATTGGCGCTAACTCAGCTTGATAGGTCACCAATACTTCGGTAATTTGCTCTTGTTCGGCTTGGTTTAATGCTTCTGGCCATAAACGCAGGCAAATACGGTTTAGGGCGTAAGCTATTTTTTCGGTTTCCCGGTAACTAGTTAGGTAGGCACTGCTGCAAAACCGTTCAAAAAAAAGTATGAATGGTTGTGTGTCTTTAATATTATTTAAGGTTAAGAAAGTGCTTATTTTTTGGAGAGTGCAAGCACCTAATTTTTGGTAAAAGGCTTCGGTACTAACCTTATTATTTTTTAATAACAAGCCATCTAATAGCAGTTCGAGGCTAATATGAGCTAAAAAATATGCTTTTACTGGGCTATTTTGGAGTATGGGGCGTAGTCTAGCGCTTAATTGCTGGCTATGTCTGCTAAAAAAATTCGAATTATGAAAATGCTTATCAACAGCTAAATGCCGATTCCATCCTTTTAAAATAGCGTTCAGCTCGGCATCGTTTTCAAATACATGTGGATTTTTCTGCGGATACAATTTCCATTCTTTTTGAGCATTGGCGGTTAAATCGGGCAATAGAGTTCCTAAAACCGTATAGGCATCGCTGGTTTGGTCGAAATAATAATGCGATAAAAAGTTCATCTTCTTTATTAAATGTACGCAAAACGCATCATTTTTTGCCAAGGGCAGTGCATTTAGGCAATTCTATTATCTTTGTTTTCTTCAACACTTTAAAAAGATGAATTTTATTGACGAATTACGGTGGCGTGGCATGCTCCACGATATAATGCCTGGAGCAGAAGAGCAATTGAGTAAAGAGCTTACGGCGGGTTATATTGGCTTCGACCCCACGGCCGATTCTTTGCATGTGGGGCATTTAACCCAAATTATGACTTTGATTCATTTTCAACGTGCCGGCCACAAACCAGTAGTGTTGGTAGGTGGCGCAACGGGCATGGTGGGCGATCCTTCTGGTAAATCTGCTGAGCGTAATTTGCTTTCAGCAGACATCTTAAATCACAACGTGGCTTGCTTAGAAAGTCAATTAAAAAAATTCTTAGATTTTGATTCTGGGGCCAATAGTGCCGTGATGGTTAATAACTACGATTGGTTTAAAAACTTCAGCTTTTTAGATTTTATTCGCGATGTGGGTAAACACCTTACCGTGAATTATATGATGGCCAAAGATTCGGTAAAAAAACGCTTAGAAGGCGATACCGGTATGTCGTTTACCGAGTTTAGCTACCAATTGGTGCAGGGCTACGATTTCTATTATTTATGGAAAGAGCGGAATTGCTTGGTACAAATGGGTGGCTCCGATCAGTGGGGCAATATGGTAACTGGTACCGAATTAATTCGACGTAAAGCCGGTGGTACAGCTTTTGCCATTACTACGCAATTAATTAAGAAAGCCGATGGCACTAAATTTGGCAAAACCGAAGAAGGTGCCGTTTGGTTAGATCCGGCTAAAACATCGCCTTTTAAATTTTACCAGTTTTGGTTAAATACCAGTGATGATGATGCTAAAACTTGGATTCGCATATTTACCTTAAAAACCCAAGCCGAAATTGAAGGTTTGGAAAAAGAGCATAATGAAGCTCCGCACTTGCGTATTCTGCAAAAAGCCTTGGCCGAAGAAATTACTACCCGTGCACATGGCGAAGCAGCTTTGCAAACGGTTTTAAAAACTACCGATTTCTTGTTTGGTAATGGTTCTCTAGACTTTTTAAGAGAACTTTCTAACGAAGCTGTATTGGATGTGTTTGAAGGTATTCCTCAATTTACCATCGCCAAATCGGTGTTGGTAGCGGGTGTTTCTTTTAGCGATATCTTAGCAGAGCATACCGCGGTTTTCCCATCAAAAGGGGAGGCTCGTAAAATGATTCAAGGTGGTGGAGTTGCACTTAATAAAGAAAAAATGGAAGACCCAACGCAGTTAATTACCGTTGACAACTTGGTGAATGATCGGTTTTTGGTGGTGCAAAAAGGAAAGAAAAACTACTTTTTAATTCGTGCCGAATAGGTTTATTGAATCAATAAATTACAACCTCTAATATCGCTGGCATCAAAACGGCCCAATACTTCAAATTGGTTGGGGCCTGTTAGTTTGCCTAAATCTTGCGTAGCTATAAAGGAACAAGAATGCACGTTGGCTAAATCGATGATGTTGATGCCTCCAGTTTTTCTAGCTTCGATTAGTTGAAAAGGATCATTCGTATCGCGAATGCACACCTGCATCCAAGGCGGACAGCTAAAAATTCCTTTTCCTTTAGAATAGGCTTGAGAGAGTAATTCGGTCATGCCGTATTCGGAATGTATGTTTGCTACGCCAAAACCTGAACATAATTCTTGGTGTAGTTCTTCGCGAATGAGTTCTTTTCGTTTTCCTTTCATGCCGCCGGTTTCCATCACAATAAGTTCGGGGAAATTGATGGAAAATTGTTCTACAAAATCGAGTAGGGCATAGGTAACCCCTAATAAAATAGTGGGCTTACCTAATTTTTTTAGGGTTTCTAATGTTTCAAAAAGTTCTTTTTGGTTGTGGAGATAATAGCCACTGCCTGCTTGCGCTTGTTGTAGTAAATCATCAATCATATAAATTAATGAAGAGCCTTCCCGTTCGGCATATGATGGGAGTAGGGCTAGTAAAGTGAATTGCGAAATATCGCCATAAAAAAGGTTAAAAGCGGTGCGGTAGCTTTCTTGATATACACTAACATCGTGCACCAAATGTTTGCTGGTTTGCATTCCCGTAGTGCCCGAACTGGTAAATAGTTGTTCCACCTTTCCCGGAACCCTTACTTCATGTTGTTTGAAAAATGCAATGGGTAAAAACGGAATTTGTGCTACCCGATCAACCTTAGTAGGGGCTATGCCTAAATGTTCAATAAAGCTTTTGTAAATAGGGTTGTAAGTGGCCTGATACTGAAAAACCTCTAAAGCCTTCTGTTCAAAGCTGTAGAGGTTTTTGATTGTAAAAATATCTTTAGTTAGGCTGTTGTTCACAGCACAAAGATACAATTTGAGGACTTATCGTCTTCTTT
The DNA here is from genome assembly GCA_945868825.1 of Sphingobacterium thalpophilum. GTDB lineage: Bacteria > Bacteroidota > Bacteroidia > Sphingobacteriales > Sphingobacteriaceae > JAIPAN01. The sequence goes on from CAMBMM010000001.1 coordinate 109,349, forward strand.
TTCCGAAGGCTTCTTTAAAATAAGCCCCTGCCAAGGCCGATACGCCGGCAACCAAGCCACCAAGAGTAGCAGTTAGTAGTACCAGCAGCAACCAAGGCATGCCTTTTTCAGAAGAGGTAAGTACTTGGCCTACACGGTTAGCCAATAAATTTTCGTTGGGCAGGGTATGTAGTAAAGCCATGCATGCCCACAGAATAAAAATGGCACTAAAGCCGTTTCCGAAAGATTTTCTGGGCTTATTGCCCATCCAAGCGGCTAGGATAAATGCAATCGGAGCAATAACCCACCAGGGTAAGAAAAATTGAGCAATTAAGCTGAGTAATAATATGAGGATAAATAACATGTTTTCTCTTTTTTAGATTATTTTTTTGTGAATTTCCACGTAGCTATAATGCGATCGGAGGCTTGTTTAGTATGGCGTAGGTAAACCAATTCGTTCAGCTTGCCATCGGCCCAGGTATCTACCATATCGTCGTAGTAAAAACTACCTGGGTTGCCCGATTCGCCGCCGGGATAAACGCCATAGGCTTTTAAATCTTTACCCAAGGCTACAATCATTCTCCACGAAGGACCATTGCTTTCGCTGGTAGCATTTACCGAGGTTTTAGAGCCGCCGGTAAATAAAGTTTTAGAACCAAATGCAGCAATTTTTGCCAAATGCGGTACGTGGGTATGTTTTACTGTTCCCCATTGCCATTGCGTGCCTTGAGGGCCATATGCTTTTGTTAAGCTGTCTACGGCGAATTTAAAGGCAGCGGTAACCAACTCATTTTTGGTTTCTTTTTGTGGCGTGTTTACCTTATCAAACCACTTTGAATCAGATTCGTTTAGTAGTAATTCTACCATTCTATCTCTCGATGGGTAGCGCATTATGTTTTGCTGATCGCCAAATTCATCGGCCCAAATTTCTTTAGCTAGTTGTTTTTGCCAAATCTCGAAGATACTGGCACCCACTTCGGTAGCATCGTAAAACTTATTCCATGTACTTACAACTGCAAATGCTTTTTTCTCTGCAGCACTCAGTGTTTGGGCGTTTACACCAGCACTAAGGTTGACCAATACATTTTCGGCAAAAACGCTGTAATTATCGTTTTGCAAAGCACGCAAACTGTCTGCGGTAGCTTTAGTCATTACGGTTAAGCGTTTGTTAATGCGGTGTGCACGTTCATAACCCGAAAATTCCCAATGCAAATAATACGGATAGCTAGGATCGGCCGAAAATTGGTTGGCCGAACTCACAAAACCCCGTGGCGGATTTTTAACCGTTGGATTTTGCTCTGCCGGAATACGTCCATGCCATTCATCGTTCGGGTTATTTCCATCTAATAAGAACTTACCCTGACCTTTCCATTTTAGTGGAAAATAGCCGTTGGGAGTAATAGCAATATCGTTATCCATACTAGCAAAAACAAAATTTTGAGCCGGAGCAGTATAATAGGTTAATGCTTTACGGTAATCGTCATAATTGCTTGCCTTGTTTAACATGTAAAAGGTTTTTACATCGTTAGAGCCATAGTGGGCAATCCAACGTAAAGCGTAACCGGCCGGAATGTTATCTGCCTTGCTAAATTTCTCAGGTTTTTGATTTTCGAGGTAAACCACCGGACCGTGATGTGTATAGTATACCGTATCGCTCAAAGTTTCATCGCCTCTCACCTTAATGGTTTCTATCCGAGCGGTGGTGGCTTTCCATTGGTTGTTGTATTTGTATTCTTTATGGCTTTGGTCTTTAAAGCTAATTTTATACCAATCCAACACATCGGAACCTACATTGGTTACACCCCAAGCTACTTTGCTGTTAAAACCAATGATTACGCCTGGTGCACCCGGAATGGATACGCCATATACGTTCATATCTTTAGTTACCAATTGCACTTGGTACCAAATGGAAGGCAAGGTGAGGTCTAAATGCGGATCGTTTTCTAACATGGGTAGGCCGGTACTGGTTTTTGAACCCGATACCGCCCAGTTATTGCTTCCAATAACTTCATCTTTTTCTTTGGTTTTTATGCCAGCGGTAGCAGTAGGTTCTGTGGTGGTGGTAGCCGAAGGAACCGGCACTTTTTTAAAGTTCCAAGCGGTCCCATTCGGTATAATCGGATCTTCTCGTAAGGGATAATCAGGAAAAAGGTCTTTAACTATATCTGGGCCATATTTTTCTAAAATATTAGTCATGTAAAATTCATTGGAACTGCTGGCCAAGGTAGCCGACATTAATTTTAAGAGATAAGCCGAGTTAATGGGTGTCCATTCTTCGGGTGCATAATCCAATAATTTAAATTCAATCGGATAATCGCCAGGTTTCAACGAATGGATGTAGGCATTCACTCCCTCGGCATAGGCATTCATCAATTCGGCTACTTCTGGGTCTTGCATCATGGTCTTCACCATATTTTCGGCACCAAAGCCCATGCCCATTCTACGCTGAAAACGGTCTATTTCTATAGCTTTTGGTCCAATTACTTCGGCCAAACGGCCCGAAGCAAAACGGGTTTGAAAATCCATTTGCCACAAACGGTCTTTAGCCGTTAAATAGCCTTGGGTAAAGTATACATCGTGGTTGTTTTCTGCAAAAATATGCGGTATACGTTGATCGTCGAATTGTACGGTAACTTCTCCCTTAAGTCCGGCTAAAGAGAGAGCGTTTTCGGTCGCTGTATTTTTTGATTCGGCATTTTTCCAGAATCCTTGAAAAGGATCGAGGAATTTACCTAAGGGAGGTACAGCTCCCCATTTGTGGTTTAAACTCCAAGTAAGTGCCAAGGCAAGTACCGCAGTAAACAGAAATTTCAACATTTTCATACGTATTGGCTAGTTTTTTGTGAATTGGTTTTTAACTATTTAAATGTAAGTATTTTTTAAACAAACAAGGCCTAGTGTGAGGTTTTAAGTGCTTTAGGGCTATTTTTAATGAAAATAGATGATGGGGAGTACCTATTTCATTTGCGAATTAAGCGTAAAAAATATTTGTTATGTATGAAATTAGTATTAAGTTTATATTTGATTTATAAAAATCAAACCAAATTATAACTTAAAAATTATCACTATGCGTAAAATTTTTACCCAATTTGCAGGTGCATTCATTATGCTCCTGTTATCGGTTTCTACCTTAATGGCGCAAAGCGTTACCATTAGCGGTACTGTTACCGACAAAACAAGCAAAGAAACCCTACCGGGAGTTTCTGTTACCGTAAAAGGTAAAACTATTGGTGCTTCTACTAATGGTTCCGGTAAATTCAGTTTTACTACTACACAAAACACTCCGTTTACCGTAGTAGTTTCTTATTTAGGCTACAAATCTGTAGAAGCTACTGTTAGTAGTGCTACTAGTAGCTTAAGCATCGAATTAGAGGCGCAAGCTATTCTTGGTCAAGAAGTAGTTGTGGCTGCTTCTCGTACACCAGAAAAAATCTTGGAATCGCCAGTGTCTATTGAGCGTGTAAGTGCTGCTGCTATTAAAGAAAGCGGAAACAACTCGTTTTACGATGCTTTGGCTAACCTTAAAGGTGTAGAGAGTAGCTCTCAGTCTTTAACCTTCCGTTCTATCAATACCCGTGGTTTCAACTCAAACGGTAACGTTCGTGTAAATCAAATTACCGACGGTATGGATACACAAGCTCCAGGCTTGAACTTCTCGGTAGGTAACATTATTGGTTTATCAGAATTAGATGTAGAAAGCGTGGAATTATTGCCAGGTGCTTCTTCTGCCTTATATGGTTCTGGTGGTACCAATGGTACGATGTTAATGAACTCAAAAAATCCGTTTATGTATCCAGGTTTAAGCGTACAGTTAAAAACTGGTGGTAACCACATTAACGATCCGAGTAGAGCTTCTGCAGCTTTGCACGATTACTCTTTCCGTTATGCGGTTAAAACTAATAACAACCGTTTTGCTTTTAAAACCAGTACTTCTTACCTTTCTGGACAAGATTGGGGAGCTAACGACGACAGAAACTTTGATAGAAATGCACAATTGGCAAAAGCGGGTACTCGTGCAACCGATGAAGGATATGATGGTGTGAATACCTATGGTGATGAAACCCTTATTCCTTCATTGAAGTCAATCGCAGCAAATTATTATACCCCAGTTAATCAATTCGTGGCTGGATTTACTGCAGCATACGGTGTTGCTCCAACTCCGGCACAAACTATTGCTTGGATTGGTACTATTCCAGGATTAGCTGCTTTAGGTGCTACTAATGTTTACGGTATATATGCTGCTCAAAACTTATATCCTACGAATAACATTACTCGTACAGGTTATGCTGAAAGAGATTTAGTAGATTACAATACCAGATCGGTTAAAAGCTTAAACTCTATTCATTATAAATTAAACAGTACAGTAGAGGCAAGTTTATCTGCAAATTTGGGTTCAGGTACTACGGTATATACCGGTTCTGAGCGTTATTCTATTAAAAACTTTGGATTATCTCAGTATAAAGCAGAGATTAAAGGTAACGACTTCTATTTAAGAGCCTATACCACTCGTGAAAACTCGGGTGATTCTTACAATGCAACTGCATTGGGTTCTTACTTGAATGAGTACTACAGTCCATCGCAAACTAGTTGGGTTCCTACTTATTTGGGTGCATTTACCAACAAAATATTACCAGTTGCTGCCGGTGGTGGTGGTTTAACTGTTGATGGAGCTAATGCCTTTGCACGTGCCGCTGCTGATGCCAACAGATACCAACCAGGTAGCCCAATGTTCAATTACGTAAAAGACATTCTTACCTCTAGAACCATTGGTTCTGTAGGTGGTGGTGCTAAATTTGCCGATAAAACATACGTAAACCAATACGAAGGTATGTACAACTTTACCAATGCGCTTAAAGGTGCAGTAGAATTACAAATTGGTGGTATGTACAGACAATATACCTTAAAATCTAACGGTACTATTTTCAATGATTTAGCACAAAAATTAAACATTGAAGAATATGGTGGTTTTATTCAATTGGGTAAAAAATTCTTGGATGATAAATTGAAAATTACTGCGGCTACGCGTTACGATAAGAGCCAAAACTTTGAAGGTCAATTTACGCCACGTGTCACTGGTGTGTACACCGTTGCACCTAATAACAACATTCGTGTATCGTATCAAACTGGTTTCCGTATTCCAACTACTCAAAACCAATACATCAGCTTAAATACTGGTTCTACTACCTTAGTAGGTGGTATTGCTAGTACATTAGATTCTTATGGTTTACGCAGTGGTTTAGGACAAGGCTATACACGTAATAGTGTTGTAGCTGGTGCTCCAGTTAAATACAACTTTAGCTCTGCCTTAAGACCTGAAAAATCACAATCTGTTGAATTGGGTTATAAAGGTTTAATTCTACCTAACTTATTGGTGGATGTATATGGTTACAGCACGCAGTATAAAGATTTTATTTCAAGTTTAGCTTTGTTAAGAGCTGAAACTGCTGGTGTTGCTACCGGTGCTATCCCAACTACATCAAGTAGATCATTTGGTACCGTTGTAAACAACCCAGATAAAGTAAAAGCATACGGTTTTGGTATCGGTGCCGATTACTTATACAATGATTTCAAATTCAGTGCCAACTTCTCTAGCGATAGATTGCAAGAAAGCACTTCTGTATTGCAGACTGAATTCAACACACCTGAGTACCGTTACAATGTTGGAGTTTCTAACGCCAACTTGTACAAAAATATAGGTGCTAGTGTATCGTACAGATATCAAGGTGCCTACAAATGGCAGTCGGTATTTATTGCTGGTGATGTAGACGCTTTTGGTACTATGGATGCGCAGGTAAACTTCCGTTTCCCAGCTCAGAAATTAACCATGAAATTTGGTGGATCTAACATCTTAAACAAATACTACAGAACTAACTATGGTAACCCAATGGTTGGTGCAGTGTATTATGTATCCTTCACTTTCGATCAGTTGATGAGAAAATAATAAGACCCCGGTCTTATTTAAAAAGCCCCGAGAATTTCTCGGGGCTTTTTTTGTATCTAATTTTTTTAGGTACAAAAAAACCCCTGCCGCAAGGCAGAGGTTTTTAAAAGGCTAATGCTAATTAACTTAAGCTGGTTGCGTATTGCGCTAAATCAACCAGTTTGTTGGAGTAGCCCCATTCGTTATCGTACCAGGATACTACTTTTACGAAGTTATCATTTAAGGAGATGCCGGCTTTGGCATCAAAAATAGAGGTACGGGCATCGCCCAAGAAATCTTGAGAAACTACTTCATCTTCGGTATACCCTAAAATACCTTTCAACTCTCCATTGGCCGCAGCTTTCATAGCCGCTTTAATGGTGTCGTAAGAAGCAGGTTTTGCCAAGCGTACGGTTAAATCTACTACCGATACGTCGGCTACCGGTACACGGAACGACATGCCTGTTAATTTCCCTTTTAATTCCGGGATAACTAAAGCAACCGCTTTGGCCGCACCCGTAGAGGAAGGAATAATATTTTGGTAAGCCCCACGGCCACCACGCCAATCTTTAGCAGATGGGCCATCAACCGTTTTTTGAGTAGCGGTAACGGCGTGTATGGTACTCATTAAACCTTCCAAAATACCAAACTCATCATTTAATACTTTGGCAATAGGCGCCAAGCAATTGGTGGTACAAGAAGCATTGGAGATAATTTTTTGATCGGGTGTTAGCGATTTATGATTTACACCCATCACAAAAGTTGGGGTATCGTCTTTGGCTGGAGCAGAAATAACTACTTTTTTAGCACCGGCAGTAATGTGTTTTTGTGCATCGGCTTGGGTTAAAAACAATCCGGTACATTCTAATACCACATCGGTGCCCAATTCGCCCCATTTTAATTGCTCTGGGTCACGTTCAGCAGTTACACGTACGGTTTTGCCATTAATTACCAATTGTCCGTTTACCACTTCTACTTCGCCTTTAAAAGGTCCGTGGGTAGAATCGTATTTTAATAAATAAGCAATATAGTCTACATCCATTAAATCGTTAATACCCACAATTTCGATGTCTTTACGTGCTGCGGCAACACGGCAAGCTAAGCGTCCAATGCGTCCAAATCCGTTAATTCCAATTTTCATTTTTACTGATTTTTATATGGTGATTGTATTCGTTGATAGTCAAAATTAAGAGCTACAAAGTTATTAATTTTACCCATTTTTTTTGGTGTAAAATATACCTAGTAAATTATCAACATTCTTTTTCTTGCTGCACGAATAAATCTATCTTTATACAAAAACAGACCACCTATTTTGGAAGCCTTATTGCCTACATTTGAGTCCATTTTCTCTATCGATTGTGTCATTTTTGGCTTTGATCGTGGTGAGTTGAAAGTTTTGCTTATTGAGCGAAACGAAGAACCTTTTAAAGACAGCTTTGCCTTGCCTGGTTATTTGGCAGCACAAGATGAAAGTATTGATGCTGCCGCTCAGCGTATTTTATATGAATTAACCGGTTTGCGTGATATTTTTATGGAGCAGTTTCATACTTTTGGCGAAGTGAACCGCCACCCGCAGGGAAGAGTGATTACCGTTGCTTATTTTGCCATGCTCCGCATAAATGGTAAAAAAGAATTAAAGCCCATAAGTAGTTTTGCAAAAAAAGCATTTTGGCATCCGGTAAACAAATTGCCCCAATTGGCATTTGACCACAGCACTATTTTTGAACGGGCCCTGCTTAAAATAAAACGAAAGATTACCTATCAGCCCATTGCTTTTGAGTTGTTGCCCGAAAAATTTACGCTCACTCAGCTACAAACTTTGTACGAAGCCGTGTTAAACAAGAAATTGGATAAGCGGAATTTCAGAAAAAAAATGCTCAATTACGGCATACTAAAAGAGCTTGGTGAAAAACAAAAAGGCGTATCGTTTAGAGCCGCTAATTTATACAAGTTTGATAAGCGTACATACGCCAAATTATTTAAAAACGAATTGTCGTTTTAACCTAAATCTAGTTCAGCTACAATGCCCGATTTCTCCCATCTTCACGTTCATACCCAATTTTCTTTGCTCGATGGGGCGGCAGACATTACCCGTTTATTTAAAAAAGCAGAAGCTGATGGCATGAAAGCCATGGCCATTACCGATCATGGAAACATGTTTGGTGTGTTTAAATTTGTAGCCGAGGCCAAAAAATTTGGTATTAAACCCATTGTAGGTTGCGAATTTTATGTAGTAGCCGACCGGCATAAAAAGGTATTTACCAAAGAAAATCGTGACCAGCGCTTCCATCAACTCCTACTAGCTAAAAATACAAAAGGCTACCAAAACTTGGTAAAACTATCTTCTTTGGGGTATATGGAAGGTTTGTATAGCAAATGGCCTCGTATTGATAAGGAACTTATATTGCAATACCACGAAGGACTTATTGCCACCACCTGTTGTTTGGGGGCCTCGGTTCCTCAAGCTATTTTAAAAGATGGCGAAGAAGCTGCCGAAAAGGAATTTAAATGGTGGTTAGATTTGTTTGGCGAAGATTATTATATCGAGCTACAGCGACACGATATTCCGGAGCAAGAGAAAGTAAATGAGGTGTTGCTTCGCTTTGCTAAAAAGCACCAAGTAAAAGTTATTTGCTCTAACGATTCGCATTACGTAGATCAACAAGATTCGAATGCCCACGATATTTTATTGTGTGTAAATACCGGCGATGTGCAGAGTACGCCCATTGCCACCGATGAGGAAGGTGGACGGGGTTATCGCTTTGGTTTTCCGAACGACCAATTCTATTTTAAAAGTCAGGCTGAAATGGCCACCGTGTTTCACGATTTGCCCGAAGCTCTCGATTATACCAACGAAATTGTGTCTAAAGTAGACACGCTAGATTTGAAACGTGATATCATGCTTCCGAATTTTCCAATTCCGGATGCCTTTAAGCTACATGCCGACGATACCTTAAACCAATGGGAATATTTACGAGATATTACCCTAAAAGGGGCACATAAACGCTATGTAGATCTCAGCCCCGAAGTACAAGAACGTATTGATTTTGAGCTGAATACGATCAAAATTATGGGCTTTGCTGGCTACTTTCTTATCGTTTCCGATTTCATACAAGCTGGTAGAGATATTGGCGTATTTGTTGGTCCGGGCCGTGGTTCGGCAGCAGGTTCGGTGGTGGCTTATTGTATTGGCATCACCAATATCGATCCCATTAAATACAATTTACTTTTTGAGCGTTTCTTAAATCCCGATCGTAAATCAATGCCCGATATTGATACGGATTTTGACGACACCGGTCGCCAAAAAGTGATTGATTATGTGGTAGATAAATACGGCAAAAACCAAGTAGCTCAAATTATTACTTATGGCTCTATGGCTGCTAAATCGAGCATTAAAGATGTAGCTCGGGTTTTAGATTTGCCCTTATCAGAATCCAATGCTTTAGCCAAATTAGTACCCGACAGACCGGGTACCAACTTGGTGCAAATGATGACGGCCCCTTTAAATGTGTTGAGCAAAGAACTCAACCCCGATGATTTAGAAAACGTAAAAAAACTCCGTAAAATAGCCGAAGACGTAAAAAGCATTCAAGGCCGAGTATTGAAAGAAGCCCTTATTTTAGAAGGGTCGGTGCGCAACGTGGGTATTCACGCTGCCGGCATTATCATCGCTCCAGAAGATTTAACCAATATTATTCCCGTAGCCACTTCCAAAGAATCAGACTTGTTGGTTACCCAATACGATGGCCGGGTAATTGAAGATGCAGGAGTTATTAAAATGGACTTTTTGGGCTTAAAAACCCTCACCATTATTAAAGATGCCTTGCGTTTAATTAAACAAAACCACGGCGTGGTTATTGATATCGATACCATTTCCTTAGAAGATACCAAAACCTTTGAGCTCTACCAACGTGGCGACACGAATGGGACTTTTCAGTTTGAGAGCGACGGTATGCAAATGTATTTACGGGAATTAAAACCCGATAAATTCGAAGACTTAATTGCCATGAACGCCCTGTATCGTCCGGGACCGATGGCCTACATTCCGCAATTTATTACCCGTAAACATGGCCGCGAAGTGGTGCTGTACGATTTAGCGGATATGCAGGAACACCTGGAAGAAACCTACGGCATTACGGTATATCAAGAGCAGGTGATGCTTTTATCGCAAAAGTTGGCCAATTTTAGTAAAGGCGATGCCGATGTATTGCGTAAAGCAATGGGTAAAAAAGATTTGGGTGTACTCAATAAAATGAAAGCCCAGTTTGTGGAGGGTTGCCTTGCCAATGGCCACGATGCCAAAATATGCGAAAAAATATGGGTCGATTGGGAAGCCTTTGCACAGTATGCTTTCAATAAATCGCACTCTACCTGTTACGCTTTTGTGGCCTACCAAACCACCTATTTAAAAGCCAATTATCCGGCCGAATATATGGCCGCGGTTTTAAATAATCAAGGTAATATTGATAAAATAGCCTTTTTTATGGACGAATGTCGTAAAATGGGCATTCCAGTATTGGGGCCAGATATCAACGAATCGGAATTGAACTTTACCGTAAATAAAAAAGGAGAAATTCGTTTCGGCATGTCGGGGATAAAGGGAGTGGGCGAAAAAGCTGTAGAAACTTTGGTAGAAGAACGCCTAAATAAGGGTGCTTTTAGCAGTATTTACGATTTTGCCCGTAGAGTTAACCCCAGAACTGTGAATAAAAAAGTATGGGAAAATTTGGTGTACAGCGGGGCTTTCGATGCTTTTGAAAACAATAGAGCTAAGTTTTTTGTTAAAACCGATGGGCTAAATACCGCCATAGATCGCTTAACCAAATACACCAACGATTTCCAAAATCAGCAAAGCTCTACACAAAATTCGCTATTTGGAGGCACCGCCGATGCCCATATTGCCGAACCTACCTTACCCGAATGTGAGGAGTGGGGTTTGTTGGAAAAATTGAAATACGAAAAAGAGGTCATCGGTATTTATTTAACCGGTCATCCTTTAGATAATTACCGTTTCGAAATAAACAATTTTTGTAGCCACCAAGCGAAGCATTTGGCATTAATAAACCGAGTAAAATCGGGCGAAGGCTTGGATGAAGACCTGATGGAATTTTCTAAATTAAAAGGCAGAGAATTAATTGTAGGTGGCTTGGTTTCCAAATCTACACACCGCATGTCTAAAACGGGCAAACCTTTCGGCTCTTTTATTTTTGAAGATTACCAAGAATCGGTAGAAATGGTGCTTTTTGGCGACGATTATGTGAAATTGAAACAGTTTATGGAAGATGGTTACTTTTTACAACTCAGGGGAGTGGTAGCCGAACGTTTCCGCCAATCGGGTAACTGGGAATTTAAAATAAACAGCATTTCACTGCTTTCTGAATTACGCGATAAATTAGCCAAAGTGCTTACCGTGCAGGTGCCTTTAAGTGAGCTTTCGCCAACACTAACTGCTCAATTGAACACTTTAATACAGGAGAATGCGGCGGAGCACCCCAATCGGAAATGTGCTTTGCGCTTTAAGTTAGTAGATGCAGAGGAGGGTACGAGTTTAGAAATGCCTGCTAAAAACATTAAAATTAATCCTACGGATGAGTTGCTTTGGCAGTTACAAGGCATTCAGGGCCTGAGTATTAAGTTAAATTAGTGTCACAAAGGTGGCCGATAATTTTTCTAAGCCGAGCAATGGCGTATATTTGGGTATTCATTTAAAAAGATAAAAACATGGCACTAGTAATTACAGATGCAAACTTCGATGAAGTTGTATTGAAATCAGATAAACCCGTATTGGTAGATTTTTGGGCAGAATGGTGTGGCCCTTGCCGCATGGTAGGCCCAGTGGTAGAAGAACTTGCCAAAGAATTTGAAGGTAAAGCTGTAGTAGGAAAAGTAGATGTAGATAGCAACCCTGAAATCTCTATGAAATTTGGTATTCGTAATATTCCGGCTTTATTATTTTTTAAGGGTGGCGAAATTGTAGACAAACAAATTGGTGCGGTTCCTAAATCGGTATTGGCGCAAAAATTAAACGCCCAGTTATAGTAAAACTTTAATTCATTTTAAAAAAAGCCCTCCCGAGATTCGGGAGGGCTTTTTTTATTTTAATTTATTTTAATTTATTAATTAAATGTTGCAACTTTAAATAAACAAACACACACAAAAAAACAAAATCATGAAAAAATTTTTACTAGTAGCCCTTTTGGGATTGTTTACCTCTGCTGCTGTAGCACAAACTAAAGGACAGAGTATTGTTGGACCTGGATTTTCTACTTATAAGTATTCGGATTCAAGCAATGATTACAAGTATACGACGACTAATTTCTCCTTAAATTATGGTCTTTTTGTAAAAGATAATGCCCGTTTAGGGTTAGATTTAGGATTTACTAAATATGATTATTCATATAATGCTCCTTATAAGGAAAGCACCACTACCACCAATTTAGGTTTAAACTATAAAAAGTTTTATCCAATTGTCGATAAATTTTATTGGACATTATCTGAGGCTGCGTCTTATGGGTGGGGAGATAAAGAGGTTAATAACAATGGAACCATTACTTCTGGCAAGGTTGAAACCATGAACACAAATGTTGTTGCAGGTTTATCCTATTTTTTATCTAAACGTTTTATGATAGAAGCCGATGGTATTGGATTGTATTTATCTTCTAGCAAGACGAAAATGCCAACTAGTGTTTTGAAGAATTCATCTTTCAGATATGATAACTATTTAAATCTAAAACTAAACTTTATTTTCTAAGGTTGAAATCAACTAGGCATAAAAAAGCCCCGCCAATTGGCGGGGCTTTTTTATGCCTTATCCAGTGCTTCCAGCAGGAGGGCGCAAGCTTCTTCAATTTCTTCATCGCCAATACTAAGTGGGGGAGCAATGCGCAAGGCCGTGTTGCAATGTAAAAACCAATCGATAATGAGGCCATGTTCTTGGCAGTAGCTGGCTACCTTGTGTACCAACTCAAAATCGCCTACCTCTATGCAAAGCATGAGCCCTTTTCCCCGTATTTCTTTAATGTTGGGGTGAACTAAAAGTTTTCTAAAAAGTGCTTCTTTGGCTGCCACACCGGCTATTAGGTTTTCTTCTAAAAGTGCAGTTAAGCTAGCCAAGCCGGCTGCACAACTTACGGGGTGCCCACCAAAGGTAGTAATATGCCCTAAAATGGGGTTTTCTTTTAATACATCCATCACCGCTTTACCTGCTACAAAGGCGCCAATTGGCATACCGCCTCCCAGGCTTTTGGCTAGTAATACTACATCGGGTACAATGCCAAAATGCTCAAAAGCAAAGAGCTTGCCTGTACGCCCAAAGCCGGCCTGAATTTCATCTAAAATGAGTAAGGTGCCGGTTTCTGTGCAACGCTTTCGAAGTGCTTGCATATAGGCTTTATCGGGCACTCTAATGCCTGCTTCGCCTTGTATGCTTTCTATAATAACCGCGGCTGTTTTAGAGCTAATATGCGCTAATTGTTCGTGCTGATTTACGTGTATGAAGCGAATATCGGGCAATAGCGGACGATAGGATTGTTTGTATTCTTCGTTGCCCATTACGCTTAGCGCACCGTGGGTGCTACCGTGGTAGGAGCCATTAAAAGCAATAATTTCAGACCGATTGGTGAAACGCTTGACTAATTTTAGGGCCCCTTCGGTAGCTTCTGCACCCGAATTAACAAAATAAACCGAGTTAAGCGACGAAGGCAATACGGAAACCAACTTTTGTGCAAATTGTACTTGCGGTGCTTGTATATATTCGCCGTATACAGTGAGGTGTAAATAGCTGTCCACCTGCTTTTTTATGGCCTCTACCACTTTCGGGTGCCGATGGCCCAAATTGCTCACCGCAAAACCCGATACAAAATCAAGGTATCGTTTTCCATCGGGGCTGTATAGATATAAACCTTCTGCCCGTTCAATTTCTAATAGCTTTGGGCTAGTAGAAGTTTGTGCAGTGTTTAATAAAAAAAGCTGTTTGGTGCTAAGCATATGCAAACATACAAAAAAGGCCTCCAGATTTCTCTGAAGGCCCTCGAAACAAATTATTAACCACAACTTATTGTTTTCGTTCTCTGAGTTCTCTAATCAACTCATTTTTAAAATCCCGTTCTGCTTGAAACAATTTTACTATTTTTTCGGGTGACAAAACCTTGGCAAATTCACGGGTATAGCGTTTTTTTAGCTCAAGCACTTTGCTTTCCATATCTAATTGCCTATCAATTTGATCATTCGCAGATAACTGATTTTGTTTTTGCAGATCGCCTTTACGTAGTTGCATTAAAGCTTGTAGCTCATTTTGAAACTGGTTATACACCGGCCAAAATTTTTCTGCTTCACGGCTACTTAAGTCTATACGTTGTGTTAAAAAGGCAATTTTTGCAGTTTCTAAACGATCCATACGTTCCTCTTGATTCCTTGGTGCTGGCGGGCGGTTGCCTCCAAAATCTCTGGATTGGGGCGGAGAGCCACCTGGACGATTGGGGCGTGGGTTTATTTGCGCTTGAGCCGCACCAAAACCTAGGGCAACAAAGCATAAAACGAGTATGTGCTTTAAAAATAGATTTTTCATAATATTTGATTCACGTAATTTTCTAATTCTTGGGTACTGATATTTTTTTCTTCTAAATGTAGTGTTTCGGTGTTTACTAGCATCAATTCGGTGTCCGATTCATCTATATTTGTTTGCAAATAGCTAACTATTTCTTGATCCGTAATGGCATCGAAATTAGGCGTTTCTGCCGATTCTTGATTTAAATACACAAAGGTGCCCGCTACCAAGGTAATGCAAGCAGCTGCTGCATAGCGCATCCAAAGCTGAATAACTTTAGGTTTAGCTATTGGTGCTTGTGTAGTACGAGCTAAAATAGCAGATTGCAAGTCTTTAAAGTAGCCATTTGGAACCGTGTATGGATTTGTTTTTTCCATGCCAGCCAAATGAGGTGCTTCGCTTCCCAAATCTTCTATGTCTTTTTTGCGTGTCATTGTGTTTTAGATGTGATTGCCTACTAAAGGTTTAATCGTGTTGTACTAATTGTTGTTCTATCTTTTTTACGGCAAGGTGAAAGGAGGCCTTTAATGCGCCTACGCTGGTTCCCAATACCGAAGAAATTTCTTCGTATTTCATCTCTTCAAAATATTTCATCTGAAAAATTAGTTTTTGCTTTTCAGGTAAGGTTTCAATAGCCCTATATAATTTCTGTTGAATTTGATCTCCACTAAAACCATCCGACGTGCCAAAACTGTCAGCCGTGTTTTCCGTTAACTCATCAAAAGAGGTGGTGTTTTGTCGTTTCTTTTTTTGAAGAAATTGCAGGCATTCGTTGCTGGCAATGCGGTACATCCAGCTATACAGTTGGGCATCTTGGCGGAACCGGTCGAGGTTGTTCCAAACTTTTATAAAAATTTCTTGCACCAAATCGTCGGCATCGTCGTGGCTTACCACCATGCGTCGTACATGCCAATAAATTTTTTGCTGATATTTTTCTACCAGGTGTGCAAAGGCAGCATTGCGGGTTTTTTCCCCAGCAAACTGTTCTAATATTTCAGCATCTGATAGTGGCATTCTTGGTATGTTAGCCCAATTCAGTAACTACTGAATTTTTATTTGGCGGTTTTTCTAGCTAGTACTTTTTGCACGGCAGCTACAATGGCTTCGGTACTTAAACCGTATTTCTCCATCAATTGGTCGGGTGTGCCACTTTCGCCAAAACTATCGTTTACTGCAACATACTCTTGAGGGCTAGGTAGGTTTTGTGCCAATACTTGCGCAATACTATCTCCTAATCCTCCTAAACGATTGTGTTCTTCGGCCGAAACTACACATCCGGTTTTTGCTACCGATTGTAGGATGGCTTGCGCATCTAAAGGTTTAATGGTATGGATATTAATAATTTCTGCATCAATACCCATTTCGGCTAATTTTTCGCCGGCTTCAATGGCTTTCCAAACCAAGTGTCCGGTGGCAAATATGCTCACATCTTTTCCTTCGTTCACCATCCAGGCTTTGCCAATTTCAAATTTCTGGTCGGCATCTGTAAAAACAGGTACGCTAGGGCGACCGAAACGTAGGTACACAGGGCCTTCGTGTTTTGCAATGGCAATGGTAGCAGCTTTGGTTTGATTATAATCGCAAGGGTTAATAACGGTCATGCCCGGAAGCATTTTCATTAAGCCAATATCTTCTAAAATTTGGTGCGTGGCGCCATCTTCGCCAAGGGTTAAACCGGCATGAGAGGCACAAATTTTTACGTTCTTATCGGAGTAGGCAACCGATTGGCGAATTTGATCGTATACTCGGCCTGTAGAAAAGTTGGCGAAAGTTCCGGTAAAGGGGATTTTGCCTCCAATGGTTAGCCCAGCTGCAATCCCAATCATGTTGGCTTCGGCAATGCCCACTTGGAAAAAGCGCTCGGGAAATTCTTTTTGAAAGGCATCCATTTTTAAGGAGCCAGTTAAGTCGGCACAAAGCGCCACTACGTTTTCGTTATGTTTTCCGGCTTCTACTAAACCAGCACCAAACCCAGAACGGGTATCTTTTTTCTCGGTATATGTATATTTATTCATGAGGTGTGTTGCTGATTAATAGTCGCCTAAAGTTTCTTCTAATTGGCCCAATGCGGCTGCTAATTGCTCGTCGCTTGGTGCAATGCCATGCCATTTGTGGGAGTGCATCATAAAATCGACGCCATTGCCCATTTCGGTTTTCATTAAAATAAGTACGGGTTTTCCTTTTCCGGTTTTGCTTTTTGCTTCGGCAAGGCCTCGTTGTACGTCGGCCATATTGTTGCCATCCATACTTAACACTTCCCAACCAAAAGCCTCCCATTTGGCTCTTAAATTACCTAATGATAAAACCTGCTCTGTTGAGCCATCTATTTGCTGGCCATTTACATCAACGGTGGCAATCAGATTATCTACTTTATGGTAGGGCGCATACATGGCTGCTTCCCAAATTTGGCCTTCTTGCAATTCGCCATCGCCGTGTAAACTGTATACCAAAGAAGCATCTTTATTTAGCTTTTTAGTAAGTGCGGCACCAATGGCTACCGAAAGGCCTTGGCCAAGCGACCCAGATGCTACACGAACACCTGGTAAATGTTCGTGGGTGGTTGGATGCCCTTGAAGGCGTGTATTTAATTTACGGAAAGTGGCTAGTTCTTTTACATCAAAATAGCCGGAACGGGCTAGCACGCTATAAAATACGGGCGAAATATGTCCGTTTGATAAAAAGAAGATGTCTTCATTCTTGCCATCCATACTAAAATTGGTATGGTGATTTAGGGTATCGAAATATAGAGCTACCAAAAAGTCGGCGCAGCCTAATGAGCCTCCCGGGTGTCCGGATTGGCAGGCGTGTACCATGCGTAATATATCTCTACGTACTTGGCTGGCAATTTGGGTTAAGCGATGAGTATCTGTGGCCATAGGTGGTTTGTTCTTAGGCACAAAATTAACCCAATGCTTTGGCTATTTGTGGCCTAAGTTTTACACATCGCAGCTTTTTTATTCACAAATTTAGCTGAGCAAATCAAGTACTTGTTGGCTTGCTCGACTTGTTTCTACCTTTTCGATGATATGGGCAATTTTACCTTCGGCATTAATGATAAAAGTTTTACGTGCAGTGCCCATATATATTTTACCATACATGCTTTTTTCTACCCAAACACCATACGCTTCTACTAACTTTTTATCGGTGTCTGCTAATAACGTAAAGGGTAGTTGAAATTTCCCAATAAATTTAGCGTGAGATTTTTCATCGTCTGTGCTTACGCCTAGTAGCACCAAGCCTTTGTCTTGTAAGGATTGGTAATTGTCTCTAAAATCGCAGGCCTCTGCCGTACAACCGGGAGTGGCATCTTTTGGGTAGAAGAAAAGTATTACTGTTTTCCCTAGAAAATCACTCAATGAAACCTGATTTCCGTTTTGATCGTTTACGCTAAAAGCCGGAGCGATATCGCCTTGTTTTACTGTTGCCATAATTATCTAATAAAGGTTGTTTTATAGGTAGATTTATTATCTTTTTTATCTGTTATTTCGAGTTCTAATTGGTGTGTACCTGCTTCAGTTCTATCATCAAACGTATGCCAAAGGCTGTTTGTTTTTTGGTCGTATTCAAACAATACCCATTGCCCGTTTATAGTACCATTAAACTTTCCAATACCTGAAAGTTGATCTGCAATTTTAAAAACTAGTTTAGTTTTTTCTGTCATTATTTTGTTTTTATTGAGCGTAATGGGTGCAATACTTGGTGCTACCGAATCTAATGTAACGTAAAAAGTACCAAATGATTTTACTTGAGCACTTACCCACCCATTTTGGTAGGTACTTTCATAGCTAGTTCCTTTGGTATCTCTAATTAGTGTTTTAGCTTGTAATTTTTCGGGTATTGATCCATCAACTTTAATATTCAAGGTGTATGCTTGATGTATAGGTGTGCTAGCTTTATAGATGCGGTGTTGTGGCGAATAGCTTCCGGCAATTTTGGCTGTAGTGGCATACTCAAAAGCGATATCGTTGTATAAGGTACCTTTTGGTATGCTTAGTTGAATAGCCGTATTGCTGAAGGTATTGTCTTGACTGGCGTGAAATACATTTTCTTTAGCTAGTACTTTCTGTATGCTGCTTGTTGGGTTTCTTTGTACATCAAAATTAAGGGTGCTGCTGTTGCCTGCTACATCGGTAATGGTGTAACGTATTTGGTGTATGCGGTCATCTTTTAGCTGTATACGCCCATTTTTTTCTCCATAAATTTGCAATGGGTTCCCAGGGTCTACAAAGCTTTTATGTATAGAAATTCCCGTATTTTTTAGTGCAAAATAATCGAGGTGACTATTGATGGCTTTGGTATGATCGAAGCTAAATCGTTCCCAACTAGCCCGATAAATTACCTGTTCATCGAGATTTAATTCTATGGAATGAAGTCCATGAGAGGCACCCTGGGGGCTAGTTCTGTCTAGTGCTATTATTCCTAATCCAGCATCGGCTGGGAGTAGTATAGGCTGAGGGGTATTCATCAGATATTCGCCTTTACTAGCCAATATAGGTAGAGCTTTTTTGCTAGTTTTTTCGGAGAAAGGGACATCATTTAAGGTATATATATAAAGCGTTTTAAATTCCGGATTCACTTTATCTGGAATAGTTAAACCAAAAAGTTGTGGGTTGATGATTTCTTCTGTTTGTGTATCACGCAGTTCGAAATGTAAATGTGGCCCACCAGAGCTCCCAGTATTACCCGACCAGCCAATGAGTTGCCCTTTTTTTACTAAAATTTGGCTCGATTCTAGTGGAAAATCTACTTCAAATTGTTTTAAATCGTATTGAGCGCTTTTTACTTTTTGAGCCAAGCTGGGGGCATAGGCGCTAAGGTGTGCGTACACACTGGTGTAACCATTGGGGTGGTTTATGTAAATAGCTTGACCAAAACCACCAATTTGTACCCGTAAACGAGTTATATAGCCATCGGAAACGGCATATATTGGGTAACCTTCTCGTTGGTTGGTTCTAAAATCTAAACCCGAATGAAAATGGTTGGGGCGCAAGTCGCCAAAGCTACCAGCTATGGATGGGACTAAATCAAGTGGGTATCTAAAATCTTCTTTTGGGTATGTACCAGCTTTGTAGGGTTGTGCCTGAGTGTATGCGAACGAAAAGCAAAGGAGAAAAAGAAATATAAGCCGCATTATTTAATGTAAAAATCTAGTAGTTTTTCTTCTCCTAGGTATCCTTCTAGGTGATCGTCTATATTCACTTTACCTACACCTTCGGGTGTTCCAGTAAATAGTAAATCGCCTTTTCTTAGGGTGATGTATTGAGATACAAAGGCAATAATTCGGTCGAAGCTGAATAGTAGATCTCGGGTATTTCCTATTTGTACTTTTTGTCCATTTAGGTCTAAATGAAAAGATAAATTTTCTAAATCACCCAAACTTGCTTTGGGTATAAATTTACTAACCGGAGCAGAATGATCGAAAGATTTGGCCAACTCCCAAGGTAAGCCTTTTTCTTTGTGCTGTTGCTGAATGTCTCGGGCAGTAAAATCAATACCTAAGCCAATTTCATCAAAATAGGAATGAGCAAATTTTTCGGCAATGTGCTTTCCTTCTTTGCATATTTTTAGAACTACCTCAATTTCGTGGTGTATATCCGTGGTAAAAGTTGGATGGTAAAAAGGGGCATTGTGTAGTAAAATTGCCGTATCTGGTTTCATGAAAATTACCGGCTGACTGGGTAACGGATTGTTCAGTTCTTTTGCATGTTCGGCATAGTTACGGCCAACGGCTATAATTTTCATTTGCTACTTGTTGGGCTATTGTATGGAAATACGTTTAATAACGGTTTCGTTGCCAGCTATAAATCGAATAAAATATAAACCACTATTTAGGCTATCACCAATATTAAAAGTCGCATTTTGCTCTCCTGCAGGTACTTTTCTTGATAGTAGCGTGCTCACTTCATTGCCCAAAAAGTCCATAATTTTAATGGTCATGGTTACTTCTTTGCTTAAAGTATAGTTTACGTTTAACTGATCGGATATCGGATTGGGATATACTTTTACATTGCTAAGTACCTTGCCATCGGGTAAGTTTATTTTGTTAGTACTGGTGGTGCTTGGTTTTATTACCGATGGTTTAAAAGGCACCATGCTTACTTTTAACTTAGTTTTTAAGAAAGCTGGTTTTTCTTTGCGGGTATCGGTAATTTTTCCGCCAATTCTAGAGGCACTTGCACGAATGCTATCTGTTCTTAAAATAGGCTTTAACGTCTCTGCATAGGCATTCACATGCAATCCCCCTAAAATAAGAGTAGCAAATAAAAGGGTATGTACGGTTTTTTTGTAGAGTTTCCCCATATAGTTAAGCCTTGTGTAAAAATATATATAATTTCTAGGCTCTGTATATATGAAACTCTAGTTTTTATTTTTTTAACATAATTTAACGAAAATGATACAAAATGAGGTCATTTTAACTATCCAATCTTTTAGTTTGTAAATCGGAAATGTTGGTTTACTTTTGTTCGTTAATTTAAAACAAGTGAGCAATCATAAAAATCAACAAAAGCTTTCTGCAGCTGGCTTATTAATTAGTTTAGGTATTATTTATGGCGATATTGGTACATCGCCACTTTATGTATTTAAAGCTATTGTAGGTGATAGTATCATCACTACTGATTTAATCCTGGGCGGTTTATCGTGTATTTTTTGGACACTAACCTTACAAACTACTATTAAGTATGTACTTATTACGCTTCGGGCAGATAATAAGGGAGAGGGTGGAATTTTCTCTTTATATTCTTTAGTAAAAAGAAAAGCTAAATGGCTAACTATTCCGGCTATGATTGGTGGCTGTGCCCTTTTAGCCGACGGCATTATTACCCCACCATTTACGGTTTCTTCAGCCATTGAAGGGTTAATTATCGTAAATCCAGGTTTGCCCACTGTGCCTATAGTGATCGCCATACTTACGGTTTTGTTTATTATTCAGCAATTCGGAACCTCATTAGTGGGTAAAGCATTCGGGCCTATTATGTTTATTTGGTTTGGTATGATGGCGGTATTGGGTATCGTATTTGTGTTACAATATCCTGCAATTCTACACTCCATTAATCCATATTATGCCTACAAAATATTGGCTTCATCGCCCAGCTCTTTTCTAATTTTAGGTGCTGTTTTTCTGTGTACAACAGGTGCAGAAGCTTTGTATTCAGATTTGGGACATTGCGGCAGATCTAATATTCAGATCAGTTGGATTTATGTAAAAATTTGTTTGCTTTTAAACTATATGGGCCAGGGGGTATGGCTTTTACAGCACCAAGGTACTACCTTAAATGGCGCTAATCCGTTCTTCCAAATTATGCCTTCTTGGTTTTTAATCCCAGGCATTGCTATCGCCACGCTTGCAGCAATTATTGCTAGTCAGGCATTAATTTCAGGCTCTTTTACCCTTATTGCAGAGGCTGTTCGCTTAAACTTATGGCCAAAAGTTAGAATCAACTATCCTAGCAATCAGAAAGGCCAATTATATGTACCTTCTATTAATTGGTTATTATGGGTGGGCTGTTTAGTTGTGGTATTTATTTTTCGGGAGTCTACCAAAATGGAAGCAGCGTATGGCCTCTCTATCACTTTAGCCATGCTCATGACTACTATTCTCTTGAGTGTTTACTTGCTGCGCAAAAAAGTACCGTCCTATTTGGTAATCATTTTTTTAACCGTATATCTAATTATAGAATTAACATTTTTAACAGGCAACTTGGCAAAAATAATGCATGGTGGTTGGTTTACCATCGTGTTGGGGTCTATATTGTTTTCGGTGATGTGGGCCTGGTCTTCTGCCCGAAAAATTAAAAACAGATTTGTAAAATTTGTTGATATTGAAGAGTATTATCCAATTATTAAGGATTTAAGCGAAGATGAAACAGTACCCAAATTGGCTTCGCAATTGGTGTATTTAACGAGTGCAAATTTCCGCTCAGAAATAGAGTTAAAAATTATGTACTCCATTTTACAAAAGCAACCAAAACGTGCCGATGTGTATTGGTTGGTACACGTAGATGTAATGGATGAACCTTATATCAACGATTATAAGGTTGATTTCTTAATTCCGGGTAAATTAATTCGTATCGATTTTAAGCTTGGCTTTAGGGTAGAGCAGCGTATTAATGTACTGTTCCGTAAAGTGGTAGAAGATTTAGTTAAGAATAAAGAAGTAGATATTACCAGTAAACATCCTTCTTTAAATAAAAATCATATTGTGGGCGATTTTCGCTTTGTGTTGTTAGAGAAAGTGCTTTCTCGTTCAAATAAATTGCCTTTTTTGGAGCGGTTTATTATGAACTATTATTTCATTCTGCATAAACTAAGTTTATCTGAAGAAAAAGGCTTTGGTCTCGATTCTAGCTTTGTGAAAATAGAACGTGTACCGCTCATGGTCTCGGTACCAGAAAACATTATCTTAAATAGGATTAAATAAAAAAAAGCCCCGATACATTCGGGGCTTTTTTTTAGTGATTGTTTGGTTGGTTGAGCTTACTTCTGCGGTAGCTGTACCCGAAATAAATGCTTAGCCCAACAACTAGCCAAATGCTAAATACGAGCCAGTTTTTTACTGGAATTTCGGTCATCAAATAAAAGCAGCTCATTAAGCCCAATACCGGGATAATAGAGAAATTGTTTTTAAAACTTAAAATGGCTGATCCCGCACATATAAGGAGAAATAGATAGAACGGAATGTGGTGTTTCCAACTTTCCCATCCTTCGGAGAAATTTAGCTTGCTACCAATAAAATCGCTAAAGAACCAACCCAGTACCACTACTAAAATGGGGATAATGAACTTACCATTTACATAGGGAATACGGAAACGTTTTTGGGTGGGATTCTCATCTTTAGGTAAGTAAAGCACTCCACCACAAACCAACACAAAGGCGAATAAGGTACCAATACTCGTTAAATCAGTTACTAAGCTGCTATCTACAAATAATGCCGGTATAGCCACTAAAAAGCCAGTAATAATAGTTGCAAAAGCCGGTGTTTGATATTTCTTATGAATTTTACTGAACGATTTAGGTAATAAACCATCGCGGCTCATGCTCATCCAAATACGTGGTTGGCCCAATTGGAATATCAATAAAACACTAGTGGTGGCAATAACAGCACTAACCGAAATGATATAGCTAATCCAAGGTTTATTAATACGTTCAAATACGAAGGCCAATGGATCATCTACTTTTAACTCCGAATAGTTTACCATACCAGTTAATACCAATGCAATTAAAATGTATAAAACGGTACAAATAATGAGGGAGTAAATCATTCCCTTAGGTAAATCTCGTTGTGGGTTTTCACATTCTTCGGCTGTAGTAGAAATGGCGTCGAAGCCTATATATGCATAAAATACGGCCGATACGCCACGTAATACGCCGCTAAATCCGTTGGGTAAAAATGGTGTCCAATTGTGGGTATCTACATAAAAAAAGCCAATACCAATAACAAAAAGTATAACGGCAACTTTTAGTGCAACCATAAAGTTGGTACTCTTTTTACTTTCTTTAATACCTATATAGGCTAACCAAGTAACCAATATTACAATGAGCATGGCCGGAATATTCAAAAACACTTTAAAGTCGCCAATCATTGGTGCATTAGTCCAGGCTTGGTAAGCGTCTGATAAGTTGTTGTTTACTAATTTACCTGCAGCCATGGCAGTTTCTGCTTCTTGAAAACGAGCAAAAGCCGTGGTACTATCCATGGTAAGCCAGCCCGGCAAATGTACGCCAATACCCTGCAGCAGGTTATTGAAATAGCCACTCCAAGAAATAGCTACCACAATGTTGCCGATGGCGTATTCTAGAATTAAAGCCCAACCAATAATCCAAGCTACCAATTCGCCAAAAGCTACGTAGGCATAGGTGTACGCACTGCCCGATACGGGTACACGTGAAGCAAATTCGGCATAACACAAAGCCGAAAAGCCGCAGGTTATGGCCGTAATAACAAATAAAATAGAAACACCGGGCCCACCATTATAGGCTGCGGTGCCAATGGTAGAAAAAATACCCGCACCTATTACGGCAGCAATGCCCATGGCCGTTAAATCACGTACTTTCAAAACTTTGTTTAAGTTTTTTTGTTCGTGATCAGCATCAGAAAAACCTTCTTTTTGATCTTTTAATATGCCACTGATGGTTTTTTTTCTGAGGAAGTTGGCCATGCGTTTTTAGTTTTTAAAATATAGGTGATTTTGATAAAGATAAGAGGCTTGTTGGTAATATGAAATAGCTTCTTTACGTAGTTCGGGGTTAATGGCAATTGCTTTGATATCGCTGGTTTCGAAATTTGGCGCAAAAGCATTCAGCTTTTTGTTGGGCTGTAAAATATACAATTGCTTGTTTTTGATGAAACCTAAACTCTGATAGGTACTAATAAAGACACGTTCTCTGCCTTCTTCTAAACGAAAAATATCGTAGCCAAAAAATTTGCTTCGGTACTTGAAATTAAGCATGCCTAAAATAGTAGGGGCAATATCAATTTGAGCGGTAAGCCTATCAAAACGTTTTGGTTTTACGATGCCTGGTGCATAAATAATCATCGGAATGTGGTATTTATCTACTGGCAATTCTACTTTTCCGGCGCTCGAAGCACAATGGTCGGCCACAATCACAAAAATGGTTTTCTTAAACCAAGGTTTTTGTTGGGCTTCTTTAATAAATCGGCCAATCGCATAATCGGTATATTTTACAGCACCCTCACGTCCGCTATGCGAAGGTATATCGATACGGCCTTCGGGATAGGTATAGGGGCGGTGATTCGAAACCGTCATAATATGGCTAAAAAATGGTTTTTTATCTTGATAGTTTTTGTCTAACTCTTTTAAAGAAAGCGTAAACAAATCTTCATCGGCTACGCCCCAAATATTTTCGTAATGAATATCTTTCGGGTTAATGGCATCGCGATCGATGGCTTGATAGCCATTGTTGGCAAAGAAATAACCCATGTTATCGAAATAACTATAGCCGCCATAAATAAATTGTGTGCGGTAGCCTTTACTTTCAAATACACTTCCTAAAGAAAATAATCCTTCGTTATTAGGTCGCTTTACTATAGATTGTCCGGGCGTTGGTGGAATAGCTAGAGAAAGCGATTCTAAACCCCGTACCGTTCTGGTACCCGAAGCATAAAGCTGTGTAAATAAAATACCCTGGTCGGCTAAACCATCTAATTGCGGAGTAATGCCTTGAGTATTGCCAAAATGTGCCAAGAAACTAGCGCTTAAACTTTCTACACTAATGAGTACCACGTTGAGTTTCTTCTCTGGTTCTTGGTGGCTAATTTCTCGTTCTATGCCTACGCTGTTGTTTATAAATTTGCTATTTTTTTCTTGCAAAGACTTGCGTAAAATGCTTACCACTTCGTTTTGAGGCAAGGTTTGGTAAAAACTGGCATAATCTAATTCGTTGTTCCAAAAGGCCGAACCAAAATCGAACAATCCGTTGCCGGCTAACTCGTTGGCATATTCGTTTTCGCTAAATTTTTTACCCTTATTGCTCACCAAAAAGTAAGTAAGTAGCGGTAATACTAGCAGCGGAATAGCGATGGTCGTTCTTTTACCAAAACGGATACTTGCTTGCATAGATTGCTTAACGGAAGGCCGTATTTTCCACAAAACCCCTACAGAAATAAGGAGAATAGCTATTAGTAATTTACCTATTGGGTACGATTGCCAAATGTTTCCTACCACCTCGGTGGTGTATACTAAATAATCAACAGCAATGAAGTTGTATCGGGTAGAAAACTCATCCCAAAAAAACCATTCGGATACGGCGTTAAAAATGCCAAGAAATACCATGATTAAAAAGTAGCCATACAGTACAAAACGATGGCCTGGTTTTCCATACCATTTGCTTGGCAAGAACCAACAGTATAAAACCAATGGAATAATGTAATAACTTAACATGGCTAAATCATAAAATAGACCGATGCTAAACACTCCGAGCAGATTTAGGATGTTCCAATCGAAACCGCTGCCCGATTTAAGTAATAGTGCCATTCGGGTAAATGTAGATATGGCTACACTGAGCAGTACTACCAGTTTTACCGGATAAAATTGCTCTTTAAAGGCTTTTTTGAGATAGCTAATCATCTTTTAAAATCTTGTTGTAAAATTTCTAGTTCGAGTTCTACAAAGCTTACCAATTCTTGAATGTAGGTGGCGCTAAAATCAAATTTAATACCTGCTGTTTCATAAATTTCGCGGATGGTTTTGGTGTAGCCAAGTTTTAAGGCGTTTAAATACTGCTCTAGGCCTTTTTTAGGATTTTCTTTGTAATTTTTCCAAACAGCAATGGCACCTAATTGGGCCATTCCGTACTCAATATAATAAAATGGTACTTCGAAAATGTGTAGTTGTTTTTGCCATAAATTAAGTTCGGCCTCTTGGTGCTCTGTCCAATCGATAAAGTTGGCTCCAAATTTTTCAAATGTATTTTTCCAAGCGGCACTACGTTCTTCGGTGCTATGCTTGGGGTGGGTATATATCCAATGCTGAAATTGATCGACTACAGCAACCCAAGGCAAGGTTTTTAAAATATCTTTTAGCTGTTCTTGCTTGGCACGGTTTAGTTCTTCGGGATTGGTAAAAAATTCATCCCAATGGTCCATGGAAATTAATTCCATGCTCATGGAGGCCAATTCGGCTACTTCCGATGGGCAATGTTTGAAATCGTTTAGCTCTAAATCGGCAGTAACAAAGGTGTGAATGGCGTGACCTCCTTCGTGTACCATGGTGGTTAAATCTCTAAAAGAACCTGCCGAATTCATAAAAATAAATGGGGCACCGGTTTCGGCTAATGGGTAATTGTAACCACCAGGGGCTTTGCCTTTGCGGCTCTCCACATCAAATAAACCATTGGTTTTCATGGCTTGTAAGCGATCGCCCAAAAAGGGGTCTAATTTCCCGAAACAAGCAATGGATTTTTCTATTAATTCGGTCCCGTCTTTAAATGGTTTTAAGGCAGGCTTACCCGAGATGTCTACTTCCATATCCCATGGTTGTAAACTTGGTAACGCTAAGGCTTTTTTGCGGGCATCGGCGTGTTTTGCCAAAACAGGTACCACGGTTTTCTCAATGGCTTCGTGAAACTGAAAACAGTCTTCGGGTGTATAATCAAAGCGCCCTAAGGCTGCAAACATGTAATCCCTAAAATTATCGAAATTGGCATTTTGAGCCACTTGGTGACGAAGGCCACGCAAGGTGTTAAACAAGTCGTTTAGTGTATTTTTTTCGACTAAACGCCTGTTACTAATTGTCTGCCAGGCATTTTTTCTAGTTTCTCGGTTGGTATCTTTTAAAAAAGTGGCTGCTTGTTCTAGCGTATATTCTTGCCCATTTAATGTTACCGACATGGCACCAGTAATGCCTTGGTATTTTTGCTGCTCTACCTGAATGGTGGTTTGCAGCGGAATGTTTTCTTCTCTAAAAAGCTCCAACGCTTTTTTGGTGCCACGAATTAATATGGCATATTTTGTTTGATCTAACTGAGCTAGAAAAGGGCTCTCTATAAATTTACGATTCAATTGATCGTTTAGGGAAGCTACATTAGGTTCAATCTCTGTGGCGAAATATTGAAAAGAATTCAATAAAGCTTCGTCGGCAGTATTGCAGGTCATGCGGATATAACGCCAAGCGAAATCTTCTTCTAGCAAGGCATCTATTTCACTCCGATCGCGAAGCCATTGTTCCAACTCGGCGGCTGAGCCAATGCTGCGTTTAGCCAATTCGTCAAAAATGGGGTAAAGGTTTTCCCAAGTAATTTCAAAAACACCTTTTATATACGCTCTTTCTTTTTTCTTTATCACCAAATCTTTCATAAAATCTTATAAAGGGCTTCTAAGCCACACATCTAAAAAATAGCAGAGGGCAAAAATAACCGAAGCAATGCCGTTGGTGGTTTGAAAAGCTCGGTCTACTTTGCTCAAATCAGTAGGCTTTACTAATCTATGCTGATATAGTAATAAAATGCCGAAGAAGGCTAGTCCAGCTAAGTAAAACCAACTCAAGGTGGTATAAAATACCGGCATAATTAAGCAAAAAAGTGCCAATACATGTAAAATTTCGGATACACGTAGGGCTTTTTTAGCACCTAGCCAAGCCGGTATAGAAAATAAGTTTTCTTGCTTGTCAAAAGCTTCGTCTTGCAGGGCATAAATAATATCAAATCCGCTTACCCAGCAGAATACGGCTAATGAAAAAAATATCGGTGTCCAAGCGAATGCCCCTGTAACTACTAAATAAGCACCCATAGGTGCTAAGGCTAAGCCCAAGCCCAACACCAAATGGCATAGGGGTGTAAAGCGTTTGGTAAAGCTATAGCCCAACACAACCAAGAGTGCAATGGGGCTCAATGCCAAACAAAGTGGGTTAATAAAATAGGTGCTGGTAATAAATAAGGCTGAATTGAGCACCGTGAATAAAAGTGCTTCTTTTGGTTTTACTCGGCCGGCTGGAATATCTCTAGTGGCCGTTCTTGGATTTTTGGCGTCGATAGAACGATCTAAGTAGCGATTAAAAGCCATGGCAGCATTGCGTGCAAAAACCATGCAGGCCAGCATGAGCACAAACGATAGCCAATTGAAATTGTAGGATGTGGTATTTAACGCCAAAAAAAAACCAATGCAAGCAAAGGGTAAGGCAAAAACAGTGTGTGCAAAAAGTACTAATGAAACGTATTTTCTCATAAAACAAAGGCTTGGTTCAGTTCGCTGATGGAGCCTAATACCGCCTCTCTTCCTAAAGCATTTTCGGCAGAAGTAATGAAAATTTTAGGTACATCTTCGAAAGATTTTAGTAATTCCTTACGAAATTTGGCAACGGTTTGATCCGTTTTTACTGCCGATTGCTTATCTGCCTTGGTAAAAATGAGTAGGAAGGGAATGCCCGTTTCGCCAAGCCAATTGCAAAAATCGATATCATTCTTTTGCGGCTCTACTCGGCTATCAATTAATACAAAAACACATTGTAGGCTTTCTCTGTGGCGTAAATAATAGCGTATAAAACGCTCCCATTCGCCACGGTTTACTTTTGAAGTTCGGGCGTAGCCATAGCCGGGTAAATCTACCAGATACCAATCTTCATTTACTCTAAAGTGGTTTATTAATTGAGTTTTCCCCGGAGTTTGAGAAGTTTTGGCTAAACCTTTGCGTTGCAAAAGCATGTTAATTAGCGACGATTTCCCCACATTAGATCGACCAATAAAAGCATATTCGGGGAGCACCGGAGGCGGTAATTTATCCGTTCTGGTATTGCTGCATATAAATTCGGCGCTTTTAATAATCATCGGTCAAAGTTAAGGCTTTAAGCCTGTAATTTTTCGCTTTTAGGATAAAATAATGACATATTTGATGCTTATTCTGCATCTACAAACTTATCTTTGTAACGATGTCTAAAGTGGTTACTCCATATCAAGATGCCAAAGCCTCTAAAAAAGAGCAAGTGGCCCAAATGTTTACGAATATTGCTAAGACTTATGATTTTCTAAATCATTTCTTATCGTTAGGAATAGATGTGATTTGGCGTAAAATTGCTATGAAAGAATTGGCTGCTTTACAGCCTAAACAAATTTTAGATGTGGCTACCGGCACCGGCGATTTTGCTTTCGAAGCCATTCGTGCTTTACATCCTCAAAAAGTAGTTGGTGTAGATATTTCGGAAGGTATGTTGGCTATGGCTAGAGAGAAAATAGTAAAAAGAGGGTTATCAGCGCAATTTGAAGTACACTTAGGTGATTCAGAAAAATTGAATTTTGAAGAAGCCAGTTTCGATGCCGTTACCGTAGCTTACGGGGTGCGTAATTTCGAAAACCTTTCTGCTGGCTTAAGCGATATGTACCGAGTGTTAAAACCTGGAGGTAAAGCCCTGGTATTGGAGTTTTCAAAACCCAAAGCTTTCCCAATAAAGCAAGTGTATCATTTTTATTTTCATTATGTAACACCAAGTATAGGCAAGCTATTTTCTAAAGATACGAGCGCCTATGCCTATTTGCCCGAATCGGTAGCCGCCTTTCCAGATGGTGCCGATTTTGTTAAATTGATGTCTCAAGTTGGATTTAAAGAAGCAAAGTGTCGTCCGTTGGCCTTTGGTATTTGTTCTATTTATACCGGTGTAAAGCATGCGTAAACGTATCGGTATATATTTCTTGCTGATGTTTTTAGCTTGTACTGGCTATGCTCAAGAAAATTGGGGTGGCGGTGTAGATAATGACAATGTGCATTTTGGTTTTGGCTTTCAATTCTCAAATACCGAGTTTAAGTTATACAAAGCAGCTAATTGGCAAATTCCTTTTCCCGATCCAGATAATGGCGGAGCACCCTTGACAAGCCCATTGGTAAGTATCAGTTCGCCCATGTCGTCGGGTTTTGGTTTAGGTTTTATTACCGATGTGCGTTTGGGTAAACACCTTAATTTTAGGACAACCCCGGCTTTAGTTTTTGCAGATCGTTATATTGATTATGTCTACCAAAACAGTGCCGATAATACCCGAAAAATTGTGCAAACTGCCACGGTAGATTTACCATTGGGTTTCAAATTAAAATCAGACCGAAGACGAAATTTTAGAGCCTACGTTTTAGGCGGAGTAAAATATTCTATCGATATTATCTCTAAAAATAAACTAAACGACGACGATCTTGGGCAATTAGATAAGTTGGTGAAAACCAACCGGAATATATTGTGGTATGAAGCCGGAATAGGCTTTGATTTCTATTTCGAATTTTTCAAATTATCGCCCGAAATTAAATGGTCGCAATCGGTAAACAATGTACTTGCTCCTGCCACTACTTCAAATGCCTACACCACACCTTTAGAGAAATTATTTGCACGCAACTTTCAATTTAGTTTATATTTTGAATAAGAATTTAAATATGGTGCATCAACATCTAACAAAATTATGCCTAAAATAGCCTTTATTACCGGTGCAAGTGCCGGCATTGGTGCCGCCACGGCCACTATACTAGCTCAAAATGGCTACAATTTGCTGTTGGCTGCTCGTAGACTAGATCGCTTAGAAACGCTGGCTGCCGATTTGCAAGCTCAGTACGGAGTTCGTGTTCATGCCTTCGCTTTAGACGTTCGTAATAGAGTAGAAGTGAGTGCGCAATTGAATGCTCTTCCGCCCGAATGGCGTGCCATTGATGTTCTGGTAAATAATGCTGGATTAAGTCAAGGCATGGATGCCTTTCACGAAGCCAATATGGACGATTGGGATACCATGATTGATACCAATATAAAAGGTTTGCTGTATGTGAGTCGCTTGGTTGCGGAGTGGATGGTTGCTCGTAAAGCCGGACATATTATAAATATTGGCTCCATTGCTGGTAAAGAAACCTATGCCAATGGTAATGTATATTGTGCTACTAAACATGCGGTTGATTCTTTAAATAAAGCCATGCGTATAGATTTGTTGCCTCATACAATTCGGGTAACGGGTATTCACCCAGGAGCGGTGGAAACCGAATTTTCGGCCGTTCGTTTTAAAGGCGATTTAGAGCGGGCTAAAAAAGTATACGATGGTTTTGAGCCATTAATTGCGCAAGATATTGCAGAAGCTATTTGGTTTGCCGTGAGCCGACCGGCACATGTAACTATTAACGATTTGGTGATTATGCCAACCGCTCAAGCCAATACCAGTCATTTACTAAAAAAATAAAAGCATATGAGTTTACAAGCTAGTATTGATCAGGATATTAAAACCGCCATGTTGGCTAAAAATGAGGCCGGTCTTCGTGGACTCAGAGCTATTAAATCTGCTTTATTAGTAGCTAAAACAGAAAAAGGAGCTTCGCAGAACATAGATGAGGCAGCTGAATTGAAAGTATTGCAAAAATTGGTAAAGCAGCGCAAAGAATCGGCAGCTATTTACCAAGAACAAAACAGACCGGATTTGTACCAAATAGAGGCCGAAGAAATTGCCGTTATAGAAGCTTATCTGCCTAAATCGCTAGATAAAGAAGAGGTTGAAGCTGTTATTCGCAGTTTAATTGCCCAAAGTGGAGCAAGCGGTATGCAAGATATGGGTAAGATCATGGGACTTGCTACCAAAGAATTAGCTGGTCAAGCCGATGGAAAATTGATTTCTGAATTGGTTAAACAATTATTAAATCAGTAGTATCCCTCATGTTCGAACATTAATTTTTAGTATTATTGGGTAAATTTTGGTTAAGCCAACACATCAACACGAACATACATGCAATTTACAGTTAAAGAAGAAAAAGGGTTTAAATACGTAGAAGAAGGCGAAGGAGAAGTGCTTATACTGCTGCATGGCTTAATGGGTGCGCTGAGTAATTGGGAGGCTGTTATCAACGAATTTAAAGGCAGATATCGGGTTATTATCCCTATGTTGCCTATTTACGATTTGCCTTTGTTAACCACTGGTGTAAAAACCCTATCTAAATTCTTGAACAGATTTATGAAGTTTAAGCAGTTAGAGCAGTCTATTTTATTGGGTAATTCCTTAGGCGGTCATGTGGGTTTGATTTTTACGATAAAGCATACTGCAAAGGTGAAAGCGCTTGTGTTGGCCGGTAGTTCTGGTTTGTACGAAAATGCATTTGGTGGTACGTTCCCGAAACGTGAAAACTACGAGTTTATTAAAGAAAAAGTAGAGTTAACCTTTTACAACCCGGCTACAGCCACCAAAGAATTGGTGGACGAAGTGTACGCCGCGGTGAATGATCGGCATAAGGTTATTCGTATTTTAGCGATGGCTAAATCAGCCATTCGTCATAATATTGCCAAAGAATTAAAACACATTACTGTTCCAGTTTGTTTAATTTGGGGTAAAAACGATATTGTAACTCCACCAGAAGTGGCCGTAGAGTTTAATCAACTTTTGCCCGACTCTGAACTAAATTGGATTGATAAATGTGGACATGCCCCCATGATGGAGCACCCGGCACAGTTTAACACGTATTTAAATTCATTTTTAACTCGAATTGCCTCCACCTAATGGTAGTAAACATCATTCAGCATACCACTAGGTTAGTGCTTACGTTAAGAATGAATCAATAATTATTTAACCTTAATGCCTGATATGTATATCTTACATCAGGTTTTTAATCAATTGGATGCTGCTTCAAATTTTGCGCTTCCATATAGTACTAAATTAAAGAATGGCTGAGGTCAATAAAACAGCATAGGTATGAAAGTTGCAATTTACGGACGTCGATTTAATACACGTGTAGTTCCTTTTCTACAGCATCTATTCGATTCTTTGCTTAAAAAAGGAATTGATGTAGTGGTGTATGATAAGTTTCATGAATTTATCCAAGATCAAGTTTCTTTACCAAAAGTTCCCGATACTTTTTCGGCAGGAGATGATTTAAGTGGTAAGGTAGATATCATGTTTAGCTTAGGCGGTGATGGTACTTTGTTGGATACCGTTACCCTCATCAGAGATTCTAACATTCCTGTTTTGGGAATTAACTTCGGTCGTTTGGGCTTTTTGGCAAGTATAAATAAAGATGCCATAGACGAGGCCATAGAAAGCCTTTTACATAAGCAATATACGTTGGATAAACGTTCCTTATTGTGTATTGAATCAGCATTTAACCCATTTGGCGTCGATAATTTTGCCCTGAACGATATTACGTTTCATAAACGAGATACGTCTGCCATGATTATCATTCATGCCTATTTAAACAACGAATTTTTAAACTCGTATTGGGCCGATGGACTTATCGTGGCTACCCCAACGGGTTCTACCGCGTATTCATTAAGTTGCGGCGGCCCCATTGTAATGCCTAGTTCGGGCAATATAGTAGTAACCCCCATTGCCCCACATAACTTAAATGTGCGGCCCATTGTATTATCAGATAGCAACGAATTATCTTTTGAAATAGAAGGAAGAAGTTCAAAATACCGCTTGTCTTGCGATTCAAGAACCGAAGTAGTAGATACCTCGGTAAAAATTGTGGTAAAAAAAGCACCTTTTGAAATAAATCTAATTCGTTTACATCAAGAAAACTACCTCGAAACCTTAAGAAATAAATTGCTTTGGGGTATTGATACACGGAATTATTAATGAGCAAGCGATTCGTAGTTCTTTTTTTAATACATATTAGTGCACTCCAACTACGTGCCCAAACTTGGGAGGTTGGAGGCTTTCTGGGTGCCTCTGGCTACATGGGCGATTTAAACCAAACAGGTATTAGCCAGTTTAACAACGTGGCTTTTGGAGGCCAAATAAAACGTAATTTCGATCCCAATTGGTCCGCTAAACTCAATTTTGTACATGGTACTATTTTGGCTAGCGATGCGAAATCAAATTCGGTAAATCAGCAAATGCGTAACCTTAGTTTTTATTCGCCAATCTCAGAACTTTCCTTACAAGTAGAATTTAACTTTTTGTCTTATTTAGCCGGTATTAGCCGTACCCGTATCACACCTTTTTTGTTTAGTGGACTGGGTGCCATCAAATTTAACCCCAAAGTAGACATAAGTGGCGGAGGTATTGTAAATACCTTTGCCTTAAACGATTATTTAACCGAGGGACAAACACAACCCTATAAAACCTTAGCCATGAGTATACCCTATGGTATTGGGGTGAAATATAATATTAATAGTACCTGGAATTTGAATGCTGAAATTGGCTATAGAACTGCTTATACCGATTATTTAGACGATGTGAGTCTGAATTATCCTACAGATTTAACTACCCGCCCATATCTAAGTCAATTACTTTCAGACCCATCGGGTATGGCACCAAACGGTGGCCAACGTGGCGATTATAGGAAAAGAGACACCTATATGTTTGCGGGCTTAAGCCTAACTTATACCTTTGTAAGCCGAAAATGTCCGGTTGTAGGCAATTAATATAAAATATGGCTATTCCAGCAGCAATAGATTTACAGCATTTACCACAACATGTAGCCATTATTATGGATGGCAACGGCCGTTGGGCAAAAGAGCAGGGTAAATTGCGGGTATTCGGTCATCAAAATGGAGTAAAAGCGGTGAAAGATACCGTAGAAGGTGCAGTAGAGCTGGGTATAAAATACCTTACCCTTTATGCTTTTTCTACCGAAAACTGGAATAGACCCCAACAAGAGGTAAACGCCTTGATGGAACTTTTGGTAAAAACCATTACTAAAGAAACGGCTACTTTAATGAAACATCAAATTCGTTTAAATGCCATTGGCGATTTAACTTCTTTGCCAGCTACGTGTTATCAGGAATTGATGGAAGCCATGGAAAAAACGAGTGCGAATACGATATGTACGCTTACGCTAGCCTTAAGTTACAGCTCACGGTGGGAGCTCACGGAGGCATTAAAAACAGTGGCTACAAAAGTAAAAACAGGTGAATTAAGGTCTGAAGATATTACCGAACAACTCTTAAGCGAACATTTAACTACGGCTGGCTTACCCGATCCGGAATTGATGATACGTACCAGTGGCGAACTGCGTTTGAGTAATTTTATGATGTGGCAATTGGCTTATACAGAGCTTTATTTTACCCCCAAATTGTGGCCCGATTTTCGCCGCTCCGATTTGTATGAAGCTATTCTTGATTTTCAAAAACGAGAACGTAGATTTGGAAAAATTAGTGAATAGTGCAAAAAAATCAATTTTTAACAATTTTTAACAAAGGTTTAAGCTAATTTAGCGCCTTAATTCCACGAGATGAATCGCATACTTTTAACACTCTTATTATTGTTTAACGGCTTATGGGCTTTTGGTCAGTTTGGTCGCACCAAGCAACCGACCATATCCCGTACTTCATCAAGCGGTGTTAGCTATTTAGAACCGAAAGAATACATTATTGGAGGAACTACCGTAAAAGGTGCTCAATACCTTGATGCTGGTGTACTGGTAACCATTTCTAAATTAACGGTTGGCGAAAAAGTGTTGGTACCTGGCGACGCTACAGCCAATGCAGTAAAAAACTTGTGGGATCAAGGCCTTTTAGATGATGTAAAATTGAATATATCGGATATTAGAGGTGATAGTATATTTTTTGAAATTGAAGTTTTAGAACGCCCACGTGTAAGCAAGTTTGAGTTTACAGGTCTAAAAAAGGGCGAAATAGACGATATTCAGGATAAAATTAAAGATAAGAATGGTCAAATTATAAATGATAATTTATACAATACCGTAAGTTCTATTATTAAAAAGCATTTTACCGAAAAGGGATATTTGTATACTGAAGTGGCTTATAAACAGCTAAAAGATACGGTAGAAGCCAATTCGTTAATTTTAAAAGTGCTGGTAAATAAGCAAAATAAGGTAAAGGTTCACAAAATCTCAATAGAAGGCAATACGGTATTTAGTGATTATCAGATTCGCAAAATGCTAAAGAAAACTAAGCAGCAGGCCTTTTATAAAGTATTGGGTACCGGTAAATTTACTGCCGAAAAATTTGAATCAGACAAAGAAAAATTACTATCTAAATTGCAAGAGAGAGGGTATCGCGATGCCAGATTGGTTAAAGATTCTGTTGCCAAGTTTGATGCTAATGCTATTGAAGTTTTCTTAAAAGTGTACGAAGGTCCGAAATACTATTTCGGCAACCTCAGTTGGTCTGGTAATGCAAAATACGCTGCCGATATATTGCAAAAAGTGCTTTCTATTAAAAAGGGAGAAATTTTTAGTGAAGAAAAACTAGATAAAAAACTTACTGGCAGTGCCAATGGCGATGATGTTTCGGCTTTATATTTAAATGATGGATACTTAACGTTTAATGTTGATCCGGTGCAAACAAAAGTGCATCAAGATACCATTGATATTGAGTTTAGAGTGTACGAGGGTCCGCAATACACCATTAGTAAAGTAAGCCTAAAAGGTAACGACATTACCAACGATAGAGTGGTTTTGAGAGAAATTCGTACCAAACCGGGACAAAAGTTCTCCAAAGAAGCGGTAATAAGAACCACTCGTGAAATTGCACAATTGGGTAATTTTGATGAGCAAAAAACAGATGTGAAGCCAATTCCTAATCCTGCCGATGGAACAGTAGACATTGAATATACCGTGTCGGAAAAACCCTCTGATCAAATAGAATTATCAGGTGGTTTTGGTGGTGGCCGTATTATCGGTACATTGGGATTAACCTTTAATAACTTCTCGGCTCGTAATATTTTTAATGGCAAAGCTTGGAAACCACTTCCTAAAGGCGATGGGCAGAAATTAAGCATACGTGGGCAAACCAATGGCAAATTTTACCAGTCCTATAGTTTCTCTTTCTCAGAGCCTTGGTTGGGTGGTAAAAAACCAGTAAACTTCGGCATTAGTGCCTTTACTTCTTTGCAATCAAACGGGCTTTCGGGAGCAGATCCTAACTTGCAAAAAATTAGGATGAACGGAATTACCTTTAGTTTAGGCCAACGTTTAAAATGGCCAGATGATTATTTCCAGTTAGTGCATTCTATTAATTTGCAACAATATGTTTTAAGAAATTATGCCGATCGTTTCCTTTTCTCTAACGGAAAATCCTATAATTTTAATGTTTCCCAACAGTTTTCACGTAACTCCGTAGATGCACCAATTTATCCAACTTCGGGATCGCAGTTGCGTTTTACTGTACAATTAACGCCACCATATTCGTTATTTAATAAAATTAACTACGCCACGGCTACCGATCAAGATCGTTACCGCTATGTAGAATACCACAAATGGAAATTTGATGCACAATGGTACCAACGTATTTACGGAAAACTAATTTTGAAAGCACAAGCACAGTTTGGTTTCTTGGGTTCTTACAACAAAGCCGTGGGTCAATCTCCTTTTGAGCGCTTTAAATTAGGTGGCGATGGTATGCAAGGATTTGATTTTCTACAAGGCTCAGAAATTATTGGTATGAGAGGATATCAAAACAATTCGGTTATCCCAGTTGGTTCAAATCCGCAAATAGCACAAGGTTCCGGTAGCCCTATCTATAATAAGTATGTATTAGAATTGCGTCACCCCATTACCCTAAGCCAGCAAGCCACTGTATTTGTTTTGGCTTTTGCCGAAGGAGGAAATACCTGGAACAATTTCAAACAATTCTCTCCATTTAACGTACGCCGTTCGGCTGGTTTTGGAGCCCGTATATTCTTACCAATATTTGGTTTACTTGGCTTAGATTACGGATATGGTTTTGATACCATACCGGGAATACCGGCAGCCAACAAAGGACAATTCCACTTTAGTATTGCCCAACAAATGGGTGGAGGTTTTTAATCAAAAAGGCATGAAAAAATTAGCTCTTATCTTATTTCTTGTTTGCGGTGTCTTTTTAAGCAGCGTGGCGCAACGCTTTGTGTATGTAGATAGCGAATACATCTTAAAGCATATTCCAGAATACAATTCGGCACAAAAGCAATTAGATGCCTTATCAGACCAATGGCAAAAAGATGTAGATGCCAAATTTGCGGATATTGAAAAGTTATATAAAGCCTATCAGGCCGATCAAGTATTGCTTACCGATGATATGCGTAAACGTCGCGAAGCAGAAATTGTAGAAAAAGAAAAACAAGCAAAAGAATTTCAACGCCAGAAATTTGGCTTTGAAGGCGAATTGTTTCAGCAAAGAAGCCGCTTAATTAAGCCCATACAAGAACGGGTAGCTAAAGCAGTGCAGGCCTTGGCCGAAGATCAGCAGTTGGATGTAGTATTTGATAAAGGCAGTGATGTAACTATGCTGTATGCCAATGCCCGCTTAGATAGAAGCAATGAAGTAATTACACGTTTAGGATATAAACCCGGAACATTTGCGAAATAATAAAAACTTTAGTAACATCGTAAACCAAAAACATGAACAATAATAACATGAAAAAATCAATTAAAATAGCTGCCTTGTCATTCGTATTAGGCTTTTTAGTGTTGAGCGCACAAGCACAACAAAAGTTTGGTCATATCAATTCTAGCGATTTATTGCAATCAATGCCCGAAATGAAGGTTGCCGATGCCGCTTTTCAAACCTATGCTAAAGCAAAACAAAGTGCTTTGGAGCAAATGGATGCTGAACGTCAGAAAAAAATTGTTAGCTACCAAGAGAAATACAAATCTCTGAGCGAAGCAAACAAAGAAACTTTAGGTAAAGAGTTGGAAACCTTGGGTAAAGAAATCCAAGATATGGAAAAGCGTATTACGGATACCGAGCAAAAATCTCAAGAAGAGCTAAATGCCAAACGCTCTGAAATGTACCAACCCGTATTTGAAAAAGCAGAAAAAGCAGTAAAAGCAGTAGCTAAAGAAAAAGGCTACGCTTATGTATTTGATGTATCTCAGCCAGGCGTAGTGTATTTCGATGGTGGTGATGATATTATTGAAGTAGTAAAAGCTAAACTAGCGGCTGCAGCTGCAGCGGTTGTTACTCCAGCTCCTACTGCTGCTCCAGCACCAGCAAAAGCTCCTGCTGCTCCAGCAAAGAAAAAATAAAAATCTCAAAAAATTAAATGAATGCGAAGTCAATAAATTCAAGTTGACTTCGCATTTTTGTTTTATATGAGCGCAAAACTCCCCATAGGTATTTTCGATTCGGGTATTGGCGGTTTAACCGTTGCCAGCGCCATTCATAAGGTATTGCCTCATGAAGAGTTGGTTTATTTTGGCGATACTGCCCATTTACCATATGGCGATAAATCGCCTGAAGCTATCAAGTACTTTAGCTTAAAAATTGCTCAATTTTTGCTCGATAAGCAGTGTAAAATGATTGTTATTGCCTGCAATACCGCTTCATCATTGGCTTACCATGATTTGGTAGAATTTATTGGGGATAAAATACCGGTGCTCAATGTGATAGATCCTATAGTTGATTTTGTAGCAGCAGAAAAGCAGTTAAAGCATGTTGGTGTAATTGGTACCAAGGCTACCATCAATTCAGATTTGTATGCCAAAAAACTTCAGTTGGCTCGGCCAGGTATTGAAGTCAAATCTTTAGCCACGCCACTTTTGGCACCCATGATAGAGGAAGGGTTTTTTAGTAATACCATTAGTAAAACGGTAATTAATTCCTATTTATCGTCTCAAAAATTAAAAAATATAGATAGTTTGATTTTGGCATGCACCCATTATCCACTCATTCAAGCAGAAATTGAAGAATTTTATCACGAAAAGGTAACAATTATTAATTCTGCAGCAATCGTAGCCCAATCTGTTCATAAAAAATTAACGGAATTGCACTTATTGAACAAATTCGGTGCTAAAAAACATCAATTTTTTGTTTCCGATTATACTTCTTCCTTTGAAAAGAGCACAAAATTATTTTTTGGTGAAAAAATACACCTAAAATTAAAAAATATTTGGTCTTAAATCGCTTTTAATCAAAATTCACTTCATTTATTCACATTTATAGCAAATGTTAGTAACCATTTTTAACATTTTGACTAAAAAATTAGATATTTATAGCTAGTTCGTTTAAAATATCTAAAAATGGCAAAAACTTTATCCAAATTCCCCTTTATTATTCTATTTCTTATTGTAATATTGGCTTTTTGCTTTCCATCTATACCCAAAGCAATACCAATACAGACATCTATCAATACAGCCGATACCGCTTGGATGTTAACCGCTACTGCCTTGGTATTAATCATGACTCCGGGATTGGCTTTCTTTTACGGCGGAATGGTGAATAAAAAGAATGTCATATCAACCATGCTGCAAAGTTTTATTTGCATGGTACTCATTACAGTAATGTGGGTAGTATTTGGTTTTAGCTTAGCTTTTGGTGAAAGCATTGGCGGTTTTATTGGAAACCCTAGCACCTACTTTATGATGAATGGGGTAATAGACGGACAGCCTTGGAAATTGGCACCTACCATTCCATTTTTATTGTTTGCCATGTATCAATTAAAATTTGCCATTATTACACCTGCTCTAATTACCGGAGCTTTTGCAGAGCGTATTCGCTTTATTTCTTATACCTTATTTATTTGTTTGTTTTTCATTTTCATTTATGCCCCTTTGGCCCATGCAACCTGGCATCCCGATGGCGTGTTATTTAAATTAGGTGTGTTAGATTTTGCTGGTGGAACTGTGGTTCATATGTCGGCAGGTTGGGCAGCATTGGCCTCGGCCCTATATCTTAAAAAACGCAACGAAGTATCGCATACCCCAGCCCGTATAACGTATGTATTGTTGGGTACCGGCTTGTTGTGGTTTGGTTGGTATGGCTTTAATGCCGGCTCGGCTTTTGGCGCATCAACATTAGCTGTTACGGCCATGGCTACCACCATGACAGCCTCTTCGGCAGCAGCTTTGAGTTGGATTTTCTATGATGCTTGGAAAGGCCGCAAACCTTCGGCTATGGGAACCTGCATTGCAGCTGTAGTGGGCTTGGTAGCCATAACTCCCGCAGCTGGTTTTGTAAGCATTCCACACTCCTTAATAATTGGTGTTGTTGCCGCTTTGGTGAGCAATATTTTGGTAGATTGGCGTAGCCGAACCGGCCTAGACGATACCTTGGATGTATTTCCCTGCCATGGCGTAGGAGGGATGGTAGGCATGCTGCTTACTGGCGTATTTGCCCATACTGCGGTAAATGGGGCCAATACAACGGGTAACGGTTTGCTTTTTGGCGAAACGCATTTATTTTTGGTACAAAGTTTGGCTTTAGTAGGCGTTTCTATTTTTGCTTTTATAGGCTCTATGGCTTTATTAAAACTAACCGATATCATTAGTCCGCTTAGAGTAAGTGCAGCCGATGAACAGGAAGGCTTAGATTTGAGTCAACACGGAGAGAAGTTGTAGAATTAGCATGCTTTATTCAATAAAATCCTTATTTTTGTTAGCTCATCCAACACCATGAGCGAACCCATAAAACACGAGTGCGGCATTGCCCTCATCCGATTGTTAAAACCGCTATCTTATTATCAAGAAAAATACGGTACGCCTTTTTACGGCCTCAATAAACTCTACTTATTAATGGAAAAACAGCATAACCGCGGCCAAGATGGCGCCGGAATTGCAACCATTAAATTAGACATGAAGCCCGGTACACGTTACATCAGCAGGCACAGAGCCATGGGCTCAAAAGCGGTATCCGATATTTTTGAGTACGTACAAAATAAATTTGTAGACGTTCAGGAAAACACCCCCGAGCTTTTAGCCGATGCCAATTGGCTGAAAGAAAATATCAGTTTTACTGGCGAAGTACTTATGGGTCATTTGCGCTACGGTACCCACGGAAAAAATAGCATCGAAAGTTGCCATCCGTTTTTACGTCAAAACAATTGGATGACCCGTAATTTGGTTATTTGTGGGAACTTTAACATGACCAATGTTGACGAATTGCTAGAGCAATTATACGAACTTGGTCAGCACCCTAAAGAAAAAGCAGATACCGTAACGGTATTAGAAAAAATAGGCCACTTTTTAGATGTAGAAAATCAAGAAATTTTTGATAGTTACAACGCCAAAGGCCTTAGTAATTTAGAAATTACCCATAAAATTGCCGAAGAATTGGATGTAGCCAAAATGCTACGTCGTTCGGCCAAAACTTGGGACGGAGGGTATACCATTGCCGGTATTATTGGCCATGGAGACACTTTTGTGATGCGTGATCCGGCGGGCATTCGACCGGCTTTTTACTATGCCGATGACGAAGTGTTGGTGGTTGCTTCTGAGCGCCCAGCGATTCAAACCGCCTTTAATATACCCATTGATGCTGTTAAAGAAATTAAACCCGGCCATGCGCTTATTGCCAAAAAAGATGGCCGCATTAGCGAAGAACAGTTTAGCCAACCCGTAGAACAAAAATCATGTTCTTTTGAGCGTATTTATTTCTCTAGAGGCAGCGATGCCGATATATACCGCGAACGCAAGCAATTGGGTCGCTTACTATGTCCACAAATTTTATCAGCAGTAAACAACGATTTAGAAAATACCGTATTTTCTTTTATCCCAAATACTGCCGAAGTAGCTTTTTATGGCTTGGTAGAAGGTTTGCATAAGTATATCAAACAGGTACAAAAAAATACCTTGTTAAACCGTGCTGATAAAATTACCGATGCCGAGTTAGAAGCGATGCTAAAAATGGCTCCGAGGGTGGAGAAAATTGCCCTTAAAGATGCTAAATTGCGCACTTTTATTGCGCAAGATGCCGATAGAGGTGACATGGTAGCCCATGTATACGATACCACCTACGGCCTTATTAAAGCACAACAAGATACCTTGCTAGTTTTAGATGATTCTATTGTTCGGGGAACTACCTTAAAACAAAGCATTTTACGAATTTTAGACCGTTTGCACCCCAAAAAAATCATTGTAGTTTCTTCGGCCCCTCAAATTCGCTAC
Organism: Sphingobacterium thalpophilum; assembly: GCA_945868825.1. Classification (GTDB taxonomy): domain Bacteria; phylum Bacteroidota; class Bacteroidia; order Sphingobacteriales; family Sphingobacteriaceae; genus JAIPAN01. The sequence continues at coordinate 153,008 of CAMBMM010000001.1, forward strand.
CCCGATTGTTATGGTATTGATATGTCTAAAATGGGCGAATTTGTAGCTTTTGAGGCTATGATTTCTTTGCTACGCGAACAAGGTAAAGAGCAACTTATACAAGACACCTATCAAGCCTGTTTACAAGCTAAGGCTGCTGGGAACATGAAAGAGAAAAACTTAGTGCAGGCTTTATACGCTCATTTCACCGACGAAGAAATATCTAATCGAATTGCTAAAATTGTTACTCCAGCAGGTATCCACGCTCAAGTAGAAGTTATTTATCAGAAATTAGAAAACTTACATGCAGCTTGTCCGAAACATTTAGGCGATTGGTATTTTTCAGGTAATTACCCTACTCCTGGTGGAAATAAGGTTGTTAATCAGGCTTTTATGAATTGGGTTGAAGGTAACAATCATCGGGCCTACTAAAGTAGCGAATGGTTTATAACCAAGTTATAAATCAATTTTGCAGCAAAAATAATCAGTAGGGTACCAGCCACCCGGTTCAACACAATTAAATTATGTACCGTAATACGCTTGCGCAGTTTATTGGCAAAGTAGGCTTTTAGTGTATCTAAGCTGAATTGGGTAATTAAAATAGCCGCAAAAAAGGGTACAATGATATTAGGGTTATAGCCTCCAGCCACAGAAATTACACCACTGGTTACACTAATCCAATACAATAGTAAGGATGGATTAAAAATGCACATGGCAAAGCCTTTTAGGAAATAGCCTAGTTTTTTTGTCTTAGAAGTATTTTCTTCGAATTCTAGCTTTACCTTTTTAAGAAGGTAAAAAATGCCAATACTCAATAAAATAACCGCACCGGCATAGCCAATATACTCGAGATAAGCACTTCCTTTAGTTATATAACTAGAGCCAAACAAACTTAAGGCAACAAAAATTCCATCGCTTAAAACTACCCCAGCGGCTAAAGCCATGCCTGCATAAAAGCCTTTTTCTATACTGGTTTTAATGAGGGCAAAAAATACTGGTCCGGTTAAAAAAGACAGTATTATACCCATGCCTATCCCTGAAATAATAATTTCCATCGTCTTCCTCCTTATGCTAATATCCGATTTTATGCGCTAAAAACACTACAAAGCTTTCACATAGTTTTTAAAAATACGCTGTTTCAAAAAAAATAAGTATGTTAGCTATACTAATCCAATAAACTAAATTAAACATTACACAACATTATGGAATCAAATTCACATACCAAATGGGGTCAATTTATACCCTTAGTAACCGTATTTTTCTTCTGGGGATTTGTTGCTGCAAGCAACGATATTTTAATTCCGGTATTCAGACAAGCTTTTGATTTAACACAAAGTCAAAGTCAGTTAGTTTCTTTAGCTTTTTATATTGCCTATACCGTAGGTTCATTAATATATATGGGTGTTTCGGTGCTACTCAAGAAAGATGTGATTAATACCATAGGCTATAAAAACGGTCTAGCATTGGGCTTAGTTATTTCTGCCTTTGGAACGTTATTGTTTTATCCAGCAGCAAACCTTGGTTCATTTCCACTTATGCTTTCGGGTTTATTTATAGTTGGATTGGGATTTTCACTTCAACAAACCGTAGCTAATCCATTAGCCATTGCCATGGGACCCATTACAACAGGCTCTCAGCGTTTAACCTTGGCAGGTGGTATTAATAATTTTGGAACTACCATTGGTCCATTGATTGTGAGTTTTGCCATTTTTGGAGCCAGTACAAGCACTACAACCAATATCAGTATTGAGAGTGTTAAAATTCCTTATTTAGTATTGGGTGCTGCATTTTTACTGGTGGCTTTATTCCTTAAATTTTCATCAATACCAGATAAGCCAGCCTTGGTAGAAAGTACCGAAGATGGGTTAAAAGGTTCTGCCTTAAAATATCCGCAATTGGTACTGGGCATGATTGCCATTTTTGTATACGTTGGTGTAGAAGTTTCCACCGTAAGTAATTTTCCAGCTTATATGGAAAAGGATTTAGGCTTTGCCATAAAAGATATTGCCCCCTATATTTCCTTGTATTGGGCCAGTATGATGATTGGTCGTTGGACTGGTGCTGTGGAAGCATTTACCGAAAGCCTGAGCCTACAAAAAGTGTTGCGTTTTGTTGCACCTTATTTAGCCTTTGGTGTTTTTCTTTTGGTGAATGCCATCGCAAAACACGATTTAGCTCCCTTTTATGTATATGGCCTTATTATTTTAGTATTAATACTTGCCGATATTTTAAGTAAAGCCAATCCGGTTCGTATGTTATTTATTTTTTCTGTAGTAGGAATTTTGGCCTTATGTTTAGGCATGTTAACTACTGGTATGCTAAGTGTGTATGCATTCACAAGCGTAGGCTTATTTTGTAGTACCTTATGGCCTTGTATTTTTACACTAGCCGTTAGCGGACTTGGTAAAAATACCAGCCAAGGAAGTAGCTTTTTAATTATGATGATTATGGGCGGTGGTATAGTAAGTTGGTTACAAGGGTACCTATCAGAATTTACGGGTATTCAATACAGCTATGTAGTAGGAATTGCTTGCTTTGCCTATTTAGCTTTTTATGCGTGGAAAGTGAGCGGTATTTTAAAGGCTCAGGGCATTAGTTTTGATAAAAATATGGCCTCTGGTCATTAATTCACTTATACCTTGACTAAACCAAGTTTTGATAGTATATATATGAACTTAGCCACCGACTTGGCAAAGCGCTCTCATTGCGTAAAGGCCCAGGTTGGTGCAGTTCTTACTAAGGATACCCGAATCATTTCTATAGGCTACAATGGGCCCCCTGCGGGCACCCATAATTGCGATGAAGAATTTCCGGGAGTTGGTTGCCCCCGAGATAGTAAGAATAGCTGTTCTTTGGCTTTACATGCCGAGGAAAATGCAATTTTGTATGCAGTTAAAAACGGAGCAACTTTAGAAGGAGCAACCTTATACCTTACTTTATCTCCCTGCCTCTCTTGTGCCCGGCTCATCTTTTCTTCGGCTATTAAGAAAGTGTGGTTTAAAAATTCTTATGCCGAGTATAAAGGTTTGCCAAGCGATGAAGGAGTAGATTTTCTAAATAAATTTGGAGTGGAGACCCTTAAATTTGTTTAGCTCTCTTCCAATTATTTAAACGGATTCCCCCATTTAACATCGGTATACACATTGGTGCCTGACAACGTTTTTAGGAAAGCAACCATGGCATCCACTTCATTCGCATTTAATTGAAGTTTTTGACCAATACCATTTGGTCTTAAACGCTGGTCGAGGTTGTTATTACCCGGTGCAATACTGATGTTACCATAATGTCCAATTACATTTTGCAGGGTTTTTAATGCCCCGGTATGCATCATTGGGGTATTTACTACCCCAGCATTATTTACCAAATCTCTTAATGTTGGTGCACGTGTGTTTGTAATATCTATACCTGCGCTGTTTACGATACCAATGATCCCGTTGTTTCTAGAATTGGGGTCAATATCAAATTCAGGCGCATTGTGGCAGCCATTGCAACCTAACCCGCCCGAAATGCGATTGCCTTGTGCATCAAATGTTGGAGGAGTTATAAACAGTGTTTTTCCGGTATTTTCTAGTGTGCTAAAATTAGGGAAGGGCTGGTTATCGTTATTTACTTGATCTCTTCCAGCATCGTATTTAGAATCGAAAGATTGTATGCTTCTGATAAATTGTGCTAAAGATTCTTGCAAACGGGCTTCTGTTACGGTAATATCACCATACACAAACTTAAATAGCTCGTTGTAATAGCCAATGCCCTGTAATTTAGTTAAAAGAGCAGTTAAATTACCTCTACCCGTTTGACCACTAAAGCCCATTTCGTTGTGGTCTGCTATGGGCTGGGTGGTTTGTTGTTCAAGGCTTGTTGCACGTTCATCCCAAAAAAACCTACTTTCTACAGCAAAACGTGAGTTCACTAAACGCATAGAGTGTCTGCCGGTTGCTCCACCCAATACACCACTACTCACTTGTGCGGTATCACTAAAAGCAAATTGTTGATTATGACAGCTCGAGCAAGAAATAGAATTGTTAATACTTAAACTTTTATCGTAAAAAAGCACCCTGCCTAATGTTGCTTTGGCATTGGTAATTGGGTTATTGCCTGTATTATCCTTTACAATATAATTTGGTTTTGTTTGATTGGCGTAGTTGGCCAAACTATTCAAATTGATAGTTGTTCCAAAAGCTGTGCTTATGTTAGGATATGTAGCAGTAGTTGTGCTGCCACTAGCAGTATTGCTAGGTGTATCGGTATTTTTTGAACAGGAAACTGCTCCCATAATAATCAGTCCCATGAGGGCTGCAATTGCGGTTAATTTGTTCATAATTTAATACTTTAAAAAAATAAGCACTAAAGCTGATACTCCCAATAGAAATACTTCTATTCCTAATATGCCTAGTATAATAAGTTTATAATCCATGGGTTGCTTTTTCATGATGCCTGATTCATTGTTTAGACATCAATTGGATTTAAAGGTTTAATGCAACTCCGATTATTTTATCAATAAAAATTCGAGGGGGATATGCAAGCGTTTACTCCACGATTTTTCACTATGATCGTCGCCGGGATAAAATTGTGTGAGCCAATACGGATCGCTATAACCCTTAGCTTTCATTAAGCTATCTACTTTTTGTTGTAGGGGTGGATATAAAGCATCGAGTGTTTGATTGCCATAATCAAAGTAGATTTTGTGCGTGTTTGCTTTAGGTAAATGTTTGTTCATATAGGATAAAAATGCATCCGGAATAGGATTGCCCTCCATGCTAAAAATACCTGGCCAATGGGTGCTCATACAAGCAGCTCCGCCAAATACGTTCGGATATTCGCAAAGGGCATACATAGAAATTAGCCCGCCCATGCTACTGCCCGCTATAAAGGTATCTTCGGTTTTGGTAGAAACTGCATAATGGTTATCGATATAAGGTTTCAGTTCTTTTACCAAGAATTTTAGGTAGCTATCCGAAGAAATTTGGTAGTTATTAAATATGGAACCACCATTGGCACGTGCTGCGGCATAAATGGCTTCTTTTTCTGATTTTTTTAAATTTTCGAAGGGTTTTTGAGGAAAGTAGTCTGCATGACGAGTTTTTTCACCGTTCCAAACGCCTACCACAATGGTTTCTTTAATTCGGCCTGTTTTTTCTAATGCACTTAACACATCATCTACTTCCCAAGCGGTTTTATTCCACGTTGTACCGGCATCGAAGAGCATTTGGCCATCGTGCATGTACAATACCGCATATTTTTTGTTTGTGGTATAGCCATCGGGTAGCCACACGTCTACATTTCGGGCTGTTACGTATTTTGAAGGGAATTGAGTTATACGTTCAATTTTTCCCGAAACAACTTGGGGCGTAGTTTGACCTTGTGCCCAGATCCCCCATAGGCAAAAGCCTAACATACATGCTAGTAATTTCATACTCGAATGTATGAAATTTATTTAGTTGTGAAAAAAACTTACATCTAACCAGAATCCTCCATTTAGACGCTCTTGGTTTTATTGGTCGTAAAAAAGCCAAGCGTATAGCTTGGCTTTTGGTAGAAGTTGAAGACTGTATTATCTCGTTCTTTTGTTGTGCTTGGTTCGACGAATGGTGCGGTCGAGTTGGCGATCTTGACGAGCAATGGCGCCACGTTCTTGAGGGGTTACAACACCATCTGCTACGGCTATGGCTTTTGTTCGTCTTACATCTTTGGCTTGTTTTCTCAAAACCAAGGCTTCGGTTTTTGTAATTTGACCACTGCGTATGCCTTGGGCAATACGACGTCGTTCGTCTCTAAGACTACGTTTTTCGGTTTGTGCATTACTGCTAGCTGCTATGGCTACCAGCATTACTGCTAAAAGGATATACTTTTTCATAAGCTGTTTTTTTTGTTGGATAATTAAACTTATAAATGGTTTAACGGCTTATATACGGGTTATATTTTTATCCTCTTTAAGCTAGATGATCAGGCAATTGCATCTTCTTTTGTTAGTCGAGCGTGGTTGTAAGGGCCATTCCTCTTGTATTTTCGTTAAAACGGCCATTGTTATAAACCAAATTACCGTTTACAAAAGTTTGGGTAATGCTGCTGTGAAAGGTTGTTCCTTCTACGGGCGACCAGCCACATTTGTATAAAAGATTTTCTTTGCTAACGGTCCAGCTCGTATTTAAGTCAACTAGTGTTAGGTCTGCAAAATAACCTTCTCGTATAAAACCTCTTTTCTCAATATGATATAAAATGGCTGGGTTATGGCACATTTTTTCTGCAATTTTTTCTAAAGATATGAGCCCCTGTTTGTAAAACTCTAACATAATATTTAGGGAGTGTTGCACCATGGGGGCTCCAGACATGGATTGAAAATAGGGTTTTTGCTTTTCTTCTAAGGTATGTGGCGCATGATCGGTGGTTACCAAATCAATTCTATCGTCTAACAACGCTTTTAAGAGGCTTTTTTTATCTTTTTCTGTTTTTATGGCCGGGTTCCATTTTATTAAGGTGCCCAATCGTTCGTAATCTGTATCTGAAAACCACAAATGATGTATCGAAACCTCGGTGGTGATATTTTTATCTTTTAAGGGTATATCATTCCGGAATAAATGGGTTTCCGCTTCGGTTGTTAGGTGTAAAATATGCAAACGGGCCTGGTGTTTATTGGCCAATTCGATGGCTCTTTTGGTAGCTTCATAGCACGCTTTTTCGCTTCGTATGAGTGGGTGAAATTTAACGGGTACATTTTCGCCGTATTTTTCTCTGTACTGGTTTTCGTTTTCTTCTACAATTTGTTCTTTTTCAGAATGTATGGCAATTACAGCTTTGCAGTTTGCAAATAGTTTTTCCATGGTTTCTGGGTTGTCTGCCAGTAAGTTTCCTTTTTTTGTAAAGTACAATCCGTCATCAGAAACACCTAAGAGTTTAGAGGTATCTAGTTTAATTACTTCATCTAAATTATCGCCATTAACGCCTAAAAAAAAGCCAAAGTTGGCTAAAGATTGTTCTGAGGCAATTCGGTATTTTTCATTCAAAATATCCATGCTTAATACATTTGGAGATGTATTGGGCATATCAATAAAAGAGGTTACACCACCAGCAAGTGCTGCTTTGCTTTCTGTATACAAATCACCTTTGTGGGTTAGTCCGGGTTCGCGAAAATGAACTTGACCATCAATAATACCTGGGAATAAAAACTTACCTGTTCCGTCAATTATAGTTGCAGCATCACTAGGGTCGGCTATTTGTCCAATTTTTTGAATCAATCCATCTTCAATCCATACATCGGCAACGCGAATTTGGCCTTCGTTTACCAGGCTACAATTTTTAATGAGTGTTTTTGTGGACATGTTTATTCTTTTGCTGCTTTACCAAAGCTTAGTATACTTAATGCCAAAACGCAATGGTACAAATCTATATTGTTTACATGAATTAGCGGAGCAATGGCCTTATTAAAGTTAGCTAGTATGAGTAAAACAACGGCCATTATGAGCCACATACTGTATGCTTTTTTGTCTTTGAAAAGCCCCCAAATACCAAGAGCCAACACTAGGGGTATGGCTACCATTGACGAAAACTGAGCTAAAGCAGGTTTTTGGAACAATTCGATATATAAGAATAGCACTACACCAGCTGCCACAAAACTATACAAATACGTTGTGTTTAGCCTTTTTTTGCTGATTTTTTGATAGCAAACCAACACCAAACAAATGGCACCCAATGTGGAGGCAATGTGCTGAAAAGTTTCTGAAACAGACCGTGCCGGAGCGTAACCCGAAAACCGAATGACACCAAAAAATGAAGCGGTAGTTACTGATAGAATAAACGCACTCCAGAGTAAACGCTCTATTGGAGCTAATGGCTTTAAATACTTAAAAAATACAAATATACCTGCCAGAGTTAAGAGGGCATCAGTTAGGGCATGTGAGAGTTCCATGTTAGATTTTATGAAGCCAAAACGGGGGAGCTATCTTCTTCTAACCTGCTAAAATAATAGGTTACAACGTTTGCAACCACTAAATACACTAGCAACACTTTTGTAAATTGTTCGCCCATGCCAAACCAGTCGCCGTTTATATATATTAAACTAAGCGCACAAACGGTTTTTAGTAGTTCCCACCAAATGGCATTGGAGTTTCTATCCATGAGTTCGGTATAGGCATAAACCGCCAGTAAAATAAAGCCGCCATAAAAGAAAATTTGCGGTTTAGGAATGGTGGCTAGGTTGCCGAATAAATAATACATAAAGGCAAGGGTAACAAAAAACTGAATTCCAATCCACACCTTCAATGCATTGGAAGCCCTTGTATCGTATTTTTGAAAATGATATGGATCTTCGATTTTTTCGACAGGATATTTTTCAATCACATCGGCAGGTCGCCAGCCAGTAGGTTTAAACCAAATGGCAAATTTATCTGCCCAATTGTGGGTACGGTAGGCATCGAGTATTAATAAGCGTAGATGCAGGAAATTAATTTTTACGGGATTCCAGGTTTTTACGGGCCTTGTACTACCATAAACCGGTGGTACGTTGGGCAGTTCTTCTTGAAATGTTCCGAAAATTTTATCCCAAATAATAAAAATTTGTCCGTGGTTTTTATCTACATATTCTGGATTAATAGCATGGTGTACTCGATGGTGTGAAGGGGTAACAAGTATTTTTTCTAGGAAACCCATTTTTCCAATGTAGGTGGTATGGTACCAAAATTGCATAAATAACTGAATGGGTGTAACCAAGGCTACTACTTTGGCAGGTACGCCCAGCAATGCTGCAGGTAACAATAAAAAGGTAAATAAATTAATAAATACCGAAATAGATTGCCTTAAGGCACAGGCTAAATCGAATTCTTCGCTGCTGTGATGAATGGCGTGTTTATTCCATAAAAAATTAATGCTGTGCGCCCATCGGTGGCTAAAATAGCCGTAAAAGTCAATCACAATAAAGGTGATGATATACATGGCCACACTAGACTCTAACTGAAATAATGCCCAATGGCTAACCATGTATTTATAACTTAGTATAACCACGGTTAAACCTAATGCATCTTTTATGGTGTTGGTAAAGCCCGAACTTAGGCTAGATATGGTATCTAATAGCCTAAAAGACTTTTTTTTCCAATACCAGCCATACCATTTTTCTGCAACAACAAGGGTAAAAAATACGGGTATCACATACATTAATATGCGACCGTAGGTTGCCATTTCTCCACGCATTTGTTTTTATATTTTTATCAAATTAACAATAAGTTTTTTCTAGTAGGTGAAGTTAAGTAAATAATTTTAGCTGAATCCACAATTTACTTCAATTTTTAAACCATTTAGCTTATTTGGTAAAGCTTCTTGAATAACAAAAAGCTAAGCTAGCAACATGAATGAACGGATGCCAAGCTTAAGCTTTGGGTACTTATGTTTAACTGTTGGCTAGATTGCTAGTTCTTAGCGTTAGCATGGTCCATGTTGCACCAGCGGCATCTATGGCTGCAAATAAGAGAATGGCTACTTCAACTTCTCCCTTTAACCATAAACTAAGCATAAATACAGTGGCCACATACCTAAGTGTTATGGTTAGGTGGTACAGTTTATGAAGAGCATGCTTGCCAATATAAAAATCGAAAAATCCAATAATAAACGCCAGAAGCCCCATCATTCTGGGTATCCATAATTCTTCGCCATGGCTTAACTTAAATAAGTCAAGCATAAAATCGGGAGCCATCATTAGCCCAATTCCAGGAATGAGGATCATATAGATGCCAAATACTTTTAAACTGGTTGTGATGGATTTCATGGTTATTTTTTAACGTTTCCGCAGTTTGCTTCAGGTGTACAATTCAAAGGTATAATGTTTAGATTAAGAACCATTGAGCATTTCAAATATTAAACTACCGCCACTTATAACATCTTGAAATGTAATGAATGGCTTATTTATTTCTTTCCCGTTTAAAAAACGAGTGTTATTGTATATAGTCTGTTCCGAAAAGTTTCTGGCTTCTATTATAAAGCTTTTGTTTTTAGCAAGATGAAGGGTAGCTTTTTTCACTTGTGGACTGCCCAAAACAAACTCTCCATTGGCAGGATTAACCGGATAAAAACCTAGGGTTGAAAGTATATACCAGGCACTCATTTGCCCGCAGTCGTCGTTGCCAATCATGCCATTGGGTATATTGCCATGAAATTCGTTGATTACCCGATGAATGTATTTTTGTCCTGTTTGAGGTGCGGTGCTGTAGGCATACAAATAACTGATGTGATGGCTGGGTTCGTTTCCGTGTGCATATTGCCCAATCATGGCTTCTTGTCCCAAAAATTTATTAGGGTTTTCGGCCTCCGTAGTAAAAAACGCATTCAATTTTTTAGTGAATTTTTCTTTGCCCCCTACCAATTGCGTTAGGCCGTTTACATCGTGTTGGGCCGGCGTCCAAAAATACTGCCAGGCATTGGCTTCCGTATAATCGCCGGGGTTGTTCATTGGCGAAGTTGCCATAAGTGGATTGAAAGGTGTGCGCCAATTCCCTTTGGTGTCTTTTCCTCTAAAAAAAGTAGTTTCGGTATCGTATATATTTTGGTAATAAAGTGCTCTTTTTGAGAAGGTTTTTGCTAATTCATTTTTGCCTAATTTTTTTGCCATTTCCGCAACGCACCAATCGTCGTAGCCACTTTCTAAGGTTCTAGAAACCGCTTCATTATCTAATTTATCAAAAGGGTAATAGCCGTATTGGTTGTATAGTTCCCAATCGGAGTTGATGTGTGATTTGGTGGAAGTTTGTACCATGGCTTGTAAAGCCTCATTGGCATCAAAACCTGTAAAGCCATTTTGGTAAGCCGATAAAATCATGGGTATGGCGTGATTGCCAATCATGCAATAATTGTCTTGGCCCCAGGCGGTCCATATAGGCAGAAAACCGGCTACTTTGTGATGTATGAGCATAGAATTTACTATGTCGTTAATTTTTTCTGGTGCCAGAATTTGTAGCAATGGAAAGGCACCTCGGTAAATATCCCAGTTAGAAAGGGTAGAATAATACGCTTTATTTGGTGCCAGCGCAATTTTGTCATCTGCACCGCGGTAGGTGCCATCTACATCGGCAATATTGGAGGGCTGTATAAAGAACCGGTACAAGGAGCTGTAGAATATTTCTTTTTGCTTTTGAGGAGCCTCTATATGTATTCTACTTAAATAGCTGTTCCAAACATTTTTTGCCTGTGCAACAGTGGAGTTAAAATCCCAGCCGGGCAATTCTTTTTGCAAATTATTTTTTGCCCCAGCCACACTTACGGTGGATAGTGCAATTTTAGTTTGTAAGATTTTATTCTTCAGATTAAAACTCAGCACATAGCGGGGTGCCTTTTCTTTGTTTCTTTGGCTTAATTGCTTGTAGGATGTAAATGCTTCATTGAATTGAATGGTAAAAAAATACTTTCGTTCTACCCAATTTTTGGTATGGCAATACCCGCTAATGGTTTTATTATTTTCTACTTTAACATCGCTCTCCAACACTAAAGAATCGGTTAAAAAACGAAGCCCGTGTTGTAAATCTACTAACAAGTTTGCTTTTGAATTTGGATAGGTGTATTGGTGCATGGCCACCCGTTCGGTGCAGGTAAGTTCTACTTTTATTTTATTGTTTAAGGTAACTGTATAATAACCCGGACTTGATTTTTCTGATTCTTTACGATACGTTTCACCGAAATTCTCCATTCTTTCGTCGGTAAAGGGCTGTAGCAATACATCTCCAAATTCGTTAATACCTGTACCATTGGCTCTGGTTTGAGAAAAACCGAGTATTACAGAATCTCGGTATTGGTAGCCGCTAGTATAATTCCAACCTTCATTTACATTATCGGGCCCAGGTTGTACCATTCCAAAGGGCATACATGGCCCAGGGAAAGTATGGCCCGTTCCCTCTGTTCCTATGAATGTGTTGACGTACTGGGTATAATCGTTTAAACTAGAATAGTATGCTGGTTTACTTCCAGAAACTAGAATTACGAATAGGAAGGGTACAATAAGCCTAAAAATCTTCATTATGGAGTTTTACAATTAAAATTGAATTTCGAAACCAGAGGATTATCTACCACTTATTTTAATTCTGTAACCACTACTTCATAGGGATTCAGTTGTATAGAACCTTCAGTACTCATGCTTTCTCCATACAGTTTTTTACCCATTTTATGTGCTTGCATGAAGCTTGCTGTTTGCAGTTCCTTTGAAAGATTTACCACTACCAGCAATTTTTGCTCGTTATACGTTCGGTAAAAGCTAAATACGTTGCTGTTGTTATTCTCTGCTAGTGCATAGTTTCCGTTGGACAAGGCAGGGTTACTTTGCTTCAATTTAATTAGTTTTTTATAGTGGTTAAAAAGCGATTGCGTATTGTTCTGTTGTTCCTCCAACGAGATGCCATCATTCGCTTTTAGGTTTGTTTTGCTCCACCACTGGCCTGTGTTTTTGTACCATAGCGTCATGCCTTTTCCTTCAGGTTTGCTATACCATTCAAATGCCTCACGGCGTGGAATATCGTTACCATCGGTATTTCCAAATGACCAGCTTTTCCCTTGCATGCCAATTTCTTGTCCGTAATAAATAGAGGGCACCCCACCAATTAAAAATAGGATAGCAGCGGCTGTTTTTTGTTTTTCAATAGAAGGTTCTATGGATGCATATCGATCTAAATCGTGGTTTTCAATAAAAATGATTTGCTCTTTTCCTTTTGGGCATTTTGTTAAAATGGTATCTGCTGCTGCAATCAATTTTTGTTTATCAAAGGATGATATGGCATTTTTCAATCCAAAGCCAAACACCCTATCTACACCAGCATTTTCTAAATATGAAAATCCATAATCACTCCAATCAGCTTGTTCCGCCACGTTTTTAAGATTGGGGTTTATGTTTTTTAGCGCTGTAAGTAAGGGTTTCCAAAAATCAGCAAATAGGTTGGTGAGTGTTGGTTTTCCGTCTAAATGATCCATGGCATGGTCCAAGCGGAAGCCGTCTACACCATCATCAAATTTGCCATCTTTGTTGGGGTCAACGAAGTAGGAGAATAACTTTTTATTGTACTCGTATACTTCTTTATTTTTAAGGTTTACGGTGGTTATTCTAATAAAATTACCCTCATAGCTATTCAATCCACGTAAATCGGCTATAATGCTTGCAGGGGTTTTGTGCGCTGCATCGTCAAATAAAATATAATCGGAATATGGAGATTGAAGATTGCCCACCGCATCTTTCCACCATTTGTGCTTGTCTGTTACATATTGGGTTTCCATATCCATATACACTTTCATGCCTCGTTTATGAATTTCTTTAACCAGCGAAATATACTCTTCCATGGTGCCAAATTCCGCATCAATTTTTTCGAAATCGTTTGCAAAATAGTTGTGGTAACAATCGGCATCGTACAAAGGAAATAACAAAATGGAGGTGATTCCTAAATCTTGTAAGTAGGGCAATTTTTGTTTTAGCCCGTTTAGGTCACCCTGTAAATCGCCGTTGCTATCGTAAAAACTACGTTGGCAAACGTGGTAAACTATTTCACCTTTTTTTGCAGCTTGGGTTTTTTGTGCGTAAATAGTGCTTGTACAGGCAAGAAAAAGGACTAAGCTTAGTTTTACAATTTTTAAGTTCATAATTAGTTCAGTTGGTTAATTAGATAATTTTTCATGGAGCAATTCAGTTCCCATTGATTGCTCAAGGGCTCTAGTGTGAACGGCATTGCTGGCATATAGGGAGCAGGGCCAAATTCAGGGGTGATGGTAAATAACTCCTTACCTGCATGTTTTCTATGGTTTATGATTTCTTTCCACCAGGCTAAATATACCGCCAAATGTTCTTGCCATTCGGGCGCAAAGGGGTTATTTACTTGTGGGCATTGTTCGTGCCCCACACGGGCATGGAGGTGTGCCATATGCGGAATAATTTCTTGTAGAATATGCTGTTGATCGGCTAACAAACTCTCCGATACGGTACAGAAATGTGAAATGTCGCCCACCAGTTCTAATTCTGGAAATTTTTGCAAATAGGGTAGTAGTGTGGCAGCATGAAAAGAGAACCTGCCCCGGTGCGTTTCGTGTAAAATGCGTACGCCTGTTTTTTGGCTGATGTTTGATACCGCTTCTAATACCCTACAATTCTCATCGAACGTATAAAAATCTTTGCCCGTATGCGAATTGATAAACGTGGGGTTATAGCTGGTCAGTTCGAGCAGATTTTTTTCCATCTTACGGATATACTGCTCCACCGTATCTGTCCCTGGTGAAGTGAGGTGTTGCGCAATGAAAATAAAATCGGGCTTATCCTTTCTAATGCCTTCCAATTCTTTTAAAAAGTGGGGTGTAAAGGTCTCAGGGCTTGGTGGTAATGAGATTTCAATACCCCCATATCCTGCCGTCAAAACCTTGTCGACAAATACGTTTGGTGAATCTTGTTCGCAGCCCCAGTAAGTGCAGCAATAGTTTATTTTCAAGGTATTGGGTTTAATAAATTACAGGATTCAATGTGGTATCAATCACTTCTCCAACTTTAGCTCCTGGGCACCAGGTGTTCCAATCGTTTAGTTGATTTGTATTCTCTGGGTTTTTCAAGATCATATTTTTATCCATGTAAATTATGGTCATTACCTTACGCATTTCAGTGGTAGTATTGGCTCCTGCTCGGTGAAATACCCAGCCCGAATGAAAGCTAATTTCACCAGCATCAAAGGGTTCAATTACATGTTTAAAATCAGTAATTTTTAGTTTTTGTTGGATAAGCACTTCACTCTCATCCCCAATTTCAAGTTCTCGGCCTTCCACAATTTCATGACTGCCTGCACTAAACTCCAAGGGCCCAAGTTCCAGAGGGGTTTCCTGTAAAGGTATCCAGGCGGTAATGGTTTTATCTGTTTCTAGTGGCCAATAATATTGGTCGGCATGCCATGGGGTAATGCCACCTCCACCTTCTTTAAATAAGGCCTGATCGTGGTAAAGCCTCACGCCATCTACTTGCATTAAATCACTGGCAAGTTTGCCTAAGCGTTTACTAAAAATAAGTTCTTTAACCACTTCATCGGCTGTCCACAAATTAAATAGTTGCAAAAATGCTTTCCCATAGGTACTTCTTTCTTCGAGTGGCGTGGTGTTTTCATTCATCAGATGTACTCTTTCCGTAATGGCCTTGTTGAAAAAGTCGAGTGTTTCTGCGTTGAGCACCTCTTTTAATTTGATATACCGGTAGTGCTGATAGTGGGCAACTTGCTCTGGGCTGAGCGTATACGGTGTTTGTAAAAAAGATTGAATGGAATTGGGTACTTGCATGGTTCTAAATTTTACTCAAAGCTACGAGGTGTACTCGTTTACTTGTAATACGTAGTTGTAAATTAATAATACTATATTGACAACATTATTTATTTTTATATAAAATAACGTAATATAGTATGAGAGCCAAACTAGAACAATTTCCTCAGGATGCTCATGAGCACTCTTTTTTATGTTATGAAGTAAAGGCGCCTTCTTTCGATTTTTATTGGCATTACCATCCGGAGTACGAACTAACTTTTATTCTGAAGGGGGAAGGAAAAAGATTGGTAGGAGACACCTACGAAGTGTTTAAGGCCGGTGATACGGTGTTGTTACCTCCTTTGCTTCCTCATACCTGGATTTCTGAAAAAGGACGAAAGGGTAATTGTTTGGCCATTGTGATTAAGTTTTCGCAAGTAAGTATTGAACAACTTTGCCAATTACCAGAACTGGCAAGTTTTAAAAAACTACTTACAACAGCTGCTAGGGGTTTGCAGTTTACGGGTCCAAAATCAAAAGAGGTGGTACCCCTTTTAAAATTGCTACTCCAAGTAGATGCGATGACTAAATTAACGAGTTTATTACAGGTGCTGCATACCATTACGCTAGCTACAATTACTCCCATTGCATCTGTGCACTACAAACCATTAAAAGGAAATGAAAATCAGCAACGCCTAAATGCAATTTTCAGGTATGTAGAGAAGGACTTCCGTTCAACTATTTATTTAAAAAAAGCAGCATCGCTTATTCATTTATCCGAAAGTGCTTTTTGTAAATATTTTAAACGGGCAAGTGGCAAAACTTTTTCCGACTATACCAACGATATCCGCATAGCGAATGCTTGTGAGTTATTAATTGAAACCGATAAGCCCATTAGTGAAATTGCACTCCAATCAGGCTTTGAATCGCTTTCGTACTTTAATAGGGTGTTTTTGGCAAAGAAAAAATGTAGACCTCGGGAGTATAGGAACGTATAAGAGTTTTATAGGTTTGCTGGTGACGCCCGGTTATTGTCGTCAGATGGAGGAATTAAGATTACGTCTGCCCACTGGCGTAGAACAAAGTATTTAGACAGTTGTTGTTAAACCAAATTACTTAAAAAAGAACGATCAAGCCGCACTTGGTGCAATAGTACCTGATTTATCAACATAAGGTTTTAATTTTTAGATTCTACTTTTACTGGCTGTGCAGAAGATTCATGTGCATAAATTATTTTCCATTCATTGTCTTTTTTGCTAAAAAGCATACTACCTACATATGGGTCAATTTTCATCTTCTCACCACTCTTGAGTTCAAACTCATTTTTTCCTGTCCAAGTGCACATAATTAAGTTCTTAGAAAGAAATTTGAAGTCCTCCTTAATAGTTGTAAAGCTCATACTTTTAACTGAATGGAGGGATTCAGTTTGAACCTTCATCATTTTTTTAAAATCTGTTTCTGATCCGTCAGGGCTAACTATTTTAAAATCAGGGTCATTGGAATAAGGTTTTAATGCTGCCTCTGCATTTAGTTCTTTAACGCCCTTAATAATTTCGTTAATCCGTCCTGAAATTTCTTTTTTGGCAACTTCTTTTTCGGTGGCAGATAATTCTGTCGTTTGGGTATCTACTTCATTTTTGTTGTCATTAGTTTTACAACTAAAAAGCAATACCGAAGAGCAAAGAATTATGCTTGTCAAAATTGTGTTCTTTTTCATTTATTTTTTAGATTAATAGCAAATTAAGTTCTGAAGGCATTAAAGCTAAATTTTTCATACCCCTTAATTGAAGCGTTATTTTACCAATATAAGTTTGTACAATACCTCTACATCTTCAACATTGCCCCAACCTAAAAGGTCCATTTTTTCTTTTTTAAAAAAGATATCGAAGGTTTTCCCTTTGTATTTAGGATTTATGATTTCATCTCCTCCCTTCGTAGTAATGTATAGTTCATAGTCTTTGCTTTGATTATTCATAAAGTCATACTCATTACCCTTATCATCCTTAAAAGTGAAATGATAAAGGTCGCCAACTCCAAAATCTAGATAGTTAGCACGTATATAATTTTTTTCAGCGGCAGGTTTATCTAATGATTCAAAATCATACAATTTCTTCGTTAAAAGAATCAAACTATCGTTTTTTAGCGTTACCAATTGCTCAGATTTTTGTAGTTTATTCTTTTGTAAATTCAGCTCAGTTGTAAGTTGCTTTGCCTGCAATTCACCTTTAGTTAGGTTATCGTTTACAGCCTTAAGTGAAGCGTTTAATCCGCTAATTTTATCTTCTAATCCTGCTATAGTGGTAGATAATTCTTTATTTTTTTGAGTGTGGATATTCCTTTCCTGGTCTATTTTACTAGTTAAGCTATCTATCTTGGCGGATAATATTTCAATTACCTCTTTTTTAGATTGCCCAAAAGACAGGCTACTTATTAAACTGAATAGAACGATAATGAAGGTTCTAATTTTTATGGTCATGATTTGGAAAATAAGTGGCGTGTTAATGAATTAAATATATTATTTCGATAGCTGCTTTTCAAATTTATTATGAATGAAAAGTATTAAAAGTCCGAACAAAATAGCAGAAACAATTAATAGCGTATTCATAATACCGCTTACAGAAAAAGAAATTCGAATTAATATAGTTGAAATGATAAACCCCGAGTTTCGAATGACTTTGTGGAACTCGTCTGTGTGGAAAAATGAGAATAACAACAGTATTACATCGGCAATAATTAAAATATTGAAGAACTGTTCAAAGAAGATATTATTGATGTTTTGGAAAGAAATAGCGTTGCTTTCAAGCGGTTGAAAAATACCAATACTCCAATTGAAGAAGGAATACAGTGCAATAACTACAAGTGTAGGAACTAAGGCTGTAGCTATCCATTTTTTTGCGTTAATAAATTTCGAAATACTTAAAGAATGGGCTTCATTAGTTTCATTCGTTCTATATACTTTGCTTTTTTGAATATGGAACAGATAAATTAAATAGAATAATAAAATTGATGCTACTAAATCATAGGTAAACTGCAAATCATTTTTTGTGTTAAACCAATTAGATGTAAGTGATAAATCGGAAAGGTCTTTGAACAATCGTCTAATAATAATGAGCGCAATAATTTCATATTGCTTAGAGATATACGTAGAAGTTGATTTGGGGAGGTAATAAATTAAAAGATACACCTCATAAACCAATATAAACGAAAAAGGGGTATAAATGGCAGCAATTGGATTTTTTAGCAGGTTTGATGGCTCATCAATAGCAATAATATTAAAATGGATCAATCCAATTAGTACCAAGTGAAGTATAAAACTCACAAGAGCAATCCATAAGATAACCCGTTCACTCTTTTCTTTAGTTTTTTTTGAAAGAAGCTTTTGATACAGGTTTTCCAAGAGTTTCGATACGCTCATAGTATTATTTTTTGGGTTTACAATTTGGTGTTTAGGCTTTTTTAAAAATTTTTCTACTTAATAAAGATAGTAATTTTCATTATTCCAAAAACTTTTGAGATGGATGTGAAAAATAAAGATTTTAAAGAAGTATTTCAGCTGCCATCGTGTTAAACCGAAGTTATTGTCTGGCTGGATCTTCATGTGGGTTATAAAATCTGTGATTGTTAATTGTAAATTATTTTTGAAGCCAAAATATATAGAAATTTAAGCACATGTAAAAAATAGCTGGCGATGAAATCCAGAGACTGTCTTTCATTTTCAATCTCACTATTAAACCACAGAACATAAGAAGCCCTAGACTGAAAGATGCAATTGTTAAAACGGGGCTGAATGTTAGGCCAACTAGTAAACCTGTAGCTCCCAAAAATTCTAAGACTATGGTTAATAAACCAAGTTTCTCTAAGTTAAACCGTTTGAATTCGTTTTTCATATGGGGTGACATGAAATAGGAAGCTACATAAGCATAGAATGACAAACTGGATATTAAGACACAAATTGTTTTTACAGACATGTATGAATTATTGAATGGATAACAATGCAATAATGGCACACAGCATCAAAAGAATTAGAGAGGGTAGGTGTTTACTGAATGGATTTTTAATTTTGAAATGGAAATATTGAGCTGCTATCATAAACAACCCCATAAGTACTGAAGAGATTTGGACTAAGGATGGATACCAAATACCTGCAACAAGCAATGTTGCCAGCGCAATTTTAGATGCTCCTACAATATTTCGGGTTAGCTCATTTAATCCAAATTGTTTGAATTCTTTAACAACGTTATCGTACCTAAAAATCCAAACAAAGGCAACAGATAATGCCAAAACTAGTTGTGCTAGACTTAAGAGATTTTCCATAGTATTATTTTAAATAATTTAACATCAGGTTGATTAGCTAATTTAAATATAGCGAAGATATGTAAAACCATCTAGCCAAACATTTATGGTAAAATAAACCATAGATGTAATCTAATTCGTTTACCAATTTTAGCAGATCATCATTACTTCATAAACAGGTCACTAAACTGAAATCCTTCTACGAATCTATCCTTGCTTAGTTTTTTATATTCAACCAATGCCCAAAGGACAAACTCTTTTAAAAAGTAGGTATCTTCTTTGCTTGTTTCTGGCTGGTATTTTTTTATCAGCTCGTTTAATGGTTTTACCGAATCCAGTTCCTTTTTATACTCTTCATCCGTAGCATCATCTAACAATTCCAAGCCGGGTTCATTTTCAAACCAGTCTATAATGTCAGCATATGCACTTTTACTTGGGTCCTTTTCTAATTTTCCAATTTTTGGGAAATAGGTAGGGAACAAGGTAGATACCGCATCGGCAATTAATTTTTGTGCAACCATTGCGGCTCCTTCTTGTTCACCTTCGTATACCAATTCAACCTTGCCAGTAATAGCTGGAATGATCCCCATAAAATCGGCTAAACGAACGGTGGTTCTATTTACACCTAATTTTAAAGCTCTACGTTCGGCAGTACTTATTAAATTTTGGTAAGCCGTAATACTCATACGGGCACTTACGCCACTTTTGCTGTCTACAAATTCACTTTCACGAGCTTCAAAGCTTATTTGCTCTAAAATATCTTTTGCTAAAGAGGGTACATAAACCGAATTCGACTGATCTTCGTTCAGCTTTGCTTCTTGCGCTGTTATTATTTTGGCTATGGCAATGGTTTCCGGATAATGGGTAAGAATCTGCGAACCAATTCTATCTTTTAATGGAGTTACAATACTTCCTCTATTGGTATAATCTTCGGGGTTGGCTGTAAATACAAATTGCATATCAAGGGGTAAGCGCACTTTATACCCTCGTATTTGCACATCACCTTCTTGCAATATATTGAAGAGAGCTACTTGTATCCTTGCTTGCAAATCGGGCAATTCGTTGATCACAAAAATGCAACGATTGGCTCTAGGTATCATTCCATAGTGAATCACCCGATCATCGGCATACGATAATTTTAAGTTAGCAGCTTTAATAGGATCCACATCACCTATAATATCAGCTACCGTTACATCGGGTGTAGCCAGTTTTTCAAAAAACCGATCGTTTCTATGTATCCAAGTTATAGGCGTATCCTCTTTTTTTTCGGCTATCAATTCTTTGGCATAACGTGAAATGGGATTCAAGGGATCATCGTTTATTTCGGAACCTTCCACTATGGGCATGTATTCATCCAACAATTCCGTCATCTTTCGGGCAAGCCTTGTTTTTGCTTGTCCGCGTAACCCCAACAGGTTAATATTATGCCGCGATAAAATAGCTCTTTCCAATTCAGGGATCACTGTATTTTCAAAACCATGTACCCCTTCAAAAACAGGTTTTCCCGATTTTATTTTCTCCCGTAAATTATGTCGCAATTCATCTTTTATGCTTTTAGAAACATAACCTGCTTTTTTCAATTCACCCAGGGTTTTTATATTCTCCATTTTCATAGTCGTTATTTTAATTTCTTTTTTCGGTTGGTCTCGTAATCTTCAAATATCATTTCGCCCAATCCTTTCAATCCGGTATAAAACGCTTTGCCCTGATTGGCTGCCGTAAAATTATCTACAAACTCCTGCAAATAGCCATCACGGGCAATCATAAACGTGGTAATGGGTATATGCAGTTTACGGGCCTGTTGCGCCTGGTTATAACATTGTTCAACAATATAGGGGTCTAGTCCGTTGCTATTCATATAATACCTGCCATCTTTTTCTTTCACGCAACTGGGCTTACCATCGGTAATCATAAAAATTTGTTTGTTGGTATTTCTTTTTCGGCGCAACATATCCATGGCCAATTGCAAGCCGGCTACGGTGTTGGTATGGTAAGGCCCCACGGTTAAATAGGGGAGATCTTTAATGGCAATAGACCAGGCATCATCCCCGAATACTAAAATATCCAACGTGTCTTTTGGATAACGGGTGGTTATCAATTCGGCCAAGGCCATGGCCACTTTTTTGGCTGGCGTAATTCTATCTTCACCGTACAAAATCATGCTATGGCTAATGTCTATCATCAGTACCGTACTCATTTGTGCCTTGTACTGGGCATCCTCCACTACCAGATCATTTTCGGTAAGGGTGAACTCGTCTACGCCATTGTTTATTTGTGCATTGCGCAAACTTTCGGTAAGCGAAATACTTTCTACGGAGTCGCCAAAGGTATAGGCTCTAAATTCACCAGTTTGCTCGTCGCCGTTACCGGCATATTTGGTCTTGTGATTTCCGGTGCCAGATTTTTTTAAATTACCAAAGATTTGGTCGAGGGCTGCTTGGCGTATTTCTCGTTCGGTTTTAGAGGTAATAGACATTCCACCGGTGCCATCGGGATTTACTTCTTGTTTGATGTAGCCTTTTTGTTTCAGGTCTTCAATAAAATCGTCGATGGTGTAATTTTCATCGGTGAGCTTATATTCCTTATCCAGCGCCCGTAGCCAATCAATGGCCTCATCAAAGTCGCCCGAAGTATGTACAATAAGTTCCTTAAATATGTCGAATAGTTTATCGAATGGAGCAATAAAAGGAGCCTCATAAGTTTTAAATGCAAATCCTTTTTTATGCGTGTATTCCATCACCGTAAAATTACGATTTTTAGCCAATACAACTTTGTGTGGCATTGTTTTTTTTATGTAAAATTGAGCTTTTTTGGTGGGTGCTTTTGCATTGCTTCGGGCGACTGCGGCACGCTCTCGTGCGGCTGCGCCTTGTTGAGGTGCTACTGTGTCTTGGTAAAGTCTTACTGCGCCATGGTGAGGTGCTACTGCGTCTTGATCATATGCTACTGCGCCTTGGTAAAGTCTTACTGCGCCATGGTGAGGTGCTACTGCGGCATGCTATCGGGCGGGTGTGACACGCTATCGGGCTACTGTTTCACTACTTCGGATGGATGTTGCATTGCTTCGGATGGATGTTGCATTCTTTGGGGTGGCTGTTACCTACTTAGCTTTTTTCATACGCTACTAATGTTGCGTTTATTTACTAAAAACCATAAACAAAATAGTAGTTATACTAATAAGCATAGCATAGATATAAAGTGATCTGACACTAAACTTTTCTTTTACCACTAATATCAGAGAAAGTATTGGCAGGATAAATAACATAGCTAGAGCGGGAAGCCACAGTATCTCAAAGATGGCACCACCTAAAGCAGAATTATATACATTTATGAACTGTCCCAACCAGCAATATCCAGCCACAATGATGCTCAGAATAAAGACTATTTTACTTGTTCTTGAATTAGAAAACGAAGTTAAATTCTCTTTCATAAATTTTAAATCAATGGGTGAATATAGCTTTGCCTATAACGTTTGGCCGCTTGGCGAAGGTGCGGGAAATTGAAGCACTAAAGCTGAATTTATTACTAATATTCAATTGAAAAACTGCCGTTGAATTTTGCACCTCAGCCCCCATTTTGGCAAACCCATGTTGTGCTCTCGTTGTTATGTACTATTCAGCCTTCAATACTTTAATGTCTTGTATTAAATTTTGGATACTATTTGGGTCAAGTCCGTTGTAAATTCCACGAATATGCCTTTGCTTGTCAATAAGTATGAAATTTTCGGTATGTAAAAAAACATCGTTACTTTTTCTAATGCCTTCGTCTTCTTCTACAAAATAATATTTTCGTCCCAAATCATAGATTTCATTTTTATCACCTGTTAAAAGTTTCCATCTTTTAAAATCAACTTTTTTGTCTTTCGCATATTGTTTTAAAACGGATACACTATCTTTTTCGGGGGTTACACTATGAGACAATAACAAAACTTCATTGTCATTGATAAATTCTGTTTGTATGTCTGTCATACTGTTTGTCATTTTAAGGCAAATGCCTGGGCAAGTCGTAAAAAAGAAATCCACCACACATATTTCCCCTTCAATATCTTTTTCAGTGAAGGGTTGATTTTCTTGATTTATGAGTTTGAAGGGTCTGATTTTATGAAATGTGTTTTCATTAGTCATTTCCCATTTTGGCGTAAAATCTGGGGTGTCGTAATAAGGAAGTTGTTTTTTATTTTCCTTACACGAAACCATTATTAATACATAAAGAATTAAATAAAAGTATTTCATTTTAGTTTTTCATCTTTTAAAGTATAACACAATGCTGACTTTTGAAGCCCATATCTTACGCCATCTTTTACCTCGTAATTAATGTAGGGTTTTCCGTTTTCACGCCACGCCTTTTGCATACCATTTTCTCGGTCGTCAGTAAAACTTAATTCATAATATTGGTTTCCGCTTTCATACCATTGCTTTTGTATCCCTTCTCGTTTGTCGTTAAAATATACAAAATCAAATTTCTTGTTTCCATTTCCCCAATAGCCTACATGTTGTCCATAACCTATTCCATTTCTATAATTTCGAAGCGTTTCTAATTTGCCATTTGGGAAAAATGTTTTGGTTGTACCGTGTTGTTTTCCTTTAAAGTAAGAACCAACACTTTTTATAGTATCGGTTTCATATACGTCTATTATAAAACCCGAATAGGGTTTACTACCAAAGTAATAAACCCCATTTTGCAATTTTATACTTGTATTGTCTCCAAAAATAGTATCATTTGGAATTTTCGAAACGTCAATATTTTCAAAAACATGTATTGCTTTATCCTCTTTTGGATGGGAACAGCCAAAAGTAAAAATGCAAAAAATGTAGAAAGAAAACTTAGTTAGTGAAAGTTCCTTTAGTACCATAGTAACTACCGGCTTTTAAAATATAATATCCTGTATTTAAATAATTTACATTTGATGCATGATAGTGATAAATGCCGTTGGGAAAATTCTGTGTTGGTCCTGAATGTCCACCATATGCATCTAAAGTTGGATAAACGCCTGTGGTATCTTTTCTACCATAAATAGGAAAGCCATCACGCAAAAATCCAATCAATTTTGCATCGTCTGCCGAAGTGTACTTACCTGTAGTATGATAATGATAGTTTTTTGGAGGTGCTGGATGTGCACCTGAAGCATCAAAAGTTTTTATTGTCAACGCATCAAGAGGGATATTCCCACCTTCTCTGTCATTAAAAAGAGCTACTCCGTTTAATGCCATACCGATTTCCCCTAATGATGTTGCTTCTTTAGAAGATGCTTCATTGGGATTTGTAGGAATTGTCATTGAATAGTTTTGAGCAATCATAGTAGCATTTACATTAGGTGCATGTCCTGAAGGAAACGCTTCATACAAGGCATTACCAATTCCCCAATAAGGCGTTTTATGGTCTGGCAATCCATTGCTTTTAAGCGTAATGCTAGTTGTATTACCACTACCATTTGTAGTTATGGTTACTGCACTTGTGAATTTTGATTGTACTACACTTGTAACAGAAACAGCACCAGTAGAAACAATAGCACCAGTAGAACCAGAGGACATACTACCTTTCTTACAAGAATAGATAATTACACTTAAAGCCAGTAGGCTTAATCCGAAAATTGAAAACTTTACCTTGTTCATATTTATTTTTATTAATTATTTAATTTAGACTTTCTGAAATTAGAAAGGTTTAATTAGTTAGACGATTTTTTTTGAAATTTTCTTTGGTCGGATTTCGTATCTGATGCGTATTGGTAAAATTTCCGCTAACGGTACTTGGCTTTGCGTTTGGGCGGGAAATCAAAGCACAAAGCTTCATTTAAACACTGAACCCGCTTTTGCCAAACCCATGTTAGCGGTAGGTTTTATTTCTGTTTAGTTATTCTAGCTCTAAATTTCATAAATGTTTCTTCAATTTTAAATACATATATTATCGTTGATAGGTTGACGTAGTAATTACACCTGCTGGGCTAGTATAAACAAATGTGTATTTATTTGTTGTATTCCAATTGTAATCAATGTATCCAAAATTGGCACCAACTTTATACGTTAATTTATAGGCGTTTACTCCTGTAGAAGCGTAATCAGTAATGGATGCACCAGCTAATGGGCTTGTGGCAGGGCGTAATGGCGATGAAAATGCTTGCGGTAAAATTTGATTTTCGGGTGCAGGGGTTAAAGGATCGGTAGTTACTTTGCCTTTCATTGCACCAACAACATAAGGATAATTTGTAGTGCCATGGTAATGATAAACACCGTTGTTAAAAATATGTCCATGACAAGTATCTAGTGATTGCATGGCAGAGCCATCGGGTTCAGTAGTGCCATAAACTGCAAATCCATCCAATGCAAATGCAATTGGTTTTAATGCAGATGTTGCTGATAAATGTAAGGGTGCTGCATGGTAATGATAATCATCTGCCTTGCCACAATGCCCTCCCCAATTATCTAATTCGCCAATTAAATACGAATCTTCGCCACGGTTATTTAAGGCATTAAAAATAGGAATACCGTTTACCGCAATGGCAACTGCCCCTTTCATAAAATTTGTTTTGGTACTTAGGGGTGTGGTGGCGTACACGGGTTGCAAAGGAATGCTCCAACTATTTGTGCCAGTATAAAATTGTGGAATGGGTACTTGTTGTTGCCAATTTGTAATGCCCACCATCATATTGTGTGCTGGAATTCCGTTTGATGCTACATAAAAATAGGTATCATCCCATCTTGTAGCAACTGAAGGTTTGTAGGGTGTAAAGGCAGAATCAATAAACGTTGTAGTAGTTTTTGGAATAGTAGTTGTTGTGGTAATATTATCTGAACTTTTTTTGCAAGCATAAAGCGAAAAACTCATTAATAATATTGTGCAAGCAATGGTACTAAATTTTGTTTTTATGTAAATAGATTTTTTAAAAAGACTCACTCCTTTATCTAAAATAAAAATTGTAGAAAACAATAAAATGATCGTTAAAAATAGATAAAAATAATTCCAATCTTTCTTTTGCGATGCACTTCCATTTGTAGAGGAAAGAAAACTTTCGTTTAATTGTTTAAACTTCTTTATATTAAAATTGGCTAATAGCTGATCTTGCAAGGTTAAATCTGCCACAGCAACTTTTACCATTTTTCCTTCTTCTTGTTCTAGCATCATAAAACCATCTTTTCCCATAGAAAAATTACCCCTTATTAATTCCCCAGTTTTTAACTGCCAAGTGTTTAATACAATTCCATCGCCTTGGTGGTAATGACCGCCTGGATGTGCAAAAGAAAAAATTGAAGAGAGTAATAAAAGACAAAGAAATGACAGTTTAACAAATTTACTTTGTAGCATAATATTGAATTGTAGGTTAATAGAGTTATCGAGTATAGGTAACATTTACTTCGGAAGTTGCTAAAGTTTTATTTGCAATAGCGGCTAAAAAAAGATCTCTGGTAACTTGTGCTGCGGCTACCGTAAATACAGCTGGCGATGATAATGCATACACTGTAATGGTGTACAATTTTGCACCTGGCCCTTGTGAGCATGGTGGAGCATAGCCGGCTATTGGTGTTACTTTATTTTGACCAAATATACCAACGCCGGAAACTGCATCGGGTATGCTAGTAGTGGTAACAGGAATGTTGTACAAAAGCATATAAACATGGTTTGGCGGTGTAGGAGGAATGTGGTGCATTACAACTGCAAAACTTGTAGTACCTGCTGGAACATTAGCCCAACTTAGCTTTGGCGAAATACCCGTACTATCGCAAGTGTATAGTTTTGGAAACGTACCATTGTTGATAAACGCTGCACTACTTGCGTAAAATGCAGATGTTGTTGGAGTTATTGTAGTATCCGCTGCACTATTTTTTTTACAAGAAAAGCATATGCAAGCTGTTAATATTAAAAGCGAAAAAATAAGATATTTGTTTTTCATGTTTTTTTAGTGGATTATTCGTTTTATTTTTTTCTTTTGGGCATTCTTTTTTAAACTTACTGCTAACTTGTATACACTCTGAATTCAAATAGTAATTCAAGAGTACACCCTTCTAATATAGGCCTATTTGCCTATGAAATCAAAAAACAGTCATTTTTACTAAGATTCTCCACAAGCCCCAATATTTTTTCTGAAATTTACCCCAGTAATGGGATATAAAAGTTTAGCCGAGGCGGTAGCCGATTTAGAAAAACACGGACATTTAGTTCGGGTTACAGAAGAGGTAGATCCGCATCTCGAGATGGCGGCTATACATTTACGGGTATACGAAAAAGGTGGCCCTGCCTTGCTCTTCGAAAACATTAAAGGCTCTAAATTTCCGGCACTGTCTAATTTGTTCGGTACCCTAGAGCGCTCTAAATTTTTGTTTAGAGACAGTTTAGAACGCATCAAGCAACTGGTTACGCTAAAAAACAATCCACTCGAAGCACTTAAAGATCCTTTCACGTACCTGCCCGCAGCCACCACGGCTTTTTCGGCATTGCCACGCAAAGCATGGGGTAAAACACCCGTCGAGTTTGCGCAATGCAGCATCAGCGATATTCCGCAAATAGTAAACTGGCCATTAGACGGCGGCCCCTTTGTAACCATGCCGCAGGTATACACCGAAGATCCCGACCAGCCCGGAATTATGCAGGCCAATTTGGGCATGTACCGCATTCAATTGGCAGGCAACGACTATATTTTGAACGAAGAAATTGGTTTGCATTACCAATTGCACCGCGGTATTGGCGTGCACCAAACCAAAGCAAACGCCCTGGGCAAGCCTCTAAAAGTGAGCATTTTTGTGGGTGGTCCGCCGGCACACCCTTTGGCGGCAGTAATGCCCCTACCCGAAGGCCTCTCCGAAATGACCTTCGCCGGAGCGCTCAACAAACGTCGCTTTCGCTATACCTACGATGATGAAGGCTTTTGCCTTTCTGCAGATGCCGACTTTGTAATTACCGGCACCGTGGAACCCATGGAAAATAAACCCGAAGGTCCTTTTGGTGATCATTTGGGTTATTACAGTTTGCAACATCCTTTCCCTTTACTCAAAGTGCATCGGGTATATCACCGTAAAAATCCCATTTGGTCGTTTACGGTAGTAGGTCGCCCGCCGCAAGAAGATACCAGCTTTGGCGAACTGATTCACGAACTTACCGGTGCCGCCATTCCGAAAGAAATCCCTGGTTTACATGCAGTAAATGCGGTAGACTTTGCTGGGGTACACCCGCTTTTATTTGCTTTAGGTAGCGAACGATACACACCTTATTTAAAAGAGCGCAAGCCACAAGAAATTCTCACCATTGCCAATCATGTTTTAGGTAAAAACCAACTCAGTTTAGCCAAATACCTGTTTATTGCCGCCAAAGAAGATGCACCAGAGTTGGATATCCACGATTTGGAAGCATTTTTACAACACGTGTTAGAGCGTATCGATTTAAGTAGAGATATTCATTTTTATACCAAAACCACCATTGATACGCTCGATTATAGCGGTAGCGATTTAAATGCCGGATCTAAAGTAGTTTTTGCCGTAGCCGGCGATAAAAAGAGAACACTTTGCAGCGAATTGCCAGCCAATTTTAGTCTGCCTAAAGGTTTTGAAAACTATAAAATGGTAATGCCTGGCGTATTGGCAGTGCAAGCCCCAGCTTATACCGAGGCCACCCAAACGGCAAAACACGTAGAAGTATTGAATGCGCATCTACAATCACAAGATTTAAGCAACTTGCCACTTATGGTATTGTGCAACGATGCCGATTTTACGGCCCAAACCGTAGCTAATTTTGTGTGGGTAACCTTTACTCGAAGCAACCCATCGCATGATATTCATGGCATAAATGCCTATTACGAAAACAAACATTGGTGTTGTGGTGGTCCTTTGATTATAGATGCTCGAATAAAATCGCATCATGCTCCTGTGCTAGAAAAAAATCCGGAGGTAGAAAAAACCATTGAGCGCTTTACCAAGCCGGGCGCTTCTTTACACGGAATTTTGTAGGTATTAAGAAATAGGGAAATCTTGGTGGTATTGCACCAAATCGTCTATAGGCGAACGAATAATTTTGCCCACCTTCATGCCGTATTTGCCAGCCACTTCACTCAACACATCTCTAAAATTATAAGCCACCGAACCCACGCAGTTTAAGGGGTAGTTTTTATAATTCGGATAATGTGAAACTAGGTTGTTAAAGAAGGCAGTAAAAGCTTCGCCTACCACATCTCTGGTGTACTCTGCAAAATTATTATTATCGTAAATAAACTTGCTAAAGCTAGCGCAAAAGCGGTTTGGCAAGGGTTTGTTATATAAGTTATCAAAAATATCTGCGTGGCTTAAGCCATAGGTTTTAAAGAAAATTTTGCTCAACTTTTCGGGCATATAGCCTCTCATATAATCGCGAAGTAGGCGCTTACCAATGAAGGAACCACTGCCTTCATCGCCTAAAAAATAACCAAGCGAATCGATGTTTAAGGTAATGTTCTTTCCATCGTATAAACAGGTATTTGTACCGGTACCTAAAATAGCGGCAAAGCCTTCTTTATTGCCCAGCAAGGCACGGGCTGAAGCCAATAAATCGTGACCAACGTACACTTTGGCGGCAGTAAATACAGTTTGCATGGCTTTTACCACAATGCCCACTTTTTCGTCGGTAGAGCAACCTGCACCATAATAGTATACTTCGCTAATTTCAGCTCGTGCTAAATCGGTTGGCAGGTTGTTTTTAAGCGAATCTATGATGTATTCGGTGCTCGAAAAATAGGGGTTATACCCTTCGGTATTGAAATAAATTTTTTGTTGAGTATCGGTTAATAAGCACCAGCTTGTTTTGGTAGAACCTCCGTCGGCAATAATAATCATGGTACACTTTAGAATTGGTTGACGCTAAAATACATTAATTGGCATAATTATGAATTATATTTTTAAAATCTTCGGTATAAAAGGATAAATTAGATGCATTGAACGATGAAAATGAAAGTTGATTTAAGAAGCGATACCGTAACAAAACCCACAAAGGGGATGTTAGAAGCCATGTGGAGCGCCCAAGTTGGCGATGATGTATATGGCGAAGACGAGACCGTAAACGCCCTTGAGCGCAAATTGGCTCATACTTTTGGCATGGAAGCTGGTTTGTTTTGCCCTTCGGGTACCATGACCAACCAGATTGCCATTAAGTGTTTTACCCAACCCTTAGATGAAGTAATTGCTGATGAAACTGCACATGTTTATCGCTATGAAGGTGGAGGCATTGCCTTTAACTCTGCAGCTTCGGTGCGATTATTAGAGGGAGATAGAGGGCGTTTAACGGCCGAGCAAATTGCCGAACAAATTAATCCTGAAAATATTCATTACCCACGTACCAGTTTAGTAGTGGTGGAAAATACGGTAAATAGAGGTGGAGGTAGCTGTTATACGCTTTCGCAATTAACCCCAATTGCCAACTTGTGTAAAGAGCGTAGCTTAAAATTACATTTAGATGGAGCCCGCATTTTTAATGCACTTGTTGCCACTGGCGACGATCCGAAAGGCTATGGCAAACTCTTCGATGGTATATCTGTTTGCTTGTCAAAGGGACTGGGTGCACCGGTAGGTTCAGTTTTATTAGGCAGTGTAGAAACCATTAAGCAAGCCCGTAGAATTCGTAAAGTATTTGGTGGAGGCATGCGCCAAGCCGGTTATTTAGCCGCCGCGGGTATTTACGCCCTCGATCATCAGGTAAAGCGTTTATCAGAAGATCATCAGCATGCTCAAGTGTTGGGAGAGGCCTTGCTAAAACAGCCCTATGTAAAATCGGTGATGCCGGTAGATACCAATATTGTTATTTTTGAATTGCACGATGCTTATCCTGCGGAAGATTTAGTGCATCAATTAGGTTTAATGGGTATTTTATGTAACACATTTGGCAAACAACAGGTCCGTTTGGTAACCCATTTAGATGTAAACGCCGAACACCTTGCCTACGTGGTGAACACTCTTAATGCGCTGAATCTGAGTAGGTAATTTGGTATTCTTAAAACCTTTTTCGTACATTTATTTGTCTAAACACACATAGCGTATATGGACCAACCATCTGCTAAATCTTCTACATCATTCAGAACCGCTTCTGGGCTAAACCCCTATAACGGAGTTTTTGGTAAAGATGCGCTCATCCATTTATTAAAACGCAGTGGTTTTGGCGCAAAGCCATCGGATATACAGGCCCTTTCTGGTTTAAGTTTAGCGCAGGTTATTGCTAAAATTCTAACCCTGCCTAGTTCGGCCCCAACGCCTCCTGTAAATGTATATAACGATGCCAATTATACCGACCCGGATGTTCCCTATGGCCAAACCTGGATAAATGCACCATATACCGATGGAACAGCCAATTATTGGCGTGAAGTTAGCTTTAAAGCCTGGTGGACTGGCCTGATGATACAAGAGGAGCAGAGTTGTATAGAAAAAATGGTCCTATTCTGGCACAATCATTTTTCTACCCAATTGGTAGAAATCGGATACGCCAGGTATGCCTACTTAAATAATACATTAATTCGCAACAGAGCTTTAGGTAATTTTAAAACCTTAGTTAAAGAAATAACGCTCGATGCGGCCATGCTGAATTATTTAAATGGGCAATACAATACCAAAACAGCACCCGACGAAAATTATGCCAGAGAATTACAAGAGCTTTTCACACTTGGTAAAGGCCCAAATTCTCAATATACCGAAGATGATGTAAAAGCGGCAGCTAGGGTGCTAACCGGTTATCGTATTAATGGACAAGCGCAAGGATTTTTCGACTCCACCCGCCACGATACAGCAAATAAACAATTTTCTTCCTTTTATGGTAATACCGTTATAGGTGGTAAATCTGGTGCTGCCGGTGCTACCGAATTGGATGAATTACTCAACATGATTTTTGCAAGCGATGAGGTTGCATTGTATATCTGCCGTCGTATTTATCGCTATTTTGTGTATTACGAAATAGATGCGGCCACCGAGAATAATGTGATTGCGCCCCTTGCAGCCATTTTTCGTCAGAATAACTATGAAATAAAACCTGTTTTAGCCGCACTTTTTGCTAGCGAACACTTTTTCGATCCTTTGAATAGGGGATGTGTGATAAAAAGTCCTGTTGAATTAACGGTAGGCTTGTGTCGCGAATTTGAAGTAGGCTTTCCGAATATAAATACTAACGCCAAAAATGCATACTACATGTGGGGTTATGTTCAGTCGGTTGCTAGTAATTTACAGCAAAATATTGGCGATCCGCCCAATGTAGCAGGTTGGCCTGCTTATTATCAGGCGCCACAGTTTTATGAAATTTGGATTAATGCAGATACTCTACCCAAGCGTAATCAATTTACAGATAGGCTTGTAGGCTCTGGTTATACCCGAAATGGGAGTACCATTTTAATTGATCCTATTGCATTTGCCGATGGTTTATCCAATCCTGCAGACCCCAATGTGTTAATTAACGATTCCTTGGCTATGTTGTACAGTATTCCTGTTTCACAAGCGTTGAAAGACTTTTTAAAGACCATTCTACTTTCTGGCCAATCAACCGATATTTATTGGACTAGTGCTTGGACAGATTATAAAAATAACCCGAGTAATGCATCTTTCTATAAAATAGTGCTCACCAGGTTGCTTGCTTTTTATAAGTATTTAATGAATTTAGCCGAGTATCAGTTAACCTAGCTATGAAAAGAAGAGCGTTTATAAGAACAGCTGTACCAGCTGCCGTTATTCCTTCATTAATTGGGGGCTTTACTTTCGAGGCAATTGGAGCTACATCGTGGCTCTCGGCTCTAACTGCGGCCAATACCGAGACCGATCATGTATTGGTGCTTATTCAGCTAAATGGTGGTAATGATGGTTTAAATACCGTTATCCCGATTGATCAATATAGCAATTTATCCTCGGCTAGGTCTAATATCATACTCCCAGAAAATAAAATTTTGCCTTTAGCAGGATTTGCTACCACGGGCTTACACCCAGCTATGACGGGTCTAAAAACCCTATTCGATGAGGGGAAATTGGCCGTTTTACAATCTGTGGGCTATCCATCGCCCAACTATTCGCATTTTAGAGCAACAGATATATGGCTTACCGCATCAGATAGTAACCAAGTATTATCATCTGGCTGGGCAGGCCGTTATTTAAACGAAGAATATCCGAATTTTCCAGTAGGTTATCCGAATGCAACCATGCCTGATCCTTTAGCTATTCAAATTGGATCGGTAGTTTCTCCTGGTTTACAAGGTCCGGGTGCCAATATGGGTATGGCCATTTCAGATCCGAATAATTTTTACAACTTGATTAATGGCGTGCAAGATGCAGCGCCAAATACGCCTGCAGGGAAAGAGCTAACCTACATCAGACAGGTAACACAGCAAACGCAACAATTTGCTACGGTAATTAAAGCTGCGGCTGCAAAAGTAACTCAGCAAGTGCCCTATCCCACTTCTAATTATTTAGCCGATCAACTTAAAATTGTATCACGTTTAATAGCAGGTGGCTTAAAAACCCGTATTTATATGGTAAGTATCGGTGGTTTTGACACCCATGCAGGCCAAGTAGATGCTACGCAAAAAGAATTGGGCTTTCATGCTAGTTTATTGCAAAAAGTATCCAATGCGATTAAGGCTTTCCAAGATGATTTAACGTATTTAAAAGTTTCAAATCGTGTTGTTGGTATGACTTTTTCTGAGTTTGGCCGACGTGTTAAATCGAATTCTAGTGGTGGTACCGACCATGGTGCGGCTGCACCTTTATTTGTGTTTGGCGATCCGGTTAAAGGCGGTGTGCTAGGTACCAATCCGGTAATTGGAACTACGGTAAATGAATACGATAATTTACCTATGCAACACGATTTCCGCTCGGTATATGCAAGCTTACTCCAAAAGTGGTTTTGTGTGCCAACAAGCACCCTTAACAATGTAATGTTGAAAAATTTTCAATCCTTAGATCTTATCAAGCCAAGCTATACCTGCTCAACTGGGGGTGTTATAACCAACCCGAACCTAAATGCAGGGAAAAAACTAATTTCAAATTATCCCAACCCATTTACAGGTAGTACTACCATCGAAATTATTACCACTGCAGGATTTACTTTGGTGCAAGTGTTTAATGTACAAGGCCAGTTAATAAAAGTGTTGCACGATGGGGTTATGACAGCCGGTACGCACCAATTAACTTTTGAAGATGAAGGTTGGGGTCCTGGAATTTATTATGCCCGTTTGCAGAATGGAAGTATCCAGCAAATGCGTACCCTTGTTATAGCTCGATAGTTTTTATTTTAGATAAAGCTTTTTTAGCTTCATTCTCCTACATTTGTTTGAATGAAAAAATTGTTGATAGCCAATAGAGGTGAAATTGCTTTGCGCATTATGCGTTCGGCAAAAGAAATGGGCATTGCTACGGTAGCAGTCTATTCAGAGGCCGATCGCAATGCACTACACGTACGTTATGCCGACGAGGCGATATGCATTGGTCCGGCAGCTTCCAATCAATCTTATTTAGTAATTGAGAAAATTATCGATGCCTGTAAACAAACAGGTGCCGAGGCCATTCACCCGGGTTATGGTTTTTTGTCGGAGAATGCTGCTTTTGCTAGAGCCGTACAAAAAGCTGGCTTAGTGTTAGTGGGGCCATCGCCCGAAGCCATGGAGATGATGGGGAATAAATTATCGGCAAAGGCTGCAGCCCAAAAATACAATATTCCGATGGTTCCCGGAACAGAAGAAGCCATTTCGGATATCGAGGTAGCGAAAAAAAGAGCTATTGAGGTTGGTTTTCCAATTTTGATTAAAGCGGCTGCTGGTGGCGGTGGTAAGGGCATGCGTATTGTAGAGGGTGCCGCCGATTTTGAAGAACAAATGCACCTAGCCGTTTCTGAAGCGACTTCTGCCTTTGGTGATGGGGCGGTGTTTATAGAACGTTATGTAGGCTCTCCACGCCATATTGAAATACAAGTTTTAGGCGATAATTACGGCAATATTGTGCATTTATTTGAACGAGATTGTTCCGTACAACGTCGTCACCAAAAGGTAATTGAAGAAGCACCTTCTGCCATTCTTACGCCTGAAATTCGCGAAAAAATGGGAAAATGTGCTGTAGATGTAGCCCGTTCGTGTAACTATACCGGTGCCGGAACGGTTGAATTTATATTGGATGAAAATCTTGATTTCTTTTTCTTAGAAATGAATACCCGCTTGCAGGTGGAACATCCGGTAACCGAATTGATTACAGGTTTAGATTTGGTAAAAGAACAACTAAAAATTGCTCGTGGCGAAAAATTGAGCTTTACTCAAGAAGACATTGCCATGAAAGGCCATGCCATTGAATTGCGGGTATATGCCGAAGATCCGGCGACGAATTTTTTACCCGATATAGGCACCTTAGAAACTTACCGCTTGCCACAAGGCCCCGGTGTTCGGGTAGATGATGGTTTTGAAGAGGGCATGGAAATTCCGATTTATTACGACCCCATGATTGCCAAATTAATCACCTATGGCGAAAATAGAGCGCAAGCCATAGAGCGCATGATTCGTGCTATTGATGAATACCAAATTACCGGTATAGAAACTACATTAGGCTTTGGGAAATTTGTGATGCAACACGAGGCTTTTACTTCGGGTAATTTCGACACCCATTTTGTAAAAAACTACTTTCAGCCTACTAGCTTGCTGCATGAAAATAAGCAAGAAGCGTTTATTGCAGCTTTAGTTGCAGCTCAACTCATGCAAAATCAAACCAAAAAAAGCACTACTGTTAGTCAAACTGTAAAAACTTCCTATTGGATAAAAAATAGGAAAGTATAGTTATTGCTTTTTTAAGTTGTGAATGAACGTTCTAAGTTCTGTGGTAAATTCATCGAGTTGCATGGCTGATTCTTTCATAAAATCACAAATTTCTTTGAGCTCCACTTGATCTAATGTTTCATCCGCTAGTAAATCGGATAAGCCCAAAATGTTTGATACGGGCTGCCCTACCTTTATGGACGTCATGTAAAGCATTTCCTCCAATCCTTGTATAAATTTTATACGTTGTTCTTTAGCTTTTTTTCTTTCCGTTACATCCATGGAGAGGATACAAATGCCTTCTGGAACGGGTTGTATCCTTAATTCGAAATATTTCATACTCCCGTCAGAAAAAGAAAAGTCATTTTCAAAACAAGCCGGCTCTCGTTCTTGCATACAAAAATGGAGCATCTTAAACATGTCGGTTTTTTCAATGCCTGGAAATTTTTCCATCATAGTAAAGCCGAGCAGCTCCTCTTTTTTTCTACATTTGCTCTGTTTTACAATGGTGTTGTTTACATAGATATATTGCCAGTTAAAATCAATCAGTTGAACTCCCTCCAATAGTTTATCCATTGTTTGAGTACACAATTTTCCGATAGTCATACCTTTGGTGTTTGGTTTATAATCACAACGGTTTACGCTGTACTTAATCTTGCTTAGATTAAAAACCTAGAAATGAAGCACTAGTGTAGGTGTTGGATTAAATCTAAGCGAAATAAAAATAAATAAAAAATTAAACTTTTATCACAAAAGATAAAATTAATTTTATATAAAAATTATTAATAAAAAAGAAGTTATTTATCTTAATTAATCAATTTGTTTGCCATTCATGGCAGTAGCAATGGCTACATCCATTACTCGTTCGGCAAAGGGGCGGGTGTATTCATTCAGTGCTTCCACTTGTTTCAGCATTAAATCCTTATCTCCAGAGTTTAAACTTGCTCGTAATTGTTCAAGCAATTGGCGGCTTTGTGCAATTTCAAAATCTTGTAAAAATTGAGCGTTTTTAGCTAAGAAACGGTCAGCGGTATAAGCCATTTGTTCGGCCTCGGTGCGAGCTTCAATGAGCATGCGTTGGGCTACATCTTCTTGCGCATGTGCAATGCTATCTAGTAACATTTGTTCCACTTCTTCATCGCTAAGGCCGTAAGTTGGTTTTACTTCAACTTCTTGCTTTACACCCGAACGTAATTCTATGGCTTGCACGGTTAAAATACCATCGGCATTCAGCAAAAAATTAATATCTATTTTGGGTAATCCTGCAGGCATAGCCGGAATTCCTTTCAAGTCAAATTCGGCTAATTTTCTATTTTCTTTTACCAAATCACGTTCGCCTTGGAAAACCGAAATTTTTAGGTTCACTTGCCCATCTACCGAGGTGGTGTACTGGCGGCCAGCCTTGGTAGGTATTTTGGCATTTCGTGCAATAATTACATCCATCAAACCGCCCATGGTTTCTATTCCTAATGATAAGGGGGTTACATCCAATAATAAAATATCGGAGCGGTTACCCGCTAAAATATCCGATTGAATGGCTGCACCCAGGGCTACTACCTCATCTGGATTTAGCTCATCGTGTACAGGTTTGCCAAAAAATGCGGCAACGGCTTGTTTTACGGATGGGGTTCGGGTAGAACCACCCACCATAATGACTTCGTCGATATTTTCTGCCTTTAAATTCGCATCACTTAGAGCTTTTTGGCAACACGCTAAAGTTTCGGCTAATTTAGGTTGTATAAGTTCTTCGAATTTTTGTTTGCTGATGGCCAATGGAATCCCGTTTAAGCTTTCATTAAACAGATTTTGGGTGCCTAATGCTTTTTTGGCTTCTTCGGCTTTTAGGCGTAGGCCTTGTGCCAATTCTTGGTTTTCGCTTAGGCTTTTTAAGTCGAGTTTATTTTCTTGTACCCAAAAGTCAACAATAGCTCTGTCAAAATCGTCGCCACCTAAAAAAGTATTGCCATTGGTGGCCAATACCTCAAAAATGCCATTTTGTATGTGTAAAATAGAAACGTCGAAGGTGCCTCCGCCTAAATCGTATACCGCGATGGTTTTTTCCTCATCGGCTTGTAAGCCAATGCCGTAAGCCAAGCTGGCGGCGGTGGGTTCGTTTACCATGCGCAACACATCCAATCCGGCTAGTTTTCCGGCATCACGGGTGGCTTGGCGTTGGCTATCGTTAAAATAAGCGGGTACCGTAATTACCGCCCGGGTAACCGGCGTTTTTAGCGCATGTTCGGCCCGTTCTTTAAGCTCCTTTAAAATTAATGCCGAAAGCTCAATGGGCGTATAAAATTTTTCGCCCACCATTATTTTTACCAAGCTTTCTTGGTTATCGTCAATCACCTTGTACGAAAAAAAATCGCGATGCGCCGCAATATCTCCAAACGATCTGCCAAGCAATCGTTTTACAGAAAATATAGTGTTTTGGGGATCGGTAGTTAAAAATTCTTTCGCTTGGTTGCCAACTACTAGGCTGCCATCTTTCGCAAAATGTATAATCGATGGCACCAATTCGCCTTTGCCCGTGTCGTTAATTACTTGGGCTTTACCATCGGGATTGATAAATGCCACCAAGCTATTGGTGGTTCCCAAATCTATACCCACAATAAGGTCTTCTTTTTGCAAAGAGCCGGTTGCTAAATTGATGGATACTTTTGCCATGGGGGTGAATTAATTGGAGTTCAAAGGTAGCTATTTAGATTGATTCTAAAAAGAATGCCTTCCTTGTTTTACATATGCTTAAGCCATGCATCCTCATGTGTTAGAATAATCTATTTAGCGAATACAAACGTATTGGAGCGTAAAAATGTATCTTTGCGCCAATGGCCACCAATTTCGAAGATTTTAAATTAAACAGACAGCTCTTAAATGCGATAGAAGAGGCTGGTTATACCCAGCCTACACCTATTCAGCAGAAGGCCATTGCACCTATCTTATCGGGTCAAGATATGATGGGCATTGCGCAAACAGGCACCGGTAAAACGGCTGCCTATGTGTTGCCTCTGCTTATGAAATTAAAGTACGCTCAGGGACAGCATCCTCGAGCATTAATTTTGGCACCTACACGGGAGTTGGCCATGCAAATAGAAGAAAACATCATTTCTTTCGCTAAATACACCGATTTACGCACCGTGGTTATTTACGGAGGCCTTGGTCCTAAAACACAAATTGCAGCTTTAGAAAAAGGTGCCGATATAGTGGTTGCCACCCCTGGCCGCTTTTTAGACTTATACTTAGCCGGACATATTGTTACTAAATCTATACAGTTTTTGGTATTAGATGAGGCTGATAAAATGATGGATATGGGCTTTATTGGCTCTATTCACCGCATTTTAGAAGTAGTACCCCGCAAGCGCCAAAATTTGCTTTTTTCGGCAACTATGAGTGAATTGGTGCATAAAATTTCGGGCGATTTCTTAAAATTCCCTTTAATAATAGAGGTGGCTGCACAAGCCACACCAGCCCATACGGTAAGCCAAGTTTTGTACCGGGTGCCTAACTTAAAAACCAAGTTAAACTTGTTGCAAGAGCTGCTTAAAGATGATGAACGTTTTCATCGCTTGATTGTGTTTTGCAAAACCAAAACCGTAGCCGATAATATTTTTCATTATTTAGAACGTCGTTACGGCGCCGGACAAGTGCGGGTAATTCATGCCAACAAAGGGCAAAATACCCGTATAAATTCTATAAATGCATTTAAAGAGGGCAATATTAGAATGTTGGTGGCTACCGATGTGGCTGCTAGAGGCTTAGACGTAGCCGATGTGAGTCATGTAATTAATTTTGATGTGCCCATTATTATTGAAGATTATGTACACCGAATTGGCCGTACCGGCAGGGCGTACAAAAGTGGCGAAGCCATTACTTTTTGTGCCGAATCGGAAGAGTTTTACATTAAAAAAATAGAAAAGTTAATGCGCCAAACTATTCCTGTGGCCGAATTGCCAGCTGCGGTTTTTGTTGAAGAAACACCTTACGAAGAGCGCCAAGTTATGGCTCGTGAAATAGATTTACAAAAACGTAAAGATAATCCGGATTTTCAGGGAGCCTTTCACGAGAAAAAATTAAAAAACACTAAGGGCGACCGCCCTAAACCAAAAGCTAAAGGCCCGACAAAGCCCGGAGCTCCCAAAAAGAAATCGAAACGATTTGACTAAAAAGATATAAATCTTCATTGAGATATGAAAAAAGCTGAAATAAAACTCACCATCGAACTAGACGATCAAAACATTCCGGAAAGCATTTTATGGGAATCAACCGATTCGCAAAATAAAGAGGCCCTGCCGGTAAAATCTATGATGTTGGCCCTCTGGGATCATAACTATAAAAACTCGTTGCGCATTGATTTGTGGACAAAAGATATGCCAGCCGATGAAATGAAGCGGTTTTTTTACGAAACCCTACAAACCATGGGTGATAGCTTTTTGCGGGCTACTGGCGAAGAGGCCATTGTAGGCGATTTGCGTGATTATTGCGCTCATTTTGCCGATAAAATGGAACTGAAAGTTGGGCAATAATAATTTTTGTTTTCACAATTTTCCGTATCTTCAATCCTAAATTTTGATGATGCAAACTGTACAAACAAACTCTCTTAGAAACTGGAAATATTTTCTCAACCTTTTTCCGGTAGCTTTTGTGCTGCTCGGTAATTTAAATGGAGGTTGGTATACCTTGAGTAATTTTGCTTTTACCTTTGTGGTGCTGGCCTTAGGCGAACTGCTATTGCCCGAAGATAAAAGCAATGAAGCTGGCGAAGATGATGTACTGCCCGACCTTTTGCTATTTTTTGTAGTTGTTGGACAGTTATTGGCTGTAACCAGTTTAATTTATGGGGTTTATACGCAAATCATAAGTGGCTACTGGATTTTATTGGCGGCACTTTCTACTGGTACAGCTACTGGCTCCATGGGTATTATTGCTGCGCACGAACTCATCCATCGCAAAGCAAAATTCTGGAATTTTTTAGGCCGACTTTTATTGTTTACGGTATTAAACCCGTATTTCTATGTACATCATTTACGTATTCATCATAAATCGGTAGGTACTGCTGCCGATCCGGTTAGTGCCCTTAAAGGCGAAACGGTATATGCTTTTGCTTTTCGCTCTATATCTGGGCAATTGCTGCAATCGCTAGCCCTCGAAAAAATTAGATGTGATAAAGCGGGTAAATGGGGCTATGGTTTACACAACTATGTGGTAGCCGTGTATGCAGGAGGTTTTTTACTATTGAGCGCCTTAACCTATTTTTTTGGTATTTGGGTAGCCGCCGCCTACTTGTTGCAAGCTACAGTTGCGAATTTATTATTAGAATACACCAATTATATAGAGCATTATGGCTTACGCCGTAACGAAAAAGAACGGGTAAACGAGCTTCATTCTTGGCAAAGTGATAAGGTAGTTAGCCGCTATTTTTTAATTGATTTAAGCCGACATTCCGATCATCATTTTCATGCGGCCAAGTCTTTTAATACCTTGCTTACTTATGAGAATAGCCCCGTATTGCCAGGGGGTTACGCCAGTATGTTTTTGCCGGCCCTGTTTCCGCCACTTTGGTTTAGCTTGGTTGATAAGCGTATTCCTAAAATAAGCTAGCTTGCCCAATACCAGTCATTTTGGTTTCGTGTTTCAGTAACCATTCTTTGCGCCAAAGTTCGCCTGCGTAGCCCACTAAATCGCCTTTGCTGCCAATTACCCTGTGGCAGGGTATAGCAATTAAAAGTTTATTTTTTCCGTTTGTAGCGGCAATTGCCCGAATGGCCAAGGAGTTTTGTAACCTTTTTGCTAACTCGGTATAGCTTATGGGGTGGCCGGGTTTAATTTGCTGGAGTTCTTGCCAAACCCCTTGCTGAAAAGGGCTGCCATTCTGTTGCATGGGGAATGTAAATGTGCTCAATTTACCCTCAAAATAAGCCGAAAGCTCAATTTTAGCCCATTCGGTTAATTCACTCGGATCTTGTCTTATTTCATTTTCTACAAATTGAATACTCCGAACAGATACTTCATCTGCTTCTATGAGCAAGATGCCAATGGGGCTATGCAGATTTGAACTATACATGAGTATTGAAATTACGCATTTTACTTTTAGTAGCTAGGCAAATTAAAATTATCTTTGTGGCATGAGCTTGATACACCAAGTGAAATCTCTTATAGCTAAAGAACTCATTTTAGAATGGCGTTCGCGGTATGCCTTAAATGGTATATTGTTGTATGTAGTTTCAACCATTTTTGTGTGTTATTTATCGTTTAAAGGAGGCATACAAGGCCCAACCTGGAACGTGTTGTTTTGGATTATTCTTTTGTTTGCCTCTATTAATGCCCTGGTAAAAAGCTTTGTGCAAGAGCCGGCAGGCCGACACTTGTATTTGTATACCTTGGCATCACCTCAAGCCATTATTCTTTCTAAAATTATTTACAACTGCTTGCTCATGCTGCTGTTGTCTAGCTTAGCACTATTCTTCTATCAAGTTGTGTTTTCAAATCAGGTTCAAGACCTTGTATTTTATTTTTTGGCGGTACTGTTAGGTAGTATAAGTTTTGCCAGTGTATTTACTATGATTTCGGGTATTGCAGCAAAAGCGAATAACCCCGGCAATTTAATGGCGGTACTTAGTTTTCCGGTTATTATTCCTTTACTCATTTTGCTTATCAAATTTTCTAAAAATGCCATGGATGGTTTGGATAGGGCTGTGAGTTACGATGAGATAGTCATTTTGCTTAGTTTGAATGTACTAGTTATTGCATCCTCTTTGGTTTTGTTTCCTTACCTTTGGCGTGATTAATCTCCCCTATATGACTAAAAATTGGTGGAAAATTTTAGCGGCTATACTCCTGATTTATTCCTTTATAGCAGGCCTATTAGTAGCAGTCCCTAGATTGCCCATTTTGCACGAAACTATTCGTAATCTATATTTTCACGTGCCTATGTGGTTCACCATGATATTCCTTTACCTTCTTTCGGTAATTAATAGCATTAAGTACTTGTCGTCTGCTGATGAAAAGCACGATTTTATGGCCGTTGAAACTGTAAATACGGGTATTGTATTTGGTTTTTTAGGCTTAGGTACTGGCATGATTTGGGCAAATTTTACATGGGGAGCCCCTTGGCCCAATGATCCGAAATTAAATGGTTCCGCCATATCTACCCTGATGTATTTAGCCTATATCGTATTGCGGAGTTCTATTGATGAATCGCAGAAAAGAGCTAAAATCTCTGCCATCTATAATATTTTCGCCTTTCCTATTATGGTTGTATTGTTATTTATACTACCCCGAATGACAGACTCCTTACATCCAGGAAACGGAGGTAACCCAGGCTTTAACTCGTACGATTTGGATAGCAATATGCGTTTGGTATTTTATCCGGCCGTAATTGGGTGGATCTTACTTGGAGTTTGGCTGAGTAACATTCGGTACCGCATCCGTTTATTACAGCATCAATTTTAGTAATTATGATAAAAAAATTAAGTTTATTAACGTTGCTTTCTGCAATCTCATTATCAGTTTTGGCCCAATCGTCGTCTGTTGAAATGGCCGATGGCTTAAGAAGTTCGGGTAAGATTTATGTGGTAGTCAGCGTGATGTCGGTTATTTTAGCGGGCGTTTTAGTTTTTTTATTTTCTATAGATAAGAAAGTAAGTAAACTAGAAAAAAACGGCACTAAAATATAATTGGCTCTGTTTTGTTAATTTTTAGCAAATGTGTAAGCCATACACTAACAATTTTTTATTTGCAAGAGTGATATTTTTTCACTCAACTTTGCATCGAACTAATCAGTCAATTAATACAAACAAAATATGTCAACAAAATCAGGAGCAGCCTCTGAAGAACTAACTTTTTTCGGAGACGTATGCCAATTCTTTGATCATGCGGCACAGTTTACCAATCACCCTGCCGGTTTATTAGATCAAATTAAATCGTGTAACAGTGTGTACCGTTTCCGTTTTCCTATTAGAAAAGGCGATGGTTTAGAAGTAATAGATGCGTGGCGTGTAGAGCACTCTCATCACAAATCGCCAACCAAAGGCGGTATTCGTTACAGCGAAATGGTAAATGAGGATGAAGTAATGGCTTTAGCGGCTTTAATGACTTACAAATGTGCCATTGTCAACGTACCCTTTGGTGGTGCAAAAGGTGGTATTAAAATAAACCCGAAAAATTATACACTTGCTGAATTAGAAAATATAACCA
Organism: Sphingobacterium thalpophilum; assembly: GCA_945868825.1. Classification (GTDB taxonomy): domain Bacteria; phylum Bacteroidota; class Bacteroidia; order Sphingobacteriales; family Sphingobacteriaceae; genus JAIPAN01. The sequence goes on from CAMBMM010000001.1 coordinate 197,403, forward strand.
GACGTTATACCGTAGAATTGGTTAAGAAAAATTTTATTGGTCCGGGTATTGATGTTCCTGCCCCCGATTACGGTTCTGGTGAGCGTGAAATGAGTTGGATTGCAGATACCTACCAAACCATGAACCCAGGCCAATTAGATGCCCTTGGTTGTGTAACTGGTAAACCCATTGCCTTACACGGTATTGCCGGTCGTCGTGAGGCAACCGGTAGAGGCGTAGCCATTGCGGTTCGCGAATGCGTAAGCGTTGCAGAAGATATGAAAGCGCTAGGTTTAAGCCCAGGTTTGGCCGGTAAACGAGTAATTGTACAAGGTTTAGGAAATGTAGGCTATCATTCTGCTAAATTTTTAGCCGAGTTTGGTGCCATTATTGTTGGCCTTTGCGAATTTGAAGGGGCTATTTACAACGAAAAAGGCTTAGATCTAGATGAGGTTTTCAATCACCGCAAAGCCACCGGGTCTATATTAGGATTTAAAGGAGCCCAAAAAGAATTCAAAAAATCGCTCGAAGGATTAGAGCAACCTTGTGATATTTTAGTGCCAGCTGCTTTAGAAAATCAAATTACAGAAGAAAACGTTGTACGTATTCATGCAAAAATTATTGCCGAAGGAGCTAACGGCCCAACTACCCCAGCTGCAGAGGAAATGTTTGTAAAACAAGGCGGTATCATTATCCCTGATATGTATTGCAATGCAGGCGGTGTAACGGTTTCGTATTTTGAATGGTTGAAAAATCTTTCACATGTTGCTTTTGGTCGTATGGATAAACGCTATGAAGAAACTGCCAACGAAAACATAGTAAATATGGTGGAAACAACTACTGGTGTAAAATTAAGTCCAGAGCAGCGTAGCGTTATTGTTAAAGGTGCTACAGAGCTAGAATTGGTTAATTCTGGTTTAGAAGATACCATGATACGTTCTTACCACGAGATTAGAGATGTGAAAATGGCTAATCCGAAAATTAAAACCTTACGTATAGCTGCCTTTGTGAATGCTATTGATAAAATAGCCGTATCGTACTCAAACATGGGTGTTTGGCCATAAATACAGCTAAGTTCATGTAAAAAGGGAAGCCGTGCACGGCTTCCCTTTTTTTGTGTATAATTTGGGTAAAAATTCGGGAATTAAAGCCATAATTATTCGTTTTCTCCCTCGGATAATCCTTATTTTTGTGGTACTATTTTGAATCAATTATACAGCTAGTATGAAAAAAAGTGCCATTCTTTTAATAGGTATTATTGCAGTAGCCATTGGCGTTATCATTTCTACCTATGCCGATTCTAGTACCTATGGAAGTTTTAACGATGCCAAAGACTCCGCAGCCGAATTACATGTGGTTGGCCGTTTAGATTTGGCCAAGGATATGGTTTATAATCCGAAAAAAGATGCCAATTATTTTTCATTTTATGTAAATGATAATAAGGGCACGGCATGTAAGATTGTTTTTACGGGTACTAAACCGCAAGACTTTGAACGTTCAGAACAAATTGTCTTAACCGGGAAAATGGTAGGTGAGGAGTTTCATGCTTCTAAAATTTTGATGAAATGTCCTTCCAAATACAATAAAGATCAGGTTGAAGTGAAATCTACTCTACAGCAAAGCTAAAATATGGATACTGTTTTTATAGGTGAACACCTTTGGCCGGGTAAATTAGGTCAGTTTTTTGTCGTATTATCATTTGCTGCTGCACTACTAGCTACTCTCAGTTATTATTTTGAAACCATAAAAGATAAGCCCGATGGCTCGTGGTTAAAAATTGCCCGTTCGGCTTATTTCGTCAATTTAATGGCCATTATAGGCATTGGTACCTGCTTATTTTATATAATTTACAATCATCTTTTCGAATACCATTATGCTTGGGCGCACTCTTCAAAATCTCTACCCGTATATTACATTATTTCATGTTTTTGGGAAGGGCAAGAGGGTAGTTTTTGGCTCTGGACCTTTTGGCAATCTGTTTTAGGCTTTGTATTAGTACGTAAAGCAAAATCGTGGGAGCCACCGGTAATGGCGGTGATTATGTTATCACAAACATTTTTGGCTTCTATGTTGTTAGGCGTTGAAATTTTAGGCATCCGTGTAGGTAGTTCACCCTTCATTTTATTAAGAGATGCCGTACAGGCCCCTATTTTTGCCCGCCCGGATTATTTAAGCATGGTTGCTGATGGAAATGGCCTCAATCCATTGCTTCAAAACTACTGGATGGTTATCCATCCACCCACTTTATTTTTAGGCTTTGCCTCTATGATTGTTCCCTTTGCCTATGCCCTAGCAGGCTTGTGGCAAAAACGTTATACCGAGTGGATTAGCATGGCTTTGCCTTGGGCATTATTTGCCGTAATGGTTTTAGGAGCGGGAATTATTATGGGTTCCTTTTGGGCATATGAAGCGCTCAATTTCGGTGGTTTTTGGGCTTGGGATCCTGTAGAAAATGCCTCCCTCATTCCGTGGATTACACTAATTGCCGCTGTACATGTTTTATTAGCCTACAAACATTCTGGACAAGCCTATTTTACCGCTACCTTTCTTACGCTGGTAAGTTTTGTGTTGGTATTATATGCTTCTTTCTTAACACGAAGTGGCATTTTGGGTGAAACCTCTGTGCATTCATTTACCGATTTAGGCATGTTTTGGCAATTGCTCGTATTTATTAGTGTATTTACACTTATTGCCATTATATTGGTTCTAATACGCTGGAAATACATGCCATTTTCTGCAAAAGAAGAAGAAACATACTCACGTGAGTTTTGGTTATTTGTTGGCGCCATAGTTCTCGGGTTAGCTTGTTTGCAAATTTTGGCAACCACATCTATCCCTGTTTTTAATAAAATTTTTGGTACCGAAATTGCCCCACCCACTCAAGTAATTGCCCATTATAATAAGTGGCAATTGCCTTTTGCATTGGTAATTGCATTTATTTCGGGCTTTAGTCAATTTTTAAAATACAAAAAAACAGATATACGCTCATTTTATATTCAGTTAGGCCGAGCAGCACTTATTGCCGCCGTACTAACCGGTTTAGCAGGCTATATTGGTGGTATTTATACCAACCCTATGTTTATGTTGCTCATGTTTAGCTCCATATTTTCTGTAGTGTGCAATGCCGGTATTTTGTATAATGCTATTTTGGGTAAATGGAAACTAGCGGGTTCAGCCCTAGCGCACATAGGTTTTGCACTTTTATTGATTGGTGCCATGGTGGCTGCAGCAACCAATAAAGTTATTTCAGTGAATACTTCTGGAATTGGCTTTGGGCAAGAGTTTGCTAAAGATAATAACCCGAGAGAAAACATCATTTTGTATTTAAACGAGCCCATACAAATGGATAAGTATACGGTTACTTATTTGGGAGATTCGGTAAGTGGTCCCAATACCTTGTACCGGGTAAATTATCAAGTAATTGACCCCGAAACGGCTAAAGTAACAGAGAATTTTGATTTGTACCCGAATGCGCAACAAAATGTTAAAATGCGCCAAATCATTGCTTCGCCAGATACCCGCCATTACCTCTGGAAAGATATTTATACGCATGTAAGCAGCGTGCCTTTAAAGGAAGAAGCTGCACACGAACCACATGAAGGCCATAGCGAAGAGGAAGATTTTGGAAAGCCTAGTATTCGTGCTGTAAAGTTAGGAGATACCATTGCTGTTCGTGATGCTAAAATTGTGGTAAAAGCAATTAAAAAAGGAGTGTATGTAAACAATATGGCATTAAGCGCAAACGATGTATCTGTAGCACTTAGTCTAGAAGTGTTATCAAAAGCTAAGAAACAAGTGGTTGATCCTGTATTTGTTATAAAAGATGGTAATGTATACGACTTTGGTAAAACCATTGAAGAACTAGGATTAAAAATACGTTTCACCAATATTAACCCTAAAAGTAATAGTCTAGAATTAACCGTTTTTCAACGCCCTCCGGCCGAGAAAAAATGGATTGTAATGAAAGCAGTCGTTTTCCCTTATATCAACTTTTTTTGGGGTGGCACCATACTGATGACCATTGGCTTTTTCTTGGCTATTTTGCGTAGACGTAACGAACTTAAAACTACGTAACTATGGAAGTGGTATTTTTGGGAAGTGGTAAAGTAGCTACGCAAGTTGGTAAAGCTCTGCATAATGCGGGTATATTGATTGCGCAGGTATATAGTCCTACACTTGCACATGCGCAAACTTTAGCCTTACAAGTACATGCCAAAGCTATAAGTGATTTGGCCGAATTGACAAAAAATGCCGATGTATACATCATTTCTGTAAATGATGATGCTATTCTTTCTTTAGTTGAACACTTAGATTTAGACGACAAGATAGTGCTTCATACCTCAGGCTCTACAGCTATGGATGTACTAAAAGCTGCAAGCACTAATTACGGAGTTTTATACCCCTTGCAAACTTTTTCTTTCGACAAAGCGGTAGATTTTAGCCAAGTACCCATTGCGGTAGAGGCCTCTTCGCCCGAAGTATCAAAACAAGTAGAAGCCCTGGCGCATAAGTTATCGCCAAAAATCGTGCAAATGAGTTCGGAGCAACGCTTGGTCTTGCACATTGCAGCCGTATTTGCTTGCAATTTTAGCAACCATGTTTATGCCATAGCCCAACAATTGGTAGAAAGCAATGGACTTTCTTTCGATTATTTACGCCCACTCATTGCCGAAACTGCAGCGAAAGTACAACAAGTGCTACCTAGCGAAGTGCAAACCGGTCCGGCTATTCGTAAGGATGAAAAAATACTCCAAAAACATCTTGATTTCCTGAAAGAACAATCACAATTACAAGAAATCTACCGTTTGCTAAGTCAAAGCATAGTTAATTTATAGCGGTACATTATTTGCCAAGCTAATTTTAGTATTTTTGCATCGAAATGAACATTTTTAACATTAAAATTAATTTCGAAGAGGCTGGAAAAGAGCCCTTAGAACTTCAAATAGCCAAAGGCGAATCGGTGCTGGATGTGTGCATGGATCACGGTATTGACTTACAACACAATTGCGGTGGCGTTTGTGGATGCAGTACCTGCCACATTTATGTGAATAAAGGCATGGATTTTTTGCAAGAAATATCCGATAAAGAAGAAGATTTTATTGATCGTGCAGTAAACCCACACATCACCTCACGTTTAGGCTGCCAATGTGTAGCCATTAATGGCGATATTGAAGTAACCTTACCCGATCAAAGCCAATTTTTAGGACACTAATTATGATACAAGATAAATACGCCTTACCCATTCATTGGAACGATTACGAAGACATTGCAATGGGCTTATACGAGAAATTTGGCGACGAATTTACCGAGTCTAAAATATACCGCATTCGTTTTACCGAATTGATAGAATGGGTACTAAGCTTACCCGCTTTTGCAGGCACTCGTGAAGAATGTAACGAAGGCCATTTAGAGCAAATTCAATCGGCTTGGGTATACGAATGGCGTGATAACCAATAAACACCATGCTAGCCAAGCTTTCTCAAATAACCGCTTTTGTTTTTGATGTAGATGGTGTGCTTACCGATGGCACCGTATTGGTTACCGAAAGTGGTGAGCAATTACGCCGATTTAGCATTAAAGATGGCTATGCCTTGCAATTAGCCGTAAAAAGAGGATTTAAGATTGCCATAATTACCGGCGGCCGTTCGCAAAGTATTGTAAGCCGTTTAACCAGCTTGGGCATTAGCGATGTCTATTTAGGCGTAGAGCATAAAACAGAAAAGTTTGAAGAATTTTTGTTAGCCTACGATTTAAGTGCCGATCAGATTTTATACATGGGCGACGATGTGCCCGATTATCCAGTAATGAAATTGGTAGGTTTAGCCACTTGCCCCGCCGATGCTGCCGAAGAGATAAAAGCCATTTCGGCATATATTTCCCCAGTTAAAGGTGGACAAGGTTGCGTTCGCGATGTCATAGAAAAAGTATTAAAGGTACAAGGCCTATGGGCCGATGAAGATCCTTCGGCAAAAGCTTAATCATGAATTTTCCTCCACTTATTTTAGCTTCTAAATCGCCACGCAGGCAAGAATTACTTTCTCTTTTAGGCCTCGATTTTAGGGTGGTACTCAAAGATGTAGATGAAAGTTACCCCGAGGAATTAACCCCCGAGGAAGTAGCCGTTTATATTGCCGAAAAAAAAGCCAAAGCTTTTGATGAAGATACAACTGGTGAAGTGGTTATTACCGCAGATACCTTGGTGGTTATTGATGGGCAAATTTTGGGCAAACCCGATGATGCAGCTCATGCTTTTGCCATTCTTTCGCAATTAGCTGGCCGTAAACATGAAGTAATTACCGGCGTTTGTATTCTAAAAGACCATCAATTTCATTCTTTTTATGAAAAATCGGAAGTGTATTTTAAGCCCTTAACACCCGAGCAAATTCAATATTATATAGCCACCGGCCAACCTATGGATAAAGCAGGCGCTTATGGCATTCAAGAATGGATAGGTTTGGTGGGTATTGATAAAATAGTGGGCTCTTATACCAATGTGGTAGGTTTACCCACACACCGTTTATACGAAGAGTTGGTAAAATTACACCGTTAACAACTGCTCAAAAAATCCACCAAACTCTCTTTTGGGGTTTATTAAGTGAATTTCTAATATCCAATTTCTAACATTTCCCGATGCATCTTTAGCAAATAAATCGGTGTGGTTATCGCGGTGGATGTAATGGTCTTTCACTTCTTTTTCTAAGCGTTCGTGCGGAAATTTTCCGATAATGTGGCCACCAATTTCGCTGCCAAACAACCAGCCATACCGCTCGGCGATGTGCACAATTTCTTTATAATATTCGGTACCTGTTAGCGAAGTTTTGCTGTCGAAAAAAGCCTTACACTCCTCCCAAACCGGGTATAAATCGGCTTGAAGTTTTAATTTTTCGGCATCGTTGCCTAACACAAAGGTTCTTCCAAAATCAGCTTCCCATTCATCAAATATGGGCCCAAAATCGAAAAATAATATATCGTTTTCCTGAATCATCAGGTTGGGTGGATTTTCGTTATAAGGCAGGAGGGTGTTTTTGCCTGCACGAATAATGCGCTTATGCCAGTATTTTTCTATCCCAAATAAAGAAAAAGCCAGTTCGAAAACTTCTTTGTTTAATTCTTCTTCGCTAATGCCTGCACGAATAAGGCCTAGCTTTTCTATTTCTTGAAATAGAGCCAAGGCTTTTGCCTCGGCGGCAATTAAATTCTTCTTCGCTTGATCCATTTACTCTTTATAAAACAACCATTTGGCCAATTCTTTATAGCTTGCTTTTTTGCCGTACATTAAAATACCTACACGGTAAATTTTAGCGGCAATCCAAGTGGTGAGAATAAAACCACCAATTAATAAAATTATGGAAAGGGCCAATTGCCAATCAGGCACCCCAAAGGGTAAACGAACCATCATGGCAATGGGAGAAGTGAACGGTATAATACTCAACCAAAAGGAGAGGCTGCTATCCGGGTTATTGAGAATAAAAGTGAAGGACATGATGTAGGTAAAGAGCAAGGGTAGGGTAATGGGTAGCATAAATTGCTGCGTTTCTGTTTCGTTATCTACAGCCGAACCTACCGCGGCAAACAAGGCACTATAAATTAGGTATCCACCTAAAAAATACACCAAAAAACAACTGAAAATGTAGGTCAGGTTTAGTGTTTTCACAGCATTAATAACCGTTAATGCTGGGTTAGTACTGGCCTCTGCAATGGCTTTGTTTTGTTTGCCTTCTACCAATTCTGTTTTTACGCTACTCACCTTGTCTTTTAACAAAATTTTACTGGCTGTGCCTACCAAGGTGGTAGATAACACAATCCACAAGGTAAACTGGGTAAGCCCAACCAAGCCAATGCCAATAATTTTACCCAACATGAGTTGGAATGGTTTTACCGATGAAATAATTACTTCTACAATGCGGCTTGTTTTTTCTTCGATAACGCCACGCATTACTTGGGAGCCATAAATAAATAGCGACATGTAAATGAGAATGGCGGCAGCAAAGCCAATGGCATAAGCTGCACCGGCACTGCTATCTTTTTCACCTTCTGCCGTTAATTCTTTAGAATCTATGCTGATATCGGGTTTGATAGTTGCTAGGGTTTTGGCATCAATGCCAGCATCCTTCAATTGTTTGTTCCGTAAAATTTCTTCTAACTGGTTATTTATGGTACTCAAAGTAGATAAACCCAATTTCTTTTTCGAGTACAATTCTACTTTGCTCAATTGTTCAATATCTTTCGGAATATGCAAAATAAAGCCTTCCTCGTTGGTAGCCGCTTCTTTTTTAGCTTCTGCAAATGATGTTTTTCCAGCGCTAAAACTTACAGTTTCGGTATTTTTAAATTCCGATGTAAAAATTTCACTTTCGTCATATACCTGAACTTCGGTGGCCTTATCTGCTCCGTTTACCGATAAGTAGGCAATAAGCGCATACATACCAATAATAAGGGCGGGCACCAAAAAAGTCATCAATAAAAACGATTTCTTTTTTACACGTGTGAGGTATTCACGCTGAATGATGAGTAAAACTTTGTTCATAAAATTAATTGCTTACTTTTTGAATAAAAATATCATTTATGCTAGGTATCACTTCGCTTAGTTGCTGAATTTGAATGTGTGGCAATAGGTAGCTTAACACCTCGTTAGGCGTTTTGCCCTCCGTTATTTTAATATGAATTTCGTGTGGCTTGCCCGTAGATACAATGCTAAATAAATCCGCTTTTTCGGCAGGAAATTGTCCCGTAAATTCGATACGAAAGGTATTGTTAAGGTAGCTATTTTTAATGTCACTTACCTTACCATCTAAAATTTTATGCGATTTGTTAATCAAGGCAATGCTGTCGCACAGTTGCTCTACCGATTCCATGCGGTGGGTAGAAAAAATAATGGTTGCACCTTTTTGGTTTAACTCTAAAATTTCTTGGGTAATAATTTCGGCATTTACCGGATCGAAACCAGAAAAAGGTTCATCCAAAATAATCAGTTCCGGTTCGTGCAATACAGTAGCCACAAACTGTACCTTTTGTTGCATGCCCTTACTTAAATCTTCCACTTTTTTGTTCCACCAGCCCTGCATGTCCATTTTTTCGAACCAATATTTTATGCGCTTGGTGGCCTCTGCTCTAGAAAGTCCCTTGAGCTGGGCTAAGTACAGGGCCTGTTCGCCAATTTCCATTTTTTTGTATAGGCCTCTTTCCTCGGGTAGGTAGCCAATTTTGGCAATGTGCTTGGGGTTTAGCTTTTCTCCGTTAAAAAATACGTCGCCACTATCGGGTGCGGTAATTTGGTTGATAATGCGAATAAGAGAGGTTTTTCCTGCACCATTCGGACCTAATAGCCCAAAAATGCTGCCTTTTTCAATATCCATGCTCACATCATCGAGGGCACGGTGTTGGGCATATTGTTTTACAATGTGTTGGATGCGTAACATGCGATCTTTTTATTATTTAGATGTTTTAAGTGAATTTAAGTTACAAAAAACCCATCCTTTTCTAAGATGGGCTTTTCTTATTAACCAAAATATTCTCTCATCCGTTCGAAAAAGCTTTTTTCGCCTTTGCCCGGTTGGGGTTTAAAATTAGGCGATGCTTGTAACTTTTCTACAAGCTCTCGTTCTTCTTTGGAGAGGGCTTTGGGTGTCCAAATGTTTACATAAATTAATTCGTCGCCACGGTGGTACGAGTTTACCTCCGGGATGCCCTTTCCTTTTAAGCGCAATATTTTTCCGGCTTGGGTACCGGCATCAATTTTTAATTTGGCTTTGCCATCAATGGTAGGCACTTCTACACTGGCGCCCAAGGCAGCATCGGCAAAACTGATGTATAAATCGTAAACAATATTAAAGCCATCACGTTTCAAGGTTTCGTGCTCAATTTCTTCAATCAAAATAATTAAGTCGCCGGGTACGCCACCACGAGGGGCTGCATTGCCTTTGCCACTCATAGACAGTTGCATGCCTTCGCTTACGCCAGCCGGAATTTGAATGCTGATGGTTTCTTCGCCACGGCTCAAGCCTTCGCCATGGCAGGTACCGCATTTGGCGGTAATTTCAGAACCTTCGCCATTACAAGTAGGGCAGGTGCTGGTAGTTTGCATTTGGCCCAAAATGGTATTGGTTACTCGGCGTACAGCACCACTACCGCCACAGGTACGGCAGGTGCTTACCGACGATTTGTCTTTTGCCCCCGAACCGCTACAGCTTTGGCAAACCACTTGCTTGTTTACTTTTATCTTTTTCTCAACTCCCTTGGCAATTTCTTCGAGGGTGAGTCTTACTTTAATGCGCAAATTACTGCCACGTGCTACACGGCGTCCGCCACGTGTAGATTGCCCACCGCCAAAAAAACTATCGAAGGGGCTACCGCCACCACCACCGAAAATATCGCCAAATTGGCTAAAAATATCTTCCATGTTCATGTTTCCGGCACCGCCAGAGCCACCTTGTCCAGCTCCAGCATGGCCAAATTGGTCGTAGCGCTGTTTTTTCTCTGCGTTGCTTAATACCTCGTAGGCCTCGGCACCTTCCTTAAATTTATCTTCCGCAGCTTTGTCGTCGGGGTTTTTATCTGGATGGAATTTGATGGCTAATTTGCGATAGGCCTTTTTAATTTCATCGGCCGAAGCGCTTTTGCTTACACCGAGTATGTCGTAATAATCTCTTTTAGCCATATACTTATTGTCCTACTACTACTTTGGCAAAACGGATTACTTTATCGTTTAGGTAATAGCCTTTTTCTAGTTGATCTACTATTTTTCCTTTCAATGCATCGCTTGGGGCCGGTATGTTTGTGATGGCCTCGTGAATATCGGCATCAAAAACCTGACCCTGCGTATCCATTTCTTTAAGCCCCAATTGGCTTAGGGTATTTTTAAATTTATGCTGAACCAAGGCAATACCCTCTTTAATAGGGGTTACTTCGGTGGCTTGTTCCATCGATTTAAGTCCACGTTCAAAATCGTCTAATACGGGCAATAGGGATATAATGACTTCTTTGCCCGCAGTTTGCAACAATTCTATACGCTCTTTGCTGGTACGGCGTTTAAAATTATCAAACTCGGCGTATAAACGCAGGTATTTATCGTTTGCTTCGGTTACTTGTGCTTGCAATGCTTCTAAGGGATCAACCGCTTTTTCTGCTTTGCTGCTTTTTTTTGTTTTAGACATATTTCAATTCCTTTTTCTCTTGCGTACCAAAATTGTTGCCAAAGCTATTTTCCCGACAAGCTGTCAGTGCTTTTCAGTGGTATTACACAAATTGTCGGCTTTTAAATGCTGGCTTTTTCTTGTACTTGTCCGTTATCGCAGTTAAGTATGCGTGCCGGGTGGGTGCGTATAATGTGGTAATCGTGCGTGGCCAAAACCACAGCCGTACCAGTTTGGCTAATTTGGTGTAGTAATTGGGCAATTTCTTCCGAAGTTTCCGGATCGAGATGGCCAGTGGGTTCATCGGCTAAAATTACTTCTGGGTTGTTTAGTAAAGCACGGGCAATAACTACACGTTGCTGCTCTCCACCCGATAATTCGTGTGGCATTTTACTGATTTTTGAGCGTAAGCCCACTTTATCTAATACTTCGCGAATGCGGGCCGAAATTTCTATTTCGTTCGTCCATGCGGTGGCACGTAGTACAAATTCCAGGTTTTTTTCTACGCTGCGGTCGGTAAGCAATTGAAAATCTTGAAATACAATACCAATTTTTCTCCGTAAAAAGGGCACTTCAGATGCGGTTAATTTCTTTAAATCGTAGCCAGCCACTACACCTTCACCGGTTTTTATATGCAAATCGCCATACAATACTTTTAATAAACTACTTTTCCCAGAACCGGTTTGGCCAATAAGGTATACCAATTCGCTCTTGTTTACTTCGAAATTTACTCGAGAAAGTACCAATTGATTTTGTTGAAAAATATCTACGTTGGTTAGTCTAATAACGGCGTTTGTAAACATATTAAAGATCTAGTTTTAAGATTTGTCCGAAAGGAGTTTCGTTTACTAATTTCATGATGTATTCTGCTCTGTCGGCTAGCCCTATTTTTTCTAAGGATTTTTCAGGTCTATCTACCCGAAAATAGGCCAATAGTGTGAAAGAATCGTCTCTCAACTGCACATAGTCGGGTATTTTGGCTACACCTTTTACTTTAATTAAATACATCCTTTCAAAGGTATTAATTTCTGCTAAAATTTGGGAGTTCTTCGCATAAGAATTGCATCACATCGCGGCCATCGGCATAGTCCCATAACCTTGGGAATTGCGTATAGCCAAAGGGCACCACTTGGTTGCTCAGGTTAAGAGAAGACATGCTGGCTACACATTGAATTTCTTCTGTAATGGTTTGTAAGTGTTTTTCTAAGTCTGCTTTGCTAGCATACTCTTCAGTAAAAAGTACGGCCAGGGGCGAATGCAAGCTAGTATCGGGCTTGGTGAGTAAAAATCCATTGTCTAAATGTGCATCGCTGTTTACCAAGTAAATAGACTTGTTGTACTCGTAATTGTTTAAGTATTTATGATGCTGAATTATGGAATTGTATGACTCTATCGGTTCAAAAAAATGAGCCATATCATAGCTTTTAGGTATATATATTTTGGATACATTGCGGCAACCCAATCCGAAATAAGAAAAAATATCGACACCTAATTGCTGCATTTCTTCCTCCGATTCGTTGCCATTAATGAATGCTACACTGGTTCTGTTTTTGCGGATAATGTGTGGAACTTTGCCAAAATAGTACTCAAAATACCGCGAACTGTTGTTGCTGCCGGTAGCGATTACGGCATCGAAATTGGCTAGACGTTCTACATAGGAAATGCGTTCAGCAAACCCAGGTTCTAGGGCAATTAATTGATCGAGTACATAAGGGATGAGTACTTTATCTTGCGACGAAAGTTTAATGAGCGCCGTATGTCCGGCGGCCAATACACAAACCACATCGTGGAAACCCACCATAGGAATATTTCCGGCTAAAATAAGTCCCACTTTTTTTGGAGCGTTAACTTCAGGGAAATTACTCCACTGCTTGGCCCAAGTGGCTAAGCTTTCTGCTTGGAGCATGGTGCCGATAGCTGCAACAGCTTTTTCTATGTTTTCGGTGCTAAACCACGCATTTTCTTGTTTAGCTCTTTGGCTGATGTCTATGAAACCTTCGCTTTGTGCTTGTATACTTGCTGCCCATTTTGTAAGTGCAGCTAGTCTTTTTTCTGTAGTCAATAGGGGGCTCATACTCGTTTTAATCAAGAAAATAGTATCTTTGTACGTTATTAAAATCTTGTGGATTTTAAGTCTGCAAAATTAAGCTAAAATTTAGTATTTGACCCATGGCTATTAAAATTACCGACGAATGTATTAACTGCGGAGCTTGCGAACCGGAGTGCCCCAATAACGCTATTTACGATGCTGGCGCTACCTGGCGCTTTGCCGATGGTACCGGCTTACGAGGATTGATTGACTTTAAAGGAAGCGAAGTGAATGCCGAAGAAGTACAAGCTGCGGTTTCTGATGAAGTATATTATATTGTTTCTGATAAATGCACCGAGTGTGTGGGTTTTCACGATGAACCTCAATGTGCGGCTGTTTGCCCAGTAGATTGTTGCGTTGATGATGAAAATGTTCGCGAAACTGAAGAAGAATTATTAGCTAAAAAAGAGTGGTTGCATTTAGAAGCATAAGTAAGAATTATTACGATTTTTAAAAAGCCTCGAAACTGTTCGGGGCTTTTTTTATGCCGTTCGTCTATCTTTTCTGTTTGTTCGTCGGAAATATCTATAGTAAAAAGTGGAGAGGATGTATTATTGAAAAAAATATAATTCTTATGAAAAAGCTCTTAGTACTATCCGTTTTATTATCAAGCTTACTTTTTAGTTGTAAAAAAGATGAAGCACCTACCCAAGAACAAATTGTTAAAAATCAGCTGCTAGGTAAATGGAACCAAACACAAACGAGTGTAGAAGTTCCCCTTGGTTCTCCTGAAGTTATTAGTGTTTCATCGGGTGTTACCTATGAATTTCTAGAAAATGGCAACCTGATTTTAACTAGTTCAGGCATCCCAACTACCTTTACATGGTCTGGTTTAGATGCATCTACCATCAAATATGTGTCACTTGATCTGACTACTGAATTTATTTATACGATTGTACAAGTAGATGCTACTACCTTGAAACTATCATTTATTTATTTTCAAAATGGGGTGGAGGGTAAAAAGTATAAATATTTCACCAAAATCCCTTAATGGCTTTGCTTATTTAAATCTAAATAACCTCTCGAAACACATTCGGGAGGTTTTTTTGTGCTCATTCCAATCGTAATTTTAAAAATCTTTACATTCGTACTATGAATGTTGCTTACGGCGTATGTAATTTAACTGTAATACCCCTGCGGGCCGAACCGTCTGATAAAGCAGAAATTAAAACCCAATTGCTATTTGGCGATGCCTTCAAAATTTTAGAGCGTCAAGAAAAATGGATATGGATTGAAACCATCTATGAAAATTACCAAGGGTGGATGGACCCTAAGCAATATACGCCCATTTCGGAAGCCGATGCCCAAGAGTGGTTGCAGCAAAAAGCTATTGTTGATTTAACTTTAACTGCTTCGGTGCAAAAACTCAATGGCGAAACCATCCAATTGGTGCCGGGCTGTACCTTACCTTTTTTGAAAGATAAGCAGCTGCGTTTAGGTGAAACCACCTATACTTTTAATGGAGCGGAACGTTTGCCTAATGCTGAACATTTTGACCAGGAAGTGGCTGCTGTAGCTAAATTTTTCTTAAATGCGCCTTATTTATGGGGTGGCCGTACGCCTTGGGGAATAGATTGCTCGGGTTTAACACAGCAGGTGTATAAACATTTTGGTACGGCTATTCTTCGTGATGCATCACAGCAGGCTACCCAAGGTGAAACCGTTAATTTTTTAGCAGAGGCAAAGCCTGGAGATTTGGCTTTTTTTGACAATGCAGAGGGCCGAATTATTCACGTAGGTATTCTACTAAGTCCCGAAGAAATTATTCATGCCTCGGGCAGGGTAAAAATAGACCGCATAGATAATGAGGGCATTTACAGCGAAGAACTAGGAAAGCGCACGCATCAATTGCGCATTATAAAACGATTTTACCAAACTCAAGGGTATCAATAAATAGCTTTTCTACTTTTTTGCGGGCCCAGTCTGTTTTTCGTAAAAATTTCAGGCTCGATTTTAAACTCGGGTTGGAGTGAAAACAATTAATACGCACCAATTCGTCCAATTCTTCCCAGGTGTAGGTCATGAGCAAGTAGCGTAAAATGTGCTCTAAGGTTTTTCCGTGTAGCGGATTGTTTTTTTGTATTTCTTCCATCTTACTCTTCGGCTGAAATTGCCCAGGTTAAAATTATACGATCGTCGCCCACCGAAATTAATTCGTTGTTAAAAGTGCTCCAAGCCAATTTGTTTACCGAGTGGCTATGGCTATCAAACCCTTTTTCTCGACTGATGGTTTTAAGAAGTTTAAAGGTTTCTGCATCCCAAATCTTAATGCTTTTATCGCGACTTGCTGTAGCAAAATAGTCACCATTGGGGCTATATTCAATATCGTAAATGGCAAATAAATGCGCCGGAATATTCTCTTTTAAGCTAAGAGTACTTAAATCCCATACTTTTAATTGTGCATCTCTGCTGCCCGAAAGTAAATAGCGCCCGCAAGGTGAAAACGCTAGTGATGTAATGGGTAGAGTATGACCTTTTAAAACACATGTCAAGCTATAATTGTGGGTAGTGTAGAGGTAAATATTGTTGTCTTTACAGCCGGCAGCTATATAATGTTCATCCGGGCTGGTGCTGAGACAGCGCACGGTGTGGCTGCCTACTTGTATGTGTTTTTTTTGGGCAAAGGTTTCTAAATCCCAAATGCTGATGCTTCCATCTTCAGAGGCTACAGCCAGCTCTTTACGATTAGTTAATGAAGTAATATCAAAAATTGGCTGTTGGTGAAAGGTAATTTGGTGGCTAAGCTCTTGACTGATGAAGTTAAATACACTGAGTTTACCACTTCGTTCACCAGAAACAAGCACCGGCGCTGCTTCGGGGCAATGCAGGGCATAAACCGATTGTTCTACCGGGAACATTACTTTTACCAAATCGTGCGTTTTCAGGCTCCATTCCACCACTCCCTTATCATTTCCAGCTGTAAAAAAGATATGTGCTTTCTGCGAATTTACCACCGTGTAAATGGGTTCTCGGTGGCCCACCAGCTTGGCGCTTTGTTGTACCTGTATCATGTATACAAAACTATTCTTTTTTTGCGTATACCAATTTCGTAAAACCAGCTAAAAAAATTCTTTTTTCATATTTTTTCGTACTTTTGGGTTTAATGAGAGGCCACCAGTTTTTCGTATCGCTACTGAATCTACACCAGTTTGTCGATTATTGCACTCATTCCTTCGTTTTCATCCCTTTAATCTCTCCATTAACCCCGTTTCGAGCGCATCCGTATTTGCTTGTTCCGAGAAACCCCATTGCCCTATGAAAAAAATATTGATACAATCGGCAACACTCATAGATAGCCAATTAAAAAGCTATCCAAATACCGATGTATTGGTGGTAGATGGAAAAATAGCGGCCATTGGCAAAGACTTAGCGTTGCCTGACAATGCGGAGATTATAGAAGCCGTAGGTGCTATTTTAGCCCCCGGATTTTGCGATTTAAATGTAAATGCCGGAGAACCCGGTTTTGAAACCAAAGAAGATTTACAAAGCTTGGCTCGTGCCGCCTTTGCAGGAGGCATTACTGCCTTAGCTTTACAACCCAATACCAATCCGCCTTTATATTCAAAGGCCCAAATATCATACATCTGCTCTTCTGCGGCAGATTTACCAGTGGCTATTCATCCATTGGGTACCATCAGCTACGAACGTAAAGGAGAGGCCTTGGCTGAACTTTTTGATATGCACCAAGCCGGAGCCTTGGCTTTTACCGATGGCGATAAACCCCTAGCTCATGCCGGAGTAATGAGCAGAGCGCTCTTATATACTAAGGGCTTTGGCGCCCGAATTTTTTCGTATGCCGAAGATGCCAGCATGGCAGCCCATGCTATGGTAAATGAAGGTGTAGTAAGTACCTATTTAGGTTTAAAAGGAAATCCGGCCTTGGCCGAAGAATTAATGATTTCACGAGATATTGAACTGGCGGCCTATAATCAAAGTCCGATTCATTTTAGTACCATTTCCTCCGCTAAAAGTGTGCAACTCATTCGTGAGGCCAAAGCAAAAGGAATAGCCGTAACCTGTGATGTGGCTGCCCATCACTTGGTACTTACCGAAGAAGCTTTGCTTGGTTTTGACTCAAACTATAAAGTAAAACCGCCCTTGCGTACCGAAGAGGACAGAAACGCACTCTTAGCCGGCTTAGCTGATGATACCATCGATGCGGTGGTTTCGCAACATACCCCTCACGAAATTGAATTTAAAGCGCTCGAATTTGGTTTGGCCGCTTATGGAATTATAGGCCTACAGACGCTATTGCCTCTAGTACTTAAAGCGGGCTTAACTACCCGAGATATCATAAAAAAATTAGCCCTGGAGCCACGAAAAATTTTAGGTCTAGCCCTCCCAAAAATTGCCGAAGGCGAATCTGCGGATTTGGTTTTGTTCGATCCGAAAGCACGTTGGGTGTTTGATGAACAAACAAATGCCTCTAAATCAGCAAATAGTCCGTTTATGGGGCACGAATTTACAGGCCAAGTACGTTGGGCTTGTGCCAACAATCAGTATTACACCTTAAAAAATTAAGTATGCAAAAAGCTATAAAAGCCGCCTTGGGCGCATTTTTATCTTCCTTTACAAAAACATCAGGTATAGATACCACGGGCATTTTATCTGAACTTTATTCGGCTTTCGAATCTAATCCAGATTTTATGGCTAAGGTAGCAGCCGTAGATAAAGTAATTGATGAGCAACCGAAATTAGAGGAATTGAGAGAGTATATCATCGATTTATTGTTCATCCATTTCTTCACCGATGATGTAAAGAAATTGGAAGAAGATTATTTGGATTCGCCGGAATGGGAAGCTATTGAAGAAGAAACCTTAGATAGAGGCACTGAACTGCTCAACGTATTGTTATACCTAAAAGAGTGCCATGACGAAGATATTGAGCCAGAATTGAGTGATTTTTTGAAAGAATTTTTATTGGTAGATGAAGACGAGTTTCAAGATGAACACCGCATTTACGAGTCCGTAATTTCCAACCAAATTTTATTGGAAAGCTCAGCAGCCGAAATAGCTAAGGTGGCCAATGGCTTGGCAGAAGATGACGAAATAAAAGAGTTGTTTTACGCCATACTGTGTTTCTTCCGAAATCCATACCCATCGGTAGCGGAACAAGAGGAAGTATTGGCAGCTAGCGCCCAACCCGAAACCGACCTTGCCGTTTATCAACTTTTACTTAACTTTAATAAACCAATTTAATTACTATGGAATCAAATTCTAACCAATTAGCCATCAATAACGGATTGTTTATCGGTGGTATCTCTATAATTTTAGGCATTTTGGTGTACTATGTATCACCACAATTATTGGCTTCTTTCGGTTTCGGCATTTTAATAGCTTTAATTTCTTTGGGTCTATTCATTTTCTTTACACTCGATTTAAGAAAAAAAGTAGGGGGCTTTTGGTCCTTCCGCGAAGCCTTAAAAGGCATCTTTTTGATGTCCTTTATTGCCGCTTTAATAAACATTTCGGTCAATTTTGTGTTTTATAAATTTATTGAGCCGGGCGCTTACGATAAGGTTTCGGAGATTTTGACTCAAAACTTAAGTGCTAATTATGAAAAATTAGGAATGGATCAGGCCGCTATTGATCAAGCCATTCCGATGGTTTTAGAAAAAATGAAAACACAATTCGATCCAAGTTTTACCGATTTAATTAAAAGCTTAGGTGGAAGCATATTATTTGGATTTGTGATGTCGCTTATTTTTGCAGCCATTTTCAAAAAAGAACAACCTATTTTTACGTCAACCGAAGAATAATTTAAAAGCCGTTTACAGCGTGCTCATTTTATCTATATTTTGATGAAATTTGCACGTTTGTTTTTCACACCTATGGATATATCGTTAGTAATACCCTTATACAACGAAGCAGAATCGCTGCCCGAATTGTGCGCTTGGATTAAACGAGTGCTTGATGCGCAAGGGTATTCCTACGAAATTATTTTGGTAGATGATGGCAGTAATGATAGCTCTTGGGCTGTTATACAATCGTTAAAAAACGATATTCCTGAAATTTCGGGTATCCGTTTCCGCAGAAATTACGGTAAATCAGCGGCTTTAAATGTGGGCTTTGAAGCGGCAAAAGGCGATGTGGTAATTACTATGGATGCCGATTTGCAAGATAGTCCCGATGAAATTCCGGTACTTTTTCAACGCATTAAAGAAGAAAATCTCGATGTCATATCCGGCTGGAAAAAGAAACGCTACGATCCGCTTACCAAAACCATTCCTACTAAATTGTTCAATGCTGTTACCCGAAAAATGTCGGGCATACATAATCTCCACGATTTTAACTGCGGTTTAAAAGCCTACAAAAACGAGGTAGTTAAAAGTATTGAAGTATATGGCGAAATGCACCGCTACATACCGGTTTTAGTCAAATGGGCTGGTTTTACCCAAATTGCAGAGCAAGTGGTAGAACACCGTGCTCGTAAATACGGTACCACCAAATTTGGCTTTAGTCGCTTCGTAAACGGATTTTTAGATTTACTTTCCATCTTTTTTGTAGGCAAATTTGCTAAACGCCCCATGCACTTTTTTGGTACCATGGGCATGCTTAGCTTTTTGGGTGGTTTAGCTATCACCTTCTGGCTAATTGTAGATAAATTAATAGACATTTCTAAAGGCCTATCTTACCGCAATGTAACCGATCAGCCTCTGTTTTATATTGCCTTGGTGGCTATTATTGTAGGATTTCAGTTGTTTTTAACTGGCTTTATTGCCGAGCTGGTATCTCGTAATGCTCCAGAACGCAACCATTATCACATTGGCGATAAGGTATAAAAATACATCGCCATGTTTTTCTCCATCATCATTCCCCTATACAATCGTCCGCAAGAAATTGACGAATTGTTGCATACCCTTACCCAACAAGAATATACAAATTTTGAGGTATTGGTGGTAGAAGATGGCTCTACCCTCGATGCTCGGAGCTTGGTAGAAAGCTACCAATACACCCTCAACATCCGCTACTTTGTAAAAGAAAACGAAGGCCAAGGCTTTACCCGAAATTTTGCCTTTAAAGAAGCTAAAGGTGATTATTTTGTGATGTTCGATTCCGATTGCCTTATCCCAACAGATTATTTAGCTACCGTAAAAGCACATTTAGAACGTAATTGGCTAGATGCCTACGGTGGTCCAGATGCTGCACATGCGTCGTTTACGCCTACCCAAAAAGCCATTAGTTATGCCATGACTTCTATTTTTACCACCGGTGGCATAAGAGGAAATAAAAAGCATGTGGGCCAGTTTCATCCACGTAGTTTTAACATGGGAATATCTAGAGCTGTTTGGGAAAAAACAGGTGGTTTTATGCTTACCCGTTTAGGAGAGGATATAGAATTTAGCATCCGCATTCAATCCCTCGGTTTTAAAATTGGCTTAATACCAGAAGCCTTAGTTTTTCATAAACGCCGCACCAATTTTGCACAATTCTATAAACAATTGCATTTTTTTGGACGTGCTCGTATCAATATTTACAAACACTTTCCGGCCGAGCTCAAATTGGTTCACTTTTTTCCGAGCGCTTTTGTACTCTTTTTAGTGGCTAGCGCTGTACTCAATCTAGTTCAAAGCCCTTTGGCAACGTCGTGCAAAATACTATTAGCCTTGTACATATTGTTAATATTTTTTCATTCTTGGGGTCAAAATAAATCGGCAAAAGTTGCATTTTTGAGTATTATTGCAGTGTTTGTACAGCTCAACGCGTATGGCTTTGGGTTTATGCAAGATTTTTGGAAACGAATCGTATTAAAACAACCATAAATTAATGAATACCTCTTTCTCTATCAGCGAAACTTTAAGCACCGCTTGGGCCATAGCTAAAAAAAATGCGTGGATTGTAATGGGCTTTACCGCTGTACAATTTGTAGTGATGTTTGTGTTTACCACAATCATAGCCCTTTTCTTAAACGAAACGAGTACTACTGGTGCCTTGGTGCAAAACGTCATTATTCAGCTGGCCGATACCTTTATTGCGGTAGCCATGTATCAAGTTTTTTTTAAATTATTAGACGATGAAGGAGAAATTGAATTCCCCGATTTTGTGCCCAATTTCTTAAAAGCCATCAATTTTTTATTGGTTAAGTTGATTATGGGAGCCATCGCAGTGGTAATTATATCGGTATTGGCAGGTTTGTATTTTATGAATACCCCCGATATTGATACTTCTAACCCTTTAAGCTGGAAAATGTTACCTATATTGGTTCTCATTATCATTCCTGTTTTTTACATGACCATTCGTTTGTTCTTTGTATTGTGTTTTATTGTCGATCAAGAATCGGGTGCTACCGAATCTATTAGCCAAAGTTGGACCATTACCAAAGGGAACTTCTGGGCTTTATTCTCCTTGTTTTTGGTCATTTTAGGCATCAATATTTTAGGAGCATTGGCCCTATTTGTCGGCTTGTTGTTTACTATTCCGTTTTCTAGTTTAATTCTCATGGTAGCGTACCGCCAGATGGTAAATAACTATACCGACGAAGAAGAAATTCTTATTGAGGGTGTAGATAAAAACTAAGTATGGGACTAAAGTCGGCACTAAGTAAGCCCTTTGCGGCCTGGGTGAACCGGCAAGTACTCCGCTGGAAAAACAACCCCATTTTAGCGCAAGATAAGGTTTTTCGTGCCTTGCTTGCTAAGGCAAAATCTACGGCCTTTGGGCAAGATCATGGTTTTGAAACTATCCATAACTATTCAGATTTTAAGAAAAAAATTCCTATTCGCGATTACGAGCAATTACGCCCCTATATCGATCGGGTAGTAGCCGGCGAATCCAACGTGTTGTGGCCCGGAAAACCGTTGTATTTTGCTAAAACATCAGGCACTACATCTGGCGTAAAATATATCCCCATTTCTAAAGAATCTATGCCCGAGCATATTAAGGCTGCTCGGAATTCACTATTGGGCTATATTCATGAAACTGGCGATACCTCATTTGTAAATGGCAAGATGATTTTCTTACAAGGAAGTCCGGTTTTGGAAAAAAAATCCGGAATAGATACCGGCCGACTTTCGGGCATTGTAGCCCACCACGTGCCTGCTTATCTGCAAAAAAACCGTTTACCCTCTTACCACACCAATTGTATAGACGATTGGGAAACAAAAGTAGATGCCATTGTGACCGAAACCATTCACCAAGATTTGCGCCTTATTTCGGGCATACCGCCTTGGGTACAAATGTATTTCGATAAGCTTACTCAGGTTTCGGGCGGCAAAAAAGTGAAAGATATTTTCAAGAACTTCAGCTTATTTGTTTACGGAGGCGTAAACTTTGAACCCTATCGGGCTAAACTAGAAGAAGCCATTGGTAAAAAAGTGGCTAGCATCGAAACCTATGCGGCATCGGAGGGGTTTATTGCCTACCAAGATTCTCAAACAGATAAGGGCTTATTATTGCTAGCAGATGCAGGTATCTTTTTTGAATTTATTCCGGTTTCTGAATATTTCAATGAAAATCCTACCCGACTAAGCTTAGCCGATGTAACCCTCGATACCAATTATGCCTTAATACTGAACACCTCGGCCGGTTTATGGGGATACAGTATTGGCGATACTGTGAAATTTATTTCCAAGTATCCGTTTAAAATTGTGGTTACCGGCCGTATCAAACATTTTATATCTGCTTTTGGCGAACATGTAATTGCCGAAGAGGTGGAAGCTGCTTTGTTAGAGGTGGCAGCCAAACAAGCAGTTCAGATTACTGAGTTTACAGTGGCTCCGCAAGTAATTCCACCAGAAGGTGGTTTGCCTTACCACGAATGGTTTATAGAATTTGTGCAGCCTCCAAAAGAGTTGGCCGCTTTTGCAGCAGCTTTAGATAAAGCCATGCAGCAAAAAAATGGGTATTATCATGATTTGATAGCCGGTAAAATTTTGCAACCTTTACACATTCGCTTGGTACAAAAAAATGGATTCATTGAATACATGCGTACGCAAGGCAAACTAGGTGGCCAAAACAAGGTACCTCGTTTAGCCAACGATAGAGCATTGGCCGATGACTTAAATAACTACCTTAAAAACTGAAAAATTGAGTAGCAAAACCATAGCCATTATAGGTTCTACTGGGAGTATAGGCACGCAAGCCCTAGAGGTAGTGCGCCAAAACGCTCAGCGTTTTTCGGTGGCTTTGCTTAGTGCGCAGCAAAATGTCGATTTGTTGGCAGCCCAAGCATTAGAATTCAATCCAAAACAGGTAATTATTGGTGATGAAAGCAAATTTACGGAGCTAAAAGCACGTTTATCAGGCACCTCCATTCACATTTCGGCAGGGGCAGCAGCACTTGTGGAAGCAGTAACAATTCCCGATATTGATTTGGTGCTTACCGCTTTGGTGGGCTTTGCCGGCTTAGAACCTACGCTTGCCGCCATTACCGCCGGTAAAGACATTGCCTTAGCCAATAAAGAAACCTTGGTGGTTGCCGGGGATTTGGTAACCCGTTTAGCCAAACAGCACGGCGTGCAAATTTTACCCGTTGATTCTGAACATTCGGCTATTTTTCAATGCCTAGTAGGGGAGCAGCAACCTATAGAAAAACTTATTTTAACCGCATCTGGTGGTCCATTTAGAGGAAAAGATGCTTCATTTTTGTCATCTGTAACAACCGAGCAGGCCTTAAAACACCCCAATTGGGTAATGGGTGCCAAAATTACAATCGATTCGGCTTCGCTAATGAATAAAGGTCTGGAAGTAATTGAAGCCAAATGGTTATTTGATGTAGCACCCGAACAAATTGAAGTAGTGGTACATCCACAATCCATTGTGCACTCATTAGTGCAATTTACAGATGGTTCTATAAAAGCACAGTTGGGTTTGCCCGATATGAAATTGCCTATTCAATATGCTTTGGGTTATCCGGAACGTATTGCCAATACCTTTAAACGCTTTAATTTTGTAGATTACCCAACGCTAAGCTTTGAGCAAGCTGATACCACCACCTTCAGAAATCTAGGCTTGGCTTATGCCGCCATTGATCGTGGAGGAAACGTTCCTTGTATATTAAATGCAGCAAACGAAGTGGTTGTGGCTGCTTTTTTAGCTAAACGTATAGGCTTTTTACAAATGAGCGATGTAATTGCTACCTGCTTAGATAAAATAGCCTATATTCCATCGCCTACTTTAGACGATTATTTACAAACCGATATCGAAGCTAGACAATTGGCAGAGCGTTTGGTAACTAATTAAACATTTACACATCTAAATAAAAAAGAAACAGACTACATGGACGGATTAATTATGGCAGGCCAACTGCTACTCGGACTTTCAATTTTAGTTATTTTACACGAATTAGGCCATTTTTTAACTGCTAGAGCCTTTGGTATTAAGGTTGAAAAATTCTATTTATTCTTTGATGCTTGGGGTGTAAAACTCCTTCACTTCAACTATAAAGGCTGTGAGTATGGTATTGGATGGTTGCCTTTAGGTGGTTATGTAAAAATTGCCGGCATGATTGATGAGTCGATGGATACCGAACAATTGGCCGGTCCACCGCAAGAATGGGAATTTCGTTCAAAACCAGCTTGGCAACGCTTAATAGTAATGTTGGGCGGCGTAACGGTAAACATTGTGTTGGGTATTTTTATTTTTTGGATGCTTACGCTGAAGTACGGCGAAACCTATATCCCTAATGATAAATTACCCTTTGGAATAGCTCCAGGAAGCGTAGGGCGAACCATTGGTTTGCAAGCCGGCGATAGAATTGTAGCTGTAAATGGAAAACCCATTGTTCGTTTCGAGGAAGTGAGCAGCTCCAAAGTATTGTTGGGCAATAGCCAACTAACCATCCTTAGAAATGGCGTAGAAAAGCAAATTCAAGTACCTGGCAATATTTTAAACCAAGTGGCCGACGAAGGCATTGCCGAATTTATTCAACCACGTATTGCACTTAAGCCCATAAAAGAAGTTGCCGTGGGTAGCCCTGCCGAGAAAGCCGGTATGAAGGCTGGCGATCTCATTGTACAGGTAAATGGCCAAGCCGTAAACTATATTGACGAATATCAGCAACAGCTTAAAGTACTAAAAAACAAAAACGTAAAAATTGGTTTAGTTCGTGGAGTAGATACGCTTCAGGTAAATCCGCTTGTGGCTGCCGATGCTACCTTGGGTCTTGGCCTTTCTCGTGAAGGATTGCCCACAGAAACAAAAAAATATGGTTTTGTGCAAGCCCTGCCTATTGGAGCTAGCAAAGCATGGGGCTCTTTTGCCGATAATGCAAAAGGAATTGGGAAAGTAGTAACCGGCCAAGTTAAAGCCAATAAGGCTTTTACCGGACCTATTGGTATTGCAACTATGTTTGGCAGTACGGTAAATTGGGTTAAATTTTGGAGTTTAGTAGGTCTTTTATCAATGGCTCTAGCCTTAATGAATTTATTGCCCATACCAGCGTTAGATGGCGGCCATGCAGTGTTTCTTTTGATAGAAATGATTAAGGGCAAACCCCTAAGTGATAAATTTATGGAACGTGCCCAACTGGCAGGTTTTATAATTTTAATGACTTTAATGGCTTTTGTATTTGGTAACGATATTTTTAAGTATATCATCAACTAGTAGGGCTAAGTATGAATTATTTCGAGTGGTTTAGCTTGCCCATTTCTTTTAACCCCGATCAAGCGGTGGTAAAAAGGAAATTTTATGAGCTAAGTAAAAAATACCATCCCGATTTTTACATCAACCAGCCGGTTGAAAAGCAAGAAGAAATTTTAGAACAAGCAACCCTTACCAATAAGGCTTACCAAACTCTTTCTAAACCGGAGTTATGTTTACCTTATGTGCTAACGCTGAAAGGTTTATTGCAAGAAGGCGAACAGGTGCAGCTCCCTCCAGATTTTTTGTTAGAAATGATGGAGATTAACGAAGCCTTAATGGACCTAGAGTTTGATGCTGATGTGCAAAAGCTAGCAGCATTAGAAGTAGAAATAGGACAGCTTGAACTAGCTTTGGCTAAAGAATTTGAGCAGTATGCCCGTAATTTTGAAAGCCTGCCTGAAGAAAATCAAGCTGCTAGCTTAGAAAAAATAAAAGACGCTTATTTCCGACAAAAATATGTGTTGCGAATTCGCGATAGTTTAAATAGATTTGCTTCCCGCTGAAAAGCAATGCCCAGCTGGCGGAATTGGTAGACGCGTCGGTCTCAAACACCGATGGGAAACCGTGCCGGTTCGACTCCGGCGCTGGGTACATAGATAGAAGAGCTAACCTTTCGGGTTAGCTCTTTTTTTATGGTATAAAATCATATTTTGGTACAAGATTTATTGAAATGAGTATGACCATTTGGGTTATATTAAACTTTCTAACAGATATATTTGATATGCTGTTGCATAATCGAGCAATAAAGACCATTATACAGAGATTACATGACTCATCTGCTGCCCGCTTTCTATTTTGGATTATTTTTGGTAGGTCTGTTAATAGGCTTGGCGCTTATATTAAGAAACAGACATTCTTTAGCCTATACGTATTTTGGCATCTATAATCTAATTACTGCATGGGGTTTCTTTGTGTCTTTTATGTTGGTGAGTGGCTTAATTATGCAGTTCCCTTCGTTTTTTAGAACTGCAGCGCCGCTGCATTATCTTTGGGGGCCACTTTGTTATTTGTTTGTACGCAATTTACTTAACTCAAATAATCGCTTTTATAAAACAGATATTCTCCATTTTTTGCCATTTATAATCCATTTCGTGGAGCTGTTACCCTTCTATTTAACTGCTCGGGAATATAAAATTCAGGTATTAAGTGGGATGTTTTCAAGTGGCGATCGCTTTGGAATTTACGAGGGTTTGCTTACCTCTTATTGGCATAGTATTTTAAAATTCAGCCACATGTTAATTTATAATATCCTACAGTGGCGCATATTATACCTCTTTAATAGAACTCAGAATAAGTTGTTTAAAGAAAATAATAAGTTGATCATTAATTGGGTAACGTTTGTTAATATCACTGGTACTGTGATGATTCTATCAGCCCAATTGCATCGAATAATGATGTCTAGACCTGCACTTTTCGGGATCAGCCTTCCAGATATTTTATTCTATATGTATTATTTAGGCATTTGGTATTACATGCTTGTTAAAACAGAGCTCTTAAGCGGCATTAAGCTAAATCACGTAGTGCCGGCTCATGAAGGTTTTGCTATACATGACTCAGGAACATTGATTTCTAGGAGAACCCAGGAATATGTGGAGCTAATTATAAAAATGGAAACTCAAATGCAAGCGCATCAACCTTTTTTAGAGGAGAAGTTTAATATTGCCCTGTTATCAAAGCAAGTGAATTCCCCAGAATATAAGATTTCTAAAGCCATAAAATTTAAATTTGGTATACACTTTCCCGAGTATGTAAACCGTTATCGAATTGATTATATTGAGTATAATTTTAGTAAAAATCCGGAATGGAAAAAGTATACCATTGATGGTATGGCTTTGAGTGCAGGGTTTAACTCTAGAAATGCATTTTACGCTGCCTTTAAGAAAATCAAGGGCATCACGCCAACTGTTTTTTTTAATCGTTCTTAAGGTTTTCCAAAATTATGACAATGGTATTATGGCTGTTTAAACATCTATTAATACTTTTGCAATTCACTCTAGAAACATCATGAGCAATTACATAGAAAAATTAAATTGGCGTTATGCCACCAAGCGTATGAACAATACGCCCATAGCCGAAGATAAATTGGCTAGAATTGTAGACGCCATTCATTTAGCACCAACTTCTGTGGGTTTGCAGCCCTTTAATTTATTAGTAATTAAAGATGCCGAAACTCGTGCTAAAATTGCTCCGGCTATTTACAACCAACCGCAAGTTAAAGAAGGAGCAGCCGTATTGGTATTTGCTGTTTGGGCAACTGCCGGCGAAGCAGAAGTTGATGCGTATATGAACCAAATTGCACAAGAACGTAATGTTCCGTTAGAAACGTTGGCCGATTTCAGAGCTATGGTTTCAGGTGCAGTAAAAGGAAAATCTCCAGCTGAATTACATACCTGGTTCGCCAACCAAACCTACATTGCTTTAGGTTTTGGGCTAGTGGCTGCCGCCATTGAAAACGTTGATAGTACCCCAATGGAAGGCTTTAACCCTGCCGCTTTAGATGAAGTATTAGGTTTAGCAGCAAAAGGCCTAAAAAGTACGGTAGTATTGGTATTGGGTAACCGCGATGAAGCAACCGATTATTTAGTGAATGCTAAAAAAGTACGCCGCCCGAAAGCGGAATTTGTAGAATATATTTAAGTTAGGTTTATAAGGTTTGTTTAGAAACTCCTGAGTTAGAGGCTCAGGAGTTTTTTTATTCGTTTAACCCAGCCATTATCTGTATTTTGGTAATATTGTTTAAACAGCAATTATTCATGAAAAAATTAGTGTTAGTGCTTTTCTTGGTAACCAGTTTTGGCTTAAGTATAGCCCAAGAAATTAATCCCAAAAACATTCAAATTGCCCGTGATAAATGGGGTGTGCCACATATTTTTGGCAAAACCGATGCCGAAGTGGCTTATGGTTTGGCTTGGGCACATTCCGAAGATGATTTTGCCACCATACAAACTTCTTATTTGGCTGGAAAAGGCATGTTGGGTTTGTTGAAAGGAAAACAAGGCGCACAAATTGATTATGTTGTGCAACTTTTTAGAGCTAAAGAACTGGTAGAAGCTAGGTACGAAAAAGACATAAGCCCACAATATAAGGCGGTACTATTGGGTTATGCCCAAGGTTTTAATGCCTATGCCAAAGCACATAAAAAACAGGTATTGGTTCCCGATTTGTTTCCGGTTACGCCAAAAGATATGTTGGCATTCTCGGTTTTGCAGTTAGCCATTAGCTCTGGTGCCGACCAAGCACTAAAAGCAATTTTTGATGGTAAGGTAGCTACTCTCGATTTTCTAAAACCAGGTGGATCCAATGCCTTTGCCTTTAATTCGGCTAAAACCACAGATGGTAGCGTGTACTTGGCTATCAATGCCCATCAGCCTTTAGAAGGGCCCGTAGCTTTTTACGAAGCACAGTTGTGTAGTGAAGAAGGTTGGAACATATTAGGAGCGCTATTTCCGGGTGCGCCTAGTATTTTACATGGCGTAAACGAAAATTTAGGTTGGGCACATACCGTAAACTACCCCGATAAATTAGATACCTACCAATTAGAAATAAATCCTCAAAACCCTAAACAATACAAGTTTGATGGGCAATGGGTAAACTTAGAAGAAAAGAAAATCCCCTTAAAAATTAAACTAGGTGGATTAGTTCCTATTACGGTGCAAAAAGATGCGTATTGGAGTAAATATGGTCCTACGGTTATTTCTAAAAAAGGCACATTTAGTATTCGTACCGGTGCTTTTGATGAAATTAGAGGCCTAGAGCAGTGGTACAACATGAACAAGGCTACCAATTTTACCGAGTTTAATAAAGCGCTACAAATGGTTGCCATACCGGGTTATAATATTGTTTATGCCGATAAAAGAGACACTATTTTTTACATCAGCAATGGCAAATTACCTCTTCGCGATTCAAGTTATGCTTGGAAAGGAACCTTGCCGGGGAATACTTCTAAAACACTGTGGACGGAGTATCACAAATTAAGCGACTTACCTCAAGTGTTAAAACCAGCGTCGGGTTATGTGTTTAATACGAATCACAGTCCCTTTAATTCCACCGCCCCAGCAGAGAACATTTCGGTAAAAAATTACGACAAAACTATGGGTTATGAAACTTGGGAAAATAACCGCAGTGTACGCTTTATGGAGCAGGTAGCGGTCAAAGATAAATTTACATTTGAGGAATTTAAGCACATCAAATTCGATCACCAATTGCCGCAAAAATTAGCTTTTTTTACCAATACTGATAGTCTATTTCTATTAGAGGAAGCAAAAAATTCGGAGATAGCCGATGTGTTACACATTTTAAAAACGTGGGATCGGAAGGCCGATACCAGTAGTATTGGCGCCAGCATCTTTATTCATACCTATTACTATCTAGAAAAAATATTGAAACAAAAAGGTATTGTTTATGGCGTGTTAACAAGTGCTACAGCACGGGCTGCATTACTAGAAACCAAAAACTATTTCAACAAATACTACAGTTCGGTGAATGTGCCTTTGGGGAATTACCAGCGCTTAATTCGTGGTAACGTTAGCATGGCAGTAGTGGGTATGCCCGATGTTTTAGCAGCGGCTCATGCCGAACCCTATAAAAATGGGCAAATAAAAGTTAATCAAGGCGATGCCTATATTGAATTGGTTCATTTTACCAAAGATGGTCCAGAGATAGAGAGTATAAATTGTTATGGGGCATCGGCTGATCCGAAAAGCCCGCATTATACCGATCAA
Organism: Sphingobacterium thalpophilum; assembly: GCA_945868825.1. Taxonomy (GTDB): domain Bacteria; phylum Bacteroidota; class Bacteroidia; order Sphingobacteriales; family Sphingobacteriaceae; genus JAIPAN01. The sequence continues at coordinate 227,905 of CAMBMM010000001.1, forward strand.
ATGCCTTTATTTGTGAAACAGCAAACCAAAAAAATGACCTTGAATAAAACTGAGGTGTTGCGTACAGCCGAACGTATTTATCATCCACAGTAAAATATTCCTTTTTCATTTTGTAATCACTTAAAAAAGCGTAATTTTGCAGTCCAAATAATCCTAAAATGCGGATGTGGCGTAATTGGTAGCCGCACCAGACTTAGGATCTGGCGCTTCACGGCGTGGGGGTTCGAGTCCCTTCATCCGCACCAAATCCCTCCAATAAAACGGGGGGATTTTTGTATCAACTTAAACAAAAGGTTTAAAAATGAATATCACTCAGCAAAAAATCGATCAACTAAACGCTATCATCAACGTAAAAATTTCGCCTGCCGATTATCAAGAACGGGTAGAGAAAGCTATTAAAGAGCAAGCTAAAAAGGCTAAAATTCCAGGATTTCGTCCCGGTATGGTGCCTGCCGCACACATTAAAAAAATGTATGGTAAGAGTATTTTAGTAGATGAAATTAATACCTTATTGAGCGATACAGTTAACACGTACATTACAGACAACAAAATAGAAGTATTGGGCCAGCCATTGCCTAAAATGGACGATAGCAAAGAGCCTAACTGGGATTTTAACGACGAGTTTGAGTTTGAATACGAATTGGGCCTAGCACCTGAGTTTGCATTAAGTTTTACTGCAAAAGATAAATTGCCCCACTACAAAATTAAAGTGGATAAAGAAACCTTGGCTTCACGTACCAAAAACCTACGTAAAAGCTATGGTAAAATGACCAACCCTGAAGTAGCTGCAGGCGATGATGTGCTCTTTGGAGAATTGCTGCAATTGGCTAAAGACGGTTCGCCTTATGAAGGCGGTTTTGGTAACGATAAAGCTTCTATTCGTTTAGATTTAGTAGCCGATACAAAAATTAAAAAGTCACTTATAGGCCTCGAAAAAGGTGCGATAGTAACCTTAGATTTGAATAAAGCTTTTGAAGGTGATGCTACTCAACTGGCAAAATTATTAAATGTAGAAGAAGAAGCGGTAAACGGCTTAAAATCCGATTTTCAATTCACCGTTAAAAATATCAATCGTTTAGAAGAAGCCGATTTAACACAGGAGTTTTTTGATAAACTATTCGGTCCGGACACCATTAAAACCGAAAAAGAATTTGAGGCCAAAATTACCGAAGAGTTAGAAAGTATGATGCAGCAAAATGCAGAGCAACGCTTACAAAATGATTTATACAAATTTGGTACCGAAAAAGTTAAATTAAATTTGCCAGATGCCTTTCTAAAGCGTTGGCTAATAGCTACAAATGAGAATTTAACTGCCGCCGAAATTGATGCCGATTACGCCAATTTTGCTCAAAATTTAAAATGGACCTTAATTGAAAACAAGATTATTAAGGACAATGCCATTGAAATTAAATACGAAGACGTTTTTAAAGCGGCAAAAACCCGTTTAGATGGTCAGTTTCGTATGTATAGCCCACAAGCACTGCCAGAAGAGCAGTTGGCCGAATACACGGTACAGTTTTTGCAGAACAAAGAAAACGCCAACCGAATCTTTGATGAAGTAAAGGCAGTAAAAGTATTTGATTATTTAAAATCTGTAGTTACCTTAGATACTAAGGAAATTGCTTACAACAAGTTCTTAGAACTTGCCTAACTCTACACCTATGAACATAGATAAAAATGAATTTCGTAAATATGCGGTAAAACACCACCGCATTGGTAGCCAACACGTAGATAGCTTTATGGCTCGAGTAGAGCAAAGTGCTATACCTATGTCTATGACGCCTTATATTATTGAAGAACGCCAATTAAACGTGGCCCAAATGGATGTATTTTCTCGATTAATGATGGACCGCATCATTTTCCTGGGCGATGCCATTTACGATAATATTGCCAATATTATTCAAGCTCAGTTATTGTTTTTGCAATCAACCGATGCCAAACGTGATATTCAAATTTATATCAATTCGCCAGGCGGTTCGGTATATGCCGGTTTAGGCATTTATGATACGATGCAATACATTAGCCCCGATGTGGCTACCATTTGTACCGGTATGGCAGCATCTATGGCAGCCGTATTGTTATGCGCCGGAGCCGATGGCAAACGTGCGGCCTTAAAACACTCACGTGTAATGATTCACCAACCCTTGGGAGGTGTTCAAGGTCAGGCTTCTGATATTGAAATTACCGCTCGTGAAATTTTAAAATTGAAAAAAGAATTATACGAAATTATTGCCAATCACTCGGGTGCTCCGTACGAGAAAGTACACGATGCTTCCGACCGCGATTATTGGATGATTGCACAAGAAGCCAAAGACTTTGGTATGATTGATGAAGTATTGGCAAGTACCCCTGCAACAAAATAAGATGAGTAAACAACATTCAAAAGATATTATCTGCTCTTTTTGTGGCTCCAGTAAGCAAGATACCCTCATGCTTATTGCCGGCCTCGATGCACATATCTGCGATAAATGCGTTACCCAAGCTAGCCAAATCGTATCCGAAGAATCGGCAGTACGTACTAAAAAATCGGCACAATCGGCTATTAATTTATTAAAACCGATAGAAATTAAGCAACACCTCGACCAATACGTAATTGGCCAAGATGAAGCCAAAAAAGTGCTAGCCGTAGCGGTTTATAACCACTATAAACGCTTAAACCAAAAGGTAACTGCCGATGAGGTGGAGATTGAAAAATCGAATATCATGATGGTGGGCGAAACCGGTACCGGAAAAACCTTGTTGGCTAAAACCATTGCCAAAACCTTACACGTACCTTTTTGCATTTGCGATGCTACTGTTTTAACCGAAGCCGGTTATGTAGGCGAAGATGTAGAAAGCATTTTAACCCGATTGTTGCAAGCAGCCGATTACGATGTAGCCGCCGCCGAACGGGGTATAGTATACATTGATGAAGTAGATAAAATTGCTCGTAAAAGCGACAATCCATCTATCACCAGAGATGTATCGGGTGAAGGGGTGCAGCAAGCGCTCTTAAAAATATTAGAAGGAACCATTGTAAACGTACCACCTCAAGGCGGACGTAAACACCCGGATCAGAAAATGATTCCAGTGAATACCGATAATATCTTATTTATTTGCGGTGGAGCTTTTGATGGCATTGAGAAAAAAATTGCCAATCGCTTGCGTACCCAAACCGTAGGCTATAAAGTAGAGAAAGAAAACAACGAAGTAGATAAAGAAAATCTCTACAAATACCTTAGTCCGCAAGATTTAAAAGCCTTTGGCTTAATACCCGAGCTAATTGGCCGAGTGCCGGTGCTTACGCACTTAAACCCGCTAGATAAAGCCACTCTACGAAGTATTTTAAGTGAGCCTAAAAACTCCTTAGTAAAGCAATATCAAAAATTATTCGAATATGAAGGCGTAGCACTCACACTTGAGCCCGAAGTATTGGCGTTTATAGTAGATAAAGCCATGGAATTTAAATTGGGGGCCCGCGGGCTCCGCTCCATTTGCGAAGCCATTATGATGGATGCCATGTTTGAAATCCCATCAGGAAAACCACTCAAAACCTTGTCCATTAGTTTGGCTTATGCATTAGATAAATTCGAAAAATCTGATTTAAGAAAATTAAAAGTTGCTTAACACGAACCCCGAACATTCGGGGTTTTTTGTATAAATTAAATTATACGCTATGAAAAACGAAAAATCAACTGAAACCCCTATAAAAAAAGGGTTAAAGAGCAAAGAAGAGATTGTAAAAAATTGGCTTCCGAGATATACTGGAAGAGAATTGCATGAGTTTACAGATTATATCTTGTTAACCAATTTCTCAAAATACTTAACCTTGTTTTCGCAGTGGAACGATAACGCACCTATTATGGGCCTAGACAAACCCATGCAAAGCGTATCGGCTAACGGAATTACGCTCATTAACTTTGGTATGGGAAGTGCCATGGCAGCCACCATGATGGATTTATTAAGTGCCATTAACCCCAAAGCAGTATTGTTTTTAGGTAAATGTGGTGGCTTAAAGAAAAAAAATGCACTAGGTGATTTAATTCTTCCTATTGCTGCGATTCGAGGCGAAGGAACATCAAACGATTATTTCCCCGCTGAAGTGCCAGCCTTACCTTCTTTTGCTTTACAGAAAGCAATCTCTACAACTATTAGAGATCATGCTTTAGACTATTGGACAGGTACTGTTTACACCACCAACCGCAGGGTATGGGAGCACGATAAAGAATTTAAAAAGCACTTACAAACCATTAGAGCCATGGCCGTGGATATGGAAACGGCTACGATTTTTATCACCGGTTTTGCCAACGAAATCCCTACTGGGGCTTTATTGTTGGTATCCGATCAGCCCATGGTGCCCGAAGGTGTAAAAACGGCAGAAAGTGATTCAAACGTAACAGCACATTATGTAGAAGATCATTTAAATGTAGGGATCAATTCGTTAAAACAATTAATTAATGGTGGCTTAACGGTCAAACACTTGAAATTCTAAACGTGTATGTGGTATAAAAACATCCTCGAAACTATTGGAAATACACCCTTGGTCCAATTAAATAGCATTGTAAAAGGGGTTTCTGCTACGGTATTGGCTAAAATAGAAACTACTAATCCGGGTAATTCTATAAAAGACCGCATGGCATTAAAAATGATTGAGGATGCCGAACGCAGTGGCGTGTTAAAACCGGGTGGTACTATTATTGAAGGCACTTCTGGAAATACCGGAATGGGTTTAGCCATTGCAGCGGTGGTAAAGGGTTACAAATGTATTTTTACCACTACCGATAAGCAATCTAAAGAAAAAGTAGATGCCTTGCGTGCCTTTGGTGCAGAGGTAATTGTATGCCCAACTAATGTTGAGCCCGAAGATCCACGTTCGTATTACTCGGTTTCTAGCCGTTTGGAGCGGGAAGTGCCAAATTCGTGGAAACCCAACCAATACGATAATTTATCTAACACTCAAGCGCACTACGAGCAAACTGGGCCCGAAATTTGGGAACAAACCGAAGGGAAAATTACCCACCTAGTAGTGGGCGTAGGTACTGGCGGCACCATTTCTGGTACGGCTAAATATTTAAAAGAGAAAAATCCGGCAATAAAAATTTGGGGTATTGATACCTACGGCTCGGTATTTAAAAAGTATAAAGAAACCGGTGAGTTTGATAAAAATGAGATATATCCCTATGTTACGGAAGGTATTGGCGAAGATTTTTTACCAGCCAATGTTGATTTTAGCTTAATAGATCGCTTTGAGAAAGTAACGGATAAAGAGGCCGCCCTCATGACCCGTGAAATTGCCCGTAAAGAAGGCATTTTTGCTGGCAACTCCGCCGGATCGGCAGTAGCGGGCTTATTGCAACTTAAAGGCGAACTTAAAGCTAGCGATGTGGTGGTGATTATTTTTCATGACCACGGAACTCGTTATTTGGGAAAAATGTACAACGACGATTGGTTACGTGCCCAAGGCTACTTGGAAGATTAATAACCAGATTTGCGTTTAGTTTTTAAAGTCTGAAAATAATGTATTACAAGCAAAATTACTGCAGTAATACAGCAGAGAAAAGATAATCCAAACCCCAAAAAATAGGGAATCATTCCACTCATCTCGTCGAAAATACGATTCCCATCGGGAGTGAAAGCACCCCAATAGCCAAATACACCGCAAATAAGGGATACTAGGAATAAAATTTTAGCACTTTTAAGAAGCATATACTCTTAATAATGCTTTTTTTTCAATTTTAGTACTTAGATAAAATTAATGCGAAGGTTTTTCGGCGCTAATACGTTTAATATTGGCTCCTAAAGCTAATAAACGTTCATCAATATGTTGATAGCCACGCTCAATTTGTTCGATGTTGTGAATTATAGAGGTTCCTTCGGCAGATAAGGCCGCAATTAACAAAGAAACTCCAGCACGAATATCTGGAGAAGTCATCTCTAAACCCTTTAATTTCACTTTTCGGTCTAAACCAATTACGGTAGCACGGTGCGGATCGCAAAGAATAATCTGTGCGCCCATATCAATCAGTTTATCTACAAAGAATAAACGGCTCTCAAACATTTTTTGATGAATGAGTACAGTTCCTTTTGCTTGCGTTGCTACCACAAGAATAATGCTCAATAAATCGGGTGTAAAGCCTGGCCATGGTGCATCCGCAATAGTCATGATAGAACCATCAATAAAGCTTTCTATTTCGTAATGTTTTTGAGCCGGGATGAATAAATCATCGCCACGACGCTCCATCTGAATTCCTAATCGCCGAAAAATCTCCGGAATAATACCCAATTCCTCGAAATGCACATCTTTAATGGTAATTTCAGATTGAGTCATGGCAGCTAAGCCAATAAAAGAGCCAATTTCAATCATATCGGGTAACATGCGGTGTTCCGTTCCACCTAATTTTGTTACCCCCTCAATAGTTAATAAATTAGAACCAATACCCGAAATTTTAGCACCCATGCGGTTGAGCATTTTGCATAATTGCTGCAAATAAGGTTCGCAGGCAGCATTGTATAGGGTGGTGGTACCTTTGGCCAATACGGCAGCCATGAGCACGTTTGCTGTACCAGTTACCGACGCCTCATCTAATAAAATATACGTACCTTTTAAATTGGTTGCATCTACCGTAAAAAAGTTTGTTTTTGCATCGTAATCAAAACGAGCACCTAATTTCTCAAATCCTAAAAAGTGTGTATCTAATCTACGACGTCCAATTTTGTCGCCACCCGGTTTCGGGATAGCGGCTTTACCAAAACGAGCTAATAAAGGCCCCACAATCATAATAGAACCTCTTAAACTGCCACCTTTTGTTCTGAAAGTTGCCGATTGAAAGAAATCTAAATTAATATTTTTAGCCTCAAAGGTATAGGTATCTTTGTTTATACGCTCAATCGTTACGCCCAAATCACTCAATAGTTCTATGAGTTTATTTACATCTTTAATATCGGGTATATTGCTAATAGTTACCTTTTTTTCGGTTAATAAAACTGCCGAAATAATTTGTAAAGCTTCGTTTTTTGCGCCTTGAGGAGTTATTTCACCTTTTAGCGGTTTGCCTCCAATAATTTCAAATGCGTTCATATCTGATTAGAAAGTGAAGAGTGGGTAAATGAGATTAGTAACGTTTAGCGCCATTGTTGCTACGTTGGCGGTTATTACTATTGTTTTTATTGTTAGAACGGCCTTTATTATGCTGATTTCTAGGTCTAACGGGTGCCGCCTGACGGTACTCTACTTTATTTAAGTTCACGTTTTCGTTTAGCTGTAATTCGCCGCCAGAAAATTCTTTTAAATCTTTAATAATAGTTTCGTCCGATACATTGTCTTTATTCCAAGTTACATAAGCCATTTTCATGAAATTGGCAATAGCCTCTACCAATTGTTGCTTACGTTCTGGATCGGCCATCTCTTTAGCACGACTAATCATAATTTCTACCGTTTTACCATAATGCTTATACCGAATGCGTTGTTGCGGATAATTTAGAGGTTTTGGTTTAAAATGAATGGCCTCTGGTAATGGTTTGGGGTAGGGGGAATCTACATCAATCTTAAAATCAGAAATGATGTGTAAATGATCCCATAATTTATGTTTAAAATCAGCCACATCGCGTAAATGCGGATTTAGAAATCCCATCAAATCAATAACCACTTGTGCATATTGGTTGCGTTCTTCCTTGGTAGGCAAATCGCAGATGAAGCCTACCATATTTTGAACATTACGTCCATATTCTGAAAGGATTAATTTTTTCCGGGTGCTGTTGTAATCAAATGTCATATGTGTAACTATTCCGTATGCTACGGAGTTTTTAATGCTTGTAAATATACGCTAAATAATCATCAGGTTTAATTCTTATTCATTTATTACACCAGATAAGTTGGTCAACCAGCCATACCAATACGATATAAATTTGGTAAAGCCGAGTTCCACGATATTATAGAGCAGGCCTTAGCCAAGTACAAAGAAGGTCTTAGCCAATAATACGTAGCTTGGCAAATTTTAAAAGCAATTGCTTTTGCCCCAATTCTTTGAAAAAAATGGTGGCCTTTAGGTCGGGCTTATTTCCTTCCATATGAACCACTTTCCCGAAGCCAAAACGTTCGTGTTCTACTTCCATGCCTACTTGCAAACCGCTAGTATCCGAAGGGCTAAAGCCTTCGCTAGGTACATGTGCTTTGGGTAAAATAGATTTACTTTTAAAGCTTGGTGTACTTGCAGGCTTAGGCTTAGAATAACTATCATTTTGTTTCCAATTATTCCGTTCATCATCAAAAAAAGCGTGCTGATTAGATTTTTGAACAACTTTGAAATCTAAATCTAGGTATTGTGGAGCTATTTCTTCGATGAAGCGACTTGGTTCGCAATTGGTTAAGCTACCCCAACGGTACCTTGAGGTGGCATAGCTTAAGGTGAGTTTCTTCTCTGCTCGGGTAATGGCCACATAAAAAAGCCGGCGCTCTTCTTCTAAATCGGTTCTAGAGTTTAACGACAATTGCGAAGGAAACAAATTTTCTTCTAGACCAACTACATAAACCTGACTAAATTCTAAGCCTTTTGCCGAGTGTATGGTCATGAGCGAAACGGTATCCGCATTGGGGTCTTTATCCTTATCGTCGTTTGTTAAGAGGGCAATGTCTTGCATAAAAATGTCAAGGCCCCGTTCTTCAATGTCTTCTCGGTCGCTAAACTCTTTTATTCCATTTAAAAGTTCCTGAATATTCTCATATCTACTTAATCCTTCTACCGATTTATCTTCATAAAGTTCTTTGAGTAGAGCACTGTGTTGCGCAATATGCAGGGCGGTATCGTATGCGGTATTGTTTTTTGCCAGTGCCTGAAAACTCTGGATTAGTAGCGCAAAATTAGCAATAGGGGTAGCACTTCGGCCATCTAAATACGTGCCTACATTCGTTATAATTTCCCAAAGTGTTTTCTGATGTTTATCGGCAGCCACGATAACACGCTCTATGCTAGTTTCGCCAATTCCTCTTCTGGGGTAATTGATTACCCGTTTTAGCGCCTCCTCATCATTGGGGTTAAATGTTAAACGGAAATAGGCAATCAGGTCTTTTATCTCTTTTCGTTGGTAAAAGGACTGTCCGCCATATATTTTATATGGTATTCCTAATTTCCGAAGCGCTTCTTCCATTGCCCTTGATTGTGCATTGGTGCGGTAGAGGATGGCAAATTTTCGGTAGTTCAAGCCTTCTGAGGCATGTGTTTGGGCAATATTTTCGGCAACAATTTTCCCCTCCTCGTTATCGCTAAAAGCTCTCAAAACTTTTATTTTTTCCCCTTGTTCTTTTTCTGAAAATACCGTTTTTTGAAGCTGATTTTTATTGTTAGCAATCACACTATTTGCTACTTCTACAATATTTTGGGTGGAGCGGTAGTTCTGTTCCAGCTTAAATACGTTTAAATCCGGGTAATCTTTTTCAAAATTTAGGATGTTTTGAATGTTGGCCCCTCTAAAAGCGTAAATACTTTGTGCATCATCGCCTACTACACAAATATTTTCGGTAATGGCCGCTAATTTTTTAACAATAAGGTATTGAGAAAAGTTGGTATCCTGATACTCATCTACCATAATGTATTTAAACCTGTTTTGGTATTTGTACAACACATCTGGGTGTTCTTTTAGCAACACATTGGTTTTAAAAAGTAAATCATCAAAGTCCATAGCACCTGCCTTAAAACAACGTTGTGTATAGGCTTGGTATATTTCTCCCAATTGTCCTCTTCCGGTTGCACGGTCTTCGCTTAGTATGTGTTCGCTTTGTACATATTCTGCAGAAGAAATGAGGTTGTTTTTGGCGTTTGAAATGCGATTGTAAACGAAGTTGGCATTGTACAGTTTATCGTCGAGCTGTAATTCTTTAAGAATACTACGGATTAAACTTTTGCTATCGTCGGTATCGTAAATAGTAAAATTTGTTGGGTAGCCTATTTTACCGGCTTCTACACGTAAAATTTTAGCAAAAACAGCATGGAAGGTACCCATCCAGCAATTTTTAGCTTCGGGGCCAACAACCTTAAATATGCGCTCTTGCATGCTTTTGGCCGCCTTATTCGTAAAAGTGAGTACAAGTATGTTAAATGGATCTATACCTTTTGTAATTAAATGCGCCACTCGGTAGGTAATTACTCTGGTTTTCCCAGATCCGGCACCGGCAACAATCATTACAGGTCCTTCGGTTTGCTCTACAGCTGATTTTTGAGAGGGGTTGAGTCCGTTTAAATAATCCAAAATTGTTCGGGTTTATGAAAGCGCTAAATTAGGAAACAAGCCCCATACTTGATAGGAATGTTCAAAAGTTTAAGCAACTCAATCATCGTAAAATGGTTTGGCCTTGGGGTTAGCCAATAGGTCGTTAATTCGTTTAATTTTTATTTCTAGTACTTCAACACAAATTTTTAAATTCCGTACCAATTCTTTGTGCGAAATCATTTTTTCATCATCAAGCTCTATAATCGTTTTTAACGTACTTAAGGGTCCACGTACATCGTGAGGGAGGTGTGTGCTTAGTTCGTTAATTTTTATGGCATTTATTTTATCAAGCTTAGATTTTTCGTTCACCAAACCTTTCAAGTGTTTATTTATTACCAGTAGCTGATTTTTTTGCGAATTAATTTCCTCGTTCAAATAGAGAAGTTCTTCATTAGCTCTATTTTTTTGGCGCACACTTCTAACCAATAAAATAATGAGAATAAACAGTAAGCCAGTAATTATAAGTGAAAACACTAGAATGATGTTTTTCTTTTCTTGCTTCACTCTGTACAATTCGTTTTTTCGTATCAGTTCATTTTTGTGCGATTGATCTACAATTAAATCGATTTTTGCAGTTTCATTTTTTCGAAAATTCACACTGTCTTGTTTATATACGAGTTGCAAAAAGTGTAGTGCATTACCGTAATTTTTGCGTTTAGCCTCCAATTCATAATAGGTATGATTAAAATCATTAACCATCTTCTCATCGTGGGTTTCTTTTGCTAGGCGCATGCCCTCCATGAGGTATTTTCCTGCTGCAGTGTAATTTTTCTTTGCAATATATATGCTTGCTAAACTTAGGTTTATGCTAGCAATAGATTCGCTAAGATCCTCTTCTTTTGCTAATTTATATGCTTTAACTAAAAAATTTTCTGCTTGATCAAACATGCTGCGGTCTAAAAAAATCTTCCCACAATTTTGCAAACTATGTACTATGCCTGTTTTGTCGCCCACTGCCGAAAACATTTTTTCTGCTTTGATATAATCATCTAAGGCTTGAACGTGGCGTTTTGTTCTAACATTAATGTTGCCCATATTTAAATAGATGTTTGCAAGCATTCCTGTATCTCTTAAAGGTAGAGCCAGTTTAAGCGCTCGATTGAAATATCCCGAAGCTTTTGTGTAATCTGTTTGAGAATATAGCCCACCTATATTGTTTAGGACTTTTGCTTGCCCAGCTTTGTTTTTACTTGCTACAAAAAGCTGTAGTGACTTTAAGTAGTAGCTGATGCTTTTTTCTGTTTCAAACAAATAATAGGTTGCTAAACCCATCATGCGGTAGGCTTCGGCTTCTCCTTTGGTATAATGTAGTTGTTTTGCCATGGCCAATGCTTTTTTTGCCCCTTCGAGACTCAGTTCCGAATTCTTTAGCCTATTAGTAAAGGCACGTTTGTTCAGCGTATCTACCACGCTGCTATCTGCAGGATTGGTAGTGATTTGAATGGCATGGGCATGAGGTAGTCCAACACCCCATATTGCGCAAAAGATAGCTGCTATCTGTACTGCGGATTTAATTTTTTGAATCATTTTGGAAAAATAATTATTCAATGAATAAATTAATTATCTATTTACAACAATTATAAGAAATATCTCTCATATATTTTCATTAAAAAATAATTTAATTCTTTTTACAAAAAATTATTAAGCTCAAAATCAAATCATTATAATTATTAGGTAATAAAATTAACTATATATAGTTATTATTCTATATATTTGATAATAATATAACTAAAAATTAAAAATTTACTTTAAAATTAAATTCTCATGAAAAAAATCTTATTTTCTCTACTAGTTTTAGGATTCATTGGAATGGTTTCCTGCAAAAAAGACAACAGTGTGCAACCCACAAAATCGAACAACTCCACATTAACCAATGGAGGTGACAAGCGTGATTTGGGTATGGGTGATTAATGCCTCTACCTATTTCATTGATGCGAAAACGAGGGTAATTTTTACCCTCGTTTTTTTATTTCTAAAAGCCCGTTTAGCCAGCTAAATCCTTCGGTGGTATTTAATATATTTGTACCAAACAAAACAGGCTATGGAAACTATAAAAAACTATGTTGCCCAGAATAAACAACGCTTTTTAGACGAATTATTCGAATTATTGCGTTTCCCATCGGTGAGTGCAGACCCTGCGTATAAAACAGAAGTATTAAAAACCGCCGATTTTGTAGCCCGAAAGCTTACAGATGCCGGTGCCGATAAGGTAGAAGTTTGCCCTACTGCGGGTTACCCGATTGTGTATGGCGAAAAAATAATAGATCCTGCTAAACCTACCGTATTGGTTTATGGCCATTACGATGTACAACCTGCCGATCCCTTGGAATTGTGGCATACACCACCATTTGAACCCACCATTCGTGATGAGAAAATTTATGCACGTGGTGCTTGTGACGATAAAGGACAATTTTACATGCATGTAAAAGCATTTGAACTGATGATGCAAACGGATACCCTTCCCTGCAATATTAAGTTCATGATAGAGGGCGAAGAAGAGGTAGGTTCTAATAATTTAGGTCTATTTGTACAAGCCAATAAACAGAAATTAAAATCGGATGTAGTGCTCATTTCTGATACCTCGATGTTGAGCATGGAGAACCCATCATTGGAAACAGGATTGAGAGGTTTATCTTATTTAGAAGTGGAGGTAGTAGGCCCTAACCGCGATTTACATTCTGGGGTATACGGCGGTGCCGTAGCCAACCCGGCTACTATTTTGTGCCAACTCATTGCCTCTTTACATGATGAACACAATCACATCACCATACCTGGCTTTTACGACGATGTTTTGCCCTTAAGTGAAGCCGATAGAACAGCCTTAAATATGGCTCCATTTGATTTAGAAACGTATAAAAAAGACCTTGGTGTAAACGATGTTTGGGGTGAAAAAGGCTACACTACCTTAGAACGTACCGGTACCCGACCAACCCTAGAAGTAAATGGTATTTGGGGTGGATATACCGGCGAAGGTGCCAAAACCGTTTTGCCATCTAAAGCTTCCGCAAAAATTTCTATGCGTTTGGTACCTAACCAACAATCTGATAAAATAACACAATTATTTACCGAGCATTTCCAAAAAATTGCACCTACTTATGTGAAGGTTAAAGTAAGTGCGCACCACGGTGGCGAACCTGTGGTAACCCCAACCGATAGCGTGGCGTACCGTGCCGCACAAAAAGCCATTAGCGAATCATTCAGTAAGGATCCAATTCCTACCCGTGGTGGTGGCAGTATTCCCATTGTAGCATTATTTGAAAAAGAATTGGGCATTAAAACTGTACTTATGGGTTTTGGTTTAGATAGCGATAACCTACATTCGCCAAACGAAAAATACGATTTAGCGAATTACTACAAAGGCATTGAAACCATTCCCTTGTTTCATAAATATTTTGCTGAACTGAGTAAATAAGTATGCCCAATTCGCTTATTCACGAAACGTCGCCGTATTTACTGCAGCATGCGCATAATCCGGTTGATTGGTACCCCTGGGGGGCCGAGGCTTTGGATAAAGCGAAGGCAGAAAATAAACTCATTTTAGTGAGCATAGGCTATTCTGCCTGTCATTGGTGCCATGTAATGGAGCACGAAAGTTTTGAAGATGAGGCCGTGGCCGACATCATGAACGAACATTTTTTGTGTATTAAAATTGACCGAGAGGAGCGGCCAGATATAGACCAAGTTTACATGTTAGCCGTACAATTAATGACTGGATCTGGTGGTTGGCCTTTAAATTGTATCTGTTTGCCCGATCAACGTCCCATTTACGGAGGTACCTATTTTAAAAAAGAAGATTGGAAAAAGCTCTTACTAAATTTGGCATCCTTTTGGACTGAAAAGCCCAAAGAAGCCGAAAATTATGCCAATAAGCTCACCGAAGGCATCCGCAAAAGTGAAAAAATAACCTTTTTATCGGAGCAAAAAACCTATACTCAAGAAGATCTTAACGAAATTTACGAACCTTGGGCCAGTCAATTTGATTGGACCGAAGGAGGCTATACCCGATCACCCAAATTTCCCTTACCAAGTAATTGGACCTTTATGCTTCGGTATGCGAAACTAATGGGCAACGAACAAGCAGATGCCATTACACATTTTACCTTGCAAAAAATGGCTTTTGGTGGTATTTACGATCAATTAGGAGGAGGCTTTGCCCGCTACTCGGTAGATGCTAAATGGCATGTGCCGCACTTCGAGAAGATGCTGTATGACAATGCCCAATTGGTGAGTTTATATGCCGAAGCCTATCAGCAAGAACCCTTGCCGCTCTATCGTAATGTGGTGTACGAAACCATTGATTGGTTAGGTAGAGAAATGAGTGATTCTTCGGGTGGCTTTTATGCAGCTTTAGATGCCGATAGTGAAGGCATTGAGGGAAAGTTTTATACCTTTGCTAAAGCAGAAATTGATAAATTATTGGGCGATGAATCGGCCGTGTTTTGCACCTATTATAACCTCACAGATCTAGGCAATTGGGATGAAGAACATACAAATATTCTGTGCCGAAAAGAATCGGATGTAAAATTAGCCAAGGCATTTAATCTGAGCGTAGAAGAGCTTTATTTACGCTTAGAAATAGCCAAGAAAAAAGTATTTCAGTACCGCGAAAAACGCATTCGACCGGGATTGGATGATAAAATTTTAACCGCCTGGAATGGCTTAACTTTAAAGGCCTTAACTGACGCCTATCGGGTATTTGATGAAGATCGATTTTTACAAATGGCCCTTAAGAATGCTCATTTTTTGCTAAAAAATATGCGGGCTATCGATGGTTCTTTATACCGAAACTTTAAAGCAAATAAAGCTACTATTACCGCCTTTTTAGATGATTATGCCTTACTGATAGAAGGGCTCATTGCCTTATACGAAACTACTTTTGATGAGCACTGGTTAAACCAAGCCAAAGAATTAACCGACTATGTGGTAGCTCACTTTTACGATGAAGCCAGTGGCATGTTTTTCTACACTTCCGATAGTGGTGAAACCCTAATTGCCCGTAAACACGAAATTATGGACAATGTGATTCCGAGCGCCAACTCAGTAATGGCTTATAATTTGGCAAAACTTGGTAAGCTCTATCAGAACAAGGTTTACGTAGAGCTTTCGGAGCAGTTGTTACGCAATGTGCATCCACAGATAAAAAATTACGGCTCCGCCTATTCTAATTGGGCTTCTTTGCTTTTAAATGAAGTTTTTGGTGTGTATGAACTAGCCATAACTGGCCCTGAGAGTTTGCAGAAGCGTCAAGAAATTGACAAATTTCACATTCCTAATAAAATTTTATTGGGCGGAAGCAAAGGAAGTTTACCTTTGTTGCAGGATAAGTGGGGCACGCAAACCAGAATTTTTGTTTGCCACAACAACACCTGTCAACTTCCGGTAACGGCGGTTGCCGAAGCCTTAACATACATTCATTAACCACCGAGACCCGTTGGTCTCCCAATTTTTTAAAAATGACGATTAAACCAAACAGCGTAGTTGCCCTTACCTACGAATTGCACACCACCGAAAACGGCGAAAAAGTATTTGTAGAAAAAGCTACAGAAGAAAACCCACTTGTATTTTTATATGGATTGGGTATGATGCTTCCCAAATTTGAAGAATATTTAAACGGATTAGCAGCCGGAGCCACTTATGGTTTCGAACTTTCTGCTGCCGACGGCTATGGCGAAAAAGATCCTTCGGCTATTACAGAATTGCCATTAGATATGTTTGGCGATATGGAAAAACCAGCAGTAGGTGCTATTTTGCCTTTACAAGATAACCAAGGTCACCAATTTAGAGCTCTAGTTACCGCTATTAGCGAAACTCTAGTTACGGTTGATTTAAATCATCCGATGGCGGGTAAAGACTTACATTTTACAGGCGCTATAATTTCCGTAAGAGAAGCTACTGCCGATGAGTTGGCACACGGTCATGCGCATGGCATTGATGGCCAAGCAGGTCACTAAGAAGGATGTCTTCGTTTAACAAAAAAGCCCCGAGGTTTCTCGGGGCTTTTTTTATTTGTACATCGCTTTGCGTTGTTCTTTAATAACATCGCTGGCAATGTATTCATCGTAAGGCATAAGTTTATCAATAATGCCTTTTGGTGTGATTTCAATAATTCTATTGGCCACGGTTTGTGTTAACTCATGATCTCGTGAAGTGAACAGAATGGTGCCTTTAAAATCGTCCATACCGTTGTTTAATGCGGTAATAGATTCCAAATCTAAGTGGTTTGTTGGTTCATCAAACAACAACAGATTGGCTTGTTGCAACATCATACGAGAAAACATACAACGCATTTTTTCACCTCCAGATAGTACCGAGCATTTTTTCAATACTTCTTCGCCCGAGAATAGCATCCGGCCTAAAAAACTACGGATAAACTGCTCGTCTTTTTCTCCTTCTGAGTATTCACGCAACCAATCAATTAGGTTTTCGTCTTTACCTGCAAAATAGTCCGAATTATCGTTTGGAATTTCACCTACGTTAATGGTTACTCCCCATTTAAAATCGCCACTAAAATCGGTATCGCGACCGGTTAAAATTTGGTAGAATGCGTTGGTGGCTAAGCTGTTTTCAGAAAGCACCGCAATTTTATCGCCTTTATTTACCATAAAACTTACATCCGAAAATAGCAGTTCGCCATTGAGACTTTTGCTTAATTTTTCTACCTGTAGAATTTGATCGCCGGCTTCACGGCCTTGGTGGTTATTGAATAAAATAGCTGGGTATTTACGGTTCGAAGGCTGAATTTCTTCGATATTAATCTTGTCTAATGCTTTTTTACGGCTAGTTGCTTGTTTAGATTTAGAGGCGTTAGCGCTAAAGCGGCGGATGAATTCTTGCAATTCTTTCACCTTATCTTCCATCTTCTTGTTCTGGTCTGAACGCTGACGGGTGGCCAATTGACTCGATTCGTACCAGAAACTATAGTTACCGGTATAGATATTAAGTTTACCAAAATCGATATCGGCCACGTGGGTACAAACGGTGTCTAAAAAGTGTCTATCGTGCGATACTACCAATACAATAGCTTCGTATCCGGCTAAAAAATCTTCTAACCAAGCAATGGTCTGAATGTCCAAATCGTTGGTTGGCTCATCTAGTAATAAAATATCGGGTTTGCCAAATAAGGCTTGGGCTAATAATACACGTACTTTTTGTGTACCGTCTAATTCATTTAAAAGTTTATAGTGTAAATCTTCGCCAATGCCAAGGTTACTGAGTAGGGTAGCGGCATTGCTTTCGGCATTCCAGCCATCCATTTCCGCAAATAAGGTTTCTAATTCGCCAGCTCGTTCGCCATCCTTATCGGTAAAATCTTCCTTGGTGTATAAGGCATCTTTTTCTTTCATTACGGCATACATTTCTTTATGCCCCATCATCACGGTTTCAATCACCGTGAATTCATCAAACTCGTAGTGATTTTGTTTCAATACCGCCATGCGTTCGCCAGGAGTAAAACTTACCGAACCGCTGCTAGGATCAATTTCGCCCGATAGAATTTTTAAGAAGGTTGATTTTCCGGCACCATTGGCGCCAATTATTCCATAGCAATTGCCTGGCGTAAATTTGAGGTTTACATCTTCAAAAAGTGTGCGTTTGCCGTAGCGCAAGGAAAGGTTAGATACTGTAATCATATTATGCCTAAATAAGCCGCAAAATTACGCATTTTATTCGCTTATAATACACGTTTCGTAAAACTAGCTGACTTAAAAATTGTTTATCATGATACGGTGCAAGGTTTTTGCATTCCACTTGCCGCTAGCAATATTTCTGCGAATGGTATAGAGCGGCTCTTTTTCATCACGTTTGGCGGATAATTGAAAAGCGGCTTTAAACCGTCTTTTTTTAAGTTCTGGGATTCCATCGGCATTCCACAAGCCAAATGGGTAGGCAAAATAGGTAATTTTTTTACCGGTAATTTCTTCTAAGCGCTTAGTAGGTTTATCCACTTGTGCTATCCAATCTTCGGCGGTGTATTTTTTAAAATTCTGATGATCCCAAGTGTGCGAAGCAATCACATGCCCAGCATCGCTTAAGGATTTTATTTGGTCGCTACTCATATATCGAGGTCGGCCAATAGAAACGGTCATGATAAAAAAAACGCCTTTAAAGTCATATTTTTTTAATTCGGGTGCGGCTAAGGTGAATTGTTCCACATCGGTGTCATCAAAAGTAAGCATGATGGGTTTTGCTGGTAATTTTGCTCCAGTGCTTAAATAGGCAAGCAATTCATCGGGCAAAATAGTATGGTAACCGCTATCTGCTAGCATTTTGATATGTTCTTTAAAGGTTTCAGGAGCCACCACATAATCTTTGGTGCTTTCGGAATCGGCGGCTCTCCAAGCCCTGATTTGGTGATAGCACAAAATAGGCACTTGCTTTTTGGCTAATATTTCTGGAGCGGTGGCAGTGGGTTTTTTTGTGGCGGGTTGGTGTTCGCTTTGTTTAATAGAAGTGTTATTGCAGGCTAAAAAAGCAATAGCGGTAAAAATTAAAAAGGTAAAACGCATGCTTTTATTTTCTCTTTTTAGGTTCAATGGGTGTGGGGTCTGTAATTCTAGTGTCGAGCCAATCTTTTAATCTTCGAGTAAGGGCGGTTCTTTTGTTGCTAAAGGTAATATCCGTATCCCAAATTTCATATTCTAATTTTTCACCTTTTTCCAGGGGAATCAAGTAATTGTTCGATTCGTGTTCATCGACCACTAGAATGGGTTTGGTACTACTTTTTATGATTTCTTCTAGATTATAGCGTTCTACATTGGCTAGCATTTCTTTCAAAAAATAGTCGGGGTTAATATTGAGCATATCCAAGGTAGAAAGGTATTCTTTCATACTACTCAGGTTGGCAGTGCCCGATGGGCTATTGATGATTCGATGGGGATTGAAAAGTGATAAGGTTGCAACTCCTTTTATTCTCGGATCATTTATACCTGCAATAAGGGCAATGGCGCCACCCGTATTGTGCCCAAAAAGCGCAATTTTTGAAGTATCTATGCGTAAACGTTCCGCGTTTTCTTCGGCGGTTAAGTAATCAATTACCGCTTTGGTATCGGCAATGTTATTTTCAAACGTAAAATCACCTTTGCTACCCCAACTTCCTCTAAAATCGAAATATACCACGTTGTAGCCTCCGGTTTTTCGCAGGTTTTGGGCAATATCTAAATTACGCTCGTTGCCGGGATTGCCATGTAAAAACACCAAAGTGGGGTGAGGCCCAGGGCCGTTTGCCAAATACTCTAAACCATAAATTTTTACACCACCCGAAGGCATTTGCAGTTCTTCCATGCCTGCCGGAAAATCAGGGTCTTGTTCAAAATCTTTCACCAAATAAGCATCAGAAGTTTTGATGGTAGTTTTATTTTTTTGTTGACAAGCCATGCCAAGGCTAGCCAACAGTAGGGCTAGGCAATAGGTAGTTAATTTGTTCATCTTTTGTAGGTTAATTCGCTTCAATATAAATTATTTAACGTTGGTAAACACAAATTGATTGTTTTTAAGATCCAATTTTGTGCTACTTTCTTTATCAACCTTAACTGCTAAAATGGTTTTTGATAATTCATTTCTGAATGACTCTTTTTAACGAACTTAGACCTAAGAAAATAGTGCTTTTAGCTTGGCTGTTTGATGATCGGCTAGTTGTTGTAATGGGCCGCTGGCCAACATTTTCAACATCATGTTTAATTCTGCCGAAATGGTGTGGGTAGCTTCGGTTGTACCGTTCTCCAAATCTTTTAGTTCCCATTTCAACTCTAAATCAAAAGGGGCCTCGGCGGATGGGATAGCCACAATTTCTTCATTGGGAATGCGGCTAGTCACTTTGATAGCCAATTTTGCCATGTTTTGAATGGTAAAGGCAGCTTCATCGGAAGTGGAAGACCAATTGTAAATATTCTCGGGCATTAATTGTTGGTGATTGTTTAAATCGGCCAAAAATGTATAGACTTCTGCAATGGGTTTGTTTAGTGTAACAGTGCTGGTGATGCTCGTATTCATGCTTATTAATTTATTTCCCCCAGGTTTCGGGTTTTATGCGCCAATCTTCCAATAGTTTCAGGTCTTCGGGCTTTATCATTTGGTGTTCGGCGGCATAGCTAATAAGCGCCGAGTAATTGGATAAGGTAAAGTAAGGGCATTTGGCTTCTTTAAAGCTTTCATCGGCTTTTTCAAAACCATAGGTAAAAATGGCGGCAAGCCCAGCCACTACGCAGCCAGCATCTCGTAGAGCATGCACGGCTTGTAAGCTACTTTTTCCGGTAGAAATTAAATCTTCAATAACCACTACCCGTTGCCCTTTTACTACTTCTCCTTCAATTAAGCTACCGGTACCGTGCTCTTTTGCTTTAGCTCGTACATAAATAAAAGGTAACCCTAATTCTTGCGCAACCAAAACTCCTTGCGGAATTCCGGCAGTGGCTACACCGGCAATACAATCTACCGTGCCAAATTGATCTTGAATAAGGACCGTTAATTTCTGACGAATATAGGTTCTGATGCCGGGATGCGATAAGGTAATGCGGTTATCGCAGTAAATGGGAGATTTCCAACCAGAGGCCCAGGTAAACGGATTACTAGGTTGTAATTTTATTGCTTTTATTTGTAAAAGGGATTCTGCAATTTTCTGCTCTATTTCTAACTGGTTTACCATAGCACAAATGTATAGAATTTATCTCAACGAAGTAAAACTGATTGTTGCCGAAGAGCTGCCCGAAGGTCTGCTTAATTATCAAGTACTTGAAGAAAAGGGCTTTAGCTTACCTAATTTTTTTCAAGAAAAATGCTCGGGAAGCCTTCCGCAGAGCTATGTGTTGGTGGTAGCTAATCCCGCAATTTTCTTAAAAAAAGCTAGGCAGCATTTTAAATACATTGAAGCCGCTGGAGGCTTGGTATACAACAATGAAGGTGCTTGTTTGTTTATCTATCGAAGAGATAAATGGGATTTACCAAAGGGCAAAATAGATGCTGGTGAAAGCCCTATAGAAGCCGCCCAGAGGGAAGTGGAAGAGGAGTGTGGGGTGGTAGTAACAGCGGTGAACGAATTGCTTGCCGAAACCTATCACCTGTATAGTTTAAAGAAAAAGGTGGTGTTTAAAAAAACCTATTGGTATGCCATGGCCGTTAGCGGAAAGCCCGACTTAATTCCGCAGGCGGAAGAAGATATTACGGATGCTTGTTGGCTCTTGAAAAACCAGTTAGCCGAGGTAAAAGCGAATAGCTATCCGCTTATTTTAGACTTGGTAAACGAGCAGTTTAAATAAACTCCAATACTTCTTTGGGTACAAATTGGCTGATATCGCCTTTGTTGCGTAAAATATCACGCACAATGGTAGAGCTGATGGATGAATAGCCCGGTTTACTCACAATAAAAATGCTTTCAATTTCGGGTACCAAGGCATGGTTCATTTGCGCAATGGCTTTTTCGTATTCAAAATCAGATACGGTACGAATGCCTCGAATCATGTAGTTAGCCCCTAGTTGCTTGCAAAAATCAACGGTTAAGCCACTATAGGTTTGAATTTCCACCTTGGGTTCGTCGGCAAAAACTGCTTCTAGCATTTTTTTACGAGCTTCAATGGACAATAAAGCCTGCTTGGTGCTATTTATGCCAATACCAATAACCACCTTGTCGAATAACGAAATAGAACGCTTGAGGATATCAACGTGTGCTTTGGTAACCGGGTCAAAAGAGCCTGGAAAAAGTGCGATTTTCATAGTACTAAATTGAGGTTTATTTATCGGATTTTAAAACGGTTGGTGGCGCAAAAAAACTGAAGGAAGAAGAACCGTATACCCGTTGTTCTATAAAAAACGGATGACTGAGCTTTTTCATACTCGGATGTTCTACAATTAAATAGCCGCCAGCTTTTACCAAGTTACGTTCAAATACTCTTTCGGCAATGAGGTTTATTTGAGGCAAATCGTAGGGCGGATCGGCAAAGATGAGGTCGAATGGTTCGGTTTCTAATGCTAAAAACTTAAACACATCGGCTTGGTAAGTTTTAATCTGCTCCAGCTGATGCTTTTGTGCCGTAGTTTTTAAAAAGTGCACACAATTGCGGTCGCGATCTACCGAAAGTACTTCGGGTACCATCCGCGAAGCAAATTCTAAACTGATATTGCCGGTGCCCGAAAACAAATCGAGTACCCGAATGGCATCAAAATCGAATTGGTTGTGTAAAATATTAAATAAGGCCTCTTTGGCCATATCGGTTGTGGGGCGTACCGGTAAGTTTTGTGGAGCTTGCAAGCGCAAGCCTTTTAGTTTGCCGCCAATTATTCGCATAGGCTTAAGGCTGTTAGCAAGTAATATTGCTCAGGTGCCAAGCTAGAAAAAGTTTCTGAAACTCGAATAAAAGCTGTTTTATCTGCTTTTTTCTGCGTGTTGCTGTATTTGCTTAAGCGTTCTAGCCAATCCATTTGTGCTTCGCCAGAGAGGATCCATTCCGTTTGTTTCATATCTAGCTTTAAGGTGTCTAACAACTGCAATAAAAAGTAGTTAAACTCATCGGGCGTACGGGCCGGAAAACTGTTGTGAAATTGAAATTTATCTTCCTTTAAATAAGTAGCATCAAAACTATCGGCGCTAAAATTTAAGGCAATAGATCCGCCTTCTTCTTTTTTATTGAATTTGCAGGCCGCCTCAATAAGCGGACTAGAGGCATGGTAAAAATGTGGCTGATGTACGCCTTGGTGTACCGCAGTCAACACCGTTTTTTCTACCGCAAAAACCACCACGCATTTGGCCGCCTTAATTACTTGTGTCAATATATCCTCATCTTCGTTGGCCTGAATAAACTTGCCATAAGACGCTAAATGTGCTGTTTCAAATAAGTCTTCGGGAATGTAGGTGAATTTGCTGGTATGCACCGCCACTTTTACTTTGCGGTAGTAGAAACTAGCCAACACATCTTCTTTGGCAAAGGCGGCAAAATTGGCTGCTTCGCCAACAATTTTTAATTGATCTTGGCCAATATCCAATACGGCATAGTGGAGCGTATTGGGCAAAAGCTCTAGCAACAAATCGCATTTACCCGAGTGTTGTGTTTGAAAAGAAGGATCTTGTATTTTGGTGGTTTGCATCATCTTCAACAAATGTAAATTTTTTTTAGCATGAGAACATCAAAGCAATTGCGCATTTTTGAAACATGAGTAGCTTTCTCACCCTAATGCACCAAGAATTGGGCAATATTCCTACCACACAGCAGGAAGAAGCCTTTGTTTTGTTGGAGCGATTTATTCATGCACCCGAAGAAAAAGCCTGTTTGGTGCTTAAAGGCTATGCTGGTACGGGTAAAACCACGCTCATTAGTGCCTTGGTGAACGTATTGCCCAAATTTAATTTTAAATCGGTGTTGTTGGCGCCCACGGGTAGGGCCGCCAAAGTAATGAGCAGCTATTCTTCTAAAAAAGCAAGCACCATTCACAGGCGCATTTACCGTAAAAAATCGGCTATAAGCCACGATATGCAGTTTAGCTTAGGGCAAAATACCTTAGCCAATACCATTTTTGTGGTCGATGAGGCCTCCATGATTTCCGATGACTCCACCGATTACAGCCGCTCCGGATTATTGGAAGATTTAATCCGCTTTGTGTACGATACCCATCCCTGCAAACTCATTTTAGTGGGCGATACCGCTCAGCTGCCGCCCGTGGGCTCTACCGAAAGTCCTGCACTAGACGCTAACTATTTAAAAGATAAATACGACTTATCGGTCTATCAAACCGAGCTCACCGATGTGGTGCGCCAAGAAAAAAGTTCGGGTATTTTGTACCATGCCACCCAATTGCGTGAATACATCAGGCAAGAAAAGGACCAAGTACCCGTACTTTCGGCCAAAGGCTATGCCGATTTATTTCACATGACCGGCGAACGCCTCATTGAAGGCTTATCCTATGCTTACGATAAGTTTGGTATAGAAAATACCCTGGTGATTTGCCGATCCAATAAGGGCGCCAATAATTACAACCAAAATATTCGCAACCGTATTTTGTATCGAGAAGAAGAACTCAGCGGTGGCGATTACATCATGGTGGTGCGCAACAACTATTTTTGGTTGGCCGACGAAGAGAAAAAAGGCAATTTTATAGCCAATGGCGATATTGCTAAGATTCGGAAAGTAAAATCTATTTCCGAGCAATTTGGCTTCCGCTTTGCCGATGTGGTGTTGGAGTTTTTGGATTATCCGGATGAAGAGCCGCTTAATTGCAAAGTGATGCTAGATACGCTTTACACCGAAACGCCAAATCTTTCCTACAACGATAATAAACGCCTTTACGAAGCTGTATCGGCAGATTATGCGCACATTGCTAGCAAAGCCCAGCGCCTAAAAGCCATAAAAGAAGACCCCTATTTTAATGCCCTGCAAATAAAATTTGCCTATGCCGTAACCTGCCATAAAGCCCAAGGTGGGCAGTGGAATGCGGTGTTTATAGACCAAGGCTACCTCACTGAAGAACTCGTTAACACCGAGTTTTTACGCTGGCTTTATACCGCCATTACCCGTAGCACCACCGAATTGTTTTTGGTGAACTTCGGGCAGCAGTTTCAGGAATAATGCGTATCGTACTATTTTTTTTGCGCTTCAGTAATTAATTGTTGGTTCAACACCACGTAATCCTGATTTTTCTCTGCTTCGGCTAACGTACTAGAACGCTTTGCAGATTCTATAGCTTCTGCTTTTAAACCCATTTTCAGTTCAATTTTAGCCTTCAAATGTTCCATCCAATACGCTTTCGGATTAGCCAAAGTAGCTTCCTGTATCCATTCATACGCTTTGTTGAGGTCTTTGTTGGTATCAAAATAATAGGTAGCAGCTTGATAAAAAGGTTTAGAGGTACCTTGCATGGCTGCATCAATACCAGCCATTATTTTAGCATCCACATCGGTAGTAATTTTAACCGGCACCAAGGTTTTGTCCCACATTAACTGCAGTTCGCAGCTGTTGGCCATCACTCGTTCAAAGCCAATGCTAAAGCTCTCTACAGGCTTATTTAAGGCTACAGGTTTTACCGTTACTCTCAACAAATCATCCGTTTCTTGGTAACCCATGGCTCCCCAAAGTTTGGTATTCTTGCTTAAAATAATGGTCCATTCATCTTTGTCAGGAATGCTGTACAAGGCATATTCTCCCGCAGGAACCAATTTTCCTTCCAGCATCACATCATCGCCAAAAGTAAGCTTGCTCGGAGCGTTTGCACCTGTGCGCCATACCTGCCCAAAAGGAATGAGCGTTCCGAAAATTTTGCGGCCTTTCACATTTGGCCTAGAGTAGGTAAGCTTGATGCTGCTCAATCCAAAATCTTGTTGAACAGATTGCGCAGTACTAGCTGCTGGTAAGCGAAGTGTTTGTGACTTGGCTATGCCGGCCATGCTGATGAGGCCGATACATATGATGATGATTTTTTTCATGCTGATGTTTTTTTTATAAAGATAGGGGCTAATTTCATTTAGGCGTCAGTAAAGTCTAATTTTTTGAATGGTAGCCTTTCTATACGCATCTCAATCGAGTAGGGTATAATGAGGTTTTAAATCATGTTTATTTTTTAGTTTGGTGGTACTTTTTAGTATAGAGTATTGCAGTCCAAATTCAGTTTCCTTGTTAACTTCCGCCGATTAAGAGTTTTGGCTCGTTGACGTCATTTAAATCTATTAAAAACCAATTTTAATGATCAAAATTTGGCAATTTTTTCTTTAAATAATTTACCCAAACTGCATATCCATTTTCATTTAAGTGTGTGCCATCGGTGGTGTAATCTTTTTTCATAAGGCCCTCTCCATCCGTAAATAAGGGGTGAATATTAAGCAGGATGTAGATTTTTTGCCCTGCTTTTTCTTTCAGAAGCGAATTAGTTTGCTGAATTTTTTCTTTTATAGCACGGGTTGCACTGGGCAATACGGTTTGTACAAACAATTTGGTGTTTGGTGACGCTCTACGAATGTTTTTAGCAATAGCAATTATATTTCCGGCAACATACTCTGGCGTAGTAGAGTCGTTGAAGATATCATTTATCCCAATAAGTAAAAAAATGGCTTTTGGCTTCACATAGGTTATCTCATCGAGTCTCTTTAAAACTCCCTCACTTACATCTCCTGAAATGCCCCGATTTTTTACATTACTACTCCAGCCTAAGCGTTTACCCCAGTCACTGCCCTGCTCAGTAATGCTGTTGCCCAAGAAAACGATATCCCCCATGGTTAAAGGATTTTTTTTAAACTCCTTTATTTTTTCATGGTAATGAGTTTTTGTCCATGCGGAGTGATGGCTAATAGATAAGGTATCAGGTGGATAAAGGCTTTCCGGAAGAGATTGAGCGGTAGCAAAACAAAAGAAGCTCATGAATATATAGGTTAGAAGGAATAGTCTCATTGCTATATTTTAGATTTAAATAGTTTTTGATTAGGAATTTGATAGCGCATTTCTGCTAACTAGTGATAACCTCAGCAAAACTCCTTTGAGCATATCCCTTAAATTTAGCATTTTAGCCCGCATGACGTTTATACAATGTTTTGGTATGTTATTTTTGTATTTTTTCAAATCCCTTGTATCTCACCCAATCAAAATCAACATAATCTCTTGAGTTTATTCCACTACTCGTAGTATAAATTCCTAAATAAGCTCCTGTGTATTTTTTACTCAAAATATGATTAGATTTAGTTTTCTCAAAGAGGTTGAACTCAGTTCCATCTAAAGAGTAGTAAAATGAATATCCGTAGTTTTCTGATTTAACATTAAATGTTATTTCTCCAGTGTAGTTAGGAATCGCTTGTTTTTTCAGGATAATAGGTTCAGCATTTGGCTCAGCTAGTTTTAATTGAAGCTTGAATTCCTTATCTTCTTTAATTACAGTAAGCGTAAAATAGTTATCGTCTTTTTGAAAGAGACTTATACCTGCTTCGGAATTATTGGACTTAGGCTTGAAACTCATTTTTGCTTGAAACTCAAAATCAGTTTCAGTTTGCCTAAAACCAATTAAGCTTGCTCTACCACGTTCCTGGATAGTATTTGGATTCGTATACAATCTTAAATGGTCTTTTCTAGCACTTAAAGAGAAAGTATTTGGTAAAGGAACCCTTCTAAAGTTCCAATCAAGTTTTAAATTACTGCTTTCAAAATTGTCAATAAAGGATAAATTTCTTTTTTGTGTAGTACCTTTAAAAGGAACAGGATTGGAACGTTCTACTTTCCCGGTTTGTGGTGCAACAACAGGCCATTCGTATTTTTTTTCTTTCCACCAAAAGGGCTCTCTTTCCCATTGCATTGGAATTAGATGTGTTTCGCGTCCCATATTAGAACCTCTATCTTCCTCCCCTCTAATTCCTAAGGCAATCATATACCATCGTCCGTCATTAAGTTCTATTAAATCGGCATGACCTGTGCTATGAACCCAATTATCGTATGAAAGTTGTCTAGTTGACAAGATAGGGTTTCTATCGTTTGGTATATATGGGCCTTTTATTGAGTCGCTTACAGCGATCATTACAGCATGGTTAAAACTTGTGCCCCCTTCAGCTACCATCAAATAGTAACGATTATCTCTTTTATACAGGTGAGGGCCCTCTACCCATACTCCCCCACAGGCTCCTCTCCATAAATAATGTCTTTCTCCAATTAATTTCCAGTTTTCAGCATCAATTTGTTGTAACCAAATTTCTCCTTCTCCCTCAAAGTTTGGATTTTCGGGTGAGTGCGTTCCTACATACCATACTTTACCATCGTTATCAAAAAATATGTCTGGGTCTATTCCAGGAGCACCTTCCAATACATGAGGTTCTGACCAAGGACCTTCTGGGTTCTTAGCCGTTAGAATGAAGTTTACAAAATCAGTAGTTTTTTTCTCCTCATTATAATAGACGTTTGTAGTTATAATGTAAAACGTACCCTTATTGTATCTTATCGTTGGTGCGTGAATACCGCCATCAGATTGTACATCAACTAGATTCACTTCATCAGCGCATTGTTCAGCTCTATGAAGTCCGTAACCAATTAATTCCCAATTTATAAGGTCTTTACTTTTATGAATTGGCAAACCCGGAAAATATTCGAAAGAAGAATTTACTACATAAAATGTATCACCAACTTTACAAATTGACGGGTCAGGATATCCGCCAGGAATAATTGGATTTATAAAGGAATTTTGTTGAGACAGATTTTGACTCTTTATTTCCCGACTAAATATTGTTGTTAAACAAATAACGACTAGTAACGTTATCAATTTTTCTTTCATAGTATAAATATATTTAATCTACTACAACTAAGTATATACCCTCAATTGAGCAAATAATTTATGGACTATACAGAGGCAATATAGAGAGATATACACAGTTAATCAACCTAAACTAATAAATTCCACAGAGCCTTTCCAAAATCACATTTTAAACTTAAATTAGAGGCTCAATTATACACACATGAAAATTACAAAAACCAACTTAATCTACCTGTTACTGCTTCTAACAAGTTCGGCATTTGCCCAATTACCTGCTTTAGAGCGTATAGAACCTGCCAATTGGTGGGTAGGCATGAAAAACACCAAGCTCCAATTAATTGTACACGGTAACCAAATAGCCAACCGCAACGTAAGTATTAACTACCCTGGAGTAACCCTTCTAAAAACAAATAAAGTAGAAAATCCCAATTACCTCTTCCTCGATGTAGAAATTTCTGCAAGCACCCAGCAAGGAATTTTCCCCATCCGGTTCGAGAAAAAAGGAGCCAAGGCTATTGTTTCCAATTACGAGTTAAAAGCCCGTAATGTGAAGCAAGTAAAAGCACAAGGCGTAACTACCAAAGATTTGGTATACCTCATTATGCCCGATCGTTTTGCCAATGGCGATAAAACAAACGATATCGTACAAGGCATGACCGAAACTACACTGAATAGAGATTCTATGTACCACCGTCATGGCGGCGATATTCAAGGCATCATCAATAACTTAGATTATTTGCAAGACCTCGGCGTAACCGCCCTGTGGATTAACCCGTTGCTAACCAACGATCAACCCAAAACTTCGTATCATGGCTATGCTAATACCGAAAATTACCGCATAGATCCCCGTTACGGTACCAACGAATTGTATAAAAAACTCATCGACGAAATGCACAAACGAGGTATGAAAATGGTGAAAGATCTGGTACATAACCACGTAGGTAGCAGACATTGGACGGTTTTGGATTTGCCTTCGAAAGATTGGTTAAATCAATGGCCCACCTTTACCCGAACCACCTACCGCGAACAAACCCATTTCGACCCCTATGCTTCGGCAGCAGATAAAAAACAAATGGTAAAAGGCTGGTTCGATTTCCACATGCCCGATCCCAATCAACAAAACCCATACGTGCGCAACTACATTACCCAAAGTCACATTTGGTGGGTAGAATACGCCGGAGTAGATGCCTTCCGATTAGATACCTACGCTTACAACGATTTAGATTACATGGTCGAGTGGGCAAAAGCCATTAAAGCCGAATATCCAAACCTAAACTCTTTTGGCGAAACTTGGGTGCAAGGAGTACCGAGCCAAACCTATTTTACTGAAGGTAATGTAGTTAACCAAGGATTTGATAGCGGCCTTGATGGGGTAACCGATTTTCAAGCCTTGTGGGGCATAAATGAAGCCCTTAACGGAAAATTCGGTTGGACAGACGGCGTTGTTCGTTTATACAATACCCTAACGTACGATTACCAATATAAAGACGCTACCAAAAACGTAGTTTTCTTAGATAACCACGATTTAAACCGCTTTTACTCTGTAGTAAACGAAGATTTTTCGAAATACAAATCAGGTATCGCCTGGGTGCTAACCACACGAGGTATTCCGCAATTTTATTATGGAAATGAAATATTGATGACCGGTACCACCACCCCAGATGGCAAAGTTCGCTTAGATTTTAAAGGCGGCTGGCCAGAAGATAAAGTGAATAAATTTACAGCTGCCGGACGTACCGAAAAAGAAAACGAAGCCTTTAACTACGTACGTAAATTAGCCACCTACCGTAAAAACAATGAAGTACTGCAAACCGGTAAAATGATGCAATTTGTGCCTCAAGATGGTGTATACGTGTACTTCCGCTACAATGCCGATAAAACCGTGATGATGCTGATGAACGGCGAAGAAAAAGAAGTAGCCGTTTCAACGGCCCGTTTTGCAGAACGTACCAGCGGTTTTACACAAGCAGTGAATGTGGCTACCGATGAAGTACTAGCGGATATGAGCCAAATCAAAATACCAGCAAAAACAACCTTAGTATTGGAGCTAAAAAAATAATATGGCCACCATTACAGCTTGTATTTTTGATTTAGACGGCGTACTAGTAGATACCGCTATTTACCATTACAAAGCTTGGAAACGCTTGGCCAATCAGCTCGGCTTCGATTTTACTGAAGAAGAGAATGAAAAGCTGAAAGGCGTAAGCCGAGTGCGTTCCTTAGAATTAATTTTAGAATGGGGAGGGGTTTCTAAATCGGTAGAAGAACAAAAACAATTGGCCGATTTAAAAAACTCTTGGTACGTAGAAATGATTCAAGAAATGCAACCCGACGAAATTTTGCATGGTGCCAAAGAATTTTTAGAAGCAGTCCGAGCAGCCGGCTTAAAAACCGCACTAGGCTCTGCCAGTAAAAACTCCGAAACCATTTTGCAGAAAGTAGGGCTTACCCACTTATTCGATGTACTAATTGATGGTAATAAAGTAACAGCCTCCAAACCCAATCCGGAAGTATTTTTAAAAGGGGCCGAAGCCCTAGGGGTTGCCCCAGAAAACTGCTTAGTATTTGAAGATGCCCTAGCCGGAGTACAAGCAGCCTTAGCTGGTGGAATGAAAGTAATAGGTATTGGCACCGCACAAAATTTGCCCGGCGCAAACATCGTGGTGGCCGGCTTGCACGAAGTAAGTATAGATTTAGTACAAACAGTATAATACATAACAAGCCGTTAAGCTTGCAGAATAGCAGATGAAGAAGTATATCAAAATCGACGAGTGGAATATTATTGAAGAAGGATTCGATCCGCACTTAAACAAAATTTCGGAAAGTATTTTCAGTTTAGGCAACGGCCGTATGGGTCAACGTGCCAATTTCGAAGAAACCTACTCAGGCGAAACCCTCCCCGGAAATTATGTGGCCGGAGTATATTATCCAGATAAAACTCGTGTGGGTTGGTGGAAAAATGGCTATCCAGAATCCTTCGCAAAAGTGCTTAATGCCGCCAATTGGATTGGTATTGAGATTAAAATTGATTACGAAACCCTCGATTTAGACAACTGCAAAGTCACCGATTTTAAACGTGTACTGAACATGAAAGAAGGCTACTTGGAGCGTTCGTTTACAGCAGAATTAAAAAGCGGTAAAAAACTAAAAGTAAAAGCAACTCGTTTTTGCAGCATTGTAGATGATGAAGCCGGAGCAATTCGCTACAGCATAACTCCACTAAACTTCGATTCGGCAGTAATTATTACTCCATTTATAGATGGTGATGTGAAAAACCAAGACGCCAATTACGACGAAAAATTTTGGGATGAAGTACACAAAGAAACTCATCACGGTAGTGCATACTTAAACCTAAGAACCAAAAAAACGGGTTTTCACGTGTGTACCGGAATGAAATTTGCTATTCAGCAAGATGGCAAAGCTGTAGAATTCTCATCGGCACCTGTAGAACGTGAAAAATACGTGGCCAACAAAGTAACTCTATCGGTAAAAGAAAAGCAAGAAACCGTTATTTACAAGTATGCCGCAAACTTATCGTCAGAAAATCACGATAAAGAACTATTGGTACACGAAACCAAAAAAGTAATAGAGCACATTAGCCAAAAAGGCTTTGCCCTAATGCTTAAAGAACAAGCACAAGCTTGGGCTGCCAAATGGGTAGAAAGCGATATTGTAATTGAAGGCGATGCCTCGGCACAACAAGGTATTCGTTTCAACATCTTCCAATTAAACCAAACCTATACCGGCGAAGATGCCCGCTTAAATATTGGTCCGAAAGGTTTCACCGGCGAAAAATACGGTGGTTCTACCTATTGGGATACCGAGGCCTATTGTGTGCCTTTTTACCTAGCCACCGCCGATGAGCAAGTGACTAAAAACCTATTAATTTATCGCTATAAACAGCTTGATAAAGCCATTGACAACGCCAAAAAACTAGGCTTTAAAAACGGTGCCGCCCTATATCCCATGGTAACCATGAATGGCGAAGAATGCCATAACGAATGGGAAATTACCTTCGAAGAGATTCATCGTAACGGTGCCATTGCCTTTGCCATTTACAATTACATCCGCTATACCGGCGATGCGAAATATCTGAATGAATATGGTTTAGAAGTTTTGGTAGCCATTGCTCGTTTCTGGGCACAACGTGTAAATTGGAGTGCCGATAAATCGCAGTACGTGATGCTTGGCGTAACCGGCCCCAACGAATACGAAAATAACGTAAACAACAACTGGTACACCAGTACCATTGCAACCTGGTGTATGGAATATGCGCTAGAAGCCTTAGCTACTGTAAAAGCCAGCGATGGGTCAAAATATGTCGCTATTGTGAAGAAAATTCGCTTTAAAGAAGCCGAAGAATCGGAGCAATGGAAACACATTATAGACCACATGTACTACCCAGTAGATGAAAAATTGGGTGTGTTTTTACAGCAAGATGGCTACTTAGACAAAGAACTTATTTTAGTGAAAGATTTGCCTGCAGAAGACCGCCCGCTAAACCAGAAATGGAGCTGGGATCGTATTTTACGTTCTTGCTACATTAAACAAGCCGATGTATTGCAAGGTTTATATTTCTTAGAACATCGCTATGATTTAGAAACTATCCGACGCAATTTTGATTTTTACGAGCCACTTACCGTGCACGAAAGCTCTTTATCGCCTTGTGTGCACGCTATTTTGGCCGCCAAATTGGGCGATGAAACTCGTGCCTACGAATTTTACTTGCGTACCGCTCGATTAGATTTAGACGATTACAACAACGATACCGAAGACGGTTGCCACACCACCTCCATGGCCGGTACCTGGATGAGCGTAGTAGAAGGTTTCGGTGGTATGCGTGTGCGTGATAATCAATTGCAATTTCACCCATTTTTGCCTGGTAAATGGGCATCATTCTCTTTTAAAGTAGGATTTAGAGGTTCTTTACTCAATGTAAAAGTGAGCAAAGAGGGCGTACAAATTATCAATCAGTCTGATAAAGCACTTTCGGTAAATGTATTTGATAAAGCTTACGAACTAGCGGGCAATGGCCAATTGAATGTAGAACATGCCCTTGCAAACTAAAATAGCTGTTGTTGCCGGTGCCTCTCGGGGTATAGGCAGAGCCATTGCCACACAACTGGCTGCGGCAGGCGCTCAGGTGATATTACTAGCCAGAAATCAAAGCGACTTAAACAAAGTGGTAGCCGAAATTACGCAGGAGGGTGGTTTATCTGCCGCTTTTGTATTAGATATTAGCGACGAACAAGCCGTAAAATCGGTTTTCCAACAACTTATTCAGCAGTACAAACGCATCGATATTTTGGTGAACAATGCAGGTATTGGCCAATTTCAACCCGTGGCTGAAACTTCTGCTACTTTTTGGGATGAGGTGATGAATACAAACGTAAAAGGCACTTTTTTGTGTAGCAAAGAAGCCGTTATGCAAATGCAAAAACAAGGGAGTGGACACATTGTAAGCATTGCTTCTGATGTGGCTAAACGCACTTTTGCCAACGGTGCCTTGTATTGTTCTAGCAAATATGCGCAAGATGCCTTTTCATCCGCCTTGCGCAAAGAAGTACGAAAAGACGGTATTAAAGTTAGCGTGGTGTACCCCGGTTTGGTAGATACCTATTTCAATAATAGCCAACCTGGAAACCCTGAAAATGCCACAAATTTAAAACCAGAAGATATTGCTGCTTCGGTACTCCATATCCTAACTGCACCCAAACATGTAGTTATAGATGAATTGATGATTCATCCCATTTCACAAGATTATTAGTCTAAAAATGAAAAAAAGCACCCTATTCCTAGCCCTTTTAGCCTTTAGTTTAGCTGCTAAAGCACAAGTAAACGAAGCTATAAGCAACCATAAATTGGTTATTTATCAATTATTACCCCGATATTTTGGCAATACCAATGCCACCAATAAACTATACGGTTCTAAAGAAGAAAATGGCGTAGGTAAATTCAACGATATTACGCCCAAGGCCTTGCAAGAACTTAAAAAACTAGGCATTAACTACGTGTGGTACACCGGAGTGGTAGAACACGCTACCATGACCGACTATTCGGCCTACGGCATCATGCAAGACGACCCCGATATTGTGAAAGGCAAAGCCGGTTCGCCTTATGCCATAAAAGATTATTACGATGTCGATCCCGATTTAGCAGTAGATGTGAAAAATCGGATGGAGGAATACCAAAACTTAATCAATCGTACCCATTCCGAAGGCCTAAAAATGATTATGGATTTTATCCCAAATCACGTAGCCCGTACCTACCAATCGGATGCCAAACCTGCCGGAGTGATAGATTTTGGTGCCCAAGACGATAAAACAAAGGCCTACAGTCCGCAGAACGATTATTATTATATCCCTGGAAAAACCTTTGTAGTACCTGCCGGAACAGAGGCCGGAGGTGCGCTATTTAGCCATCCACTAAAAGATGGAAAATTCGATGAAAACCCTGCTAAAGTAACAGGGAATAATATTTTCTCAGAAAAACCAAGCATAGACGATTGGTACGAAACCATGAAATTGAATTATGGGTACGATTTGCAAAACGGTAAAAATTATTTAGATCTTATGCCACCCGTATGGACCAAAATGAGAGACATCTTGGTGTTTTGGGCCAAAAAAGGAGTAGATGGTTTCCGCTGTGATGTGGCCGAATTTGTTCCCGTAGAATTTTGGCATTGGGTAATTCCTGAAGTGCGCAAGATTAATCCAAACATGGTGTTTATTGCCGAAGCCTACGATCCTAGTAAATACGCAAACTATGTAAGCTACGGTGGTTTCAATTACATGTACGATAAAGTGGGTTTATACGATGCTCTAAAACGTTTAATTAAAAACGAGCCCAATGCTACCGTTGCCGATATTCGCAACGTAATACAATCGCAAGGGGGAGACCTTTCTAACCACATGTTACGTTTCTTGGAAAACCACGATGAAGAACGCCTAGCCTCTAAAGGTTTTGCGCAACAACCCGAGTTTGCCAAAGCAGCTATGGTAGTTTCCGCAACCTTGGGTAGCGGCCCGGTAATGATTTACTCGGGCCAAGAAGTAGGAGAGCAGGGTGCCGGTATAGAAGGCTTTGGTGGCAATGATAACCGAAGTACCATTTTCGATTATTGGGGCCAGCCTCAGCATCAGCAGTGGCTTAACGGTGGTAAATTTGATGGAGGTGGTTTAACACCTGCGCAGAATAACTTGAGAACCTTCTATCAGCAGCTATTAACACTGGTTCAATCGAATAAAGCCATTCAATCGGGTAAATTAACAGATGTATCTGCAGAACTAGGTTTAGGCAACACCGCAATGGCTTATATACGCTCTACCGACACCGAACGTGTTTTGGTATTAGCCAATTTTAATCGGGCCGACATGGTGAACATCTCAGCAAAAATGCTTCAGAAGGTTACCAAAAAAGCCAAGCTGAAAAATTTACTTACAGCTAAACCACAAGGGGCTTCGGTAAAACTTTTGCCCAACCAAGCCTCTATTCTCAGTTTTTAACGTAAATTTAAAAAGCCTTTATACTAACCATATAATTTATAAACCTTAATACTTTAATATGACTGCATTGCAAAAACCAAAATTATCTTTTTGGCAAATTTGGAACATGAGTTTCGGATTTTTAGGTATCCAATTCGGATTTGCCCTTCAAGGTGGATTCATGTCCCGTATTTTTCAAACCTTAGGTGCTAGCCAAGATAGTATTCCTGCACTTTGGATTGCAGCACCTCTAACCGGCTTGCTTGTACAACCTATTATTGGTTACATGAGCGATAGAACGTGGAGTCCAACATGGGGAAGAAGAAAGCCTTTCTTTTTTATTGGAGCCATACTCAGCACCATCGTTTTATTTTTCATGCCACATTCACCCGTGTTGTGGGTAGCAGCAGGTTGTCTTTGGATTTTAGATGCCTCCATAAATATAACCATGGAGCCTTTTAGAGCCTTAGTAGCAGATAAATTGCCAGATTCGCAGCGTTCATATGGTTTTGTGATGCAAACGCTTATTATTGGTATTGGCACCTGGGTAGCCAGTAATTTACCGTGGTTGGTAACCCAAATGGGCGTGTCTAATGAAGCACAACCTGGTGTAATCCCGCTTTCTGTGAAAATAGCTTTTGCCATTGGCGGTGTGGTATTTTTAGCTTCGGTTTTATATACCATTTTCACCACAACGGAATATCCTCCCGAAGATTTGGATGCATTTAAAAAAGAAAACGAAAAGAGTAAGGGATTTTTTAAAGGATTCAATGAAATTATTTCAAGTATTGGTGCAATGCCAAAAACCATGAAATTATTAGGTGTTATCCAATTTTTTAGTTGGTTTGCCTTTTTTGCCATGTGGAGTTTAGCTACCCCAGCCTTAACAACACACGTTTTTCATGCACCAGCCCCTGTAGAATCTGCTTTTAATATGGCAGATGAAAATTCAAAAGCCTTATTTATGGTTGCAAGCAAGGCCTACAACGATGCAGCCGATTTGGTAGGATCTTATATGGGCATGTACGGATTATCCTCCATGGCATTCGCTCTCTTATTAACACTTTATGCCGCTAAACGCAGTATCAATAGAAAGTATATACACATGCTTAGTTTAATTGCAGGTGGTCTTGGTTTTATTTCTATGTACTACATTCAAGAGCCCTCACAATTAATATATTCCTTTATTTTGATAGGAATTTCTTGGGGTAGCATCCTCTCCATGCCATATGCTATGTTGTCTAGCGCTATAAATCCCAATAAAATGGGCGTTTACATGGGCATCTTCAATATGTTTATTGTAATCCCTCAAATTATTGCAGCAACCGGCGGCTTAAACTATTTATATCATATTATTTTTGGAGCCGATGTAATCAACGCCATGCTATTAGCCGGCTCCTCATTAATAGTGGCCGGATTGGCTAATTTTTTAATCACCGATAAAAACGTAATTACACAAACCGAATCCTAGTAATTTTAAAACACACACCATGAAAAAAGGAATTCTTTACATCAGTATATTGCTAATGCTGTTAATCTCAGCATGCAGCAATTCTTCAAGCCCTACACTACAAAGTTATTTTGCACCCATAGATAGCGGCGTGCAAAGTGGAGGTGTAAAAATGGTAGAAATTAATACTCCCGCCGGAAAGTTTAAAGTATGGACTAAGCGAATTGGTAATAACCCCCGAATCAAGGTATTACTATTACATGGTGGTCCCGCTATGACCCACGAATACATGGAGTGTTTCGAAAGCTTTTTCCCGCAACAAGGATTTGAGTTGATAGAGTATGATCAGTTAGGATCATATTATAGCGATCAGCCAAAAGACAGCGTATTATGGACCATCCCTCGTTTTGTAGACGAAGTAGAGCAAGTACGTGTGGCCCTAAACTTAACTAAAGATAATTTTTACGTATTGGGCAATTCATGGGGCGGTATATTAGCCATGGAATATGCGTTAAAATATCAACAAAATTTAAAAGGATTAATTATTTCTAACATGGTTTCTAGTGCACCCGAATATGGCAAATATGCCGAGGAGGTTTTGGGTAAACAAATGAAGCCCGAAGTGCTGGCAGAAATTAAACAAATTGAAGCCAAAAAAGATTTTGCCAATCCACGTTACATGGAATTGCTCATACCGAACTTTTACAAAGAACACATATGCCGTTTAACCGAATGGCCAGATGCACTTAACCGTTCTTTAAAACACGCCAATAGCGATGTTTATGTGCGTATGCAAGGCCCAAGCGAATTTGGTATTAGTGGCTTATTAGCCAATTGGGACATTACCAACAGATTGCCCGAAATCACCGTTCCAACTCTTATGATTGGTGCAAAATACGATACCATGGATCCTAAAGCCATGGAAAAACAAAGTAAATTGGTTCAAAATGGAGCCTATTTAGATTGCCCTAACGGAAGTCACTTGGCCATGTGGGACGATCAGCAAGTATATATGAACGGCGTAATAAACTTTATTAAACAAGTTGACGGAGGAAATTTTAACAAGAAATAAACAATATGAAATTACATGTACTTGCCTATACCTTTTTTATTGGTCTATTGCTTACTGGCTCAGCCTGTAAAAAAAGTCCTTCGGGTGCTGGAGGTGAACCCACTCCAGTTACACCTGTGCCAACCACTGATGTAGGCTTATTAACCGTAAGCCCTGCTTTCCCGGTAGATAATGCTCCAGTAACCTTAACCTTCGATGCCAGCAAAGGCAATGCAGCATTAAGTGGTTTTGCAGGTGATGTGTATATGCACATTGGCGTAATTACTGATCAGAGTACTGGCCCAGTCAATTGGAAATACGTAAAAGTAAGTTCTTTTACCACGGCCGATGCTTCCGTAAAAATGACTTCAATAGGAGGAGGGAAGTACCAATTTACCCTAACACCCCGTACATTTTTTGGCGTACCTGCCGGCGAAAAAATCTTACAAATTGCCGTATTGTTTAGAAGTGCCGATGGGGCTGTGGTAGGTAGAAATTCGGATGGAAGCGACATATTTACGCCTATTTACGAATCTGCGCCGCTACAAGTTAAATTCGCATCACCCGAATTTGAACCGATGTTTGTTCCAAAAGCAGTTTTGGGCGTATTGACTGTAGGCGGGACTTTGCAGGTGAAAGCACTCTCTAGCCGAAGCGCAAACCTAACCCTTAGCCTTAATGGACAATCTTTTGCTACAGCCACCGCAGCTACCAGTGTAACGGGTACAGCTACAATCACCGCCAATGGCATTCAACAAGTTAAAATTTCTGCTGTAGAAAATGGAGTAACCGTTGAGCGAACCTTTGAGTTTATTATAAATGGTACCCCAACTATAGAAGCCTTACCTGCCGCAGCTACAAAAGATGGCGTAAATATCATCAATAACGGTACCTCTGCTATTTTTAATTTTACCGCTCCTGGTAAGGGTTCAGTGTATCTTATTGGCGATTTTAACAATTGGGCACTCAGCAATAGCTATGCCCTTAAACGCACCCCCGATGGCACCCGTTGGTGGATACAAATAGATAACTTAAACCCACAAACCGAATATGCCTACCAATATTTTGTGGATGGTAATTTGCGCATTCCAGATCCATATACCGAGAAAATTTTGGATCCTTCTAATGATGCCTATGTAACCGCATCGGTCTATCCGAATTTAAAAGCCTATCCAGCTGGTAAAACTAGCGGATTGGTTTCTACCTTTATACCTAGCCCTAGTGCTTATTCTTGGCAGATAGCTAATTTTAGTCGGCCAGCAAAAACAGATTTGGTGATTTACGAAATGCACATCCGCGATTTTGTAAGCGAACACAGTTATGCCGCCGCACTTGCTAAATTAACCTACTTAAAAAACTTGGGTATAAATGCCATTGAACTAATGCCCGTAAACGAATTTGAGGGCAACAACAGTTGGGGATACAATACCTCCTTTTATTTTGCTGCCGATAAATATTACGGAACCAAACAAGCCCTCCAAAACTTTATAGACGAATGCCATAAAAAAGGCATCGCTGTAATTATAGATATGGTACTCAACCATTCCTTTGGCCAATCGCCTATGGTGCAATTGTATTGGGATTCTGCCAATAACCGCCCCGCAGCAAACAACCCCTGGTTTAATACCGCCGATAAGCACCCCTATGGTGTAGGCTACGATTTTAACCATGGCAGTGCCGATACCAAGTATTTTTCTAAAAAGGTGATGAAATTTTGGATAGAAGAATATAAGGTAGATGGTTTCCGTTTCGATTTATCCAAAGGCTTCACGCAAAACTTTACCAATGATGTAAACGCCTGGGGCCAGTACGACGCTTCTAGGATAGCCATATGGAAAGAGTACAATGCCTACATCAAATCGGTAGATCCGAATGCATACGTAATTTTAGAGCACTTTGCAGCCGATAGTGAGGAGAAAGAATTGGCTGCAGATGGCATGATGCTTTGGAACAATGTTACTGGGCCTTTTAAAGAAGCCAGCATGGGTTGGTTGGCCAATTCTAATTTCGGACGCATTTTATTCGATCAGCACAGCGGATTCACCAGCAGCCAACAAGATAAATTAATAGGCTACATGGAAAGCCACGATGAAGAACGTGCCATGTATAAAAATCTAAACTTTGGCAATCAAACAGGTACGTACAACATAAAAAATGATTTAAGTACCTCTTTAGCCCGTCAAGAAATGACTATGGCCTTTATGCTCTGCGCACCCGGACCTAAAATGATTTGGCAATTTGGCGAATTGGGCTACGATATAAGTATCGACCAAAATGGCCGAACAGGAGAAAAACCCGTACTGTGGAATTATTTCAACGATGCATCAAGAAAAGCCCTCTATGATGCCTTGGCTAAAATTATCAAACTACGCATAGCACAACCGGTATTTCAAACTACTAATTTCAACAGCGGTTTTGCAGCTGCCGACGGCATAAAATACCTCCGCTTATTTGGTAGCGGCGGGGTCAATGTAGTGGTAGTAGGTAATTTTAATGTAACGCCTCAAACGGCAAACTTTTCTTTCCCGGCAAACGGCACTTGGTACGATTTTATGAACCCAGGCCAAACAGAAACCATTTCGGGTAATTACGCCAAAGTGCTTGCCCCAGGCGAATACCACATTTACACTACCGTAAACTATAACTAATAGCTATTATCTAACTAAAAAAAGCCTTTCCTCTATTCGGGGAAAGGCTTTTTTGGTTAAATATTTTTTAACGTGTTTGTTTTACCTTTTTGCTTGATCAAAAAGGTAAGAAAAACTCAAGGCAGAACGATGCTTCTGCGCTCAGGCCTTTACGCTGGCCCGCCGTTCTGCCAGGCTTGGCTTTTTATTGCTTGCCTTTTGTCACCCTGAGCTTGTCGAAGGTTATTACCTGCTTCGATAGGCTTAGCATGATACATAGTCAAGCTTTTTAACGAATAGTATCACCATCAACAGGGCTAGAACATCATTTTGGAAATAATCTACCTAGGAACAGTATGTTTGGATATTCTTTGGGCACAAAAAAACCGCCCCAATTTCTCGGGACGGTTTTTTTAGTAAATGCTAAGTCTTACAGTTTAGTTAACTTATATTTTTGTTTACCGTAATTTCTAAAGTCAACTTCAATTTTATAGCTTCCTGCAACGGTAACAGGAATGTTGTTGTTGCTTAAGCGATCTAATACACCATCGGCATTACCATCTCCAACATCTTCTCCCCAACTATCATTAGGTCTGAATTTTAATTCACCTGCAACAAGGGCTATGGTAAGCTCTAATGTTCCTGTTACCGGGTTGTAAACCAAGTCGGTATCACCGCCCCATCCTGTTGGAGTAGCACTTCCAATAACTCCCCAATTTTTTGGGCTAGCTTTGTAGGTATCGGTATTGTCATCAAACTCTACTAAATAATAACCAGCACCTAGAATTTGGGCATTAGCGCCACCGCCTACAGTACCGGTATTTACACCACCAGCATCTACACCGGTATTTACACCACCTAAATCACCAGACCAAGATGGTCCCGGTACAAATTTAAATTCGTTTACCGCATCAGGGAAATATGCAAAACCTTTGTAAACTTTATTGTCAAAAAGGCTCATAATTTGAGGCGCAGTTGCTGGATTCCAGCCGTAATCAGCTGTTGGGTTTGAATAGAAGCCTTTTACAACTACACCACCAACTGTTGGATCTTTTTGATGCGCACCGGCCAGATACCATGTAGGATATACGATGATGATTTCATACGGTGTAATGGCCACGGTTTTTACATTAGAATAAACAGGAGCAATGCTAGTGTTTACCACTGCTTTCACTCTAAATTCTACGTTGGTAGAAACTGCGTATGGGTAACCGGCAATATTTAACAAGGTGTTAATTTCCTCTACGGTATATCC
This sequence comes from Sphingobacterium thalpophilum, assembly GCA_945868825.1. Lineage (GTDB taxonomy): Bacteria > Bacteroidota > Bacteroidia > Sphingobacteriales > Sphingobacteriaceae > JAIPAN01. The sequence goes on from CAMBMM010000001.1 coordinate 270,209, forward strand.
AAGCGTTAATTTACCGGCATTAATAGCTACATCTTTTGGTGTAGCAAAGTTGGTGCCCGCTTTTGCAATTTGTAGCGTATAATTAACAGCAGATTTAAATCCATAATCTGCGGCTGTCCACGTAAGGGCTACAGCAGCATTGGCTTTGTTAGCCGCTGTTAAAACTAGTGTGGTAGCAGATGAGCTTAGTACAGGTGCCTTTGCATTGGCAATCGTAGTTAAGGTCTCATCTTTTTTACATCCCCATAGCGCTACGCTAAAGAATGTAAGTACGAGTAATTTATTGACTATTGTTTTCATATAAACGTTGTTTAACCGGAGGATTTATGGCCTCCGGTAGTTTTACAATTTTTAGTTAGGGTTTTGGGTTAAGTTCGGGTTTGCTACCAACTCGTCTGACGGAATTGGGTATACACTTCTCCAGCTTTCAACACCTTTACCGGCCTTTAAATCACCTTTCCACGGCCATAAATACGTAGCATCGGTAAATTTACCAAAACGAATTAAATCCGTTCTGCGGTGACCTTCCCAATACAATTCACGAGCACGCTCATCTAAAATGAACGGTAAGGTTAAATCAGCCTGAACAATTGCTGCAGCCACTGCACGTGTACGTAACATGTTGATGTACGTAACAGCTGTGGTTAAGCTACCACCAGATCCACCACGCAATGCAGCTTCGGCATAAATTAAGTATTGTTCGCCTAAACGGAATAGTGGAAAATCGATATCCATCCAGGTTAGATTTGATCCTGCAGTACCATCTGATTTAATGTTTTTAAATTTAGTTACACCATAGCCATCAGTAAAGGTTCCAATCTCATTAATTTCTATAGATTGACCTGCTGTATGGAATTGAGAACGTTGATCTAAAGTACCTGTAACATCAGGGAATAAGTTAGGCAGGTTTTTGGTTGTACGTAAACCACCCCAACCACCATCAACACCAAATGCTGCTGCTGACATACTTCCACCTACAGATGCGTGCGTTAGAAACGTAGTGCCGCCCCAGTTTTGGGTTTTTAAACCATCGAAGTTAATGGTAAAAATAGCCTCGGTATTGCCAACGTTGTTATCTGCACGCATAATTTTGCTGTAATTAGACAAAAGCGTATATCCACCTAGCGTAATTACTTTGCTAGAATAGGTAATGGCTTCGGTGTATTTAGGCGTACCGGTATATACGGCTGCATTTAAATACAATCTGGCTAATAAAGCCCAAGCCGCTCCTTTATCTGCTCTACCGTATTCGTTGGTTTTTGGAGCAGGCAATAAAGGCTCAATAGCCAATAACTCAGATTGTATATAATTAAACAAATCTGCTTTGGTGGCTTGTTGCGGTAAAGCAGCACCCAATGCATCAGCATCGGTTACAAATGCCGGGCGGCCAAATAAATCTAATAAAGCCCAATATTGGAAAGCTCTAATGAAACGAGCTTCTGCTCTGTATTTACGAATATTATCCGCATCGGCTCCGCTAATGCCTCTTTCGGCTAATTTAGCGTCGCTAGATTGACGAATAAAGTCGTTAGCAACTGTAATTTGGTAGAATGAGCGGTAGTATAAGCCTTTTAAGAAAGGGTTATTGGCAGACCAGTTCATTTTGTGTAAATCTGGCAATCCAGCATCGCCCCAACCAACTACCGCTTCATCTGTAGGTAATTCTTGGAACTTCCAGAATAAACGCAAGAAATCAGAGAAACCTGCATCTATACCTTGGATATCACCACTATTAGGACCTTGGTTACCCGTGGTTGCAAAGGCACCGTAAACCTTAGCAAAGGCTGTTTTATAACCTGCAGCCGTGCTGTATACTTGTGCCGAAGTAATGTCGTTTGTAGGCAACAAGTCTAATTTATTAGTACAAGCGGTTAAGCCAATGCTTAGGCCTATGCTTACTAATGCTAATTTGAAATAATTCTTTTTCATATCTAATATTTTTTAATTCTATAGGGATTAAAAATCAAGGTTCAAACCTAAAGACATAATACGAGGTCTTGGGTAGAAATTGTTGTCGATACCGCCACCAATTTCTGGATCTAAGCCTTTGTATTTAGTAATGGTAAACACGTTTTGAACGCTTGCATTTACACGTAAGCTAGCTTTATTGCCTAATACCTTACCCACGTTGTAGCCAAAATTTAGGTTATCCATTTTTAAGAAGGAAGCATTTTGTACGTAATAATCACTTTGTAATTGATTTACGCCACCAGTAATTCCGTTAAATTTGGTGTCTAGGTAGTTTGAAGAAGCGTTGCCTAAATAAGTAGCTAAGCTAGATATAGAGGTATAACGTCCTTGGGCACTGTATACGTTGTTATACATGTAGTTGCCAATGCTAGCCCTTAAAATAAAGCCCGCATTCCATTTTTTGTACGTAAAGTTTGAGGTTAAGCCCAAAAATGCTTTCGGATCAGCACTTTTATATTGGTACAAATCTTTATCGTTAATGGTACCATCACTATTTCTATCTACCAATAAGCCTTCAATAGGTTTGCCAGCTGCATCATAAACTTGTTGGTATACGTAGAATGCACCTCTGTTGAAACCAACCGAGTTAATTAAAATGGTATTACCTACACCACCAGAAATACCACCGAATTTATTTCCTGGGTAGTTCGGATCTGGAGCTATGGTTAAGTTAGTTATGGTGTTTTTGTTTACGGTAGCGTTTACACCTAAATCCCAAGTAAAGTTCGAATTGCGAATCACTTGACTGTTTAGGTTAATTTCTACCCCTTTGTTTTCCATATCACCTACGTTAGCTATCACTTGGTTAGAGAAGTTAGCACCTGCCGGTTGGCCAATTAAGTTTAACAAATCAGAAGTTTTCTTGTTGTACACATCTACACTACCCGTAATGCGGTTGTTAAATAAACCGAAGTCTAAACCGGCATTAAAGGTTTCTGTTTGCTCCCATTTACGATTACTGTAATAGCCGCCTGGTGAGTACATGTTGTAGAAAGTGCTACCAAATTGATACATGCTCTGATTAGAACTTAGGTTATAGTACGATAAGTAATCGTAGTTACCAATACCTTCTTGCTGACCGGTGATTCCGTATCCTAAACGTAATTTCAAATCAGAAATTACTTTAGAGTTTTTCAAGAAAGATTCCTCGTTAATTTTCCAAGCAAAGGCTGCAGAAGGGAAAACCGCATAACGATTTTCTGGAGCAAAACGAGATGAACCATCTCTACGAACCGAAGCAGTTAATAAGTAACGGCCTTTAAATGCATAGTTAACACGACCATACATAGATAACATTCTGTTTTCAGGAATGTCGAAAGCAAAGTTTGGAGTGTTTACAACGGTACCGTCAAATGTTTTGTCGGCAAAGTTGTTGTTTTTGGTTTTAAATTGTTGGTAAGACCATCCAGCCACAACATCTAACTTACTTTCTATTGAAGGTAATTCTTTGCTGTATGCTAAATAGTACTCCATCAATATATCGGTACGAGTTTGCTTGTATTGGTTGTTTACACCACCTTTGTATACGCCGCCGCCAGCATTAAAGCGTTTGAAACTCGAAGCTGCGTATTCTGGAATAACTATGGTGCCACTACCTTCAGAGATATCGTAACCAATGTTTGCATGTGCACGTAAATCGGTTAAGAAAGGCATTTTTAGATCTAATTCTAAGTTACCAATACTACGTTTAGCGGTACCGTTATCTTGTCTTAAGTCTAATAAAGCCAATGGATTTCTTGGAGCTAATGCCGCAAGACCTGTAACTGCATTTGCTGCATCTAACCATTCGTAGTAACCGCCAAATCCGCCAATATAATTAGCTGGAGTAGCGAATACTGGTTTGGTTGGATCGAAAAATATAGCAGAACCGATAGCACCTTGATCAGCAAATCTGCTTTTGTTCACAGATCCTTTAAGGTTTAAATTTACTTTTAACAAATCGTTAAGGAACGTAGGGCTTAAGTTTAAACCTACCGAGTTACGCTCCAATTTACCCGTTTTTAAGGTTCCGTTTTGTTTTAAGAAACCATAAGAAACACGGTAAGGAATGTTTTTAAACGATCCAGAAATACCTAAATTATTATCGCTAGTTAAAGCGGTATTGTAAATTTCATTTTGCCAATCGGTATTAGCAGAACCTAATAATGCTTTTTGAGCATTTGTACCATAGGTGTTTACCACATCGCGTAATTGACGGGCAGAAAGTACATCAACCGTGTTTATGTTTTCAGAAACACTAGATTGAGAGCTGAACGTGAAGCTAGGTTTGCCAGCACTTCCTTTTTTGGTGGTAATCATAATTACACCGTTAGAAGCTCTAGAACCATAAATAGCTGCAGCCGAAGCATCTTTTAAGATGTTAAAGCTTTCGATATCGTTCGGGTTGATTAATGCCAAGGCATTGGCTGCACCAGCAACACCACTTTCTGATAACGGAACGTTATCAATAACGATTAATGGGTTGTTACTTGCGTTTAATGAAGCACCACCACGAATACGAATCGTACTACCAGAACCCGGTGCACCACCATTTGAAGTGATTTGAACACCAGCTACTTTACCGGCAATTAATTGCTCTAGTGTAGTTATTTGGCCCTTAACGAAATCTTTTGAACTAACAGTAGTAATACTACCCGTTAAGTCAGATTTCTTTTGAGTACCGTAACCTACCACTACAATTTCGTTTAAGCTTTCAGCACTAAGTTGTAATGAAAACTCTACGCGAACATCGCCTGTAACGTTTACTGTTTTTTCAGAGGAGGTATATCCAACAAAGCTGACTGTAAGGGTTACAGTACCATTGTTAACTCCACTTAATTTAAAATTACCATTAGCATCAGTTGAGGTGCTTGTGCCAGTACCTTTAATAGATACTGAAGCGCCGGGAAGTGTTTTTTTGGATTCATCCGTAACACGACCGCTGATACTTCCGGTCTGTGCTGTTGCTAACAAGGTAGCAAACAGGAATAAGCCAAGAAGACTAAGCTTCATGAAGTAAACTTTTTTCATGTAATTTATTGTTAGTTAATTGATTGGTTAATTTATGTAAATTGTTACATCTACACTAAGGAATAAAATTACGGCTATTTATAACAAATGCAAATTATATTTTATGATTTTTGATAATATTTTTCAACATCTCGTGTTTAAATAAATTTAGGTTTAGGCTATTTTAGTCCATTCTATATGGATTTTACTTTTTTGTAGAAATAAGTAAACACGTTAGCATAGCATGCTCATACAATTAGCTGTGTGTGATTTTGTTGTATTTAGAACCTCCAAAGCTATGTAATTAAAGCTCTTTGTGTTAATCTATTATTTCCAGGGGCAAACAATAGATTGGAACCGTTTATTTGATTGTCGAAAAATCAGAGATAATTCAAAACTACCCGGTAGACTGGTGTTTTGCACTTGTTTAGAAATGCTAAAATCATAGCTTAAGCCCAGTTGCATATTACCCGTGAGAAGCCCTAAGTAGGGATAAATAGCATCATTATTTCGGTACCACATACCGGCCCAGAGCATGCGGTTGTTATCGCTATTTGGTAGTTGTATGCCTGTAGCTCCTCCGATTGAAAGATAGCTTTGGTTGCCCTGTTTTTGATAGATGCCACTCATATGGTAACTCCATTGACCTGATGGGCTGTAGGTGGCGCTTAGGTGTATAGATTGTTTGGCTGGAAGTACTTGTTCTGTATTGCTGGTAAAACTTTGTTTTGGCTTGTTTAAATGAAATAATGCAGCCCCCATATCCAGGTCTAATACATCTGTTTGAAAATTATAAAAAAGCCCTGCCGAGAGTGATAAAAATGGTTTTAACGTAGATAAACTGCTTTCTCCACTAGGTAGGCTTGTGTCAAAATTCTCTCCTACAAACTGTTCGCCAAAGGTTAATTTCGAAAAATCTAATTGCCTAGTTCCATAGCTGGCTTGAATACCCATACCCAAGCGTTGATAGGTATTTACTTGCACATGATACGCCAGAGAAGTACTCGTGTAGGTGCTAGTAAATGCGCCATTCATCGTTCTATCGGCTAAAAATGAAAGTCCCATTGCTAGGGTATTTTCTTGCGGATTAAGCCCCAAAAGTTTAACATCGGAAGTAAAACTAAAGCTGTTAAAGCGGGTACCAGAATTGGCCCATTGCTGCCTCACGTTACTTAGCGCTCTCCAAGTTCCTTGACTGGTACCTGTGTTTGCCGGATTGATGGCGTGTGGAGCAGTAAAAAATTGGGAAAAATGTGGATCCTGCCCAAAAACTGTGAGTGAGATAGAGGTAAATAGTAGTGATAATAAACGTTTAATCATCGTATTAAAACTGTTTGCCCTCTTTTACGAATAATGGATCCGTCTACTCCAATTCCCTCAGCTGTCCATACAAATGTATCGGGGCCTTGCTGGATTCCCCCATTTGTGCCATTCCAAAGCTTTGTTAAATCACTTGTTTCAAATAGCATGTGTCCCCAGCGGTTAAAAATTCTGAAATAACTCAATTTTGTAATCCCAACAGCAAAAATATCTAGCAAATCATTGTGTCCATCGCCATTGGGTGTAAAGGCACTAGGTACTTCAAAGTCCATTTTTCGTAGCACCCGTACTACAACTCTATCCACTGTAACACAACCAGTTGTACTTTCAATAGTTACTGTGTAACTGATGGTTTCGTTGTGCAGAAAAACAGGATTTGCACTAAACGGATTACTTAATCCGGTGCTAGGCACCCAGGTATAAATAGTACCTAAAGGCCTTGCTTGTAGCGGCACAGATTGGCTTGGCTTGGTGAGTATAACCGGATAGGTAATGCCCGGAGCTGCAGCACTTATTGTAATGTTTTTACGTACAGTAGCCGCTAAAGCCGCACAAGACATAGGTGTGGCTGTTAGTGTTATTTCATAATTGCCAGCGTTTGGGTAGGTATGTATTGCCGAATTACTTGCGGATACTGCAGTTCCATCGCCAAAATTCCACAGCCAATTTACAGGGCCAGCATTACTCAAGGTGCTGGTATTGGTGAAATCAATTGGTTTTCCTGCACAACTTTGAGTAAAATTAAAATTAGGACTTGGTTTATCAGCTAGATCTAAGCGAATGGTTCTTTCGGCGTAATTGCAAAGATTGCCATATACCCTCACGGTGTACTCACCTACGTTTGCAATACCAAAGTTCGGAATGCTTAAATTGGGTGTATTCGATGTATAGCCATTTGGCCCCGTCCACGTATAACTAATACCACTTTCGCTTAGCGCCTGAACCGTTACCGTTGATCCCGGACAATTTAGACTATTGAAATTACCTAGTTCTATAATGGTTTTTCCGAAATCACTAAAATAGCCAAATCGGGTGGTAGAGCCTTGGTCTCCATGAATAATTCCCATGTGGAACTTGCCAAGTCCGTTCACAATTTGGGCATTCCCGCCAGCCGCCAAGTCACTTAACGGAACGGTAATTCGAGCTACTTTCCATGCTCCCGCAGTTCCGGGAACATCTGTAAAGTTAGAAGCTTGGATGATGCTAGCGGAATTATTAAAACTAAAATTACCAATTATGGCACTTGGTGCTAATATATTGACAAAGAAATCTTGCACTGTTGCTCGAGTTACACTTACCGAACTGGAGCCATTGGTACGCATAGAAGGAATTACAGCCCCACCAACTTCGCAACCAAAGCCTGTTACTTGGAAAATGTGTGCCGCTTTGCTGGTTTTTATGTATGCAGATTGGTCGCTAAGTAAGCCGGTGTAATACTCACCAGCATTTAATGTGGCTACTAAGGTGTTGTTCACTCTTACCTCAGTTCCATTATCAATTGCAAAAACATAGTAATAATCTACACCATAGAAATAGCCTTTAATCACTACAAATTCATTACCAGCAATACAATCAGGTATCAATTGATCTCCGGCAGTATCGGCACATCCATAGCCAGGATAGTTTATAGAATCATCTTTGGTAGAGATGGCTATCGGCTTTGTTGATGTTACCACAGTACCACCTGGGCGTTCATTTGCAATACCGCTTACACCCGCACAGGTATAGGTTTGGCCCTTGTTTAGAGTAATGTTAAATGCGATATCTTTTGGGTGACTTTGTAAGTCTTTTTTAGGGATGATGGTTACCGTGGTATTATCTTCTGTAGCCACTATGCTAAAGGTGCAGGTATAGTTAGGTGGGCCAGCACTGCTAAAACCTTGTTGAAAAGGCAATGTAAATTTGGTCCCAAGAGCATTGGCCCCTTTTAAAGCATACATATCACCATTAAGGTTATTAGCAATATCATAATAACACGAAATTGAAGCCGAGGATTCAACTAAAATTCCTTTATTAGTTATACTATTAATTTCGCTATTCTCTATTAAATTAATATAGGTAGTCAGGTCGATAGATTGAGAGCTATTGGCATTAATATCAACTACTATTGGGATAAAGCTTGGATTAGCCGGTATGCTGATACGTACAGTTGCTGCAGTGTTATTAGCGGCAATTCTTAAAAAAATGGGCCTATCGCCATGATTTTGTTGCAAATCAGGAGCTGCAAACCAAAAGTTTGTGTCACTTTGGGCCCATACCAATTGATGGTGAAACGAGGCCAGTAAACAAAGTAGTAAAAATCTTTTCAAAGTTGGTTTGATGCGTGTATCTTTTATAAAAATACAATTAATAATCATATTTAAGCAGTGCAAGGCATCATCCAAATTTTTGAAAAAAACAAAGCCCCGATAATCATCGAGGCTTTGTTTTTGTGTGGAGTCGGAGGGATTCGAACCCTCGTCCAAACATGGTGCAAATTACGCTTTCTACATGCTTAGCAATTCTTTAATTGTAGAGAAGTGGAAGGTGAATCGCTTACCTATACCGGCTTCCGTAGGTGTTGTATTTCGCTCATTCATCACACCGCTAAACAAGCTAGTTCGGTAGTTCGATGCCTCTAATGTTTAACTTACCAAACAGAAGTTAAACGAGACAAAAGCTGATCTAATTCTAAATTAGGCAGCTAAGGCGTAATTGTTTTCGCCAATTATAGGTTGAAAGTTCAGATTAAAGCGCTAGACTAACAATGCGCTGCATGCTTACATACTTACCGCCATCCTGTCAATTCCGGTCGACCCCATATGTATGTACAAAGATACGAAGAAATGGCTGTTTTTTTATGAAAAATTTAGGCGGTGCGCCCTGGGTAAACCTTTAAGGCTTCCGCTAAACAATCCATCGCCAAGTTTAAATCCGTGGTGTTTAGCACATAAGCCATACGCACTTCTTTCTTGCCGGCGCCAGGTGTACTGTAAAAACCTGTAGCAGGCGCAAACATTACGGTTTGGCTTTGATAGCTAAAATCAGAAAGAATCCATTGACAAAATACATCGGCATCATCAATAGGTAATTGGGCAACAACATAAAAGGCACCACCTGGGTTGGGGCAATAAACGCCATCCATTTTATTTAATTGATTCACCAATAAGTCTCTGCGGGCTGTATATTCTTCAGTAACGGCTTCAAAATACGAATCGGGTGTATCAATGGCCGCTTCGCCAGCTAGTTGCGAAACCATAGCCGGGCTTAATCGGGCTTGGGCAAATTTTAATGCCGCGGCCATTACGGCTTTATTTTTGGTAATTAAACAACCCAAACGGGCTCCACAGGCACTATAGCGTTTGGATACGGTATCTAGCACGATTACATTTTCTTCCAAACCACTTAAATGCATGGGCGAAATAAATTCGCGGCCATCGTAGCAAAATTCACGGTAAGCTTCGTCAGAAAATAAAAATAAATCGTGTTTTAAGCAAAGCTCTTTTAAAGCCTCAAGTTCTTCTTTAGAATATAGATAACCCGTTGGATTATTTGGATTGCAAATAATTATAGCCTTGGTTTTTTGCGTAATTACTTTTTCAAACTCGGTAATAGCAGGTAAGGCAAAACCATTTTCAATGTGCGATAAAATGGGTTTCACCACCACGTCGCTCATGCAGGCAAAGCCATTGTAATTGGCATAAAAAGGCTCTGGAATAATAATTTCATCGCCCGGGTTTAAGCAGGTTTGCATGGCAATGGTAATGGCTTCGGAGCCTCCATTCGTTACCAAAATATCTTCTGCTTTTATGGCATAATGTAGCTTATTGTAGTATTCGGCTAATTTCTTGCGGTATGATGCCGTACCTTCAGAAGCGGTATAGGCCCACACTTTTTCATCAAAATTTTTGATGGCATTAAGCATTAATTCGGGTGTTTCAATATCGGGCTGACCAATATTTAAATGAAATACTTTTTTGCCAGCAGCTTTAGCCGCTTCGGCAAATGGACTTAATTTACGAATAGGAGAGGCAGGCATCTGCACTCCTTTTAGAGATATGGTAGGCATGCCCCAAAAATACAAAAACCCCGCTGTTTCCAACGGGGTTTTTGTAAGATGTTTTTTAAAATTATTGTTTGGCCGGCGCCGCAGCCAATACTTCACCTTTAATGTATAGCATTTTTACAGGTGTTTTAGCATTTGACTTTACAGTAATTGCTTTACTGAAAGGCATCACCGCTGCTGAATTGTAGGTAACCGTAATTACACCAGTTTCTCCTTTTTTAACAGGAGTAGAGGTAAATTTAGGTACGGTACAACCACAAGTAGATTCTACATTCGTAATAATAATGGGTGCTTCGCCAATGTTGGTGAATTTAAAATCCACAGTAACTGGTTTTCCTTGAGGAATTTTGCCGAAATCGTAGGTTTCTTTATCAAATTTAAACTCAGCTTCTTGCTGAAATTTCATGGCACTTAATCCTACAAACATGGTTGCAAGAGTAAATAAGAAGACTATTTTTTTCATCATTTTTTGATTATTTATACACAAATATAAACTATTTACACTATTCGTAAAAGGTTTTTAAGAAACCTTATAACGCTGCAACTTCGTATAGCGTATATTTTCTTATTTTTGTGCAATTTAAAAACCACTATGTCAGCACTAAACCATACCGAAACCACAGCCTTTGATGCTTCAGAGCTTAGCTTTGAGGACTTTAAGCAGGTAGTCATTCAGGATTATAAACTAGCTTACGAAAGCCGTCAGGCCAGTTTATTGGGAAGAAAAGAAGTGCTTACCGGCAAGGCTAAGTTTGGTATTTTTGGTGATGGTAAAGAAGTAGCTCAATTGGCAATGGCTAAGGCATTTAAAGCCGGCGACTGGCGTTCGGGCTATTACCGCGATCAAACCTTTATGTTCGCTACCGGTATGTTAAGCATTACCGAGTTTTTTGCGCAATTGTACGCCAACCCCGATGTGCTAGCAGAGCCGGCTTCGGCAGGCCGTCAGATGAATGGCCATTTTGCTACCCGTACCTTACATGATGATGGTTCTTGGAAAGATTTAACCGCTACTAAAAATTGCTCGGCCGATATATCGCCTACCGGTGGTCAAATGGCCCGTTTGGTGGGTTTGGCTTATGCTTCAAAATTATACCGTCAAAATAAAGAATTAGACTATTTAAAAAACTTTTCGGTACAAGGTAACGAAGTTGCTTTCGGTACCATTGGCAATGCATCTAGCTCCGAAGGCGTATTTTTTGAAGCTATGAATGCCGCCGGAGTTTTACAAATACCAATGGCCGTTTCGGTATGGGACGATGCCTACGGCATTTCCGTTCCGGCCGAATTCCAAACAACAAAACAAGATATTTCGGAAATATTAAAAGGCTTTCAGCGTGATGAAAAAGGCGAAGGTTTTGAAATTTATAAAGTAAAAGGTTGGGATTATCCCGCATTATGCCAAGTATATCAGGAAGCCATAGCGACTTGCAGGACCAAGCATGTACCTGCTCTAATTCATGTAACTGAACTTACGCAACCTCAGGGGCACTCCACTTCGGGTTCGCACGAACGGTATAAATCTGCCGAACGTTTGGCTTGGGAGCAAGAATACGATTGCCTGACGCAAATGCGCAAATGGATGCTTGAAACTGCCATGAGTAGCGAAACGGAACTTGCGACATTGGAAGAAACCGCTAAAAATTATGTGCGGGAATGTCAGAAAAAGGCCTTGGCCGATTTTTTAAGTGCCATACAAACCGAAGCAAATGAGGCTATTGCCCTCTTGCAAGCTACGCAGATGCCCGAGGTATTAGCCTTGGCCGAAACCTTAGCTAAAACGAGCGAAGTTTCTCGTAAAGAGGTATACCAAACGGTGCGTAAAGCAGTACGCCATTTACGTTCGATGCAAAGCCTGGCCAAAACAGACTTGCTGAATTGGTATAGACAACAACAAAAAAAGATGGCGGAGGCGTATAATTCTAAATTATTTACCGAAACCAGCCAAAGCCCGGCTAAGGTACCGCATGTAGCCGTAGCATACGCTGCCGATGCTCCACTTTTGGACGGTCGCGAAATTTTAAATGCGTGTTTTGATGCCCATTTTAACCGCGATCCCAGAGTATTGGCCTTTGGAGAAGATGTAGGTAAAATTGGCGACGTAAACCAAGGCTTTGCCGGTTTGCAAGAAAAATACGGCGATTTGCGCATCACCGACACCGGTATTCGTGAAATGACCATTATTGGCCAAGGTATTGGTTTAGCCATGCGTGGCTTAAAACCTATTGCCGAAATTCAATACCTAGATTATTTATTATTTGCCTTAAACATTTTGAGCGATGATTTGGCCACAGTTAGTTACCGTACCAAGGCCGGCCAAAAAGCACCACTCATTATTCGTACTCGTGGACACCGTTTAGAAGGAGTTTGGCATTCGGGTTCGCCAATGGGTATGATTGTAAACTCCTTAAGAGGCGTTCACGTATGCGTGCCTAGAAATATGACCCAAGCGGCTGGTATGTATAATGTGCTCCTTCGCGGCGATGAGCCTGCTTTGGTAATAGAATGCTTAAATGGCTATCGATTAAAAGAAAAACTCCCTCAAAATATTGCAGATTTTACGGTTTCTTTAGGTGCTGCCGAAATTATTCGCGAAGGGAAAGATGTAACTATTGTTTCTTACGGCTCTACGCTGCGTATTGTGCAAGAAGCCGCCGAAGATTTAGAGAAATTAGGCATTTCGGTAGAAATAGTAGATCCACAAACTTTATTGCCTTTTGATATAAACGGAATTTGTGCACAATCGCTTAAGAAAACCTCTAAATTATTGGTGGTTGATGAAGATGTACCGGGTGGTGCATCGGCTTATATTTTACAACATGTGCTCGAAAATCAGAAAGGATATTATTGTTTAGATGGTCAGCCGAAAACCCTAACCGCAAAAGCACATCGGCCACCATACGGTTCTGATGGAGATTATTTCACCAAGCCTTCGGTAGAAGATGTGGTGGAAACGGTATATGCCATGATGCACGATAGCAAACCGAATCAGTTTCCTGCTATATATTAAAGTTTAGCGGTTTTATTGCGTAAGTAGTGGTCGGCTAGCACCAACGCAGCCATGGCTTCTACAATAGCAACGGCTCTTGGTACTACACAAGGGTCGTGGCGCCCTTTGCCCGAAACATTTACTGCTTCGCCTGCTTTATTTACACTAGCTTGTGCTTGCATAATGGTGGCTACAGGCTTAAATCCAACTCGGAAATTAATTTCCATCCCGTTTGTAATGCCCCCTTGAATACCTCCAGAGAAATTGGTAAGGGTGTGTGCTTTTTCATTTGATGCAGCTACAAAGGCATCGTTATGTTCCGAGCCCTTCATTCGGGTTCCATCAAAACCAGAGCCATACTCAAAGCCGTGAACGGCATTGATGCTCAGCATGGCTTTCCCTAAATCGGCATGGATTTTATCAAATACAGGTTCGCCTAAACCAGCTGAGCAATTGCGAATAATTGCCGAAATTTTTCCGCCAATAGTATCTCCATCTTTACGCATAGTTTCAATGCAGTCAATCATTTCCTTAGCCGTGGCCGGGTCTACACAACGAACGGGCGTAACCTCTCGTTGTTGGGTTAATACGTCAATTGATTCGTTGCCCAAGCCCGGAGCTTCTATGTTTCCTACGGCCGATACATGGGCAAAAATTTCGATACCAGCTTGGGCTAAAAGTAATTTGGCAATAGCTCCTGCAGCTACTCTTGCTGCGGTTTCTCTTGCCGATGAGCGGCCCCCGCCACGGTAATCGCGGTGTCCGTATTTGGCATCGTAAGTATAATCGGCATGCGACGGACGATAGACATCTTGTATATGGCCATAATCTGCCGAACGTTGATCTTCATTGGGAATAAGCAAGCAAATGGGCGTTCCGATGCTTTTCCCTTCAAACACACCCGATAGAATTTGTACCGTATCGCTTTCTTTACGTTGGGTGGTTAGTTGCGACTGTCCCGGACGGCGTTTATCTAATTCGTGCTGAATAAAATCAATATCGATTGCCAAATTGGCCGGACAACCATCAATAATTACACCAATGGCCACTCCATGCGATTCGCCGAAAGTGCTTATTCTGAAGTGTTGTCCAAAAGTATTGCCTGCCATAGGGGTTAAAATTACATTTTTATTTCAAAACCAGCGGTTTTCAAATCGTCCCAAAAATGAGGATATGATTTAGCAACCACTTCGGGGTCTAAAATTTCCACTTCATCAATTAGTAAAGCCAAAGGGGCAAAGGCCATTGCCATGCGGTGGTCTTCGTATGTGGCTATTTGTATTTTTTTAGGCAATACTCGGTGTGTACAGTCTAGTTTATACGACAAGTTTTTTTCGATGAGCGTTACGCCAATTTTAGCCAATTCGGTTTGTAAGGCTTTTACTCGATTTGTTTCTTTAATTTTTAAGGTTTCTAAGCCAGTAAAAGTGGCTTCGTGTCCTATTGCAGCACAACATACAATTAGGGTTTGTGCTAAATCGGGACATTCTTTTAAATCGAAAATTTTACGCTCGGGGGTTTTACTCTCTTTGGTTAAAAGGAGTTCTCCGTTTTTAAATTGAGAAGTAATGCCAAAATTGGCCATTAATTCTGTGATTTTACTATCTCCTTGTAAGCTGTATGCTTGTAAATAAGGCAAGGATACTATTGCTTCTTGGGCTAGTGCAGCTAGTGCATACCAATAGGAAGCTGCACTCCAATCGGGCTCTACTATTAGTGTGCTCGGTTTAAATTCTTGTTTTTCTATGCAAATCTGGTTACTCTCCCAACTATGTTGAATACCCACTTCTTGCAACATGGCCAAGGTCATTTCTAGATAGGGTTTGGAGATTAAATCGCCTTCAATTTCTAAGCATAAGCCTTTGGGCAGGATAGGGGCAATGAGTAGTAGGGCCGAAATATATTGGCTACTGGTATTGCCTTTAATACGAATGTGGTTTTCTTTTTGCTCAAATGGTCCTTTGATAAGGAGTGGCGGAAAGCCTTCTTTTTCGAGATAAGTAATGTGAGAGCCTAATTTTTGTAAGGCATCAACTAAAATACCGATAGGCCGTTCTTTCATGCGTTGGCTGCCGGTGAGTGTATATTCACCCGGCTGCGTGGCTAAGAGTGCCGTTAAAAAGCGCATGGCTGTTCCCGCTGGGCCTACATCAAAAACTTGTGTGATTTGAGTATGTTTTTGTGTGTTTAAAATACCAAAAAGCGTTTGCGTATCGGCTGCTTCGGATAGATTTTTTACACTCACGAGCCCATGGCTTAAGGCCTGCAAAATAAGGGCCCGATTACTTTCACTTTTAGAACCGGTGAGTGCAATATTAGCCTGTATTTTTTTGCTAGGATGGGAGAGCGTAATGGAAGCCATGTTTAGCTGTTTGCTTTTTCTTGGTTCATGATTTCCGTTTGCTTGCGGATGGATTCGTTGTGTATGAGTTCTAATAATTTGCCTACAAAGGGAAGGTTCAAATTTAAGGCTTTCGCAAAATCGGAACGTTTGTGAATTATTTCGTCCCATCGTACCACTTGTAAAATGGTAACGCCACTATCTCGTTTGTATGCACCAATTTTTTCTACAATGCCCATCCGCTCAGCCATTTTTTCGATAATTTGATCATCAATTTGATCAATTTGCTTACGCAACTCGGCCAATTTATCTACAAAATCAGCATCTTTTAACTCGGCTTTACGCAGGGTTAGGCGATCCATTAATTCGGCTAAGGCCGATGGCGTAAGTTGTTGATTAGCATCTGTCCAAGCTACCGAAGGGTCTATGTGCGACTCTATCATTAAGCCCTGCATGTCTAAATCCAAGGCTTTTTGTGCAATGTAAGGAATGAGTTCGCGGTTACCGCAAATATGACTTGGGTCGTTTATGATGGGTAATTCGGGGCAAATGGTTTTTAGCTGTATGGCTAGTTCCCACATGGGTTCGTTTCTGAAAGCTGATTTCTCAAAAGAAGAAAATCCACGGTGAATAGCAGCTAGTTTGGTAATGCCGGCTTGGTTGATGCGTTCTAAGGCGCCAATCCACAGCGATAAATCGGGGTTTAGCGGGTTTTTAACCAATACGGGAACATCTACACCTTTTAGGGCATCGGCAATTTCTTGTACCGTAAATGGGTTTACGGTAGAACGGGCTCCTACCCAAAGCATATCTACGCCTGCGGCCAAGGCTTCATCTACGTGTTTGGCATTGGCTACCTCTACAGCTGTGGGTAAACCGGTTTCGGCTTTGGCTTTTTTGAACCATTCGAGCCCAATACTACCAATTCCTTCAAATTCTCCAGGTCGGGTCCGAGGTTTCCAAATGCCCGCTCTTAATACAGCCACTTTGCCGGTAGCAGCTAATAAGCGGGCTGTGGCCAATACTTGCTCTTCGGTTTCGGCACTGCATGGGCCTGCAATTAAGCGTGGCTGGGTGCTGCCGGGGAACCACGAATCAAAAGGAGCAATGTTTAAAGATAATTTCATGTTATGCGTGGTCATTTTTTAGGTATTCGTCTAAAAAGCTAAGGTTAAAGGTATGTTTACTGATTTGGCTTTTTACTCTTTCCAAATCGCTTGAGTTTTTATTTTACCAATTCTGCCGAATTATATAATTGTTTTTTGGTAAAAGTGCAGACTTTGTGTTATTTCTTCGCTAGTGAGGTAGTGATTGTAACTACATACCCCAATGTTATCGAGCAAGGCAAAGCCGATTTGGTCGCCCAGGTTTTTCTTATCCTGTTTCATAAAGTTTAAGAGGTCACTTATAGCTACTTCGGGAATAGCCGCTAAAGGGAATATATTTTTTAAAAGCTGAAAAATATCATCAGCCTCTGTTTCTGTAAGGCTATGGTGCTTTTGCGATAAATAGGTTTCGCAATACATGCCCATGGCCAAGGCTTCACCGTGTAAAAGGGGGCTCTTGCTTTGTAAAAAATAACTTTCGATAGCATGCCCAATGGTATGGCCAAAATTTAAAATTTTGCGTAGTCCTTTTTCTGCGGGGTCTGCTTTTACTATGTTATTTTTGATACAAATAGATTGCTCAATCCGATCGATGGAAATGTTTTTAGGGGAAGTAGTTTTTAAAATAGCTAGCTCTTTTGCATCGGCAATGAGCCCGTGTTTAATCATTTCGGCAAAGCCCGAAACCAATTGCCGCTCAGAAAGTGTTTTTAAGAAAATGGGGTCAATAACTACGGCTTGTGGCTGGGTAAAGGTTCCAATGCAGTTTTTTACCTCATCCATATCGATGCCAGTTTTACCGCCTACCGAAGCATCTACTTGTGCTAGCAGGGTAGTGGGCACTTGCACAAAAGCAATGCCTCGTTTAAAGGTTGCTGCAGCAAAACTGCCCATATCGGTAACTACACCACCTCCTACATTTAGTATTAGGCTGTTGCGATCGGCTTCAAAATCCAATAACATTTTCCAAATGCCAATGCAAAAATCAATGTTTTTATTTTCTTCGCCGGGGTCAATAGTAATGATGTCGTAGCTTGTAACGCTGGGCAATTTTTTGAGTACGATAGGCAAGCAAAGTTCTTCGGTAGTACTGTCTACCAAGAAAAATAGTTTAGAGAAATTATTTTTTTGGATGAACTGATCTAAAGCAGCTAAACCGTTTTCAATATAAATATCGTAGCCAGTACTTGCTATTTTTTTACTCATGCTACTTTTATTTTTTGGCCCTCAAATTCAATTACATCGCCTATTTTCACTTTTAAACGTTTACGGTATTCGGTTTCCCCGTTTACCAATACATCGCCTTGGCTCACCACAATTTGCGCTTCGCCACCAGTTTGTACCAGATTACACGCTTTTAACAATTGAATGAGTGGAATGTATTCGCCTTCGAGTTTAAATTTGATCATGGGATAAAGGTATGAAACCTCTTACTAAAATTAATATGCTTTTGATTTCCCTCAGTTGTGTAACTTTGTTGCATGCGCACGAATACTTCAGCGAACAGCAGTCCTTTATCTTTTGATAATACAGAAATTGCTTTTAAACATAAAACCAATGCCGAGCTTAGTCGTGCCTATTGGTTGTTTAGAGCTATCAACATTAATTTTCTAACTAAAATAGGTCCACCCTTGGTTAATTTGGCTTTAAAGCTACGTTTGCCCATTACAGGCTTGATTAAAAAAACCATTTTTGCGCATTTCTGCGGGGGCGAAACCATTGAATCGGCTGAGGGTAGCATTGCTCAACTGGCTGCAGGAAAGGTGGGTACCATTTTAGATTATTCGGTAGAGGGCGAAGAGGAAGAAGCCGTTTTTGAAGAAACCTGCAAAGAAATTATCCGCACCATTGAGCGTGCCCATGGCGATAAACGCATTCCGCTAACGGTATTTAAAGTAACGGGTGTAGCCCGCTTTGCGCTTTTAGAAAAAGTAACTGCCAAAGAAAAACTCGATAAAACGCTCCAAGCCGAATACGATAAGGTATGTGAACGTGTAAAACGAATTTGTTCTAGAGCATCTGAATTAGCTGTTCCGGTAATGATTGATGCCGAAGAAACCTGGATACAGGATGCTATTGATACCATGGCCTTAGACATGATGCATTTGTTTAACCGTAAAGAGGTTATCGTATACACCACCTATCAACTGTACAGAACCGATAGCCTAGCCGCTTTAAAAGCCGATATGGATCTGGCCAAAAAAGATAAATTTAAGATTGGCGCCAAATTGGTACGAGGTGCTTATATGGAAAAAGAACGCTTGAGAGCGCAAGAATTCGGCTATCCATCGCCCATTCATGTAGATAAAGCCGCTACCGATGCCGATTACAATGCAGCTTTGGATTTCTCTTTATCCCATGTAACGCATATCGCTTTTATTGCGGGTACCCACAACGAACATAGCTGTAAACTATTAACCGAATTGCTGCAAAAAAACAAGCTAGACCCTCAACACAAGCATGTATTTTTCTCTCAGCTATTGGGTATGAGCGATAATTTAAGCTTTAATTTAGCCAATGCTGGCTACAATGTGGCCAAATATGTGCCTTATGGTCCCGTAAAATCGGTGTTGCCTTATTTGTTTAGAAGAGCTGATGAAAACACCTCTATTGCCGGTCAAATGGGTAGAGAGTTGGGCTTAATTGTAAAAGAACGCACAAGAAGAAATTCAGCTTAATATGCAATTAGGAAAATCGAAGTATGCGTTAAACTTCATCTTTTTAACCCTTCTTATTGATATTACTGGTTTAGGAATTATTATTCCGGTAATGCCTAAATTGATAGGCCAACTCACTGGCGAAGGGCTGAGCGTAGCTTCGGAGTATGGGGGCTGGCTTACCTTTGCCTACGCCTTTATGCAATTTATTTTTGCCCCCATTTTGGGCAATTTAAGCGATAAGTATGGCCGTCGCCCTGTACTCTTACTCTCTTTATTAGGCTTTGGTATCGATTATTTGTTTTTAGCTTTTGCACCTAGCATTTTCTGGTTATTTGTAGGCCGTATCATTGCGGGCATTGCAGGTGCTAGTATGACCACGGCCATGGCTTATATTGCCGATGTTTCTACGCCAGAAAAGCGGGCACAAAATTTTGGACTTATTGGAGCTGCCTTTGGCTTGGGCTTTATTATTGGCCCGGTTTTGGGCGGAGTGTTGGGGCAATTTGGCACCCGAATTCCATTTTTTGCCGCTGCAGGTTTGGCTTTACTTAATTTCTTGTATGGCTATTTTATTCTCCCAGAATCGCTTACTAAAGAAAATAGAAGACCTTTTAATTTTAAAACCGCCAATGCTTGGGCTTCGCTTTCTCGGTTAAAGCGCTACCCGAAAGTATTGAGTTTAGCCGGAGCCTTAATTTTAGTGTATTTGGCTAGTTATGCTTTGCAAAGTGTGTGGACCTATTACAACATGTATAAATTTGGTTGGACTGAAGCACTCGTAGGCTATTCTTTGGGTTTTGTGGGTATTACTATTGCTGTGGTACAGGGTGGCCTAATCCGAATCATTATTCCCAAATTAGGGCAGGAGCGTAGTTTGTATATTGGTTTGGCTTTATACAGCTTTGGTTATATATTATTTGCTTTTGCTAGCGAAAGTTGGATGATGTTTGCCTTTATGATTCCGTACTCCTTGGGAGGTATTGCCGGCCCGGCCTTGCAGGGTATCATGTCTAATCAGGTACCCGACAACGAGCAAGGTGAATTGCAGGGAACCTTAACCGGATTGATGAGTTTAACTGCCATTTTTGGTCCATTACTCATGACCCATCTTTTTTCTGCCTTTACCGGCAAGCAAGCCTATTTCGAATTTCCGGGTGCGCCTTTTTTAGTTGGGGCAGTACTGCTTTCGGCAAGTAGCATTTGGGCCTATAGAAGTTTGCATGGTCCTAAGGCTTAAACTTCTGCTTTCCGCTCAATAAATCGAAAAACAAGATAAAATCACTTGCTAGGCTGTATAAGGGGTGCTTAAACGTAGCAGGTTTATTCTTTTCGAAGAAAAAATGCCCCACCCAAGCAAAGCCGTAACCCACAAAAGGAACCGCAATAAGTAGCTGTATGTTGTGAAATAACAAAGCAGCGGCCGCAAGCGCCAGCACCAAACCCGTGCCTATAAAATGCAATACCCTGCTTGTACAGTTTTTGTGTTCAGTAAGGTAAAAAGGGTAAAATTCTTGTAAAGAGTTAAAGCGTTTCTGTTCCATAGTACGAATATAAAAATTTAAAGTAATCCAGAGGTCTGTAAAAATCCGGGTAATGTTTCGCTTGGTAGCAATAAATGAGTGTGTAAACCCAACTCGCCAGCTGTTTTTAGGTGTTGCGGACTATCGTCAATAAATAAAGTTTCGTTTACATCTAGCGCATGTTCCTTCAGTACAAATTCAAAAATATCGCGGTTGGGTTTGCGCATGCCCATCAGGTGAGAATAATAATCATTCTCAAAAAAGATGCCGTTCGAATCGATATTAAATTCCCGTTTCAAATATGCTACAATCCAGTTGTAGTGAATTTCGTTGTTATTGCTCAATAAAAAAGTACGGTACTTGTCTTTGGCTTTTAATAAAGCTTCGTGGTTTCCGGGCGGAACGCCAATTAATAAACTGTTCCAAGCGGTATCAATATCGGTATCTGTTAAACTCGGGTGCTGGGCAATATCACGTATGGCTTGCCTAAACTCTGCCGAAGAAATGGCGCCCATTTCAAATTGATTGAAAATAGGATGGTGGCCGCTATGCGCAAAAAAAGTCTCTATATTCTCAATTCCTAGATTCTCAAAAGCAGTTTGTGCCCGCTGAAAATCGATGTGAAAGATCACATTTCCATAGTCGAAGATTATATTTTTGATATTTTGCATGGCTATGATTTTAGAATATGCCTGCAAATATGTAAAATTGCACTGTTAAAATTCAATTTTAACTGCGCCTATAGCTCAGTTGGTTAGAGTAGAAGACTCATAATCTTTTGGTCCCTGGTTCGAGCCCAGGTGGGCGCACTAAAGAAAACCTTCCCTAAATGGGAGGGTTTTTTTATGACCATTAGTCACTCCATTCTATCTTAATTAATTATTTTTTATTCACATTCACCTATTTTTCAAACCTTCATTTTAGGCTATGTTGCCTTTTTTTTAAAAAAAAGTGGAAGACATATTGACCACTATATTAATTCAATATTAAATAATTATTAAGCATATTTTTTTTCACAGAAAAAAGTTCTATGTTTAGAAAATTTTTTTAAAAAACTTAGAATATGACCAAAATAAAAGTCCGTTTAGCTATTGCCTGTTTTCTTTTACTAAACACCTCTTTATATGCGCAGCTAAACCCATTAAGTTCGCAATACTTTCAAAATACCTATTTAGCCAATCCGGCTATGGCGGGTATGCAAAAAGGGTTGAGAGTAAATTTAGCTTACAGAAACCAGTGGAGCAGCATGCCCGGTTCGCCAAAAAATACGGTAGTTACCTCCGATTATCAAGAAAACCGCGTAGGCTTGGGTCTAAGCATGCTAAAAGATCAGGCCGGTTTGATAAATCGTACCCAAGTGTTGGGCACTTATGCCTACCATTTGCCCTTAAACGGTAGCGAATCTGCCTTGCATTTTGGTTTATCGTTTGGATTTAACAGTCAACGCCTAAATTCAATGGATGTGGTAGCCGCAGCCAATGACCCTTCTATTGCCAATTTTGAGAACAATATCGTACTTGACGGTGCTTTTGGAATGGCCTATACCAAGGGTAAATTTGGTTTAGAACTGGCTTTTAATAATCTTAAAAACCAATTTAATGTAGAGCTGCACAACAGCACTGATTATACCACATTTTACACTGCAGCAAGCTATGCGCTTACTCTGCAAAACAATTGGGCGCTCAACACTAAATTTGCTTATAGAGGTGTAAAAGGCTATACCAATTTATTTGATTTAGGTGCCGAATTGAAAACCAGAGACCAACAATTGGGCTTTTTAGCCTTATACCATTCCAATAAGAGTAGTTCTTTTGGCCTCAGTTACGAAAATAAAACCGGCTGGCGCTTAGCCACCATATATACTACCTCCGCAGCCAATTTACAAACATATGCCAATGGTGCCGTGGAATTTGCTTTACAAATTAATTTAACTAATAATACGAATGAAACGAACTAAACTATTTCTAGCTATTTTGCTTTTTGCTGGCTTTAGCAGCTTAGCACAAGCCCAAACCGGAATCAACTACCAAGGACTAGCCCGCAGAGCCAGCGGAGCCCCTGTAGCCGAACAAAACATCAAAATTAAATTAAGCATTCGCGATTTAACTGCTAGTGGTACCGTAGTTTATACCGAAACCCGCAGCACCGCCACCAATAAATTTGGTTTGTTTAATGTGGTAATAGGCAGCACAGGCGCAGCCAGCCAAACCGGCACCTTAGCCAGCCTAAACTGGGCAACAGGAGCCAAATTTTTACAAGTAGAATTAGACCCCGACGGTGCCAATAACTTTGTAGATATGGGTACTATCCAATTGCAAGCTGTACCTTACGCTTTATATGCCAACGACGTAGCCAAACTACAAGGCAAAGCAATAAGCACTACCGCTCCGACGGCTAACCAAATTTTAAAATACAACGGCACCGCTTGGGCCCCTGCAAACGAAGGTGGTTTAAGCGTTGGTGCAGTAGCAACTACTGCTACGCCCAATGCAGCTAGCGTTACCAACGGCGTATTAAACTTAGCCCCTGCCGATGCTACAAATGCCGGTATTGTAAGCACCGGTACCCAGAGTTTTGCTGGTGCTAAAACCTTTAGTAGCGGCCTAACGGTTACTACTAAACCCTTTTTACCTACCAAATTAACTTCAACTCAAATTAGCGCTTTAGCTACTGTAGAAGAAGGTATGGTGGTGTACAACACCACGCAACAAAAATTACAGGTATATGCTAAACAAGAGGGTACAGACCCAATTAATGAGACTTTTGTGGGAACTTATACCAATGGTGCCGATTTTATTTTCCAAACCTTTGTTTCACCTGTCTCAGGTACAGTAACTTCCATAGAACTTTATACCGCTGATCTGAGTAATGGTAGTATGGGGGGTGGTCCGTTTGGTGCTTATATCAGTCTAAGAATGGGAAAATCCGATGCTGAAGTCCAAATGAATATGTCAAGTGGAACTTGGTTTAGCGGTATGGGCATGTCATCCCAACTTACAAGCGCTCCGCAATGGGTAACTGTTACACTCAGTACGCCTTTGTCTGTTGTGGGTGGGGGAAGTTATGGCTTTAGAGTGAATGCCAGTAGTTTGTGTAGTGGTGGTATGATGGGTATGTCGGGGCACGTATTGGCAGTAAACAATTCCTATCCAAACGGTTCTGCATATTTTGACAATACTCCAGGTGCTTCAAGTTGTGGTTCTAAGATCATAAATGGCGATGATTTATTGTTTAAAGTACGCATTACCCCAAATTCTGGATCCATCAATGCACCTAGTTTAAATTGGATAAACTTACATTAATATTTAGCATTAAATTTTATGAAAAATAAAACTTTTTTAACGTTCCTGCTAGTAAGTTTTGGCTTAACGGCTTTTGCCCAAAACACGGCACATAAGGTGCTTAACAGCACCGGCGGAAGCAAAACCTACCTCAACATTACCTACGATTGGAGTGTAGGCGAATTGGCCTTGGTGCAAAGTGTATTTGCGGAGAAAACCACGCTAAACAATGGTTTTTTACAAACAGATAAACAAGTAGATACCTATGCTGGAGGCGGTATGAGCGTAATTGCAAACAATACCATGAGCCCCAACAACGATGGCAAAAACGATACCTGGGTGATTGAAAACCTGATAGATTTTCCGATAAATGAGGTCATGGTATTCGATCGTGCTGGCCGTGTAGTTTTTCAAACCAAAAACTACCAAAACGATTGGAACGGACAATTTAACGGTAGCCCTTTGGCCGAAGACACTTACTACTTTGTATTAACCGTACCCCGCGAAGGTCGTATGGTTAGCAAAAAAGGATTTATTACTATTGTAAAATAAGTTATGAACGCACTAAAAAATGTACGCATACTAGCCTTGCTAGTTTTATGGACGCTTGGCAACAGCGCACAAGCCCAAACCGGCATCAATTACCAAGGTTTGGCCCGCAGAGCCAGCGGAGCACCCGTAGCCGAACAAAACATTAAACTAAAATTAAGCATTCGCGATTTAACTGTAAGCGGTACGGTAGTATATACCGAAACCCGCAGTACCACCACCAACAAATTTGGTTTGTTTAATGTGGTAATAGGCAGCACTGGCGCAGCCAGCCAAACTGGTACCCTAGCCGGTGTAAACTGGGCTACTGGAGCCAAATTTTTACAAGTAGAATTAGACCCCGATGGCGCCAATAATTTTGTAGATATGGGTACCACCCAACTGCAAGCTGTACCTTATGCGTTATATGCCAACGATGTAGCCAAGATACAAGGCAAAGCACTAAGCACTACCGCTCCAACGGCCAACCAAATTTTAAAATATAACGGCACCACTTGGGCCCCAGCAAACGAAGCGGCAGGTTCAAGTATTACGGTAGGTGCTGTGGCAGCTACTGCTACTCCCAATGCCGCTAGTATTACGAGTGGCGTATTGAATTTAGCCCCTGCCGATGCCACGAATGCTGGTATTGTCACTACTGCTGCGCAAAGTTTTGCTGGCGCTAAAACTTTCACTAATGACCTTGTAATTAATAGTGTAAAAATTGGCCGTGGAATTGGTAATAATGACCAAAATACGGCAATTGGAGCTGCTGCATTAGGTACCGGCACGGGTACTAGAAATACAGCAGTTGGTTACGCTGCACTGTTAAATTATTCTGGTACATCCTTCGATAATAATACCTCAGTAGGTTATTATAATTTTCCTTCATTAACCACCGGCCAGCAGAACACTTCTATTGGTGCCGAGGCCATGTTGCATTTAACCACGGGTAATCATAATACCGCTATTGGTGCACAAACTCTATTAAATACTACTGGAAACAACAATACCGCTATTGGTTACCGAGCTGGCGAAACATTGGCTGCCGGGAGTAGCAATACTTTGCTTGGGCACGGGGCCAATGTAGGGTCACCTACCTCAGATAATTCCACCGCTATTGGTGCTTTTGCCACAGTAACTACCGATAATACCATTCAATTGGGAAACACCGGTATTACTAATGTAAAAACTTCGGGTAAGTTAACTACCGGAGCCATTACCTACCCCAATACCGATGGTGCTAGTGGCCAAGCCTTGGTTACCAACGGCACAGGCACGGCATCGTGGCAAACTGTTGGTGGTGCTGGTGGCGGACCTACCTATAAACAATCACGGGTAAATCAATATTCTAATACTGCCACTACCGATTCTGAAATTGAAGTGGGTGGTATGGTGTTTAGATACAATTATCAAAGTCAAAAAATTGAAGTTAAACGTACTACAAATCTAGAATCTGAGTGGGGAGCGTACAATACCTCCCGTATTGAGGGTGGGACATCGCAACCACTTCAAAGTCCATGGATAGTTTCTGCTTTCACTACTGCGTTTTCAGAAATATATGGGACCTCAAGTGGTGGTCCTGCGTTAACAATTGCAGGAGCTTACAATTCCTATGAATTTGAACTCACTCCCTATTTACGTGGCCAAGCAAGCGACAACCATTCATTTAATATTAAAGTATTGTTAGATCCTTGGTCAGTTGTTACACTGCGGGTAGTGTATTACTAAAATTTTTTAAGGCCCCTAAATCGGGCCTTTTTTTTGTTCAACCCACACCCTAGCTGGTGTTTTAAATACTGATTTTAACTTATTAAAGGGTATAAGTTTTAGTATTCGTAGCTAATTGCTAAATTTAGTGCTTCATTAATTCTAACACCATGCAGTCCAGGTATCGGTTTTTGTATGCCTTTTTGTTTTTACTCTCCTTTTTGGTGTTCAGCAAACCTGCGTTTGCGCAAAACACTTCTAATGAGGGTACCGATTTCTGGGTGGCTTATACGGGCCACGTGGATGCTAAATCATCTCGTTTAACACTTTTTATTACGGCTAAAGTAAACGCAACGGTAACGGTTGTAGCCGGTGGAGTGGCATTGGCCCCTGTAACGGTTACTGCGAATTCAGCTGTTCCAGTATACATTAATCCCAATGTGTACACAACTTATAACGAGCAATCGGATGGTATAGCTGTGAATAGAGGCATACATGTTACTTCTACAGTGCCCATTATTTTATATTCTCACATATCGAATTCAGCCCGTTCTGCAGCTACCATGGTTTTGCCTACCAAAGCCCTTGGTAACGAATATTATACTATGGCTTACAATCAAATGTCAAGTTCGTTAGAGTATATGGTGTCGCAATTTACCATTGTGGGGGTAGAAGATAATACCCTTACCGAAATTACCTTACCTGCCGGTGTAAATAGCATTTCAAATGCCAGCCACACAGCAGGTTCTACCTATCAAATTACCTTAAACAAAGGCGATGTTTATCAATTTCAATCAAACAAAGATGTAACGGGTGTAAAAATTACCACGGTGGGTGCCTGTAAACCCCTTGCCGTTTTTTCTGGGAGTACAAAGTCTGGTTTTTGTGAACAGCCGGGTTCTGTTTCTGGGTCGGGCCAGGATAATTTATATCAACAGCTTTTCCCGCTCAGCACCTGGGGTAAAAACTACCTTACCGCTCCATTTTACAATGCCTTGCATGGGGTAAAAGATGTTATTCGTATTTTGGTGGGTAAAGACAATACCACCGTTACTGTAAACGGTTCTACTACTTCAGCCAATGGTGTTGCACTTGCCAATCCCTATGCCAAAGGCAGTATCATCACTTTTTCGAGTTCTGCCCCCAATACCATAAGTGCAAGCGAACCCATAAGTGTGGCACAAATTCAAGTGTCGGCCAGTTGCAATCCGAATAATATCAATTTAAACAATCAAACATACCCCGGTGATCCGGAGTTGACCATATTGAACCCCATAGAGCAAACCTTAAAAGATATTACGGTGTATTCTGCTGTTTCGGTTGCCGCAGCGCCAACCAATATTACCAAGCATTACATCAATGTTATTTTAAAAACAGCCGATATTCCGGTATTTACATTAGATAATGTTGCGGTTCCGTCTAGCCAGTTTACGGCTATTGATGCCACTTACAGTTATTTAATTAAAGATGTCACCGCCGCTTCGGCTACCAATCCAACGCATCGCATTAAATGTGCTGGAGATGGTTTTCTGGCTATTGCTTATGGCTATGGAAACTACGAGTCGTATGCCTATTTGGCGGGTGCCGATATTAAAAATTTAACTCAATTTATTGAAATTAAAGATCCGAACTCCAACCAAGTGGCTCCTAGTGGTTGTGCCAGTAAAAATTTCAATTTAGAAACTACCTTATCGTATCAAACCACCGAGTTGCGTTGGAATTTGGCCGATGGGCAGTCTGAAATTATTCAAGCAAACCCTACATTCGATAGGCAATATGTTCAAAATGGCGTAACCCTTTACGTCTATAAATTACAAACGGCCGTTAATTATCCCACAGCTGGAATCAAAAATATTATCGTAAAATCATTAAACCCAGGGGCTAGCCTTTGTGGCGATTACGACATTATTAATTTGAGTTTTGAGGTTTTTGCTTTACCCACAGCGGTGTTTAGCGCTAGCTTGCAGGCTTGTGTGAATTCGGGCGTAACATTTTCCGATCAAAGTACACCCAATGGCACTACCATTAAAAAATGGATTTGGGATTTTAAAGATGGTACGGTATTAGAAAATACCGTTGCTGGAGCACCTTTTTCTCATGTGTATACGCTACCTGGAGATTATCTTCCGGTATTAACATTAATAACTCAGAATGATTGTTCGATTACCAGTGCGCCAAAAGCCGTACATATCACTCCACTGCCTGTTGCTACCTTTAGTTCTAGTACGCCAACTTGTGAGCAACGGGCCATACAATTTACCGATCAGTCTACCACAGTTGAAGGCACTATTACAGCTTGGAACTGGAATTTTGGCGATGGGCAAACCGCTACTACGCAAAATCCTCAACACACCTATACCGCTGCAGGTTCTTACACGGTAAGCTTAACGGTTCGTACGAGTTTAGGTTGTGAACAAAGCTCATCTGCTACCGTAATCGTGGTAAATGCCCTGCCCATTGTAGATTTTATTACACCTTCGTTTTGTTTGTCAGATATCACGGCTTCTTTTCCCAATCAAACTACTAATGCCGATGGTTCTACTACAAATTTAACCTATGCTTGGAACTTTGGCGATGCGCTAAAATCTACCCCAAGCAACCCAAATACCTCCACAAGTAGAAATCCAACGCATAATTATTCGGATCCGGGCGATTATAGCATCTCCTTGGAAGTAACTACTGCCCAAGGATGTTCGGTTACGCAGACTAAAACATTTAGGGTAAATGGTATTAATCCTATTGCTGATTTTGAAGTGGTTAATTCGTCTAATTTGTGTAGTAAAAATTCGGTTTCATTTATTAATAAATCGTATGTAGTGGGTTTTGGTAGCGTTACCCGATTAGAATGGTATTTTGATTATGGGAATAACCCCATTCAGGTGCTGGTAGATAATAATCCTAGCCCCGATAAAGTATACACGTTTAGCTATCCTACTTTTCACACGCCGGCAACTAAGAATTATTCGGTGCGTTTAGTGGCTTACTCGGGTGGTGTATGTGTGAGTTTAGAAACTATTAAGACTATTGTTCTTAAATCGGTGCCCGAAGTAGCATTTAGTGCTTTATCGTCTGTATGCCAAGAAATTACGCCTTTCCAAATTACGCAAGCCACAGAATTGTATAATTTTAGCGGTACCTTCCGATTTAGTGGTACGGGAGTTACCAGTTCGGGTAGATTTAGTCCCTTACTTGCTGGTGTAGGTACACATCCAATTAAATACGTATTTACCGCCCAAAACGGTTGCGCCGATTCGGCAAGCCGGAGTATTACGGTATTTGCCACACCAACAGTAAATGCGG
This sequence comes from Sphingobacterium thalpophilum, assembly GCA_945868825.1. Taxonomy (GTDB): domain Bacteria; phylum Bacteroidota; class Bacteroidia; order Sphingobacteriales; family Sphingobacteriaceae; genus JAIPAN01. The sequence goes on from CAMBMM010000001.1 coordinate 299,968, forward strand.
GTAGAGATACTATCATTTTAGCTGGAGGTACGGTTCAATTGCAAGCGCAAGCAGCCGGTATTGGTTTAGACTACCGATGGACTCCGATTTCATATTTAAGTGATCCGCAAATTGCCAATCCGATTGCATCTCCTAATCAAGATATACTGTATACGCTTACCGTTTCGTCTAATCAGGGCTGTTTAGCTGCCGATAATATATTTATTAAGGTATTGCAGTTGCCCGAAATTCCGAATGCGTTTACGCCTAATGCCGATGGCTATAACGATGTGTGGAACATTCGCTATTTACAAAGTTATACCAATGCTACCGTAGAGATTTTTAATCGTTATGGGCAACAAGTATTTTATTCGTTAGGCTATGCCAATCCTTGGGATGGTCGTTTTAAAAGCGAAGAATTGCCCATGGGCACCTATTATTATATCATCAATCCGGGAAATGGGCGTAAGGCCATGACTGGAGCAGTAACACTAATTAAATAATATGAAATTGAGGTGCTGCATACTTATTTTTATGTGTTTAAGCAGGGATATTTTTGCTCAGCAAGTGCCTCAATACACTCAATATAGTTTAAATAGCTTCTTAATTAATCCAGCTGTAGCGGGAATAGAAAACTATACCGATTTGCGTTTTGGCAACCGCATGCAATGGACGGGTTTAACAGGTGCTCCGCAAACCAAATACGTATCTATGCACACTGCTTTGGGTAAAAATTACTTGGGTGATAATGCAAATTCTTTTTCGGGAACCGGAGAAAATCCCATGAGTAGAAGTTTTGTGCAAAGCTATCAAGCAGCCGCTCCACACCATGGTGTGGGTGTTATTGCTTTGGTTGATAAAACGGGACCCTTGAAAAATACCGAAGTGAAATTGAATTATGCCTATCATTTGGGTATTTCTAGTCAATTAAACCTTTCGGTTGGCGTATCTGCTGGCTTTAATCAAGTGGCTTTAGATGCAGCTAGTATTACCTTTGAAAACCCGGGTGATCCTTTCTTTTCCACAACAAATTTCCAAAAAGTGGTACCCACATTGAGTATTGGTACTTGGGTATATGGATCGCGTTTTTATGGGGGTATAGCCATTCATCAGCTTTTACCTAATCGTACCTTGTTTTTAAGTAATACGATTGCACGTTCTGAGAAGTTAAATCCTCAAATTCTAATTAATGCAGGTTATAAAGTGTCATTAAGTGAAGATATAGCTGCTTTCCCATCTGTTTTAGTAAATTATATGGGTAAAAATACAGGCATTGGCACCGATGCTAACTTGAAATTTGCATTTAAAGATAAATTTTGGTTAGGTGCTGGGTATCGTCGTGGCGATTCTTTTTCGGCAACGGCTGGTTTTACGCTCAGTTATTTGCTTAATGTGGGCTATTCGTACGATTTTACTACTTCCCGCTTGAATACCGTAAGCAATGGTTCGCATGAAATTGTAGTGGGTATTTTATTAAACAACAGGTACCGGGTAAATTGCCCTCAAATGAATTGGTAATTTTACAATTCTCTGCGAAGTCGGGCTACCGGAATATTCATAGCTTCGCGGTATTTGGCTACCGTTCTTCGGGCAATGTTGTAGCCTCTTTCTTTTAAAATATCGGTCAGTTTTTCGTCGGGCAACGGATTATTTTTATCCTCGTTTCCAATGCATTCTTCTAAAATTTTCTTCACTTCTTTGTTAGAAACCTCTTCGCCGCTTTCTAGCTGTATGGCTTCTGAAAAGAATGATTTTAGCAAGAAAGTGCCAAATTCTGTTTGCACATATTTCGAATTGGCTACCCTCGATACGGTGGAGATATCCATATCAATTTGTTCGGCAATATCTTTTAAAATCATGGGTTTCAGGTTGCGCTCATCGCCACTTAAAAAATAGGCATATTGAAAATGCATGATCGCATTCATGGTTTTTAGGAGTGTTTGTTGCCTTTGTTTAATGGCATCTATAAACCATTTTGCCGAATCGAGTTTTTGTTTTACGAATTGAACAGCCTCCCGCATTTTTTTATCCTTTTGTGCGGCTTGGTCGTAGTGGCTAAAAAGTTCTTGATATTCTCTACTTACTCGTAACTCGGGTGCGTTTCGGCCATTAAGGGTAAGGCTGAGCATACCTTCATTGTTTCGAATATGAAAATCGGGGATAACCTGCAACTGTTTGCTGTTTACCTCGTTATTATCGCCCGGTTTTGGATTTAATTTTAAAATTTCTTGTACCGCTTCTTTAAGCTCTGATCCATTCATTTGGAGCGATCTTTCTAGCTTATCGTAGTGTTTTCGGGTAAACTCATCCAGGTGATGTTCTACAATTTCTATCGCCTTTAGCACAATTTTATTCGGCTCTTTTTTCCGCAATTGAATAAGCAGGCATTCTTGTAAATCTCGGGCGGCTATACCAGCCGGATCTAAACCTTGTACTAACTTCAGCACCTCTAAAATATCAGCTTCTTCTACAAATACGTTTTGTGAAAAAGCTAAATCGTCCATTAAAGATAGAATAGGGCGTCTTAGGTAGCCGTCGTCATCTAAACTGCCAATAAGTTGTTTTCCAATTTGGTAATCCTGGTCGGAGAGCGGTAATAAATCCAATTGAGCTTGTAAATTCTCGAAAAAAGAAGTTTGCATGGCAAAGGGAACATCTTTCGGGTTTTCATCGTCGTCGGTATTGTAATCGTAGCTAGTAGCGTAATCTTTTACATCGTCGTTTTGCAGGTAATCATCTACATTAAATTCAACGCTAGGTTCTTCCCCGCTAAATTGTTCGTCTGCATCTTTATCCGGGTATTCTTCCGGCACTTCGGTCATGTTGGCTAAACTTAAATCCTCTAAGGCCGGGTTTTCTTCCAATTCTTCTTTAATGCGGCTATCAAGTGCCACAGTTGGCACTTGCAGCAACTTAATAAATTGTATTTGCTGGGGAGATAGTTTCTGCAGAAGCTTCTGCTGTAGATGTTGCCTTAACATAGGTTATTACCCGCTAAATTACATTAAATCATGCAAATTCGATTCTTTATGTTTGCATTAGTAGATGAAAATATCAACTAGGTTTGGTAATTTAGAGCATTAATACGTGTTTTTATGGGCTTTGTAAAAGAATTTAAAGAGTTTGCCATGCGTGGCAATGTAATTGATTTAGCGGTAGGAGTTATTATTGGTGCCTCTTTCGGTAAAATAGTTACGGCTTTGGTAGATGATGTATTGATGCCACCAATAGGATACATTACCGGAGGAATAGATTTTGCAAATAAGAAAATTGTCCTCAAACCTGCAGATGAATTACATAAAGTAAGTGAAGTAGCCATTAAATACGGCAGTTTTATAAATACGGTTATTCAATTTTTGGTGGTAGCTTTTTGCGTTTTTTTATTGGTTAAGTTTATCAATGCTTTACAGCGAAAAGAGGATGAACTCTTAGGAAAAGACGGCTTAAGCAAAGATCAAAAGTTACTTATAGAGATTAGAGATTTATTAAAAAAGCAAAAAGCTTAAAATTTGCGTCATAAAATTTGAATTAAATAAAAACAACCCTATATTTGCACTCTTGTTTTCAAGAGCAAAATATATTAAGTAATGAAAAGAACATTTCAGCCTTCCCAGAGAAAAAGAAGAAACAAACATGGGTTCAGAGAACGCATGAGCACCGCTAACGGAAGAAGAGTTTTAGCTTCTAGAAGAGCTAAGGGCAGAAAAAAATTGTCAGTATCCTCCGAACGTCGCCACAAAGCGTAGTTTTTGGTTGCTTGCTTCCCCATGGTGGTTGTAGCAGCTCAGAATTATTCTGAACCAACGCAAGCAATCTATTCATGCATACTTTTAAAAAAGAAGAACGGTTATGTAGTATAAAGCTTTTAGATAAGCTTTTTCATAGCGGTTCTTCTTTTCTTTTATACCCTTTCAGATTTACTTGGATGCCCATTGATGAGCAAGAGGCTCCTGTGAAGGTAGTTATACAAGTTTCTAAACGTAGGTATAAACGAGCGGTTGATCGTAACCTGATTAAACGCCGCATACGAGAACTGTATCGTATACATAAAGCAGACCACTTATATCATTTTATTTTAGCTGAACGGCCCATTGGCTTGAGTATGAGCTACATTGGTAAAGAACTCTTGCCTTCTAAAGAATTGGAGCCAAAATTGCTTATTGCTTTAAAAACTCTCGTATCAGCATATCAGAAAGCAGAAGGAGGGCTATCATGAGGTATCTATTAGGTCGCTTGTTTTTAGGAATCATTCAATTATATCGTTGGTTTTTATCCCCATTATTAGGAGCTGCTTGCAGGTACACACCCACTTGTTCGCAGTATGGTAAAGAATCTATTGAGAAATACGGCCCCTTTAAAGGCGGCTGGTTAACTATTAAACGCATTGGTCGTTGTCACCCTTGGGGTGGACATGGTCACGATCCAGTTCCTTAATTAATCATATATGGCACTTATCCTTCAACTAGAAACCGGTACCAGTTCTTGTTCGGTTGCCTTGGCATCCGATGGTCAAGTATTGGCCATTAAAGAGCAAAACGAAGCTAATATTCATGCTTCACATCTTACTTTGTTTATTGATGAGGTGCTAAAGGCGGCCAATAAAAGCTATAACGATTTGGATGCTGTAGCTGTAAGCATGGGCCCGGGCTCTTATACCGGTTTGCGCATTGGAGTATCTACGGCTAAAGGGCTTTGTTTTGCTTTAGATATTCCTTTAGTAGCCGTTTCTACCCTGCAGGCCATGGCGTCAGCTAAGCAAAGTTTAGCGAATGATAAAACCTTACTTTGTCCCATGATAGATGCCCGCCGTATGGAAGTGTACTTGGCCGTATATAACGCCAATTTAAGTCCTATAGAAGACGTGAAGGCCGAAATTTTAGACGAGCATAGCTTTGCTGCTTTTGCTGATTACACCTTAGTATTATTTGGCGATGGAGCCGAAAAGTGTAAAGCGCTATATTCTGATGCAAAGCGATACCGCTTTGAACCGCATATAAATTCTGCCGAAGATATGACAAGCCTTGCTTTTGAAAAATTCACAAAAGGAGAGCTAGCGGATTTAGCCTATTTCGAGCCGTATTACTTAAAAGATTTTATGGTTACTCAACCCAAAAAGAAATAGCTATTTCTTCCCAAATAGTTTCCGGAAGAAGCTGTTCTTACTGTCTTTAGGTTGCTCAATACCCGGAATACGATTCGCATTGAGCGGATGTTCCATTAAACGACCTATTTTGGCCGATAAGCCCATATAAAGGCCCATACTTAAACTACCTTTAATTGCAGTAGCATCCGAATTAATAGCGGCCTTGGCAAAAGAGATGGTTTGAACCAACTGATCACTGCCTATAAAAAATTCAAAGTTGGGGGTTTTATACATATACTGCCCGCCTACATTCATAAACTTTAAAAAATTATACGAAGGTGTAAGACTTAATACATGGTTTTTAAACAAATAATTATTAATCAGTGTGGCCTGCCCACCCGGATACCAAATGTTTTTAGACAGGAGCACATTGGGATGGTATGCACCGAAATTTTTACTTACCAATACCTCTAATTTGCCATTCATGGGGCTATAAAAACCCTCGTTTTGGAAGGTGCTATTGCTAAAAATAGTGCTAATAGTGTCGGCCAAGCGTTTATCGGCATTGCTTGCATCGGCTTGGCCCATACTAAAACTCTTGTTTAGGCGGTATACCTCTGTACTGTTCTTATTCCAATGAATAAATCCTAAATCTTTCACATTAGCCAATAGCATCCAACCTCTTTTAAACTTAAAATTAGCACTAGCCGTAAAGGCAATACCCGGATTTTTAAAAGTTGGGAGTACGGCTTGTTTTACAGCCGTATCGGCAATGGTAGTAGATCGGAATGTGCCCGCAAAATTCGCAGTATATTGGTTATTGGTACGATCAATAGTAATATCCGAAGATGTAATGTTGGCACCACTATAGGCAATACCACTTAGTAAACTCAATTTTACACCCAAGCCAACGGTCTTTGTGAAATTTTCTCGGTAGGTAAAAGCAAATTGATGAAAGGTTTGTTGATAACCTTTATTATTGAAAATATTGGAGTAATTGTTGTCGGGAAAACGATTAAAGGTGTCGAAAATAGAAAACGTTGGATTACTTACTCTAGCCCATGAATCGTTTCGTATTTGCCAAGAAAAACCGGCTTCTTGTTGGTATTTTACTCGTTTAAACCATTTAAAACTCAATACATAAATATTGGTATTGCTTGCAAAATGGGTGAATTTTTTTCCATCAATGGGTAAATTTTCGCTATCGTTCAGGTTATTGAAAATCATTCCCTTAAGCGTGCTATTGGCTGCGCCAGAGGCCGAGCCACTAAAACTAATGGTTGGAAAAAAGAAGTTGAAGGCAAATTGTTTGCTACTATCGGTATAAAATGCTTTTTGTGCCGGATTCTCAAAGCTATCAAAAAGCGTTCTGCTATTGTATAACGAAACTTGAGCCACGTTAGGTTGAGCAAAAGCAAGGCAAAAAAGCAAAAAAAAGAGACTACGTTTCATCATGTGTTAAACAAATTTAAATTTTTATTAACAGCAAAAGAATTGTGTCCCTATTTATTAACTTAGCAAGACTATGATTCTTTCAACTTCAGCCAGTAGAATACGTCAAATAGCGGCTATTTTTGGTATTATAGCTGTTATTTTTGGAGCTTTTGGTGCACATGCATTAAAGGCACAATTAAATGCAACTGCACTAGAAAATTGGAAAACAGCTGTCAATTATCAGTTTGTGCATGCCTTAGCCTTGTTGCTGTTGGCTACGCTACCAGCTAATACGTTTATTCGCCTATCGGCTTGGTTCTTTGGCTTTGGTATTTTATTATTTTCCGGATCCTTATATCTACTTTCTCTGAAAAATATCTTAGGCATAAATGCAGGTTTTATTGGCCCCATTACCCCAATAGGGGGCTTATTTTTTATTATAGGCTGGGCATTTTTATTTATTAGTGCTTTTAAAAAGAACTAAATGTTTGCTGAAAACGCCGAACGCCAAACCTTTTTTGTACAGGTAGTATTACCCTTGGCAATTAGCAAGACCTATACTTACCGCGTGCCCCAGAACTTAGCCGCCAACATAGCTATTGGTAAAAGGGTAGTGGTGCAATTTGGTAGAAATAGAGTGTATACGGCTATTATTTTTTCTATTTCAGATAAAGCACCCATTGGCTATGAAGCTAAATACATTTTAGATGTGCTAGATGAATTTCCCATAGTAACCGCCCAGCAATTGGCCTTATGGGAATGGATTTCGGCCTATTATCTGTGTACTTTAGGTGAAGTTATGCAGGCAGCCCTGCCATCGGCACTTAAATTGGCTAGCGAAACTAAGGTAACTTTAAACACTGATTCTGAATACGATAAATCTACCTTAACAGATAAGGAATTTTTGCTCTTGGATGCCTTAGAAATACAACCCGTATTAGCCATCAGTGAGATTGTAAAAATTCTAGATCAAAAAATGGTATTTCCTATTCTTAGAGTACTTTTAGATAAAGGAATCATTACCATATCGGAAGAGTTAACCGAAAAGTATCGAGCAAAAACAAAAACATTTGTTCGACTAAACACTTTTTATGCCGATGCTACCAACCGTAAAGCATTGTTTGACCTGCTAGAACGAGCACCCAAGCAAGTAGACGTGTTGCAAGCCTATTTACAATTGTCCAAAACTCAATCCGAAATTCCCAAGAGCGATTTATTGGAGGCAAGTGGCGCTTCTTCGGCTACGCTCCAAGCTTTGGTAGCAAAAGAAGTGTTTATACTGGTTGAGCAAGAAGTGAGTCGCCTAAATGGCGTAGAGGCTGATTTGAATGCTGAGTTTACACTCAGCATTCCCCAGCAAGAAGCCCTAAATCAACTTAAGATAAGCCTGCAAGAAAAAGAAGTTTGCTTGGTGCATGGCGTAACCGCTTCGGGCAAAACCGAAATGTATATTCGCGTCATCGAAGAATATTTGGCAAAAGGCAAGCAGGTGTTGTACCTACTTCCCGAAATTGGCCTAACTACTCAGGTAATTCAGCGGTTACAAAAAATATTTGGCACCAAAATCGGCGTTTATCATTCTAAATTTAACGATAACGAACGGGCCGAAATTTGGCAAAAAGTAGGTAATGGCGACTATCAGATTGTGTTAGGTGCCCGATCTGCCATTTTTTTACCATTTGCTAACTTAGGCTTGGTAGTGGTAGATGAAGAGCACGAAAATTCCTTCAAACAATTCGATCCGGCTCCACGCTACCATGCCCGAGATACCGCTATTTTTCTAGCATCGCTATTTAAAGCCAAAGTAGTATTGGGTTCTGCTACCCCAAGTTTCGAATCATATTACAACGCTAAAATTGGTAAATACGGACTTATTACACTTTCTGAGCGTTATGGAGGGGTGCAGCTGCCCGATATTCAGGTGGTTTCCATTCCCGACGAAACGAAGCGAAAAACCATGCAATCGCACTTTACCAGCGTACTTTTAAGCGAAATTAAAGGAGCATTGGGACGTAAAGAACAAATAATCCTCTTTCAGAATAGAAGAGGCTATGCTCCGGTGTTGTTGTGTGCTACTTGTGGGTACACCCCCAAATGCATTAACTGCGAAGTGAGTTTAACCTATCACAAAAGTAGCGGGAAACTCCATTGCCATTATTGTGGCTACCGACAAGATACGGTACCTCTTTGCCCAGCTTGCGGTTCTACCAAAATAGAGCATAAGGGCTTTGGTACCGAAAAAGTGGAAGATGAATTGAGCCTTATTTTTCCGGAGGCTCGAATTGCCCGTATGGATGTAGATGCTACTCGTACTAAATACGGTTTTCAGCAACTAATAACTGATTTTGAAGATAAAAAAATAGATATTTTGGTGGGTACCCAAATGGTAGCCAAAGGTCTCGATTTTGCCAATGTGAGCACCATAGGTATTTTAAATGCCGATTCGATGCTTAATTTCCCAGATTTTCGTGCTTTTGAGCGTAGCTTTCAACTCTTAGCCCAAGTTTCGGGTAGGGCAGGCCGCCGAGATATACGGGGGAAGGTGATTGTACAGGCCCATGATATTCACCATAGAGTATTACAACAAGTTATAGAGAATGATTACGAAGGATTATTTCAAACAGAACTAATAGAGCGTCGTAATTATCAATATCCGCCCTTATACCGCCTAATTGGTTTATGCATAAAGCATAAAGACCCGGTCAAGCTCAATCAGATATCCGAATATGTGGCGGTACTCTTGCGTCAGCAATTTGGTGATAGAGTTTTAGGCCCCGAAGCCCCTTTTGTGAACCGCATTCGGAATTTTTATTTGCAGGATATTTTATTGAAGGTAGAAAAAGAAGGACTTTCTGCCCAAAAAGTGAAAATAGCCTTGCAGCAAATTTTGCAAAGCTTTGAGCAAGAGGTACTTTCAAAAGGTTACATCATTCAAGTAGATGTAGACCCCTATTAATCGCTTAAAACACCTATTTTTGTAAAAATGGCCTATAAGTTTGTTGATAAGTATAGAGAGCAGGGTGCCCGTAAAAAATTAGTGGCCTTATTGCGTGAGCGTGGAATTTCCGACGAACGCGTATTAACCGCCATTGGTAAGGTACCCCGTCATTTTTTCTTCGACGAAACGTTTTGGAACCAAGCCTACAAAGACATTGCTTTCCCCATTGGCGATGGACAAACCATTTCACAGCCCTATACTGTAGCCTACCAAACCGAGCTAATCCATATTCAAAAAGGCGATAGGGTACTGGAAATTGGTACTGGGTGTGGTTATCAAACCTGTGTGCTTTTAGAATTGGGTGCAAAAGTGTTTACCATTGAACGGCAAGAAAACTTATTTAGACGCACCATTCAAGTTTTACCTAAAATGGGCTACCACCCCCAGTTTTTTTTGGGCGATGGTTCTATGGGAATTGCCGAACAGGCTCCTTACGATAAAATAATTGTTACAGCTGGTGCTCCGCTGGTGCCCGAAATATTGCTTAAACAATTAAAAATAGGGGGTATTTTGGTCATTCCGGTTGGCGATGCCAACGAGCAAAAAATGGTTACCGTTTTGCGGGTAAGCGAAACCGAGTTTGAAAAAATTGTGTTAGATACTTTTCGCTTTGTGCCTTTATTAGGCGATCAAGCTTGGTAATTAACGTTTCATTGCCCGATCTATCTCTATCTTAGAGTCGCGATCTTTTAGCGTTTCACGTTTATCGTAAATCTTTTTGCCCTGAGCCAATCCAATAAGCACTTTGGCAAATCCGCGATTGTTTACAAATATATTGAGAGGGATAATGGTAAAGCCTTTTTCTTCTGTTTTGGCTTTAAGTTTTGCTATTTCCTTTTTATTGAGCAATAAAATACGGTCTCTTTTGGCCTCGTGGTTGTAAAAAGAACCATGAGAATATTCGGCAATATGCATATTACGGATATACAATTGCTTGTTCAAAAAGGCACAAAAAGCATCGTTAATATTCGCTTTTCCATCACGAATAGATTTAATTTCGGTACCCAGCAACTGTACGCCAGCCGTAAACTCTTCGAGTATGTGATACTCAAAGTAGGCTTTTTTATTCCGAATGTTTAAATCAGTGCTCATGCCACAAATTTCGTGTTTATATCTGAATTTTAGGCTTTCCGCTTAATTAATAATGAGGACAGGTATTTTTACTTGGTGGCGTACCTTATTTACGGTGGTACCAAACAATATATCTTTTATGTTTCGGTGGCCGTGGGCACCCATTACCAACAAATCAAAGGCTTGGCTGTTTACAATTTGCACAATGGCGGTGGCAGCTGTTCCATAGCCCACTTTGATTTCAACTGTATAACCAAGGGTAATTAAATTATCCTGATACTTTTTTAGATTCTCCATGTCTAAGCTTGTTTCCAAATCCATGACCTCATCGCCATGATAACGGGCACCGGCTGTTTCAACTACATGAATTAAGGTGTAATGGGCTTTTTTACCACCTTGTAAAATGGCATGTTGTATGGTATTAATATCCTTAGCAGTAAAACCAATGGTTATACCAATATGACTATAGCTAGCTGGCTTATGTTCAGAAAAGGCAATTGCTTCTCCGTGTGGTAGGTTCGTTTTCTCTGCGAAACTATGTAGTAGCGGGTAAACTAAGATGTAAATAAGTAAACCAGCAATACTCACCGCTGCTGGAATTACCAAGCCATAAACCCACCAGGTATGCCCAGTACTTTGCAGCCAGGTATAAATCTCTTCCAGCACCAGTTTTGCATTTAAGCTAATGATAATGCCAGCGCTTAACCATGCTAGCACCTTCACCCAAGTTTTAATGGCGAAATTTCCCATTAATTTTTTGTTTGATGTGAAGTGAATAAGCGGAATTACGGCAAAGCCCAATTGTAAACTCAAAACTACCTGGCTAAATATGAGTAGTTTACCTAAAGCGCTTTCTCCGAAATAAAGGATGGTGATAAAGGCAGGTATAATGGCTAATAGGCGGGTAAGCAGGCGTCTAATCCAAGGTTGAATGCGCAGGTTTAGATGGCCCTCCATTACAATTTGTCCGGCTAAGGTACCGGTGATGGTAGAACTTTGCCCGGCAGCAATTAAGGCAATAGCGAAAAGCGTAGGCGCCAAACTTCCAAATATATCGTTCAACAAACGGTGCGCATCCTGAATTTCGGCAACTTGGTATAAGCCATTTTTATAAAAGGCAGTGGCAGCTAAAATTAGAATGGCTGCGTTTACGAAAAATGCCAAGTTTAACGCAATGGTAGTATCCCAAAGGTTATACTTTAAAGCTTCTTTTAGCCCCGAATCTGTTTTTTCGATGCGCCTAGTTTGTACCAAAGACGAGTGTAAGTATAAATTGTGGGGCATTACCGTGGCGCCAATAATCCCTATAGCAATATATAGGGCGCTTCCCGAAAGCATGCTTGGCTTAAAAGCCTCTAAAATTTCTAAACCTGATGGTTTTGCAATAAACATTTCCAATAAAAAGGCAGCTCCAATCACAAAAACCATCGAAATAATAAAACCTTCCATAATTCTGATGCCTTTGTGCAACAAGAATAAAAGCAATACGGTATCGAAAATAGTGATAGATATACCCCAAATTAAAGGCAAGCCAAACAAGAGGTTTAGGCCTATGGCCATACCAATAATTTCGGCTAAATCACAAGCTATGATGGCCGTTTGAGCCAACAAGTATAAGGGAATGTTGGCCCATTTCGGGTAGGCGTTTCTAGAAGCTTGGGCTAAATCCATGCCACCTACAATACCCAAACGGGCGCTTAGGCTTTGTAATAAAATGGCAATCAGATTCGAAAGTAGTAAAACCCAAATGAGCTGATAGCCGAATTGGCTGCCTCCAGCCAAGTCGGTGGCCCAATTACCCGGATCCATATAGCCTACACTAATGAGGTAAGCCGGGCCAAAAAAGGCAAATAATTTTCTCCAACCTGCTTTATTGCCGGTTTTTACCGAAGAATGTATTTCATCTAAAGAACCTTTTTGACTTGTTTTCATGCAGGGTTAACGCGAATATCCACAAATTTAGGGTGTGCCGCTTAGGATAAAAAATTTATATGCACAATTTAGCTCTTTTGTAAAATATAATTTCGCCAGAAAGTTTATTTTTGAGCTATGGCTTTCGAATTAGATAAAACAGACCTGCAAATTTTAAAAATTTTGCAAGAGAACGGCAGAATTACCAACCTACAACTATCTAGCGATGTGGGCTTGTCTCCTGCACCTACCTTAGAACGGGTCCGCAAGCTCGAGCAAACAGGCTACATTAAAAGCTACCATGCTTTGGTAGATGAAGAATTGGTGGGTTTAGGTATTAAATCTTTTATTCAAGTACAACTAGATTTTCATACCAGCAACGCCATACAAACTTTTTTGGACGAGGTTCAATCTATTAAAGAAATTACCGAGTGCCATCACGTAACCGGCCAATGCGATTTTTTATTGAAAGTGTATGTGAAAGATATTAAGGCCTATGAAGCCCTAATCATGGAAAAAATAAGCAAAATATCGGTGCTTAAAACATTCCAAACCATGATGATTATGTCGACCAATAAAAAAGAGCCCGTAGTGCCTTTGGCCTATTAAACTAGTTGCCAGTCAATGGGTTTTTCACCCTTGCTTAGTAAATACGCATTTGCCTTAGAAAAATGGGTACATCCGAAAAATCCAGCATAAGCCGAAAATGGAGAGGGGTGAGCCGCCGTTAATACCAAATGCTTCTTCGTATCAATTAAAGAAGCTTTAGCTTGTGCATGGCGCCCCCAAAGCATAAACACCAAACCTTCTCTTTGTTCGCTTAAGGCTCTTATGGCTTGGTCGGTGAATTGCTCCCAGCCCATTTTTTGATGCGAACCCGGCTGATTTGACCGTACTGTTAAGGTTGAATTGAGCAACAACACGCCTTGTTTGGCCCAGCTGCTTAAATCGCCATGGCTAGGCATGTTAAATTCCGGTATATCTGTTTGAAGCTCTTTATATATATTTCTCAAAGAAGGTGGAATAGCTACACCCTTTTGCACCGAAAAAGATAAGCCATGCGCTTGGTTTACTCCGTGGTAAGGATCTTGTCCTAAAATAACCACTTTTACTTCATTAAATGGTGTGAGGTTAAACGCATTGAATACATCGCTGTGTTTAGGGTAAACGATCGTTCCATGTTCATTTTCCTGCTCTAAAAACTGGTTTAGGCTCAACATATAGGGCTTTTGAAACTCGTCTTTTAAGGCAGGGAGCCACGAAGGATGCAAGGATGTAGGCATAAACGGCGCTTTTGCTCAAATATAACATTTTACATGCCGTTTATTTGAGAGATAAATCGGATATTTGTAACCTACAAAACGTTAGAAACTATGCCAAATATTATACGATTAATTGCCGCCATTGCTATGTTAGGCGGATCTATAGCCCTTATTATTTTCGGACCGTGGGGATGGGGAATACTGGGTATTATTTTTGCCCTATTGGTGTTTGTCACCTTTTTCTTTAACGAAAAAATGCTTTTGGCTCAATATTATTTGCGCAAAGAAAATATGGAAAAAGCGGAAGCTTGGTTGAATAAAATTGCCAATTACGAGCGTGAATTAATTAGTATGCAACACGGGTATTACCAGTTGTTGTTGGGTTTAATAGAATCGAGAAAAGCACCCTTGCAATCAGAAAAATATTTCAAACGTGCGCTTTCTTTAGGTATGAGCATGGAGCATAACGTGGCCTTAGCTAAATTGAGTTTAGCGGGTATTGCCATGGCCAAACGCAATAAACGAGAAGCCACCATGTATTTGCAGGAAGCCAAAAAAGCAGATAAGAATAAACTGCTAGCCGAACAGATAAAAATGATGCAGGCGCAAATGGGCCAGCTAGATAAATCTCAACAAGTTAGAGGTTATAGATAAAACAAAAGCCCCTCGAATTTCGAGGGGCTTTGTTTTAGGCAAACCAAGTCATCACCAAATCTTTATCGGGCATAGCGATGTCGAGTTTTAGTTTTTTGCGCATGCCACCCAAATCGTTAAATAGCTTGTTGGGGTTGCCTGCTTTCAATTCTTCGGGGCTATTAAAGCCCATTTTTTGCAATACGGGTACCCATTCGGCAGGTACGCCTAGTGCGGTAAAATCTTCTACCGAAACCACTTTTGCTTTTTTCTCAGGGCGCATTTGCGGGAAAAACAATACTTCTTGAATGGTGCTTTGGTTGGTCATCAACATCACCAAGCGGTCTATACCAATGCCTAAGCCAGAGGTTGGCGGCATCCCGTATTCAAGTGCACGTAAAAAGTCTTCGTCCATAGCCATGGCTTCTTCATCGCCACGGTCGGCTAGTTTAAGCTGGTCTTCGAAACGTTCCCGCTGGTCTATGGGGTCGTTAAGTTCAGTATAGGCATTGGCAATTTCTTTACCCATTACAAACAACTCAAAACGTTCTACTAAGCCTTCTTTGCTGCGGTGTTTTTTCGCCAAAGGCGTCATTTCAATCGGGTAGTCGGTAATGTAGGTTGGCTGAATGAGCTTGGCTTCTACTTTGGCGCCAAAAATTTCGTCAATCAGTTTTCCACGGCCCATACTTGGGTCTACATCAATACCAAGGTCTTTGCAAATGCTGCGTAAGCCTTGTTCATCTTGTTCGGAAACATCAATTCCGGTATATTTTTTAATCGAATCGTACATCGATAATTTTTCGTAGGGTCCGGCAAATTCAATAAGGTTTTCGCCCACTTTTACTTTCGAAGAACCGTTGGTAGCTAGAGCTACTTTTTCTAAGCATTCTTCTACCATGGCCATCATCCAGATATAATCTTTGTAGGCCACGTAAATTTCCATGGAGGTAAATTCGGGGTTGTGCGTGCGGTCCATTCCTTCGTTACGGAACATTTTACCAAATTCATATACGCCATCAAATCCGGCTACTATAAGGCGTTTTAGGTAGAGTTCGTTGGCAATACGCAAAAACAAAGGCATGTCGAGTGTATTGTGGTGTGTTTTAAACGGACGAGCTGCGGCCCCGCCGTGAACCGGTTGTAGTATTGGTGTTTCTACTTCCATCCAGCCTTGGCTATCGAAATAGCCACGCATGGTATTTATTACTCTCGAACGGTTAATAAAAATATCTTTAAACTCCGGATTTACGGTTAAATCTACATAGCGTTGGCGGTAGCGTAATTCTGGGTCGGTAAAGCCATCGTAAATATTACCTTCCTCATCTCGTTTTACAATGGGTAGTGGTTTTAGCGATTTTGATAATACCGTCATTTTGGTAACGTGTACAGAAATTTCGCCGGTTTGGGTGGTAAATACATAGCCCTCTAGGCCAATAAAATCGCCAATATCTAATAGTTTCTTGAAAACGGTATTGTATAGTGTTTTGTCTTCGCTAGGACAAATTTCATCGCGGTTTAAATAAATCTGAATACGTCCGCTAGCATCCTGAATTTCGGCAAAAGACGCACTACCCATAATTCTACGGGTCATGATACGGCCGGCCATGCGGATGTTTTTATAAGCAGTTTTATCGCGTTCGTAGTTTTCCTTAATATCCTTGGCATTGGCCGTTACGTCAAACGCTTCAGCAGGATAAGGGTTAATCCCCAAGTTGCGTAACTCGGCCATGGCCTCTCGGCGTAAAATTTCCTGTTCAGATAAACCTATACTCATATGTTCGTTTCAAATTTATTCAAAAATAGGGTTTTTGTGCGTAAAATGTGTTTAAACAAGGTCAAAAACAAAAAGAGCACCGAAATAATTCGATGCTCTTTTAATATATGTGCTTTTGTTAGTCTTCGTCTTCGGCGTACATAGAGCTAATGGCATCGGCATATTTTTGTTCAATTACCTTTCGTTTGGCTTTTAGTGTCGGTGTAATTTCGCCCTCTTCTATGGTAAATGGATTGCGTTTGAGTATAAAATGTTTAATGCGCTCAAATTTTGCCAATTCGTTAGATAGGTGTTTAATATCTTCATCCACCCAATTAATTAGCTCTTCATCCGCAATAAATGTTTCAGGCGAATTAAAGAAGTCGTCGCTTAACTTAAACTGTTCTTGTAAACTTTCTCGAGACGGGACTAGGATTGCAGTAATGTATTCTTGCTTATCGCCAATAAGGAATACCTGTTCAATTTTTGGGCTTTTTAGATAGATGTTTTCTACCGGTGTTGGGTAAATATTTTTGCCATAAGCGTTTACCAACATGTTTTTAATGCGGTCGGTAATTTGTAGGTTTCCTTTAAAAAAGCGGCCTAGATCACCGGTATGAAACCAGCCATCGCTGTCTAATACTTGGGCAGTTTCTTCCACTTTGTTCCAGTAGCCTTTCATTACGCAGTGGCCACGAACCACCACTTCGCCTTCTCCGCATTCAAAAGCTTCGTTAAAGCTCTCGTGGGTTTGTATGGTGATGAATTGCTTGCTTTCTACATCTTGAATACCCACTTCAATGCCCGGAATTATCCGGCCAACCGTACCATATATTTGGCGGTGGTATTCGGTTACGGCCATTACGGGCGATGTTTCTGTTAAGCCAAAGCCTTCTAAAATTTTGATACCCAAGTTCCCGAAAAACTCACCTACGTTTTTAGGTAGGGCAGCTCCACCGGAGATCATGAACTTTAATCGACCACCGGTTTTTTCTTTAATCTTGCTAAATACCAGTTTATCTGCTATTTTTTGCTTAATGGAAAGTAAAAATCCGAGTTTATTGCCCGATTCTTTCACTTCTCGGTAGGTTTTACCTACTTCTAAAGCCCATAAAAATATTTTGCTTTTTAAACCGCCTGCAGAGGTGCCATTTTTCATGGCTTTATCGTGAATGCGCTCTAATAAACGAGGAACGCAGCTCATTACGGTAGGTTTTATTTCGCCCATATTTTTGGCTAATAGCTCTAAACTTTGGGCAAAAGCAATTTTACAGCCTTTTGCCATACAAATGTGGTAGGTGGCCGTGCGTTCAAAAACGTGCGATAGGGGTAAGAACGAAAGGAAGGTGTCGTGCGCATCTATTACCGGAATTTGCTCTAAACATACGCGTACGTTTTCCACAAAGTTTCCATGGGTAAGCATTACTCCTTTAGGCGTTCCAGTAGTGCCCGAGGTATAAATTAAAGAGGATAAATCGCTTGGTTTTACTTCATTTCTGACTACAACCAATTCTTTTTTATGTACCGCTAGGGTTTGTTCACCTTCGGCAATAAGTTCTGCAAGTGAAAGTACACCGGCATGGACAGACAGCCCTTCTAGATGTTTTTCATAACCCTCAAAAACGGGAATGATGCGAATAAGTTGCGGACAAGTATTCGCTATTTTTAAGATTTTCTTCAGTAGGAAAGGATTGCCCACCAAAATCATTTTGGCTCCGGCATCATTTAAAATATAGGCAATTTCTGTTTCGCTAAGGGTGGGGTATATCGATACGTTTACGGCACCTAATTGCTGCAAAGCCTGGTCGTAGTATACGTATTCGGGGCAATTTTCAATAATTAAGGCCAAGCGATCGCCTTTTTGTATGCCCAAATCTAGGAAGTAACTTGAAATAGCATCCGCCTTGTCTAATACCTGCTTGTAGCTAATCTCTTCCCAGCCATTTTGGGTATGATGGAACAAAAAAGTAGTGTTTTCGGAATGTATGTGTTCTACCACATTCCGCAATAGTCGCGGAATGGTGCTGTGTTCGTTTAATAAGTTCATACGTTTTTAACGCATTGGTTAGTCTACAATTATACACATACCCTATTTAAAAAACAAAAGGCGTTCAACTATTTGAACGCCTTTAATAATTTGAAAAATTGTATTTAAACGGAGAAACTTTCGCCACAACCGCACGTGCGGCTGGCATTTGGGTTGTTAAAGTTGAAACCTTTGCCATTTAAACCATCTGTAAAATCAAGTTCGGTGCCGGCTAGATATAAAAAAGATTTCATGTCTAAAGTAATTTTGATACCGTTGTCTTCAAAAAACTGGTCGCCCGTTTTTACTTCGTTATCAAAATCTAAATTATACGATAAGCCAGAGCAGCCCCCACCTTTTACAGAAACCCGTAAAAAGTAAGAAGTGTCTAAGCCGGCTTCTTGCATCAGGCTTAGTGCTTTTTCTTTTGCTTTATCGGTAATCGTTACCATTTTTTTTAGTGGTGACTTTTTTCGCTCTCGATAGGAGCTAAACCATTTTTTACACGGTAATCGTTAATGGCGGCTTTAATAGCATCTTCGGCTAATACCGAGCAGTGAATTTTTACCGGCGGTAAAGCCAATTCTTCCACAATATCCATGTTATCAATAGTGATGGCATCGTCAATAGATTTGCCTTTTAACCACTCTGTAGCTAATGATGAAGAAGCAATTGCCGAACCACAGCCAAAAGTTTTAAACTTCGCATCGGTAATTACATTGTTGCTATCTACCTCAATTTGCAAACGCATTACGTCGCCACACTCTGGTGCGCCAACTAAGCCGGTACCTACATTGTTTTTGCTCTTATCAAGCGTACCCACATTACGTGGATTGGTGTAATGATCAATTACTTTATCTGAATATGCCATAGTGTTCTATTTTCTTAATATTGATTAATGTTCTACCCATTCTACTTTATCTAAATCGATACCTTCTTTAAACATTTCCCAAAGCGGAGAAAGTTCGCGAAGGTGATTTACTGCATGTTTAGTCTGTGCAATGGCAAAATCTACTTCTTCATCTGTTGTAAAGCGACCTAAGCCAAAACGGATTGAAGAGTGTGCCAAATCATCTGAAAGGCCTAAGCTTTTTAATACGTACGACGGCTCCAAAGAGGCTGATGTGCAGGCCGAGCCTGAAGAAACAGCTAAATCTTTCATAGCCATCATCAATCCTTCACCTTCTACATACTTAAAAGAGATATTAGCTGTATGTGGCAATCGATTAGCCACGTTTCCGTTTACATAGCTTTCTTCTAAAACGGTTAATGAGCTTTGTAATTTATCACGTAAGGCAGATAATCGTTTAGCATCTTTATCCATTTCTAAGCGGCAGATTTCACAAGCTTTACCAAAGCCCACAATACCGGCTACATTTAAGGTTCCGGAGCGCATACCGCGTTCGTGGCCACCGCCGTCTAGTTGGGCAGTTACCTTTACTCTTGGGTTTTTACGACGAACGTATAATGCGCCAACGCCTTTAGGTCCGTACATTTTATGTGCAGTAAAGGCCATTAAGTCGATACCATCTGCATCTACATTTACCGGAATTTTGCCTACCGTTTGGGTAGCATCGGTCATAAATAGGGCGCCATGCTTATGAGCAATGTCTGCAATTTCTTTTACAGGCTGAATAACACCAATTTCGTTATTGCCATACATGATGCAAACTAATATCGTTTGTGGAGTCATGGCAGCTTCTAATAGGGCTAAATCCAATAAGCCGTCTTCTTTTACCGGAAGATAGGTTACTTGGGCGCCTAGTTTTTCTAGGTGTTTGCAGGTGTCTAATACTGCTTTGTGCTCGGTTACACAGGTAATAATGTGGTTTCCTTTATCCTGATACATTTCGAATACACCTTTAATGCCTAAGTTATCACCTTCGGTAGCGCCAGAAGTGAAAATAATTTCTTTTTCATTGGCACCAATAAGCTGAGCAACTTGTTCACGGGCATAATCTACACCTTCTTCTGCGGCCCAACCAAAAGCATGGTTACGGCTAGCCGAGTTTCCAAACTTTTCGGTAAAATAAGGCAACATGGCTTCCAAAACCCGTGGATCCATGGGTGTAGTGGCGTTATTATCGAAATATAAAGGTAATTTCATCGATTGTTATTTAGATTCAGTTTAAATTAATACTCAAAGATAGAAAAATAATTATTCAGAAAAGGGATTTTTGTATTAGATAATCGACATTTATTCGTCATTTTTATACCTTTAAAAATATAATCAACACCAATCCAAAAATTAATATGGAATCAAACAAATTTGGTTTTTTCTGGAAATTAACAATGCTAGTCTCTACATTGATTAAATACTTTCTTTTTTTGATGTCTTTGATATGTTTTGTTATTTTTTATCAACACGATCAGTCAGGTGAATTAGTAGAAAAAGGTGATTATAGATTTATTTTATTAATAATTATTGCTTTACTTTCTTTAATTGCCGGATTGCTGATTAAAATAGTTGAACATCAATCCGTGAATGCTAAATTGAATAATCATCCTGAATGATAAATCGAATACTAATCAAAAAAGACACTATGAAAAATGATACTTACTACCAAAAATTGAATAATACCTGTTATGCTTTAGCTGGGTTCTTTTTTTCAATCGGATTCTTTTCATTTTTTGGCTTTCTTGACAGATTTTGGAATAATGGGGTGGAGTCACAGGTAGATAAATTTACAAGCTTTCAAATACAAGTTATAGGTGGTTTTTTAATGCTTGTTGGTTTACTTTGCTTGATAGCTGGATTATTAGTTAAGCAAATACGCTTAAAAATTGAACAATAATCCAATTAACCTGCTTCTGCTACTTTTTATTAATACCTATTCAACAAAAATATCTACCTAAACCTATATGAAACAGATAGAGCACATTGGTATTGCGGTACGTAATTTACAAGAAGCTTGTGGGGTTTACGAGCGCTTGTTGGGAGTGGCGCCATACAAAACCGAAGAGGTCGCATCGGAAGGTGTGTTAACTGCTTTTTTTAAATCGGGCCCGAATAAAATTGAGCTCTTGCAAGCTACTACTGAGCAAAGTGCTATTGCTCAGTTTATTGAGAAAAAAGGAGAGGGTATGCACCACATTGCTTTTGCCGTAGACGATATTAAAGCAGAAATGGCCCGCTTAAAAGGCGAAGGCTTTACTTTGCTAAATGATGTGCCTATACGGGGTGCCGATAATAAATGGGTATGTTTTGTACATCCAAAAGATGCCACTGGTGTGCTCATAGAACTTTGCCAAGAAAAAAATTCCTAAATATTTTTCGTGTATCGCTTTTTTGTTTTCACAATTAGCACTATATTTGCCCCTCTGAAAATAATTGACGGAAATGAAAGCTGATTTACATCCAAAAAACTACAGATTAGTTGTATTTAAAGATATGTCTAACGACTATGCTTTTATCACTAAATCGTGCATAGAATCTAAAGAAACTACCAAATGGGAAGATGGTAACGAATATCCTCTAGTAAAATTAGAGATTTCGCACACTTCACACCCGTTCTTTACTGGTAAAATGAAATTGGTTGATACCGCTGGTCGTATCGATAAATTCAAAACTCGTTACGCTAAAAAGTAATCGAAACCAAAAAATATACCGAAGTCCCGACCTAACAGTCGGGACTTTTTTTATTTTTGTTACATGAGTATATTATTTTTTGATGATGCATCACGAGAAAGCCTGTTGCCTTTATCGTTTACCCGTCCGGTAGCCGATTTTAGGATAGGCATACTCACTATTGCCGAAAAATGGGCCAAGCGCCTTTCGACACCGAGCTATTCTTTTGTAACTGAAGAATATCTTCAAAAGAAATTTCCGAAAGAATTTTCTAGTGATAATTTATTTATTAACGGGTCTATTTGCCCCGATGAAGAGTTGGTGAAAGCCGTTGAGGTCTTGAAAGTGGGTGAAGCATTGGTTCTAGAGCAGATTTTAATTGCAATCAGACTAGATTATAGTGACACTGCAGGTATTCTTTATGCTTCTAAATTCAATTTTTCTGGCTATAAGTATATTACCGATATTACTTTTTTTGCTACAGGAGCCGCTCAATGGAACGAAAAAAGAGGGAGTTTGACTGATATTGTTGATGTAATGGAATACGAAGGCTCTTTTATTAAGATTACCTATCCAGAAGACTTATTTAGCTACAACGACGCTGAGTTGCGTAAGGATTTTACCTTGCTTACCACCGGTAGAACATCAGCCAAAATAAGCGCTACGAACACCATTTTAGGAAGTAATTTCTTTGCTGAAGAAGGCGCTACTGCCGAGTGTACAACTTTTAATACGTTAGAAGGACCAATTTACTTGGCTAAAAATTCCCAGGTTTGGGAAGGGAGTCATATTCGCGGTTCTTTTGCTTTGGGCGAACATTCGCAAGTGAAAATGGGTACTAAAATTTACGGAGCCACCACCATTGGCCCACATTGTCGAGTGGGAGGTGAAGTCAGCAATTCGATTTTATTTGCTTATTCTTCTAAAGGCCACGAAGGGTTTTTAGGCAATTCAGTATTGGGCGAATGGTGCAATATTGGAGCCGATACCAACAATTCGAATTTAAAAAATAACTATACCGAAGTACGTTTGTGGGACTATGCCAAGCAGAGTTTCCGCAAAACGGGCTTGCAATTTTGCGGCCTCATTATGGCCGATCATGCCAAATGCGGCATCAATACCATGTTTAATACGGGTACCGTGGTTGGTATAAGTGCCAATGTATTTGGGGCCGGTTATCCACGCAACTATATACCCGATTTTGCCTGGGGAGGTGCTCAAGGATTAGAAGTTTACCCATTGGATAAAGTTTTTGAAACAGCCGAGCGGGTCTATGAACGCCGAAATAGGGTATTTGATGAGATTGAAAAAAACATTTTAACACATATTTTTGAACAAACACAAGCCTATCGCAGGTTTTAATATAGCGAATTCCCCTTTATGAGAAAAAAAATTGTTGCCGGAAATTGGAAGATGAATCAAGATTTTACATCAGGAACAGCCTTGTTTTCTGAAGTATTAACCATGGTTCAAGATGAAGTATTAGGAAGTCAACAAGTAATTGTATGCCCCCCATTTATTCATTTAAATGCCTTGGCCCAATTGGCTAAACAAACGCCAAACGTGGCTATTGGTGCACAAAATTGCCACCAAGCCGCTGCCGGAGCCTATACTGGAGAAGTATCGGCTTCGATGATTCAATCGGTAGGGGCGGAATATGTGATTTTAGGTCACTCCGAGCGCCGCCAGTATTTTGCTGAAAGCGATGCACAATTAGCTGATAAAGTAAATGCTGTTTTAGAAAATGGCTTAAATCCTATTTTTTGTATCGGCGAAACTTTGCAAGAGCGTGAGTCGGGCAATTTCTTTGAGGTACTAAAAACGCAATTAGAAGGAGGTGTTTTTCACCTCTCGGCTGATGCATTTAGTGTAATAGTGTTAGCTTATGAACCTGTTTGGGCTATTGGTACCGGTTTAACGGCCTCTCCAGCGCAAGCGCAAGAAGTGCATGCCTTTATTCGCTCTTTATTGGTAGCACAATATGGGGCTGCAGTAGCTCAGTCTACTTCTATTTTATATGGCGGAAGCTGCAACCCTAAAAATGCTGCTGAATTATTCTCCCAAGCCGATATAGATGGCGGTCTTATTGGAGGCGCCTCCTTAAAATCACGTGATTTTGTAGATATAGTGAAAGCTTTTAATACCTAATGAGCTACCAAGAAGTAGTATTTATACAAAATGAAGGGGCAGAAGCCTATCGTGATGTATTGATTGCTGAATTGGCGGATTTGGGTTTCGATACTTTTGAAGAAACGGAAGAAGGGTTTAAGGGCTATATCCCTACCACCTTGTATAACGAAACAGAAATTCTCACCTTACTTGCCAATTATAAAGAAGAAACGCAGTTTAGCTTTAGTGCTAGGGCCATTAAACATGAAAATTGGAATACCCTATGGGAAAGTAATTTTCATCCAATCTCGGTAGCCGATCAAGTATATGTTCGAGCTACCTTTCATCAACCCGACCCTCATTTCAAATATGAAATTGTTATTGATCCTAAAATGGCATTTGGTACCGGGCATCATCAAACTACAGCTTCGGTAATGGAATTAATGCTTGCTGAAGATTTTAGAGGTAAAAAGGTGCTCGATATGGGCTGTGGAACAGGTATTTTGGCTATTTTGGCAAAGAAAATGGGTGCTAAAACCGTAGATGCTATTGATTACGATCCGCTGTGTTTTGAAAGCACCCTCGAGAATACTGAATTAAATACTATGACCGATATTCAGGCTATTTTGGGAGGTAAAGAGGCTATTCCAAATACCTCTTATGAGGTAATTTTAGCCAATATCAATCGCAATATATTACTAGATCAGTTAGATCGCTATGCGAAAGTATTGGCACCCGAAGGAAGCTTAATACTGAGCGGTTTTTACGAACAGCCCGATTTAGAAATTCTTAAAGAAGCTGCCCATGCTTTGGGTTTACGGTATGAAAGGCATCTCGTAAAGCAAGACTGGACAGCTGCAAAATTTATTAAATAAACCATGAGAGTACACTTTATAGCCATTGGCGGTAGTGCCATGCACAATTTAGCCATTGCTTTAGCCAAAAAAGGATTTCAAGTTAGTGGTTCCGACGACGTGATTAACGAACCATCAAAATCCCGGTTAGCCCGCTTTGATATTTTGCCGGCTGAATTTGGCTGGTTCCCCGAACGCATTACGGCAGAGTTGGATGCGGTTATTTTAGGGATGCATGCCCGAGAAGACAATCCCGAATTGCTACGTGCCCAAGAGTTGGGGTTGCCTATTTATTCGTATCCAGAATATATTTACGAACAATCGAAAGAAAAAATCCGAGTAGTAATTGGCGGTAGTCACGGCAAAACCACCATAACATCCATGATTTTGCATGTATTGCAGCATGCAGGAAAAGACTTTGATTATTTGGTAGGTGCACAACTAGAGGGCTTCGATACCATGGTAAAAATTACCAACGAAGCACCAATAATTGTGATTGAAGGCGATGAATATTTAGCTTCACCAATTGATAGGCGCCCGAAATTTCATCTATACAAAGGCCATATTGGAGTAATTAGTGGTATAGCCTGGGATCATATAAATGTATTCCCAACTTGGGATTCTTATATTAAACAGTTTGACTTGTTTATAGATACCCTGCAGCCAGGTGGTGCATTAATTTATTGCCATGCTGATGAAACCTTAGATAAGTTAGTAGCTGAAAAAAATACCTCTGTAGAAAAGTTAGGGTACAGCGTTCCGGCCAATCAAATTAACCAAGGAATAACTTCTTTGGAAACTGATAAAGGCTTGATTCCGCTGGAAATTTTTGGCGAACATAATTTAATGAACCTATCAGCTGCTCGTTTAGTATGCGAAAAATTAGGAATATCATCTGAAGTTTTCTACGAAGCCATTGCTACATTTAAAGGTGCATCACGCCGATTAGAGTTGGTGGGTAAAACCGATGATTGCGTGATTTATAAAGATTTTGCCCATTCACCATCCAAGTTAGAAGCAACTATACATGCGGTTAAACAGCAATTTCCGGAACGGCATTTAATTGCGGCTATAGAATTGCATACGTTCAGCAGTTTAAACGCCGAATTTTTGAAGGAATACGCCGGCACTATGGATAAGGCCGATCAAGCAATAGTAATTATTGACCAACAAACTTTTAAGCAAAAACAAATGACTCCTTTTGATGAAAGTATCGTTAAAAAGTCATTTAATAACGAAAAGTTAATATTTTTTGATAATTTTGAAATATTTGAAGCATATTTGAATACAAATTCTTTTACGAATACTAATCTTTTGCTCATGAGTTCAGGCAATTTCGGAGGATTAGATTTAGAAAAATTGAAAAATAATTTATTAAAAAAATAAACTATAACGAAATATACACACCAGCTAACCCACACCAATATGAACACATTAGGAAAAAAAATTCGCTTATTAAGACATCAGCGTTCATGGAGCCAGGAGGATGTATCTAAACAATTGGATATTTCTATACCTGCATTTTCTAAAATTGAAACCGGTATTACCGATGTCAATTTATCACGTTTAGAGCAAATTTCATCTCTTTTTGGATTGACTGTTGTTCAGCTGTTGACCTTTACCGATAGCGAAGAACAAGAGAAATACAATAATGAAGTTGAAGTATTAACCAAGAAATTGCAAGATCGTGAAACCGATGTAATTGAATTGCAAAAGAAAGTAATTGATTTATACGAAGAATTACGCCGAGCGAAAGTAAGCGTTTAGTCCGTTTTGAAAAAATAAAAAGGCCTCTGGAGAATTCAGAGGCCTTTTTTGTTAGAAGGTTTTCCGCATGGTTAAGTGCCTTTTGCCAAAAGTGGCGCCAGTTGCCTGGTGTATGGCAATCATTTTATCGTTAAAATCGCCTACCCACGAAAGTTCCAATTCATCGTACTGGTTTTTAGGGATAACATAGTGCTTTAATTTTATAAATAAAGCTGACTCTATCCCATGTTTCTGGAAGGCTATTTTAGTGCCCATAACTACTGCCCGCATACGCCGAACACCTTTCCACTTGTTGTATACAAACTGCATTTTTTGCCAGATACCTAACTTACCCTTGAATGATTTTATTAACTGATTAGCATCGGGTAAAATAACTACAAATGATACCGGTTCGTTGTTTACATAGGCAAACCAAATCAGTTTTTCATCCATAATCAGTTTCATTTTCCGAAAACTATCCATTACAATATCCTTGTTTAGGGGAACAAAGTTTTCGAAGCCTTGCCAAGCATCGTTGTATATTTCCATAAAATCATTGGCAAAACGATCGAATTCGCTCACTTTAAGGTGCTCAAAGCGATAACCTTCTTTGCCTGCAACCCACTCGGCAATTTTAGTGAAACGCTCTGGGAAGGGAAGGCGTAAGTCTAAATGGTTGGTAATTTGTTCGTATTCTTTTTCAAAACCGTAGTTTTTGAAAAGTGCATGGTAGTAGGGTTTGTGGTAGTTCATGCCATACGAAGGCGCAGTAAAGCCTTCTACCAACAAGCCCCAATAGGTATCGTTTTCGCCGAAATTTATGGGCCCATCCATAGCTTTCATGCCTCTTTTACTCAACCATTCTTTTGCGGTATCAAACAATAAATCGGCAGCTTTTTGATCATCTATACACTCAAAATAGCCAATTCCGCCGGTTGGTATTTTATGTTGATAGGCTTTTTTATCGTTTACAAAAGCTGCAATCCGACCGATATGCTCTCCTTTTTTGTTGCTTAAAATCCAACGGGTGCATGAACCGTGCTGAAAAAAACTGTTTGTTTCTGGATGAAAAGTTGCTTCTATGTCCTTGTCTAATGGGCAAATGAAATTGACATCATCTGCATAAATTTTTCGAACAAGATCTAGAAAAGCTTGTTGCTCTTTTGGGCTGTTAACTTCGGTTATAGTCATAAGTTGCTGTATGCAAAAAAGCATTCGATTATGCTTCGAATGCTTCGTATTGGTATTTTATAGTGCACTAGTAATCATCTTCATCGTCATCTAAGGTGTCGAGATCATCTAGGTCTAAATCATCGTTTAGTGATAAATCGAAATCTTCGTCGCCGGCCATAAATCCTATAGGGGGTACCGTTGTAGCGTGTTTACTTGCTGAATTTACATTCGCATCGGTACTTTTTGCGGCATTTTTTTTGTTTGGCGGTTTCATCAGAAATGAGAATCTTTTGATAACTAAAATTAGTAAGAATTTAGATTCAAATAGCTAGAAAAAAAAAATTCTCAAAAAATTAATCTTGCTGTTCGCCAATTTCGTTGGTCTCGGTAATAAAATCTTTCAATTGAGGCAAATCAGCTATGTTTTTTAGGCCAAAATAATCCATAAATAAATCGCTCGTTTGATACAGAATTGGTTTGCCAACCGTATCAGCTTTTCCGGCTAAACTTATCAATTCTTTTTCGAGTAATTTTTGAACCGTATAGTCGCAGTTAACCCCTCTAATTTGCTCTATTTCTAGTTTGGCAATGGGTTGACGGTAGGCTATAATGGCTAGCGTTTCTATAGCTGCTTGGCTTAATTTTTTCTTGGCTCGGTGCAGCTGCAACTGGTTGATGCTAGTATGGAAATCTTTTTTGGTGAGAAATAAATACCCATTGGCAACTTCTACCAATTCTATAGCCAAGTTCGGACTGTCGTATTTCTCTTTAATGGCAGCAATACTCGTTATGATTTCTTTTTCCTCAATAGGTCTCTTAAAGGCTGCTTCGCAGATGGCTTTCAAATCGGTTATTCCGATACTTTGCTCAGAGGCGAAAATGAGCGCTTCTATATGTAAGTCTAGTCTATTCAACACCCCTAATAGTTTATGATTTGTTCTTCAATTTGCTTAGGCAGGGAAATGAAATCGTATTGTTGATTGCGCAGTTTCGGCTCAAAACCAGCTTCTTTGATAGCTTCTTGGATGCCATTGGCGGTAAATCGGTGTGGAGCACCTGCTACCGAAACTACATTCTCTTCAATCATAATAGACCCGAAATCGTTGGCACCAGCGTGCAAACACATTTGACCTACTTGTTTACCCACGGTAAGCCACGATGCTTGAATGTTTTTTACATTGGGCAGCATGATGCGGCTCAAAGCCAACATGCGTACATATTCATCGCCACTAACCTGATTGGTAATGCCCCGTACCTTTTTAAGTAAGGTGCCATCATCCTGAAAAGGCCAGGGTATAAATGCTAAAAATCCTTTTGCATCGGTCGGTTTCTCTGCTTGCACTTGGCGTATCCATACCAAATGCTCAAAGCGCTCTTCTACGGTTTCTATATGCCCAAACATCATCGTAGCCGATGTTGTTATGTTTAATTGATGGGCCGCCCTCATTACGTCTAGCCATTCTTGACCACCGCATTTCCCTTTAGAAATTAATCGGCGAACACGATCGTTCAAAATTTCGGCACCTGCTCCTGGTAAACTGTCTAAGCCGGCCTCCATTAAGGCCTTTAGCACCTCGGTGTGGCTTAAGCCTTCTAGCTTTGCAATGTGTGCAATTTCGGGTGGGCCTAAAGCGTGCAGTTTTAAATTGGGATATAAGTTTTTAAGTTCTTTAAATAAATCGACATAAAAGGCCAAGCCTAAATCCGGGTGGTGGCCACCTTGTAATAATAATTGCTCTCCACCATATCTAAAGGTTTCTTCAATTTTAATTTTATAGGTTTCAATGTCGGTAATGTAGCTTTCTTCGTGGCCTGGGCGACGAAAAAAATTGCAGAATTTGCAATTGGCAATGCACACATTGGTAGTATTTACATTGCGGTCTATGATCCAAGTAACTTTATTGTGCGGCACTTGTTTTTTGCGCAGTTCGTTAGCCGTGTACATCAAATCGGTTGTTGGTGCTTCTTTGAATAAAAAAACTCCTTCCTCTTGGCTTAAGAATTCAAATTGCAAAGCCCGGCTCAATAAATCTGCTACGTTCATATGTGTGCAAAGATACAGTTGATTTTTTTACCTCCTATACTTTGCCATTAATTATGACGCATGCTTGAGAATTATAAGCTGCTAACTTCTAAATAAGCCCCTTAAATACGTACATTAGCACTCTATTTTAGCATATGGTTTCTTTCGAACGATTTACTTTAGCCAACGGATTGCAGGTGTTGGTACACGAAGATTTTACTACCCCGATGGCGGTGCTTAATGTTTTATACGATGTAGGTGCCCGTGATGAAAACCCCAACCAAACTGGTTTTGCCCATTTATTTGAGCATTTGATGTTCGGAGGGTCGGTAAATATTCCGTCTTACGATGAGCCCTTGCAACGAGTAGGTGGCGAAAACAATGCTTTTACTAGCAACGATATTACCAATTATTACATTACGTTGCCGGCCGCAAATTTAGAAACAGCCTGTTGGCTAGAGAGCGACCGCATGTTGAGTCTGGCTTTTTCTGAAAAAAGCCTCGAAGTACAAAAAAATGTGGTTTGCGAAGAGTTTAAACAACGTTATTTAAATCAACCATATGGCGATGTTTGGCTAAAAATGCGCCCCTTGGCCTATGAAAAACATCCCTATCAGTGGTCAACCATTGGTAAAAACTTGGCTCAAATTGAAGAGGCAAAAATGGAAGATGTGAAAGCCTTTTTTAATACCTTTTACGTGCCATCTAACGCTATTTTGGTAGTAGCTGGTGCGGTAAAAACAGTAGAGGTTAAGAAATTGGTAGATCAGTGGTTTGGATCGATACCTTCGGGCATAAAACCTATACGCAACTTGCCGCAAGAGCCAGCCCAGTTGCAAGAAAAACGACTACTAGCTGAAGCTAATGTGCCATTAAATGCCTTATACATGGCGTTTCACATGCCATCAAGACAAGATGCTGGTTATTATGCTGCCGATTTACTTTCCGATATTCTATCTCGAGGGAATTCATCTAGGTTGTATCGCAGCCTACTTAAAGAACAACAACTATTTTCAGATATCAATGCCTACCATTTGGGGAGCATCGATCCCGGTTTATTTGTTGTAGAAGGAAAGCCAGTTCCCGGGGTATCTATGGAAAAAGCAGAAGCATCCATTTGGCAAGAACTCAATCGATTTAAAAACGAGTCTGTGGGAGAAGATGAGCTGGCTAAGGTTAAAAATAAAATGGAATCTACCATGGAATTTGCTGAAATGAGCCTTTTAGACAAGGCCATGAATTTGGCTTATTTCGAATTGCTTGGTAATGCCGAAGACTTAAACCACGAAACTGAAAAGTACTTGGCGGTAAGTGCCCAAGAAATTCAAGAACAAGCACAGCAAATTTTCCGTAAAGAAAATTCATCAACCTTAAGCTATTTAGCCAAAAATTAATATGGATAGAACGCTAGCACCTACATTTAAACAGGTAGAACATATAGATATTTTACAGGCGAAAGCCCATAGCTTAGCTAATGGCATTCCCTTATTTTTTGTGGATGCCGGAGAGCAAGATTTGTTGCGTATTGAGCTTATTTTTGATAACGTAGCTTGGAATACCGCTAAGCCTTTACAAGCCTTTACTGTCAATGCGCTTTTGCAAGAGGGCACCTCCAATTATACGGCTGCTCAATTGGCCGAAAAGTTCGATTATTATGGCGCATTTCTGCAAAAAGACTATTCCTATGATCAATCGAGTGTAGTGCTGTATACACTTACTAAACATTTGTCGTCGGTTTTGCCTTTGCTTCGCGAAATTTTAACCGATGCCATTTTCCCACAAGCAGAAATTGAAACCTTTGTGCGAAATCAACAACAAAAATTGAGTGTAAGCTTAGAAAAAAATGATGTATTGGCTCGGCGTTCATTTAACCAGGTATTGTTTGGTAATACGCTCTATGGCCATGCTCCGCTATACACAGACTACGAGAAATTAAAGCGTAGCGATTTGCTCGATTATTATAAAAAAGCCTACCAACCGTCTAATTGTACTATAATTGTTTCTGGTAAAGTTTCTGAAGCTACCTTATCTAGCATAAATGCCACCTTTGGGACTGCATGGGAGGAAAGCACTGCAGGTGTAAAAAATGAATTTTCTTTTACGCCAAGAAGTGGAAGTACACATTTTTTAGAACGCCCCGATGCGCTCCAATCGGCTTTGCGTTTAGGCCAGTTGGCTATCAACCGCATCCATCCCGATTTCCCTGCTTTACAAGTGTTAAACACCATTTTTGGAGGTTATTTTGGTTCTCGATTAATGGCTAATATTCGCGAAGATAAAGGCTATACCTACGGCATTGGTTCGGGCATTGCCTCGTTAAAAGATGCGGGTTATTTCTTTATTTCCACCGAAGTGGGAGCCGATGTATGCACCGCGGCCATGGCCGAAATTGAAAAAGAAATGAAACTTCTTCGTACCGAATTAATATCGGAAGGAGAGTTGGCTTTGGTACGCAATTATATGCTAGGTTCATTACTTGGCAGTTTAGAAAATGCGTTTTCTCATGCCGATAAGTTTAAAAACACTTATTTCTTTGGGTTGGATGCCTCGTATTACGAACGTTATGTACAAACGGTGCGCACCATTAGTCCGCAAAAACTACTAGAATTGGCTAATACCTACCTTCAGTTCGATAAATTAGAAAAAGTGATTGTTGGTAAACAATAAATTCGTCATTTTCAGAAAAATACGATAGCTTTGCCTGGCAAATAATATCACCTAATAGTATTTGCTATGGCGCTCGATCCACAAAAATTTGTTGCCGAAGGACTCACCTACGACGACGTACTTTTAATCCCAGCTTATTCTGAAGTATTGCCCCGTGAAGTGGACACTTCTACTTGGCTCACTCGGTCCATTCGTTTAAATATTCCTATCGTTTCTGCGGCTATGGATACCGTTACGGAATCTGGTTTAGCAATTGCCATTGCCCAGGCAGGCGGTTTAGGTATGCTGCATAAAAATATGTCTATTCAGGCCCAAGCCGATGAGGTACGCAAAGTAAAACGTTCGGAGAGTGGCATGATTCAAGATCCGGTCACCCTTTCTGAAGAGGCCTTGGTAAGCGATGCTTTCCAAATAATGAAAGAATTTAAAATTGGTGGCATTCCGGTAATCAACGCAGATAAAAAATTAGTGGGTATTATTACCAATAGAGATTTACGCTTTCAGAAAGATATGAAGAAAGCCGTGAGCCAGGTAATGACCAAAGAAAACTTAGTTACCGCTCCGCTAGGCACAACACTTTTGCAAGCAGAAATAATACTTCAGGATTATAAAATTGAAAAACTCCCCATTGTAGATGCCAAAGGTATTTTGGTGGGATTGATTACGTTTAAAGACATTCAAAAATTTAAAAATTTCCCCAAAGCCTGTAAAGACGAACAAGGTCGTTTACGTGTAGGTGCTGCCGTGGGTGTAACCGCCGATACGATGGATCGGGTAGCTGCTTTGGTGAAAGCCGGGGTAGATGTAATTGCTATTGATACGGCTCATGGCCACTCAAAAGGCGTAATTAATCAACTTAAAGAAGTAAAAGCAAAATACCCAAATTTGCAGGTAATTGCAGGAAATATTGCCACTGGAGTGGCTGCAAAAGCACTTGCCGATGCAGGAGCCGATGCCGTGAAAGTAGGTATTGGTCCGGGTTCTATTTGTACTACTCGTATTATTGCTGGTGTGGGCGTTCCGCAACTTTATGCCGTATACGAATGCGCTAAGGCTTTAAAAGGTACGGGCGTGCCGGTAATTGCCGATGGCGGAATTAAACACACCGGAGATATTGCAAAAGCCATTGCCGCAGGTGCCAGTACCATTATGGCAGGTTCTTTATTTGCAGGTGTAGAAGAATCGCCGGGCGAAACCATTATTTTTGAAGGACGTAAGTTTAAATCGTACCGTGGAATGGGTTCTATTGAAGCCATGGAACAAGGCTCCAAAGACCGTTATTTCCAAGATGTTGAAGATGATATAAAGAAATTAGTACCCGAAGGTATTGTAGGCAGAGTGCCTTTTAAAGGTAGTTTGGCCGAAGTAACGTATCAATTTATTGGCGGTTTAAAAGCCAGTATGGGTTATTGCGGAGCCGCTACCATCGATAAATTACAAGAAGCGCAATTTGTGCGCATTACCGCATCGGGTATTCGCGAAAGCCATCCACACGATATTGCTATTACCAAAGAAGCACCAAATTATTCTAGATAACATGAGGAGCATTTGCGTTTTTTGTGGCTCCAATTTCAATGGAGATCCCCAACTTTTAGCTGTTATAAATGAGTTGGCACATGAATTAGTTAAACAAGATATTACCCTGGTTTATGGTGGTGGAAGAGTGGGTGTGATGGGTTTAATTGCCAATGAAGTGTTGAAAAATGGTGGCAGAGTGATTGGTGTAATTCCACAATTTTTGATTAGTAAGGAAGTGGGCCACGAAGGCCTTACCGAGCTTATTATTACCAAAAACATGCACGAACGCAAGCAAAAAATGGCTGATCTTTCTGATGGGGTAATTACGCTACCAGGTGGTTATGGTACCATGGAAGAGTTTTTTGAAGTGTTGACTTGGTTGCAATTAGGTTTACACCACAAACCCATTGGCTTGTTAAATGTAGGTGGATTTTACAATCCATTATTAACCCAATTAGACGTTATGGTGGAGCAGAAATTCTTAAAACCTATCAATCGTAACTTGGTGTTGAGCAACGACAAGGTGACCGACCTCTTGGCACAAATGGATGCCTTTGATGTACAACCTGATGATGTTTGGTTTAAAGATCGCAACCTTATTTAATTAATTATCCTTAAAAGCGCTATAAATAGATATTTGGAACGATTTTTGTGAGTGTATAAATGCCTGAAATATTGCTAAAATTTTACCAAAAAGTACAAAAAAACTCAATTTTTCGACGTTATAATGTTAACTTTGCTACTTGTTAAAAAAATAGCAGCACCAATTTCCATAGATGAGACAACTCAAAATCACCCAATCCATTACCAACCGTGAATCGCAATCACTTGATAAGTATTTGCACGAAATTGGTAAAGTTGATTTAATTACCGCCGAAGAGGAAGTAATTTTAGCCCAGAAAATTCGTGAAGGTGACCAAGCTGCCTTAGAGCGCTTAACCAAAACCAATTTACGTTTCGTTGTATCTGTTGCAAAACAATACCAAAACCAAGGCTTAACTTTAGGCGATTTAATTAACGAAGGAAATTTGGGTTTGATTAAAGCGGCTAAACGTTTTGATGAAACCAAAGGATTTAAGTTCATCTCTTATGCAGTTTGGTGGATTCGTCAATCCATTTTGCAGGCAATTGCCGAGCAAAGCCGTATTGTGCGTTTGCCTTTAAACCAAGTAGGCTCGTTAAGTAAAATTAGCAAGGCCTTTTCAAAACTAGAACAAGAATACGAGCGTGAGCCATCTCCGGAAGAATTAGCCGATATGTTGGAAACCACTGTAGAAAAAATTTCGGATACGTTGAGCAATTCTGGCCGCCATGTTTCTATGGATGCACCCTTTGTACAAGGAGAAGAAAACACCTTATTAGACGTATTAGAAAATAAAGATCCGGAAACCGATAGCAATTTAATTGACGAATCGCTTTCTGAAGAAATTCGTCGTTCTTTATCTACTTTAACTGATAGAGAGCGTGAAATAGTGGTTTTATTTTTCGGCTTAAGTACTAGCCAACCACTATCATTAGAAGAAATAGGAGAAAAATTCAATTTAACACGTGAACGGGTTCGTCAAATTAAGGATAAAGCTCTACAACGCTTACGCCACACATCGCGAAGCAAAATATTAAAGTCTTATTTAGGCTAAACAAAAAAATCGGGTTTTGGCCCGATTTTTTTTTGTGCTATATTTTTTAATTCCTAGAAATTCGGTTTCAATACATATTTGTCGTAGAAACGGAAGATATGCTCTGCTGCTTCTTCGGCAGTATCTACAATGCGAAAAAGATTTAAATCTTCTTCGTGAATGTTGCTTTCTTGCATTAACATAGTTTTTTTTACCCAATCCATTAATCCCGTCCAGTACGAACTGCCCACCAATACAATTGGGAAACGGGCAATTTTACCAGTTTGAATTAAGGTTAAGGCCTCAAACATCTCATCTAGGGTTCCAAAGCCCCCCGGTAAAATAATAAACCCTTGAGAGTACTTCATGAACATTACTTTTCGCACAAAAAAGTAATCAAACTCCAATAATTTATCCCTATCGATGTATTTATTGTGAAATTGCTCAAAGGGCAATTCGATATTTAACCCAACTGATTTTCCGCCAGCTTGGTAAGCACCTTTATTGGCCGCTTCCATAATACCCGGGCCACCGCCAGAAATAACACCATAGCCACGCTCCGTTAATAAGCGGGCACAATCTTCGGCTAGTTTATAATAGGGGTTTTCGTTTTTGGTTCTTGCCGATCCGAAAATAGAAACACAAGGGCCAATTTTAGCTAGTTTTTCAAATCCGTCTACAAATTCAGACATAATTTTAAAAATTTGCCACGAATCGGTTACCTTAATTTCTTGCCAATCCTTATTTTCAAAGGCATTTCTTATTTTATCATCACTCATCATATCCTTGTTCTTTTTTAAAAGCTAATAGTTTCTTTACTTGCTTTGCTAATTAAAAGCAAGCCGGCAAAGGTAAGTAATCCGTTGATAAGGATTAACTCGGTATCGAATACATATCCGTTTAGTAGCAGCTTAGAATTGGCATTAAGCGCATAACAGGCTACTGGAGCCACTATACAAACTATCGGTACCAATTTATCTCTCACAGTTCGTTTTTTAAGAATGAGGCCAAAGGCATATAAACCCAATAAAGGGCCATATGTATACGATGCTACGGTAAAAATAGCGCTTACCACCGCTGCATTATTAAGTGCATTGAAAAGTAATATGACTAAAAATAGCGCAATTGAAAATCCAATATGTACCCAATGACGAGGGTTAATGCCTCCAAGCTTCTTTTCCACTTTGTCTAATCCCAAGAAATCAACGCAAAAAGAAGTGGTTAGTGCCGTTAAGGCCGAATCGGTAGTAGCAAACGTAGCGGCCGTTAAGCCCAGCATAAAAATAATTGCCGGTAATACCGCTAAATGATTTAAAGCTATCTCCGGGAAAAGAAAATCGGTACGTACATTACCCAATGCATCGGTAGGAATAGCAATTCCATTTTTGGCAGCATATATGTAAAGTAAGGCACCCACGCTTAAAAAGAAGAGATTAATAACCACAAAAATGCCCGTAAAAGTGAACATGTTTTTTTGTGCTTCGCCAATGCTTTTGCAACTCAAATTTTTCTGCATTAAATCTTGATCTAACCCTACCATGGCTAGTGTAACGAAAATTCCACCTAAAACTTGTTTAAACACATGGAATTTATTGCTTACAAAATCATTGGTAAAGAAAATTTTGGAATAACCGCTTTGCTTAATTTGCTCAAATGCCTGCGGAATAGAAAAGTTCAGGCTATCGCATACAAAATAAATGGTCATAAACACCGATAGCACTAAGAAAAGGGTTTGCAGGGTATCGGTAATAATTATGGTTTTTAAGCCACCCTTAAAGGTATACGACCAAATGAGGAGTATAGAGGTAAGCACCGTGAGCCAAAAAGGAATATGATAGGCATCAAAAATAAAACGTTGCAATACAATGGCCACCAAGTATAAGCGAAAAGCCGAGCCAATGGTGCGGCTAATTAGAAAGATGCCTGCTGCCGTTTTGTAACTATAAAATCCCAAGCGCTTTTCAATATAGCTATAAATGGACGTGAGTTGCATGCGGTAATACAGTGGCAGCAAAATGGTTGCTACCAATATAAAGCCAATGGCATTACCCAATACAAACTGAAAATATTGAAACTGATCGCCACTCATAGCCCCTACTTTTCCGGGTACCGAAATAAAGGTAACGCCTGAAAGAGAAGTGCCAATCATGCCAAAGGCCACTAAATACCATTTTGAGTTCCGATTGGCTAAAAAGAAGGTGTTATTATCTGATGATTTTTTAGATGTAAAATACGAAACGGCTATTAAAACGAGGAAATAGCCTATAATGAAAGTTAATAAAACGGCTGGGGCCATGTTTAAATTGATTGGTTAACCTTATAAATGTAATAATTTAAGTTTTTAAAGCGATAAAAAGCTCGATAAAAGCTAAATTAGCGGTATGAATTTTTCGTCGAAACTACTCGAACATGCTGTAGATGAATTTGCTAAACTGCCTGGGGTAGGCAAACGCACTGCCTTGCGCTTGGTTTTGCATTTGCTTAATCAATCGGAAGACGAAGTAGCCGATTTTACCAGCAGTTTAACCCGTTTAAAAGCCGAAATTCGTTTTTGTGAAACGTGTAATAATATTTCGGATGCCCCGATTTGTGAAATTTGTGAAAGCCACAAACGAGACCGCAGTATGGTTTGTGTGGTAGAAGATACCCGAGATGTGATGGCCATTGAAAATACGGCTCAATATCAAGGTGTATATCATGTGTTGGGTGGATTAATTTCGCCGATGGATGGCATTGGGCCTTCTGATTTATATATTGATAACTTGATAGAGCGGGTACAAGCTGGTGAACTTAAAGAAGTTATTTTAGCGCTTAGCGCTACCATGGAAGGAGATACCACCATTTTCTTTTTGTATAAAAAATTAAAAGATTTGCCCGTACAACTATCTACCATTGCCAGAGGTATTGCTTTTGGTGGCGAATTGGAATATGTAGATGAAATTACCCTAGGGCGCTCCATTGCAACTCGAATTCCGTACGAAAACTCCTTGATTAAATAAATGGACTTAAAAAATAAAACCGTGGTTATTACCGGTGCCTCATCGGGTATTGGGAAAGCCTGCGCCGAAGCTTTTGCCAAACGTGGTGCCAATGTGGTGTTAGCGGCCCGTCAATACGTTGCGCTTTGTCAAATTACTGAGCAGTTGGAAAAAGAGTATGGGGTAAAAGCCTTAGCCGTAGCCTGCGATGTAGCTAAAGAAGCCGATTGTGAAAATTTAATTAAACAATCGCTGCAAACTTTCGGCCGTATAGATGTATTGATAAATAATGCCGGAATTTCCATGCGGGCCTTGTTTAAAGATTTAGATTTAGTTGTTATTCGTAATCTTATGGATGTGAATTTTTGGGGAACCGTATACTGCACCAAATATGTTTTGCCCGAATTGCTAAAAAACAAAGGCTCGGTTGTAGGCGTGTCGTCTATTGCGGGCTATAAAGGCTTACCAGGCCGTACGGGTTATTCTTCTTCTAAATTTGCTATGAATGGATTTTTAGAGGCTCTACGGGTAGAGAATTTAAAAACCGGTTTGCATGTGATGATTGCTTCGCCAGGTTTTACCGCTTCCAATATTCGTAAAGTAGCCTTGGTGAAAGATGGCAGTGCCCAAGGCGAAACCAGCATGGTAGAAGAAAAAATGATGTCGGCTGAAGAAGTGGCCGAACAAATTGCCCAAGGTGTAGAAAATCGCAGCCGTACCTTGATTATGACTTTTCAAGGAAAATTAACTGTATTTTTGAGTAAATGGCTACCCAAATTGCTCGATAAATTAGTATACAATCATTTTACAAAAGAAAAAGACCCCCTTATCCGATGAAATTAAAACTTGCTTTCCTCATGCTATTCTATCTATCTAGTTTAAGTTCAGTATTGGCTGTATCCATCAAAATAAAAAAGGATATCAGCTACTCTTCGGCTACTAAATCTACCCGAAATCAATTGGATGTATATTATCCAAAAGATGTAAGCCAAGCTAAAGATGTATTGGTATTTATTCACGGCGGATCGTGGGATAGTGGTAAAAAAGATATTTATTGGTGGATGGGCCGCAATTTTGCTAGTAAAAATGTGGTAACGGTAATTATTAATTATCCCTTATCGCCGGCTGCCGGTTATGAAGATATGGCTAGAGATTGTGCTTCGGCTATTAAATGGGTAAAAGATTCCATTGCTACCTATGGTGGTAATCATGAGCGTATTTTTGCCATGGGGCATTCCGCTGGAGGGCATTTAGAGGCGTTAATTGATTTAGATCCTCGATTTTTTGCCGAACAACAAATCGCCAATCCATTGCGGGGCATTATTTTAAATGATGGTTTCGGATTAGATATGGAACAGTATTTAAAGCTGGCTGAAAAAAACGAGCAAACGACCAGTTTCTTAAAAACTTTTACCACCGATCCGGAAAATTGGAAGAAGGGATCGCCTTTAACTTATTTCGATCAGATAAAACACCCGTATTATATTTTAGTAGGAGAAGAGACCTACGAGGCTATAAAAATACAATCGAAACGCTTGTACGAGCTACTAACCCAAGCACAAAAGCCTGTTAAATATGAGGTGATACCTAAAAAACAACACGTGCCCATGATCAGCCAGATGGTTTTTGGCGCCAATCCGCTATACCAATCTATCATAGATTTTATGCAAAGCCATTAATTGGCTTTTTTGTGGAGGAAACTTAAATAACTGTAGCCAATACAAGCCGCTATAATGGAAGCTATTAAAATGCAGAATTTGGCTTCTAATTGAAAAGCAGGGTTTGTAAAAGAGAGTAGGGCAATAAATGTTGACATGGTAAAACCAATACCGGCCAACATGCCTAAGCCTAAAACATGTTTCCAAGTTGCTTTAGATGGGAGGCTACTCCAACCCAATTTTACGCTTATCCACGAAAATAAAAATACCCCAATTGGTTTACCGAAAACCAATCCTAAAATGATACCTAAACCAATGGGACTGCTAATGCTTTTTAACATACTCCACTCCAAATGAATATTGGTATTTGCCAAAGCAAATAGGGGCATAATAAGTAGGTTTACAGGCTTTAATAAAAGGTGTTCTAGTTTTTCTAGGGGAGAAGTTTCTTTTACCGGATTTGTAGGAATAAAACAAGCTAATAATACGCCTGCTATTGTTGCATGTATTCCCGAATGATGTATCACATACCACAAAAATACACCGGGTATGAGGTAAAAAATTAGGCGTTTTACCCCGAAATAATTTAGGGTGGCTAAAAGTGCTACTATTCCTCCAGCATAAGTTAAATACGTATTGTCTAACTTGCTCGAATAAAAAAGGGCAATGATCAAAATGGCACCCAAATCGTCAACAATGGCTAGGGCGGCTAAAAATATTTTGATAGAAGTAGGCACCCGTTTGCCTAATGCTGCTACAATGGCTAAGGCAAAAGCAATGTCGGTAGCCATGGGTATGCCCCAGCCATGCTGGCTAGGTTTCCCTAAATTGATGAGTAAAAAAATAGCTGCAGGAACCAACATGCCTCCCAATGCCGCAAATACTGGCATAGCGGCTTTTTTGATGGAAGAGAGTTCGCCTTCTACCAATTCTCGTTTAATTTCTAAGCCCACTACTAAGAAAAAGATGGCCATTAAGCCATCGTTAATCCAGGTTGTGGTATTGTAAACTAGGTGTAAACTAGATATGTGGATGCTCCAAGTGCTTGTTAAAATACGGTTAAAGGTATTGGCGAAGGCAGAATTTGCTAATACTAAAGAAAGTATTGCAGCAGCCAATAAGAGTACTCCTCCTAGTTGTTGTGATTGTAAGAATTCGCGAAAGGGCTTCAGGTTAATAAGCTTAGCCATGTGCTAAAACTCAGCGTTTTTCGGCGTTCTTGGGAACGGAATCACGTCGCGGATGTTAGTCATTCCGGTAACAAACAATACCAAACGTTCAAATCCCAAGCCAAAGCCGGCATGTGGGGCCGAACCAAAACGGCGGGTATCTAAATACCACGATAATTCTTCGGTAGGCACGTGCATTTCGCTCATGCGTTGCTCTAATTTTTCTAAACGTTCTTCACGTTGCGATCCGCCCACAATTTCACCAATACCAGGAAATAATATATCCATAGCTCTTACGGTTTTTCCGTCTTCGTTTTGGCGCATGTAAAATGCTTTAATATCTTTCGGGTAATCGGTTAAAATCACTGGTTTTTTAAAGTGTTTCTCTACCAAATAGCGTTCGTGTTCCGACTGTAAATCGGCACCCCATTCCTCAATAAGGTATTTAAATTGCTTTTTCTGGTTTGGTTTCGATTGTTTTAAAATCTCAATAGCCTCGGTATAGGTGATACGTTCGAAACTGTTTTCTAAGCAGAAATTGAGTTTGCATAATAAATCCAATTCGGAACGATCTTGTTGAGGTTTTTGCTTTTCTTCTTCTTCTAAACGGCCTGTTAAGAATTCCAATTCATCGGCACAGTTTGTTAGCGCATAGCCAATTACATATTTTAACAATTCTTCGGCCAAATCCATATTGCCGTTTAAATCGTAAAAAGCCATTTCGGGCTCAATCATCCAAAATTCGGCCAAGTGGCGGGTGGTGTTCGAATTTTCAGCTCTAAATGTAGGGCCAAAGGTGTAAATATCGCCAAAGGCCATGGCAGCCAATTCGCCTTCTAGCTGTCCGGAAACGGTCAGATTGGTGATTTTGCCAAAAAAGTCTTCTTTATAGTTTATCGTTCCATCGTCGTTACGAGGAATATTATCAAAATCGATGGTACTTACGCGAAACATTTCGCCAGCTCCTTCGGCATCGGATGCAGTAATAATTGGCGTATGTAAATACACAAAGCCTCGATCGTTGAAAAATTGGTGCACCGCAAAAGCCAATGCATGACGTACTTTAAATACGGCATTAAAGGTATTGGTGCGGAAACGCAAGTGGGCAATTTCTCGTAAAAACTCTAAACTGTGTTTTTTAGGTTGTAGCGGAAATTTCTCCGCATCGCTATCGCCTAAAATTTCGAGGTTTTTAACTTTAATTTCTACACGCTGTCCTTTTCCTAACGATTCTACTAAGGTACCCGTTACCGCAACAGAGGCTCCGGTAGTGAGGCGTTTTAAAAGGCTTTCTTCGGTGCTGTTAAAATCAACTACCGCTTGTATGTTGTGAATGCTAGAACCATCGTTAATGGCTATAAACTGATTGTTACGGAAGGTTTTTACCCATCCCATTACGGTTACTTCTTTGCCGAAATCAGTTGTTGCTAATAGCGCTTTAATCTTGGTTCTTTTCATAATTTTCAACGGAATAAGGTGCTAAAATACGAAGGATTTCGCAGTTTTCACAGCCCTTTGCTTAAGCTACTTCACGTAAATCTACCGCCACTACTTTAGATACGCCTTGTTCTACCATGGTTACGCCGTAAATAATGTCGGTGCTGGCAATGGTACGTTTGTTGTGCGATACCACAATAAATTGCGATTGGTTAGAGAATTTGCGGATAATGTTGTTGAATTTATCGATGTTGATATCATCTAAAGGAGCATCTACTTCATCGAAAATACAGAAAGGTGCCGGCTTAAGTAGATATAACGAAAATAGGAGAGCCGTGGCTGTAAGCGTTTTCTCTCCACCCGATAATTGATTGATAGAAAGTGGACGCTTGCCTTTCGGACGTGCCATAATTTCAATATCCGATTCGAGTGGATTTTCCAGGTCGGAGAGTACTAAATCGCAGGAATCTTCCTCGTTAAATAAA
Organism: Sphingobacterium thalpophilum; assembly: GCA_945868825.1. Lineage (GTDB taxonomy): Bacteria > Bacteroidota > Bacteroidia > Sphingobacteriales > Sphingobacteriaceae > JAIPAN01. The sequence continues at coordinate 343,122 of CAMBMM010000001.1, forward strand.
GAACGAAACACCTCAATAAAGTGTTCCCGAACTTGGGTAAAGGCCTCCATAAACTTGGCTTTAGCCGTATCATCTATTTCTTTAATGGTTGCTAAAAGTGAATCTTTAGCGTCTAATAAATCTTTTTTCTGGGTTTGTATAAATACAAAACGCTCTTGCATTTCTTGGTAGGCCTCCATGGCCATAGGGTTAATGCCCCCAAAATCGTCCAGCTGGCGTTTTAGTTTTTCGGTTTTCTCTTTTAGGGCGTCTTCATTTTCGCCTTCCGGTACGTCATTCTCCAATAAATCAGTTATATCGATGGAGAATTCTACCGATAAACGTTCTTTTAACCCATTTAATTCGAGTTTTAAATTCGTTTTTTGGTCTTTTAGCTCGTTGGCTAAGAAATCGGCTTGTTCTTTCTTCTTGCGTTGTTCGGCAATAGTATTCTCCGTTTCGTTTATGGCGCCTCTGGCAGCATAATAAGCCTGCTCCAATTCTTCTACGCCTTTTTCCAAGGCTTCCTTTTGGGTGTACATGGCCAAAAGATCATCGTCAGAGTGATCTACGTGTTTTAGCGTTTCTTTAATAGTTGCCTGTGTTTGCTCAAAAATGGCGTGGTTACTTTGTATACGTTCCGAGAGGTTTACATGTTGACTATTGCGGTAGTCTAAATCTTTTTCTACCCCCGATACCTTGTTTTGCTGTTGATGAAACTTGATATTTTCTTGGTTATAGGCAGTGGCCTCAGTATTTAAACGGTCGGAGAGAATTTGGTATTCTTGTTGGGCTTGTACCAGGGCCAGCTGTTTAATTTCCTGTTCGGTTTTTAGTTCGGCAACTTTAGGTTCCGAGCGTTCAATTTCTGCTGCAATACCTACAATTTTGGTTTCAATATCTTGCTTGCGGTTTCTGCTATTTTCCATAAAGGCCACATATTGCTCTTGTTTGGTTTTAATGGAGATGTATTCGTTATTAAGACTTTGTACGGCCTGTTCTTTTTGGCTGTTTTGTTCTTTTTGCGATGCCGCTTTTAAAGTTTCTAAGCCTTGGCTTTCCTTTTCGATATTATGCTGTAGCGTACTTATTTTCTGCGCTAAGCTCGAAATCTCTTTGGCTAAATTTTCTAAGTTTTTAGCCCGACCAATACGCTTTCCCTCAAATAAGCCTACCGAGCCGCCAGCCATGGTATAGGTACTTTTGCTATATTTACCGCTGCTGCTTAATAAAATTTGTCCTTCTTGTGGTAAGGTATTGGCTAATTCTTCCTCTTCGCCGCTTTCAATTATATATACGTTTTTTAAGAGCAGTTCACATAGTGGACGGTATTGAGCATTTACCTCTATAATATCAAGGGCTGCTACTAAATTGGTTTTAGCTACTTGCTTTTCAGTTTTCTTAACCGATGATTTTAAAGCATCGAGAATGAAGAAATTAGCTCTGCCTTGGGCCGAATCACTGAGTAAGTTGATCGCATGTATAGCTTCCTGCTGCGTTTGCACCACGTAATGGTTCATTACGGGTTCTAAGTAGTTTTCAATAGCAATGCGGTAGGCTTCTTTGCAAAATAAAATATCCGAGAATAAAGGGGCTTGTTTAGCCCAATTGGTATTCTTTTTTAAGAAACGGATAGACTCGGGGAAACCTTCCAAATTGTCAACCATAGATTTGGTGAGGTTGTATTCGTTTTGCTTAGCGTCTAGTTTTCTGTTTAAATCTTGGCTTTCTAGCTTTTTTTGTTGGATGGTCTCTTCACCCAATTTCAGTTTTTCTTGTAACTCGGTTTCGAGTTTTTGGGCCAGGCTCAATTCTTGCTGCTGGGTTTGTAAACGCTGCTCTAAATCAGCTATGACTTTATTAAATTCGGTTAATTCTACTTCTTTCGATTGTGTATCGCTGGTATTTCGTGTACTTTCCTGTTGTAACGCATCCCGCTGAATGTGCAAAATGGCAAGGTTTTTTTCTAATTCATTAAGTGCCTGCTGCGTTTGGCCGTTTCCTTTCACCAAGTAATCTACCTGCGTTCTGAAATTTTGTTGCTGTTCTCGTAAGGCATCTACATTGTTTTTTTGCGTTTCTAAATCGCTTTGCAAACTGTTTATAATGCTTTTTTCTTGACTTAACTCTTCGTGTAAGCGTTTTTGGTTATAGTCAACGTGGTTCAGTTGCAGGCGGTCTTTCTCTAGTTCTTCCTTTAATCGTGCTTCCTTGTCTTCCAAAAAGCGGAGTTGCTCATTTTTTAGCTTTTTATCGCTTTCGTAGGCTCTAATTTTGGCAATAAACTCATTTGCTGCTTTTTGTTGGGTACTCAGGTTTTTTTCTTGGGTAAGGTGTGCAAGTTTTTGGTGTTGCAAGCTAGCTTCCAAGGTGTCAATTGCGCTGCTTATGCCCGATTTGCCAGCATTTTGATCTTGCTCCTGTTTATCTAGAGTTTCTAAAGCGTTGCGGTACCCTGCAATGCGAAAAGAGGCCAATTGCACACTAAATTCTTTGTATTGCTCTTTTAGTTTATAGTAGCGCTCTGCTTTTTTAGCTTGATTTTCGAGTGTTTTTAAATTTTTATCAATCTCGAATAAAATATCATCTACACGGCTCAGGTCTGATTCGGTATCTTTTAATTTAGAGAAGGTTTGCTTTTTACGCAGTTTGTATTTCGAAATGCCAGAAGCTTCTTCAAACAAAGCCCTTCGCGAATTTTCTTTATTGGCAATAATCTCATCGATCATTTTTAACTCAATAATAGAGTAGGAGTCGGAACCAATTCCGGTATCGAGAAATAAATCGGTGATGTCTTTTAACCTACATTGCACGTCATTTAAGCGGTATTCGCTTTCGCCGCTACGGTAAAGTTTGCGGGTAATGGTTACTTGCGAATATCCAGTAGGGAGGATATTTTTGGTATTGTCGAAACTTAAAGAAACCTCCGCTAAATTGGAGGGTTTACGTGTTTTTGTACCGTTAAAAATGATGTTTTCCATTTTTTCGGAACGTAGCATGCGGGTACTCTGCTCTCCCAATACCCAACGAATGGCATCCACTACATTCGATTTTCCGCAGCCATTGGGCCCAACAATAGACGTTACCCCCTCATTAAAGTTGATGGTAATTTTATCGCCGAAGCTTTTGAATCCTTTTATTTCTAATTGGGTGAGCTGCATCTAATCGTTTACGGAAAGGCTACTAAAATAGTATTTAAACACCTTTAAATCAAATAATTTTACAATTCACTCAATTTAAAGGTTTCCTTTACCCGAATACCTTTATCTGTTTGTTGCAGGGTGGCACATTCGTTTACCGCATCGTGCTCAAAATATAAAACAAAATCCCCGGCTAGGGCTTCTTCTAAAAAAGCCTTTTTTTCATGAAGCGTTTGTAACGGAAACATGTCGTAAGCCATTACATAAGGGAGGGGTAGGTGTGCTGCTGATGGCAATAAATCGGCCATATATACAATGGTTCTACCTTTATACTGTATTTGAGGCAACATCATGGCATCGGTATGTCCAAAAGCGAAGCGAATGCGTACATTTTCTGCAAAATCAACACCATCTTTCGTTTCTACGAAGTTCAGTTGGCCACTTTCTTGAATAGGTAGTATGTTTTCTTTTAAGAACGATGCCTTTTCGCGGTCGTTGGGTGCTACGGCCCATTGCCAATGCTGCTCGTTGCTCCAATAACGTGCGTTTTCGAAGGCTGGTTTTAGTTTTTCGCCTTCGCGGATGATAGATCCTCCGCAATGATCGAAGTGTAAGTGGGTAAGAAATACATCGGTAATATCTGCTCTAGAAAAACCCAGTTTGGCCAAAGATTTATCCAAAGTGTCATCGCCATGTAAATGGTAATGACTTAAAAATTTATCGTCTTGTTTGTCGCCAATGCCGTTATCTATTAAGGTTAGTTTCTTGTCGTCTTCTATTAATAAACAACGCATGGCCCAGGTACATAAATTATTTTCATCGGGTGGAACTAATTTTTGCCACATGGTTTTGGGCACTACGCCAAACATGGCGCCACCATCTAATTTAAAAAAGCCGGTATCTATGGTATGTAGTTTCATGGATGAAAATTTTGACTAAAAATAAAAAAACCCACTCGGATTGGAGTGGGTTTTTAAGGTTATTTATTTTTTATAGATGAATTACCTCACCATAAGCATCTGCTGCGGCTTCCATAATGGCTTCGCTCATGGTTGGATGCGGGTGTACGGTTTTTACAATGTCCATACCGGTAGTTTCCAATTTGCGTGCAACTACAACTTCGGCAATCATTTCGGTTACATTGGCGCCAATTAAGTGGGCACCTAAAAATTCGCCGTATTTGGCATCAAAAATTACTTTTACAAAGCCATCTTTAGCGCCTGAAGCGCTGGCTTTACCCGAGGCGGAGAATGGAAATTTACCCACTTTAATCTCATATCCGGCTTCTTTGGCTGCTTTTTCGGTATAGCCCACAGAGGCAATTTCTGGAGAGCAATAGGTGCAACCCGGAATGTTGTTATAGTTTAAAGGCTCCGGATGGTGACCGGCAATTTTTTCTACGCAAATAATACCTTCGGCAGAAGCAACGTGTGCCAGGGCTTGTCCTTTTACAATATCGCCAATGGCATATACACCTTCAATGTTGGTTTTGTAGAAATCATCTACCAAAACACGGCCTTTGTCGATTTTTATACCTACTTCTTCTAAGCCAATGTTTTCGATATTTGGGCTAAAACCTACGGCAGAAAGCACCACATCGCATTCTAAAGTCTCTACTCCGGCAGCAGTTTTAACTTGTACTGTGCAGCCGGCACCGCTGGTATCTACCGATTCTACATTGGCTCCAGTCATTATTGTAATGCCTGCTTTTTTAAAGCTTCGTATCAGTTGTTTGGAGATGTCTTCGTCTTCAACGGGTACGATATTATCTAAATATTCTACAATGGTTACTTGGGTGCCAATGCTGTTGTAGAAATAGGCAAACTCTACGCCAATGGCGCCAGAACCTACTACTACTAAGCTTTTGGGTTGTTGTGGCAATACCATGGCTTGGCGGTAGCCAATAATTTTTTTACCATCTTGTTTCAGGTTGGGTAATTCTCTAGAACGACCGCCGGTTGCTAAAATGATATGCTTGGCACTGTATTCGGCATTGGTGCCATCGGCTCCTAATATCTGTACTTTGTCGCCACTTTTTAGTTTGGCGGTACCCATAATTACGTCTATTTTATTCTTTTTTAGCAAGAATTGGATGCCTTTACTCATACCATCTGCTACATCGCGGCTACGTTTTATTACGGCATTAAAATCTACTTTTGCATCAGAAACTTGCAGGCCATATTCGGTAGCATGGTTTATGTATTCAAATACTTGCGCACTCTTAATTAAAGCTTTGGTAGGTATACAACCCCAGTTTAAACAAATTCCACCAAGTGATTCTTTCTCTACAATGGCTGTTTTTAAGCCCAGTTGCGCTGCACGTATAGCGGCCACGTAGCCACCCGGGCCACTTCCAATTATTAGTAAATCGTAACTCATATTGTTTTAATATTTAAAGCCTCAAAACTAATCATTTGGAGCGGGTATCTAAAATCCCAACTTATCCACAATTAGAGCAAGGTTTAAAAGGCTTTAACTGCTCAAAAAATAACTTTTTTGAGAGGTTTTGCGAATTGTTGAAAAAAATGAAACCATTTTAACTATTTGCCTAAATAAAATTAATGCAAAGTGATGCTTGATTATTATAAATCATACTATATTTGTACCTAAATCTTAACTCATTAAAGGGTTTGGACCAAATGAAACTAAATTATTAACCAAAACATTATGATGAAAAAATTACTTTATTCATTAGTTCTTGTGTTTGCCACTGTAAGTGTGTTTGCACAGGTTACTACCAGTAGTTTATCAGGAACCATCAAAGACGCTCAAGAAACGTTAGTTGGTGCTTCTGTAAAAGCTATTCACACCCCAACCGGAACGGTTTACGGTGCTTCTACCAATACAGGTGGTAGATTTACAATTTCAAACTTACGTGTAGGTGGACCTTACACCATTGAAATCACCTATTTAGGCTATCGTAGCTACAAAGTAACTGATGTGTTTTTAAAGTTAGGTGAAAACTTAACCTTAAGCCCAGTGCTTGAAAAAGCTGGTCAGCAATTAGCTGAAGTGGTGGTTGTAGGTACTAAAGACAATGTATTTAACAGCAAACGTACAGGTGCTGCAACACGTGTGAGTAAAGAACAAATTGAAAGAATGCCAACTTTAAGTAGAAGTTTGCAAGATTTCACTCGTTTAACTCCGCAAGCAAATGGTAGTTCTTTTGGTGGTTCTAACAACCGTTTTAATAGCATTACTATTGATGGTGCGGTTAATAACGACGTGTTTGGTTTAGCTAGTTCTGGTACTCCAGGCGGTCAGGCAGGTACTCAACCAATTTCTTTGGATGCGATTCAAGAAATTCAAGTAGTATTGGCTCCTTATGATGTAAGCTTAGGTAACTTCACCGGTGGTGGTGTAAACGCCGTTACTCGTTCAGGTACTAATAAATTTGAAGGTTCTGCTTATTTATTTGGACGTAACCAAAACACTGTTGGTAGAAATGCATTAACCAATGCTCGTTCAACAAAATTCATGAACAACCAATACGGTTTCCGTTTTGGTGGCCCAATCATTAAGGATAAATTATTTTTCTTCGTAAATGCGGAATTGCAACGTGTTCAATCTCCATTGTTTAACAATGCTGGTGAAGTAGGTTCAGCTATATCTTTAGCAACTGCTCAGCAAATTGCTGCTCAGGCTCTATTAATGGGTGCTGCTCCAGGTTACGATGTAGGTTCTTATGGCCCACAAGATGTGCAAACTCAAAACAATAAAGTATTCGCAAAATTCGATTGGAACATCAACCCACGTAATCAGTTGACTGTACGTTACAACTATATCGATGCATTTGACGATAACATCTCTAGAAGTGGTACCTCATTCCGTTTCGGAAATAATGCTTACAAATTTGCGAATACGCAACACAACTCTGTTTTAGAATTACGTACTAAATTGAACGATAAATTCTCTAACAACTTAATTGTTGGTTATTCAATCATTCGCGATGAGCGTCAAACCGCTGGTAAACTTTTCCCATTCATTGAGATTAGATCTATTGATGGTTTCTCATCTAATGTTGCCAGTTTAGGTTCTGAGCGTAGTTCAGTAGCCAACCAATTGGATCAAGATGTAATAGAGTTAACCGATAACTTTAAAATGAGTTTGGGTAACCACAACATTACCGTGGGTACACACAACGAATTTTTTAAATTCCGCAACTTGTTCATCAACAACTATAACGGTCGTTGGACTTATGATAACGTTGCTAATTTCTTAGCGGGTCTTCCTCAACAAGTTCAGGCCACCTATTCTAAAATTCCAGGTGTTGCTAAACCAGAAGCTACGTTTACTGCTGCTCAGTTAGGTTTTTATGTACAAGATGAGTTTGAAGCTGCCAAAGGTTTAAAATTAACCGCTGGTTTACGTATGGATATTCCGGTATTTGGCGATAAGCCATTGCGCAATACTTTGGTTGAAACCGCTTTCCTTGGTTATAAAACCGATGCTACCCCGAATACCAAGCCATTGTGGTCTCCACGTTTAGGCTTTAATTGGGATGTAACTGGCGATCGTTCAGTACAAGTACGTGGTGGTTCAGGTATCTTTACTGGTCGTGTACCATTTGTATGGTTGTCTAACCAATATACCAACAGTGGAATGTTGTTCAGTACAGTTGATGTGAGAAGAACCGGATCTTCTGGTGTGGTAAACCCAAGTTTAGCATTTATAGCTGATCCCAATAATCAAGGCTCAGCTGCTACACTTTACGGTGGTGGTTCAAATAGAGCCGAAGTTAACTTGGTTACTCCAGACTTTAAAGTACCTCAAGTATTTAGAAATAACTTAGCAGTTGACTTTAAATTGCCATACGGCATTAATGCAACTATCGAAGGTATTTACTCTAAAACCTTAAATAACGTAAACTATTCTGACATCAACTTAAGAGCATCTACCGCGGTAATTAGCCCTACACTTTCTGCGGGTGCAGACAATCGTGCTGCCTACAGTGCTAAGGTTGACGGAACTAACTTTACCAATGCTATTTTATTAAGCAATACGAGCAAAGGATATACCGCTTCATTAACAGGTCAATTGCAAAAAACTTTTGATTCTGGCTTGTCAGCTATGGTTGCGTATACCCGTGGTAGAGCTACATCAGTTAACGATGGAACGAGCAGTACTGCCAGATCAAATTGGGAGTTTGTTCAAATAGCAAACGATCCGAATAATCCAAACGTATCTACTTCAAATTTCCAAACGAAGCACCGTATTATTGGTTCATTAGATTATAAATTCTCTTACGGTGATCAAAAACAATCTGCTACATCATTTAGCTTGTTTTATACCGGTCGTTCAGGTCAAACCTTTACTTATTTGTATAATGGTGACTTAAACGGTGATGGTGCATTTTCTAATGACTTAATGTACATTCCTCGTTTCGCAAGTGAAATTAAATTAGCTCCATCGTCATCCATTCCAGCTACTGCAGCCAACCAATGGTATGATTTAGATCAGTTCATTAATAACGATCCGTATTTAAGCAAACACAGAGGTGAGTACGCAAAACGTAATGGTGCCATGACCCCATGGGAAAATCAATTTGATTTACGTATCACGCAAGATTTTGGTGGTATTGTAAAAGGTACTAAAAACAAATTGCAGTTAACTTTTGATATCTACAATGTAGGTAACATGATTAACAAAAATTGGGGTAAATCTTACTACGTATCCAACCAAGCAAATCAGTTGATTTCGTATAGCTCAAGTTCTGGTGGTAGCTTTTCATTTAAAGCACCTACCAACGGCACAGGTTATTTACAATCAGGTTCAACTTGGTCAGGCCAGTTTGGCGTGAGATACTTGTTTAATTAAACAAGCTTATATTTTTATAAAAGCCCCGCTAAATTAGCGGGGCTTTTTTTGTGTACAAAAATTTGTCATTGTTTTCGTTTTTGGGGCTTAATACATATTTAATTTTATCTTAATCTACAGGTTTAATTGAATTTGTTCTTTTGTACAACAAAAATCAAAAACTAAAAACAAAATGAAAAAAATCTTACAATTAACATTTGCTCTGCTGATGTTATGCACTGTGCTTGTGAAAGCCCAAGGTGTAACTACATCGGCTATTTACGGAACAGTTGCAGATAATAAGGGTGAAACTTTACCTGGTGCAACTATTATTGCTACACACACGCCATCTGGTACCGTGTATTCAACTGTTTCACGTAACGATGGTCGTTACAATTTACCCAACTTACGTATAGGTGGGCCGTATATTCTTAAAATTTCTTTTGTTGGATTTAAGGATTTTATGGTACAAAACATGTCGTTAACCCTGGGCCAAGACCTTAATATCAACGCAAAACTTGTAGAATCTAGTAATTCGCTTGCTGAGGTTGTTATTTCTGGTACTGATGATAAGTTGTTTAACAATTCAAGAACTGGTGCTAGAGAAACCATTACCAGAGCTCAAATTGATCGCTTACCAACTATCAGTAGATCTTTGCAAGATTTTACTAAACTTACGCCTTCGGCCAATGGTAACTCTTTTGGAGGTAGAAGTTCTAGCTACAATAACGTAACTGTAGATGGTGCATTATTTAATAATTCATTTGGTTTATCGGGTACCCTTGGTGGCCAAACAAACTCTCAGCCTATTTCATTAGATGCTATTGAGCAAATTCAGGTGGATATTGCCCCTTTTGATGTACGCCAAGGATTTTTCACTGGTGCAGGTATAAATACGGTAACCAAATCGGGTACAAATTCTTTTAAAGGATCTGCGTATTACTTTTTAAGAAACCCCAACACGCTTGGTTTAGATGCCGGTGTGTATCCGGTAGCAAAACCTGTTTTTAAATATTATACTCAAGGTTTAAGCATAGGTGGTCCAATTGTGAAAAATAAATTATTTTTCTTTGTATCTGGCGAACAAGAGCGTTTAAATGAACCAGCAACTTCTTTTACAGCTCTACAAGCTGGGCAGGCAGCTGGTGGTACCGTTTCCCAAGCGCAAGCAAGCGATTTAACCACGTTAAAAGATTTCTTGATTACGAAGTATGGTTATAACCCTGGAGTATTTGAAGGCTATAATTATTTAATACAAAGTGATAAGTTAACTACCAAGTTAGATTGGAATATTAACAAGAATAATACTCTTAGTGCGAAATACTTTTATTTGAAGTCTTCTAGAGATTTGCCAGCAAGTAACTCTGGCGCTATTAATAATGGTAGCCGTCAGCCTAGTGTTACAGGTATGCCTTTTAATGGATCTGGTTATACCATTAATAATAACTTTAATATTGGTGTGGTAGAATTAAATTCACGCATTGGAACAAAATTCTCAAATAAATTAACATTTGGTTATTCTGCCTTAAGAGATAAACGTTCTTCACAGGCTCAAGGCCTATTCCCATTAGTTGATATTGGTAATGGTTCGGGTCAAACTTTAACTGCATTTGGGTATGAGCCGTTTACCGCCTTTAATCAGTTAGATACTGATACTTGGCAGTTTGCAAACGATTTTACCATTTATGCCGGTAAACACGAAATTGTGATAGGTACAAGTAACCAAATCAATTCATTTAAAAATGGATTTGCTCCAGCCTATTATGGAAATTACAATTTTGCAACCTTAGCTGATTTTTATAATTCTGCGAATAACGGTACTGCAACAGCCTCACGTTACCAATTGCGTTACTCTGCTTTGCCAGATGGTTCTTTCCCTTTTGCTAAAATACAAGCCAAAACTTTCAGCTTTTATGTGCAAGATAAGTTCCAAGCTACTCCAAACTTAAAATTAACTTATGCATTAAGAGCTGATTTGGCTTCATTCCCGGTTACGTTAGATAAAAATGCTAATCTAGCAAACTTAACCTTTAGAGATAATCTGCAAATTGATGTATCTAAATTACCAGAGTCGAAAATTTTATGGGCTCCTCGTTTAGGCTTCAATTGGGATGCTAAAGGAGATCAAACCTTACAAATACGAGGTGGTGCTGGTGTATTCACCGGTCAGGTTCCATTTGTATGGGTATCTAACCAAGCTTCTAACAATGGTGTTCAATTTGGTTCTGTGGATATCGGTGCATCATCAAGTGCGGCAGATAAAGCAAATTATTTTGTATTTAAATCTGGTGTGAATGACAATCGTCCGGTAGGGGCAGCAGCCAATACTTCTTATAACGTAGCCGTTACGGATAAAGATTTTAAATACCCACAAATCTTCAGAACCAATTTAGCGTTCGATAAAAAATTAGCTGGTGGTGTTGTGCTTACTTTAGAAGGTGCGTATACCAAAGATATAAATGGAGTATACCACCAAAACATTAACTTACCAAGTACAGGTACTGAATTGGCAGGTTCAGATACTCGATTACGTTATTCATCATCAAAAATTTATAGTGGTGCCGGTGGTGCAACACTTCAAAATCCGAACTTAAGTGATGTAATTTTGATGAAGAATACCAAAAAAGGATATTCTTATTTTATCACTGCTCAATTACAGAAAAACTTTGCCAATGGCTTAACTGCAAGTGTGGCTTACACCAATGGTAAATCTATGTCTGTAAATGATGGTGGTTCTATTGCACAATCTATTTGGAGAGATCGTTCAGTTTCTGCTGATCCAAATGCCGATGAATTGGGTTTTTCTAATTTTTACCTTCCAAATCGTGTAATTTCATATCTTTCTTATCGTAAAGAATATGCTAAAAATTATGCTACATCATTTGGTTTAACCTTTGAATCTGCTCCTGCTGGTAACTATTCACATACCTATGTGGGCGATTTGAATAACGATGGTCAAACTAACGATTTAATGTATATACCTAAAGATGCTTCAGATATTAATTTAGTAGCTGATGGAGCTTGGGATTTACGAACTCCTGCTCAGATTTGGGCACAGTTAGATGCGTTTATTAAGCAAGATCCATACTTATCTAAAAACAGAGGACAAGTTGTTAAACGTGGTGCAGGTATTTTACCTTATTTCACTTCTGTAAACATGAATTTCACCCAAGATATCTTTGTAAACGTAAAAGGTCAAAAAAATACCCTACGTTTTACAGCTGATATTTTAAATGTGGGCAACTTGTTGAATAAAAATTGGGGTTTATTAAAACAATTAGGTGCTGGCGCTCGTCAACCTTTATCGTACAAAGGTTTGGTTACTGCCGCTGGAGATCCGAATTTAGGTGAACCTACATTCTCATTTCCTTTTGCAGACAGAACTAATTTAGTACCTGTTAGTCAGTCTTTTGTGGTAAACACTGCACAAGCCTCACGTTGGCAAGTACAATTAGGTTTCCGTTATTTATTTAATTAACAAAATCTAACTTAAAAAAGCCCCTCGAATATCGAGGGGCTTTTTTTATCCCTAATTCTGTCTAACTTGCATAAAATAAAACAGCCTTATGTTTAAGCAATTTTATCTATTTTTCTTCTTCTTTGTTGCTTCCATAACCGCTTCAGCACAATCGGTATTTACCGTATTGCCTTTGGGCGTAAAAGGTGGTCTAGATGAAAGTAACCTATCGGCCTATTTGGTGTCTTCTGCGGGTTCTAGCAATTTTATTTGCCTAGATGCAGGCACTGTTTATTCTGGCTTAAGCGTTGCTCGTAAAAAGGGCAGTATTCAAAAAACAGAACCAGCTTTCTTAAAAGAAAATATAAAGGGCTATTTTATTTCGCACGGACATTTAGATCATGTAGCCGGTTTAATTCTCAATTCGCCAGAGGATAGCAAAAAGCCCATTTATGCGCTTTCTGAAGTGCTAGATGTTTTCAAATCGAATTATTTTACTCGAAATGCTTGGGCTAATTTTGGGAGTGAGGGCGAAGCGCCTATTTTAAATAAATACCGTTATGTGCCGCTAGTGCCTAAAGCTGAAATAGTCGCCGAAGAAACTGACCTTAGAGTGCAAGCATTTGAGTTGAGCCATATTAAACCCTATAAGAGTACTGCTTTTTTGGTAAGCAATACCGCAGGTGCACTACTCTATTTAGGCGATACGGGTGCAGATAGCATCGAGAAATCGACCGATTTAAAAAACCTTTGGCAAGAAATAGCACCCTTAATTAGCGCTAAACAGTTAAAGGCCATTTTCATAGAAGTTTCTTTCCCTAATTCGCAAGCCGATGATCAGCTTTTTGGACACTTAAACCCCAGATTATGGGCACAAGAAATGAAGGTTTTAGCCTCTTTTACAAGTATTGAGGCTTTAAAAGGCTTTCCGGTAGTTATTACACACCGTAAACCATCGGGTACTAAAGAAGAGCAAATTAAGAGAGAAGTGTTAGCCGAGAATACGCTTGGATTGAAACTTATTTTTCCGCAACAAGGAAAAATGATATCCTTTTAGTGGTAAATAAAGTTTCCTTTTTCTGAACGGATGCTGACTTGTTTTTGGTCGGCAGCTTCTACTCGGCCAATAAGTTGTGCATCTACTCCAAATGAGTTGCTAATGGCAATACACTCTTGGGCAAAATCTTCGTTTGTGTAAATTTCCATGCGGTGGCCCATGTTAAACACTTTATACATTTCTTCCCAAGGTGTGGCCGATTGATCTTGAATCAACTGAAACAATGGTGGAATAGGGAATAGATTATCCTTAATTATGTGTAGGTCTTTTATAAAGTGCAATACTTTGGTTTGTGCACCGCCACTGCAATGCACCAATCCGTTTATGGCTGTTCTATTTTTTGCCAAAATAGCCTTTAGAATAGGCGCATATGTACGAGTGGGAGAGAGTACCAACTTTCCAGCAGACACCTGTTTTTCACCAGCAATATCAATTAAATCCGTTAGTTTTTTGTTACCGGCAAATACCAATTCATAGGGTACCGCAGGATCGTAACTTTCGGGGTATTTTTCTGCCACATATTTATGAAAAACATCGTGGCGTGCACTGGTTAAGCCATTAGAGCCCATGCCGCCATTATAGGCTGTTTCGTAAGTAGCTTGTCCGTAAGAAGCTAGGCCTACAATTACATTACCGGCTTGTATGCGGTCGTTGGAAATTACTTCCGAACGTTTCATGCGGCAAGTAACGGTAGAATCTACAATGATGGTGCGTACCAAATCGCCCACATCGGCAGTTTCGCCACCGGTAGAGTAAATGCCAATACCTAATTCTCGTAGTTCAGCTAATATTTCTTCAGTACCGTTAATTAATTCGGCTAAAACCTCTTTTGGAATGAGGTTTTTATTGCGCCCAATGGTAGAAGAAAGTAAAATATTATCGGTAGCACCTACGCAAAGTAGGTCATCTAAATTCATAATAATGGCATCTTGCGCAATCCCTTTCCAAACTGACAAATCGCCGGTTTCTTTCCAATACACATAGGCTAAAGCCGATTTGGTTCCAGCGCCATCGGCATGCATAATGTTACACCAAGCGGCATCGCCACCTAAAATATCTGGAATGATTTTACAAAATGCGTGTGGAAAGATGCCCTTGTCGATATTGGCAATGGCAGCATGTACATCCTCTTTTCCGGCAGATACGCCACGGAGTTGGTAATTGCGGTCAGACATGCCGCTAAGTTAGCTTTTTATCTAGCCATTTTAATATCCTCGATAAAAATTATCTGGTTAAATACAATAAATCATACCAAACATAGTTTTAGTTTAATAAATTAAAAATCAACACTTATGAAAAAGATGTTATTAATTTTTAGCTTGGCACTAGTTAGCCTTGTAGCTTGTAAAAAAGATAAACCTGTAGTGCTTTCAGCTTTTGAAAAGTTAAGCTATGCGGATATTAAAGCTAGCGATATGAATAACGATTTAAATACGAATGAAATCTATATTAAATCAGCTAATGATCAATCTAACGGAACAATTGGCAAAATTATTAGCTACAAAACAGCGCTTGGCACTCTAGGTAAATTGCTAATTCTTGATAATGGCTCTAATAATCCCTCACATGCTCTCATTTTTGATATGATAAATTATAAGCCCGATGGAACGGTTCTGTTGGAAATGAAAAATGTAAAAATTAATCTTGGTTATTATTGCGATTTAGATCTAGGTGTATCCACTCTGGTTTTTGGACAACAAAGTTTCATTTACGCATTTGATGCGGGAGATTATAAATTGTTTCCCAATGGCGGACAATTTCACATCTATACCAATTAATTGGTCGTTCTGACAAAAAAAGCCCCCCGATATAATCGGGGGTTTTTTTTTATTTAATAAAGAGCAATTCTCTAAATTTAGGCAGCGGCCACTGGCCATCATCTACCACTTGTTCTAATTTGTCTACATGGTAACGTATGGGTTCAAAAAAGGTTTTCACCGTTTCGTCATAGGCAATAGATCGGTCACGAATGTCGTCAATAGCATTCGCTTTTTTACGAGCAGCTACCATGCTATCTACATTGCTTTTAATAAAGTTTACATGCGTAGCAATTTTGGTAATTAATTCCAATTGCGCTTTGTAGGTGTCTTTATCTAAGCCAATGGCTTGTAAACCCTGCACGTTTTGCACCAATTTACTTTGGTACTCTACCGCCGAAGGAATGATAACGCTATTCACCAATTCGCCGATAACACGAGCTTCAATTTGTAGTTTTTTATAAAAGCTTTCTAATAAAATCTCGTGGCGGGCTTCCGATTCACGGTGGTTAAACACATGCAATTTCTCAAATAAGTTTAACGTTTTCTCACTTACATAGGCATCTAAAGCCTTTGGCGTGGTTTTAATGTTCGATAAACCTCTGTTTAGGGCTTCTTTCTCCCATTCTTCGCTATAGCCATTTCCTTCGAAACGGATAGATTTAGATTCTTTGATGTATTTCTTAATCACGGTTAAAATCGCGATATCTTTCTTTTCTCCTTTTTTAATCAATTTATCTACATCGGTTTTAAATTTTACCAATTGGTCGGCCATAATGGTATTTAAAACGGTCATTGGTGCCGATGAATTTGCAGAAGAACCTACCGCACGGAACTCAAATTTATTACCGGTAAAGGCAAAAGGAGAGGTACGGTTACGATCGGTATTGTCTAATAAAATTTGAGGAATTTTAGGAATACCCAACCAAAGCGAATTGTCTTCTTTTACTTTTTTGCTGATACGAGAACTTTCTACCTCATCCAATACATCGTTTAATTGGCTACCCAAGAAAATAGAAATGATGGCTGGAGGAGCTTCATTGGCGCCCAAACGGTGATCATTGTTTACCGAGGCAATAGAAGCACGCAATAAATCGGCATGTTCGTGTACGGCTTTTACCGTGTTTACAAAAAAGGCCAAAAACATCAAGTTATTTTTTGGTGTTTTACCCGGAGCTAATAGATTTTTACCCGTATTGGTAATTAAGCTCCAGTTGTTGTGTTTACCCGAGCCATTTACCCCAGCATATGGTTTTTCGTGCAACAATACTTTAAAATTGTGGCGTCTAGCTACTTTTTCCATCACATCCATTAATAATTGGTTGTGATCAATCGCTAAGTTTATTTCCTCATAAATAGGCGCACACTCAAATTGCGATGGCGCCACTTCATTATGACGGGTTTTTAATGGAATACCCAATTTCAAGGCTTCGGTTTCAAAATCGAGCATGTAAGCATACACTCTTTCTGGAATGGTGCCGAAATAGTGGTCTTCCAATTGTTGGCCTTTGGCCGACATGTGGCCAAATAAGGTGCGGCCGGTTAATAATAAATCCGGACGAGCATTGTATAAGGCTAAATCAACCAAAAAATATTCTTGTTCAATACCTAAAGAAGCATTTACTTTTTCTACAGATTTATCGAAGTAGTGGCACACATCCACCGCTGCTTTATCTAAGGCAGATAAAGCTTTTAACAAAGGTGCTTTATAATCTAAGGCTTCGCCAGTATAGGATACAAATACTGTTGGGATACACAAGGTTTTTCCGGTGTTACTCTCCATAATAAAGGCAGGAGACGACGGATCCCAAGCGGTATAACCACGGGCTTCGAAGGTATTTCGAATACCCCCATTCGGAAAACTAGAGGCATCTGGCTCTTGTTGCACCAAGGCCTCACCCGAAAATTTCTCAATAGCAGAACCATCAGCAGTAGGTTCAAAAAACGAATCGTGTTTTTCGGCAGTAGTGCCGGTTAAGGGTTGAAACCAGTGGGTATAGTGTGTGGCCCCTTTGATCATGGCCCAGGCTTTCATGGCAGCGGCAATCTGTTCAGATACTTCGCGGTTTACCGATGTGCCCAATTCAATTGAATTAATAATGCTTTGGTAAGCCTCTTTCGATAAAAATTCTTTCATTTTATTTTTATCAAACACATTTATTCCGAAAAATTCAGAAATTTTACTCGAAGGAGTCTTTACTTCTGGAATTGTTCTCGATAAAACAGCATTTAATGCCTGAAATCTTAGATTTGCCATATTTTTTCTACTTTTTAATTAAATATTCAATAAAAATAAGGTAAAACCTACAATTTGTAGCCTAAAAAGTGAATAAATTCTGTAGTTGTTGATAAAATAACTCATTCTGGAATAGAAAAAAAGATGTGGATAACCTTGTTGAAACAAAATTCAAGCTCAACTTCGGCAATGCCACATTTTTAGCTATTTTTGATGAACCATAAAATCACTACAAATCTGTGGAAAACCAAGCACTATCAACTTTAGAAACTGCCAAAGAATTAGGACTTTTACCCGAAGAGTTCGAGCGTATACAGCAAATTTTAGGTCGTATACCAAATTTTACCGAATTGTCTATCTTTTCGGTTATGTGGAGCGAACATTGTTCGTATAAAAACTCCATTACCTGGTTAAAAACTCTGCCTAAAGATGGCCCTCGGATGCTGGCAAAAGCTGGCGAAGAAAATGCAGGTTTGGTAGATTTAGGTGATGGTGTTGCTTGTTGTTTTAAAATAGAATCACACAACCACCCTTCGGCATTAGAGCCTTACCAAGGCGCTGCAACGGGTGTTGGCGGTATCAATCGCGATATTTTTACGATGGGTGCCCGTCCCATTGCTCAACTAAACTCATTGCGTTTTGGCGACATTCATCAGCCTAAAAATCAATGGTTATTAAAGGGCGTTGTGAAAGGCATTAGCCATTATGGCAATGCTTTTGGTATTCCAACAGTGGGTGGCGAATTGTTTTTTGATGAGTGTTATACTGTAAATCCATTGGTAAACGCCATGTCGGCGGGTATTTTAACGGTGGGCGAAATGGTCTCCGCAACCTCATATGGTGTAGGTAACCCAGTTTATATTGTCGGTTCTGCTACCGGAAAAGACGGAATTCATGGAGCAGCTTTTGCTTCAAAAGATATTTCGGAAGATTCGGTAAACGATTTACCGGCCGTTCAGGTGGGTGATCCTTTTCAAGAAAAATTATTGCTAGAAGCCACACTCGAGGTTATAAAAACCGGAGCCGTGGTGGGCATGCAAGATATGGGTGCAGCCGGTATTATTTGTTCTAATTCAGAAATGTCGGCCAAAGGCGAACATGGTATGCGCATCGATTTGGATAAAGTGCCTATGCGTCAAGAAAATATGAAACCCTTCGAAATTCTCTTATCAGAATCACAAGAGCGCATGCTTATTGTGGTAGAAAAAGGCAGAGAGAAAGAAGTTGAGGCTGTATTTGACAAGTGGGATTTAAACTGTGCCATTATTGGCGAAGTAACCGATACCAAGCGCCTACATTATTATATGAATGGCGAATTGGTGGCCGATGTACCTGCCGATGATTTAGTGTTAGGCGGTGGCGCTCCAGTGTATAACCGCGAATACCGCGAACCGGCTTATTACCAAGAAAACTTAAAATTTGATATCAATAACGTGCCTGAACCTGCTGATTTAAAAGCTGTGGCGGCACATTTAATTTCCCATCCCAATATAGCTTCTAAGCGTTGGGTTACCGACCAATACGATTCTATGATTGGTACAGCCACCATGACCACCAACCGCCCATGCGATGCGGCGGTAGTGGCCGTAAAAGGTACCGATAAGGCCATTGCCTTAACTATTGATTGCAATGCTCGGTATGTTTATGCCGATCCGCAAAAAGGCTGTGCCATTGCTGTTGCCGAAGCTGCTAGAAATATTACCTGTGCAGGTGGTGAGCCCGTGGCCATTACCAATTGTTTAAATTTTGGTAATCCGTATGTTCCAGAAGTATATTGGCAATTTGTAAGTGCCATTAAAGGAATGAGCGAAGCCTGTACCAAGTTTCAAACTCCGGTTACGGGCGGAAATGTGAGTTTTTACAACCAATCGTCGGATGAGGGACCAGTATTTCCAACTCCAACCATTGGTATGTTAGGCGTTTTAGACGATAAAAATACCTTAATGACGTCTAATTTTAAAGCCGAGGGCGATTTGATTTATCTTATCGGCGAAAGTCAAAACGATATTGCCTCATCGCAATATTTGGCCTCTTTTCATCGTATTGCGGCTGCACCTGCTCCCTATTTCGATTTAGAGAAAGAATACGATATGCATCAAGTGGTGAAGCAATTAATTAAAGAGCAGCTTATTCAATCGGCCCACGATGTGGCCGATGGCGGCTTATATATTACTTTGTTAGAATCGGCTATGCCTAATGCATTAGGTTTTGCTATTGTAAGTGAAGATGATATTCGTAAAGATGCATTCCTATTTGGTGAAGCACAAGGCAGGGTAGTGGTATCTGTAAATCCATCTCAGCAAGAAGCATTTATTGAATTATTAGCTACCTCTAATACTGAGTTTTCTTTATTAGGAACGGTTACATCTGGAGTACTTTTGGTGGATGAAGAACTTTTTGGAACGGTTACTCAAGCTGCCTCTGTGTATCAAAACGTATTGCATGGCATACTCGGAGAATAGTGGGAAACCTGTTCAAATTCAAGCAATTTGACGTAGACCAGAATCATTGTGCCATGAAGGTAAACACCGATGGCGTATTGTTAGGTGCTCTTGCTCAAGCTGATGCTCCTAAGCAGATTTTAGATATAGGTACTGGTACGGGTGTAATTGCCTTAATGTTGGCACAACGTTTCTCAGAAGCCGAAATTGATGGGGTAGAACTAGATAAGTTAGCTGCTACTACTGCTGCGGTAAATTTTCAAGCTAGCCCATTTGCCAATCGGCTAAAATCTTTTCCATTGGATATTGCCCATTATTTTATGGTGTTTCCTGAAAAGAAATTTGACCTAATTGTGAGTAATCCTCCGTTCTTTTTTGACGATCTAAAATCTGCCGATAAAAACAAAGAATTAGCCCGCCATACCGACGCTAAATTTTTTCAAAATCTGTGTTTTTCAATTTCTCAATTTTTAGCAAAAAATGGACATTTTTGGGTTATTTTGCCAAAAAAATCGATGAAAATTGTCAAAAATGAGGCAAAAATGCAAAATTTGCATTGTCAAAAAATTATCCATATTAAATCTTTTGAGCAAGCAGAAGCACACCGAGAAATTGCCTGTTTTGGCTTTGAAAAAGTTGAGCTGAGCGAAGAAAATATGGTGATTTATGCAGCCGAAAAAATATATACTCCCGAATATCAATTGCTCTTAAAAGATTTTTTAACTATCTTTTAGTATGAAAACCATCGGTTTACTTTCAGACACTCACGGCTACCTCGACGAATCGGTGTTTACTCATTTTGCCGATTGCGATGAAATTTGGCATGCTGGCGATGTGGGTACCATTGTCCAAGCCGATACTTTGGCAGCATTTAAACCCTTGCGTTGCGTGTACGGAAATATTGATGGGCAAGATGTGCGTATTGTACATCCAGAGCATCAATTTTTTGAAATAGAAGGAGTAAAAATTTGGATGACTCATATTGGGGGCTATCCGGGTAGGTATCCCTCAAAAATAAAAGATACATTACTACGTTTTAAACCCGGTTTGTTTATTTGCGGTCACTCCCATATTCTAAAAGTTATATACATTCAAAAGTTTAAACTTTTACACTTAAATCCGGGGGCTGCTGGTAAGCATGGTTGGCATAAAGTTCGTACATTATTAAAATTTACCATTTCTGACAAAAAAATTGCTAATTTGGTGGTGATAGAAATTGGAGAAAAATAGTTCGAACCATACACTAAGTATATGCAGGTTGTAACCACCCTTGGTCAGTTTATTATTGAAAAACAAAATGACTTTCCGTATGCCAAGGGAGAACTTTCTCGACTGCTTAGAGATATTGGCATTGCCGCCAAAATTGTCAACAGAGAGGTAAATAAAGCAGGCCTGGTCAATATTTTAGGCGACGCCGGATCTACCAACATTCAGGGCGAAAATCAAAAAAAGTTAGATGTATACGCCAACGAGCAATTTATTGCTGCACTCTCTAGTGGGGGCGAATGTTGCATAGTTGCCTCCGAAGAAAACGATGAGTTGGTACGTATCGATTCGGCGGTTTCTAAAAATGCCAAATACATTGTTGCCATCGATCCCTTAGATGGATCTTCAAATATTGATGTAAATGTAGCTGTAGGCACAATTTTTTCTATTTACCGCAGAGTTACTAAAGAGGGCCCGGCTCAATTATCGGATGTGTTGCAGACCGGTACCGAGCAAGTAGCAGCAGGATACATTGTATATGGCTCCTCGACCATGTTGGTATATACTACCGGAAAAGGTGTAAATGGTTTCACTTTAGATCCCTCTATTGGTGAATTCTGCTTATCGCACCCGAATCTAAAAATCCCGTCTTCTGGTACTATTTATTCTATAAACGAAGGCAACTATGTGCATTTTCCGGATGGAGTAAAAAAATATATTAAATATTGCCAAGTAGAAGATTTGGCAACACAAAGACCTTATACCTCTCGGTACATAGGTTCTATGGTTGCCGATATTCACCGCAGTATTATTAAAGGTGGTATTTTTATTTATCCTACTAACTCAAGTGCTCCAACTGGTAAATTGCGCTTGGTATATGAATGCAACCCGATGGCTTTTATTATTGAACAGGCCGGAGGAAAGGCATCAAATGGGTTTCAGCGTATTTTAGAATTGCCTGTAACTGATTTGCACCAACGTTCTGCTATTTTTATTGGCTCTGCGGATATGGTAAGCCAAGCGGAAAGCTTTATGCAGGCGTCAAAAGCTTAAATTAAAGGAGGGTTTGGTCTTGCTGCTCTTGTTCAAATACCCAATCGGCAGGTAAATTCTTCTCTTTACTAGCTTGTACCGCTAACTCATCGCAACGTTCATTTTCTGGGTGTCCATTATGGCCTTTTACCCAAACAAATTGTACGGTGTGGTTTTTCAGAAGTGGAAGTAGGCGTAACCAGAGATCTTTATTCTTTTTTCCGGCAAAACTTTTTTTCACCCAGCCAAAAACCCATTTCTTTTCAATGGCATCAATCACATATTTAGAATCTGAAAAAACCGTAACCGATTGTTTTGGCTTTATAATGGCTTCTAAACCAATAATAACGGCCAATAATTCCATCCGATTATTGGTAGTTTTTCTAAAACCTGCCGAAATTTCTTTGTAATGCGTACCCGAACGCAAAATTGTTCCAAAGCCACCTGGCCCAGGGTTTCCACTAGAAGCACCGTCTGTAAAAAGTTCTATCATTAGATATAATAAACAAACAATGATAAGAATTTGTTTTCGAACCCAATTGTTTCTTCAAAAAATTTGTAAAATGAGTCTAAATCCCTTATTTTTGGGCCTCTAACACATGGTGGTTGTAGCTCAGTTGGTTAGAGCATCGGTTTGTGGTACCGAGGGTCGTGGGTTCGAGCCCCATCATCCACCCCATTTTAAACTGCTTTCTAAAAATAGAAAGCAGTTTTTTTATACCTTGTGCTCATCCCTGATGGCACACAAACGTGGTAAAATCTTACAAAAAACGTCTTGTGGATACTCTTGGTCAAATAAAATTTGTTCGAAAACCGCTCTGATATCCGGGTAGGTATATATTTTTTCTATCCATTCACAGATGTTTTCTTGATTAATTAAAACACGGTGGGCCTCAAATTTTGCTCCAACAAAGGTGTATAATGTTAAGCATGTCGGACTTCTTTCTTGATCAACCCGTACAAACCAACGTGTCGCAGGGCTGGTGTATGTTTGTTCCATAGTTTTTTGCATTAAACGTTCTTCTAGACGAATTTCCTTAACAAAATTTTCACGAACAACGAAAATCCGACCAACGCACTTGTTTGCTAGATGAATGGTAGATTTAAGCATATCATAGGATTTCTTTTAAAAAACTACACATCTTACTATATACACATATTTTTATGTAAATACTTGATATTCTAATACTTATATTCAATATTTTTTTTTAAAATCTTGTTTAAACTTGTATTAAATTTCCATATTTGAATCGGTTATTCGTGGGTATGTTTTTTTATAGGTAGATGTAGGGTTGAATACGTGTATTTGGCTCTTTTTTATGTTTACTGCAGCCTGCTTAGTATCTTTGCCTTATGATTCAGAAGAAAAAGTTAGTTATATCGGTTGGAGGTGCCAGTGGCGCCATTTATGCTAAGGTATTATTTGATACACTCATACAGCTAAAGAATCAGTGGGAGAGTGTAGGGCTTATTTTTTCTGAAAATGCCAAATTGGTTTGGCAAGAAGAATTAGGCGATACATCGTACCTAGATTATGGTTTTACTTTTTATGACCTAGCTGATTTTATGGCGCCTTTTGCTTCGGGTTCTGCCAAATACGATACCATGATTATTTGCCCTTGTTCTATGGGAACGTTGGGTAGAATTGCCAGTGGTGTATCTAACGATTTAACCACCCGAGCTGCCGATGTGATATTGAAAGAGCGTAGAAAATTGATTTTAGTTGCCCGAGATACCCCTTATAGCTTAATACATATTAACAATATGAAAACTATTACCGAGGCTGGAGGAATTATTTTCCCAGCTAGCCCTTCTTTTTACAGCAGGCCTCAAACTATGGAAGAGGTGGCTTTAACTGTAATTAATAGGGTCATAGATTTAGCCGGATTTGAACACAGTTCGTACCGTTGGGGCGAAGAAAAATAATGGGTTATAATCGTATTTTTGCTAAGCATGAGCACTAAAAAAGTTGCATTTTACACCTTAGGCTGTAAGTTAAATTATTCCGAAACCTCTACCATTGGCCGCTCTTTTGCCGAAGCAGGATTTGAGGTGGTAAATTTTACCGATGCTGCAGATGTATATGTGATTAATACCTGTTCGGTAACCGACCATGCCGATAAAAAGTGCCGAAAAGTGGTGAAAGAAGCTCTAAAGTATTCGCCTAAAGCCTATGTAGCCATTGTAGGCTGTTATGCACAATTAAAACCTCAAGAAATTTCTGAAATACCAGGTGTAGACGCTGTATTTGGCGCTGCTGAAAAGTTTAATTTAGTTGCGCATATTACTGATTTAACTAAAAATGAAAAGGCTCAGGTATTCAATAGACCTATTGAGTCTACTAAAGAATTTATCGGTTCTTACTCTTACGGAGATCGTACCCGCACCTTTTTAAAAGTACAAGATGGCTGCGATTATTCCTGCACTTTCTGTACCATACCTTTAGCTCGTGGGGCTAGCCGTAGCAATACTATTGCCGAAGTGCTAGCACAGGCCGAAGAAATTGCCGAATCGGGTGTAAAAGAAATTGTATTAACCGGTGTCAATTTAGGTGATTTTGGTATTCGCAACGGTGATCGTGAAGATCGCTTTTTAGATCTAATCACCGCTTTAGATGAAGTGGATGGAATTGATCGTATTCGTATTTCTTCAATTGAGCCAAATCTATTAACCAATGAAGTTATTGAATTTGTGGCTCAATCGAAACGATTTGTGCCGCATTTTCACATTCCTCTACAATCTGGAAACAATAAAATTTTAAGTCTGATGCGCCGCCGCTACCGTCGCGAATTGTATGCTGAACGGGTGGCTGCTATTAAGACTTTAATGCCCGATTGCTGTATTGGAGTAGATGTAATTGTGGGTTTTCCGGGCGAAACTCGAGAAGATTTTTTAGATACCTACAACTTTTTAAACGACTTAGCTATTTCGTATTTGCACGTATTTACCTATTCGGAACGTGAAAATACACCAGCCATTGAACTACCAGATTCGGTTCCGGGTAG
Organism: Sphingobacterium thalpophilum; assembly: GCA_945868825.1. Taxonomy (GTDB): domain Bacteria; phylum Bacteroidota; class Bacteroidia; order Sphingobacteriales; family Sphingobacteriaceae; genus JAIPAN01. The sequence continues at coordinate 368,228 of CAMBMM010000001.1, forward strand.
CCAACGGGCCGATCGGAATAAAATGCTCCACATACTTTCGGAGAAGAAGCGGCGTGCTTTTTACGAAAGCCAATTGGGAAGTAATGCAGAAGTGCTTTTTGAGGCCGACCAAAAAGAAGGCTACATGCACGGTTTTACCAGAAATTACGTTAAGGTAAAAACCCAATACGACCCTTTAAACGTAAACGAAATTAAACCAGTAGTTTTAACCGCGATTGCTGCCGATGGAGATGTTGAAATTTTGGAAGTAAACGAACTTATCTCACACATATAAATCGCTATATTTAGCCTATGTTTCCAACCATCACGTATCTTATTGAATACCTAACGGGTATAAATATTCCTTTACCTATTCAAACATTCGGCTTTTTTGTAGCCCTAGCATTTGCAGCAGGTTATTGGGCAATTAGCGAAGAGCTAAAACGAAAAGAAGCCTTAGGTCTTTTAAAAGCTATAACTCAAAAAGTAATTATTGGAAAACCCGCTAGCTTTTTAGAGCTTGCTTCTAATGCCGTTTTTGGCTTTTTGATTGGGTACAAGTTGGGTTATACACTACTTAATTACACCGTATTTACCGCCAATCCGCAAGAAGCTATATTGTCTACTCAAGGTAGTTTTTTGGGCGGTTTAGTGTTAGCGGCTCTACTTAGCTATTGGACTTATAAAGAAAAAAACGATCAGCTATTACCTAAGCCTAAAGAAGTAAACGAAACTGTTCATCCCTACCAACTAATGAGTTCTATTTTAGTTTGGGCGGCAGTTACCGGATTTCTGGGCGCTAAAATTTTTCATAATCTAGAGTATTTAGATGATTTTGTGAAAGACCCAATTGATGCGCTTTTATCTTTTAGTGGATTAACTTTTTACGGAGGTTTAATTTGCGGCGGTGCTGGCGTATTATACATCACCAATAAAAACGGAATTAAGCCCTTGCACATGCTCGATGTGGGCGGCCCTGGTTTGATGCTAGCATATAGTATTGGCCGTATGGGTTGTCATCTCTCTGGCGATGGCGATTGGGGAATTCCAAACTTAGCCTCAAAACCTAGTTGGTTGCCCGATTGGTTATGGTCAACTACCTATCCGCATAATGTAATTAACGAAGGTGTTCCTATTAGAGATTGTGTAGGCCGTTTTTGTTCAGAATTGCCTTTTCCGGTATATCCTACCGCTTTGTACGAATCTATAATTTGTTTGGCCTTATTTGCTTTTCTTTGGTCAATTCGTAAGCGTATTCATGCCCCAGGATTTATATTTTCTATTTATTTAATTTTAAATGGATTGGAGCGCTTTACCATCGAACTTATTCGTGTAAATTCTAAATACCATGTGGCAGGAATTAGCTTTACCCAAGCAGAATTAATCTCGTCTATACTTGTTATTTTGGGTATTGTTGGTGCAATTTGGTCTTTAAAAAATGCAAAAAAAGGCTAATGGAGCCAGAATTAGCTGCCCTTACGCAAGAAGTTATTACGCTTACTAAAGCAGTAGGACAATTTATTTGGGAAGAAAGTTTACGCTTTACACCCGATAAAATTGAATACAAAGGGCTTAACGATTTGGTTTCATATGTTGATAAAACCGCCGAACAACAATTAGTAGTTGGCTTAAGTAAATTAGTACCCGAAGCTGGTTTTATTACCGAAGAAAAAACTAACCAAACTACCGCCGAAACGTATCACTGGATTGTTGATCCCTTAGATGGCACCACAAATTTTATTCATGGTATTCCTACGTTCTCAGTCAGTATTGCCTTGCAGCGTAACAGTGACCTTGTTTTGGGTGTTGTTTATGAAATTAATCGCGATGAGTGTTTTTATGCCTGGGAAAATGGCGGGGCTTGGCTCAATGGGAAAGCCATACAGGTATCTAAAGCACCTAAACTAGCTAATACTTTATTGGCAACTGGTTTTCCGTATTACGATTTCAAGAAAAAAGAGCCTTATTTGAGAGTTTTTCAGGAGGTGATGGAAAAATGCCACGGTTTGCGTCGCATAGGTTCGGCAGCAGTTGATTTGGCTTATGTTGCCTGCGGTAGATTTGACGGCTATTTTGAATATAATTTGCAAACTTGGGATGTTGCGGCTGGTGTTGTGTTGGTGAAAGAAGCAGGTGGTGAGGTGCTTGATTTTTCTGGAGGATCTAAATTTTTGCAGGAGCGGGAAGTATTGGCCACGAATGGACGCATTACAAAAGAACTTTTACAAATTATTGATTCACATTTTAACGATAAATCTATATGAGACTAGTGACTAAAATTCTATTAGGGCTTGCAGTTCTACTTTTGCTAGCTCAATTTGTTCCTTCGGAACAAAATAGTGCTATTGGAGCTCAGCCCAATGATATTTTCACCAAATATCCTGCCTCAGCCGAGGTACAAGCCATAGCTAAAAAAGCCTGTTACGATTGTCATTCAAATAATACGGTGTATCCGTGGTATGCGAATGTGCAGCCACTTGCATGGTGGATTAACGATCATGTAAAAGAAGGCAAAGGAGAATTTAATTATTCTGAATTTAATACTTATACGCCTAAACGTGCACGCCACAAATTAGAAGAAGTTGCGGAGCAAGTAAACGAACACGAAATGCCTTTAAACTCGTACACGTGGATACATGCCGAAGCTCGTTTGAGCGATGCAGAGCGTAAAGTATTAACTGATTGGGCTATGGCTACCCGAGAGACTATTCCTGCACCGCCAAAAACAAAATAAAACGAATTTGAAAACGAACAAAAAAGCCCCCGAATTTTCGGGGGCTTTTTTGTTATAAAGCTTCTGAAACCACTTCGCTTACTTCGGGTACCATGCGTTTGAGCAAATTTTCGATACCCGATTTTAAGGTAATGGTAGAAGATGGACAACCACTGCAAGAGCCTCTAAGCTCTACGGTAACCACACCATTATTAAACGAGCGGTAACTAATTGCACCACCATCTTGTTCAACCGCAGGGCGAACATAATCGTATAATACTTGTTGAATTTTTTTCTCTATATCTGTTCCTTCAAAAACTACGTCTGCTTCGGCTTTTTCTTGTATTTTCAATTCGCTTTCTACGGCACCTTTCACAAATTCTTTTAGAATGACCTCAATATCAGCCCAATCACTATCATTTGATTTGGTAAGCGTAACAAAATTACTGGCAAAAAATACACCATTTATGAAGTTAAATTTGAATAATTCTTTAGCAAAAGGAGAACTTTCGGCACTTTCTTTCGTAGGAAAATCGACACTGTCGTTTACCAAAAGTTTGTTTACCAAAAATTTCATGCTAGCCGGGTTGGGCGTAGCTTCTGTAAATACATTAATTGTGCTCATATTTAATTTTTAAATCAAAAATAGGTTTTTTGAAAGTGGTCAGTACCCAGTACTTAAGTTATGACACCGAGGTGACGGCTTAGCCTTAAATACCGGTATATGTTTCTGGACGTAAATGTAAGATTTCTTGCTTTACAGTGTCATTAATAGCTAGCCCATTCACAAATTCCATTAAAGTAGTGGCATCAATAGTTTTATTGGTGCGTGTAAGCTCTTTTAAAGTTTCGTATGGATTTGGATAGCCCTCTCTGCGTAAAATGGTTTGTATGGCTTCAGCTAATACCGCCCAATTTGCTTGCAAATCGGTGTTGATAGCCGCTTGATTAAGTACCAATTTGTTTAGTCCTTTTTCGGTAGCTTTTAAAGCAATTAAGCTATGCGCTATGGGTACACCTACGTTACGTAATACGGTAGAGTCGGTTAAATCTCTTTGTAAACGAGAAATAGGCAATTTGGCCGAAAAATGCTCAAATAGTGCGTTGGCAACGCCTAAATTTCCTTCCGAATTTTCGAAATCTATGGGGTTAACTTTATGCGGCATTGCTGAAGAGCCTACTTCACCGGCTTTCAACTCTTGTTTGAAATAATCCATAGAGATATACAACCAGAAATCTCTATTTAAATCAATTAATATCGTGTTGATACGTTTTAAGGCATCGCATTGTGCCGCAAACTGATCGTAATGTTCAATTTGGGTAGTTGTTTGTGAGCGTTTTAGGCCAAGTGTATGTTGAACAAAATGATTGGCAAAATCAACCCAATTTATTGTTGGGTACGCTATTTGGTGTGCATTAAAGTTACCAGTTGCACCCCCAAATTTGGCAGCATTTGGTATGGCTATTAAAGTTGCTAGTTGTGTTTTTAAACGTTCAACAAATACGGTAATTTCTTTGCCTAAACGGGTAGGGCTAGCTGCTTGGCCATGCGTACGAGCCAGCATCGGAACATCCTTCCATTGCGCTGCCAATCCTTTAAGCGTTTTAATAACCATCTCCAGTGCGGGTAAATAGCTTTCGGCTAATCCGCATTTAACTGAATAAGGAATGGCCGTATTGTTTATGTCTTGGGAAGTTAGTCCGAAATGAATAAACTCCTTGTATGAGCTTAAATTTAGGTCGTCGAATTTCTTTTTTATAAAATATTCTACTGCCTTTACATCGTGGTTGGTGGTTTTTTCAATTTCCTTCACTTGCAAAGCGTCCTCTTGGTTAAAATTTTCAAAAATCTTGCGTAAGGCATCAAATTCGCTTTTTGGGAAAGCTTGTAACTGCGGTAAGGGTAAGTTCACTAAACCAATAAAATATTCTATTTCTACAAAAACCCGGTATTTAATGAGTGCCGATTCTGAAAAGTAGGCACTTAATTCGTTGGTTATTTTGTGGTAACGACCATCAATTGGAGATAGGGCAGATAAAGGGGTTAAAGTCATGTAAATCAGCTTTGTGCAAATTTACGCCTTTTTCTCGGTTTCTAAATCGCTTATTTCTAAATAATTTCTATTTCATTTTTTAATTTTAAAGTATATTTTATGCATTTAAATTAAATAATAATTAATAATTTAATAACATTTTTATGACATAATAAAAATCAGGAAACTTTGGAATTAAAAAAAGTTTCCATAGTTTTGCAATTGATAATTGAATACAATTTGGATAATCGCTCACACATTCTTGCTGAAGTAGATATACTTTTTAGCCAATATGGCATTAAAAGTATAACCATGGACGATATTGCCAAACATTTAGGCATGTCTAAGAAAACTATTTATCTACATTTTAAAGACAAAAAAGAACTTGTTTTAGAGCTCATGCGTACTAAAATTGATACTCAAACCTGTATCATCAAAGAATGCAGAGATAAGGCAAGCAATGCCATTCACGAAATGTTTTTTGGGATTGCCAATTTAGAGGCCATGCTATCCAAAACAAACCCAAGCATGTTTTACGATTTGCAAAAGTTTTATCCACAGGCCTGGGCATATTTTAAAGATTTTAGAGAGCGTATTTTACTAGAAAAAGTAAGGGATAATATAATTTGGGGAGTACAAGAGGGCTATTATAGACCGGAAATAGATATTGATATACTCAGTATTATGCGGGTAGAACAGATTGAGTTTTCTTTCAATCAATTTGTTTTTCCGGTGCAGCAATTTAGCGTATTACAGGTTGCTAAAGAGCTCACACTGCATTTTATCTATGGCATTTGTACCCCTAAAGGCTACGAGTTAACTAAGCAATACGAACAATCACATTGATAAACTATATATGAATACCAAATTTTACACCTTTTTAAGTTTAGCGCTATTGGGCTTTGGCAAGCTTTCGGCACAAACCACTCCGAGTTACAGCTTCACTTTAGCGCAGACTATTGATTATGCCTTTAAAAATCAAGCTGCAGTACTCAATGCCCAGCTAGATGAGCAAATTGCTAAGAATACCGTAAAGCAAACTACTGGTATTGGCTTGCCGCAGGTATCGGGTAGTTTTAGTTTTCAAGATTTTTTAAAATTACCTACCAGTTTATTGCCCGGAGAATTTTTTGGTGACCCGGCTGGAACGTATAAGCCGGTACAGTTTGGGGTTAAATATCAGTCGGTTTTAGGATTAGAGGCTTCGCAATTGCTTTTTGATGGTTCATATTTAGTGGGCTTGCAGGCTGCTAAAACCTATAAAGAACTTTCCATCAGAAATAGCAAACGCACCAAAATTGAAACAGCTGTTGCCGTAAGCAAAGCCTACTATTCGGTTTTGGTAAGCAACGAACAATTGGGTTTATTAGATGCCAATTTAGTCCGTTTACATAAATCTTTGCACGATATTGAAGCCTATTACAAAAACGGCTTAGTTGAAAAAGTAGATGTAGACCGGCTGCAAGTATTGACCAATAATTTAGAAACCGAGCGTGAAAATGTTATTCGGTTATTGGCTTTAAACACCAATTTGCTTAAGTTTCAAATGGGTATGCCTATTGAAACGAATTTGACTTTAAGCGATAGCATTACAGAACTTAGCTTAACAGCTGATGTGCTTGTTGCCGATAGTTTAGCCTATAAAAATAGGGTAGAGTTTTCGTTGGGCCAAACACAAAAAAAGCTTAATGAGTTAAATTTAAAGCGCTACAAAAGTGAATTTTTGCCATCAATTGTAGCCTTTGGTAGTACTTCCAATAGTTATCAAAATAATTCTTTTTCACAGCTCTATTCTCAATACTATCCAACTAGTTTGGTGGGTTTGAGGCTTAGATTACCACTTATAAGTGGTGGGCAGCAGCTATATAAGGTAAAAATTGCCCGTTTAGAGGTGCAAAAATCGGCCAATGATTTAGCCAATTTGCAAAATGGTATCAACTTGGAAATAAATCAAGCTAAAACCAATTTTTTAAACGGTTTGCAATCGCTCGAAAATCAAAAACGAAACATGGAATTATCCAAAGAGGTATTGCGTATATCTAAAGTGAAATACGAGCAGGGTGTAGGCTCTAGTTTAGAGGTTACTGCCGCTGAAACTTCATTAAAAGAATCACAAAACAATTATATCAATGCTTTATATGAATCGCTAATTAATAAAGTGAATTTAGATAGAGCCTTAGGACGAATTAATTACTAAATAACCAGATCAAAATCATATGAAACCAATTTTATACATCAGTATAGCTTTATTTTTAGCGGCTTGTGGTTCCAATACAGGAGATAAACAAGTACAATTAGAGAAGCTGAAAAAGGAAAGAGCAACATTAAACCAAAAAATTTCCGAGCTAGAAGCCGAAGTAGGTGCCAAAACTGCCGTAGCCAATACCAAGCAGGTAAACGTATTTACTGTGGAAGAAGAAACATTCCGCAATTTTTTAGTGGTACAAGGCAAAGTAGATGCCGAGCAAAATGTACAAGTAAGTGCCGAAGCACAAGGTTTGGTTACGGCTATTTATGTAAAACCGGGCCAATCTGTTAAAAAAGGTCAAATTTTGGCTCAGTTAGATGATCAGGTATTGCGCCAAAATATGGATGAGTTGCAAACCCAACTGGAATTGGCTAGTACTTTATTTCAACGTCAGAAAAACCTTTGGGATCAGAAAATTGGTACCGAGGTACAATATTTAAGTGCTAAAACCCAGCGTGATGGTTTGTTACGCAGAATGCGAACCCTACAGTCGCAGGCAGCGCTTTATCGCATTAAATCGCCTATAAATGGGGTAGTAGATCAAATGGATTTAAAGGTTGGCCAAGCGGTAATGCCAGGTATGCCTGGGGTTCGAGTGGTAAACACATCTAATTTAAAGGCTAAAGCCATGGTGGCCGAGTCTTATGCTAGTCATATTAATCAAGGTGATGAAGTGAACTTAATATTCCCAGACATACCCGATACCTTAAATACCCGTTTAACTTTCGCCGCAAAAACCATCGATCAGGCTTCTAGAAGTTTTTCTGTAGAGGTAAATCTCCCATCAAAATCTAGTTACAGAGCCAATATGGTAGCGGTGCTTAAAATTGTTGATTATAAAAAAGAAAAAGCCTTAACCGTACCTGTAAATGCAATTCAAAAATCTGAAAATGGCGATTATGTGTTTGTTGTCGAAGGCGGAAAAGCTAAAAAATCGGTAATTAAAGTGGGCAAAATTTCGGAGGGTAAAGCCGAAGTCCTCTCGGGTTTAAAAGTGGGCGATAAGGTTATTTTAACCGGCTTGTCTGATTTAAATGAAGGTGATTTAGTAAAATTATAAGAGTTTATATAGCGCAAATGAAAGATTCGAATAAAGAATTTAAGCCCTCAAGTTGGGCTATTGATAATAAAACAGCCATTTATGTTTTCACCTTTATTTTGGTGTTGCTAGGCTACTCATCGTACCAAAACTTACCTAAAGAAAATTTTCCGGAGGTAATTATTCCAAAAATTTTCGTGCAAACCATCTATCCTGGTACATCGCCCGAGAATATGGAAAATTTAGTAACTAAACAGCTAGAGAAGCAATTAAAATCTACTTCTGGGCTTAAAAAAATTACTTCTAAATCGTATCAAGATGTATCGGTAATTACCGCAGAATTTAATACCAACGTAGATATTAAAGATGCTAAACAACGGGTAAAAGATGCGGTAGATAAAGCCCGCCAGGATTTACCTAGCGATTTGCCTAAAGAACCCAATGTAATGGATATAAATTTGGCCGATTTACCCATTATGTATGTAAATATTTCCGGTGATTATGATCTAAAAAAACTGAAGCAGTATGCCGATGTGTTGAAGGATAGGATAGAGGCTTTAACCGAAATTTCGGGAGTAGATATTGTGGGTGCACTTGATCCTGAAATTCAAATAAATGCCGATTTAAATAAAATGGCCGCTGCCCAAATTTCATTTAGAGATATCGAATCAGCAGTAGGGTATGAAAACCTAACCATTTCTGGCGGTACTGTTAAAATGGATGGCGTACGCAGAACGCTAAACGTTAAAAAAGAATTTACAAGCGCCGAAGAAATAGCCAATTTAGTAGTAAAAACACCAACAGGCGCATCGGTGTATTTAAAAGATATTGCCGAGGTAAAAGATGCTTTTAAAGAGCAAGAAAGTTATGCCCGCTTATATGGCAAAAATGTAATAACCCTTAATGTTAAAAAACGTAGCGGCGAAAACTTAATTGAAGCCTCCGATAAAATTAATGCACTTATTGCAGACTTAAAGCTAAGCTCTTTGCCTAAAAGCCTAAACGTAACCACCACCGGCGATCAATCTGATCAAACACGTGTAACCTTACACGATTTGATAAACTCCATTATAATTGGGTTTATCCTGGTAACGCTTATACTGATGTTTTTTATGGGCGTAACCAATGCCCTTTTTGTGGCCATGTCGGTACCCCTTTCTATGTTTGTAGCCTTTTTAGCCATGCCTGCTTTGGGCGGTTTCTTTGGTTTTAGTTTCACGATGAACATGATTGTATTGTTCTCATTCCTATTAGGCCTAGGAATTGTGGTTGACGATGCCATTGTGGTGATTGAAAATACCCACCGTATTTTTAATAATGGGAAAGTGCCTATAGTTAAAGCAGCAAAAATGGCTGCTGGTGAAGTATTTTTGCCTGTTTTATCGGGTACTTTAACCACGCTAGCACCTTTTGTTCCTTTACTATTTTGGCCGGGAGTAATTGGTAAATTCATGTTCTTTTTACCTGTAACGCTTATCATAACACTATTAGCATCACTAGTGGTAGCTTACATTATAAATCCGGTTTTTGCCGTTGATTTTATGCAGGTACATGACGTAAACGAAGAAAAACCAAGCTTTACATCCAAAGTAAAGAAAACAATGTATGTATTTGCAGGTTTGGTGCTTATCTCATACTTCATCAGCTTCGGTTTTGGGAACTTTATGGTGTTTTTGGCTGGTTTGTATCTACTCAATCATTTTTACCTCACTCAAGCTATTCAAAAGTTTCAGGAACACACCTGGCCTAAGTTTCAACTGCGCTATGTGCGTTTACTTAAATGGGCCTTAGAAAAACCCAAAACTATATTATGGGGAACGGTAGGCTTGTTTGTGTTCTCTTTTGTGCTTATAAGTATTGTGCCGCCGAAGGTGGTATTTTTCCCAACTAGCGATCCTAATTTTATCTATGTGTATGTAAACATGCCCATAGGTACCGATCAGGCCTATACCAACGAAGTAGTAAAAGAGGTAGAAAATAGAGTAACTAAGGTGGTTGGTAGAACGAACCCCATCGTTTCGTCTATTATATCCAATGTAACGGTAGGTGTAACCGATCCACAAGACGAAGATCAAGGCAATTACCCCAATAGAGGTAAAGTAACAGTAGCTTTTGTAGAATTTGGGAAACGGGATGGCGAAAGTACATCGCTCTACCTATCAAAAATACGTGAATCGGTAAAAGGAATTCCAAGTGCCGAAATTACTCTAGCACAAGAGCAAAATGGCCCGCCAACTTCAAAGCCAATTTCCATAGAACTTACTGGCGATAATTTAGATGCATTGGTATCAGGCTCCGAGCAATTAAAAAAATACCTCGACGCCAAACAAATTCCCGGTGTAGAGGAATTGAAATCCGATTTTCAGAACAATAAGCCCGAAATTATTTTTGATATAGACCGCGAACGTGCGAACCGAGAAGGAATTTCGAGTGGGCAAATTGGTATGGATTTGCGTACAGCCATTTATGGGAAAGAAGTTTCTAAGTTTAGAGATCTAAACGAAGATTACCCCATTAACCTTAGGGCTCAAGAAAGCCAACGAAACAATTTAGAAGCCCTTAGAAACATGAAGGTAACTTACCGCGATATGGGAATGGGCGGTATGATTCGTCAAGTTCCTGTATCTGCTTTTGCAGACGTAGAATATGTAAATACTTACGGAGGTATTAAACGCAAGCAACAAAAACGCATCATTATTTTATCATCTAATGTGCTTGGTGGCTACAATCCAAACGAAGTAGTAGCTGCCATACAAGAAGAAGTAGATCAATTTCCTAAGCTAGATGCCGTGAGCGTTAAAATGGCAGGTGAACAAGAAGAACAAATTGAAACCGCTGCCTTTTTAGGAAATGCCTTGCTTATATCATTGGGCCTCATACTCATTATTTTAGTTACCCAATTCAATTCCGTATCAAAACCCATTATAATTCTATCCGAAATTTTATTCAGTATTATCGGAGTAATATTAGGTATTACCATTTTTAGAATGGATATGTCAATCGTGATGTCGGGCATAGGCATTGTAGCCTTGGCCGGAATTGTGGTGCGTAACGGTATTTTGCTGGTAGAATTTACCGATTTGCTCATAGAACAAGGTATGCCAGTTAAAGAAGCCGTTGTAGAAGCTGGCCGTACCCGTATGACCCCTGTTTTGCTAACTGCTACAGCAACCATGCTAGGCCTCGTTCCCTTGGCTGTTGGGCTTAATATAGATTTTACCGAATTGTTTAGCAGCTTCAATCCGCATATTTTCTTTGGAGGCGATAATGTTGCCTTCTGGGGCCCTTTATCGTGGACGATGATATTTGGTTTAAGCTTTGCAACCTTTTTAACCTTGGTGCTGGTACCCTGCATGTATTTGCTAGCAGATAGCAATAGCAAAAAAGTTAAAGGGTTCTTAAAAAAATAAATAAGTGCTAATGACGTAAAAGCGTGTACTCCTCGGAATACACGCTTTTTTATTATCCTAAATTTTGGGCAAAAAAAAACCGTTAGAAGATCTAACGGTTTCTCTTTCAGTAGTTGTTTCTAATTACTTAGTAGCAGCAGTAGTATCTACAGCAACAGCAGCAGTATCAACAGCAGTAGTATCTACAGCAGTAGTATCAACAGCAGCAGTGTCAGCAGCAACTTCTTCAGTTTTGTTAGAAGAACAAGCAGCAACAGATAAAGAAATAGCTAAAGCTAAGAAACCGAATTTGAATAAGTTTTTCATGTTTTTTTGTTTAAAGTTAATTATTAATAATTTGTTGTTAATACTGCAAAATTAAAAAGGTAACCCGAAAAAACTAAAAAAAAGTAAAAAAATATTTTCCTATCATTGGGTTACTATTCAAACAAAAGCGTATTAACTTTGAGAAACAAGATAAATAGTTCAATTCCAGCGGATAATAACCTAATACAAGGTATTCGCGATGGGGCTACAAACAGTCTTGATTCTTTGTATACTGCTTATTTCCCGATGATACTACAATTAGTACTCCATAATAACGGGAACGAAGACGACGCAAAGGATATATTTCAAGAGGCGGTTATTGTTTTATATACCAAAATAACAACCGAAAATTTTGAGCTAAAGAGCAAACTAAAAACGTATATATATGCAGTTTGCAGGTATTTATGGCTTAAAAAATTAAACCAAAACAGCAGATTTTCTGCGCAAACGTATGAACTAGAGTCTGTAGCCGATGTGGAAATTGATCTAGAACAGCACGAAGAGAAAAATGAGCAGTTTAAACACATGCAACATGCATTGGGGCAATTAGGTGAACCCTGTAAAACTATTATTGAAGAGTTTTATTTGAATAACCGTTCCATGCAAGAAATTTGTGAACAATTTGGCTATACCAACGCAGATAATGCCAAAACTCAAAAATATAAATGTTTACAACGACTTAAAAAGTTGTTTTTTAAAGACGGAGGACTAGAATTATGAAAGACGCACAGCTAATCAATCAAACCGAAGCATACCTACGTGGAGAATTGTCTCCGGCAGAACGTGCTGCCTTTGAATTGCTTTGCAAAGAAAATCCGGACGTTCAGCAACAAGTACACGCTCACAAAGAATTGATGACTTTATTGGCAGCTTATGGCGAACGTCAGCGTTTACAACACGCTATGGACCTAATTCACGAGCAAATTGATGTAGTTTCTTTTAAAAACGACCTCATACCCACTTCAGCCAACGTTATTCAATTGTGGAAACGCTACCGAGCCAATTTAGCCATTGCTGCAACCGTAGCCATTACTGCCATATTTGGCACACTTTTATTCTCTGGATATTTTGCCGATCACTCTTCTTATTATAGTGCCTTGCGTAGAGAAATAAATAGTATCAAGCGTTCTCAAAATGTATTGGCTAAAAATATAAACTCAAAAAAAGGACTAGCTAATCCGGGTGTATTTGGAGGTACCGGTTTTGCACTTACAGCAAACGGCTACTTAGCAACCAATTACCACGTAATTAAAGGGGCCGATTCTGTATATATTCAAAATGCAGCTGGCGATACCTATAAAGTAAAAACCGTATTCGTACAACCAGAATACGATATTGCCATTCTTCAAATTGTAGATCCTGCTTTCGATAGCTTTGACAAATTGCCTTATGCCTTCAAAAAAATTGATTCCGATTTAGGCGAAGATGTATTTACCCTAGGTTTCCCTCGTGATGAGCAAGTATATGGCAAAGGGTATTTAAGTGCTAAAACCGGCTTTGCTGGCGATTCCGTTGCGTACCAAATATCTATTCCGGTAAACCCAGGAAACTCCGGTGGACCCTTATTAGATAGCAAAGGGAATGTAATTGGCATTATAAGCGGAAAACAAACCCGAACCGATGGAGCTGCTTTTGCCATTAAAACCAATTATCTGCTAAAAAGTTTAGAAGAAATTCCTACAGAAGACTTAGATAAAACCCTAAGCTTAAACAAGAAAAATACCCTTTCTAGCTTAAACCGTACAGCGCAACTCAAAAAAATTCAGGACTACGTATTTATGGTTAGGGTGTATTAACCATACACTTTAACAAAAAAGCCCTCCCGAATTTCGGGAGGGCTTTTTTATGGTGCTAATCGTACCAGCTTCCAAGTAGATTTGTCAGCCTTTTTATATACTATTCGGTCGTGTAAACGGCTTTCTCGGCCTTGCCAAAACTCAATTACCTGTGGTTTTACCAAATAGCCACCCCAAAATGAGGGTTTGCTAATGGCTTTGTTGGCATAAGCAGTTTTTAACTCCGCCCAATTTTTTTCCAATTCCTCACGGCTAATAACTTGGCTTTGCGGCGATGCCAAGGCACCCAATTGGCTGTCTACTGGGCGGCTTTGGAAATACCTCTCCGATTCTTCCTTGCTCAACTTTTCTAAAGTTCCCTCAATACGTACTTGTCGAGACAATTCGGGCCAAAAAAATACCAAGGCCACTACAGGGTTTTTTGACAACTCTTTTCCTTTACGACTTAAGTAATTGGTGTAAAAAATAAAGCCATCTTTATTAAAGCCTTTTAATAAAACCACACGTGCCGATGGTTTTCCATCGTGGGTCGCAGTAGCTAAGGTCATGGCATTGGGTTCGTATAAACCGGATTTTACAGCCTCGTCAAACCAAAGGTCAAATTGTTCTATTGGATTTTTTTTTACGTCCTTTTCAGAAAAAGGGGTTGATAGATATTCGTTTCGTAAGCCTTCTAAGCTTTCTTTGCTTGTTTTCATGTTTTTTATTGCCCCAATTGGTTGGCACTTTCTTCAATTTTCTTTTTCATCTCTTCTTTATAGGCAATAAGTTTAGTGCTCAACCCAGTATCGGCGGTAGCCAATATTTGGGCGGCTAATAAACCGGCATTTTTAGCCGCATTTAAGGCAACCGTAGCCACCGGAATACCGTTGGGCATTTGTAAAATAGATAGAATAGAATCCCACCCATCTAACGAATTACTCGATTTAACGGGTACACCAATTACCGGCAAGTGGGTAATGGCTGCAACCATACCCGGTAAATGCGCAGCACCACCGGCACCGGCTATAACTACTTTTAAACCTCTTTCGGCAGCCGTTTCGGCATACTCAAACATGCGTTTGGGCGTGCGGTGGGCAGATACTACCGTAATTTCAAAATCTACACCCAATTCTTTTAGCACATCTGCAGCCTCCTGCATAACAGGAAGGTCTGATTTGCTACCCATAATAATGCCTACTCTTGCCATATTTTATGCTTTTACTTTTATTAATGCTTGTACTTTTTTGGCTTTTTCAGTAGCCAATGCTCTATTTTCAGCTAAGATAGTTACATGCCCCATTTTGCGGAAAGGTTTGGTAAACTTTTTACCGTATAGGTGAATGTACACCCCACTCAGTTTTAAGGCTTCTTCAAGCCCTTCGTATTTAGCAATACCTTCAAATCCGGATTCACCGAGTAAATTTATCATTACCGCATGCTGAATGCATTGCGTATCGCCCAAAGGCAAATTGAAAATAGCCCGTAAATGCTGCTCAAATTGAGAGGTATAATTACCTTCAATGCTTTGGTGTGCGCTGTTGTGAGGTCGTGGAGCCAATTCGTTTACCAAAAGCTTATCGTCTTTGGTTACAAAGAACTCTACAGCCAATACACCTACCAATTGCAAATTTTTAGCAATGTGTATGGAAATGGCTTCAGCTTCTTCTTGAATAGTGGAGCTTAAATTAGATGGAGAAAATACATATTCCACCAAATTGGCTTCGGGATTAAAATCCATATCCACCATAGGAAATGTTTTAATTTCACCAGCTGCATTTCTAGCCACCATTACTGCAATTTCTTGCTTAAAATCGATGCATTGCTCCACCAAACTAGGTGCTTCAAAAGCCTCAGCAATAGCTGCTGCACTGCATATTTTTAAAACCCCACGGCCATCGTAACCGTCTTTACGTAATTTTTGAATGTATGGATAGGGGAAAGCCACACTACTTAATTCCTCTTTTTTATTGATGAGTACATAAGGAGCTGTAGGAATGTCGTTTTCTTTAAAGAATTGTTTTTGTGTGCCTTTATCTTGTATCAGGCGTATTACCCGTGCAGGAGGATAAATCTTTACACCCTCTTGTTCCAATTTTTCTAGGGCATCGGTATTTACCTTTTCAATCTCAATGGTTAAGGTGCTGGCCGATTTACCAAATTGGTATACGGTATCAAAATCACTCAAAGAGCCACATACAAATTCGCTACTCAACTCTTTGCAAGGCGCATGGGCATCGGGGTCTAATACCCTACACGAAATGTTAAAGTTAATGGCTTCTTGAAGGAGCATGCGGCCCAACTGACCGCCACCTAAAATACTTAAAGTAAGATCGCCTTGCATGTGTGGGGCAAAATTACGTAAAACTGCTGGCATACACAATTCAACATTTTTTAGTAGATGTTGAAAACTAAAAATAGCTTCAGTTAAACTTTGCTGTAAATTTGTATTGCTTTTGGTTCCCGATTCATTTCGGGATTAAAAGGGAATCTGGTGTAAATCCAGAACTGTCCCGCAGCTGTAAGCTCTATAACCAACGCCCTTTCTTAGTCACTGGCCCGATACCTCGGGTTGGGAAGACCGGGCGGCGGGGAGTAAGTCAGAAGACCTGCCATCGCAATTTATAATTCATAGCTTTCGGGGACTGAAGCTTGAATGATGTACATACTGTATTTCATTTAAACCTCTTCTTTGCTGTTTGCTGTGGGAAAATTTTCCACAAAAATAGACAAAAAAATCATTAGCGTTTTCGCAGGCCTAGGGCTTGTGTGCGCACAGCTGCCTGCATGGGCACAAGAAAAAGAAAACTACCAGCTCAATGAGGTGGTAGTTACGGCAAGTAAATCGCCACGTAAACAATCGGAAATTGGTAAAGTAGTGCGGGTAATTTCGGCACAGCAACTGGAGCAAAATCAGGGGCGAAGCCTTACGGAGCTACTCAACCAGGTAGCGGGTTTAACCATAGGAGGAAACGGAAACAATCCTGGCGATATAAAAGCCCTCTATTTACGAGGTGCTTCTGCCGGTAATACCTTAATTTTACTAGATGGCGTGCCTGTTAACGATGCGTCTAATATTTCTGGCGAATACGATATTTCGGCTATTGCTATCGATCAAATTGAACGTATTGAGATTTTAAAAGGTGGTAATTCTACGCTTTACGGTTCCGATGCGGTAGCTGGCGTGATCAATATTATTCTTAAAAAAGGCAAAGGTCCGCTTTTGGGCACGGCTTTAGCTACCGCAGGTTCGTATAAAAGCTATAAACAAGCTTTGGGTTTAAACGGTACCTTAGGTAAAACCATCTTCGCCCTGAATGCATCAAATACCAGTTCTGCTGGCTTTTCTAGTGCAACATCTATACCTCCTAACAATTTAGAAAAAGATGGCTTTAACCAACAAAGCCTACAAGCTAATGTGCAGCAAGCTTTTGGCACCCGCTTTAAGTTATTTGCTAACCTCCAAGCCAATAAAAACAAAGCCGATTTAGATGATGGCGCTTTTGCAGATATATCTGATTATACCTATGATAAACAAACGTATTTGCTGGGTTTGGGCGCCCAGTATATAGCCGGAAATGCTGTGATTGCCATAATAGGGAGTAAAAACAGAGTAGATAGCAAATTTTCGTATGTGGGCGATTTAACCCGTAATGAAGGAGATATTAGCCAAGCGGAAGCCACTTTAACTACGCCTTTGGCACCTTTTGCAGATTTAATCTCTGGCCTTAGTTATAAGGAATCGGCTACCGAACAACTTTCTCCTTGGGGAAGTTTATCGGCTAAAAACCATATTACCAGTGCTTATTCTTCTTTCTTTTTTAAGTTGGGTGAGCATCTTCGAACTGAGCTAGGAGGACGTTTAAATCGCCATTCGGAGTATGGGAATAATGCAACCTATACCATCAATCCGTCTTATGTATTTGCCAATAGGTATAAGTTCTTCATCAATTTTTCTTCGGCTTACAAAGTACCTTCCTTGTATCAATTATTTTCCGAATACGGAAATTTGGCCTTAAAGCCCGAACGCACACAAACGTTTGAGGCAGGTGCCGATATGGAACTTATTGCCGATAAATTAACGCTTAATACGGCTTATTTTAAGCGAAATATAGCAGATGTAATAGGTTTTGACATCAACTATCGCTACATCAATCAAGCCAAGCAGTTTGATGAAGGCCTAGAATTGGAATGGAAATACAAATGGAGCAGCAACATAAACCTGGATGGCTTTTATGCCTTTGTTACCGGCAAGCAGGTGCAAGTCGATGGCCAAACGGAAGCAAACTTATTTCGCAGGCCTAAACACAGCCTAGGTTTAAACCTACGGGCGGCGCTATCTCCTAAATTAACCGCAGCTTTATACTATAAATGGATGGGTAGCCGCCAAGATAGCTACTACGATGCCGCTTTGGGCCAAGGTATGACTGTTGACTTAAAAGCCTATAACCTGCTTGATGCTTATGTGCAATATGCGCCTAAAAAGGCTATCAAATTATTTGTTGATTTTAAAAACCTATTGGATACCGATTATGTAGATTTTACGGGGTACACCACTAAAGGATTAAACCTAAATGCTGGGTTCTTGTGTACCATAAAATAGAGCTAGAAAAATTAACAAAAAAGCCCTCCCGAAATTTCGGGAGGGCTTTTTTAATGATATTTGCATTAAACTATTGAGCTAAAACAGGATATTTTTTGCTTAATACACTAAAGCTGCCGAATAAAATGGCACCATAAATTAAGTTTCCGGCAAGCATGTTGTTAAAGAAAGGCAAACCTGCTGCGTAAGAAGATAGTATGCCTGCTACATTGTGCGGATAGAGTGTGCTCGGATAGAAAAAGGCGAAATTGGTCAATAAGAAAAATACCACTGCGCCCAAAACACTACCAGCAAATATACTACTCACCGACTGGCGTTTGTTAATGATTAAACCGCAGGCTACCATAGCCACAAAACCGGCATACACCACAGCACTAAATCCATTACCGATAAAAACATCTGAAATAGCCATGGCGGCTAATGGCATTACAAAAGCCAAGCGCTTATCGCTGAATTGTGCACCGGCAAAAATTGCTAAGGCACCTACGGCAGTAAAGTTCCAAATATGTGGAACGAGTAGGGGTAGGGCACGGGTAGCTGCCGCTGCTAAAATTAGTAAACTTAGTACTAAAAATCTAGGGGTTTTTATCGTCTGAATCATAAGTCAAAAATACATTTTTTTTTAAATGGATGAAATTTTAATTGTATATTGTTTTAAGCCAAACTTCGCATTTATTTGGCATTTTAAGGCTTCCGAATTATATTTTTTGAAACTATTTAATTTTCTATTTTTCAATTAGTTATGTTATTATACTTAAACTATTGTGTCATATAAATTTTAAAAATAACTAGTCAAACTAGGCCATTTTCAGAATATAATTTTGTTTAGGCATTTAAGTACTTGTTTATCAGTTGTTTAATTGATCTTTATCCCGCTATTCATGTCGGCTATAGGCCTCGTTAAAATCCATTCTCATTTGTTCAAATCGAATCAAGACTGTTTGTATAAAAGCATCATCTAAAATCTCGAACACGCTGTTCACGCCATTGGTCACATCCAGTTCATTTAGTTTGTAGGTTTGCTCCAAGCCACCCCGCTCTAATTTAATGAGATACTTCTGATTCATACCAAAAATGGTAATCTTACAATCAGGATGTGGCAATTCTGCTAATACTCTCATTTATATGGTTTAGTTGAGCCTTTTTTTATTTAAAGCATTCAAAAATAAGAATCAAGTAGTAACGCTGTGTAACTATTCTTTCCACAATGGCATAAATTAGTCCACATTTATACACATACATGCCGGTAATTGCGCCAGCTTGTTAAATTTGTAGCATAATGGCAGAAGATTTACACTTTATAAATGCAAGTAAAGAAGAGCAATATATCTCTTTATTACCTCAAATTGAAGCTCTTATTACGGGAGAAACAGATTTTACGGCCAATTTGGCCAATGTAAGTGCCGCTCTAAAAGCACAGTTTAACTTCTTTTGGGTTGGTTTTTACTTGGTAAAAGGCAATGAATTGGTATTGGGCCCATTTCAGGGTCCGGTGGCCTGTACCCGAATTGCCAAGGGCAGAGGAGTTTGTGGTCAAGCGTGGCAGCAAAAACAAGTGTTGTTGGTACCTGATGTGGATGCATTTCCGGGACATATTGCCTGTAGTGCACTCACTAAATCGGAGGTAGTTATTCCCTTGCTAGGCTCTAATGGTGAAGTAAAAGCAGTGCTCGATGTGGATAGCGATTGCTTAAACGATTTTAATGAAATTGATGTAAAATTTCTTTCTAAATTATGTACATTACTATCTGTAAATTAATTGATTAAACTATATTATATAAACTAAAAAATAACATGAAAAAAATCGCATCAATTGGCCTATTTCTTACTCTTTTTTCGTTTGGTCTTCAAGCGCAGGAGTCGGTTAGCCCCCTTAAATTAAGTACCCAACTCGATTCGGCTAGTTATGCCATTGGTGCTAGCATTTCCTTCGATTTAAAATCTAGAGGACTTAGCACATTGAATTATGCTGCATTGATGCAAGCTATGCAAGATGTTTTTGCGGGAAAAAATCCACAAATAAGCATGCAAGATGGCCAACAAGCTATTATGGTTTATTTTACAGCGCTAAAAAAGAAACAAGAAGAGCCTTTAATAGCTGCAGCAGCAGATTTTTTAGCGGAGAATAAAAAGAAAAAGGGCGTAATTACGCTAGCTTCGGGTTTGCAATACGAGATACTTACTGCTGGAAAAGGAGCCAAGCCAAAAGCAACCGATAGTGTAACGGTACATTATAAAGGCACACTTGCCAACGGAAAACAGTTTGAAAGCTCGTATGAGCGCAATCAGCCGGCCAAATTAAGCTTAACTCAAGTTATTCAGGGTTGGGTAGAAGGTATGCAATTGATGTCGGTTGGCGCCAAGTATCGGTTTTATATTCCGTATCAATTGGCTTGGGGGCCAACTGGTGCTGGGCAAGATATTCCACCTTACAGCGTGGTTATTTTTGAGATTGAATTGCTAAAAATTGGTCAATAATTTATGATTTTTGATCAAACACATGCCTGTGCGCAAGCTTTAGATAGTCAAGATGCTTTGGCTGCTTTCCGTTCCCGCTTTCTTATTCCGCAGCACGATGGGCAAGATATCCGCTATTTTTGTGGAAACTCGTTGGGTTTGGAGCCTAAATCGGCCCAAACGCTCCTTCAAGAACAGTTGAAAAACTGGCAAGATTTGGCCGTGGAGGGTTGGTTTGAAGGCGAAAGCCCTTGGATGACCTACCATCAAGAGTTACAAGCGCTATTGGCCCCTATTGTGGGTGCAACTCCTGCTGAAGTGGTACCCATGAATAACCTCACCGTGAATTTGCACTTGATGATGGTGAGTTTTTATCAACCTAAAGGAAAAAGAATAAAGATTTTAATGGAGGGTGGAGCTTTTCCGTCAGATCAATATGCGGTAGAAAGCCACCTTCGCTTTCACGGTATCGATCCAAATGAAGCGATTTTAGAGGTTTTCCCCAGAGCAGGTGAAGAAACCCTTAGAACAGAGGATATCCTAGCTCAGATTGAAGCAAACGCCGATGAAATAGCCCTAATTCTTTTTGGTGGTATAAATTATTATACTGGACAGTTATTTGATATGCAAGCCATAACGAAAGCTGGGCAAGCCGCTGGAGCCAAAGTTGGCTTCGATTTGGCTCATGCTGCAGGAAATGTGCCTTTACAACTACACGATTGGGGCGTAGATTTTGCCTGTTGGTGTTCGTATAAATATATGAATAGCAGTCCCGGTGGTATTAGTGGGGTATTTATTCACGAAAAACACTTTAATAATCCCGAATTAAATCGCTTTGCGGGATGGTGGGGTTATAAGCAAGAAACTCGATTTAAAATGACGAAGGGTTTTGTGCCCGAAAAAGGAGCAGAGGGCTGGCAATTAAGTTGTAGCCCGGTCATGTTAATGGCTATCCATAAATCTGCTTTATTGCTTATTAAAGAAGCAGGTGGTATGGCCGCTCTGCGGGCAAAAAGTGAAAAATTGACTGCTTATCTTGCTTTTTGGATTGCCGAGATTAATAATCAACTCGGATATGAGCAGTTTAAAATAATTACCCCAAGTAATCCGCTAGAACGTGGAGCGCAATTGTCTATTATAGCCAAAAGTGATGGAAAAGCTATATTTGACGCTTTGGTGAAAAAACGAATTATTGGCGATTGGAGAGAGCCAAATGTAATACGAATCAGTCCGGTGCCTTTGTACAATACTTTTGAGGATGTGTATCATTTTGGTACAGAATTGGCGTTGATTTGTGAAACAATGCTTCTTAAATCCTAAAAACATGATCAACAAAATTCGTACGCTGGCCATTTTAAATTTGCTTGGTTTCATTATATCGGCCCTAGTGGCAAATTTAGCCCAATTTAAGGCCTTAGGTCTCCCCAATACGATGACTACCGTTTCGGCTAGGTATGAAACCTTTTTTACCCCAGCAGGTATAACGTTTGCAATTTGGGGGCTTATTTATGTTTCATTGCTAGCATTTTGTATCTATCACTTGGTGCATGTCTTTAGTAAGCATTCAGATGAACGAGTAAATCAGGATGTAAGCAAAATAGGCTATTTGTTTATAGTGAATACCCTGGCAACTACCGCTTGGGTATATGCTTTTTTGGGTAACCAGTTGCTATTATCGGTGCTTTGTATGCTCATTCAGTTATACAGTTTGCTTCAAATCCAGCTTAAATTAGATATTTTTGATAGCCATCGTTCATTCTGGACTAAAGCTTTTAGTCAATTTCCTTTAAGTATTTATTTTGCCTGGATATGTATAGCTACCATTGCAAATATCAGTGTGTATTTGCTTTCTATTTCTTGGGATGGATGGGGTTTTGCACCTAACCTATGGGCTATCTTATTAATTGGTATAGCTACGTTCATAAGCGTATTTATGGTTTTTGTACGTAAAAATATCTTTTTTAGCTTGGTAGTGCTTTGGGCATTATATGGCATACTCTTGAAGCGCCAGCCAGATGTTAGCGCAGCATCACAAACGGTAGTTACAGCCGCATTTGCCGCATTGGTATTGGTAATGCTCACTATCGGTATTCAATTGTTTAAGAAATTTTTACCAAACAATCGTTAATTTTTTCTAGGTGTTTTATTTCGCATTCGATCCCATTTATGCTCATCCTTTACCTGATGGGCATCGGTTTCCGATGCTCAAATATGAATTAATTCCGCAGCAACTGTTACATGAGGGAGTCGTGGAGGCACATCATTTTGTTTCCCCAGAAATAGTAGCAGACGAATGGGTGCTTACAACACACCATGTCGATTACTTTTTTCGCTTAAAAAATGGGCAATTGACCTATCAAGAGGAGCGAAGGATAGGTTTTCCCTATTCTTCGGCTTTGGTAGAACGTGAATTGCGTATTGCCAAAGGAACTATAGACGGTTCTTTGTTTGCTTTGGAGCATGGTATCGCTTTTAATGTAGCTGGTGGTACACATCATGCCGGCAGCAATTGGGGAGAAGGTTTTTGCATGCTAAACGATCAAGCAATTGCAGCTAATTATTTGTTAGTTAATAAATTAGCTTATCGTATTTTAATAATCGATTTAGATGTGCATCAGGGGAATGGAACCGCCGAAATCTTCCAAAATGATGATCGAGTATTTACCTTTTCTATCCATGCTGAGCATAATTTTCCTTTTCGTAAAGAACGCTCGGACTTAGATATTGGCTTGGCTGATGGCATAAGTGATGCTGAATATTTGTCCATTTTAGAACAAAATCTACTGCCATTGCTAGATAATTTTGCCCCCGATTTTGTGTTTTATTTATCAGGTGTGGATATTTTGGCTACCGATAAACTGGGAAAACTATCTATAAGTAAAGTGGGGTGTAAAGACAGAGACGTATTAGTGCTAAGTGCCTGTAAAGCCCTAAAAATACCGGTACAAGTGAGTATGGGTGGGGGCTATTCTCCTGATATTAAAGATATTGTAGATGCACATTGTACTACCTATAAAGTAGCTGCGGAGTTGTATAGTTAGCGGAAGTTTGGAGAAACCACTACTTCTTTGCTACCCGGAGTGTATTCGTAGAAGCCTCGTCCAGATTTAATTCCCTTTTCGCCAGCCGTTACCATATTTACCAAGAGTGGGCAAGGGGCATATTTTGGATTTCCGAAACCATCTTGAAGTACACGTAAAATGGCCAAACATACGTCTAGACCAATAAAATCAGCCAATTGTAGTGGCCCCATGGGGTGAGCCACGCCTAATTTCATCACGGTATCAATCTCTTCCACACCAGCCACACCTTCATACAAGCTATAAACAGCCTCGTTAATCATGGGCATTAAAATACGGTTGGCTACAAAACCTGGGTAATCATTTACTTCTACGGGTGTTTTCCCTAATTTTTTGGATAAATCCATAATGCTGGCCGTTACCGCATCGCTGGTAGCATAGCCTCTTATTACTTCTACCAATTTCATTACAGGCACTGGATTCATAAAGTGCATGCCAATTACTTTATCGCTGCGTTTGGTTACCGCAGCAATTTTGGTAATGGAAATAGAGGAGGTATTGGTGGCTAAGATAGTTTCTGGACGACAAAATTCATCCAACTCTTTGAATATTTGCAGTTTGAGGTCACTATTTTCAGTGGCTGCCTCTACTACTAAATCTGCTTGTGCTGCGCCTTCTTTAATCGAAGTAAAGCAGCTAATATTAGTCAAGGTATTGGTCTTATCGCTTTCGCTGAGGGCAGCTTTGGCTACTTGTCGGTCTAAATTTTTTCCAATGGTTTGTATTGCACGCTCTAAAGCGGCTTCCGAAACATCAATTAAAGCTACTTGATAGCCATATTGCGCAAAAGTGTGCGCAATGCCATTGCCCATTGTTCCTGAACCTATAACAGCGATATTTTTCATAGCATGCGTTTTTATTCACCAAATATACAGATTTACCGAGCTCTAAAAACTTAATTTTTGAGCGTAGAAATCGATTTTTGCATCTGGGCCATCATATGTGTAAGGCTTTCTAAGCTAGGCTCTGGAGATGGTTGTGGAAACTCGGTGCTGATATACGCTTTGGCTTTCCATACCTCCACCACATCTTCGGTGGGGATGGTGTAAGGTTCGTACACCGGATTATCGGAAATAAGCTTAAGGGTTTTATTTTCTTTGAATGGATTACCTACTCTTTTATAAACTAAGCCATCATTTTTGCTGATAATGACATAGGTTTCACCTGCTTTTAGGTCATTCCAATTTTCTAAATATTCGCCCACTACAATAGAACCGGTGGGTAGGGGAAGCATAGAATCTCCTTTAATTTCAAAAGCTCTATAAGTTCCTTGCTTAAAAAAGGGAAGGTGAAATTTAGGCAAATCGCTAATAAACTCCGGATCGGCATAGCCATTTAAGTAACCTGCGCTAGCTTTAACGGGTACCAACTCTATATTTTCGCGATCATCTTGATTTACTGAAATGCTGAGGATACGAATATTGCTGCCATCGCTTTTGGGTTGTGGTTTCCAAAAGGCAGTTATCTTCTCATTTACCAATTCGTCCATGCTTAATTCGTAAAATTCTGCGAATTTTTTTAGCAATTCGTATTTAGGTTCGGCTCTATCTTCTTCGTAGGCGCCTACTAACGAACGTTTAATTTCCATTAAATCTGCGAAATTTTGCTGTGTTAAGCCCTTTTTCTTGCGTAAGAACTTTAAGTTGTTGGAGATGTTGGCCATTATTTTAAAATAAATTTGTTTTTACTAAAATTGTTAGTATTATTGTGCTCATAAAATTAGTAATTAATTATTTAAAAAACAAAAATACTAATTGATTTAGTTGCAAAACCTTAAAGAATAGAGCCGATGACACACCTTGTATATGTATTAACCGACAGAAACCGCAGCAATTTGCATGTGGGTATGAGTACCGATCTGTTAAAAACGATGGAATTTTATGCAAAAATGCCCACCTTGTTTTTCGATCCGAGTAAACAATTGAACCGTTTGGTGTATTTTGAAGAGTTTAACAGCGAACAAGCCGCCATTAACCGCTTTAAAACTCTCAACGCATTTACCAAAATGCAGAAGCAACGTTTAGTAATGGGCGTAAATGCCAATTGGATTGATTTAATTCCGGCCTTAAAATATGAACAGCTACAAGCTCAGCAAAACTGGTTAGCTAGTTTTGGCAGAGTAGCCTAAATAAAAAAAGCGGCCTAAAGCCGCTTTTTTTATATCTGTAAGGTTTACCAGCCAGGAGCAAAGGTTAAACCAAATACACCCTTACTCAACGTTTTCCGTTGGAATGGAATGGCGTAATACGGTTCTAATATAAAATAACCCAAAACATTTACCCGTAAAGAAAGGCCTGCACTCATGGCTGGTACTCGGCTATACACATTTATGTTTTGGCCGGGGTTAAATGGATCAGGTGTGGTAGCTACTACGGTAGGTTGCCCACTAAAAGAAATTTTTGAATCGGAGTTATAAGCCAAACCGATATCAAAAAAGGCGTTTAAATCACTAAATAAGAATTTAGATTCGATAGCCGATAGTTTTTTAGGACCTGTAAAAGGCAAACGAACCTCAAAGTTAGCTACTGCTAGCTTGCTACCCATCAATTGATCTATATTAAATCCTCCAGAATAAATATCTCCCAATTTATAGAAAGAATTGTACTCATACCCTCTAATGTAGGTAGAGTAGCCTAAGAATTGCTGTGCATAATATTGGTTTTGATCTTTACCAAATGCAAAGCTGTTAAATAAACGTCCGGCAAGGGTTATTTTGTTTATGCGTATGTATTTACGCAAATCTACGGTTCCAATAGACAGATTATAATCGCCAAAGAGCTGATTAATGCCTATACGGTAGCGGTAGCCATTTAGGGGCGCTGTAATCCCGAAATTAGAATTATCGCCCACAAAGGCTGCATCGAAGCCATAGACCCTAAAATTTTGGAAATTGATACCTACCTGATTGTAATAGGTATTGGCTTCGGCCATGGATATTTTTTTGCGATCGGACCCGGCAAAACCATTAATAAATACTTGATTTCCGTTTTGGGTATAGTTATAGTATTCGCTAAAGCGATCGATTCGGTAAGAATAGCTGGCTGCTGAGGTACCAATTTCGAAACGTGCTATTTTGGAAAAAGGGTAGGAACTAAACAGTTGTACTTTATCTTCAAAGGTGCGAATGACATCGTAGCTAGATCGGTAATAATTGTTTTGGTCGATGGTTTCGAAACCTTCGGACATGTAGGCTGTAACGTAAGGAATGTGGGAAACAGCCGATCCCCAATTAACTCTGCTTTGCTGATTTATATAGGCCACTTGAGCACCAAAATCGTAAATTTCGCCGTTTACAGCTGCGGTAGCATAAATTTGATCTCTACCTAAAATATCGGAAAAAATACCCTGCACGCCACTAGAAAGACCAGCACCAAAGCGGCCAACCGATGCACCTATACCATTACTTGATAAATAATCTAGCTTAAATTTCGATTTAAACGGAATGGGTTTGATGGTTTTGTCGGCTATTTCTTCGAAACGCTCAAAATTATCGAGGTTGGCGTTAATTACATTTACACCAGCAGACTTTGCCGGTGGTAAAATGGCCGCACTAAAGTCAAGTGCCTGTGGATCTACTTGAATGGGGCTAAAATCGCTTACATTGGCACTATAAATTTTATATTTCTGTGCTCTGTAATAATTATAAATTATTTTATCGGTTCTAGATACACTTAGTGCCGGGGCATATTCGGTAATGCCGCTTATACCTGTGAAATAATCGGTTAGGCGTTCTACCACGCCATTGCTTAAGGTATAACGGTATAGGTTTCTAAAACCATCTCTGTTAGATAAAAAGTAAAGCTGTTCATCATTTCCAGAAAACTGAGGATTTAGATTATTGGCCCCATTAAAAACATTAACATCAGTTACTTTTTGTGTTTCTAGATCCAAAATGGCTAGGTTATAGGTAATGTCGATACTTAGATTTTTTGAGTTATACGTACTCCTATCGCTGCTAAACACAATTTTTTTACCATTGCTAGCAAATGCAGGTTGATAATCGGAAAATAGGTCGTTTGTAAGCGCACTTAATTTTTTTGATTGGAGATTAAACAAATAAATATCACTTTGACCGTTTTTTAAACCCGAAAAGGCAATACTTAATCCATCTGGCGACCAGGCAAGATTGCTAAACTCTACTACTTCACCCATAGATTCGGTGGCTAGCGTTTTACCGTTTTGTACATCAACAATAAACAGTTTATTTCGCCCTTCAGCAAAGGCACTGAAAGCAAAACGTTTGCTATCTGGCGACCAAGCACCAGCCGATTCGATGAAGTTAAACTCATCGATGTGTGAGTTTTTGATTTTAGAGGTTAGTTTTCTGATAATTTTACCTGTTTCGGCATCAGCTAAAAATAAATCGATACTAAATAGCTCTTTTTCAGATAAAAACGCAATATATTTTCCATTTGGCGAAACGGCTGGTGCCACATTCATCTCCCCAGCATTCTTATCGTCGAGCAGTAGCTTTCCGATAGGCGTTTGGGTTGTATCTTTTAAAAATGGTTTATAGGTGTTTTCGATACTTGTTTTCCAGAGTGCTGAAAGCGTTTTTTCACTATAGCCAAAGGTTTTTTCGATAGCCCTTTCATAACCTAGTCTAGAGGTAGCTTTAAAGAATGGTACAATAACGGTATCGCCATAGGTAGAGCCAATGTACGACCAAAATGCTTGCCCATAGCGGTAGGGGAAGTATTTATTACTGGTTGTGAGGTCTTTTAACGAAGGTATATCTTTATTTAAGTAGGCATCCCGCATCCACATGGCGGTAAATGCATCTACTTTTCCTACCGATAAGTATTCGGCCATACCCTCTACCATCCAAAGGGGTAGATTGCCAATATTTTCAAGATTGGTCGTATCGCCCTCTAGTAAGCTATGGTATTGAAATGCATGTACCAACTCGTGCCCCAACACATGCCTAGTTTGCTGATTTAATTGCGTAACAGGCATTACCACCCTATTTTTTAAGCCTTCAGTTACCCCACCTGTACCTACGCCAATATCACCGTCGATAGCGGTTGTTTGTTGAAATTCTGGTGCATTGTTGTATAAAATGAAGGGATTTTTTTTAAGAAAAGTATCTCTAAAAACCTGTTGATGAAGTGTATACCATGTTTCACTTTCTTTTGCAAATCGTTTTACTAGGCTATCATTGTTCATGTAGTAGTACAACTCGAAATGAGGCGTTTGGTATACCTTAAATTTTAAGTTTTTATAGCGAACCTTGTTTTGTCCAAAATATTGAGCATTTACGTTTCCTGAAAGGAAAATTAATGTAAGGATGGCGAATACTGTATATAAATTAAATCGTTTCACTGGAGCTTGATTTAGGTGATTAACTATATTAATAGATAAATTAACTATGCTGTTTGATCTTTATTTGTGTTCTTGGTTTAATGGCTACTATCTCTTGAATTATATGAACCGTGCCAGAGGTATTTTCTTCGCCCGAAGAAGGAATTTCTTCTGGATTGGTAATCAGGCTATCACCGGCAGTGCTATCTGTTTTTGTGGTATCGGCAACAATACGTGGCGATTCACATTGGTAAGACCGGGTAATGGGCACCGTGGATTTTGGAAAAGTACCAAAAGTAATGCCCGTAGTAGGGTCATTTAATACTTTTTCCATAAACTTACCGTAAATAGGTAAGGCAGTTCTAGAGCCTTCGCCAGTTTCAGAAGTTTTAAAGTGAATGCTGCGATCGTCGCAACCCACCCAAACACCCGTTACTAAATCTTTGCTAATACCCATATACCAGCCATCTACATAGTCCGAAGATGTACCAGTTTTTCCACCAATTTGGTTTCCCTTTTTCCACAAATCCCATTCCCAAAGCGCTTGGGAAGTGCCACCTGGTTCTTCCATACCACCCCTAAACATATACAACATTAACCAGGCAATTTCTTCAGTTAATACCCGCTCTTGTTTAGCTGTAAATTTAGCTAGGGTATTACCATCGTTGTCGGTTATTTTCGCTACCAGAATAGGGTCGGTTTTAACCCCTTTATTTAAAAAAGTACCATAGGCACGTACCATTTCATATACCGATACATCATTGGCGCCCAAACTTACCGAGGGAACAGATTTTAACGGACTTTCGATACCGCATTTATGGGCATTGTTTACAATATTATCCCAACCTACTTTTTCTGTTATTTGGGCGGTAATAGAGTTTACCGAGCGCCCCATGGCCCAACGTAGCGACATTTCGCGGCCGGAGAATTTAAAATCGGAATTATTTGGTTCCCAAACCTGGGTTTTATCATCCTCTTGATATTCAATTTTTACTGCTTTATCTACATATTTATCACAGGGATTCATGCCTTGTTCTAAGGCGGTGAGGTAGGCAAAGGGCTTAAAAGTAGAGCCAGCCTGTCTTTTCGATTGGTCTACGTGGTCGTATTTAAAGTATTGGTTGTTAATACCACCTACCCAAGCTTTGATATGTCCATTAAACGGATCGAGGGTCATCATGCCGGTGTTTAAAAATTTGGCATAATATTTCAAGGAATCCATGGTGCTGTATTCACCCTTTTTTTCGCCATCCCAGCTAAAAAGCTTCATTTTTTTAGGTGTATTGAGGTAGGCATTTATCGAATCGGTATTGTGGGCGTATTTTTTATCTAAGAGCTCGTAAATGGGTAATTTTCTGGCTTGTTTTTCTATAAAGTCAACAATTTCGTTGCCATCTTCGTCTCTCCACGGATTTTCGTTTCCCCATACGTTTTGGAACCGACGTTGCAAGCTTTTCATTTGGCTATTTACGGCTTCTTCGGCATATTTTTGTAACCTTGAATCGATGGTAGTGTAAATTTTTAAGCCATCTTCGTATAAATCGTAGTTGTTTTCTGTACACCATTTTTCTAAAGAGCGGGCCACGGCAGCACGTAGGTAAGAGTCGCCTTCGGCACCTTCCTGTAATTCCGATACTTTTAACGTCAATGGTTTTAAACTACTTTTTCTAAATTCTTTTTCACCTAAAAAACCATATTTGGCCATTTGAGAAAGCACGATATTACGTCTTTCTAAACATTTATCAGGGTTTTTTAGTGGATTGTAGGTGCTGGTAGCTTTGAGCATGCCAATAAGCATGGCTGCTTCTGCTACCTTTAATTGGTTCGGATTTTTACTAAAATAGCGTTTGGTAGCTATTTTAATTCCGTAAGCATTATTGCCAAATGGTACTGTGTTTAGGTAAAGTGTTAAAATTTCTTCTTTGCTGTGATAGCTTTCTAATTTGAGAGCGGTAATCCACTCTTTTAGTTTATATACAATGGTTCGTACCACCGGAATTTGTCGTATCCAACCTTCAGATTTGCGACCACGTGTACTGTAGAGGTTTTTTGCCAATTGCTGCGTAATGGTACTTGCACCACGTTTGTCGCCTTTGGCTGTAGAAATGGTGCTCGAAATAAGGGACTGCACATCAATACCCGAATGTTCGTAAAAGCGAATATCTTCGGTGGCAATTAGTGCATCTACTACGCTTGGGGCTATCTCTTTGAAGGTAATAGGAATTCTGTTTTCACGATAATAGCGACCGATAAGTTTACCATCGCTGGTATATACCTCCGAAACCAATTGCAGGTTGGGTGTTTTTATGTCTTTTCGGTTTGGTGAATAGCCAAACATCCACAAAAAATTGAGCTCTAGCGCACAGAAAAATAAAACGATAAAATAAACTCCAATGAGGGTATAGCGGAGTTTTCGGTTGTGTATTTCTTTAAACATATATCATTGCTTAAGCAAAGATGTGTAAAATCTGTTGTTTATAGGGTGATCAGCGTGTTAAATTATCCTAAAAACACTACTTAATACTGATTTCATCTATA
Organism: Sphingobacterium thalpophilum; assembly: GCA_945868825.1. Classification (GTDB taxonomy): domain Bacteria; phylum Bacteroidota; class Bacteroidia; order Sphingobacteriales; family Sphingobacteriaceae; genus JAIPAN01. Next base: position 399,710 of record CAMBMM010000001.1, read on the forward strand.
AATAAAATAGCATCACCACCTTCGCCATAACCCAAATGCCAGGCCGGTAAAGCCCCGTAATTTTTAGCCAGCACTTTAATGTATTTAAGTGCTTGCGATACGGGCAATTCGAACTCTTTAATTAATACCTCATAGTCATCGGCTGCTATGCTATTTTTCACGTCGCCCAAATATTGAAAGTTTATGCCATCGGTAGAACCCCAGTAGCTTACCTGCGTGGGGAAAATGATCCAAGAACGGGTATCTTGCATAAAACCGGTTGAAATACTGCTTACTTTTTTCACTTTATCTAATTCAACAATGGCTTCAAAATTGGTGCTTTGGTAGCCTTGCCACAGGTTTCCTAATCTAAAATTTGCTTTACCTCTAATACCATCTACCAAGCCTTGTTCGCCACCTGCGGTGTACGATTTCATGGTGGTAGCACTAATTTTAATCTTTTTGTCGCCTGGAATTTTGTAAAAATGGGCAGTAGTAGGGAAACTCCATTGCCCGTTAGCGTAGGAGCTAGCGGTAATGTTTCCACTCTCTGTTAAGGTGAGTGCACCTTCATACAATTTGCTTTGGAGTGTAGGCGTACTGCCATCGCTTGTATAATAGATGGTGGCTCTACTTTGGGTGTTTTTGATACTCACGTTTAACTTATCGGCAAAGGTAGGCCCCGCAGATTCGATAATGGGATTGGATACAATTTGTTCGTCATCAATACTCGATTCTGGTTTTTTAAGATTTTGTGTATAGGTTTCGGCAGGTAGTTTTCCGGTAACAAAGTTTAATGCAGCCCCGTTTTTAAAATCATCAAAATTGATGTAAGACTGATTAAAGGCTTTGCCATTTAAGCTGATGTCTTGTAGGTAATAGCTCTCGTCGCTATAATCGGGAGCGGTTATTTCTACTGATTTTCCGTTTTCGAGATGAATGCTTGCTTTTTTGAACCAAGGGGTTCCAATGGTATAGTGGTTGCTAGCTGGGTTTAGTGGGTAAAAGCCCAAGGCACTCATGACTAGCCAGGCCGACATTTGCCCGCAATCTTCATTGCCCGAAAGACCATCGGGCGTATTTTTGTACAACTCTTGGCGTATTTTTTGAATATAGTAGGCCGTTTTATCGGGCGTGTTGGTAAAATTATACAAATAAGCCATGTGGTGGCTGGGTTCATTTCCGTGGGCATATTGGCCAATTAAGCCAGTAATATCTACTTGTCCGCGACCCGATAAACCCTCCGTTGTGCTAAATAATTCGTCTAATTTTTTCTGGAAAGCAGTTGTACCTCCATAAGCCTTAATTAAAGTTTCTACATCTTGCGGAACATAGAATGTGTATTGCCAACTATTGGCTTCGGTATAGTTATTGTTTACCTCGGTAGGGTCGAAGGGTTTCCACCAATTGCCATTGCTACGGGCTTTCATAAAGCCACTTTCCGAGTCGAATACGTTTTTCCAATACTGAGCTCGACGAATAAATTCGCTGTACTCGTTAGGTTTGTTTAGCAGTTTGGCAAATTGGGCCACGCACCAATCGTCGTAGGCATATTCTAGTGTTTTAGATACCGATTCGTGTTCATCATCGGCTACAACTAAGCCGTTATTGCGATAAGAATCTAATCCGAATTGGTTTCTATTTACTGCCGATTTCATGGCTTCGAAAGCCAAATTGGCATCAAATCCGGTCATTCCTTTGCGATAGGCATCTAAAATTACGGGAATGGAATGATTGCCAATCATGCAAAAGGTTTCATTTCCGGCCAATTCCCAAATGGGCAATAAACCCCCATTTTTATACTGATTGAGGAAGGTATTTATAAAATCTGTGGTACGTTTTCTATCAATAATGCTCAGTAAGGGGTGTTCGGTGCGGTAGGTATCCCAAAGTGAAAACACGGTGTAGTTGTCAAACCCTTCGGCTTGGTGAACCTTTTTATCGATACCAAAGTATTTGCCATCTACATCCATAAATAAGTTCGGGCTGCTGAAGCAGTGGTAAAGAGCAGTGTAGAAAATGCTTAATTTGTTTTTATCGGTACTTTCTACGGCAATTTTGCTTAATTCTTTATTCCAAGCGGTTTTGGCTTGTTGTGCCGTTTTCTTGAAATTGAAATCAGGAATTTCGGCGTTTAGATTTTGTAAGGCACCCTCGGCACTTACGGCAGATATACCTACTTTAGCTAGTACTTTGCCAGGATTATTAAACTGAATATAAAGCTTTACATTTTTTCCAGAGCCTTTTTTTATACCCGGTTGCAGCAAATCGTTTAGAGCAATGCCATAGCTTTTAAAGGGCTTATTAAATTTGGCATAAAAGTAAATGGGTTGGTTGCTTGCCCAAGCGGTAGAACGTCTAAATCCTCTAATTTCGTGATCGTTAATAATCTCTATCCACGATTCTAATACTTCGTCGCGGTGTTGTAAATCGATAATGATGTTGGCTTCAGCTGTTTTTGGGAATTCGTATTGGTGTAAGCCCGCACGTAAGGTGCTGGTCAGTTTTACGCCAATTTGATAATTGTCTAAAAAGGTTTCGTAATAGCCGGCACTAGCTTTTTCGTTCTTTTTTTGAAAACGAGAGGCATATTCGTTGTTTTTAAATTTAGGTGTGCCTGTGGTTGGCATAAATAAAATATCGCCATAATCGGCAACGCCCGTACCGCTTAGGTGGGTGTGCGAAAACCCATACACCACCGAATCGGTATAATGGTAGCCCGAACATCCATCCCAACCCGTTAATCGGGTATCGGGACTTAGTTGCATCATGCCAAAGGGTAGGGTTGGACCTGGGTAAGTGTGCCCGTGTCCACCGGTTCCGATAAATGGATTTACCCAACGGCTATAATCGGGTGTTTTTTGTGCAAGGCTTGTTTGTATCAGTGCTAAAAAAGCCAATAGGCCCAAAATTCGTTTCATAGTATGCCTTAAATAGATAGGTTGAAATCGTCGCCATCAGCCAAAAATGGAAAGATGCGACGTGTTTTCTGAATTTCTTCTTTGTGTATGGTAAAGGTATATAAGTCTTCGTCGTTTGGTTTATAATACACTACGCTACCGTTGGGGGCAATGCACATGGATCCTCCGGAGTGAAATACTTCGTTTCCGTCGTGTCCAACTCGGTTAACGGCTACTACATAGCTTTGGTTTTCGATGGCTCGGGCTGGAATTAGCGTGCGCCAGTGTAAGGAACGTTTATCGGGCCAACTGGCAATAAGTAAGAGAATATCGTAGGGATTTTCTGGATCGTTTCGTAGCCAAACGGGGAAACGCAGGTCGTAGCAAATAGCCGGGCAAATTTTCCATCCATGTAAATCGATATAAAACTTGCGATTTCCGGGTGTAAATTGGTCGTCTTCGTTGGCTAAGCTAAATAAGTGGCGTTTATCATAGTGTTCAAAGCTACCGTCGGGGCGCATCCAAATTAAACGGTTATAGAAGCAATCATTTTCTTTAATTATTAAACTTCCAGTCACTACCGCTTCGTATTTTCGAGCTTGGTGTTGCATCCATTGCATGGTGGTTCCACTCATTTCTTCTGCCAGTTTTTCGGTATTCATAGAGAAACCGGTATTGAACATTTCGGGTAACACAATTAAATCTGTTTTTTCACGAATAGCCGATAGCCTTAGTGCTAGGTTCTGCAAGTTTTTTTCGCAGTTTTCCCAGAATAAATAGGCCTGAAAAGTGGTAATTTTTAGTGAATCCATAGCTAAAAATAGGTAACGCTTATTTGTATCTACTTGAATATATTACTCCCTGCAATGTAGAATAAAGTTGAAACACATATTCAGTTGTACAATTAAATATAAATATAAGATTTTAGTGAAAAAGGGCTACTTTTAAAGTACAAACTTTAGCCATGACTTTTAAAACCAAAGAAAGTAGATTGTTGCTTATACTATGCAGCTTTTTTATTGTGAATGCTCTGCTCTCAGAGTTTATTGGGGTTAAAATTTTCTCAGTTGAACAATCTTTAGGGTTTAAAAAGTTCGATTTAAATCTTTTGGGCATTCAAAATTTGTCTTTTAACATGTCGGCTGGGGTATTAACCTGGCCATTGGTTTTCATTTTTACTGATATTATAAACGAGTATTTTGGCTTAAAGCAGGTCCGCTTTTTATCCATTTTAACCTCCGTTTTAATTGCTTTTGCTTTTTTAGCGGTTGGTTTGGCTATTAAATTGGTGCCGGCTGATTTCTGGATCAATCAAAAAGTAGGTATGCAGGAAATAAACATGGATGCAGCATTTACAGCTATTTTTGGACAGGGAATGTGGATCATTGTGGGATCTATTACCGCTTTTTTAATTGGTCAGATTGCCGATGTGGCAATTTTCCATAAAATTAAAAACTTCACGGGTGAGAAGGCTTTGTGGCTACGGGCTACTGGCTCCACATTGGTATCGCAATGTATAGATAGTTTTGTGGTTATTTTTATTGCATTTTACCTAAACCCACAATACAATTGGTCGTGGCAAATGGTGGCTGCAATTGGATTGGTAAATTACACCTATAAGTTTGTTGTAGCAGTTTTAATGACGCCTTTGTTGTACTTGGTGCACGGAATTATTGATGGTTATTTGGGCCACGATTTGTCTCGTAAATTGCTCAAGGAAGCAACTAAAAGCTAGATTTAATCGTTTTCTAGGCTTTCGGCCAATTTTCTTATATCTTTTGTAAGCCGATAAACCAATTGCAATTGTTCAGCTAATAAATCAGCATTAAAATCACTGGCTTCTGATGTATCTAGGTTTTCTGGTAGCTCCGGGTAGGTAATTGTAGCCAAATTAACGGTTCCTGGAGCTAATTCGTGTATAGTATACCTTAAATGGTGCAAGGCCTTGCGTACCCATTTTATAGAAATAGGATTGTTTTTTACCGTTTTTTCCTGATGGGCTACACTTACTAAATTCGCAATATACGATGATAGCTTATGGTTTAATACTGCAAACTCGTGAATTTCTTTGCTATTTTTTTGCCTGCTTTTAGGTTCTGAGAGCATGCGTTGAAATGCACTATTTAAGTTTGCTGTACGTACATACACTTCTTTGCGTATCAGCTTGTAATCAGTAAGTTCTAGAGGTTGGCCTAGTAAACCTTCGGCCAATTTAATAAGGTAATTGTAATTGGCAATAGCCGCTTCTTTCATGGCTAGTTTGAGTTGTTTCGATTCCCAACTCGGGAAAATAAAGTAACTAGCCGCAAAGGCAATAAATGAACCAACAAGGGTATCAACTATGCGTTCTTTGGCAATGGTGATGTTGTTGGCACCTAAAAAGCTAAATAGTATAAGTAAATAAGGGGTTAGAAAGAGCACGCTCAGTTTATAATTTACCCGCTGAAAGCTATATGCACCAACCATAAATCCCAATAAAAAGATAAATCGAGGAGTTTCATTTTTTACAAAAATAAGAATGGCTACCCCGATTAAGCCACCAATAACAGTTCCAATTATACGTTCATAGTTTCGTTGTTTGGTTAGGCTAAAACTTGGTTTCAGAATCACAATAATGGTAAGTAAAATCCAATAACTATGATGCCCCAGTGTAAATAAATGCGATACAACAAAGCCTAAAAGGCAAACAATAGCCATTCGGACAGCATATCTAAATGTGGTAGAATTGAGGCTGAGATTATCTCTAAACAGTTTAAAGTCTATTTCTTGATGACTTACAAATTTGGGCAGGTCTTTCTGACTCCGAATGCCTTCATTTGCACCTCCATCAGTTGCATAACTAAATACTTTTTCGGTTCTGCGAACCATATTTCGGATATTGATGAGGATTTTCTTGAGTACCAAATTGGGTAATTGGTAGCTTGTTTCTACTTCATAAATGGCTGCTTTTAAGTTGTTTAGTTCTTTTAAAAAATCTGTTGAGGGGCGTATTTCTTCATCGGCAGTTAGTTGTGAGGCTAATAAATCTAACTCATTGCAAATGCATTGCAGGGTTTTGTGGATTGCTTTTAAAGCCTTTGTACCGCCATAGGTAATTCTAAGCGCTTTATAATCGTATAAGGTTGCTGTAGATTCTTCAAATAAATCAATCATATCTACCAACATCATGATAAGCTGGCGCCCATATGGATTGGGGTCTTTTATCATTCGCTTATGAAAAAGCAAGGCTCTAACACTATCTTGTTTTTCGTGTACCACTACCTGCTGGTCGAGTAGTTTTCGGTAATTCAGTGCTAAAGAAGTTTTAGACTGATAAAATGATGCTTTTATGCGGATATAAGTAGAAATTTCGCAAATGCATTCGCCTAAGGCTTGTTGTGCCAAGCGATAGGGCCGAATGTGCATGATAGATAAGCTAAAAGCCATATACCACAAACCACCCGATAATACATATAAGGAGTGAGTTGTACTTTGCGCTAGGGTTTTTTGCTCATCTAAACTGAGCACCATAATAATTAGGGCAGCTGTGCCAATGGTCGATGCCCGGTTGCCCCACACGTTAAACATCGAAAAGGTAAAGCACAGTACTGCAATTTCTATTCCTAAGAGTAGGGGGTGCTGACTCAGAAGTCCAGTAAGCATTGAGGTTAAAAAGATCAATAAGTTGGCATATGCCATTCCGTTCCGTTTATGAGAAAATGGCCCCGGATTATCTACAATACTTACACAAAGTGCACCCAATGAAACGATAATTCCAGTGGAGAACTGGTTGAAATGAGCAAAAATAAGGGCGGGTAACAAAACACCAATACTAATTTTTAGCCCATCGGAAAAATTATGGCTGTATAAAAAGTTTTTGATGGATTGTTTTTGTTTCATTTTCTAGGAGATACCGTACACAAAAATACGGATTAGAATGAAAGGGCATAGTCGCTTAGGCCGAATATAAAAAAAGCCTCCTGAATTTCTTCGGGAGGCTTTTTTTGAAATGTATTGTTAGTATTAGCTAATAACTTTCACATTTACTGCGTTAAGGCCTTTTTTGCCATTCTCTTCTTCGTACTGAACACGATCGTTTTCACGAATTTGATCAATTAAACCTGTAGAGTGAACAAAAATGTCACCTTCGCCTGATTCTGGAACGATAAATCCGAATCCTTTAGTTTCATTAAAAAACTTTACTGTACCTTCTTTTTGCATTGTATTATTAAATTAATTAAGTCGCAAGGTAGGTATAATAATTTGCAATGATTTAATTTTTAAATAATTAATAGTTTAGGCTTTTTGCGATCAAAGCAATTTTTTAAAATAGTACTCCTTATTTTATCTATTCAAAAGCTCTGATTTGCATATTTATACTTCGCTATTGCCAAACCAAGCGACTCTAGCTTGGTATAATTTATACATTCCTCAAATTAGAGTTCATATCATCCACTTAAAAAAGTTGAATTGTGATGTTGGAATAATTTAAAAGCTATTTGAACACATTTGAACAAACCAATCAATTTTAAAAATTTGGATATTTAAAATAACAAATACGATACTTATCAAATTAATCTTTTAAAGAAAACCTAATCATTCATTTAAAACCTAAGTAATTATGCAATCTGAAAAAAATTATAAATGTGGAAATTGTGGAACCATAGTACAAGTAAAGTTTTTTTCTATGTCAACACAAGATAATAGAGATACCTGTCCAACCTGTGGACCCCTGTGCGAAGAATGTGTAGATGGAGGCGGTATTTTTTCTAGTAAGGAATGTAAGGGTTGTGGAAATAGCAAACTAAAAAACGAATGGTTTAGAGCGGGGGAATGGAAATAGACGCCCAAAAGCTATTTGAAAACAAACTAATCAAAATATGGGATGAAGCTGCAAAACTTCGAATACCATATGCTGACAGAGGCTTCCGGTTTCCAACAAATCTTGTAACCGATTCCATTTTATTTATTGGGATAAATCCATCCTATAATATAGGAGTAAGTCACAAAGCGTATTACAATAGTTTTTATAGCCTCAATCAGCAGGGTGATAACCATAGGTATTTCAAAAAATTTGAAGATATAGCTAAACATACCGCCAATAATTGGACGCATATAGATTTGTTTTTTTATCAAGAAACAGCTCAAAAATCATTCTATGATATTTTAGAAAATGAAAACGGGAAAGATTTTTTAAGCCAGCAAATTCAAATTTCTAATGAATTGATGATTCATATTAAACCGAAGCTCATTGTGGTTGCCAATACATTAGCCAGAGATTTAATGTTAAAAGAGCATGATTTAGGCGTTAATTTCTTCGATTATAAGTTCAATGATGCATTGGGCACTTACCAAATTTCGAATACCGAATTAAAGGATACACCAATATTTTTTACCAGTATGTTAACCGGACAAAGAGCCTTAGATAATGGCTCTTTTGAACGCTTGAAATGGCATATTAAAAATGTTTTAACCTAAAAAAAGATGAAATTAGATGAATTAGTTTGTGCGACCGCTTGGGCAATAGTCTTTACAAGCGGAGAAGGTACAGAAAATGAAAAACAGAGAGTAACAGCTATGCGTGCATTTTATAAAATGTCTGCCGAACGTTTTAATGCTGCAAACAAAGATGTGCTCTTTTCGGATATGGTTGCCCAAGTAAAAAATTCTGATCCTATCACTAAAATACTTTCTATTTATGGATCATTAAAAGTGGCTAAGGAAGAATTTGAAGATAGCGCAGATGGTGAAAGATTTTCGGATGAGGAATGGGAGAAAATTACTCAATTAATTGATGCTACCAATATCAATCGCGAAATAAGAGACGCCATAAGAGTTAAGGCTTACGATTTGATTAATACCATATCTGCACCTGAGAATATAGATGATGAAGATGTAATGGAGTTGCTGGGTTTTGAAATGGAAGACACTACTTTTTCGGATAGAGAGATCATTCCAGTGTTAGAAGTATTCTTCAACAAATTAGAAGAGCTAGACCAATTGGATATGTGGGAAGAAAATTTCTTAGGCCTCACCAAAAACTTAAGGCTTTTAGAAGAATTATACGGAAAGATTGATATCCAACAATTTAAAGACAGATACGATGATTTAAAATACAATATCAACCACAAAAATCAAAATATTGAAAGACATGAAAAGGAAAAAGAAAAGTTAGCTCAAGCTGATGAGAAAAGAAAAAATCAAGAAATTGAAAGACAAGCACAAGGTATCTTAGAAGAGTTAGCTCAGGCAGAAGAGAAAAGAAAAAAACAAGAAACTGAAAGACAAGAAAAGGAACAACAAAAGTTAATTGAAAAGCAGGATAAAGAAAAACAAAAATTAGAAGAGCTAGCAGAATTGAATAGCACACATGAATTTTCTGTGGCCCATGGAATCACGTATTGTAAATATTGCGGTTTTGATAGTAACAGTCTGCATTGTCATAGAGAATATGGACATCGATTTAGCATTAAGAGAGTTGCAGATCCAAGCACCTATTCAGATGAGAAATTTTTACAACCAGTTTGTTCTAAATGTGGGCAATTAGGTTGGAAAGCAGGATATTGGTGCAATTAATCAAAAAATAAAATTATGACTTTCATTTTCACCATCATCGCAGTAATTGTAGCTATTATTGCTTTTGTTATTACCTGGCTAGTTTCCGAATTTTTTATCCCACCCAGAGATCATTGGACGAAAAGTGGTTTTGCAATCTTTACCATTAAATTGGGTATGGCTGGTATGGCTGCCTTTTACGCCTTTGGATTCATTTATATGCTTTTTGGGGTAACTAATTAGTTGTGAATAAAAAATCCAAATTCTTTCATCTAACATAATCGCATTTTAAACCCATTTTAAGCCTTCAAGCATGAACAAGTCAAATATTGTAGATAAAGCCATTTCAAACAAAGTAGATGACCTACTTAAAGTAGAGAAATACAGCATTGCCTTATCCAATTTTATTGAACGCAGCGATACGCCTATTACCATTGGCTTACAAGGCGAATGGGGCACAGGTAAAACTTCGTTAATGTCATTATTATTAGAAGATTTTAACCAAAAAAATATCGCCTGCTCATGGGTTAACACTTGGGAATACAGTATTTTTAGAGGGGCCAATGAAACTACTCCGGGTGTATTAAGGGGCATGTTAGAGAAGCTAGAGGAATCTTGTAAGAGCCGAAATTTATGGTCGCTTAAAGAAGAAAGCGAAAAGAAATTCAGAAAAGCCGCTCGTTTTTTAGGAAGTCTTGCCAATCAAATCATCAGCAATCAAACGGGTGTAGATATTGCTTCGGCGGTAAGCGACTCATCAAGTAACAGCAGCGCCTCTACAGCGGAAATCGCAGAGATTAAAGCGCTAATTACCAATTTAATTGAAGACCTTATTGCCGATCCAAAAAATCCTTTCGAAAGGGTGGTGTTCTTTGTCGATGATTTGGATAGAATTCCACCATCTGATGCCGTAGAAATATTAGAGGCCCTGAAAAACATCTTCGATATTCCGCATTGTATTTTCATTTTAGCCATTGATTATGACGTGGTAGTAAAAGGTTTAGAAAGTAAATTTGGACCCAAAACAGAAGAAAATGAACGTGAATTTAGATCCTTCTTTGATAAAATCATTCAAGTTCCATTTTCTATGCCCACAGGAACCTATGATATCGAGAATTTCTTGGTGGAGAAATTAAAAAGTTTAGGTTTAGAAATTTCAGAGGATGTTAGAGAAAACTACGTTAAAACAGTAAAGCATACCATTGGCTATAACCCTAGAAGTTTAAAGCGTTACCTCAATTCATTTAGCTTAATCAATCATTTAAAAGAGGTAGAAACAGATAAAGAGGAGCAAGGTGATGATTTTATGTTATTTGCTTTATTGGGTATTCAAATCTCATTTCCAAGAGTATTTCGCCTGCTTACTCAAAAGCCAGATTTTACCCAATGGGATAAAGGCTTTGCCAATAAACATGGTTTAGAATGGGATGGCATTGCCGATAAAATCCAAAAATTTGGAGAAAACAATTTAATTGATGAAGAGTGGGAGCAAGTGGTTTGGGCCTTGTGTCAAAAAGATCCTTACTTAAGATCGAGGGTTTTCTCTGTTTTAGAATTGCTAAACCTACTTCGAGATAAATTTAAAGACGATTTAGAAGAACAATGCCAACACGCCATGGCATTTGCCGCCATCACCAGTGTAGATGATGATGCAGAAACCAAGCAAGCTGTTCAAAAAGTGGGTAATAAAACCATATTTGGTGGCTTATCCATCAAACTCGATCAATTAAAAGAAGAACAGTTCCCTGAAATAGCTATCCAAAACTTCAACTCCTTTTGGGATATTTTAGATCAAGCAGCGCAAAAAGATGCTAAATTCAGGTTGTCTTATGCCAAAACAGGTTGTTCTTTCAACGACGATTCTAAGGGTGGAAGAGGAAATGTACAATTGGTGTATTCTTGTAATCCTTCTAAAAAATTATTGGGTTTTAAACTCTATATCAAAAACAATAGTGGCATTACCAAGCAATTGTACGATACCATTTCGGCAGATTTTAACCTTAGTGCACACCCAGATTTGATTTTCCTGGATAAAGAAAATGATTTAGTTGTAGAAGCGCATGCCTATCAAATACTTAAAACAGATTACCCTAAATTATTAAGCTATATCGCTAAAAAACTAACGGAATAATAGCGTTACAACTTCTTTTAAATGAGAAAATTCCTTTTGCTATCCATAATGATTTGCTTTTATAGTAAAGGATATGCGCAATTGGTAAATATCGAAAGTCAAAGAATACAAACAGATAGCATTCGTTTTGTATTGATGGGCGAATTAAACTATGCCACGCAAAATTTAGATGACCATAAATTCTCAGTTTTTAATACCGCTATTACCAGCCAGATTAAATCTAAATCATTTAAGAATTATTTTTTATTAATCGCAACCACAGAAATAGCAAAAACAGATCAAGAAGACCTAAATAACGCCGCTTTTTTTCATATTCGATTCAATAAAAAAATTAATAATTATTTGAAATTCGAGGCTTTAAGCCAATTTCAAACCAATAAATTAATGGGTATTGATGCCAGATATTTAGTAGGATTTGGTTTGAGAGATAAGCTTTTAGCAAAGAATAATTTGAAAATATATGTGGGGTCACTCTATCTATTTGAAATAGAAAAAACTACTAATGAGGCACAAAAAGCCTCTCAAGCCAGTAGATTGTCATTTTATTTATCCACCAATTTTCAACTCCCAAATCATATTGGTGAATTTTCTAGTGTAAGCTATTACCAACCAAATCTCCATCAATTCTCCGATTTCAGACTATCCAATCAAAGCAGTTTATCATTTAGGTTGGGGCCCAAACTAGCTTTTAAAAACAATTTCAATATTTACTACGATGCTTTTCCTCCACCTGAAATAGCCAAATTAAATTGGAACTTCAGTAATGGAATAAGCATTACGTTTTAACAACAACTAAAAGTGATGAATTACTAAATAAAAAAACCCCGAAATAGTATTTCGGGGTTTTTTATTGGCGGAGAGTGGGGGATTCGAACCCGCGGACCCTTTCACAGGTCAACAGTTTTCAAGACTGCCGCAATCGACCACTCTGCCAACTCTCCACCGCAAAAGTACAAATCCGCAGGGAAACTGCAAACCCTCCTTCCATTTTTTTAGCATATTATTTTTAATACACCTTAGGGTAGCAAGTAAATAAACCGTATTTTTGATGTTTATTAACCATATAGCTCTCATCATGAATATTTTAACTAAAAGTTTAGCAGCAATTGGCATCCTAACCATGTTTGTTGCGTGCACCCAATCAGCTCCAAAATCTGCTAGTGCCGATCAAAAAGTTGTCCAATCAACAACAGATACCATCCAACTAAAAGATACCCAACAAGATGATATATTGAAGCGTTATTTTAGGTTAAAGGATGCTTTAGTAGCTTCCAATGCCTCCAATACGCAAAAAGAAGCCGCTACCTTAACCACTTTATTAAAAGCTAGCCCTGCTTTTGCTAAAAGTGTACTCTTCTTCGATTCTATTGCTAAAACAAGCGATTTAGCGAAACAACGCAGTATTTTTACCAACCTAAGCAACGAACTTATTGCCCAATTCAGTAAAACACCAGTACTAAAAGGTTCATTTTACCTACAGTTTTGCCCCATGGCCAATGAAGGTAACGGAGGCTATTGGTTAGCAGCCGAGCAAGAAGTACGCAATCCGTACTATGGCGATGAGATGTTAACTTGTGGCGAAGTAAAACGTACAATTAAATAATTTAATGTAATAATTACATACCTTTTACCTAACATGCTTTTAAAACAGAGCTAATTCATTAGTTTTGTGTATCAATTATACATCCTATGTCAACCACTGCTACACTAAATTTTAACAATCAAGAGATTGAGCTGCCGGTTATTACCGGAACCGAACAGGAAAATGCCATCGATATCTCCAAACTTCGCGATCAAACGGGTTTAATTACCCTCGATTTGGGCTATAAAAATACGGGCGTAACCAAAAGTGCCATTACCTATTTAGATGGAGAAAATGGTATACTTAAATACCGTGGCTATTCCATCGAAGAATTGGCTCAAAAATCGAGTTTCATAGAAGTAGCGTATTTGTTAATTTATGGTGAATTGCCTACAAACAAACAATTAGCAGATTTTCAGTTTCAAATTTCTCGTCACACCTTGGTACATGAAGACATGAAGAAATTTTTCGATGGTTTCCCATCGAAATCCCACCCAATGGGGCAACTTTCTTCATTAATATGTTCTTTATCGTCTTTTTACCCAGAATCTTTAGATTCTCACCAGTCGCCAGAAGAATTAAACTTAACTATTACCAAACTGCTAGCCAAAATGTCCACCATTGTATCTTGGATTTACAAGAAATCATTGGGTCATCCGGTTTTATATCCGCAGAATAAATTAGACTATGTGTCTAATTTCTTAAACATGACTTTTGGTCAACGAACCGAAGACGTAATCATAGACCCGGTTGTGGTAGAGGCCATGAATGTATTGTTAATGCTTCACGCCGATCACGAACAAAACTGTTCAACATCTACCGTCCGTATGGTAGGTTCATCAGATTGTAATTTATACGCATCAGTTTCTGCAGGTATTTCTGCCTTATGGGGTCCACTACACGGTGGCGCTAACCAATCGGTAATAACAATGCTCGAAAAAATTAAAAACGATGGCGGCGATACCGAGAAATGGATTAACAAAGCCAAAGACAAAGAAGATCCCTTCCGTTTAATGGGCTTCGGCCACCGCGTATATAAAAACTTCGATCCACGTGCCAAAATCATTAAAAAAGCCTGCGACGATGTATTGGCTAAATTAGGCGTAAACGATCCTATATTGGCCATTGCCAAAAAATTGGAAGAAGCAGCCCTAAGCGATCCCTACTTTATAGAGCGCAAGTTATACCCCAATGTCGATTTTTATTCAGGTATTATTTACAGAGCCTTAGGATTCCCAACCGATATGTTTACCGTATTGTTTGCTTTAGGCCGTTTACCTGGATGGATTGCACAGTGGAAAGAAATGCACGAAAACAAGGAACCTATCGGTCGTCCACGCCAAGTGTACGTTGGAGAGGTTAACCGTTCTTACAAAGCTATTGCAAGCAGATAAGTAATTTTGTTATTCATAAAGAAGCCCCAGTTGCATTTGCAACTGGGGCTTCTTCCATTTTAGGCTATGCTTGCTTAGTATAATATACCCGCAATAGTTGCAGATAGGTAAGAAGCTAACGTCCCGCAGATTAAAGCTTTAACACCTAATTTAGCCAAATCTGTTCTGCGTTCTGGAGCCAGTTCGCCAATACCACCCACTTGAATGGCAATGGAGCTGAAGTTGGCAAAGCCACATAAGGCAAAACTGGTAATAATTAAGGTTTTAGGATCAAGGGTTTCTTTAATTTTAGCCAAATCTAAATAGGCTACAAACTCATTAATAACCATTTTAGTACCCATTAAAGAGCCGGCTACCTGAATATCTTTTCCTGGAACACCCATTACCCAAGCAAATAAGGAAAATAAACTTCCCAAAATCTGATTCAAGCTTAGGGTGTTAATATCAATACCCATAAATGCTAGTGTTAAGCCTAAATGGCCTAATCCTGCTCCAATTTTACCCAAAACATAATCTAGCAAAGCTATAATGGCAATAAAGCCAATTAACATGGCAATTACGTTTAAACCTACTTTTAAACCATCGCTAGCACCGTGAGAAATGGCATCTACCAAATTGGCATTGGTTTTCTTAACTTCTAAAGATACGTTGCCCTGAGTTTCAGATACTTCCGTTTCAGGCCAAACAATCTTAGAAATAACCAAAGCACCCGGTGCAGCCATTAAACTAGCTGCAATTAAATACTCGGCAGGTACACCTAAGGCAATATAAACAGCCATTACACCGCCGGCAATACAGGCCATACTGCCGGTCATGGAGGCTAATAATTCCGACATGGTCATGCCTTTTAAATAAGGCTTAATCATAATTTGTGCTTCTACTTGGCCCACAAATGCACTAGCCACATTCGAAAGAGCTTCTGAACCCGAAACGCCCATTACTTTATACACCACATAAGCAATACCTTTTACAATGCGCTGCATAATGCCTAAATAATACGCCACACTTACCAATACCGCCACAAAAATGATGGTTGGAATAATTTTGAAGAAGAAAATAAAATCGTTGCCCGGGCCAAAGGCTTTATCCATAAGCTCTTTATTAACCAAACCGCCAAAAACGAAATTAGCACCCGCTTGCGAAAAATCTAGCACTTTGGTTACCGCAGCACCTAGCCAAGAAAATATTTCTTTACCAACCGGAACTTTTAAAATAAACAAAGCCAATACAATTTGAACTATGAGTCCGGTAACTACCAAGCGGTAATTTATGGCTTTGCGGTTATTGGATAGGAGAAAGGCAATTGCAAAAATGACTACAATGCCAATAAGTCCGGTAAATCTTTCCATTTTTTTAGGTATAAATCAAGTTTAGACTTGAAAAATAGAAATAAGATAATGAAACTCGAAATAATGTAGATAAAATCGGATTGTGGATAATTAAGACAATTTCCTTTTATCGAGTTCGTCGCGAATAGTGGCAGCCTTCTCGTAGGCTTCTTGCGTTAAAGCAATAGCTAGATTTTTTTGTAGCTCTTCGGTACTTAATTTGCTTAAATTAGTACTTTTAGGGTGTACCAAGGTGCTTTGTATCTCAGTTGTTAGATCGTCCAAATGAGTAGATTCAGTGCCTTCGGTAAGGGTACCGGCAGTTGCTAAAATAAACTCATAAGTATAAATAGGACATTCGAAGCGTACGGCTAAGGCAACCGCATCGGAAGTTCGAGCGTCAATTTCGGTCGTTTTTTTGCCATCGAAACAAATAAGTTTGGCATAAAATATACTTCCTACTAAATTATAGATAATTACTTCTTGCAGATTAATGCCATAACATTCGGCGAAAGTTTTAAATAAATCGTGGGTGAGAGGACGTGTTGGAGTCATCTTCTCTATTTCTATAGAAATGGCTTGTGCCTCAAAGCCTCCAATTACAATTGGCAAATGTCGTTGGCCATTTACTTCACCTAAAACCAAAGCACAAGAACCCGTATGGGTTTGGCTATAGGAAAGTCCAACAATATTTAGCCTTATTTTTTCCATAGGTAATTAACTTATCCGTTTTGGGTATAGGCCTTCATGGCAGCAGTTAATTGTGGCACTATTTCCATAGCATCGCCTACAATACCGTAGTCGGCTACTTTAAAAAAGGGTGCTTCGGGATCTTTATTAATAACCACAATAGTTTTTGATGAGCTTACACCGGCTAAATGCTGAATGGCTCCAGAAATACCTACGGCAATGTATAGGTTAGGGCTCACAGCAATACCGGTTTGGCCTACGTGCTCTTCATGTGGTCTCCAACCCGCATCAGAAACAGGCTTAGAGCAAGCCGTGGCCGCCCCAAAGCTTTGTGCTAAATCTTCTATCAAGTGCCAGTTTTCCGGGCCTTTCATTCCTCTACCTGCAGAAACCACCAAATCGGCCTCTGGAAGAGAGATTTTATTACTGGCTCGTACAATTTCTTTTACACTAACCTTAAAGTCACTGGCTTTAGCTGTAGACGTTAAACTAGTTACTTCGGCGCTCACCGGCTGTTCGTGTATGGGGTAAGAATTGGCGTTAAGTGCTAAAATATTGAGGACACCGTTCAGTTTTACATGGGCAAAAGCTTTTCCGGAATAGGCAGTTCTTTTTACAGTAAGGCTAGCACCTTGTATAGTTGGTAGGGCAACCACTCCGCTTGCTAAACCGGCTTTTAATCGTACGGCTAAACGAGGAGCTAAGCCTTTTCCGCTAAACGAATTGGCTAAAACCACTAGGGTAGCTCCTTCTTTTTGTGCAGCGTCGCTTAAAATACTGGTATAGGCCTGGGCATTAAAAGTGCCTAGTTGCGCATCATTTACCTGAAGTACTTTTTGTGCCCCATAGGTGCCTAAACTGCTTAATTGATCGGCGGCTAGGTTTCCAATGGCTAAAGCAACAAGGTTTGTGTTTAGTTGTTGGGCAATGGCTTTTGCATAAGAAACCACTTCAAATGTGGATTTTTTGAATGTGCCTTCTGCATGTTCTACATATACTAAAACTGACATATGGTATGTATTAAATCCCGATTGTAGGAAATTGTGAGAATTTTTATGAATTAAATAACTTTTGCTTCGTTGTGTAATAAATCTACCAGTTGAGATACATTGGCTGCATCAACCATTTTTACGGCACCACGTGGTGTAGGGGTTTCAAATTTTTCGACTACACTTAGCGTTTCAAGACTTTGTGCGGCTAAAACCTCAAGCGGTTTGGTTCTTGCCGACATGATGCCACGCATGTTTGGTATTTTCCACTCGGCAACACCTTCTGCACAACTGGCAACAAAGGGCCCTTCTACTTCAACAATTTCTTTTCCGCCTTCAATTTCACGACTTAAAGTTGCTTTATTGCCGTTTAAATCTAATTTTTTAATAATAGATATAGATGGAAGGTCTAAGAATTCGCCAAGCATGGCGGCTACCTGGCCACTGTTATAATCAATAGACTCACGTCCGGTTAGAATCATATCGAAATTTTTGTCTTTGGCATATGCTGCAATTTGATAGGCAACAAAGTACGCATCGCTAGGAGTAGCATCAATACGAACGGCTTCATCGGCACCAATAGCCAAGGCCTTCCGAATGGTTGGCTCTGTGCTTGCTTCGCCCACATGTATTACTGTAATGGTTCCTTTACCACCTTCGCACAAATCAATGGCTTTAGAAAGCGCAACCTCATCGTACGGATTTAAGATAAATTGTACGCCCGAGGTGTTGAATTCGGTATTATCGCTGTTAAAGGTTATTTTTGTAGTAGTGTCTGGAACATTACTGATGCAAACAAGGATTCTCATAGGTTATTTTTTTTCAAATTTAGTTAAAAATCAGATATAAATATATGCCCAATACCCGAATTACACGTTTACTAGAATTTTTAGAAAGCGAACCCAATGACCCATTTTTAAATTATGCATTGGCTACAGAATATGTGGTTTTAGGAGAACCTGGTTTGGCTTTAACTTATTTCGAGGAACTCATTAAAAATCACTCGGATTATGTAGGAACCTATTTTCATTTGGGTAAATTATACGAAACATTAGGCCGCAAAGAAGATGCCATAACTACCTATCAACAAGGAATTAATGTGGCCACTAAACAACAAAACGCACATGCTCGTTCAGAGTTACAAGCTGTGTATCAATTGGCCATGGGTATAGATTATGAAGACGATTAAGCATGTCTTTAACTAAACGTCATATTCTTTTTTTACGCGACCTGGTTGTATATACCTTTACGGCATTTGGTGGCGCACAAGCTCATATAGGCATTATGCTTCGCGATTTTGTGCAAAAACGCCGGTATATTTCCGAAGAAGAATTGTTAGAATTAAATGCCTTAACTCAAATTCTTCCAGGGCCAGCATCTACTCAAACTTTAGTGGGTATGGCGTACAAGGTTGGTGGTTTTTGGCTAGCCATACTTACTTTTTTCATTTGGGTTTTACCTTCGGCGGCCATCATGTGTTTTGCTGCCATTAGCCTAAGTTTGTACAGCAGTAAAGCTCAGTTTGAACATATCTTTACCTTATTACAGCCCGTAGCCATTGGTATTGTAGCTTTTGCTGCTTTTCAATTGGGTAAAAAAATATTAAAATCGGATGTAAGTATGTATTTGGCTGTTGGTGCGGCTATAACTACCCTCATTTTAAACAATACCTACGTTTTCCCCATTCTTATTTTAGTGGGAGGTATTGTGAGTTCGGCACTAGAAAGTTCAGCCGATGAAACGCAGCTTCGTACCACACTTTTTTCAAATATAAATACCCGAAAAGTGCTTTATTTTGTGGGTATTTTATTACTTTTTGCAGGCTTGGGGGCATTAATTAACCGTACTTCCCCCTTTAGTTTACCCATTAGGTTGTTCGAAAATTTTTACCGAAACGGCATTTTTGTATTTGGTGGCGGGCAAGTTTTGGTGCCCTTTATGTTTACCGAATTTGTAGAGATGAAACATTATGTGGGTTCTTCCGAATTTTTATCGGGTTTTGCCCTGCAGCAAGCTTTGCCAGGGCCTACCTTTTCATTTACTTCATTTATTGGGGCATTAACACTTAAAAATGCCGGCTATGGTTTGTGGGGTCAAATAGGAGGTAGCATCATTGCGGTTTTAGGCATCAATTTACCCGGATTAATACTCATATTATTTATCGTTCCATTTTGGGCTGATTTGAAGAAAATAGGTCATATTAAGCATTCTCTTTCAGGAATTAACGCAGTTTCTGTAGGCTTCTTACTGGCAGCGGTAATTTTTATGTTTCGTGCGCAAAGCTTCCAATGGCAATCTCTTTGTCTGGTGTTCGTAACCTTCGTCCTGCTATCATTCACCCGTATAAAAACCCCCATTCTTATTTTTTCTGTAATCCTTCTTTCGTTTTTTTTATAGCCTAAAAAATTTACGTTTATTTAATAAAAACTACATCAAGGTTTGACTAAAATTTCGTTACTTCGGTGCTATGAAAATTTATACCAAAACTGGCGATAAGGGTCAAACATCATTAATTGGTGGTACCCGTGTTCCTAAACACCATTTACGCATAGAAAGTTATGGCACTGTAGATGAACTAAATTCATATATCGGTTTAATCCGCGATCAGCAGGTGTCTGAGCATCAACAAGATTTATTAAAAGAAATTCAAGATCGTTTGTTTACCATCGGTTCTGCTTTGGCCTCCGATCCGGAAAAATCGAAAATGAAAATTCCTGATTTACATCAAGAAGATATAGAATTGTTAGAAAAAGAAATAGATACCATGACGGCCGATTTGCCCGAGTTACGCCATTTTATTCTACCTGGCGGTTCCAATGCGGTATCTTTTTGTCACTTAGCCCGTTGTGTATGCCGCAGGGCCGAACGTCTTTGTGTACATTTAAGCGAAGATAGTTTTGTAGACGAAAAAGTAATGGTTTATTTAAATAGATTAAGCGATTATTTGTTTGTACTATCCAGGAAATTGTGTTTCGATAATCAAATTGAAGAAAATAAGTGGATTCCACGTATTTAACCGAATGTGTAAAACTTCTTTATAAATTGTACTAGATTATTCTATTTTTGCGAAAAATAAAACAATTGTAAAGCCTATGTATTGGACCTTAGAATTAGCCTCACATTTAGAGGATGCCCCTTGGCCGGCTACCAAAGACGAATTAATTGATTATGCCATTCGTTCTGGTGCGCCAGTTGAAGTAATCGAGAATTTACAAGCATTGGAAGATGATGGTGAGCCTTATGAAAATATTGAAGAGATTTGGCCCGATTATCCAACCAAAGACGATTTTTTCTTTAACGAAGACGAATATTAATAAAAAACCCTCCCGAATTTCGGGAGGGTTTTTTTGTTTATACTTTTTTTAAGAATACCTCGGCCAGCGCCAAATCTTCGGGATAGGTAATCTTTATATTTTTGGGATCTCCTTCTATTAATTGTATCGCCACTCCGCTGTATTCTACTACCGAAGCATCGTCGGTAAAGGAAGTTCTAAACTCCTGTTGATATGCTTTTTTGAGCATATTACTGGTAAATATTTGGGGTGTTTGAATGAGATAAACAAGTTCTCTGGCAACAGCTTTATTTCCTTTGTAATCGCTAAGCCTCACCGAATCTTTAGATGGTATAGCTAAAACCGCATTTCCGTGTACTTCTGCATAGCTAAATGCTTGTTCTATTTTATCTTTTTTGATAATAGGTCTAACTGCATCGTGTATGGCAACCAAGGCTTTTCCCTTTACTAATTTAAGCCCATTTTTCACTGAAAAAAAACGTTCTTGTCCGGCTTTAACCAGTGTGTATGGAATGCTGAATTGATGTGTTTTGCATAGTTTTTCCCAATATTCATGAAAATCAACATTGAGCACCACTACGATTTCTGGACGTGGTTCCGATTGGTAAAAAGCCTCCAAGGTATGCATAAGCACCGGCTTGCCATCTAGCAACAAAAATTGTTTGGGAATATCTTGTTGCATTCTGCTGCCAGAACCACCCCCAACTAGTATGGCGTAACGTTTCATGGCTTTACAAAAGCAATTTAGATAATCAACATGGCATCTCCATAGCTGTAGAATTTGTATTTTTCTTTCACAGCTACTTCGTAGGCATTCATAATGTGATCGTATCCACCAAATGCCGCAACCATCATCATTAAGGTCGATTCTGGAGTGTGGAAATTGGTAATCATGGAATTGGCAATGCTAAATTCGTAAGGAGGGAAAATGAATTTACTAGTCCAATCGTTAGCAGGTTTTAAATTACGGGCTGCAGAAACAGACGATTCAATAGCTCTCATAGAAGTAGTACCTACTGCACAAATACGGCGTTTTTCTACTAATGCATTGTTTATCATGCTTACTGTTGGTTCTTCAATAATATACTGCTCCGAATCCATTTTATGCTTGGTTAAATCTTCAACCTCAACCTGACGGAACGTGCCTAGGCCAACGTGTAAGGTTACCTCTGCAAAATCAATTCCTTTCAATTCAAGGCGTTTCATTAATTCGCGACTGAAGTGCAATCCTGCAGTTGGAGCGGCCACAGCGCCTTCGTTCTTTGCATAAACGGTTTGGTAACGCTCTTTATCTTCTTCGGTAGCTTTACGTTTAATGTATTTTGGAAGGGGTGTTTCCCCTAAAATTTCAATATTTCTGCGAAACTCCTCATTGGTACCATCAAACAAGAACCGAATGGTACGTCCTCGTGATGTAGTATTATCTACCACCTCGGCAACTAATAAATCATCGTCGCCAAAATAAAGTTTATTGCCTACACGAATTTTACGAGCCGGATCTACCAACACATCCCATAAACGTAAGTCTTTGTTTAACTCTCTTAGCAAGAATACTTCAATGGTAGCGCCTGTTTTTTCTTTATTTCCGTATAAACGTGCAGGGAATACTTTTGTATTATTCAAAATCATTACATCTTTCTCATCGAAATAGCCCAAAACATCTTTAAATATTTTATGTTCTATGGCGCCAGTTTTTCGGTCTAATACCATTAAACGGGCCTCATCACGTTTGTCTGAAGGTTCGTGAGCTATTAAAGAATCGGGTAAATTGAATTTAAATTGAGATAGTTTCATATGTGTTTTTATATGATTAAGGGCGCAAATTTAGATAAAATAATTGGTAAAATGGCTGTTAATAGGTAGAGTTAAAATGACTAAATTTAATGACTATAGTTTTGTAACGTTTTGGTGCTTCACACGTCTTATAAAGGTATGTTATTCCTCAGATTATTAAAAGAGAGCTTCATTTTTGCTTTTGACGCCCTACGTCAGAACAGATTAAGAACCATTTTATCCTTATTGGGTATCACTATTGGTATTATGACCATCATTGGCGTATTTTCCGCCGTAGATACTTTGCGTAATAATTTACAAAATAGTGTAGAAAAATTGGGAAGTAACACCATTTATGTTCAAAAATGGCCCTGGGGTGGTTTTGGAGATTATCCTTGGTGGAAATACATGCGTAGACCGGTACCTAAAATTCGCGATTTTGAAAAATTAGCCAACCGTTTACAAACTGCCGATGGTGTAGCGTATGAAACCAGTATGGGGAATAGGGTGGTAAAATACCGAAACAATAGCGTAGAAGGAGTAAGTTTAAGTGCTGCAAGTCACGATTTATATAAAACCCGAGTGTTTAATTTTTCAGATGGCCGTTACTTTACCGAAATAGAAAGTAGAGCAGGTAGCCCGGTTGCTATTTTGGGTTATACGGTTGCCGATGGCTTATTTCCGAACGAAAGTCCGATTGGTAAAACCATTAAAGTATTGGGCAGAAGGGTAACGGTAATTGGTATTTTTGAAAAAGAAGGCGAAGATATGTTGGGTATTTCGGCTGATAAATTGATTTTATTGCCACTTGATTTTGCCCGTAACGTCATCAATGTGGAGGACGAACGCTATGACCCGCAAATTACCGTAAAAGGTATAGGAGATATTTCTATTAACGAGGTGGAAAGTGAATTACGTGGTACTATGCGCTCCATTCACCGAATAAACCCTCGAGACGATGATGATTTCGCCTTAAATAAATCAACTATTCTAACTGCCCAACTCGATCAAATGTTTGGTATTATAAACTTTGCAGGAGCCTTTATTGGTGGTTTTTCTATTTTGGTGGGTGGTTTTGGCATTGCCAATATCATGTTTGTATCGGTAAAAGAGCGAACTAACATTATCGGTATTCAAAAATCTTTGGGTGCCAAGAATTATTTTATTCTGCTGCAATTCTTATTCGAATCGGTGGCTTTGTGTTTAATGGGAGGTGTAATTGGCTTGGCTCTGGTATTTTTACTTACCGTATTGGCCAAAACCTTTGCCGATTTAACAATTATAGTAGATATGGGTAAGGTGATACTTACCGTTGTATTATCTACCGTTATCGGGTTAATTTCAGGATTTATTCCTGCTTATATGGCTTCGAAGTTAGATCCGGTGGAAGCCATTCGAAGTAAATAAGCCTTAGGCTAATTTCGCTAAAGCTGCTGAAATGCGACTTATTGCTTCGCTTAGTTTTTCTTCAGAAGCTGCGTAAGAAATTCGAATAGAATTCGGATCACCAAAAGCATCGCCCGAAACCAAGGCTACATGCGCTTCGTTTAATAGGTATAAGCTTAAATCTAAGGCATCTTTTATTTTTTCTCCGTTAGCGCTTTTGCCGAAGTAACTGCTTACATCTGGGAAAAAGTAAAAAGCACCACTAGGTAGGTTGGTTTTTATACCCGGAATGGCTCTCAATAATCCATATACCAAATCTCGGCGCTTTAAAAAAGCTTCTTTCATTTTTAACACACTTTCTAAGCCACCTTCGCAGGCTGCAATGCCAGCACGTTGTGCAATAGAACAGGTTCCAGAGGTAATTTGCCCTTGCATTTTATCGCAGGCTTGCGCAATTTCTTTGCTAGCAGCTAGGTAACCTAAACGCCAGCCGGTCAT
Source organism: Sphingobacterium thalpophilum (assembly GCA_945868825.1). GTDB lineage: Bacteria > Bacteroidota > Bacteroidia > Sphingobacteriales > Sphingobacteriaceae > JAIPAN01. The sequence goes on from CAMBMM010000001.1 coordinate 424,187, forward strand.
GGCAAAGGCTTTAGAAAATCCATTAATAATTACAACACGTTCTTTTAACGAGGCAAACTGAGCAATGGACTCGTGCTTATCTCCGAAATTGATGTGTTCGTAAATCTCATCTGATAGAATGTAAATTTCAGGATATTTTTCAAAAACCCTAGCCAACTCTGCTAATTCCTGATGGCTATATACACTGCCGGTAGGGTTACAAGGCGATGAAAACATAAAAACCTTAGTATTCGGTGTAATGGCTTTTTCCAGTTGTTCTGCGTTGATTTTAAAATCTTGTTCAACGGTTGTAGGTATAAAAACCGAAGTGCCTTCGGCTAATTTTACCATTTCTGAGTACGACACCCAATAAGGTGTTGGAATGAGTACCTCATCGCCCGGGTTTACTAAACACAATAGGGCATTGGCCAAAGCTTGTTTAGCTCCGGTGGTTACCAAAATTTGATCGGAATCGTAGTTTAAATTATTCTCAACACGTAATTTTTCGGTAATGGCTTTACGCAGTTCCGGATAGCCCGCCACGGGTGTGTAAAACGTAAAGTTGTTATCTAGCGCTTTTTTTGCCGCATTTTTAATATAGTCTGGTGTGTTAAAATCAGGTTCGCCAAAGCTCAGGTTAATAATATCGATGCCTTTTGCAGCTAATTCGCGGCCCATTTTGGCCATTTTAATGGTTTGCGATTCGGCTAAAGCGTGTATGCGATTAGAAAGTGCTGTCATACCTTCAAAAATAAAAAAATATAGCGATTTTGAAAGGTTTAAGCTATAATTTATCTGAATATTAGGTCTTAGAATTTGGTTTATTAACTTTGATTAGGAAATCAAGCACGTGAAGAGCCAAAAACGAATCATTATTTTGTCGCTAACTATAAGCATTTTGCTTATGCTAGTAAAGTTCTTTGCCTATTTTATTACCTCTTCAACTGCTATTTTAACCGATGCTGCCGAGAGTATAGTAAATGTTTTGGCTAGTGCTTTTGCTTTTTATAGCATTTACCTATCTAGTCAGCCTAGAGATTTAAATCATCCTTATGGGCACGGAAAGGTAGAATTCTTCGCTGTGTTTGTAGAAGGATCACTCATTTCCATGGCCGGTCTTTTAATACTTTTCAAAGCTATTTATGCTATTTTTTATCCACACGCCATTACGAATATTAGTGAGGGTGCCCTTATTATTGGTGCTACAGGATTAATAAATCTCTTCTTAGGGCTATATCTCATCAATTCTGGCAAAAAACTAAATTCTATAACGCTGCAAGCCGATGGAAAGCATTTGCTCACCGATGCGGTGAGTAGTGCCGGTTTAGTGGTAGGCTTAATTCTTATTTCATTTACAAGAATATATGTACTTGATAGCCTGCTTTCTATGGCACTAGGTTGTTACGTGTGCTATAGCGGCTATCGCTTGGTGCGTAAATCGGTTGGTGGCTTAATGGATGAATCTGATCTTACTAAGGTAGAAGCTATTATTGCCGTGGTGCAAGCCAATAGACAAAGCGCTTGGATTGATATACATAACCTGCGTACCCAACAATACGGCAGTGATTTGCATATAGATTGTCACATTACGCTACCGTATTATTTCGATTTAAACCAAGCCCACGAACAAGTATCTGCCATAGACTCCTTAGTAAATAATCATATTTTTGAGGATACTGAATTTTTTATTCATACCGATCCCTGCATTCCGCAGTGTTGCCATTATTGCCGTATGGAAAACTGTAAGGTGAGGGGCGAAGCACAACAAAAAGATATCGTTTGGACCGTGGATAGGGTGGTTAAAAACCAAAAACACTTCGATTAAGTATGAATTATCCTTTTAACGTACGAGTGTATGGCTTATTGATGGATGCCCACAACAGGGTGCTTATTAGCGATGAGGAAGAGGATGGTTTTCGGTTTAGCAAGTTTCCTGGCGGTGGTTTAGAATATGGAGAAGGCTTGTTAGAAGCACTTTCTAGAGAATTCAGTGAAGAATGCGCATTGCCCATTGAGATAGTTTCTCATTTTTACACTACCGATTTTTTCATTAAATCGGTTTTTAACGAAAGCCAGGTAATAAGTGTGTATTATGTGGTTAAAGCATTGGAACCATTAGCCGTTCCAATTAAAGAAAGTCCATATGATTTTCATGATGAAGGACCAGTAAAACAAGCCTTTCGGTGGAAAGCTATTTCAGAACTTCAGCCAAAAGAACTAACCTTCGAAACCGATCAACGGGTGGCCGAATTATTAATACAAAGCTGTTAAAAAGCTAAATAGCTAGTATAAACCTCTTGCAAATAAGCTTTTCCTATTTTTTCTAATCGTTTCGTTTCTTTTGTTTTTGTAGTATCTTTTTGGTAACTCATAGTTTTGCCCACATTATCGAAAGAAATGGTTTGGCTAGGTGTTGCCACGCCAAAACCATTATCCCAATCGTAAAAACTAAAATCTTTACTACCGGTATTTAATAAATCCTTGCTCCAAACATAGGGCGAAGCATTTAATTCTAGTTGCGTGAATAGGGTGCGTGCAATATCCGTTTGACCGCCGTATTTGTTTACTACCAAGCCCTTGACTTCGGGTTTTAATACATCGCCAAAAAACATCAAGGGAATGCGGTAGCGGTTGGGGTGCCAGTTTTCGTAGGTATCTAAGGGTAGGCGATGGCCATGATCGGCCACTAAAATAAACAAGGTATTTTTGTACCAGCTTTGCTTTTTTGCTTGGGCAATATAGGCACCTAAACACGAATCGGCATAATAGGCGGTGCTTTTAAATTTTTCTTTCACGTCATTTCCCGGAAATTTTGGCTTGCCTGGTAATTCGAATGGTTCGTGGTTGGTAAGTGTAAGTAGTGTGGAGAAAAATGGCTGTTTGGTATTTTTTAAATCGGCCAATTGTTTTTCGAATATTTTTTCATCGTAAGCACCCCATTTAGAGTTCATATCTTCCGATTGAAAGGCTTCTTTGTCTGTTACTTGCTCATATTGATGAAACAATAAAAAAGACTTCATGCCAAAAAATTCGCTTTCGCCACCGTAGTAAAAAGAGGTAGCATAGCCTTTATTTTTTAGGGTTTGCGAAAGTGCAGGTAACTTTTCTTGTTTGCTTTCTTCTTTAATTATACTGCGAATGGCTTGCGAAGGAAACCCGCTTAAAATAGCAATTAGGCCTTTGTCCGTACGGTCGCCAGAAGCGTAAATATGACTAAAAGAAACGCCCTCTTTACTTAACCTTTCTAGCTCTGGTGCGGTATTGCTTAATCCGCCTAGGTTTTTTACCAAATCGGCGGTAAAGCTTTCCATAATAATGAGCACTACATTGGGTTTTGTGGTATTAAGTATAGGCATAGTGCTGCCATCCTCAGTTCGATACAGTTCTTTTACTAGTTCTTTAGCCGTGTTTTCAGGTAAATAGCGATATGGGTTTTCTTGTTTGTTCATATTCTTGCTGATGTCGTGCATGAGGTTCCAAAAGGTATTAACCGAGGCATGATTTACCACGGGTTTTTGAGAAAAATACGACATGCTTTGGTTAATGGGCGTTAATTGCCAGCCCCCTCTGATTACTAAAAAAAGTATAGAAACTAATCCAAAAGCGGTTAATCCTTTTTTCCAAGCAGTTTGATTACTTGCCGGCATACTAAAGGAAATGAATGTACGGCTTAGTGCTATACTCCCACCAATTAATGCTAGAAGTAACATAGCGGCCAATAAAATAGGCGATGATAGGCTAGAAGCTAAGGCTTCGCCCGGTGAGTCTAAAGCAAATTCTAGCGCCCTGTAATTTACTTTAGTGCCCCATTCATTGTATAATAAGAGATTGGCAATACTGCCCATAGAAAATAATACAATAAAAACATAAGTATATCTACGTAATGCAATTGCTTTTAGGGGGATAGTTGGTAAAAACCAAAGGAGTATATAAAAGAGTAGGGGTAGTAAACTGATATAGCCTGCCATAGACATATCGAGGCGTAGGCCATGGTAAAAAGGACCAATTTGTTCGCTTAACGCCAGCCCTTTAAACTTCTGGGTATAGTATAAAACAAATACGAGTCGATCTAAAAAGAAAAAGATCAACCAAAAGCAATAAAATCGGATAAGCGTTTCGAAATGTTTGAGCATAGCAGCTGTTTCGCTTGCTTAGAATCGTCTTCTCATTTGCTCCAACTGGCCATAGGTAAAATCTTCGTAGTCTTTGCTAGCAGAAAATACACCTGCCGGAACACTTGTTTTTTGAATTTCTTTTACAGATGCTTTTACCGAAAAGCCGTTTTGAAAACTTATAAATTCTACTGGAAAACCATAAGATGGCTCATAAAAACGACTCAAAGGATTGGCTACTACCTCTATATCTTTAGTAAACCAAACATCAAATTTAGTATTGGTTTTACCTTCAGAAACTTCAAATTTAAAGGCTTTATAGCCGTTAAGTATTTTGCTTTCTGTACTGGGTTTTAAACTCATTTGTGGATACTTATCGGCTTCTATTTCCTGATCGGCAGGCGTAAAAACAACCGAATACTTTTTGCTTATCATCGGAATATCTAGCAACAAGCGTTCGTACTCTTTTTTAGTATTTAATATACTTTGCATGCTAAAAAATTGCGATTCCATTTTCATGCTACTTGAATCGCCTTTAAAATACACCTGAACTTCGGTAGGTAGGCTGGCGGCCATTGCTTGGGCCTGTGCTGGAACATTCCAGCTTAGGTTATAAACTACAATTCCTTCGGTGATTTTTTGTTGGGCATTTACTTGCGTTATAGCCAGTAAAAGTAAAGCTATGGTTAAAGTTTTTTTCATCGTAATGGATTTTAGCCCACAATTTACAAATTTTCAATTAAACTGCCTCACCCGATTGTGGTAAATACCAATCTGTATAGGTATTTGATAAAAAATCGGCTACATCTTCATTTAAATTAAATTCTTCGAACAAATAACAGGAGTAATTTAGTAGCGCACTTAGTTTCATGGTTTCAGCTGGGCGTTCTGTAAAACTTATGTTGCCACAACGAATCAGAAATTCGATCAATTTTTCGCAGGTACCTGATACTAGCTTTCCTCTAGTATTGCTTTTTAAAATACTTTGCATGGGCAATTTAACCTCTTGCATAAGCGCAAATGCAATACCATATGCTCGGTCAGTGCCTCCATGTAGCAATTTAATTTCTGCATCGTCTATATTATATTGGTAAAATAATAGTTCGCTAAACGCCATAATTTCAGCTAAAAGCGTAAATTAGCAACATGCAATCTTTTGAACTGGATAAAACGGATTTAATGCGCATTAAAGAGGCATTAGAAGCTGATGATGCCGTATTAAAAGAACTATTAAAGGAGTATCATGCTTCCGAAATTGCCATTATTTTAGAGAGTCTTCCGCAGGATTCTAGAGATCGCATCATCAATATTTTGCCTTCCGATCTTGCTTCTGATGTATTGTCGGAGATGGATGCCGAAAGTCACCCGGAAAGAATTCTTGAAAACTTAAATCCAGAAAAACGCTCCGAAATTGTAGAGGAATTGGATTATGATGATGCTACCGACATCATTAGTCAGTTACCCGAGGAGCAACAAAACGAAATTTTATTAGAATTGGATGAGGAAGATGCCTCTACCATTCGTAATCTCCTAACCTATGCCGAAGATACCGCCGGAGGTATCATGAATACCCAGGTGCTTAAACTCAATGGTAAATCGAGTAAAAAAGAAGCACTAGATGAGGTTATTCGTCAATCGGAGGAGATGGAGGAGTTTTATACCATTAATGTAATTGACGACGATAATGTGCTTTTGGGCATCGTATCGTTAAAAGATATTATTAAGTCTAAAAACAGTATTAAAGTTGCCGAACTTATTCAGGTTGATTTTGTGTACGTATTGGCCGATACCGATCAGGAGGAGGTTGCTAAATTAATTTCTCAGTATAATTTAACCAGTATTCCGGTTGTAGATGAGGAGATGCATTTGTTAGGTAGAATTACCTTTGATGATGTTATTGATGTATTGGAAGAAGAGAATACGGAGGATATCTTAAAAATTTCAGGGGTTTCTGAAGATGAGGAACTTGCTGGTAATTGGAGAGAAGCTGTAAAAAGTAGACTCCCGTGGTTGGTACTAAACTTGGGAACTGCCTTTTTAGCTGCATCGGTAATTCGATATTTCCATGGTACTATTGCACAGCTGGGCATTATTGCAGGTTATATGACCATGATTGCCGGTATGGGCGGTAATGCAGCTACGCAAGCCCTGGCTGTAACTGTTCGTCGTATCTCCTTAAATGATTTAACAGATAATCAGGCTTATAGAACGGTATTGAAAGAATTTACGGTTGGGCTAATTAATGGAGCGGTTATTGGTGCCATTGTATTTGTCTTCGCTTATTTTTACGATTTAAATCCTTTGCTAGGTTTAGTTGTTTTCTTAGCCATGACCGGTAACCTCATTATTGCCGGAGTAGCTGGTTCTGCTATTCCATTGGTGCTAAAACGAGTGGGTATTGATCCTGCGGTGGCCTCATCAATTATCATCACCACATTTACTGATGTGTTTGGCTTCTTGCTCTTATTGGGTATGGCCAGCCGTTTTATAATCCAATAATTTCTGGAACTTACTGTCTGCTTTGTTTGCAGAAGAATATATGCTGTGGAGGTTGTAATCAAAAAAAGCAAGCCTGTAAGCCGGGTTCTGTATCCCGATAAATCGGGATTTCTATCATTTATCTAGTCCCAATGTCGCCATTGGGATCTATCGACCTACCCACTAACATCGGACGAGCAGCCCTACATACGTTAGCCTATTTGGTCTTTCAACTCCTGGGGTTTACCGCAATCTCGATCACTCGAGAAGGCCGTGAGCTCTTACCTCACGTTTTCACCTTTTCCCCGAAGGGTAGTTTGTTTTCTGTGGCACTTTCCGGCTCCCGATTTGCATCGGAATCCTTCCCGTTAGGAAGCAGAATGCTCTGTGTTGCCCGGACTTTCCTCCCCGATAAATCGCGGCGATAGAACGGCTTGCAGCTACAAAGATAAGATAATTTAATTGCGACACTTTTGCAGATCGTCACGTACCTGCTGGTATGGGTAAAAGCCTTGCTTATTGCCAAAGCTATTGGTTATATACGTGATAATTTCGGCAATTTCAATGTCGCTTAGTGTAGCCTGAGCCGGCATTATGCCTTCGTAATTTTTACCTGAAACTAGTATTGGGCCTTGCAATCCGTTTTTAATGTAGCAAGCTAATTTTTCTTTATTTTGTTTTAAAAACGTAGAATCTGTTAAAGGTGGGTAGAGCATAGCCAATCCGGCACCATCATGGCCATGGCAGTTTTCACATTTCTTTTCATAAAGTTGCTTACCAGCGGTGTAGTAGCGTGCATAGGTAATTTCCTCTTCCGATTGGCAGGCATAGAAAAAGATGCCTGTAGTGCTCAGAATACAGAAAATAGCGAACTTATTTTTGCTCATATTCTTGCAAAAGTAAATCCATATCGCTCTTTAATTGCGCTACTTGATCTGTTTTAGTACCATCGTAAGCACCCCGAATGCGTTTTTCTTTATCAATTAAAACGAACCAACCTTGGTGTACCAAACCTTGCGGGGCAGTGCCATCAGCATAGGCAGATACTAAGTAGTTTTTAGCCGAAATATCATAAATAGAATCTCGAGAACCATGCACAAATTGCCATTGATTGCCTTTAATACCTAATTTATCAGCATATTTTTTTAATCTGCTTGGTAAATCATATTTGGTATCTATGCTGTGCGAAAGAAATTTTACCTGTGTGTTGCCCTTATATTTTTCCAATACCGTGAGCATGTTGCGGTGCATAATAGGGCAAATGGAGTTGCAGGTAGTAAAAAAGAAATCGGCTACGTAAATACTACCGTCGTAATCTGTATTGCTAATAAGTACGCTATCTTGGTTGTAGTAGCGAAATGGCGCAATGGTTTGATACACCGTATCTGTAAGCACTTTGCCATTTATAAGGGTGTCTTTAGTGCTTCTTTCACCTAATATGGGCAATTTTTTGGGTTCGTTGCTGCACGCTATAAGAAAGCTAATTGCACTAAAAAGTAGAACTAATTTTTTCATGTTAAGCTAATAGGGTAGATTTTGTGGCATCCAAAATGGCAAAAGCATCGGCTGATGTTGGCGCTTCTGAATATACCCGTAAAACCGGTTCTGTTCCCGAAGGGCGAATCATAACCCAAGAGTTTTCATCAAAGTGGAATTTAAATCCATCTACATCTTCGGTTTTAATCACTTTATACGAATCAAACTGCGTGAAAGCTCGGTTTTCACATTTCTGAATAATGGCTTGTTTTAACTCTTCGGTTAAGTGTAAATCGTAGCGTTCAAAAGCAAATGTACCCACGAGGCTGTAAATCTCTTCAATGAGTTCGGTAAGGCTTTTACCAGTCTTGGCCATACATTCCCAAATGGTTAAGCCCATCCAAATGCCATCCCGTTCGGGTATGTGGCCTGCTATGGCAATACCACCCGATTCTTCGCCACCGGTTAAAAATGGTTTTCCCGAGTTTACCATCAAATCGCAAATGTATTTAAAGCCTATTTTGGTAATGGTATTGTTTATGCCATGGGCATCGCATAGTTTTTGAATTTTATTGGTACACGAAAACGTAGTATACACTTCTCCTTGTAGGTTTTTAACCTTGCTTAGGTAATGTATAAGTAGAAGTAAAATATGGTGAGAATCTACAAAATTTCCATTTTCATCATACAAACCAATACGGTCGGCATCGCCATCAGTTGCTAAACCCGAGGCAATTTCGCCTTCGGAAAGTTTAATTACTTCTGAGAATTCGGTTAAATTACGGTGTATAGGTTCTGGTGCTTGTCCGTCGAATCCTGGATTGTGTTCACAGTGCAAAAAGTTGGCATTGGGTAAAATTCTACGCATTACGTTTTGTCCGGCACCGTACATGGCATCGTAGGCCCAGTTCATACCGCAGTTTCGAATGGCTTCCATATCAAAGTTAGCTTCAATTTCATCGCAATACATGCTTTCTAAATCCACAAAACTGATGAGTCCTTCTTTGCTATATTCTTCAATTGATTTTAGTTGCAGATTCAAGCTATCGGGAATTAAAGCTTCGACTTCATCAATCATGGCTGGGGTTGCCGGACCGCCGTAACTTGCTTTAATTTTATAGCCATTGTATTCGGCCGGGTTGTGCGATGCGGTTATAATAATGCCTGCATCTGCTTGTAATTTAACCGTTCCTAAAGATACCATGGGGGTAGAAACGAAGGTATTATCGCTTCTATAAACCTTTATACCCTGTGATGCCAATACACATGCCGTGGTATCAGCAAAAAGCTTGCCAGCAAAGCGGCAATCGTTACCTACCACAGACGAAGGTTCTTGATAATGTTTACGTAACCATAAAGCGGTAGCATAGGCTACTCGTTTTACATTTTCTACGGTAAAATCTTCTGCAATAATGGCCCTCCAGCCGTCGGTACCGAATTTTATTTCAATCATCATCCAAAGTTAAGGCAATTTTCTCTATTTTTAGCGCCTTAAAGCAATACTTATAAATCAATTTGCTGCATTTTAATAATTAAATGATGAAGGTTCTCAAGTTTGGCGGTACATCGGTAGGTAGTCCCGAACGCATGAAAAAACTGTTGGCTATTATCTGCCCCGAAACACCTCGGCTGGTGGTATTATCTGCCGTATCGGGTACTACGAATAAATTGGTAGAAATTGTCTCTTTTTTTGAAGCAGGCGATAAAAATAATGCTGTAACCGCTATCGAAAAATTACGTGCAGAATACAATCAGTTTATTGCCAAACTATTTGCTACCGAGCAGGGTTTAAACAATGGGAAAAATACGCTCGATTACCACTTCGGATTATTAGAATCGATAGCTAATGATTTATTTACTGCTACCGAAGAGAAAATTATTTTGGCTCAGGGTGAATTGATATCTACCACCTTATTTCATTATTACCTTAAGGAAATTGGTGTACACTCGGTATTATTACCCGCCCTAGATTTTATGAAGGTAGATGAAGATCATGAGCCCATGGTTGATTTTATTACCGAGCATATTACACCACTACTGACTCAAGAAACCAATTTATACATTACTCAAGGCTATATTTGTCGCAACGCCTATGGCCAAATAGATAATTTACGTAGGGGAGGAAGTGATTATACGGCTTCTTTAATTGGAGCCGCTATTCGTTCAGAAGAAGTGCAAATTTGGACCGATATTGATGGGATGCACAACAACGATCCCCGTATTGTAAAGGGAACCAAACCCATTGCTAATTTATCTTTCGATGAAGCAGCAGAGTTAGCTTATTTTGGCGCAAAAATACTGCATCCGCAGAGCGTTTTCCCCGCTCAGAAATACAAAATACCCGTTCGTTTGCTCAATACCATGGAGCCTGAAGCCCCTGGTACCCTTATAAGTGCATTTAGCGAACCTGGAAAAATAAAATCAATTGCTGCCAAAGACGGCATTACGGCTATTAAGATACAATCGAGCCGCATGCTATTGGCCTATGGTTTTTTGCGTAGAGTTTTTGAAATCTTCGAACGTTTTAAAACACCGATTGATATGATTACCACCTCGGAGGTGGCAGTTTCGTTAACCATCGATGATACTCGAAATTTAGACGATATTTTAAAAGAGTTAGACAAATTCGGCACCGTTGAGTTGGATAAAGATCAAACTATTATCTGTGTGGTTGGCGATTTCGGAGCTGATAAACACGGCTATGCCGCTCGGGTATTTGAGGCGCTAAAACACATTCCAATCCGAATGATTTCTTACGGAGGAAGTAATTACAACGTATCTTTATTGGTAAAAACTGCCGATAAAACAGAAGCGCTTCGTTCACTCCATAATCGCTTATTTGAGTAGTATGAACACCTTTAGCCACGAAATTATCAGTCAATTAATAGCGGCAGAAAGCCCATGCTATTACTACGATATGCGTTTGTTGCAAGCTACCTTAAAAGCCTGTAAACAAGCGGCAGATGCACACCATTTTAAGGTACATTATGCATTGAAAGCAAATTTCAATGAGCCTATTTTAGCTGCCATTCATCAGCACTATTTTGGTGCCGATTGTGTAAGTGGAAATGAGGTTATGAAAGCGATAAAAACTGGATTTAACCCTAATGAAATTGTATTTGCAGGCGTTGGTAAAACAGACAAAGAAATTCTTAACGCTTTACAACACGATATTTTCTGCTTCAATGTAGAATCGGTGGAAGAGTTGCGTATTATTAACGAATTGGCAGCAAGCCAACATAAAACCGCTCGAATTGCTATTCGCATAAATCCCAACGTGGATGCTAAAACCCATCAATATATTACTACGGGTTTAGAAGAAAATAAGTTTGGCGTAAATGCTTGGGAATTAAACGATTGTATTGAGGTATTGAAACAATCGCCCAATCTAGAATTAATTGGTATTCATTTTCATGTTGGTTCACAGGTGAAAGATTTAGATGTATTTAAAAGCCTTTGTTTAAAAGTAAACGAGTTTAATACCTGGTTTGCCGATCGTGGTTTTAACTTGCGTGTGTTAAATGTGGGTGGCGGCTTAGGTGTAGATTATTACCATCCCGATGAACAGCCTATAGTTGATTTTGAAGCATATTTTACCATTTTTGATCAGTTTTTGGAGCGAAAAAAAGGGCAAGAAGTGCATTTCGAATTGGGTCGCTCTTTAGTTGCTGCCTGCGGGACCTTAATTAGCCGAGTGTTGTATATCAAAAAGGGATTGAAAAAGAATTTCATGATTTTAGATGCGGGTATGACCGAATTGATGCGTCCGGCATTGTACCAAGCTTATCATAAAATTGAGAATTTAAGCCGAATAGACGACAAATCTACTGTAAACTACGATGTGGTGGGACCAATTTGTGAAAGCACCGATACCTTTGGCAAGGAGGTTGAACTTCCAGAGTCTCAACGTGGCGATTTAATAGCTATACGTACTGCTGGGGCATATGGAGAAGTTATGGTTTCTCGATACAATTTGAGAGAACCCATTAAGGCGGTGTATTCAGCCTAATTATTCAAACGCATTAATTCCAGTAATATCCATGCCGGTAATTAATAAGTGAATATCGTGTGTGCCTTCATACGTAACCACCGATTCTAGATTCATCATGTGGCGCATAATGGGAAATTCGCCGCTAATACCCATGCCGCCTAGCATCTGTCGGGCTTCACGGGCAATTATTAAAGCCGTTTCTACACCATTGCGTTTTGCCATTGATATTTGAGCAGGTGTGGCTTTAGCTTCATTTTTAAGTACTCCCAATCGCCAATTTAAAAGTTGGCTCTTGGTTATTTCTGTAATCATTTCGGCCAATTTCTTTTGTTGCAATTGAAATCCACCAATAGGTTTACCAAATTGTATGCGTTCTTTAGAATAACGCAAAGCTGTATCATAACAATCCATAGCGGCACCTAATGCACCCCAGGCTATGCCAAAACGGGCTTGGTTTAAGCAACTTAAAGGGCCTTTTAAGCCTTTTACATTCGGTAATATATTTTCTTTGGGCACTTTAACATTATCAAACACCAATTCGCCGGTAGCCGATGCTCGTAAACTCCATTTATTATGTGTTTCGGGCGTTGAAAAACCTTCCATGCCACGCTCAACAATTAAACCTTTAATGTCGCCTTGTTCGTTTTTGGCCCATACTACAGCAATATCGGCAAAAGGAGCATTGGAAATCCACAATTTAGCGCCATTTAAAATTACGTGGTCGCCGGCATCCGTAAAGTGCGTAACCATCCCCGCAGGGTTGGAGCCAAAATCAGGTTCAGTTAAGCCAAAACAGCCCATCCATTCGCCGGTGGCTAATTTTGGTAAATACTTTTTCCGCTGTTCCTCCGATCCAAAAGCGTAAATGGGGTACATGACCAATGAGCCCTGTACGGAAGCGGTAGAGCGAATGCCTGAATCGCCACGTTCCAATTCCTGCATCATTAAACCATAGGAAATATAATCTAAGCCAGCTCCGCCGTATTCAACCGGAATAGTTGGACCGAATACACCAATTTCGCCTAAGCCTTTGATTAAATGTTTCGGGAACTCTGCCTTCTGAGCAAATTCCTCTATAATAGGGCTTAGTTCTTTTTTCACCCAGCTGCGCACACTATCGCGAATCAAGCGTTGTTCATCGTTCAGTAAGTCATCTACTATATAATAATCGGGTGCTTCAAACAAATCTTTTTTTGAGGAGGGGGTATGCATTTTTTCAGGTTGAATAGTTTCCGTTTATCAAAAATAGGTAAAAGCGAATTTTATATCTCAAAAAAACGAATAATTATCTCTATTCGTCTATTTTTGTTGAATGAGTTCGGTACTAAAAACAGTTGCTTTACGAGATGTTCGATTTTATGCCTACCACGGCTACTATCCGGAAGAGCAGCAAATTGGTGGCGTTTTTTATGTTGATATAGTGGTAAATGTATCTGCAACCAATTCGGCTATTGATCAATTAGCCGATACCCTTAATTACGAACTATTGTTTGCTATTGCCAAAGAGGAAATGCAGAAAACCAGTAAATTAATTGAAACACCTGCTCAGCATATACTCAATAGGGTGATTAGTACTTTTCCTGCCTTAACTCGTGTAGAAGTTAGCATACGGAAAGCCCATCCGCCTTTAGCTGGTGAAGTAGCCTATGCAGAAGTGAATTTAATACATACCGCATGAGTCTGAGCTATAGTCCAGTTACTTCAGAATTTATAAGCCAGCTAAATAATTTAATGGGCGAAGCCTTTGTGCTTACTCAACAGTCTGAATTGGCCCCTTATGCCCAAGATGAAACGGAGGATTTAACCTATTTTCCCGAGGTGGTGGTAAAACCGCAGACCGCCGAGGAGATTTCTCAAGTGCTTAAATGGTGTAACCAGTATAATGTGCCGCTCACTCCACGAGGTGCCGGAACGGGCCTGAGTGGAGCTGCTTTGCCCATTTACGGTGGGTTGCTGTTATCTATGGAGCGTTTTAATTCCATTTTAGAGATTGATGAACAAAATTTACAAGCCACAGCGCAATCGGGGGTAATAACCGAAGTGTTTATGAATGCGGTTGAGGAAAAGGGTTTGTATTACCCAGTAGATCCTTCAAGCAAAGGCTCCTGCTTTTTAGGAGGCAACGTAGCTCATGGCAGTGGTGGCCCAAGAGTGGTAAAATACGGCACTATTAGAGAGTATATTTTGAATTTAAAAGTGGTATTGCCTACAGGAGAAATTATATGGACCGGTGCCAATACGCTCAAATTTGCCTCGGGCTATAACCTTACTCAATTGTTTATTGGCTCAGAAGGTACTTTAGGCATTGTGACCGAAATAGTAGTAAAACTGATTCCAAAACCTGCCCAAAACGTGTTGTTGTTAGCTTCTTTTACATCAAATGAACATGCTTGTGAAGCGGTTTCTGCTATTTTTAGAGCAGGTATTACGCCCTCGGCTGTGGAGTTTATGGAGCGCAAAGGAGTGGAGTGGGTGATGAAAAATGATGGAGTAGTATTTGATTTAAAAGACCAAGTTGCTGCGCTTTTATTAATTGAACTTGATGGACCTTTTTTAGATGCTTTGTATGAAACGGGCGAACAACTGAATGCTGTTTTAGAACAGTACCACTGTTTAGAAGTTCTTTTTGCCGACACTACTTCGCAGAAAGAAGAACTGTGGCGTATGCGCAGAACCATGGCCGTTTCGGTAAAAGCAAATTCGGTGTATAAAGAAGAAGATACGGTAGTTCCCCGAGCGGCTTTGCCTCAATTGATAGCAGGAATTAAACGTATTGGTCTTGTTTATGGTTTCGAATCTATTTGTTATGGACATGCTGGCGATGGAAACTTACATGTGAATATTATAAAAGGCAACATGAGCGATGAAGATTGGCAGCATAAGTTAAAAAAGGGTATAGCCGAGATTTTTGAATTAACAGTTTCTTTAGGCGGAACACTTTCTGGAGAGCATGGCATTGGCTTGGTGCAAAAAGAATATATGCATCTCAAATTCTCGGAAGTGCATTTAAACCTCATGCGCCATATTAAACAGGTTTTTGATCCTCAGGGAATACTTAATCCCGGTAAAATATTTTAAAATACGGCTTGGGATGGTTATTTTTGAGCTATGGCCCGTGAATTACTAGAAACAAAGCGTAAAGCATTAAAAATTAACCTCGATCCGAATATTTACGGAACTTTCGCCGAAATTGGTGCAGGGCAAGAGGTAGCTCGTAATTTTTTCACGGCTGGTGCCGCATCCGGAACCATCGCAAAAACCATGTCGGCCTATGATATGGTGTTTAGTAATTCTATTTACGGTAGCGAAGAAAATGGTCGTTATGTAAGCAAATCTAGATTAGACAAGATGCTTAGCCACGAGTTTGAACTTTTAACCGAGCGTTTAAATGGCCCTGAATATGCCACTAAAACTTTTTTTGCCTTTGCCGATACGGTAACTACCTTAAATTTTAGTAAAAGTAACGATCCGCATGGTTGGTTAGGCCTCCGTTTTCAAACAGAACCTAATGGGCCTGCCAACGATATTGTTTTTCACGTGCGCTTGTTAGATAGCGATGCTAGCTTGCAACAACACGTACTGGGTGTATTGGGTGTAAATTTGGTGTATGCTGCGTATTTTCACCATCAAGATATTCAAATTATGACCGAGTCTTTGGCCGATAATTTGGCTCAAGGATCGGTAGAAATTGATATGGTAAGCCTACATGGCCCAGCTTTTAAAGATGCTGATGACCGCTTGGTGAACTTATATTTAATTGCTAAAGGATTTTCTAGTGCAGCTATTTTTAATCCAAATGCCGAAGCTTGCCAAAGCAAAGACGTGTTGTACAAAAAGGATGTGATGATTTTACGTACCAAATTTGGGCAAAAGTCTAATCCCAATTTCGAATTGTTAAATACTGCCGTAGCTCAATTTAAACGTTCTCAAAATGTAAAAGATGAGCAGGTAATCGTCTTAATAGAAGTGTTAATGACCAATCTGTTAGACAGCTCTAAAGAGGTAAGTGCTGCAGATTTAGTTGCTTTTGCAAGTAGGGCAGAGGCTTTATGTGCTACCGGTAATTATGTAATTGTTTCTAATTATACCCGTAATCATAAATTAGCACAGTATTTAAGCCGATGTAGTCCTCATAGTGTGGGTATTTCTACCAATATTTCTAATTTAAAACACATTTTTACTGCCGAGGAGTATGGCGAAAATTACACCGATGAATTATTGGCTTATGTGAGTGATTTGTTTAGTAAAAATGTAAAATTGTACGCCTATCCGTATTTAGATAAAACCAATAATCAAATTATTACGACCCAGAACATGCCGGTTTCTCCGGAAGCAAAACCTTTATTCGATTTCTTGGTGAGCAATGGCTATATCTCAGACATCGATGGTTTCGATGCCAAAGATGTCAAAACGGTTTAGTTCCGCATATTAATAAACTGCAGGGGTTGTCCAAAATCTTGGCTACGGCAAAGAGAAATTACCGCCTGTAAATCATCTAATTTCTTGCCTTGTACACGCAATTGGTCATCCATAATAGAAGCTTGCACTTTTATGCCACTATCTTTTATGTTTTTTACCAATTTTTTGGCAGTTTCTTTATCTATTCCTTCTTTAATTTTAATTTCTTTACGAATCATATTGCCCGATGCATAGTGCTCTTTTCCCATATCTAGGCAAGCCGGATCGATTTGCTGTTTTACCATTCTAGAAATAATTGCATCTTGAATGGCTTTTAACCGCATATCGTCTTCGGTAACAATGAGCACCATATTGGTCTTTTTGTCTAATTCTACGGTGCTGTTTGACCCATTAAAATCATAGCGATTTAAGATTTCCTTTTTGGCAGTATTAATGGCGTTATCTAGGGTTTGGCCATCTACTTTACTCACAATATCGAATGAAGGCATATTTTTTATTTTAAATATACGTAAATAGATTAGGCAAGTTCAGCTTGTTTTTCTAATGCAAGCATAACACCATCCCACAGGCCAATTCTGTACATTAATCCGAGTTTAACGGCTTCTAAAGCTTCTGCTTTTTTACCTTCATCGGCAGCAATTAAATTCTCGGTCATAGCTATAGCTAAATGACTGTGGTGGTCGCCGTCAACTTCTATATGACGTTCTAAATAATACTGAAAAATTGCCGCTTCGTTATCAGTTTTGATATTGATGTCTTGTACCAAAGCAATAAACATATCTGGAATTAAATCTTCGCGACCAAAAGTAAATACTGCAGCTTGCACGTGGGATTTATTTTCTTCAATTACCCTAAAGGTGTAGCGTACAAAGTTTTTAATACTTTCATCAATATCTAATTGATTTAGTGCTTCTGTTATAGATAAACCATTTATAATATATTCAATCAGACGGTTTATTGCTGAGGTTTCAGCACCGGCTTGCTGCATCGCATTTAAATAAAGTTCAAAATGACTAATGTGATTACCATCTTGGTCAATATCGCTTTCTTCGCCTACCACAATTTCATTAATTAAAAAGCGGGTAGCTGGAGAACCTACGGGCAGCCAAGGACTTTTTACACAGGTAAGATTGGATTGCAATGCTTTTAAAAGCGACATGAAATCCCATACAGCAAATACATGGTGCTGCATAAATATGCGTAAATCGTTCCTAGAGTTAATTCTCTTGTAAACCGGATGGTTTACTAACTGTTGCCTTAATTCGGCAATTTCTTGTTGAATAAATTGAGTGCTGGTCATACACCTGCAAGTATAACCAGTCTTTTTTTATCCAATATAATTTAAGTTAGAATTTGAATATTTTATGACAAGATTCAGAGTTTTTAGGCCAGTTCTTTTCGTTTAATTTCAAGCCCTATTTCATCGATAAGGTAGTCGTTGTAAATTTTTTGAGTTTTAATTTTCGGCTCAAACATAGAACCGATACCACAAACTAACCAAGTAGGAGACAAGCCAAATTCTTTAGAAAGACACTGGATTTTATCAACGGTAATGTCATTATCGCCATTTTCCATTCTAAAATAGCCTACTTGTGTAATGTTTAAAATTTTGGCCATGTCTTTCTGGGTGAATTTTAACAACACTCTTAATTCTTTTAAACGTAAACTTCTAAGTTTTTTTTGGTACCTGGTGTTGGGAGATTTAATGGCATCCATGGTTATTTTGTTTTAGATTATATCTCATATAACTACTTAGCGTTTGGTAAAATTGTACCAAATTGAAAATATATTTTACTTTTTCAGCATGCTGTAGAATTATTTGGGTTGATTCTTTAAGCCCAGGTTTTTTCTGAAACGTAATAACTGGGGTTTTACCAAACGTAAACTTCTTTTAGAAAGTTCTATACTGGCATTTAATTCAAACCCAATAAGAATAATAAGCGAATTGATGTACATCCAAATCATCATAACAATGAGTGTACCAATGGAGCCATATAGTTTATTGTAGGTACTGAAATTGTTGATGTAATAAGCGAAACCTACAAATGTTAGTATGGCTAATACGGTAGCTAGCCAAGATCCGGGGCTAAAAAATTTCCATTTTTTGCGGGTAGCCGGACCGTATTTATAAACCATAGAAATGGTCATAAAATAGAGTCCAGTAAGCGTAGTCCATCGGGCTAATTCTACCACTAAAATTAAGAAATATCTGTTTATACCCAATTTGGTACGCATTAAGCCAGCTAAGTATTCGCCGAAGGCAATAACACCTAGCCCGAAAATGAGGGCAAAAACTATCATAAAGGTAAGGATAGTAGCTACGATACGCTGTTTCCACCACGATCTGTTTTCGTTTACCAATGAGGCTTTGTTAAAGGCTATCATGAGTTTGTGTACGCCATTGGTAGAAAAAAACAAGGCTAAAAAGAAACCAAATGAAAGTAATTTTGCATTTTGGTTGCGTATAATATCTTCGAGGGTTGTTTGTACGGCTAAGAATGCGTTTTTAGGCAATACCATTTGCATTAAACTAAGAAGCTGCTCTTGGAAATCTGAAATAGGTATGTAGGGTATAAGCGTAAATAAAAAAATGATTCCTGGAAAAATAGCCAGCATAAACGTATAGGCCAAAGAAGATGCTTTATTTACCAGCGATTCTTTCCCCAACTCTTTAAAGAAAAACCCCGCAACCGTATACAAAGGCAATGGCTTAAAGCCAGGCAACATCACAACCTTCGTCCATTCTATAAAAAGGAAGTAAGGTTTAAATCGCAAAAGCCAACGGTGTATAGCGTTCATTAATTAAAAAACGGCTTTACTTTGTTCAAAAATTCTTCAGAGGGAAGACAGGGCTTATTTTTTACCATGTCAACGAAAACAAGAGTAGTTTCACCTACATTAATGAGCTCTTCTTGCTCATTATATAACTCATAGTTGAAGTGAATTCGTATGCCCGGCATTTTTTCAATAATCACTTTTACGGTTATTTCTTGGTCGTACAATGCGGGTTTAATGTATTTGCATTTAAGATCTAATACAGGCATCATAATGCCCGAGGCCTCCATAGATTCGTAAGTCATGCCTAGGCTACGGAGTAATTCTACACGCCCTACCTCGTAAAATTGAGCGTAGTTGCCGTAGTACATATAGCCCATTTGGTCTGTTTCGCCGTAGCGTACTCGTATTTTGGTAGAATGGATGAGCATTATTTCTTTATATTTCTGTCGTTAAGGGCCTGCTGAAATCGTTTGGCATTAGCCAGGTGGTCGCCTAAATTACTGGCAAAATTATGCGTTCCAGAGAAATCTTCTTTGGCACACATGTAAATATAGTTGTGCGTTTTTGGATTTAAAACAGCATCAATAGCGGCAATACTTGGCATAGTAATAGGCCCCGGAGGTAAACCGGTGTGTATATAGGTGTTGTACGGAGAATCTTTACGCAAATGTTTGTTCAATACACGGCGTATGGTAAAATCAGTGTTGGCAAAAATAACGGTGGGGTCGGCCTCTAATTTTATTCCCTTATTTAATCTATTTAAATACAAGCCGGCAATTATGGGCATTTCACGATCAACTAATGCTTCTGAATCTACAATAGAGGCTAAAATACTTACTTCAGCGGTAGTCAGATTTAGTTTTTTGGCTTTTGCCAAACGTTCTTCGTTCCAGAATTGTTGGTAATTCTCAAACATTTTCGTAAAAAACGTCTTTGCATCGGTATTCCAATAAAATTCATAACTATTTGGGATAAAAACGGTGTACACGTTATCGGGGGTAAAACCATAGGCATCTACAAATTCTGCAGAATTGAGCAGTGTACTTAAAGAATTACTATCGGCTTCTAGTTTTTTTGAAACCATGACCACAAAGTTTTCTTTTAATCGGATGTTTTGAAAATACAAGGTAACGGGTTCTTGGTTACCCGATTTTAACATATTAATTAAGCGTCGGTTGCTCATGCCCGCTGATAGACGGTATTTACCGGGTTTAATTTTTTTACCGAAGTTCATTTTCTCGGCAGCCCATGTAAAGCTGGCCGTGTCTCTTAATAGTTCTTGTTTTTTTATGATATCTAGTAGGTCAGTATAGCTCGATCCGGTAGGAATATATAGGTAAGCGGCTTTATCTGTTACGTTGCCACCAATAAATCTCCAAACATATTTACCAGTGGTTATGCCTCCAATAAAGAGAATGAATGCACCAAAAGTTAGCACTAGCTTTATACTCAATTTCATTTTGCTTGTTTTTTTGCTCATATATTAGCTGCGTTGAACATGTTTTTGCCAGCCCAATAGGCCGTCATGTAAATTAAGTACATTTTTAAATCCGGCTGCCTCCAAAACACTGCAAGCCGTTAAACTTCGTATGCCTCGTTGGCAAATCACTACAATTTCTTCTTCCAGATCAATTTCTAGGTCGTCTATACCCTGTATTAAGTGACCCAAAGGAATGTTTTCTCCACCAATATTAAAGGTGTGAAACTCTAATTCCTCTCGTACATCAAGCAAAATAGGAGTTTGCCCCGCTATTAGTTTTGCGTGTAATTCGCTTGCAGAAATCCTGTTCATTAATTACCTCCGAGAACTAAATCAACACGACTGCCAATGGGAACTTTGCTTAACGAATCGCTAAGAGCTGGACTTTGTTTACTAATTTTTAAGTTGATAGTATCTCTTGAAGAACCTTGGAAGCTGATTATACCTATCTTTAATGAAGAACCCGATAATGCCATTCGGGCTTCGCCGAGGGTTAAGCCAACCAAATCCGGAATATCAACCTCACTAGCACCTAAGCCATCGCCAAGCACTAAATTTACGACAGAACCTTTCGGAATTTCGTCGCCAGCTTGTAGCGCTCTGCCTCTAAATAAAAATTGGATTACAACATCTTTGGCTACATCCGAAACATAGGTGGTATCGCCCACTTTTAACCCGAAATTACTCAAGGTAGCCTCGGCTTCTAAATAGGTTTTATTACTTACATCGGGAAAGCGCACAATGGGCGATAGGCGGGTTATTACCGTTAAATAAATGGTTCTATTGAATTTTACATTGGTATTTGGGTCCGGATCTTGTTCAATAACAATACCAGCAGCCTGGTTGGGCTGGTATACCGAATCTATTTGGTATCTAAAGCCTTTCGATTCTAAAACCTGTATGGCACTTTCAATAGGTAATCCTTTTAATTTAGGTACCGCAACACCTTCGCCGTGGTGGGTGTAAAAACGTAAGCTATAAAAGGTAATGAGCAGAAAAGCAACAAACACAGCTAAGGCCCAGTATAAATTAGTACGAAACGTTTTGGTGGTTAAATAGCCGAAGAAATTGCCCATGTGTTTTTTAGTATACGCTAATTTGATTTCAAATTTAATCGAAAAATAAGGAAATAGGAAGTTTAATCTTGCTAAATAGCTTCGCAATTTTACCTTATATTTGAACATATGAAGAAAACCATTGCCCTTATTACCGGAGGATTCACTGGCGAATCTGTTATTTCCTTAAAAAGTGCCGCCCAAATTGAGCAGAATTTAGATGCTTCTAAGTTTGAGGTTTATAAAATTATCATTAGTTTTAAATCGTGGTATTATGAGGCCAATGGACAAGTAATTGAGGTTGATAAAAATGATTTTAGTTTATTAATAGCAGGCAAAAAAGTTCTTTTTGATGCAGTATTTGTGGGTTTACACGGTTCGCCAGGCGAAGATGGTAAGCTACAAGGCTATTTTGATATGCTAAACATTCCCTATACCAGTTGCGATGCTCTTACCTCTGCTATTAGTATGAATAAGGGTTATACAAAAGCCATTGTGTCCGATATCCCTGATTTATATGTGGCTAATTCGTGCCAATTTTTTGCCGATAAGCCAGAAAATGCTACTATTATCGAGCAAAGTTTAAAGTTGCCCTATTTTGTAAAACCAAATAATGGTGGTAGTAGTATTGGTATGAGCAAAGTGAATGCCACAGCAGCATTGCCCCAAGCCCTTACAGCTGCTTTTAAAGAAGATACGCAAGTATTGGTAGAAGAGTTTATTAAAGGTAGAGAGTTTACCATTGGAGTGTATCTTGGTAAAAACGGTATTCAAGTGCTGCCTACTACCGAAATCATTTCTTCAAAAGAGTTCTTTGATTTTGAAGCCAAATATACACCAGGTGTTTCCGAAGAAATTACCCCCGGCCGTATGACAGAAGAAGAAAAGGTTAGGGTTGAAGCGGTAGTGAGATCTGTTTACAATAAACTTAATTGTAGGGGCGTAGTGCGTATCGATTATATTTTAGAAGAAGGTAGCGGAAATTTCTACTTCATAGAAATTAATACAGTGCCTGGTCAATCAGAAAATAGTATTATTCCGCAGCAAGTGCGGGCTACCGGACGTAGCGTGCAAGATTTTTATACGGAGTTGTTAGAGGTAGTACTATAAAGCAAGCAGCTTTAAATAGAATATTTAGCAATCATTTCTTCGGTAATGCGCATGCCCGTACCCGTTTTGAGATCAATCATCACATAATCGAACCAGCCATCGCAGCTTATTTTGTTCGTTTTTTTGTTTACAATCTCAAATTTCACTTTACAACCTTTGTTGTTAATTGTTTCTATACCCGTTTTTACGGTGAATTCGTCGCTAAGGCCCAGTGGGCGCTTGTAGTCTACAAAAGCGGTACGAACTACCCAACCATAGCCTTTTGCCATAAATTCCTCCATGGACATGCCGTAAAAGCGCTCCATTTGCTCGTAGCGGGCAGCCAACACGTAATCAAAATAAGTGCTGTTGTGTACGTGGTTAAACATGTCAATATCGTCGGGACGTACTTTAAATTCGCTTGTAAAGCTGCTGTACAAAGGCTGTTCACTCATCTAACAAAGATGCTAAATATTTTTATCAACCAGATTTAAGCTAAAATTGCTTGTATAAACCAAAGCTAAACCCTACCTTTGCGGCAACTAATTAAATTTTTAACGCTTTAATATTATTCAAGAATGTATTTAAGTAATGAATTCAAAGCAAAAATTTTTGCTAAACACGGTAAAAGTGCCACCGATACAGGTACAGCCGAAGGTCAAGTAGCTTTATTTACAGCACGTATTGCGCACTTAACCGGTCATTTAAAAACCAACAAAAAAGATTTTTCTACACAATTGTCCCTACAAAAATTGGTAGGTAAGCGTAGAGCAATTTTGGCTTATTTATACAAAAAAGATATCAACAGGTATCGTGCCATTATTAAAGCATTGGAGTTAAGAGATATTATTAAGTAATTCTTAACCCTAAGCGAAAAGCCATCTCATTAGGGGGTGGCTTTTTTTGATTTGTAACAAACAAAAACTACATATCGCTATGCTCAAAAGAGGAAAAGTATAGCACAATTAAAACAACATGAATCCAATTAAAAAAACATTCGACATTGGCGACGGCCGCATGATCGAAATTGAAACTGGCAAATTAGCCAAACAAGCCGATGGTTCGGTAGTCGTAAAAATGGGCGATACCATGCTTTTAGCAACGGTAGTTTCGTCGCAAACTGCAAAAGAAGGGGTAGATTTCTTACCACTTTCTGTAGATTATCAAGAAAAATATGCCGCAACTGGTCGTATACCAGGTGGTTTTTTACGCCGTGAGGCCCGTTTATCAGATTACGAAGTATTAATTTCTCGTTTGGTAGATCGTGCATTGCGCCCTATGTTCCCAGAAGATTATCACGCAGATACGCAAGTAATGATCTCTTTGATCTCTGCCGATAAAGATATTATGCCCGATGCTTTGGCTGGTTTAGCCGCATCAGCAGCCCTAGCTGTTTCAGATATTCCTTTTAATGGACCTATTTCTGAAGTACGTGTAGCTAAAATTGATGGTAAATTAGTTATTAACCCATTAATGAGCGATTTAGAACGTGCAACACTAGAATTTATCGTAGCCGGTTCATACAACGATATTGGCATGGTAGAGGGTGAGTGTAAAGAAATTTCGGAAGCCGAAATGGTAGAAGCCATTGAATTTGCACACAAAGCCATTAAAATTCAGGTACAAGCACAACGTGAACTAGCCGAAATGGTTGGTAAAACTACCAAGCGTGTGTATTCTCACGAAAACAGCAACCCTGAATTACGTGAACGTGCTTTTGCCGATACGTACGATAAAGTATATGCCATAGCTAAATCAGCTTCTGCTAAAAACGAACGTTCTGAGAAATTTTCGGAGATTGAAAAAGCATTTATTGCTTCTTTAGGCGAAGGTTTAGACGATGTTACCAAGTTCTTGGCTAAAAAATATTTCCACGATGTACAATACGATGCCGTTCGTAACCTAGTGTTAGACGAAGGCATGCGTTTAGATGGTCGTGATTCACGTACTGTACGCCCAATTTGGAGCGAAGTAGGTTATTTACCTGCTGCTCACGGTTCGGCGGTGTTTACCCGTGGCGAAACCCAAGCATTAACTTCGGTAACCTTAGGGTCAAAATCGGATGAGCAAATGATTGATGGTGCTTTCATCAACGGATACAACAAATTCTTATTACACTACAATTTCCCTGGTTTCTCAACTGGTGAAGTTCGCCCAAATAGAGGTGCAGGACGTCGCGAAATTGGCCACGGAAACTTGGCTATGCGCTCCTTAAGACAAGTGTTACCTAATGAAAATCCATATACCATTCGTATTGTTTCTGATATTTTAGAATCAAACGGATCCTCTTCTATGGCAACTGTTTGTGCCGGTACTTTGGCTCTTATGGATGCTGGTATTCTTATTAAAGCACCAGTTTCTGGTATTGCCATGGGTTTAATTACCGACGAAAAAACAGGTAAATATGCCATTTTGAGCGATATTTTGGGTGATGAAGATCACTTAGGCGATATGGACTTTAAAGTAACTGGTACCGAAAAAGGTATTGTGGCTTGCCAAATGGACTTAAAAATCAATGGTTTGAAATGGGAAGTATTATCAGCTGCTTTAGAACAAGCAAAAGAGGCCCGTTTACACATCTTAAACGAGATGAAGAAAACTATTGCTACTTCTCGTGAAGATTACAAACCACACGCACCACGTATTGTAACCCTTAAAATTGATAAAGAATTTATTGGAGCAGTAATTGGGCCAGGTGGTAAAATTATTCAAGAAATGCAACGCGAAACGGGTGCTAACATCTCTATTGAAGAAGTAGATAATCAAGGTATCGTGGAAATTTTTGCTGATAATAAAGCTGCCATTGATGCTGCTGTTGGCCGTATCAATGCCATTGCTGCGAAACCAGAAGTTGGTGCCACCTACGAAGGAAAAGTTAAAACTATTATGCCATTTGGTGCTTTTGTAGAAATTATGCCAGGTAAAGATGGTTTATTACACATTTCTGAAATTGATTGGCAACGTTACGAAACCATGGACGGCATCTTTAATGTTGGCGATATGGTAACCGTTAAATTGTTAGAACTTGACAAACAAGGAAAACTGAAATTGTCTCGTAAAGCTTTATTGCCTCGTCCGCCAAAACCGGAAGAACAAGGAGCATAATTTTAAACTAATTGCTAAAAGCCCCTCCGAATTTTCGGTGGGGCTTTTTTTTATATCAGAATCCTTATATTTGATGCATGAAACACCTCATCGCCCCCTCGGTACTTTCTGCCGATTTTGCCAATTTGCAACGTGATGTAGAGATGCTAAACCGCAGTCAAGCCGATTGGTTACACATTGATATTATGGACGGGGTGTTTGTACCTAATATTTCTTTCGGTTTCCCGGTGCTAAAAGCCATCGCCAAGCATGCCAAAAAACCATTAGATGTACATTTAATGATCGTAGATCCGGATAGGTATTTGGCCGAATTTAAACAAGCTGGAGCCGCTGTAATTACTGTGCATTTCGAAGCCTGCACCCATTTGCATCGCACTGTACAAGCCATTAAGGCATTGGGTTGCAAAGCAGGCGTGGCCATCAATCCGCATACACCCGTTTCTGTTTTAGAAGATATTTTAGCCGACTTAGATTTGGTTTTAGTCATGTCGGTAAACCCCGGATTTGGCGGGCAAAAGTTTATTGAGAATAGTGTTCAAAAGGTTCAGAAAATAAGAACAATGGCATCTAGTTTAAACCCAACACTTTTAATTGAAGTAGATGGAGGTGTGGGTTCGGAAAATATTGCTAAGCTAGTAGCTGCCGGAGCCGATGTATTGGTTGCTGGTAATGCGGTATTTGCTGCAGAAAACCCGGAGTTGATGATACAAAAATTAAAAACGTTGTAAAACATTCTATTGTTTACACATAATTATATCTATGAAATACAATTTTGGAGCAGGTCCCTGCATTTTACCTCAAGAAGTTTTTAAACAAGCCGCTCAAGCCGTATTGGAGTTTGATCATACTGGATTATCAATTCTAGAAATATCGCACCGTACGCCCGAGTTCGAAGCTGTAGTGGTAGAAACCGAACGTTTGGTTCGTACTTTATTGAACGTGCCCGAAGGCTATTCAGTAATATTTTTACAAGGTGGCGCCAGTCTACAGTTTTCTATGGTGCCCATGAATTTATTGGGCGATGGGAAAAAGGCAGCCTATACCGATACCGGTGTTTGGGCCAATAAAGCCATTAAAGAAGGCAAATTATTTGGTGAAATAAACGTAATTGCCTCTTCAAAAGATGCCAATTACACCTTTATTCCCAAAGACTACGAAATTCCGAAAGATACAGCTTATTTTCACTGTACCTCTAACAATACCATTTACGGAACCGAAATGCACCAATTCCCAAAATCGTCCATTCCGATGGTTTGCGACATGTCTTCGGATATTTTTAGCCGCGAAATAAACGTAGCCGATTTCGGTTTAATTTATGCCGGAGCGCAAAAAAATATGGGCCCAGCAGGCGTAACCTTGGTTATTGTAAAAGATGAAATTTTAGGAAAAATTGACCGTAAAATTCCGTCGATGTTGGATTATAAAATTCATATCGAAGGCGAATCCATGTACAATACGCCACCGGTATTTTCGATTTACGTATCGATGTTAAACCTGAAATGGTTAAAAGCCAAGGGTGGTGTAGCCGCCATTGCGCAAGAAAATTTGGCCAAAGCCCGTGCATTATACGCTGAAATTGATCGTAATCCCTTGTTTAAAGGAACCTGTGCAGTGGAAGATCGCTCGAATATGAATATCTGCTTTGTGATGGAAAATCCAGAGCTTGAAAAAGACTTTTTAAAATTTGCAGAAGATCGCGACATTATAGGAATTAAAGGACATCGTAGTGTAGGGGGCTTTAGAGCTTCTATGTACAATGCCTTGCCAATATCTAGTGTCCATTTCTTAATAGATACCATGCAAGAATTCGCCGAAAAAAACGCTTAACACACTATATGTTTAAATTATTAGCCAACGATGGCATTGACCCTATAGGGAAAGCAATTTTAGAAAAAGCCGGTTTTGTAGTTGATACGCAAACTGTTCCGCAAGAACAATTAGCAGCCGCATTACAAAACTACGATGCTTTAACGGTGCGTAGTGCCACCAAGGTGCGCAAAGAATTAATAGATGCTTGCCCCAATTTAAAATTGATAGGTAGGGGCGGTGTAGGCATGGATAATATTGATGTAGATTATGCCCGAAGTAAAGGCATTGCTGTGGTAAACACCCCTGCTGCTTCTTCTTTGTCGGTTGCCGAATTGGTTTTTGCTCATTTATTTACCGGCGTTCGTTTTTTACAAGATGCCAACCGGGCTATGCCTAGCACCGGTGCAACCCAGTTTAACGACTTAAAAAAGGCCTATGCCAAAGGCATAGAATTGCGTGGAAAAACTATCGGTATTATAGGTTTTGGCCGAATAGGTAAAGAAACCGCTAAAATTGCCTTGGGCTTAGGTATGGATGTGTTGGCCTACGATTTTTCACCTATACCAGAAACCTTGCCGCTTGTTTTTTCAGGAAGTATAGAAGTCAATTTGCCTGTAAAAAGCGTGACTTTAGAAACGCTTATTGCAGAATCGGATTTTATCAGCTTACACGTTCCGTTTAGCGATAAACCTATTTTAGGTGCTACCGAATTTGCCCACATGAAAAATGGTGCAGCTTTAGTGAATTGCTCAAGAGGCGGAACAGTTGATGAAACCGCTTTATTAGCCGCTTTAGACTCAGGTAAATTAGCCTTTGCTGGTTTAGACGTGTTTGATAACGAACCTACTCCTCGTCAGGATTTGTTAAGTCACCCTAAAATTTCTCTTAGCCCCCATATTGGTGCTTCTACCAACGAAGCCCAGGAGCGTATCGGAACCGAATTGGCACAATTAATTATTGATCATTTCAACCAGTAATTAACCCACCATTCTATGCCTACAATCAAAGCATTTAAAGGAATTCATCCTAGCCAATCTTTGGTAGCGCAAGTGGTCATACCTGTAGAAAATTTAGTATTAGCTGATGCCAAAACTATCCGCGATACCAATCCCTATTCTTTTGTGAACATGTTGGTTCCTAAAGTCGAAAATCGATTTTTAATGGGATCCAAAACAGAATTGACGTATAAAAAAATCAACGAAAATTTCGATGATTTTTTAGATAAAGGTATATTACAAAAAGACGAAAAAGAAGCCATTTATGTGTATAGGGTAAGTCATTATGGATTCACACAAACCGGTTTTTGGACCTTAACGGCTATTGACGATTATCTAAACAATACCGTAAAAAAACATGAGCTAACCCGGGCCGATAGGGAACAATATTTAGTAGATTATCTTCAACATACCGGCATGGATGCCAATCCGGTGCTTATTACGTATCCATTGGATGCTATCTTGGCCGATATCTTAGCCAATATTGTAAAAACCGATTCCTTATTACATTTTAAGTTAGATACTGCTCAACACAGTATCTGGAAAATTACCGATGAGGTCCTTCTAAAACGCATTATTAATCGCTTTGCGGAACTCTCTGCAACCTATATTGCTGATGGACACCATCGTGCTGCCGCCGCATCTTCTTATGGTATTGAACGAAGAAAATATAATTTAAAGCATCGTGGTAACGAAGAGTATAATTTTTTCAGCTCGGTATACATGGATGCCGACCAGCTTCGTGTTTTCGAATTTCATCGTTTGGTTAAAGATTTAGGAAAATTGAAAATTTCTCAATTTTTAGAAAAGATTTCGGAAAAATTTACGTGCACACTTTTACCAAGTAATGCCAATTTTGCTCCATCTAAACCCCGTTATTTTGGTTTATATATTGCCGGAAACTGGTACGAATTGGTAAGTAAGAAAGTACTTGATAGTGAGAATCCTGTGGATAATTTAGATGTATCTATAGTACAAAACGATATTTTAGATTCGATTTTACAAATTTCGGACTCAACAACAGATATTCGTTTAAGTTTTGCTGGTGGACTTACACCGATAGAAGACTTGGTGAAAAAAGTTGATGATGGCGTGTGTGATGTGTTGTTTACATTGTACCCCACTAGCATAGAAGAATTGTTTAGGGTAGCCGATGCTGGTGAGGTGATGCCTCCTAAATCTACCTGGTTTGAGCCGAAGTTTCCTTCTGGTTTATTGGTGCATCAAGTAAGTTAAGCTTTTTCTTTTTTGAGTTGTAGGCTTAGGTAAATAATGCCGATTAAAAAAGAGGCTAAAAGTGTTATCCACGAAATATATCGATCGATAAGAATATTGGTTTCGTTGCTAAATTGAGCGAAAATTAATAACACAATTCCTAAAGCCGCACACGAAAAAGGGAAGAGGCAAGCGCCAATAAACACGCAATTGGTTTTCATTTGTACTAGCCTACTTTCGCAGGTAAGCAAAATGTGCCTAATAAATAAGCAGAACAATAAAATGCCAAATAAACTGGCAGTAATAATGCACAATACTAAAGAGCCTAGGCCATTAAAGGAGATATCCGACATAAAACAGTTTTTTACTGTTTAACGCCTTTTTAACTCTCAAATTGTAATTGACTGAGGTAGCGGTATAAACCACCTTCTTTTTGCATCAATTCTTGGTGGGTTCCACTTTCTAAAATGGTTCCATTTTCTAACACCAAAATACTGTCTGCTTCGCGAATGGTAGCTAAACGGTGAGCAATGATAATAGAGGTTCTGTTTTTCATCAATTCCTCTAAAGCTTCTTGCACTAAGCGTTCCGACTCGGAGTCAAGCGATGAGGTAGCCTCGTCTAAAATAAGAATAGCAGGGTCTTTTAATAAGGCTCTAGCAATGGCAATACGCTGGCGTTGCCCACCCGAAAGTTTAATACCTCGTTCGCCTACTAAGGTATCGTAACCTTCGGGAAAACTGGTAATGAATTCATGAGCATTGGCTCGTTTAGCCGCTTTAATAACTTCCTCGTTGCTAGCGCTAAGTTTACCGTAGGCAATGTTTTCTAAAATGCTGCCCCCAAATAACAACACATCTTGGGGCACAATGGCTACTTGATTACGAATATCTGTTAAGCTGAAGTGGGTAGATGGTTTTTCATCAAATAAAATTTCACCTTCGTTAACTTCATGAAAACGCAAAATAAGAGAAGCCAAAGTCGATTTTCCAGCCCCACTTGGCCCTACAATAGCAATTTTTTGACCTGCTTTGGCACTAAAACTCAGTTCTTTTAGAACAGGCATTTCAGGTCGAGAAGGATAGGTGAAAGAAACCTTGTTAAAGCGTAAATCACCTTTAATGACTTGTTTTACTTTATTTTCATCGGTATTTATAGAAATCGCTTCGTTTTCTTCATGCAAAATTTCTAACACCCGTTCACTAGCACCCACGGCTTTTTGTACGTTGGCGTATAGTTCCGGAAAACTACCCATGGCCGCACCTACAAAAATGGCATATAAAATGAAGGTGGTTAAGCTACCTACAGAAAGTTCTCCGCCAGCAACCAGTACCGAGCCGTACCAAATAACAGCAACTATAGCTCCGAATAAACAGAAAATTACAAAAGAGGCGAAGGCTCCACGATAGGTAGCTCCTTTTAGGGCAATTTTTACTACCTTTTTTAAATTATTTTCGTAGCGGGTGGCCTCGTAGGCTTCATTTACAAATGCTTTTACATTGGAAATTCCTTGTAAGGTTTCTTGTACCACGGTATTAGATTCGGCTAACTGATCTTGTGCAGCTCTGGACACTTTACGTATAAATCGTCCAAATACTACTGCCGCTACAACTAAAATGGGTAAGATGGTTAGGTTGAGTAGCGTTAGTTTTGGCGATACGACTACCAAGAGCGAAATTCCTCCTATAAGCAGAACAATTTGTCTAAAAAGTTCGGCTAGGGTAGTGGTTAAGGTATCCTGAATTTGTGATAAATCGGACGATATGCGGCTATTCAATTCGCCCACTCTGCGGTTAGCAAAGAAATTCATGGGCAATGTAATCAATCGAAAATAGGTATCTCTACGGATATCGGCTAACGCTCTTTCGGCAACTTCAACAAATAAACGTATTCTGAAAAAGGATACAAACGATTGAATAAATAAGATGCAAAAACAAACAATGCCAATGGTATTTATGTTTGCAGGTATAAAGCTCAATTTTTGCTTGCCTTGTGCGGCATCAATCATGGCACCTAATAAAGATGGAAATGCTAACCCTGTTAGGCTAGAAAGTAATAAAAACAACATACCAAAGGCAAACTTAACGCGATAGGGTTTTAGATAGCGAAGGAGTTCGGAAATGTTTCGAATACTCTGTTTGGTTATTTTGGTTTTTGGAAGTTCTTCGGCTTGGGTATTTCCGCTATTTAATGTTGATTTGGCCATTAGGTGGTTACGAAATTAGTCGTAAAAATAGGCAAAAAAAGCCGTTTTATCTTAGTATGTATACGTGGTAGCTTGGCTTATTTTTTACCTAAAAAGTTGGTAAGCACTTGTAAAGATTGTTTGGGATTTTCTTCCATTGGGGTATGGCCAAGGTTTTTAAGTACCACAAGTGTGTCGTTGGGTAAATCTGCATGAAAGTTCTTAGCCACAGTAACTGGAATTAATAAATCTTTATCGCCCCAGAGTATAAGAGTTGGAGTTTTTATGTTTTTTATTTGGAGATAAGTGGAATCGTTTAATAACGTTTTAAATGTTGACATGCGCTCTATGAAAGCTTGACGGTTTCCAGCTCGTAATGCCAAATTAAAGTACCGATCTACTAATTCTGGCTCAACTTTTGTTTTGTCGGCATACACGTTTTCTATGCTTTTTTCAACAATAAACCTAGGTGTAACATATTTAAAAAGATTTTTTAATACAGGCATCCCGGCTAATTGAAATGCCACAGGTACCGATTTCGATTCCATGGGGTAGCCAGCAGCATCTATCAATATCAATTTAGAGACTTCGGTTGGATAATTAAGTGCGTACCGCCAAGCAATGGCACCTCCTAAAGAATTGCCCCCTAAAATGCATTTTTTAACATCTAATTTTTTCAAAAAAGTATGAATGAATTGGGCATAATATTCTTGAGAATAATCGCCAGTTTTATTGGGTCCAGTTAGGCCGTAAGCAGGTAAATCCATGCTAATTACCCGATGTGTTTGTTTTAATTCTTTTACCCATGCCTCCCAGGTATGTAAACTGGCTGCAGTGCCGTGTATCAATAAAATTGGTGTGGTATCGGCCCGATTTCCTTCATCGCGGTAGTGTACCAATACATCGTTTATTTGTATAAATTTTGATGGAGCAGGGGCATAGGTGTCTTTTAATTCAGCTAGCGGAATATCATTTTGCCAATAAACCGCACAAAAAGAACCGCATAGTAGTAAAAATGTGAGAAATAAATAAGTGATAAGTTTCATATCAATTTATGGTGTTTAAAGTCCAAGCCTCGGCTTTGTTTTTAAAAAGTGGTTTAACCTTCGACCAAATTTCTCTAAAAATTTCGGATTGACGGTAGCGTTCTAAATGAATATCGCTGCTCCAGGTGCTAATGGTAAAATACGTATCGGTATCACTGGTGCATTTAAAAATTTCCAAACTATTACAACCATCACTTTTTGCCAATAGCTGTTTATTTTGATTGAAAATTTCTAAGAATTCGGAAACTTTGCCAGACTGAAAATTGAGTTTAACTATTCGGGTAATCATTTTGAGAATTCTATACGTACAATATCGCCCAAACCCAGGCCGAGCAAACCGCTTGCATTTCCTTTATTTATAGCAATTTCTAAGTGATTACTTATACCAAATAAACACAATTTTTCTCCTTCCGGAACTTCGTTATAATGCCAACTAAGTGTGTTTATAGATTCGTTTCTACGGAAATATAAATTGAAATTTCGCTTTTTTTGGTACCGAGTAAAAATATCTTTGGTGATATTTGTAATTACATTTTGGAACGAATCAATATAAATAACAGCCCCCCGTATTACATCGTCATTAATAACCGGTTGTAAGGTAAGGCGTTGTTCTAATTGACTCATCGGCAGGCCAATATCCGAAAGTTTACCACCATTAGCTAAATGGCAAGCAGCTTTTGAAAAAATATCTGAAAGTGGAAAATGCAGATATTTTAAATCTTGCATAATATTAATTTCTACTATTTCCTCTGGCTCTGAATCGAAAAGGAGTGAAAAAATACCATTATCAGAGCCCACAAAATAATGTCCCTTATAACGCATAGCTAGGTAGCGGGTGCGCTCGTGGTATACCGAATCTATTCCAATTAAGTGAACGGTCTCTTGCGGAAAATAATGAAAGGCATTTTTAAGCACAAAAGCGGCATGTGGAATATTGAAAGCAGAAATATCGTGCGTAATATCTACAATATTAACGGTAGGCAATAGCGTTACAATGCTACCTTTTAGGGCTGCCTGGTAAAAATCTTTAGATCCCAGATCGGTAGTTAACGTAATTATTGCCATTTAAAAAAAATCCTTTTTGTGCTTATATTTGCTAGCGGAAATCCGCATACAAATATTCAATTTTTTATCGCATAAAAAAACGTATTTTTAAAAGCAAATAACAATCATTTTCACTTGAACGAATTTACCCAAATCCTAGAGCATGTAAACCCCATAATAGTGTGGGGTGCCAACAACGAAAACTTCGAAGCCTTAAAAAAACAGTTCCCGAAATTGAAAATTGTGGCTAGAGGTACTGAACTAAAAGTTTTAGGCGATGAAACGGAGTTACATCTTTTTCAAGCTAAGTTTATCGAAATCTTAAAGCACATTGAGCAATACCAATCGCTTACACCCAACGATATAGTACATATTTTAGGAGCTCCCAACACTTTGCCTGATACCGAAAAACCAACAGAAAAAATAAACGGCTCTGAACCCATTGTGTTTGGCCCTAATGGTATTGTGGTAAAAGCCCGTACTGCTAATCAACGCCGCATGGTAGAGAGTATTGCTACAAACGATGTAATTTTTGCCATTGGCCCTGCCGGTACAGGAAAAACCTATACAGCTGTAGCTTTAGCTGTACGATCTCTAAAAAATAAAGAAATTAAGCGCATTATTTTAACCCGGCCGGCAGTAGAAGCAGGTGAAAATTTAGGTTTTTTGCCTGGTGATTTAAAAGAAAAAATAGATCCGTATTTGAGACCCTTATACGATGCACTAGACGATATGATTCCGGCTGAAAAGCTTAAATTGTATTTAGAAAATAGAACCATAGAAATTGCGCCATTGGCATTTATGCGTGGGCGCACACTCGACAATTGCTTTGTAATTTTAGATGAAGCCCAAAATGCTACCGATTTGCAGTTGAAAATGTTTTTAACTCGTATGGGGCCTACGGCTAAATTTATTGTTACTGGAGACGTAACACAGGTTGATTTGCCAAAAATTCAGCAATCGGGCTTACATACCGCCTTGCGTATTTTACCTGAAATAAAAGGTATCGATATTATTTATTTGAGTGGAGAAGATGTGGTACGCCACAAATTGGTAAGAAGAATTTTAGAAGCCTACGGCGATATACAGAAATAAGCATGCAAGCAATAAAAGAAACCCATTTCAACTTTCCGAAACAAACAGCTTTTTACAAAGGTAAAGTAAGAAATGTGTACACCATTGCTAACAATTTGCTCGTAATGGTAGTTAGCGATCGTATTTCTGCCTTTGATGTGGTATTGCCCGAGGCTATACCCTATAAAGGACAAGTGCTCAATCAAATTGCGTCTAAATTTTTAAATGCCACGGAAGATATTTTGCCCAATTGGGTAATTGCTAGCCCTGACCCCATGGTAACCATTGGCAAAATGTGTACACCATTTAAAGTAGAAATGGTTATTAGAGGTTATTTAGCTGGTCATGCTTGGCGGGAATATGCTGCTGGTAAACGCAGCGTATGTGGCGTAACCTTGCCCGAAGGTTTGAAAGAAAATGATGTTTTACCACAACCCATTATTACACCAACTACTAAGGCCGCGGTTGGGCACGATGAAGATATTTCTAGAGAAGATATTTTAGCTCAAGGAATTGTATCGGAGGTAGATTACAGCCAATTAGAAAAATTTACCCGAGCACTTTACCAACGTGGTACTGATATGGCTAAAGAAAGAGGCCTAATTTTAGTAGATACGAAATACGAATTTGGTAAAGATGCCGATGGCGTAATTACCTTAATTGATGAAATTCATACACCCGATTCATCGCGGTATTTTTATGCCGATGGCTATGTTGAACGCCAAGCAACTAATGAACCTCAGCGGCAGCTCTCTAAGGAATTTGTTCGTAAATGGCTCATCGAAAACGGATTTCAAGGAAAAGAAGGACAACAAGTACCCCATATGAGTGCTGAATGGGTGTCTGCCATATCTGAACGTTATATCGAGTTATTTGAGCAAATTACCGGCGATACCTTTCAGCGTTTTGAAGGAACAGATGTATCGGGCCGCATATTTGAAAATATTAAGTCTAGTTTAGCGCAATTAAGCGCATAAACTAAAAGCGCTACATACTATACCATGAAATTTGAGCTTACTATTTTAGGAAGCAGTTCGGCTACACCCATTCATGGTAGAAATCCTAGTGCTCAACTACTCAATATCAATGAAAAAATTTACCTCATTGATTGTGGCGAAGGCACGCAACAGCAATTGTTGCGTTTCGGAATAAAAGCTGCGAAAATAGATACCATATTTATTAGTCATTTGCATGGCGACCATTATTTGGGGCTAATGGGTTTATTATCTTCTATGCATTTAGTGGGAAGAACAAAAGCATTGACACTTTTTGGCCCTCCCGAACTGGATGAATTGCTTCAACTTCATTTTAAGTATTCTGCTACCCACTTGCGTTTTCCACTTATTTTTAAATCTACGCACAGTGATTCACCTGCCATTATTTTAGATAATTCGGATGTTGTAGTAGAAACAATAATTTTAAATCATAGGATACATTGTACGGGATTTAAGTTTACCACCAAGCAAACCCTGCCAACACTTAGAGAAGATAAGGTGATTTCCTTGGATATTCCTATTGCGCACAGAGCCTTAATTAAAAAAGGCTTCCCATATACAGATGCCTCGGGTATGGTACATACGGCCGATTCGCTAACCCTGCCGCCACCACCTAAAAAGAGTTTTGCCTATTGCTCCGATACACTTTGCAATGGTTCTTATGCAAAGCAATTAGAAGGGGTAGAGCTTTTGTACCATGAGAGTACTTTTTTACATGATATGATAGATAGGGCCAATGAAACCTATCATACTACCGCATTACAGGCAGGTACATTGGCTGCAAAAGTAGGAGTAAGGCGTTTGCTGATTGGACACTTTTCTGCCCGATACAAAGATTTAACACCGCTGTTAGAGGAAGCACAATCGGTTTTTAAGGCTACTCAATTGGCTATAGAAGGAGAAACATTCTTTATTTAATTCAGCTTATTTTTTTCCGCCACCAAATACAGAGAAGTGTACATAGCGCTTCGGATTGGCTTTTAAATCAATCATCAACTTGTCCAAATTTTCAGCAGACTGTGCTAAATTATCGTACAACTTTTTATCGTTTATTAATAAGCCAATACTGCCTTCACCGGCATTTATTTTAGAAATCACTTGCTGTAAATCTTTAACAGCTTGGTTGGCATTTATAAGAGTTTCTCCGATGTTAGCTTTGGCAGTTTGGTCGCTTATTTGCTCAAAATTGGCTACTATGGTACTTATTTTCTGATTGTTGTTTTTAAAATTAGTAGAAATAGATTGCAGGTTAGATAAAATGCCAGATATTTTAGCAGTTTCAGAATCCATTAGGCCATCTACTTTTTTAGAGGTACGTTCTAAATTTTCGAGCGTATTGGCAATGCTAGCAAAACTGCGGTCGAAGTTTTTCTGAAATTTAGGATTTAAGGTATTGTTAACCGATTCTAGAATAGAATCTAAACGGCTAGCAATTTGATCAGCTTTCTTTTGAATTGGTTTCACTTGATCCATAAATCCTTCTTGAATAAAGGCAGTTAAGGTGTCGCCATCAGCAGCAAAGACCTTACTGGTGCCCAATTCGAATACAATGGCTTTTCCTCCTAATAAATCGGTGCTTTCTAAACGAGCAATAGTATTTTTAGGAATATTGTAGCCCGGGCTTATTTGAAATTCGGCAATAATTTTACCATCTGGAGCTAAGGTAAGTTTAGAAACCCTACCAATTTTAAAACCATTAACCAATACAGGTTTAGATTCGGTAAGCCCGTCTATATTTGGATAAACAGCATATAATTCATCTTCCCTCATAAACAAATCGGTACCCTTTAAAAAGCTATAGCCCAATATTAAAACAGTAATGGCTACCGTGGCCAATATGCCTACTTTTGTTTCGTTAGATATTTTCAAAATCTTTGAGTTAAGCTTTTTAATCTACTTCTAGTTGTTTCTTATACGTTTGAATTGCTTTAAATAAACAATCCACTATTTCTTGTTGTCCGGTTTCAGAATTCATATAGGCTTCTTCTTCTGGATTAGAAATGAAGCCAATTTCGGTTAATAATGCAGGCATACCGGCTCTGGCTAATACGGCCAAACTTTTTTCTTTCACACCCCGATCAATACGGCCCGTTTTTGCATATTCATCTTGCATAAAAGTAGCCAATTTAATGCTCTGTTCTCTGAAACTATTTTTTAAAAAGGAAAACATGATGATACTTTCCGGATCTTTTGGGTCGTAGCCTTCATAATTGTCTTTGTAATCCTTTTCTAGCAAAATAGAAGCGTTTTCTCTTAATGCAATATCTTGCTCGTCCATTCGCCCAAAACCAGAAACGAATGTTTCTACACCGCTAGTACTGGTACTTTGGGTGCTAACGGTAGAATAGGTGGGTACTTTTTTACCTTTTTTATTACGATGATAACCTGTTATTATAGTTTTCTTGTATATAGGCATGGAGTTGCAATGTATAGAAATAAATAAATCGGCTTTTACTCTATTAGCTAAACCAATACGTTCGTATAAGGGTACAAAAACATCTGTAGTGCGTGTATATACTACCTTTACGTCCTTAAGTTGTTCTTCTATGACTTTTCCCAGGCGTAAAGCGGTCATCAAGGCCACATCTTTTTCTTTAGAAATTACCCCGTGTGTTGCTCCGTCTTGCCCACCATGGCCTGCATCTATTACAATTGTTTTTATGCGATAAGGCGAAGTTAGAGGCGGTTTGCCACTGGAAATAAATGGCATAAGTATTAAAACCGTTAAGAAAGCAGAAATCGGTCTGATGAATGGGATATTTTTCATTAATTTTGAACGATTTTTCGAGTTGAACATTTACAAAAATAGTATTCATCGGCTAATTTGAAATTAAAAAAAGCTCTTTTTCTATTTATTCTGTTCAATTGTTTCTATTTAGGGGCAATGCGTACTCTCTTTGCGCAAAAAAAACCTAGTACTAAATTTCCTGCGGTACAGGTTGATACCATTAAACAAACAAATTCTAAATCGGCAAAACTAGATGCTGCTGTAAAGTATACAGCCGAAGATTCTATTCGTTTTGATAAAAAAAATGGCATTATTTACCTTTATGGTAGAGCACGGGTGAATTACACCGACTTTGAATTAGATGCCGACTACATCCGTTTAGATCAAAAAAATAGTTCCGTTTTTGCAAAAGGTGCTTTGGATCCAATAACCAATCGCTATAGAGGTCGTCCAATTTTAAAACAGGGTGCCGATCAGCCAATCACCACCGATTCTTTATTATTTAATATTTATACAAAAAAAGGTAAATCCTACGGTGTTTTTTCTGAGGTAGATGGGGGTTATTTGCAAGCCAAACAATTCAAGAAAAATCAATTCGACGAAGGTTTTTTTAAAAATGGTATTTATAGTACGTGCAATTTAGATCATCCGCACTTTGGAATTTTTATTACTCGGGGTATTGTAACTGAAAAACAAATAGTTACCGGACCATCCTATCTACAAATTGAAGATATTCCAATTCCGGTGGGTATACCATTCGGTTTTTTCCCGAAAGCAAACCGAAGAGCTTCAGGTATTTTATTCCCAACTTTTGGAGAAGATGCAACCCGAGGTTTTTTTATGCGTGATTTTGGTTATTATATTGGCCTAAATGAGTATTGGGATATGACATTAAGGTCTAGCTTATATAGCCGTGGTTCTTATGATTTAAGTATGGCTGCTCGTTACCAAAAACGATACAAGTTTGATGGTAATCTTAATCTACGTTATTCATCTACCCGTACAGGTATTGAAGGAACTCCCGGCTATAAACCATTTAAAGATTTTAATATACAATGGAGTCATACACAACGACCAGAGGCTAATCCGGGTACTACTTTTACTGCTTCGGTAAATGCGGGTACTTCTAGCTATTTTACCAATACTGCAGCTGGTGGTACGTATAATTTCGATCAATTAACTCGAAATACACTCTCTTCCAATATTAGTTATGGAAAAACTTTTGGCAATGGCTTGTTTAACTTTACATCAAGTTTAAGTCATAGGCAAGATATGCAGCAAAAAACGGTGTATTTAGAGTTGCCTACTTTTAGTTTAAATATGAGTACCATTAGCCCATTTGATTCTAAAACAAGAACCGGCGATCAAAAATGGTACCAGCGGATAAATCTTGGTTATAGCCTACGTGGAACAAATACCTTAGATACCAAAGAAGATTTATTATTCAAATCGGGTGCGCTAAAAAATCTTCGTAATGGCTTTCAACATACGGTTCCTATCAGTTTTTCCCAAAACCTTTTTAAGTTCTTTAATTTAAACTCGGGGGTAAGTTATACCGAGAATTGGTATACAAAAACTATTCGGAAACAATGGTCTTCGGCAGAAAATAAAGTATTAATAGATACCGTATCGGGCTTTAGCCGATCTTATGAATATAGTTTAAATTCTGGACTGACGACTAAATTTTACGGCCAAGTAAATTTTAAAAAAGGACGCTTAATGGCCCTTAGACACGTGTTAACTCCATCTGTAAGTTTCAACTACCGCCCAGATTTTAGTGCATCACAATTTGGTTATTATCAAGATGTTCAAAGCAATACCCAAGGTGCGATTTCGCAGTATTCGATATATGAGCAAGGTGTGTATGGCTACCCTAGCCGTGGCAAGGTGGCAGGAATTGGTTTTAGTGTAGATAATAATATTGAGGCAAAAGTGAAAACCAAAAGAGATACTCTTGGAAAAGGTGAAAAAATACCCATAGTTCAGGGGCTTAGCTTTTCTGGAAATTACAATTTTGCGGTCGACTCCTTTAAATTATCTACCATTAACTTTTCGGGTAGAACCTCATTACTCAAGCAAAAATTAGGTGTAGCTTTCTTTGGTATTCTAGATCCGTATCAATTAAATAGTGCTGGTGTACGCATCAATAAATACAGCATTTCTGAAGGTAAATTAGCCCGTTTATCTAATTTTGGCTTATCGCTCGATTTTAATTTAAACTCATCTGGCTTAAGTAAAAGTCATCCGAAGCCTCAAAAAAACACCTTGGCAGGCCTAACACCCCAACAAGACGAACAGTTAGCCCAAATTAACCGTAACTCTGATGCTTTTGTAGATTTTAACATTCCGTGGACTTTCAGAGCATCTTATAGTTTTAACTATTCTAAAGTTGGTTTAATGTCTTATAAAACAAATACCTTTAATTTTAATGGCGATTTTAGTGTAACGCCAAAATGGAAACTTACCTACACCTCTGGTTACGATTTTCAGCAGAAAAAAATAAGTTTAACTCAAGTAGGAGTTTATAGAGATCTCCATTGTTGGGATTTATCGTTCGGATGGATTCCTTTTGGAACCTATAGAAGTTATACGGTTGATTTACGAGTAAAAGCTTCCATTCTACAAGATTTAAAACTAAGCAAACGACGCGATTACTTCACCCAATTTTAATATGTTAGCAGAGATTATAACCATAGGCGATGAAATACTGATAGGGCAGGTAGTGGATACCAACTCGGCTTGGATAGGCAAAAAATTGAGCGAAATTGGTGTACGTGTACAACAAATTACATCCATTTCCGATCAAAAAGAAGCCATTATGCAAGCTCTCACAGCTGCATCTGCACGTGTGGATATTGTATTGCTTACTGGTGGCCTTGGCCCAACCAAAGACGATATTACCAAGAAAACTTTAGCTGAATACTTTAATGTTGGTTTTAAACAAGATGCAGACACCCTTACAAGAGTAACAGCATTTTTTGAAAAATTTAAAGCCCCTTTATTACCTATAAATAAAGCACAGGCCGATGTGCCCGAAAACTGCACAGTGTTGCAAAATAAAAATGGTACTGCACCAGGCATGTGGTTTGAACAAGACAATTGCATCATCGTATCCATGCCGGGTGTGCCTTTTGAGATGAAATACCTGATGGAGGAAGAGATTTTACCACGCATTAAACAAAAAGCCAATTTGCCAGCTATTGTACACCATACCTTGTTAACTGCAGGA
This sequence comes from Sphingobacterium thalpophilum, assembly GCA_945868825.1. Lineage (GTDB taxonomy): Bacteria > Bacteroidota > Bacteroidia > Sphingobacteriales > Sphingobacteriaceae > JAIPAN01. The sequence goes on from CAMBMM010000001.1 coordinate 466,469, forward strand.
ATTGGTGAATCCTTTCTTTCTGAACGTATTGCTGAAGTAGAAAACAACTTACCAAGCCACATAAGCTTAGCCTATTTGCCAAAATTGGGGCAAGTACGTTTACGTTTAACAGCTTTGGGAACGGATAAAAAAAGCCTAGAAACAGAAGTGCAAGGCCTTGCCAATCAAATTAAAAAGTTAATAGGGCCCTACTTTATTACCGATGCTGATTTACCTTTTGAGAAGGTGATTTTAGACTTTATGGAAGCCCGTAAACTAAAACTAGTATTAGCAGAGAGTTGTACTGGTGGGTTTTTAGCACATCAGTTTACCCAACATGCTGGTTGTAGTTCGGTTTTCGAAGGAAGTGCCGTGGCCTATTCCTACGACCTTAAGGAGCGTATGCTTGGGGTAAATCACCAAACCTTATTAACATATGGTGCCGTTAGTGCTGAGGTAGTGGAAGAAATGGCACAAGGGGCCTTAGCAAAATATCATACAGACTACGCCGTTTCTATAAGCGGTATAGCGGGCCCAGATGGTGGTATGCCTGAAAAACCTGTGGGTACAGTGTGGATTGCCGTAGCCAATAAAACTAAAGTAATTAGCCGCAGATTTGAGTTTGGCTACAAACGTAAAGAAAATATTGAACGCTCGGCAGCCAATGCCTTGCTTATGATTTATAAGTTACTAACAGAAGATTACGCTTCATAAAAAAGGCTTATTTTTGCATCAAACCTATCAAAACATATGGCTGAATATCAGTTAACTCTTCCTAAAATGGGCGAAAGCGTTGCCGAAGCTACCCTAATAAAATGGGTAAAAAATATTGGCGATACGATTCAAGCAGATGAAATTATTTTAGAAATTGCTACCGATAAGGTAGATTCTGAAGTTCCTTCGCCCGTAGCCGGTAAACTGATAAAAGTTCTATTTAACGAAAATGATATGGTGCAGGTGGGAGAGGTTATTGCACTTATTGAAACTGAAGGAGGTGACTCTAGCAGCCCAGTGCCTCCAGTAGAAACCGCTCCTGAAGTCATTCCTGAAGTTGCAACACCAACTATAGCTGATATTCCCGGTATTAATGAATTTGTTGCAGATCCAATTGTTGCAATAGAAGCTGCTTTCAACCAAAGTGATAAGTTTTATTCGCCTTTGGTTAAAAGCATTGCTACCGAAGAAGGAATTACTCCTGCTGAATTAGATGAAGTAACAGGTACTGGTACTGATGGAAAAGTTACAAAACAAGATTTGTTGAATTATATTGCCAATAAAGGCACTGGTGTCACTAACGTGCAGGCCCCTAAATCCGATTCGGTAGAAAGTCCTAAATCCACAACTACGCCCGTGCAGGTAGTTTCTGGTTCTGATGAAATTATTGAAATGGATCGCATGCGTAAACTCATTGCCGAACATATGGTTATGAGCAAGCAAACGTCGCCTCACGTTACTTCTTTTGTTGAGGCCGATGTAACCAATGTGGTGCGTTGGAGAGATCGGGTAAAAAGTGCGTTTGAAAAACGAGAAAACGAAAAATTAACCTTTACACCAATTTTTATTGAGGTCGTGGCCAAAGCCATTAAAGATTTTCCGATGATAAACGTATCGGTAAATGGTCATCAAATAATTGTAAAAAAAGACATTAATATAGGAATGGCAACTGCCTTACCATCAGGTAATTTAATAGTACCAGTAATTAAACGTGCCGATTTATTAAATATGGTTGGCTTAAGTAAATCAGTAAATGATTTAGCCAATCGTGCACGCCAAAATAAACTACAACCCGATGAGGTAAGAGATGGTACATTTACCTTAACCAATTTAGGCTCTTTTGGCAATATTATGGGTACACCCATTATTAACCAACCTCAAGTAGCCATTTTAGCCGTGGGTGCTATTAAGAAAAAACCTGCCGTTTTAGAAACTGCTGATGGGGATGTAATTGCCATTAGACATATGATGTTTCTATCTTTATCATACGATCACCGAGTGGTAGATGGTGGTTTGGGTGGTTCTTTTGTACGTAGGGTAGCCGATTACTTAGAGGCTTGGGATGTAAATAGAGAAGCTTAATTTTAAGCTAAAGCTTGCGCCAAATCAGCCTGTAAATCTCCTATATTTTCCAATCCTACCGATACCCGAATAAGGTTTTTAGGTGTTTTGGTATCAGGTCCTTCCACAGAAGCACGGTGTTCCAATAAACTTTCTACACCACCTAAACTAGTCGCTTGGGTGAATATTTTCACGTTATTACATAACTTTAGGGCAGCTTCTTCGCCATCTTTTACCAAGAACGAAATCATGCCTCCAAAACCACATTGCTGTCTTTTAGCCAATTCGTGTTGCGGGTGGCTGGCTAAACCCGGATAAAACACACGTTCTACTTTTGGGTGTTTTTCTAAAAAACTAGCCAATGCTTGTGCATTTTCTAAATGCCCTTTCATGCGGTAAGGCAAGGTTTTAATACCACGAACAGTCATATAACAATCAAAGGGAGCGGGTACAGCCCCTGAAAGATTTTGAATAGTTCTAATTTGTTCCCAAAACGCATCAAGTTTTTTGGTGATTAAAGCACCACCTAATACATCACTATGCCCACCCAAATATTTAGTGGTAGAATGCATCACTATATCGGCTCCCAAAGCTAAAGGACATTGAAAAATTGGCGTAGCAAAGGTATTATCACAAGCCACTTTAATGGCATGCTTTTTAGCTAAACTGCAAACGGCAGCTATATCACTAATTTTTAATAAGGGATTAGAAGGACTTTCCAACCAAATTAATCGGGTAGTGGGTTTAATGGCCTTTTCAATCTCATCCAAAGAGGTGGTATCTACAAAATCTACACTTAAAACACCTTTAAATACTTGTAGGAGTGCATTGCGTAAGCCGTGATACATATCATCGGGCGCAATGACGTGGCTCCCGGGTTCCAAGGCTTGAAATACTGCCGAACCGGCGGCATTGCCGGAAGAGAATGCACAGGCATCAAGGCCATGTTCTAAGGCCGCTAAAACTTTTTCTAAAGAACGACGGTTAGGGTTGCCACTACGAGTATATATATAGCCCTCGGGGTAATTTCCTTCAGCATCTCTTTCAAAGGTTGTAGATAAGCTAATTGGCTGAATAACTTCGCCTGTTAAGCTATTTACGTTGTTGCCAGCGTGTATGGCTATGGTTTCAATTTTCATAGTATATAATCCTTTCGTAAACTTAACAAATGCGTGGCTTTATCCCAACAATAGGATTAATTATTGTGTGCCGAATGTGTATTTTTGTAAAAAAATATAGCTGCCATGTCTTCCACGCTTTCTTTTTTAGTATCCGATCCTTCTTTGCCTATAGAACTCAAAGCTATTGCGCAAAAAGTACAACAAGGTGAACGCATTAGCCCCGAGGAAGGGCTATTACTTTACGAAAAAGCTGATATTTCTTATTTGGGTGTTTTAGCCAATTTTATTAGAACGCAAAAACATGGTGACAAAACTTATTTCAATCGCAATTTTCATATAGAGCCCACTAATTTATGTGTGTACGATTGTAAATTTTGCTCTTATTCTCGTTTGTTGAAACAAAAAGACGAAGGGTGGCAGTTTACTAAAGAGGATATGATGAACATCGTAAAATCATACGATGGAATGTCTGTAACCGAAGTACACATTGTGGGTGGTGTTTTGCCTCAATACGATGTTGATTTTTATCTGGATTTATTTCAGTCTATTCGTGTGCACCGAGCAGATTTACACATTAAAGCGCTTACGCCGGTAGAGTTTCATTACATCTTTAAAAAAGCTAAAATTGATTATGCCACAGGCATGAAATTGATGAAAGAAGCAGGCTTGAACTCTATTCCTGGTGGTGGTGCCGAAATATTTGCCCCCGAAATTAGAGAGCAAATAGCAAAAGATAAATGTACGGGCGCTCAATGGTTAGAAATTCATGAAATTTGGCATAATTTGGGCATGCGTTCCAATGCCACTATGCTATATGGCCATATAGAAAAGTACGAGCATCGTATTGATCATATGGAGCAATTACGCCAATTACAAGATCGTACGGGTGGTTTTCAAACCTTTATTCCGTTGAAATTCAGAAATCAGGACAATCAATTATCGCACCTAAACGAGGTAAGTGTGCTCGAAGATTTGCGTAATTATGCCATTTCTAGAATTTATCTCGATAATTTCGATCATATTAAAGCGTATTGGGCCATGATAAGTCGGCAAACCGCACAACTTTCTTTGAGTTTTGGGGTAGATGATATTGATGGAACTTTGGACGATACCACCAAAATTTACACCATGGCTGGTGCCGAAGAACAAAATCCGGCCATGAGCACGCAAGAATTGGTGAATTTAATTAAACAAGTTGGCCGCCATCCTTTAGAACGTGATACTCATTATCACGTTATTCAAGATTTTAAGGATATAGTGTTTGACGATGAAGTAAAACCCAACTATTACCCCTTACCGGTATTGAATTAATGTATACAGCCAAAACATTTTACATTATTAGGCACGGCGAAACCGATTTAAACAGCCAAGGAATAATTCAGGGCCGTGGAATGAATACCGATTTAAATGAAAAAGGTGCAGTACAAGCTGCAGCTTTCTTTAATGCATACCAACACATTCCATTCGATATAGTTTATACTTCAACCTTAAAGCGCACCCACCAAACGGTTGCCAAATTTATTGAGAATGATGTTCCTTGGATACAACACGCTGGTTTAGATGAATTGGCTTGGGGAATTTATGAAGGCAAACCATCAGAAATTACCAAACCGGCATTTTTAGCCTTAACAACAGCATGGTTAGCAGGTGCGGTACACGAAAAGTTTGAAGCTGGCGAAAGCCCTATGGAGGTTCAAAATAGACAATTAGAAGCTTTAGAAGAGTTAAAAAAACTACCAGAAGAAGTATCCAACGTGTTAATATGTATGCATGGTCGAGCATTACGCATATTCTTATGCGTGTTATCTGGTTTATCCTTATCGCAAATGGATACATTCCCGCACACTAACACCACTTTGTATAAAGTGTATTTTGATGGTGAGAGCTTTGAAATTCAGGAATACAACAATACCCAGCATCTAGTCTAAAATGAGCGATAAAATTAACGTTTCTGCCGTTTCTTATACCAATACCAAACCTTTTGTGTACGGGCTTACCCATTCGCCGGTAGCAGCGCACATTAACTTAAGTTTAGATATACCCGCTACTTGTGCCGATAAATTGTTGAATAATGAAGTAGATCTTGGCTTGGTTCCAGTAGCCACATTACTGCGTATGCCACATTATGAATTAGTTTCCGATTACTGCATTGGAGCGGTAGGGGCGGTCAATTCGGTATTCATTTTTTCAACCAAACCAATTGAAGAAATTCAAAGTATTTGCTTTGATGCACAATCTAGAACCTCTAATTTATTAGCCCAAGTGCTTATGAAACATTTGTGGAAAAAAGAAGTGCAATGGTTAAGTGAAGGACAGGCAGATGCATTTGTAGAGATTGGCGACCGCACCTTCGGAAAAAAAGCACACTATGTATATAGCTACGATTTATCGGAATGTTGGTTCAGTTTAACTCAACTTCCTTTTGTATTTGCAGTTTGGGCAAGTGTAGTAAAATTACCTCAACACTTTTTAAGCTTATTTAATGACGCTTTGGATTTAGGTCTCAATAACCGCAATGCGTTAATAGAAAGTTTAGCAAAGGAAAACCTAGCTATTGATTTAAGGCACTATCTCACCCAATCTATAGATTACCAATTCGATTCCCAAAAACGTTTAGGACTTAGCACGTTTTTAGAGTTGGCAAGTGCGCTCTAATACCAACTTTATTGTTTTATCAATCGTTTTACTCGGGTTTCTAGAGAACTCATATTTAACTCTGCTAGCTAAAATGGCATTAACCGATATGGCTTGGTGGCCTAAAATATTGGCTAAACCATAAATTCCTTAGGTTTCCATTTCTAAATTAGTTAGTCGCCAATTATCTTTTTTAATGCCCGATAATTGCTTAATAAAATTTGGAATAGTTTTAGTAAAACGCAATTCGCGTCCTTGTGGTGCATAAAATCCTGGTGCTGTAACTGTAATTCCACGAGGTAAATCTTTACCAATTTTACGCAATAATAGTTTGCTTCCGGCACATACATAAGGTTTAAAAGTTTTAAAAGCAGGGGCTTGGCTAACTATTGCTCTTAAAATAGCTTTTTCTTCTCGACTTGCTTCATAGGTGTAAAAGGCCATCAAGGCATCAAGGCCAACAGCGTATTCAGATACCAAAATGCTATCAATAGGTATGTCTGTTTGAATGGTGCCGGAGGTGCCAATCCGAATAATATTCAGGCTTTTAAGTTTTTGTAAATACACCCTACGATCAAGATCTATATTCACTAATGCATCCAATTCATTAAGTACAATATCTATATTATCGGTTCCAATACCTGTAGATATTACACTAATTCGTTTCGAACCTATATAGCCGGTATGGGTAATAAATTCACGTTTTCCTTTGCGTAATTCTACTTTATCGAAGTGTTTGCTTACTTCACCCACCCGATCCGGATCGCCCACGGTAATAATATCATCAGCTAAATCTTCGGGCAAAATGTTTAGATGATATACGCTACCATCTTTATTTAAAATGAGGTCTGTTGTGGTAATTTTCATAATGTTGATAGATAAATTAACCTCAAGTTATTGATATTTTCTAATAGTGTAATAATTTTTAATACAAATTGTTGTCTAACTTCAATTATCAAGGAGCATTCGGTATCTAATTCCTGAGCTATAATAGTGATGTTTTCATCTTTTAGTATTTTCATCACCGAATTAAGTTGGGTATAGGGTACGTATAATTGATAGCAATCTTTTATCGTTTTTTCTATTATTTCAGCTTCTTTAATAGCTGCTAACGACGCTTCTTTGTAAGCATGTATTAAGCCAGGAACACCCAATAAGGTACCGCCAAAATAACGTACAACGGTTACACAAACTTGGGTAAGATTGGCTGATAAAAGTGTATTCAATATTGGTTTTCCTGCCGTTCCAGAAGGTTCTCCGTCGTCATTTACCCTAAAAACCGACCGATCTGTACTTATTCGTAGCGCCCAGCATATATGTCTAGCCTTGGGGTGTTCGGCCTTTAATTGCGCCAGTATTCCTTTTACATCCTCTACCGATTGAATAGGGAATATGTAGCCAATAAACTTGCTTCCTTTATCTTTAAAGAGTCCTTGAGCGGGTTTTTTTACGGTTAAATACGAATCGCTAAACACCCTTATGCTAGTGAAATTAAAACAATGGCTAGTAGGGCTAATGCAATACCCATATAATTTAATCGACTTAATTTTTCTTTAAATAGCCATAAACCCACCAACGAACCTAAAGCAATTACTCCAATATTCATGCTGGTAAATACAATAGAAGGTTGTGTACTCAAGGCTTTATGGGCTTTTAAATAGAATAAAATATTGCCGAAATTAAAGGCACCTAATATGATACCGAAGATCATATTTTTGAGATTTAGATGATTATGTTGGATGTACCGGTTATAAGCCAATAGGATGAGTGAAACGAATAAGGCTAACACAAATACCCAAAATAGCGATGTGGTAAATGGAATTTCGGAAAATGTAGCCAATTGTTTAAAAAACACATCAATAATACCCATTCCAATAAACACAAGAAGTGGATAAACCCAAGAATAGCTAGCGCTAGATTGATTATGTTTCCAGGGTATTGAGAAAAGTACAGCAACAATACCTATAACTATGGCTATCGATTTTTGATTAGAAATAGTCTCACCAAAAAGTAAAAAAGCAGCTAATAATGGAATGAGCAACGATAAGCGTTGAGCAATATCGGTACGTACTATGCCCGATTTGGTTACAGATATGGCCAAAATGATAAATAAGGTTGGTAATAACAAACCTAGTAGGGCATAGGTGCCAAGCGGACTTTCTGTAGGAAAATTGAGACTCGGCTTGAATATAAACAAGCATGCCAAGGCGGCTACTACATAATTTATGGGTATGGCTTGCACCATATTTACTTCATAGCGCTTAGCTACTTTTAGTAAAATGGAAACAAGTACGCTACAGAAAATACTTATAAAGACGTATAACATGGCTTGTATAATACCTTGCAAAATAGTGGAATTTATTTGTTTTTGAATGCGATTCTAGCTTTTTTACCAAAGCTTTTATTTATTTTGCAGGGATGACTTTTTTTGACCTTGAAAAACAGTTTAGTGCCGAATTAAGCAACTCTTACGCTAGGGAGGAAGCATCAATGCTTTGTTTTTTAAGCGTTCAACATCGTTTATTATGGACAAAGGCAAGCTACCTACTTAATAAACAAGACCTAGTTTCGGATGCGGATGAGACCTATTTCTTAGAAATTCTTGCCCAACTAAAAACCTCAAAACCTATTCAATACGTATTAGGAGAAACCGAATTTTATAGGCGTACTTTTCGAGTAAACCCTGCCGTATTGATACCAAGACCCGAAACCGAGGAATTGGTAAAATGGATTTTAGAGAGTGTTTCGATAGTAAATCCTTCGATATTGGATATTGGAACCGGAAGTGGCTGTATTGCTATCAGCTTGAAAATAGAATTACCTGAAGCAGAGGTTTTTGCTTTAGACATTTCTGCCGACGCCTTGGCGCTTGCTCAAGCGAATGCTGCATTACATGAAGCAGCAGTTAGGTTTATTGAAAAGGATGTATTGCTCATGAAGTCTACCGATTTATACAGCAAATTTGATGTCGTGGTGAGCAATCCACCCTACATTGCTTTGGCCGAAAAAGACAGCATGAAAGCTAATGTATTAGCAAATGAGCCACATCTGGCTCTTTTTGTACCCAATACCAATCCGCTTATTTTTTACGAACGTATCGCATCTATAGCAACAGATTTATTAAACCCGAATGGCTTCTTGTTTTTCGAAATAAACGAACGTTTTGGTACAGAGGTGCTAGAATTGCTTGTAAAAAAAGGTTTTAAACAAGTAGAATTGCGAAAAGATTTGGGTGGTAAAGACCGCATGGTAAAAGCGCAGTGGTTGGGCTAACTACGCGGATGATACTGTAAAATCGTGCTTTTTAGATAGTCTCGATCTAGGTGCGTATAAATTTCTGTAGTAGTAATACTTTCGTGGCCTAGCATTTCTTGCACGGCCCGTAAATCGGCACCACCCTCTAATAAATGCGTAGCAAAAGAATGTCTAAACGTATGGGGGCTAATGTTTTTTTTGATTCCAATTTTAGCGGCCAAGCCTTTAATAATTAAAAAAACCATTACTCTAGAAAGTGATGACCCTCTATTGTTCAGGAATACCCAATCTTCACAACCGGGTTTTATTTTAAGGTGTACCCGAACCTCCTGAAGCCAAATTTGCAGAAATTTTGCCGCCTCTGACCCAATGGGTACTAATCGTTCTTTATTGCCCTTACCTAAAACTTTTACCAATTCTATATCTAAAAATAGGTTAGATATCTTTAATTCAACTAATTCAGATACCCGTAAACCACAGCCGTAAAGCATCTCTAAAATAGCTTTGTTGCGCATCCCCTCTGGTTTAGAAAGATCAATAGCATCTATTAAGCTATTTATTTCGTGTATACTCAATGTATCGGGTAGCTTTCGGCTCAATTTCGGGCTTTCTAGGAGCGAAGTTGGATTGTCGCTCAATAGCCCTTCGAGAACCAAAAAGTGAAAAAAGGTTTTTATGCCCGATAAAATTCTAGCTTGAGAGCTGGCACTCATTCCACGGCCATGAATCCATGCAATAAATTCTTTTAAATCAGAAAAATCGACCTGGTTGAGGGATTTGCCTACCAGTTCACTTTCTAAAAAGCTTTCTAGTAGCGCCACATCACGCAAATAGGCTGCACTTGTATTGGCCGAAACCGAACGCTCGAGCTTTAAATACGCTTGAAATCCTTTAATTATTGACGCCCACTGCACCTTTTTCGATTTTAAATTTTATGTTTGAGTAATGAATATCTATATCATCAACGGACCAAATTTAAACTTACTTGGCATTAGAGAGAAATCTATTTATGGCGAACAAGGATTTGAGTCGTTTTTTGAGGACTTAAAAACACAATTTCCATCTGTAAATCTACACTATTACCAAAGTAATGTAGAGGGCGAATTGATAAATAAATTACACGAAATTGGTTTTATTGCCGATGGAATTATTTTTAATGCTGGTGGGTACACACATACTTCCGTTGCCATTGCCGATGCCATTGCCGGTATAACATCGCCTGTTATTGAGGTGCATATCTCAAACGTATATGCTCGAGAAGAGTACCGACACGTTTCTTTGATGGCAAAAAACTGTAAAGGGGTAATTAGTGGATTTGGCTTAGCTAGTTATAAGTTGGCTTTAGATAGCATTCTATAATTGCTTGTAGGTTTTTTGTTTGCGCACAAAATATTGCCAAACAATGCTTCGTGGAAATAGGCCTATTGCATTAAAAGTGCCTTTTAGTTCTAAGGCTTTTGCTTCATTTTTCCAAACTCGTTTTAAAAATTCTACATGCGCACGGCTAATGGCCCAGGCATTTTTAGGTTTTTTATCTACCAAAAACTTAACTAAACTCATAAAATCTAAGAAAAAACGCAACACAATAATATAGATTCGTTTATTTTTTGGTAGGTTTTTGTAGAGTATAAGGAGATTGTTTCGGAAGTTTAAAAAGGTTTTTTGCGGGCTTTCTGCTGATAAGGTGCCACCGCCAACATGATACACACTAGCCGCAGGGCAGTACCAAATTTGTTTACCCAAACGTTTTAAACGCCAACACAAATCAATTTCTTCCATGTGAGCAAACAAACTTTTGTCAAAGCCACCTGCTTGTAGCCAAGCTTCTTTTTTAATAAATAAGGCAGCACCACTAGCCCAAAAAATTTCAGTTTCTTTCTCGTATTGACCATAATCTTTTTCCAAGCTATCAAAAATGCGTCCTCTACAAAATGGGTATCCTAAAAAATCGATTAATCCACCGGCAGCTCCGGCATATTCAAAACTTGTTTTATCGGCATAACTTAAAATTTTAGGTTGGGCGGCTGCTGCATCGGGGTTTTTTTCTAATAAATCTACTACAGGTTCAATCCAATCTGGTGTAACTTCCACATCCGAATTTAGGAGCACAAAATAGTCGGTATCTACCTGAGCTAAAATTTGGTTATATCCACCAGCAAAGCCATAGTTTTTATCGTTCTCAATAACTTTTATTTGAGAATACTCTTGTTTAAGCCAGGCTACCGAGGTGTCGGTAGATGCGTTATCGCCCACAATAATGGAAAGATTCGTATAGGTACTAGCCAATACCGAAGGCAGAAAATTAGCTAAATGTTGTTGTCCGTTCCAATTTAAAATAACAACGGCTACACGGGGTTTTTTACTGGCCTTCATGATGTTTTAGGTTGATGTTTCCAACGTTTGTGAGACCAAAGCCAGTAAGCTGGGTTAGCTATAATGATGTTTTCTAATTTCTTATTGTATTTTTCGGTGATCTCGTCTTCAGCAGTTGCCAATGGATTAGCCTCTAAAACAGAAAATTCAGCTTCGTAAAAACCTCTTTTTACCCGTTCCACGTGCATATATACAATGGGACTCTTGGTGAGTTTAGCAATTTTTTCTAAACCTTTAAACACTGCTGTAGGCTGATTTAAGAAGTCTACAAAATGCATATTATCTCTAGCAGAAGGGGTTTGATCACTCACCATAAAGGTGATAGTGGGTTCACCTTGGTGCTCTATTATAGTGCGAATAGATTGTTTCATAGGTACCATAAGTGCACCATATTGTGCTCTAATACCATTTATAACCATTTCTGCCGATTTATTACTTAATGGCTTGTAAACCAAAATGGTTTTTACAGGTATTTGCAATGTTAAACCAGGAGCAGACCACTCCCAATTGGCATAATGGCTCATGGCCAATAATATAGATTGATTTTTATTGGTAAACTGGGTTATAACTTCTGGATTTTTTAAATGAAAGCGTTTTTGAAAGCTTTCTTTACCCATGCTGAGAGATTTTAAACTTTCTATTATATTGTCGGCTAAAAATCGGAAATAGGTTTTTTCTATAACGAGGCGCTCTTGTTCGTTTTTTGTAGGGAAAGAGCGGCGTAAATTATCGCGAACAACCTGCTTGCGGTAACTAATCACATAATACAAGAGGTAATACAGGCAATCCGAAAAAAAGTATAGCACAATGAAAGGCAATACAGAAATCAGATATAAAAATCCGTAACTAATCCAAAAAATAGGGTTGAGGGTCATGTATGGCTTGTGTGCTATTTGCTAATCGTGTCTGAATGCTTAGTTTTGGCTAAAATCAATACAAACATAAAATTTCGGATGCATAAAGACACCATATTCCCACTATTTTATCTGCCACCAATCCATTATTTTACGGCATTAAAAGAAAGTCAAGGTGATATTTTACTCGAAATACACGAACATTTTCCGAAACAAACCTATCGCAATAGAGCTTCAATTCATTCGCCAAATGGCAAATTAGATCTTATTGTGCCTGTAGAAAGAGGAGCAGAGGTGCGTAGGCCCATTAAAGATATTCGCATTAGCTATGAGTTTAATTGGCAACGCATTCATTGGTTGAGTTTGCAAACAAGTTACCGCAGTTCGGCATTTTTCGAATTTTATGAAGATGATTTCGCACCCTTTTATGAAAATAAATGGGAGTTCTTAGTTGATTATAATCAAGAATTATTGACTTTAATAAGCCGTTTATTAAAGCTAGATTTTTCATTTATACCTACCACCGAGTATAAACCTGTAGAAACAGAGCTAGATTTTAGAAAGGCTATTCATCCCAAAAAAGATATTTTCTTTAGTGTTTCCCCGTATTATCAAGTATTTGAAGATCGTAATGGCTTTATAGGAAATTTGAGTATAGTAGATTTGTTATTTAATCAAGGCCCACACTCTAGAAACCACATATAATAGTAAAAGCCTTCACCAGTATTGGCAAAGGCTTTTACAAACTAGGATTCTTAATTATTACTTTCTTAAGGTAATTTCTTTGGTTTTTCCATTGGCACTTAAGGTTGCCTTATTGTCGCAAGTACCGGTTCCATAATCTAATGTTAGCTGAGGGCGACCAGTTATGTTGATTAATAACTTACCAGAACTAATGTAAAGGCAAGCCACTTTTTTAACCAATGGTTCTAAGGTAGTGTATGAATAGGTTTTACCTCCAGCAGAGGTAGCACTTAAACTTCCACTCATAGAAAACTCATCATCGGTTGGGCTAGTATTCGAATTTTCTATCCAAGTAATGGTTTTTACTGCGGTTAAGGTAGATGTTCCGCCAGTTGCACGAATACGCGAATTGTTTATGGTAACCGTAAAGCTGTAATTACCGGCTGCATTTGGCCCGTTATTTACAATAGATTTAGTACCCTCAATTTTATCGCCATTGATGTAAAAATTATCAAAGCTAATATTAATTGTGGTGCCAGCTTGTTTGAAACGACCACTATAAACGGCTACAATCTTGCCTTTTTTCAATTTGCCACCATCGTCGCAACCTGTACCATAATCTATAGTTACAGTTTTAGGAAATGTGTTACCGCTTGGACTTACCGTTACGGTTCTGCAGGTAGTATTAGGTATTAACCATGTTGAAGAAGAGGTAGCATCTGTAGCTAAGCCCGTTGAATTAGTTACCGGCACGTCGAATAAACTCACATTTTGCGAACTGATTAAGAATAAATCATTAAAGGTGTCGGTAACAGTCTCGTCACCTTGAGCGCTTTCAATAACAGTGTCGGAATCTATTGTGGAAATTTCTTCTGTTTTTTTACAAGAAGATACAAATGTTAAGGTAGCCAAGCATGCTACCGTAAAATAAGTGTAAAGGTTCTTTTTCATTTTGATTGTTGTTTGGGTTTTCACTTTATTGTTTTGGTTTATTGCTTTGATAAAGTTAAACAATAAAGGTTTAACCATATATTATTTTTTTTAGAAAATGTAACCGATAAGTGTATTTTTGAATATAATCTAAGCATATGCAATTCGGAACCAAAGCCATACATGCTGGTCAAGAGCCAGATCCAACAACGGGAGCCATTATGACTCCAATATTTCAAACTTCTACCTATTGGCAAGAATCGCCTGGTAAGCATAAAGGTTATGCATATGCTCGAGGGAAAAATCCAACTAGAAAAGCTTTGGAAGATTGTATGGCTGCCTTAGAAAATGCAGAATTTGGTTTAGCATTTTCGAGTGGAATGGGTGCAACCGATACCGTAATGAAACTACTTAAACCAGGCGATGAAGTAATTACTGGAAACGATTTATATGGCGGATCTTACCGTATGTTTACCCAAATATTTGCTCAATACGGTATCAAATTCCATTTTATTGATTTAGACGATGCGGCCAATATTAGCAACTATATAACTGAAAATACAAAGTTAATTTGGATTGAAACACCCACCAATCCAACTATGCGCATTGTAGATATAGAAGCTGCCGCTGTCATTGCCAAAGCAAAAAACCTACTGCTAGTGGTTGATAATACCTTTGCTTCGCCGTATTTACAAAACCCCATTGATTTGGGTGCCGATATAGTGATGCACTCTGCCACCAAATATTTGGGTGGCCACTCCGATGTGATTATGGGGGCTTTGCTTACTAACCGTAAAGACTTATTTGACAGACTAGCTTTTATTCAAAATTCATGCGGTGCCGTACCAGGCCCAATGGATTGCTTTTTAGTGTTAAGAGGTTTAAAAACCTTGCATTTGCGCATGAAAGCACATTGCGAAAATGGACGTAAAGTAGCCGAATATTTAAAAAATCATCCGAAAGTAGAAGTAGTGTATTGGCCAGGTTTTATAGATCATCCCAATCACGAAATCGCAAAAAAACAAATGCGTGATTTCGGTGGCATGATTTCTTTTAGTACCAAAGGAGCTACATTAGAATCAACCTTTAAGTTAGCTTCTTCATTTAAAGTATTTTCTTTAGCCGAATCTTTGGGTGGGGTAGAATCGCTCATAAATCATCCGGCAACTATGACACATGCCTCTATACCAAAAGCCGAACGCGATAAAGCTGGAGTAACCGACACCTTATTGCGTTTAAGCGTTGGGGTAGAAGATGCAGAAGATATTTTAGCCGACTTAGAACAAGCTTTAGCCCGTATTTAATGTTTCCCTCACCCGATGATCTTCGTGTTTTTTTAGATCAAAAGGTAGCGCAATACAATCAAAAAGAGTTTATAGCCCACGATCCGATAAGTATTCCGCACTTGTTTAGTAAAAAACAAGACATTGAGATTATGGGATTTTGGGCTGCCGTATTGGCTTGGGGGCAACGCAAAACCATTATTAATAAATGTAAGGAACTTATTCAGCTAATGGACTATAGTCCTTACGACTTTATTTGTCATCACGAAGATTCGGATTTAAAGCGTCTTTTGGGTTTTAAACACCGCACTTTTAATGCTACCGATACACTCTATTTTATCCAATTTTTTCAGCAGCATTACCAAAACCACCAAAGTCTAGAATCGGCATTTTTTAGTACCGAGAGCCAAACTATGGAACAGATGCTCAATCGGTTTCGCAGTAATTTCTTTGCCTTTACGCCCGATTATCCAGCCCGAACAAAGAAGCACATTGCCGCACCCAGTCAAAAATCGGCTTGTAAACGCATCAATATGTTTTTACGTTGGATGGTTAGAAAAGATAGCCAAGGTGTAGATTTTGGCCTATGGAAAAATATAAAACCAAACCAATTGGTTTGCCCTATTGATGTGCATGTAGAACGGGTTGCCCGAAAATTAGGCCTCATAGAACGTAAAAACCTAGATTGGATTACTGCAGTAGAACTCACCGAACAGCTTAAAACCTTTGATGCACAAGATCCTGTAAAATATGATTTTGCATTATTTGGTTTAGGTGTAGAAGAAGGCTTTTAAAGCCTGCATAATAAGCGGTATATTTGCGCCATGTTTCAGCAAGACGATACGATTGTAGCCTTAGCCACGCCTAGCGGGAGTGGAGCCATTGGCCTTATCCGCTTGTCTGGACCCGAGGCCATTACCATTACCCAACAGGTATTTAAAGGCAAAAATTTAAGCAAACAAGCCTCTCACACCATTCATTTCGGAACTATTAAAGATGGTGAGCAAATTATTGATGAAGTATTAGTTTCTCTTTTTATAGGTCCACATTCATATACCAAAGAGCATGTGGTGGAGATTTCTACCCACGGATCTTCTTATATTATTCAAAAAATTATTAGGCTGCTTATTGGCAAAGGCGCTCGTGCTGCCAAAGCTGGTGAATTTACCTTGAGAGCCTTTTTAAACGGCCAGTTAGATTTATCGCAAGCAGAGGCCGTAGCTGATTTAATAGCTTCCGATTCCCAGGCTTCACACCAATTGGCCATGCAGCAAATGCGTGGTGGTTTTTCTACGCAATTACAACAGTTACGAGAAGAACTAATCCATTTCGCTTCCATGATTGAGCTAGAGCTGGATTTTGCTGAAGAAGATGTAGAGTTTGCCAATAGAGATGACTTAAAAGCATTAATTTTGAAGATTAATGCCGTTCTGCACAAGCTTATTCAGTCTTTTGAGCAAGGGAATGTGTTAAAAACGGGCGTTCCGGTGGTAATTGCCGGTTGGCCCAATGTGGGTAAATCAACCTTATTAAACACCTTATTAAACGAAGAACGGGCTATTGTTTCAGAAATAGCTGGTACCACCCGAGATACCATTGAAGATGAATTAACCATTAACGGTATTGTTTTCCGATTTATAGATACTGCTGGCATTCGTGTTACGCAAGACACCATTGAGGCTATAGGCGTGGAGCGTACGCATGAAAAAATGAAACAAGCCAAATTGATATTGTATTTGGTTAGCCCAGATCAGCCTAAACAGATTATTGAGGAACAATTGCTCGGTTTAGAAACGGCTACTATTCCGTTTTTAACTATTTTAAATAAAGCAGATATGCTGAGTGAAAGTCAAGAAGAAGTTTTTAACCAAATTCCACTAATTCGACTGTCAGCCAAAAATAAAACAGGTATTGAGGAATTGAAAACAGCTATTTTAGAAAAAATACAGTTACACAATATTGCCGCCGATGAGGTCTTAATTAGCAATACCCGACATGTAGAAGCTTTGCAAAAAACCGAAAGTGCCCTTGCCAACGTGTTATTCAATCTCGATACTTTGGTAACCTCCGATTTTATCTCCAGCGATATTAAGCAAGCGCTACACTATTTGGGTGAAATTACGGGCTTGGTTACTACCGATGATTTGTTGGAAAATATCTTTTCTAAATTTTGTATCGGTAAATAAGTTTCCCCATTTTTTTTATGCATATTTATTTCAACCAATCATTTTTTCTATGCGCTTACATACCATCATATTACTAGTACTTGCTGGCTCTGTTTTACATTCTTGTTCAAAAAAAACAAATACCACTGCGCTAGCTTCTTCACCAGAAATGTATCTAGGCGCCGATTTATCATATATCAACGAAATAGAAAATTGTGGAGCCCAATATCGTCAGAATGGACAAAACATTGAGCCCTATACAATTTTTGCTGCAAAAGGCTGCAATTTGGTACGCCTACGCTTGTGGCACAACCCAACTTGGAGTAATTTTTCCAATTATGCCGATGTAAAACGAAGTATGCAACGTGCAAAAGCTAAAAATATGCCCGTATTACTCGATTTTCATTATTCAGATACGTGGGCCGATCCTGGAAACCAAGCCATACCCGCAGCTTGGGCTAGTATTACCAACGTAACCACCTTGGGTGATAGCGTATATAATTATACCTTAAACACACTTTTAAAGTTAGGAGCCGAAAATTTAACACCTAGCATCGTTCAGGTAGGTAACGAAATAAACAGTGAGGTGCTACAACCCAATGGTCAACCCAAATACACTATCAACTGGACTCGAAATGCGTCATTAATCAATCGAGGTATTCAAGGCGTACGCGAAGCTTCTCGTAGGTTAAATAAAAATATAGAGGTGCTGCTGCACATTGCGCAACCCGAAAACGCATTGTGGTGGTTCCAACAGGCATCCGCTAATTCAATTAGCGATTTCGATTGGATTGGGGTTTCGTATTATCCCCTTTGGTCAACCACTTCACTTACCAATTTACCCGGAACCATTCAAACTTTAATAAATACCTACCGTAAAAAATTCATGATTGTAGAAACGGCCTACCCGTATACCTTACAAAATGCCGATGGTTCGACTAATATTTTAGGTCAAACAGCTTTATTAAGTGGGTATCCGGCTACACCAGAGGGGCAGAAAAATTACATGATTCAATTGGTGAAACAAACACTAGCTGGTGGAGGAAAGGGTGTGGTGTATTGGGAACCTGCTTGGGTGATCAACACCTGTACCACGCCATGGGCTACGGGTTCGGCCTGGGATAATGCCACATTTTTCAATAGCCAAAATCAAAATGAGGCATTGCCTGTATTCGATTTCTTCAATCAAGCTAATTACAGATAAAAATGAGTGAATTAACCGAAAAAGTAATTTCGGCCTTTCGTGTTAATTTTAAGCACGAACCAAGCTATACTATTTTATCTCCCGGCCGAATTAATATTATAGGAGAGCACGTAGATTATAACGATGGCTTTGTATTGCCTGCGGCCATTGATAAATATGTTTGTTTGGCCATTGCCGAGAGCGGAACTAGTCAATGTACCTTGGTAGCGCTTGATTTAGATAAAAGCTACACATTTGATTTAAATACAGAATTAGTCCCCGTGGCCGATATGTGGGCAAACTATATTTTAGGTGTAGTAGCGCCTTTAAAAAAGCAATTTAAAGGTTTTAATATCACATTTAGCAGTACCATCCCCATGGGTTCTGGCTTATCTTCCTCTGCTGCGGTAGAATGTGGGGCTGCCTTTGCTTTAAATACACTATTTGATTTAGGACTTAGTAAAGAGCAATTGGCAAAATTAGGCCAAAAAGCAGAACATACCTTTGTAGGTGTAAAATGTGGTATTATGGACCAATTTGCCAGTGTTTTTGGTAAAGCGAACCAAGTAATTAAGTTAGACTGTAACACGCTTGCTTATGAATATTACCCAGCTAACCTAGGAGATTATTGTTTGGTTTTGTTGGATAGTAAAGTAAAACATACACACTTGACATCGGGTTATAATACCCGAAGATATGAGGTGGAAACCGGTTTACAAATTATAAAAAATGCTTTTCCGGAGGTAAACAGCTATAGAGATTGTACAATGGAGCTATTGGAGGCTGTAAAAGATGGATTAGGCTTAACGCTCTACAAACGCTGTTCTTTTGTGGTGCAAGAAATTAATCGGGTAGGGGAAGCTGTTGAAGCTTTAAGAAACAACGACTTTGAAACCCTTGGCAAATTGATGAACTCCACCCATGAAGGACTTTCTGCAGACTACGAAGTAAGTTGTGATGAGTTAGATTTTTTGGTAGCTCAAGCCCAAAATTTACCTGGTGTATTGGGTGCCCGTATGATGGGAGGTGGCTTTGGGGGCTGTACCATTAATTTACTGAAAAAATCGGCTTTATTAAAACTTGAAGATGAGATTCAATTGGCTTATAAAAAACGTTTTGGAATAGATTTAGAAGTGTATAAGGTAGCTATTTCGGAAGGAACACACCTATATAATCAAAATTAGTTAAGCAGTTTAAAACGCTTATGTAAATACATTTACAATTGCTGTTTTCCACAATTTATTTTTTAGAAAACCTATAAAAAGTATTTTCAGTCCATTTTTTTTGTAAAATGTTGATAATTATACCAAAACTATCTATTCAAAAACTATGTGTTTTTTAAAAACAATTGTTTATTTTTATTCAAACCTAAATAAAGTGGTAGCAAGACCATCTCAAAAAATCTGGGCGTTTCCGAAAAGCCATACGAGTAGGACTTAACCAAAAATAAACATTATGTCAAATCTTTTATTAGATGCTTCTATGGTCATTTCTAATACTGACTATGTAGCTTTTACCTTTTTTATAGGCACCATGGCAATGATGGCTGCTGCTGTTTTCTTCTTCTTTGAAGTAGGAAATACTGCCCCAGAGTGGAGAACTTCTGTTCTTGTTTCTGGTTTAATTACATTCATTGCAGCTGTACATTATTATTACATGAGAGGTTACAGTTTGGAAACTGGTGAATCACCAATATTTTTCCGCTATGTAGATTGGATTTTAACTGTGCCTTTGATGTGTGTTGAATTTTATTTAATCACCAAAAAAGCAGGTGCTAAAGTTAGCTTATTGTGGAAACTTATTTTTGCTTCGGTAATTATGTTAGTTACCGGATATTGGGGAGAGGCTGTTGCCAGAGACCAAGCCGCATTCTGGGGCTTAGTATCAGGTTTAGCTTATTTCTACATTGTGTATGAAGTATTTGCTGGTGAAGTGGCAAAACTTGCAAAAGCAAGTAACCCTGCCGTTCAAAAAGCAGTAGGTGCTTTACTTAAATTTGTAATCATTGGATGGGCTATCTATCCAATTGGCTACATGGCTGGTACAGCCGATGGACAGTGGTATGCTTTCATGAAAGATTTACCACTTGATATGGATATCATTTACAACATCGGTGATGCGGTAAATAAAATCGGTTTTGGTTTAGTGATTTACTCACTTAGCCGTTCTAAGTAATTTTATCATTTAGGTTTAACTAAAAGGTACTCGTATTTTACGAGTACCTTTTGTTTTTTGTACACATGCACTACGATATCATTTTACTAGGAGCTGGATGCTCTTCTATGCAATTACTGCATGCCATGTTGCGCACAAGTAATGGAAAGAAGTTGCGTATACTAATTCTTGAGAAAGAACAAGATTTTCCTGAAAAATCATGGTGCTTTTGGTCTAAAAATGCTACAGAATACGATTCACTGGTATCTAAAAAATGGAATCAGATAGAGTTTTTTACAGCTAGTTACGCATTACATAAAGCCATAAATCCATATCAATACAAGTACATACATTCCCAAACGTTTTTTGATTTCCATGTAGATTTAATCCATAAATCGGGCAATGTAGATTTCTTTAGAGACGAAGTGTTAAGTGTTGACAGAAATGATCAGATTTTTACTGTAAAGACTCCTAAAACTACGTATACAGCCGCTAAAGTATACTCTAGTATGTATACGAAAAGTGAATTGCAGAAAAATGAACTTTTACTTTGGCAACATTTTTATGGTTTTTTTATCAAAACAGAAAAGCCGGTATTTAATAAAGATGTGTTTAGAATGATGGATTTTAGAATACCGCAAAGTGCTACAGGTAGTCATTTTATTTATATTCTTCCCTTTTCAGAAACTGAAGCTTTAGTTGAATTTACTGCTTTCTCATCGGTAGAAAGTTATGCAGATACTGAATACAAAGACTATTTATCTACCTATATCCAGACACACTTTCAGACGAATTATCAAATTAGCAGAATTGAGCGGGGTAAAATACCCATGACGAATGCTAAACCTAATACCGACAATTTAGATGGCATAATTCCAATTGGTGGTAGGGCAGGTGCCATTAAACCAAGTACCGGATACGCCTTTAATCGGATTAGGAAAAATACACAAGCACTTTTTTCGGATGATTTTGGAAGATTAGAGGCTCCTTTTTTTAACCAAAATAGATTCCAGCTTTACGATACACTATTACTTCAAATTATTAAAACTGATCCGCAAAAAATAAACTTGGTTATGGAACAGTTGTTCCGAAAAAATAACCCGACTACGATATTGAAGTTTTTAGATGAAGAAACAACTATACTAGAAGACCTTAGCATTTTTTCACGCTTACCCATTCCATTATTTTTAAATCAATTAAAAAACTATGTAAAAAATCGGATATGAGAACACGTATACTACTAATCGGTTTTTTATTGAGTATTTGCTCTTCACTATTAAATTTTACGCCTTTACAACAAACTTATATGCTTTTTATTGGCGTAGCTATCATCGGTATTCCGCATGGCTCTATTGATCATTATTTATACATGACTAACAATAAGCTTAGTGGATCATTTATACATTTCTTCAAATTTCTAATCCAATATATAGGCATAGGACTTATTTATGCAGCATTATGGTGGTTAAATCCTGTACTTGCGCTATTCATTTTTATTGGTATATCTGCTTTTCATTTTGGAGAATTAGATACCTTGAATTTCGATTTTAAAAATAAAAAATATGCCTATCTAGTAGCATTTACCTATGGTTTTTTGTTTCTATTAAATCTTTTGTTGTTTAATGGTAAAGATGTGTTGCCAATTATTAAATCATTTCCAGGTATTTCACTAACTAATACAGCATTGCTCCAATCCAGTGATTTATGGATACCCATCTTCCCCATAATATCGGTTATCATTTTCTTTGTTATTCTCCTTATTTCGCTCGAAAAAAGTGCATATTTTTCAAAAAAAACACTTACAAACCTGCTTTTTTTAGCCTTTTTGCAGGGCTTAATTTTTAGCATGCCATTAATTTTAGGCTTTGCCTTTTATTTTTGCGCTTGGCACGCTGTATTATCTTTTAATAGTATTTTAAAACATTTAGAGTGGCAAACTAAATCGCCATTATTTGTGTTGAAAAAACTGGTACCTACCAATTTGGCAGCTTGGTTATTTTTGGGCTCACTTATGTTTTACTTTAAGTCAGATTTAAATAGATTAACGGCCATTTTATTTCTAGGTATTGCAGTGTTAACCGCTCCTCATATTGGTGTGATAAGCAAGATGCTTCAATCACAGAAAATGAAGGTCTAATTCCATATAGTTTTACGGTATTTTAACACAAAATTAACAAGCAAGGGAATTGATTTTCTTACCTTAGTACTTTAAAAATCCCCATTGCTATACATTAATTTATGCCCTTAAAACTCTATTTATTAGTAGGTTTAGCCTATTCTTGTTTCTTTTGTACCGATATTCTTATTCGGAAATATAGTGTAAATGCCAATTCGTTTTCATTTATTTTAAAACGTAGTGCTTATACCGTTTTACTGTCATTTGCTTTATTGGTAGGTTCCTTAACCATCTTAACTCCACCTAGTGTGTTGGTGGCGCTACAAATTATTGGCATCTCTATCATTTGCGGTATGGGTTTGTGGCTCTTTATTTTAGCTAACAGACATATCAGCTTTCCCAACGTAATAGTAATTAATTTATTTGGCTTATTGGTGCAACAATTAGCAGCCAGGTTTATTTTAGGCGAACATTTTAGTCCATATTTCTATCCAAGTTTGGCCATTTGTGTGCTAGGTTTGTTGGTACAAGCCTCGGTTCCTAAATTACAAAAGGGACTCGTTTTGGCTTTATTGAGCATAACCTGTTGGTCTTTCGGGTATTCTCTTTTATCCATTCCGCTTAAATACACCGCCGTTACTTGGAGTGCTTTTATAATGGAGAGTACCATTTTATTTTCTGCTTGGCTTTTTTATAAATTAACTAGAAAAGATGCTGATCAAAAGATTGAAAAACCACCTATAAAGCCCCTTAATTTTATCATTATTGCGGTGCTTACCACCATGGGTAGTTTGTTAATTAAGCAATCGTATAAAGAGTTTCAAGTAGGAGAAATTAGCTTACTTTACTTATTTCTTTTCCCATTTTCCTTGCTGGTGAGCAAATGGTATTTTAAAGAAGAAATAAGTAAACGAGAATGGCTAGGCACCTGTATTATTTTTATCGGGATAGCCTTATTTGTAATTAGGTAAGTTCTATTCAATACGCTATACTTGAATAAGATTTATTATTTATGCCTAGGCCGGTATACCTTTCAAGTTTTCAATTAGATTATTTGCGTGTTCAATTACAGCATGTTTCTGGCATTACAATTTCCGATGCCAGGGGTTGTAAATCATTGGTAGAATATCTAGAAAAAAAGCACAAGGTATTTATTAGTGAGAGTACCTTAAAAAGGCTATTTGGTCTAATTTCCTCCAACAAATCCGCTTCTTTATATACCCTTAATTTAATAGCTGATGTATTGGGTTCTAAAAATTGGAAAAAACTGATAGAGCGTTTAGAACATACCAGTTTTGAAGAAATAAACCACGTCTTATTAAATCAATTTTTACCCGATCAAGGGTTGGTACCCACTTCCTTTTTAAATTCCCCCGAACTAAAATTAAATTCCTGGTCTGAAGCCTATCAATTGTATATTTATTCCTCCAATTTAATACTAAGCCAAAATTGGGAGGCCATGCATGAACTGTTTGATTGTGCTGTACATTCTGAAGATTTACAACAGTTTGATTACCTCATATTTGCTTTTCAGCCCTTTTGTTTGCATGCTTTCCGGGGCGACCAAGCATTAATAGATTTTATTGATGTAAAACTTAAAACCTCTGAAATTGCTCAAATTTTTGTACTTACTGGGCAGGTGTTTGATGCAAAATTAACTGATTATTATGGTATATGGATTGATACCTTGTCGCAAGATATTCCCGAAAAATTGTATCCTTTCATTAAACTCATGCAATGCCAAAAGCAGTTTATGAATGAGAAAAAATCGGCTGCTCAGCACACACTTACTGAAGTGATAAAATACAGTGAAACCAAAGCACTGCACCCCATATTAAAGGGTAGAGTAGCAGCTTGGAGTTATATTTTAAATCACAACGAAGACTATTTAAACAGGGTTTTGGCCAAGTATAGTGATGAATTGTCGCAGATAGAAATTTTGCAATTTGCCAGCCGTTTGGTTTGGCAATATGCAGATGCTGAAAAAGTATTCAAGCAATTTGATAATTTATCGCACACGGAAACTAATTTAACCAATACCTTTTACCAAAAAGGACGCTTAGATTGCTATAAATTAGCTCATGCCTATAATCTTAAACTTCAAAAATCTACCCACTATAAAGAAGTTTTAAAAGAAGTAAACCCACATTACTTTCATCTTTCCGATTTAGCTTGGCTGCAAGGCCAATACCAGATGATGAGGATTAGTTAATTAAAAACGATTATATATGTCCTATAATTAATATTATGTTAAATAGTATTTTTGGATAAAAGAAAAACTAAACCTAATATAGATTGGGGTTTTTCTGTGGTAAAGTATATACCCTATTGCAAAGCATTAATTTGTTTAGTTAACTCGGCTACTTTAGCAGCGTTCTTTTTAATTACGTAATAGGTTTTTAAATTTTGCAAAGCATTCAAAGATTTCGGATCTATTTGTACTGCTTTATCTAAATACGGAAAAGAACGATCAAATTCTGATTGCGCAGCCTTCAAAGCAGTATCGTATTCTTTTTGCTTATTTGCTGGCAAGGTATTGGCTTTATTGTACAAATCAATACCGTTGTTTAAAATGCCACTTCCTAGGTTCAAGGTAGCATCAAAATAGTTTGCATCCAGTTCTATTGCTTTTTTGTAAGCATCTTCTGCCTTTTTGTATTCTTTTAAGGCATCGTAAGCAATACCTAAATAAAAATGCTCCAGTTTATTTTTAGGGTCTAATGCAATTTGTGCTAATATTCTTTCAATTATTTGTTTTTGTTTACCACTCATCAAGCTCAATTCTATTTCTTGTGTAGCTAAAGCCTGATCGTTAAATTTAGTGGCATAGGTACTAGCTATAGCAATTGCGTTCACTGTGTCCTTCTCTAAGGCATATAATTTAGATAAATCTAGGGCAATGAGTTTGTTAGCAGAATACTCAAGTTTTACCAACTCTCCATATTTCTTTATGGCTGCTTTATAATTTTGTGCATTAATAGCCGATAAACCGGCATAATAGGTTAAGGTCGTATCGCTTGGTTTGTAAATCAACGATTTTTCAAAGGCCTCATAGGCTTGGCTAAATTTCTGCGTTTGGAAAGCACGTACGCCTATATTCAATTCAAACTGAGCAAATAAATTGTTTGTACGTTCAATATTTCCAGCATTTTGTGCCGCTGCACCTAAATCAATCGCTTTCTTTAAGTCTTCTTTTGCAGTAGCTAAGGTTTGCTCGGCACTTAAACTAACGGTATCTAATAAAGCCAGTTCAGCATAAATCATGGCTTTATACATCCATGTTGAAGCATCTACAGCTGTTTTCTCGTTTACAGCGGCTTTGTCAATAGAAGCTTTAGCTACAGTAATGCTGGGCATAGCCAATACTAGAGAGCCAGCATCTTTTAGCGTAATAAATTTCTCATAACTGGTTTTTGCAGCATTCAACTCCCCTTTTTGTGCAGAGGCACTGTACGCACAGCCCAACAAAGCAAAGGCGAATACAAGTGATTTCATTTTCATAATTTTAATTTATTGGTTAATACTCGTTTTATTCTGGATTTTCTTCAGTAGGCTCCACTCCTGTTTCTGGCGTCTTTACATCGGGTGTTTCCTCTGTAACGGTGCCATCAACAGCAATCGTATCCTCTAGGTCGCTTTCATCTTCGTGGGCAACTTTGGCAATAGAAGCAATTTCATCTTCGCCTTTAAAAGTAATTAAGCGCACGCCTTGCGTAGCTCTGCCCATTACTCGTAAATCGGCTACGCCAATACGAATCACAATACCCGATTTATTGATAATCATTAAATCATCGGTATCGATTACATCTTTAATGGCAACCAATTCACCGGTTTTTTCCGTAATATTAATGGTTTTAACCCCTTTACCACCACGGTTAGTTACCCGATAATCTTCAATATCGGTACGTTTTCCGTATCCTTTCTCAGAAACTACCAAAACGGTTACTTCCGGATTGTTTACGGTAATCATACCAATTACTTCATCTTTAGCATGTGCCAAGGTTACACCACGTACTCCTGTTGCCGTACGGCCCATTGGGCGAACCGTAGATTCGTTAAAGCGAATGGCTCTGCCGGAGCGTAACGCCATTAACACTTCACTTTGGCCATTGGTTAAGCAAGCTTCTAACAATTGGTCGCCCTCATTAATATTAATGGCGTTAATACCGTTGGCACGAGGACGTGAGTAGGCTGCTAACGACGTTTTCTTAATGGTACCTTTCTTGGTACACATAATAATAAAGTTGTTTTCTAAGTACTCTTGGTCTTTAAGGTTAATTACTTTAATAAAGGCCTTTATTTTCTCCTCTTTCGGAATATTGATGATGTTCTGAATTGCTCTTCCTTTAGAAGTTCGTGTGCCTTCTGGAATTTCAAATGCACGCAACCAGAAACAACGTCCAGCTTCGGTAAAGAACAACATATAGTTATGTGCCGATGCCGTAATGATATGCTCAATAAAGTCTTCGTCTCTCGATTGAGAACCCATGGAGCCTTTTCCGCCTCTACCCTGAATGCGGTAATCGGTTAATGGCGTACGTTTAATATAGCCTTCGTGCGAAATGGTAATAACCACTTCTTCGTCGGCAATAAAGTCTTCCATGCGCATATCTTCTGCAGAATGCACAATTACCGAACGACGCTCATCACCATATTTCTCTCTAATTTCTATCAATTCGTCTTTGATGATTCGCATACGCATATCCTCATCGGCCAAAATAGATTTTAAGAATTCAATGGTTTTCATCAACTCCGCAAACTCTTCTTTAATTTTATCACGCTCTAGTCCGGTTAAACGGCGAAGCGTCATATCCAAGATTGCTCTCGATTGAATGTCAGAAAGGTCGAATTTCTCCATTAAGCCCGTACGAGCATCTTCTGGAGTATCCGAATTGCGAATCAATTTAATTACTTCGTCTAAATGATCTAAGGCAATTAATAAACCCTCTAAAATGTGGGCACGCTTTTCGGCTTCAGCTAATTCAAATTTGGTTCTGCGTACTACAACTTCGTGGCGGTGTTCCACAAAGTATTTGATCATGTCTTTCAGGTTTAATAACTGCGGACGGCCCTTTACCAAGGCAATGTTATTTACTGAAAATGAGGTTTGTAGGGCAGTGTATTTAAATAAGTTATTTAATACTATAGAAGAATTGGCATCACGTTTAATTTCGTACACAATACGCATACCCTCTCTATCCGATTCATCCCGAATTTCAGAGATACCTTCAATTTTTTTCTCGTTTACCAATTCGGCAGTACGCTCAATCATATTGGCCTTATTTACCTGATAGGGTATTTCGGTTACAATAATGCGTTCTCTGTCGTTTCCGTAGGTTTCAATCTCGGCTTTAGCACGCATCATAATACGGCCTCTACCGGTTTCGAAAGCCTCTTGCACGCCGGCATAGCCGTAAATTATACCTCCTGTTGGGAAATCGGGGGCTTTAACGTATTGCATTAGGCCAGAAACCTCAATGTTATTATCGTCTATATAAGCAGTAATGGCGTTAATAACCTCGGTAAGGTTGTGTGGGGCCATATTGGTGGCCATACCCACGGCAATACCCGAAGCACCGTTAACTAATAAATTAGGGATTTTGGTTGGTAAAACGGTTGGTTCTTCTAAGGAATCATCGAAGTTTAATTGATAATCAATGGTGTCTTTATTGATATCATTTAACATTTCTTCGGCAATTTTCTTTAATCTAGCCTCAGTATAACGCATAGCAGCCGGGCTATCTCCATCAATAGAGCCAAAGTTTCCTTGGCCATCTACCATGGGGTAACGTAAGCTCCAATCTTGGGCCATACGCACCATGGTGTCGTAAACCGATGAATCGCCGTGTGGGTGATACTTACCCAATACATCACCGACAATACGGGCAGATTTTTTATAAGGCTTGGTACTCGTTACGCCTAAATCGAGCATACCATACAATACCCGGCGGTGTACAGGTTTTAAGCCATCGCGTACATCGGGCAAAGCACGGGAAACAATTACCGACATCGAATAATCGATGTAGGCAGATTTCATTTCCTCTTCAATATTGATTGGGATTATTCTGTCGTTTTTAGGTTCCAAATTTCCTTTTTCTGTTTCTTCAGCCATAGCGTTTGGTAATCTTGCTAATTTTTAGTTTTTCTTGTTAAAATATGCGTAAAGCATACGCGAATATACGTATTTGGGAAACGTAAATAAGCTAGTGTGGAAAAGTTTTGCGATTACTAAAAAAGGGCTTTATCGGGCCTTTAAACCCAGTTTATATCCTTCTTCAAGAGCGATAAGGTTTCGGCCTCTAAACTTCCCTCGGTTGGTACGAAATTATATACCCAATTTGCTTGCGGTGGCAGGCTCATTAAGATTGATTCGATACGGCCATTGGTTTCTAGACCGAACTTTGTTCCGGCGTCGTATACGAGGTTAAATTCGGCATAGCGGCTACGACGTTGGTATTGCCATTCTTTTTGTTCTTGGGTAAAGGCTTTGCTGCGGTTACGAGCAATAAGCTCGGTATAGATAGGTAAAAAACTACGCCCAAGGGCTTTGGAGAATTCGAAAATTTCATCCCAATCAATGTTTGCGGTCTTAGGACTTAGGCGATCGTAGAAGATACCGCCAATGCCACGGGTTTCTTCGCGGTGTTTGATGTAGAAGTAGTTATCGGCCCAGGTTTTAAATTCTTGGTAAAACGTTTTATTGTAGCTATCGCAAACTTGTTTTAAACCTTGGTGGAAGAATTTGGCATCTTCGGAAATGATATAATGTGGGGTTAAATCGATGCCGCCACCAAACCAACGAACTTCTTCGGAGAGTTCGAAATAGCGTATATTCATATGAATAATAGGCACCCAAGGATGGTTAGGATGAATCACTATAGAAATTCCGGTAGCAAAAAAGTCCTTTTCGCTTACGCCAAAGGCTTTTTTAATGGGTTCGGGTAATTTACCATATACCGCCGAGAAATTAACGCCTCCTTTCTCAATAATGGCTCCATGTTGTAGTATTCGGGTTCGACCCCCTCCTCCACCTTCACGTTCCCAAATCTCTTCTTCAAATTTTCCTAAACCATCGGCCAATTCTAAACCGGCGCAAATTTCATCTTGAATAGTTTGGTAAGCTGCTGCTATTTCTTCAGGTGTAGGCATATCCAAAAATGAGATTTTTAAATGAATTTTGAGGAATGGTATTGATAATTAGACAAAAAAAATGTGCTAGAGCACTGTTTCTCCAGATTCTTCTAAATAATCGAGTTCTTTACCAAAAGTTTCTTCTAGATGCCATAAGGCCCAATACGCTATGCATACGGTACCTGTACCCACTATGATAGCAGCATTTACTAAACCATAATGTGCTTTTAGGCTAGTAAAAGCCAGGGTAACCAAAATGAGAGAACCTCGTACCATGTTGGGCACAGTGGTAGTTACGGTAGCTCGTAAATTGGTGCCAAATTGTTCTGCTGCCATAGTAACAAAAACAACCCAATAACCTGTAGCTAAGCCAAAATAAACACATAAAATATAAAACTGAGTAGCGCTTAAGCCGCTAGAGTTTAAAAAGAATAAAATTCCAGCAAAGGTGAAACTTAAAAAGATGAACACAATTTTCTTCCGGGTTTTGAACAGTTGGCTAAGGCTGCCACTTAAAAAATCGCCAAAGGCAATACCAATATAGGTAAACATAATTCCTTTGCCGGGCTCAATGGTTCCGATAATGCCTAATGGTTTGGCAAAATCGGGGGCAATACCCACTAAAATACCAACTACGAACCAAACCGGAACGGCAATAAGAATACTATAAATGTATTTTTTCATTCTAGTTTTTGAGGAAAAAAGCATCCTTAAATCACCTTTTTTTACAGATTTGTTTTTCATATTGGCAAACATTCCCGATTCAAATACCCCGATTCGGAGTAAGAGCAATAACATTCCTAAGCCCCCACCTACCAAGTACGCAATGCGCCAATTAAAAGTAGCACCCACAAAATAAGCTGCCACCGCACCAAACAAACCAATGCTGGCCACCAGCATGGTACCATATCCTCTATTTTCTTTGCTCATGGTTTCGCTAATGAGCGTAATTCCAGCACCCAATTCACCGGCTAAGCCTATACCGGCTATAAACCGCAAGGCCGCATACCAACTTACATCTTGTACCAAGCCGTTGGCAATATTGGCTAAAGAATAAAGTAGAATTGAGCCGAAGAGTACATAGATACGCCCTTTTTTATCGCCTAATATTCCCCATAATATACCACCGATAAGTAAACCAGCCATTTGCCAATTCATTAATTCTAAACCAATGGAAGTGAGTTTATCGGCGGGTACACCTAAATCTGTTAAACTTTTATTTTTAACAATCAAAAAGAGCAATAAATCATATATATCTACAAAATAACCCAATGCTGCGACCAAAATAAGTAAGGAAATAGATTTTGAGATTGGGCTATTTTTCATAATACAAGTGTAAAATATTCTAAACAGTATAATATTTACATGCAAGTTATTAATTTTAGAATTCTTGCACACATTAGAATTGTAAACATGGAAAATTTTGAACGTTTTAATCCAACAAAGTTACTTTTTGGAAAAGATGTAATGGATGGTATATGCACCGAATTAAAGCCTTTAGGCACTCGAGCTTTTATCATTATTGGTAAAGAATCGGTAAAAAAGAATGGGCTTTACGCTCGTTTGGTTTCTTTATTAAATATTGGAGGCATTGCGCACCAAACGTTTGAAGGTATTAAATCAAATCCCATTTATCAGGATGCAGATGCGGCGGTACAAGAAGCCAAGGCTTTTGGAGCAGATTATATTATTGCACTGGGCGGTGGTTCGGTTATAGATACAGCTAAAGCCGTAGCCATGGGTGTTCCGGTAACTCATTCTGTGTGGGATTTTTACCTACAAAAAGCCAAGCCAGAGAAAGCCTTACCTATCTTTGCTATTTTAACCTTGGCCGCAACCGGTACAGAAATGAATCCGTTTACGGTTTTACAAGATACTGAGGGTGGTTCTAAACGTGGATACGGATCTCCTTATTTATATCCTCGGGTATCTTTTTTAGATCCAGCTTTAACCACTACCGTTCCTGCAGATTATACAGCTTATGGTGTAGCCGATTTAATGGCACATGCGCTCGAGCAATTCTTTGGCTTAGGAAATTCGCCTTTAACTGATTTGCATACCGCAGCGGTGCTTAAATTAGCTGTAGAGTATGGAAAAAAGGTGGTTAGCCATCCCGATGACTACGATACTCGTGCAAATATTATGTGGTTGGCCACTACGGCATTAAATGGTTCGTTGACGGCCGGTAAAAATGGTGGCGATTGGGCTTGTCATGGTTTTGAACACTCTTTAAGTGTATTATTTGATATTGCCCATGGTGCGGGTTTATCTATCGTATTTCCGGCTTGGTTAAAACACAATCAGGATAAATTTATTGATAAACTTGCGTTTTTAGCTAGACATGTTTTTGAATTAAAAGGAAGCGATGAGCAGTTGGCTCCTCAATTCATTGAGAAATTAGAAGCTTTTTTCACCACAATACAAACGCCTACACGTTTAGCTCAAGCAAATATTGATAAAAGTTCTAAAGACGCTATTTTAGCGAACTTTAAACAACATAAAGTTTCTGGGCAAGTTTACAAACTAAACGAAGATGACCACAGCGCAATTTTAGACTTAATGTGGTAAAATCCTAAAAATGAAAATATCGGAAAAGGCTCTAGCTTGGGTCATGCGCTTATACCCTCCACTCCTTTTCCAACGCATTTGGGTGCGTCGCTTTGAGTCTGGTTTTAGCGGGGTTGATGTAGTTATTGTAAAGAGTTTTATGAACAAAAACTACAATAAATCTATTTTCGGAGGTACCATTTTCACTGCTACCGATCCATTTTACGCTATTTTATTCGATCAGGTATTGCAACGCAGAGGGTTAAAATGTCGTGTTTGGCTTAAAAGTGCACAAATTAGTTACCTAAAACCCGGGCGAACAAACCTAAGTTTTAGCATCCATCTCTCAGAAACTGATTTGAAAGAAGCTGAAGAGATACTGCATACACAAGGAAAATATGTAAAAAGTTTTCCTATAGAATTGTACGACACCACAGGGATGTTGTGTGCCACCGTTCAAAACGAAGTATACATTCGAAATTTACATAAAGGCGAAGCCGATATTGTAGCCTATTAAATTTATATAAGTTATTTATTAATAGCTTATTATCATACTTTAATTTACCTAACACTTGAATAAACTGTACCACACCTACAAGCCGCATTATAAAACCAATTTAGCCTTGGCTATACCGGTGGTCATATCTCAATTGGGGCATACCTTGGTGCATACAGCCGATAGTGTTATTGTCGGTCATTTCGCCGGAACCATACCATTAGCAGCTGTTTCGCTTGTAAATAGTGTGTTTACCATTGTATTGGTATTGGGTATTGGTATTTCTTATGGCATAACGCCACTCATTGCACAAGAAAATGGCCGTAAAAACTATACCGAGTGTGGTAAATTGCTGTACAACAGTTTAGTGATAAGTGCCATTACAGGTTTAGTACTGTTTTCTGCCATCTATTTTGGTACCATGGCCGCCATTGATCATTTGGGACAAACGCCAGAAGTGGTTACACAAGCTAAACCATTTCTATCTCTTCTATCTCTTTCTATCATTCCATTGATGTTTTTTATGACTGCCAAGCAGTTTGCAGAAGGACTTGGGTTTACTAAACAAGCCATGTACATCTCCATTTGGGGTAATGTGTTGAATATAGTATTGGGCATTATTTTCGTAAAAGGCTTGTTTGGTATTAGCCCGATGGGTGTGAGAGGTGTTGGCTTAGCCACTTTAATAGATAGAACGATAATGGGTGTAGTCATGGTGGCTTATATTTTCCGTTCTAGCCATTTTAAACGGTATTTAAAAGAATTTGGGCGTACGGCGCTAACAAAAACCCGATCGCTTAGTATTTTAAAAATAGGCACACCCGTAGCGCTACAATATACCTTTGAAATAAGTGCTTTTAGCGGGGCGGCTATTTTAATGGGTACGCTTGGGGCAGTTCATCAAGCGGCACATCAGGTGGCTATAAACATGGCCGCCATGACCTACATGATGGCTAGCGGTGTTGCTGCTGCTGCGGCCATAAAATCCGGAAATAATTTTGGCGGGAAAGATTTTGTGCAGTTGCGTTTATCAGCTATTTCTAGTTACCACATTGTACTTGCTTTTATGTGTATTACAGCCTTGTTCTTTGTGTTTTTTAACAACTACCTGCCTTATATGTATACCCAAGATACCCGTGTAATTGCCATTGCCGCACAATTGTTAATTATAGCCGGATTTTTCCAATTATTTGACGGAACCCAAGTGGTGGGCTTAGGTGTTTTAAGAGGCATGGGCGATGTAAACATCCCCACGCTCTTTACCTTTATTGCGTATTGGCTCATTGGCTTACCCATGGCCTACTATTTAGGCATTGTGCAAGGCATTGGTGCCAATGGTATTTGGTACGGACTTACTTTGGGTTTATTGGTTTCCTCGGCCCTGCTATTTATGCGTTTCCAATATTTTAGCCGGAAGTTAATTCTGAGCATACCAGACTAATTACATCTTATCAGGCACCTGAATGCCCAATAAGCTCATGGCTTTTTTAATGGTTTTAGCAGTAGCGGCCGATAAAGCTAAACGGAAGTTTTTTAACACTTCATCTTCTAATTTCAAGATGATTTCTTCGTGGTAGAATTTATTGTAGAGTTTGGCTAATTCGTAGGTATAGTTAGCCACTAAAGCTGGGCTATGTTCTTGAGCAGCTGCTTGTAACATGGCTGGGTATTGGCTTAAACAAACCAATACATCGCGTTCTGAAGAGGTTAATGCGCCTGAAAAATTAGTTTTAGCATTAGCTCTAAAATTTGCTTTGTTTAATACCGATTGAATACGAGCATGGGTATATTGAATAAAGGGGCCTGTATTTCCTTGAAAATCGATGGATTCATTCGGATCGAATAATAGTCGTTTTTTAGGCTCTACTTTTAATAAAAAGTATTTGAGTGCGCCTAAACCTATCATTTGGTATAGGTTCGTTTTTTCTTCTTCGGTGAAGCCCTCTACTTTGCCCAATTCTTCGGTACGTTGTTTGGCAGTTGCAACCATTTCGGACAATAAATCATCGGCATCAACTACAGTTCCTTCTCTCGATTTCATTTTACCCGATGGTAAATCAACCATACCGTACGATAAATGGTATAAGCCCCTAGCCCAATTTTTTCCTAATTTTTCTAAAATGAGGAATAATACCTTAAAATGATAATCTTGCTCGTTACCCACCACATAAATCGATTCATCCATGCCGAAATCATCGTATTTGAGTTGGGCTGTGCCTAAATCTTGCGTAATGTAAACCGAGGTTCCATCGGAACGCAATACTAATTTTTCATCCAAGCCATCTGCGGTCAGATCTATCCATATAGAATTATCGGGCTTTTTAAAGAACACACCTTTTTTCAGCCCCTCTTCTATGCTGTCTTTACCCAATAAATAGGTGTTAGATTCGTAGTAATACTTTTTGAAATCGACGCCCAAAGTGGTGTAGGTTTGCTCAAAGCCAGCATACACCCAGGTATTCATCGTTTTCCAAAGACTGAGTACCGTTTCGTCGCCGGCTTCCCAAGCTTGCAACATGGCTTGAGCCTCTACTATGAGCGGTGCTTGTTTTTTTGCTTCTTCCTCGGTTTTGCCTTGGGCTACTAGTACCTCCTGTTCGGCTTTATACGCTTTATCGAATAGCACATAATATTTTCCTACCAAATGGTCGCCTTTTAAGCCACTGCTTTCGGGAGTTTCGCCACGGCCAAATTTTTGCCAAGCCAACATTGATTTGCAAATATGAATACCCCTATCGTTTACCAAATTGGCTTTAATAACCTCATAACCACTGGCAGCCAATATTTCGGCTACGCTATAACCCAATAAATTATTACGAACATGGCCAAGGTGTAAGGGTTTATTGGTATTTGGCGATGAATACTCAACCATGACTTTTTTGCCATTGGATATTGGCTGATAATTACCGGCTTGTTCTAAACTGTTAATCCAATAGCTATCGCTTATAGATACGTTTAAAAAACCCTTTATCACATTAAAAGCCGCTACTTCAGGAATGGAATTTTGTAGATATACTCCTAATTCTTCGCCGGTTACCTCGGGAGATTTTTTTGAAAACCGGGTAATGGGAAAAGTAACTACCGTAATTTGACCATCGAACTCTTTGCGTGTTTCTTGCAAATTAAATTCATTTGCAGGCATTACGGCCTGATATAAATCGGAAACAGCTTGTGGTAAGGTACGAAGGATTTGTTCTTCTATGGTCATTGTATTCGGGTGTATTTAGTCGTTTAATAAAGAGTTGGTTGCTCTTACTAGTATTTCAAAGGCATTTTCGGCCATTAAGTTTTCTTTATCTAGAGTTGGGTTTATCTCTACCATTTCAAAACAACAAACTTTATCTGAAGTTAGCAATCTAGAGATTAAATTACCGGCTTCACGTTCGGTTAATCCATTGGATACGGGTGTGCCTGTTCCTTTAGAAATAGCACTATCTAATACATCTACATCAAACGACACGTAAATTAAATCGCAGTGATCTAGAGCTTGTATAGTTTCAATGGCAATGCGTTCTACGCTCCGTTTACGTATATCGGCAATGGTGAAATTTTTAACTTTATGACGTTTTAATAAAAAATCTTCTTGCGGTTCTACATCGCGAACACCAATATAAACCACATCTTTATAATTTATTTTGGGTGCAATATTGGCTACGTTTTTAAGCTGAAACCAATAATTAAGTGTTTCTTGATCTGGCTTATTTACTTTTGAGTCTAAATTATCTTCATCTAACACAATAGCCATAGACATACCATGCAAATTGCCCGAGGGTGTGGTATAAGGCGAATGTAGGTCGGCATGGGCATCTACCCAAATTACGCCTAATTTAGATTTAGGATATGCTTTACGAATACCCGAGATAGTACCAGCTGCCGTACTATGATCGCCGGCTAAAATAATGGGAAATGAGTTGTTTTCGAGTGTTTTAGCCACTTCTTCTGCTACCCGCTCTACCATGGTTAAAACGCCAGATATACGTTTGGCAAAGGCATTACCGGTAGCTTCTAATAACAAGTGATTTTCGTTGGGTATTTCTAGGGTATTGTGTTTTTTAAAATATCTACTTCCAAAATCTAGTGCGGCAATTTTAATGGCATCTACCCCTAAACTTGCCCCTCTAGTACCGGCGCCTATTTCTGATTTAACTTCTATTATTTTTAGTTCTTTCATGGATTTTTTTCCTTTAAACGGAAGAATATAAAAATTAATTTACTTAAACACTACACGCGATGTAAATAGCTTTTTTATATTTGCCAAAAATACTAAAAAATGCAGAGCTACGCGGAATTTCTTGACCTGAGTGTAGGTTTCCCTCAAGACGGTTACCAAGTTATTGATGATGAGTTGTATTTCCACGAATTAAACCTCATGGAAATGATAGAAACCTATGGTACACCATTACGGTTTACCTATTTACCTATCATCTCAAAAAAAATTCAGGAAGCTAAATTGTTGTTTCAAACTGCTATTGTTAAAAACAATTATCGCGGTGGATACAAGTATTGCTATTGTACTAAAAGTTCACACTTTAGGCACATTGTTGAAGAAGCGCTTAAAAACGATATTCACTTAGAAACCTCCTCAGCTTTTGATATGCCCATGATTGATGCGCTAGAGAAAAAAGGCGTATTGGATAAAAAAATTACTGTGATTTGTAACGGATTTAAAACCTTTCAGTACAAGCAGTACATTATTGATATGTTGCACGATGGGTATCAAAATATCATTCCGGTATTGGATAATAAAGAGGAATTTAACCTTTACGATGATGAATTAGATATTTCTTGCAGCTTAGGTATACGTATTGCTGCCGAAGAGCAACCAGATTCACAGTTTTACACGTCTCGTCTGGGTATTCCCTTAGAAGATATAATTGATTTTTACAAAGCTAAAATTTCAGAAAACCCTAATTTTAAAGTTAAATTATTGCATTTCTTTATCAACTCGGGTATTTCTGATACACCTTATTATTGGAACGAATTAGAAAAATACGTAACGCTGTATTGCCGGTTTAAAAAGATTAACCCCGATTTAACAACCCTTGATATTGGTGGTGGTATGCCGTTTAAAGATTCCTTGGTATTTGATTTCGATTACGAATACATGGTAAACGAAATTGTAAAGCGTATTAAAGAAATTTGTGCCGTACACGCCGTTATGGAACCGGATATTATTACCGAGTTTGGTAAATATACCGTAGCCGAGGCCTCGGGTATTTTATATAAAGTATTGGGCCGTAAGCAACAAAACGACCGCGAAAAGTGGTTGATGTTAGATGGTTCTTTTATTACCAATTTACCCGATGTGTGGGCCTTAAATCAGAAATATATTTTACTTCCCATAAACAATTGGGATGCTGAATACGAAAAAGTGAATTTGGGTGGTATTACCTGCGATGGCCAGGATTATTACAACCAGGAGGCCCATATGAACAACGTGTTTATGCCTAAAACACGTAAAGTACAGTATTTAGGTTTTTTCAATACTGGAGCTTACCAAGAGGTATTGAGCGGATACGGCGGTATTCATCATTGTTTATTACCTTCTCCAAAACACGTAATTATTCGCAGAAATAGAGACGAAAGTTTCAATTTTGAAGTATTTGGTGAGGAGCAAAACAGCAAACAAGTACTGAAAATATTAGGTTATACTTCCTAAATTATTTATCAAACTTATCTAGTAATTTTAGGAGTGTCGCGAAATCTTTAGGATAAGGCGCTTCAATAGTTATTAAACTTTCCGGATTAATTTTAAAGGAAATTTGCTTCGCATGCAATGCAAAACGTTTCATAATAGGTAGTTCTTCCTGATCTTTACCTAGTTTATAACCTCGTTTAATACCCGAAAGCAGTACTGGTTCACCGCCATACAATCCATCGCCGGCAATAGCTGCCCGTTGTGAGGCTAAATGAATACGAATTTGGTGCATACGTCCGCTAACCGGTTTGCATTCTACCAAAGTAAAGTGTTTATAGTAGATAAGCGATTGAAAATAGGTTAAGGCCGTTTTACCCTCTTGCTTATTTATGGCTACGTTTTTATTACCCAAGTTTAAAATGGGTAAATCTACCTTTAAACCATCAAATTGATGCGTTCCATTAATAACAGCATGATAAATTTTATTTATTTCACGGTGTTCAAACTGCATGGAGATGAAGCGATAAGTTTCCGGATTTTTAGCTATAATAAGCGCTCCTGAGGTTTCTTTATCTAAACGATGACAAATTTGTGCATCGTTGCTATATTGTTTGGCTAAACGAAGTAAACTAGGCTCTGCTCCTTCTCTGTTATCTAAAGAACTTAAAAAGGCTGGTTTGTTTACTACAATCAGATCGTTATTCTCAAATAAAATAAGATCTTTAAAAACGGGGAATTTCAATAGGATGTGTGTTTAGAAACACAAAAATACGGATGTTAGTTGATATTTAAGCGTTGAATTTGTAGCCTACACCTTTCACTGTGCCTACATAGTTATCACCAAGTTTTTCTCTCAACTTTCTTATATGCACGTCAATGGTTCGGTTGGTTACAATAACCGATTCTTCCCAAATACTTTTAAGAATTTGGTCTCGGGTAAATACTTTGCCTGGTTTAGATGCTAGTAAGTGTAAAAGCTCGAATTCTTTTTTTGCTAAAACTACTTTTTTGCCAGCTTGATAAACCAAAAAAGCCTCTCTATCTATTACTAGATCTTCAATCTCTAGTTTTTTGTGGGGTTGTTCTTGCTCGTTTGTCTGGCTGGTTCTACGTAAAATAGCGTTAATTCTACTAACCAAAGATCTTGGTTTAATGGGCTTTGTTATGTAATCGTCGGCACCCACATTAAAACCAGCAATTTCCGAGTACTCCTCGTTCCGAGCGGTTAAGAAAACCATAAAGGTTTGCTTAAATTCAGGTAAGGTACGCATGAGTCTACAGGCCTCAATACCATCCATTTTAGGCATCATAACATCCAATAAAATTAAATCGGGTAGTACTTTTTTTGCAACATTGATGGCTTCCTGGCCATTTTTTGCAATAAAAACCTGGTATCCTTCTTGTTTTAAATTGTACTCAATAAGCTCAAGAATATCGGCTTCGTCGTCTACAATTAATATTTTGGGTTTGGTGCTGCTCATTATTTTACTAAACTAAACATTTAAAGTGCAGAGGGTATTAACAAAATGTTAAGAAATTATTAGCCAAGCATTACTTAAGGGTTTTTCTTAGAAACTTAGTTAACGCTTCACCACGTAAATTTTTGGCTATAATTTTTCCTTCTGGATCTAATAAAAAACTAGCAGGTATACCTTCAATTTTATATAAATTGGCAATGGGGCTCTCCCAACGTTTTAATTCCGAAACATGTGTCCAGCTTAGTTGATCTTTTTTAATGGCTTTTAACCAAGAATCTTTATCATCATCTAGTGAAATGCCTAAAATGGTAAAATTTTTATCCTTAAAGGCCGCATAGGTGCGTACAATATTTGGGTTTTCAGTCCTACAGGGCCCACACCATGAAGCCCAGAAGTCTAATAAAACATATTTACCTTTAAAATCACTCAATTTTACAACTTTTCCATCCGAAGAGGCCATTTCGAAACTTGGTGCCATTTGGCCAATGGAAACAGGTTTTATGGCTTCCATACGTTTTAAAAACTGCTCTACAGCTGTGTTGTTTTTAAACTTGCCTTTTATTTGTTCTGCATAAGCGATTAAAACTTGTTCATTACTTTCTTGTTCTAGTGTTCCCATGGCATAAAAACCAGCCAAACTACCGCTATTAGCTAAACCAAACTCGGTGGTTTTTTTCGAATATGAAGCCATATTCTCTTCAAATTGAGGTAAAAGCACTTTACGTAAAGAGTCTTGCAGAGTAGAATCTTTACTTACTTGATCTACAAATTCA
Source organism: Sphingobacterium thalpophilum (assembly GCA_945868825.1). Taxonomy (GTDB): domain Bacteria; phylum Bacteroidota; class Bacteroidia; order Sphingobacteriales; family Sphingobacteriaceae; genus JAIPAN01. Next base: position 507,318 of record CAMBMM010000001.1, read on the forward strand.
CGTTGTATATCGTTAAAAATGGTAGCGTATTTACTAGCTATTAAAGAAAAATCGTGCACTTTTTCACTATCATCTGAACCACTAATCACATAGTCATTCTGGGCCTCAATACCCTGGATATTTAGCTCAATTTCATCGCCATTTTTGGCAATCAATACAATTAATTTATCTCCTACGCTTAAGTTAAAAAAGTCAGCTTCAACACTTTTTTGGGTAAAACTAAATTCTTTTTTATCGTTTAAAAATGCAGAATCTATAATGGCATCGTGTTGATATAAGTATACTTTTTTACTATCACCTGCTTTATCAATTTTACCGGTTATAGTAAAAGAATCTTTGGGTTTACAAGAAAATAGTAATAAAAATGAGAGTACTACGAAGCTTAATTTTTTCATATGTATATTTTTTTTTAACAAAGGTACTAAACCTGCTAATAATATGTTTTATATAATTAGGACTTTAAATTAAATCACAAAAAATGAAAAAGCATGTATTAGGTTTTATAATTTTTATCGGGATACTATTTAGTGTAAATGTGCAAGCACAGATAAAAATTAATATCAACATCAATGCACAACCACAATGGGGGCCTGTAGACTTTGATCGAGCTGATTATTATTATTTCCCCGATTTAGATATATATTACCATGTTTCGAGGAAACAATTTATCTATTTAGATAAAGGAAGATGGTTGTTTAATTCAAATTTACCACAGAGGTACGCTCGTTATAATTTAAATAGGGGGTATAAAGTGGTAATTAATGATCCAACTCCCTACTTAAATCATAAAATAAATAGGGCAAAATATGGAAAATATAAAGGTTGGATAGGCAAACAACGTGCTATCAGAGATAGTGATGATCCTAAGTATGGCGGTAATAATGGACGCCCACACAATTTACCCCCTGGTCAAGAAAAAAAAGTGCACAAAACGGAGAATATTGAAACTAGAATAGAAAAGCACGAACAGCCTAAAAGGGGCAAAAAAGACTAATAAAAAAAGCCCTTGATAACTCATCAGGGGATTTTTTTATCTAGATATTTCTATTTTTACTTTCTTGTTTGAGATTTTTTCGTTTCTAATTCGCTCAACCAATTGCTGAATTTTAGCTCTTTTAACTGCTGCATATGATGCATGGTCAAAGACTTCAATAAGACCTAATTCATTTTTTTGTAAGCCACCTTTCTTTAAAACTAAACCTACAATATCTACTTTATTTATTTTATCTTTTTTACCGGCACCTATATATAGCGTATCCCAATCAGTCGGTGTAGGAATTCTGGTAGTAGTAGGTAAAGCTTGTCTATTTAAGTTTTTAATAAAGTCAGGCAAATTTTCGTCGTTAGAAAGCAAAATATAGGAAGTGCCTGAAGCATGCATACGGGCTGTACGCCCATTCCGGTGAATAAACGATTCTTCGGTATGTGGTAACTGATAGTGAATAATACATTCGATTTCAGGAATATCTAAACCCCTAGAAGCTAAATCAGTAGTAATTAAAAGCCTGCTGGTGCCATTTCGGAATTTCAACAACGCTTTTTCTCGGTCTTCTTGCTCCATACCGCCATGAAAAACAGCGTGAATAATTCCTTGATCTTTCAATATATCGCTAATACGGTCTACTGCATCACGGTGGTTGCAAAAAACCAAGGTTGATTTTTCACCAATCAGACAAATTAATGAAAACAAGGTTTCTAATTTTTCTGCAGCCTCGGTTTCTATGAGTTTTAGTTCTAAATCGGGTGCTATTTCGGCTTTTTTAAGAAAATTAAGCGCTACCGGTTGATGGATACCTGTAAACTCTGGGATGTTATTCATCCGGGTAGCAGAGGTTAAAATACGTCTTTTTAACCCTTTTAATCCTCCAATAATAAAAGACATATCGTTCTGGAAGCCATATTCTAAGGCTTTATCAAACTCATCTAAAATAAGGGTATGAACGCTTTGCGGATCTATGTTTTTATGCTGTAGGAGGTAGGCTAAACGTCCAGGTGTACCAATTAACACCATGGGTGGGTTTTTTAGACTATTTACTTCAACTTTTGTATCGTGGCCGCCATAACAGCAGGTTACTTTATACCCCGTACCCATTCCTCTAAAAACTTGCTCAATTTGTAAGCCCAATTCTCTAGAAGGAACCAATATTAAAGCTTGTACCTCTTTTTTTTCGGGATCTAAAAGATTTAACAAAGGCAGTAAAAAACCTAGCGTTTTGCCCGAACCTGTGGGGGCATACAACAAATAATCTTGCTCAGTTTCGGCAGCTTTTAAAGAAGCTTCTTGCAATTGGTTTATGGCTTGTATGCCTAAGTTTTTTAATGCTTTCTGAATCATAATGAATGTGATGTGTGCTTATAAACAACAAAGGTTCAAGATACCCTGAACCTTTGTTTTAAACGTAAATTATGTAGAGATAATTAGTGAATATAGGTTTTGGCTTGAACTAAAGCCTTTTCTATACCTGCACTATTTTTACCACCAGCGGTGGCATAAAAAGGCTGACCTCCACCACCACCATCAATTTCTTTAGCCAGTTCGCGGATAATAGTACCTGCATTTAAACCTTTATCTTTCACTAAATTATCCGATAACATCACCGTTAAACTCGGCTTTCCATCAATTTCTGCGGCCAAAACCACATATAAATTAGCCAACTTATCCTTAAGGCTATAGGCCAAGGTTTTTATCGCCTCGGCGTTAGGTAAATCTACTTTCTTGGCAATAAAGTGAATGCCATTAATATTTTCAGCTTGTTTAGCTAAATCGGCAGTTAAGCCTAGGGCTTTTTCTTGCGAAGCTTTTTCGACTTCTTTTTTTAGATTAGAATTTTCTTGAAGCAATTGATTTAAAGCTTCTAAAATATCTTTAGGATTTTTAAGCGCAACTTTAAATTCTTGTACTAAGGTATCTTGTTCACGAATAAAATTTGCACCTGCGGTGCCGCTAATAGCTTCTATACGCCTAACGCCTGCTGCTACCGCACTTTCAGATATGATTTTGAAATAACCTATTTGACCAGTAGAAGCCACGTGAATACCACCACATAATTCTTTAGAAAAAGTATCATCGAAAGTAATTACACGAACAAAATCGCCATATTTTTCTCCAAACAAGGCCGTTACGCCCGAATCTAATGCTTGTTTATAGGGTACATTTCGCTCTTCTTTTAAAGCAATATTTGCTCTTATTTTCTGATTCACGATTTGTTCTACTTGAAGCAATTCTTCATCACTCACTTTGGCAAAGTGAGAAAAATCGAAACGTAAATACTCGTTATTAACTAGGGAACCCTTTTGATTTACATGAGTACCCAATACCTGTTTTAAAGCAGCATGTAGCAAATGAGTTGCTGAGTGATTGGCAGCCGTGTCGGTACGTTTTTCAGAGGCAACTTGAGCAGTAAAAGTAGCCGTTAAATCTTCTGGCAACTCTTCTGCAAAGTGTACAATTAAGCCATTCTCTTTTTTGGTATCCGTAATTTGAAGAATGCTCATTCCGTTCGAGAGTGTACCAGTATCTCCTACCTGGCCCCCACTTTCGGCGTAAAAAGGTGTATTATCCAATACCAATTGGTAATTTTCTTTGCCCTTAGCATTTACCTTACGGTATTTCAATATTTTGACCTCAGCTTCTAGGCTATCATAACCTACAAAATTCACTTCTTCAGAAGCATGCACTACTACCCAATCGCCGGTATCAATCGCTGTGGCTGCTCTCGATCTATTTTTTTGGACCTCTAAAGCCTTTTGAAAACCTTCCATATCTACAGTTAATCCTTTTTCACGGGCCATCAATTCGGTTAAATCAATAGGAAATCCGAAAGTGTCGTAAAGTTCAAAGGCAAATTCGCCATCAATTAGTTGCTGATCGGCGGCATAGCGTTCAAATCGTTGTACACCTGTAGCTAGGGTGCGTAAGAAAGAGTTTTCTTCTTCCAAAACTACTTTTTGAACAAAATCACTTTGAGATTTTAGCTCATCAAATACGCCCGAAAACTGCTTAGCCAAAACAGGCACTAATTGATTTAAAAATGGTTCTTTAAATCCTAAGCTGGTATAGGCATAGCGTACGGCACGGCGTAAAATACGACGAATAACATAACCAGCACCGGTATTCGATGGCAATTGTCCGTCGGCAATGGCAAAACTAATGGCTCTGATATGATCGGCCATTACCCGCATGGCTATATCGGTTTGTTCTTCTTTTCCATAAGCAATACCCGATGCTTTGGCAATTACCTGAATAAGGGGTTGAAATACATCGGTATCGTAGTTAGAGCTTTTGTTTTGTAAAACTCGTACTAGGCGCTCTAAACCCATACCCGTATCTACGTGCTTTGCTGGTAATGGCTGCAATGATCCATCCTTAAGACGGTTGAATTGCATAAACACATTATTCCAAATTTCAATCACCTGCGGATGATCGTTATTCACTAATGTTCTTCCGTCAATATCGTGTTTTTCTACTTCAGGACGGCAATCTACGTGTATTTCAGAGCAGGGTCCGCAAGGGCCAGTATCGCCCATTTCCCAAAAATTATCCTTTTTATTGCCTAATAAAATCCGGTCTTCGGCAATGCGTTGTTTCCAAAAATTATAGGCTTCGTTATCTCTAGGTAAACCTTCTTTTTCATCGCCCTCAAATACGGTAACGTATAAATTCTCTTTTGGGATTTTATATACTTCAGTTAATAACTCCCAGCTCCAAGCTATGGCTTCTTCTTTAAAATAATCGCCAAAACTCCAATTCCCCAACATTTCAAACATGGTATGGTGGTAGGTATCAATTCCTACTTCTTCCAAATCGTTGTGCTTGCCCGATACCCGCAAACAACGCTGTGTATCGGCAATACATGGGTATTTTATAGCCGCTTCGCCTAAGAACAATTCTTTAAACGGATTCATCCCAGCATTGGTAAACATCAATGTGGGGTCGTTTTTAATCACCATGGGAGCCGAAGGCACAATTTGGTGATTCTTGCTTTTAAAAAAGTCTAAAAAGGTTTTACGTATTTCTTGGGTAGTCATTATGGTTTTATATAGCTACAAAGTTAATTTTTTGACCCGAACATAGAAACATAAATAATTGGTTTTTATTTACCATTGTGGTATTTTTGGATGTAAACTACTTAATATGCCCTATCACGAAGACCACGAAATAAACAAACGCTATTATACTATGGGCGAAGTAAGCGAACTATTTGGGGTTAATGCGTCGCAAGTGCGTTTTTACGAGAAAGAGTTTGAAATTCTTCAACCCAAAAAAAACAAAAAAGGCAATCGTTTATTTACAGCCGAAGATGTAGAAAACCTAAAAATCATTTTTCATTTAGTAAAAGAAAAAGGTTTTACCTTACAAGGTGCTAAAGAGCATTTAAAAGGCAATAAAGAGTTGGTTAAAGAGAATCAACGGGTTATTGACTCTCTAGAAAGCCTAAAACAATTCCTTTTAGAGGTAAAAGAGCAACTTTAATTAGTATGCTCTTGCAAACAATACCCGCTGAGTAGAGGGTTTGCCGCTTAAAATACATACTCCTGCTTCTTGTTTATTATGTAATGGAATACAGCGAATAGTTGCTTTAGTTTCTTCTTTAATTCGTTGTTCTGTTTCGGGTGTACCATCCCAATGTGCCGATATAAAGCCAGGCTGCTCGTCTAACAAACGTTTAAATTCATCATAATTATCAGCCGGACGGATGTTATCTTCACGAAAAGTAAGCGCCTTTTTGTAGATGGCTTGTTGTATATCTTCTAAAAGTGTTTCTAAATACCCGTCTAAATTGGCTTGTGGCTGCGACGATTTTTCACCGGTATCTCTACGGGCAATTTCTACCGTTCCGTTTTCCATATCTCTGGCACCAACGGCAATTCGTACAGGTACACCTTTTAATTCGTATTCGGCAAATTTAAAGCCAGGGCGTTGCGTATCTCGGTTGTCGTATTTAACTGAAATGCCTCTTTTTTTCAATTTGGCAATTAAATCATCAGCAAAAACACCAATGGTTTGTAATTCTTCATCGCTTTTATAAATAGGTACAATAACTACCTGAATAGGTGCCAATTTTGGAGGTAAAACCAAACCTTGATCATCGGAATGGGCCATAATTAAAGCACCAATTAAACGGGTAGATACTCCCCAAGATGTAGCCCAAACATGCTCTATTTTCCCTTCTTTATTGGTAAATTTCACATCAAATGCTTTCGCAAAATTTTGCCCCAAGAAGTGTGAAGTTCCTGCTTGTAGTGCCTTACCATCTTGCATCAAGGCTTCAATGCAATAGGTATCTAAAGCTCCTGCAAATCGCTCATTCGGAGTTTTTCTACCTTTTATAACGGGCATAGCCATCCACTGTTCGGCAAAGGTGGCATACACTTCGAGCATGCGTTCGGTTTCTTCTACAGCTTCTTCGGAAGTGGCATGAGCAGTATGACCCTCTTGCCACAAAAACTCGGCGGTACGTAAAAATAAACGGGTACGCATTTCCCAACGTACTACATTGGCCCATTGGTTTACCAAAATTGGCAAATCACGGTACGATTGTATCCAACCTTTATAGGTATTCCAAATGATGGTTTCGGAAGTTGGGCGAACAATTAATTCTTCTTCTAATTTGGCAGTTTCATCCACTACAATATTCCCATTACCATCATTTTTTAGTCGATAATGGGTTACTATCGCACATTCGGTGGCAAAACCATCAACGTGTGAAGCTTCTTTTGAGAAAAAAGATTTTGGGATAAAGAGCGGAAAATACGCATTGGAATGGCCAGTATCTTTAAACATTTGATCCAATACGGCCTGCATTTTCTCCCAGATGGCATAGCCATAAGGCTTTATGACCATGCAGCCTCTTACCGCAGAGTGTTCTGCTAAATCGGCTTTAGCTACCAGTTCGTTATACCATTGAGAATAATCTGTGCTTCTGCTCGTTAAACCTTTGCTCATAAAGTGTATCTAAATATGTGGGGTATAAATTGTAAATTTAGTGTGAATAGGTATCCTACAAATTTATAAAATAAAAGCTATTCGCAATTTTTGAATCACAAAATCTACGCATTATGAAAAAGCAAATTGTTTATTTAAGTGTAGTTTTAGTTTTTGCTGCTTGCACAAGCCGTAAAATGGCCACCACAGATGATAATGTATATATATCTAAGGCCAGAGCAAGAGAATATCAACCTTATGTTCGTCCGGTAGTACAAAAACAAGAAACACCTATAGAAAATACCTATTCGTACGAAGAAACAAATACGTATAGAAGCGATTACGATTATCGGTATGATGATATGAATTTTAGCTCCCGATTGGATCGTTTTCATAACTACTCACCTTGGCGTAATTATTACGATTCTTGGTACGATTACCGCTATGATCCCTATGCGTTTAGATCACCCTGGTCATGGAATGTATACGTAGGTCCAAGTTACGGTTGGAATTATGGTTATAACCCATGGGATTATAATCCTTACCGCTACCGTTGGGGTAATTATTGGGGCAATTATTCGTATTATAACCCTCTACCCTATTATCCGGGTTACTACAATGGAAACTATCCAAGCATTTCGTATCCCTATAATCCACGCACCTATAGACCTAAGCCAGGGCGTGGAGGAGATAGCATGAACCCTAATTTTGGAATTGGAGGAAATGTTAATGGAAGTCGTGCCGACCGTTACAATGGCGGTACACCAGCTAATCCACCTCGTGCTGGTGGTAGTGTTACCAGTCCACGTCCAAATCGCTCTGGTGGTAGCACCACTACACCAGATCAAACTAGATCTAGACCAGCGGATTCGGGACAACAAGCCAGGCCAGCAAGAACGGAACGTCCTAGTACTCCTCCATCTACGCCACCAGCTAGTTCGGGAGGTAGATCTGATAGTGATAACAGTGCACGGCCAGCTCGTGCTAGAGACGGAAAATAAATTAATACACCATGAAACGATTTTTATTAATACCCCTATTCACGGGCCTAAGCCTTGCTTTGCATGCGCAATACGCAGGCGATGCCTTGCGCTTTTCGCAAACACAACCCGGTTCTACAGCTAGATTTGCTGCCACTGGAAATGCACACACGGCTATCGGCGGAGATTTAAGCAGTTTTGGTGGAAACCCTGCTGGATTAGCCTTTTTTACCAAATCGGAGGCAAACGTAAGTTTTGGATTTAACAATTATAACAATACGGCTAAATACCTTAATGCGTACAGCAAAGGAAGTCAAGATCGGCTGAACATGCACCAAGGTGGGGTGGTTTTTTATATTCCCGCCTTCAGACCTAAGGGATCGGACTTAAACAACGGATGGCTAAGTTTTACTACTGGCTTAAGTTATAACAGACATGCCGATTTTGGCAATAATTTATTGTATACGGGTACCAATCCAACTAATTCTATTGCAGATTACTTTTCAGAATTGGCCACCAAAAATTATGGTATACCCAGTAGTTTAGCTCAAGGGTCTATAGAACGTATGGCCTATGATTCGTATTTAATTGGTTATGATGTTGCTGGAGATTATTATTTCCCGGAGACCGATGTGAATAATGTTCAAACAAAAAATGAAGACAGACGGGGTGGCCAAACACAAGTAAATATGTCTTTTGCTGCCAATTATAGCAATAAATTTTACCTCGGCCTTAATTTAGGTTTTGCAGGCATAAATTACACTTCAAACAGCGGGTATAGTGAAAAGGGCTTTAATGTAACGGAAAATAGCAATTATCAAGCTTCTTTTTTACAAGATCAGGTTACAAGCGGTAAGGGATTTAATGCCAAAGTTGGGTTTATATACAAACCCAATGCAACCTTTCGGTTTGGGGCCAGTTTCGAAAGCCCTACTTGGTACCAAATAGACGATAGCTATACCGAAGTACTTAATAGTAAATACACCAATGCAAGTTTAAATTATACCAATGCTGCAGAAAATTACAGCTTTGTATACCGTTTACGTACCCCGCTAAAAGTGAGTGGTGGTTTGGGTATATTTTTCGGCAGCGGAGGTTTTATATCTGCTGATGTGGATATGATTGATTATTCTACTATCCAATTTAGAGGTACCAACAATTTGGATTTACAAACCATAACCGACAATAACCAGGATGTATTTGCTTCCTATAAAAAAACATATAATTATCGTTTAGGTGCCGAGTTCAGAATTGATCAAATTGCACTACGTGGTGGTTATGGCATTCAAGGAAATCCGTATAAAAATTTGCCCGATGCTAGCCATACTACTAAAACCTACAGTGCTGGAATTGGCTATCGGGTAAAAAACTACTATGCCGATTTGTGCTACCAACAAGTGAGCAGCAACGCAAGTCTGAAGCCCTACACCTTGGCAGATGGTTCGGCTCCTACAGCATTGATTGATGCTAAAAAAACAAATATTTTTCTAACATTTGGGATAAGATTCTAGTTTAAAAACTACCTGAACGTTATATTTTTAGTAAATTTACAGCGTTCTAAAAAACAAACTATGCTTCATAAATATCTGTTTGTATCCCTTTTTATATTACTTTCTGGTAGTGCGCTAGCCTCAGGTATTGATTCTATTGGTGTAGAAAATCTCGAAGGAAAACAATTGATTTTACACCGTATTACACCAAAAGAATCTTATTATTCCTTAGGTCGGAAATATGGAGTAAACCCTGCTGCTATTATAGATTACAACCGAAACAAAGCTTTAGCAATTGGCACACTCCTAAAAATACCTACTCAACGCTCTTTCGTTTCAACGATTGTTGCAGTAAGTAATCCTATAAATTTACCTATTGCTACCGATGACGTGCTCGAATATGCAGTGAAACCCAAAGAGACACTATTCAGTATTTCCAAAAAGTTTTCTGTACCGATACAAGAAATCAAAGACTTTAATAAACTTAAAACTACGGCTTTAAAAGTTGGGCAAGTATTAAAAATTAAAGGCCGTGTAGAACCCGTTTTAACTACAAATACGGTCCAGCCAATTGCCGAGAATACCATCTTTAAAACAGACACCAGTACTAAAACTCCCATGGCAGAAAGTGCCGAGTTAGATAGAAAATTACCCGCTGCAAAATATGGTTTGCGTGAAATTAAGGAAAAAGGCCTAGCTATGTGGATAGAGCAATCTGAATTAGATGCCGGCCGGATGTTGGCACTTCACCCTTCAGCCCCTATTGGCACCATTATCAAAATAACCAACTCTATGACCCAAAAAAGCACATTTGCCAAGGTGGTTGGAAAATTTACTGAAAACGAGTCGACCAAGGGAGTACTCATTGTACTTACCAAAACAGCTGCCGAATTAATTGGTGCTGCAGACAAGCGTTTCCAAGTGAGTTTAGTTTACGGCGTTCCGGATAATGAGCAATAAACCATTTTTAATTGGCATTGCCGGTGGTAGTGGCTCGGGCAAAACCTTCTTTTTGCATTGTTTCTTAAACCATTTTCGTACCGAAGAGGTTTGTTTGGTTTCCCAAGATGATTATTACATCCCCGTGGGTGAAATGACCGAAGAAGAAAACAAACTTTTCAACTTCGATTTACCCGATACCATTGATGATAAGCTATTTTTGAAAGATATTAACTCATTGTTAGCTGGTGAAACAGTGTATAAAAAAGAATACACCTTTAACAATTCCAAGGCTACACCTAAATTATTAGAAATTAAATCGGCACCAATCATTATTGTTGAAGGCTTATTTATTCTCCATTTTAAAGAAATTGCCCAACTCTTAGATCTTAAAATATTTATAGATACCGAAGAAGAAATTGCGTTAAAACGACGCTTAAAACGTGATTTAGCGGAACGTGGTTACCCTGAAGAAAGCATTTTATACAAATGGTTTAACCACGTGGTGCCTGCCTATAAGGCATATTTACTGCCTTATAAACCTGCTTGTCACAAAATAATAACAAATAACACCCACGTGGCTGAAGATATTGTTCGAATTTCAGAAGCTATTTCTCAGGAATTACGTTCTGATATTTTGCCTAAACGATTAGGTATTTAAACATTCATTTCAGGAATTACTCCCTCAATTACTAGTTTTCCGGCCGTGGCAGCTTTAATTTCTTCTACCGAAACACCAGGCGCCCGTTCTTCTAATTTAAAGCCACCATTGGGCAAAATGCTTAAAACGGCTAATTCGGTTACTATTTTTTTTACGCACTTCACTCCTGTTAATGGCAAGGTGCAAGTAGGTAATAATTTACTCTCTCCAGCTTTGTTTACATGCTGCATGGCCACAATAATGTGTTGTGCCGATGCCACTAAATCCATAGCTCCACCCATTCCTTTTACCATTTTACCGGGTATTTTCCAGTTGGCTATATCGCCATTTTCAGACACTTCCATGGCACCTAAAATGGTTAAATCTACTTTTTGAGCCCGTATCATGCCAAAACTCATGGCCGAATCAAACACGGCCGAACCAGGTAAAGTGGTAATGGTTTGCTTTCCGGCATTGATTAAGTCGGGATCTTCTTCTCCTTCAAAAGGGAAAGGGCCCATGCCTAATAAGCCATTTTCTGATTGTAATACCACATTAAATCCTGTTGAAATGTAGTTGGCTACTAAAGTGGGAATACCGATACCTAAATTAACATAGGTACCATCTTTAATCTCTTGAGCTATGCGTTTGGCGATGCCTATTTTATCTAACATAAACCTTATTTGCTACGTGTTGTTCTATTTTCGATGCGCTTCTCGTAATTTTTTCCTTGAAAAATACGGTGCACATAAATACCCGGTGTATGAATTTGATCGGGGTCTAATTCTCCCGGTTCTACCAATTCTTCCACTTCGGCAATGGTAATTTTACCTGCCATGGCCATTATGGGGTTAAAATTACGGCTGGTAGATCTAAAAATTAAGTTTCCAGCCGTATCGCCTTTCCAAGCTTTTACCAGAGCGAAATCGGCCTCAAAAGCCATTTCTAATAAATATTCTTTGCCCTTAAATACCCGAATTTCTTTACCCTCAGCTACTTCGGTGCCTACACCTGCAGGCGTAAAAATAGCAGGCATACCATAACCTGCAGCTAAACAACGGGTGGCTAAAGTACCTTGCGGAATGAGTTCTACTTCCAATTCGCCACTTAATAGCTGTTGTTCAAAAATGGCATTCTCACCCACGTAAGAAGAAATCATTTTTTTTACCTGTTTTTGGTGCAACATGAGGCCAATACCAAAATCGTCTACTCCGGCATTGTTAGAAATACAGGTTAGGTTTGTAGTACCTTGCTTTACCAATGCTGAAATACAATTTTCGGGAATACCGCAAAGGCCAAAACCCCCAAAAAGAACGGTCATACCGTCTTTAATATCGGCAATGGCTGCTTCTGCAGAAGATACTGTTTTGTTAATCATATTTTATCTGTGCCCTAAAAATACGAAAAGGAATGGTATCGGGGTTGTACCTGTATAAAAAAACCTGCCCAAGAATGTCAGGCAGGTTTTTTATAAAATATAAAATCTTTATTGTTTTGTCATGGTCTATGTATTATTTTTTGGTTGCGGTATAGGTACCGTAATCGGTAAAGCTAGGAGAAGCACCAAAAGTGCCGTTGGTTAAGGTACTAGCTGAATGTGACGCAACATAGAGGTAAATAACATCTGATACAAACAGCTTTAAAGCAGCATTTAAAGTATTATTTGGAATTTGATAAGAACCACTTCCACTAGGTTTGGTTAAATCTTGTGGATTTTGGAAATAAAGCAGCGAACCATCGGCATATAATTCAAATGCCAATGGATAAGTACCCGAAGAACCAAAAATTTCAAAAGCCCCCTCATACCTAGTTACCGGTTCTTGTTTAGTCATTGTAAAGGTTGCGGCTCCAGCTACATTGGGTTTAAAGCCCCATGTACCACTAACTATTTCTCCGGTTTTCGGATCATATATAGCAGTAAAGGTGAATTTTGTACCAGGCGTGGTGTCATAAAAGAATTCTCCGGTTAACACATCATCAGTTAGTAACCAAGTACCTGCACCAGCGCCATAATTATCTTGTGTGTATACAATTAGGGTGTTATCGCTATTAAAACTGAAAGACATATAATTCTCAGTAGGGTCTCCGGTGATTTTAAAATTTCCAAGAAATTTTCCTTCAAAAGTTATTAAAGGTGCAGATTTATCTTTTTTACACGAGGTGGAAAATAGAACAAATCCAATTACTAAAAGGGTAAAGGCTAAAATTGATTTTAATGTTTTCATGGCAGTTGTTTTTTATTGTTTAGTCATTGTAAACGTCGCAATACCGGCTACATTTGGCTGGAAGTTCCAAGATCCACTAGAAATTACACCCGTTTTCGGATTAAATATAGCGGTGAAAGTGTATGCAGTATTGGGATTAGAATCAAAAAAGAATTCACCGGTAAGTACATCGCCAGTGAGTACCCAAGATCCTACACCAACAGCCAAATTGCTTTCTTCGTAAATAATAAAGGTTTTGTCAGCATTAAAAGTAAAAGAGAGGTAATAATCGGTTGGGTCTCCTGTAACCTTATAAGTTCCAACAAATTTTCCGTCGAGGGTTTTTAAAGGAGCGGGCGTGTCTTCTTTACACGAAAAAGTAAGCATACTTAGCCCCAATACAAGGCAGCTAAGAAGCGTGAGTTTTTTTAAAGTTTTCATTTTTTCGAAGTTATTTTCTGTTATAACTTCGAAATACATGAAGATATTGTGGACTTTTAAAAATAAATATAGGTAATGCCATCGCCACCCCGGTCGGGGTGTTCGTCTTCCATGCGGCTTATTTGGCTGTATTTTCTAAAATAATCGCGAATGAGTTTACGCAAAATACCATCGCCCTTGCCGTGTATAATTTTAAGGCTTGGGTAACCCGCTACAAGAGCTTTGTCTAGCCGAATTTCAATTTCATGCAGCGCTTCTTCGCCACGCATGCCTCTTACGTCCATTTCGGATGAAAAGCTAGCCTGGTCTGCTAGATAATTTAAACTGCTTTTTTGTTTTGTTTTGGGTAAATCTTTTATGGGCACCGCATACACTTGCGTTTTCTTTACTACAGTACGCAATTCGCCAAGGGCCAGTACTAGGGTATCTTTTCCTACTTCTAATACCTGGGCCAAGGCGTCCGATTCAGCCAATTTTACCCAGTCTCCGATTTTTACCTGCGCTGCCGGTAATACCTGTTTAGGTCTTTCTATTATAGTATGCGTGGCTTCTTCCGCTACTTTTAATTGCTGCCGCAAGGCTTTCGTTTTCTCGGTATCGGCCTTGCTTTGTTTAATTTGCGCAATGGTTTGTTCTACCAATTTATTGGCGCCTAAAATAATTTGTTGTGCTTCTTGTTTGGCTAGTTTGAGCGCCTGCTTTTTTTGCTCATTTAAGGTGCTTTGTAGGGTTTGGTTATCTTCCAGCAGCTTTTTAAGTTGGATCTCTTGCTGTTGAAAGGTATGTTGCTTTTTCATCAGCAGGGTTTTATCCCGTTCTAAATCAACTAATAGATTATCTACTCGTTTTTGTTGGTGACCTATTTTTTTACGAGCAGACTCTAAAATTACCGGTGATAAGCCTATTTTTTGGGCAATTTCAAAAGCATAGGAACTACCCGGTTTGCCAATTTCGAGTATATATAATGGTTTTAACAGCTTAGTATCAAACAGCATGGAAGCATTTTCTAATCCATCGGTAGCGTTGGCAAATAGTTTTAAGTTAGAATAATGGGTGGTTATTACGCCTCTTACTTGCTTTTGGTTAAGCGTTTCTAAAACGGCTTCGGCCATGGGTCCGCCCATTTGCGGATCGGTTCCTGTACCAAATTCATCAATAAGTATTAATGTTTTGGACGTGGCATTTCGAGCAAAATAATTCATTTTGGTAAGATGCGCACTGTAGGTACTCAAATCACTTTCTATAGATTGATCATCGCCAATATCGACAAAAACTTGCTTGTACACCCCTAACTTAGAAAGCGGATCGGCTGGAATGAGCAAACCTGCTTGCACCATAAGTTGCAACAAACCAATGGTTTTCATACATACCGATTTACCACCGGCGTTGGGCCCAGATACCACCAAAACTCTTGTATGCGCATCTATTTTAGCGTTTAATGGAACCACAACTTGGCCTGTTTCTCTAAAATTTAAGCTTAAAAGTGGATGCCTAGCTTCTAGTAAATAGGTGCTCGGCTCATCTACCAACTCGGGCATACTTGCACCCAGCTCTTGTGCAAAGAGCGCCTTTGCACGCACAAAATCGAATTTGGTAAGTAAGCCATGGTAAGCAATAAATAAAGCGGTAGAGGGCCTTAATTCAGTAGTGAGTTCGGTAAGAATGCGAATAACCTCTCTACGCTTGTCGAATTCTAAATCACGTAATTGGTTGTTGAGGTAAAAAACCTCTTCGGGTTCTATATACACCGTTTGGCCAGAAGCCGATTCATCGTGGATAAATCCTTTTAACTTTCGCTTGTTTTCGGCTAAAATTGGAATGCACAATCTTCCCTCTCTTACGGTCAAACTGCCATCGGCCACCCAACTATTTCCTTGGGCATGCTTGTACACCTGGTCTAACTTCCGCCGGGCTTCTTGTTCGGCCTTAGCAATGGCTTGGCTTAGTTCTTGAAGTAATTTAGAAGCATTGGGCTTCATTTTGCCAGTATCATCGAGTACTCGGCTAATGATTTGCACCAAGGTTTTATCTACCGGCAGGTGTTCAAATAATGCTTCTAAGGTGGGGTATTGATTTTCTCTTTCGTCGAAATAAGCAATAAGTGCAAAAACGGTTTGTAAGGATAGTAATGCCTGAAAGCATTCTTCTTCCGTTAAAAAAGTACCTTCAACTTTAATCTTTTCAGCTAGTAGTTTTAAATCAAATACTTGTTGTATGGGTAGCGGACTGTCGTTTTGGAGTAGGTTTTTAAACTCATGTGTTTGGCGTAAAAACTTATCAATCTGATCGAATTGACTCAATACTGCAATTTTTTCCACCATGGTTACTCCCATCGGGCTCATACAATGCCTTTTAAGGAGTTCTTTAATTTCGGTAAAACCTAGTTTTTCAAGGGCATTGGGCGGGTAAATCATATAAACAATTATTGTACAGCCTTGGGCAGTATATTTTTACGATTAACTTTATTTAAATCGTCGTAAATCTGTTTATACATAGAATCTAAAACAGTTGGTTTGCCTGCATAAAAGGCTAAACTGGCATTAAATTCGGTAAGCGAAGAATGGTGTTTGGTAAATATGTTCTTATAAAGTTTTCCGGATAGAACCTTGATTTGTAGCGTATCCGATAAAGTACCTAAATAAGCATCGACTAGGTGCATATCCTTCAATACTGCCTTCATTTCATCGGGGGCCAATACATCTTTAGGCCGGCTGCTTAGCGCACAAGCATTTAGAAAAAACGGGATGCATAAAAGTAGTATTAAGCGCTTCATTTAGTACCTTTGACCATTATTTATCCAAAAATACTGATTAATGAGCATTGTAGCTAATCTTACCAAACTAAAAGCCGAATTAGACCCCATTGATGTGTGTCTTATTGCGGTTTCTAAAACCAAGCCCATCGAAGCTTTAAAAGAGGCATATGACTTTGGACAGCGTATTTTTGGCGAAAATCAGGTGCAAGAATTGGTACAAAAAGCAGAGGCTTTACCTAAAGATATTGATTGGCATTTGGTGGGGCATTTACAAAGCAATAAGGTAAAATACATTGCACCCTTTATCTCCCTCATCCATTCGGTAGATAGCTTGAAATTGCTAGTAGAAATAGATAAACAAGCCCAGAAAAATAATCGGGTTATTGATTGCTTATTGCAAATTTATATTGCAGATGAGGATACTAAATACGGATTAGATTTTGCCGAAGCGATTGATCTTTTACGTTCGGAAACATACCTTTCGCTCAAAAATATACGCATTGCGGGTTTAATGGGCATTGCCACGTATACTGATAATCAGAAAAAAATAGCTGAAGAATTTTATGAACTTCGTACCTTGTTTAAAGGGTTAAAAGACTCCTTTTTTAAAGAAAGTGCTTATTTCAAGGAATTATCCATGGGCATGTCGGCCGATTATACCTTAGCTATTGAACAAGGTAGCACCATGATTCGTTTAGGAAGCACTATTTTTGGTGAAAGAATATATAAAGAAACTGAATGAATACTGCGATTAGAGAAGCAACATTAGCCGATTGTAGCCGTATATTGGAATTAATTAACGAATTGGCTGTATACGAACGTGCACCCGAAGAGGTTACCGTTACACTTGCAGAATTTGAAGATGCTGGATTTGGACAAAAACCAGTTTGGAAAGCATTTGTTGCCGAATTAGATGCTGTTATTGTTGGTTTTGCACTGTATTATGTACGTTACTCTACCTGGAAAGGATGTAGATTATACTTAGAAGATTTTATAGTAACAGATAGCCATCGGGGAAAAGGAATTGGTAAACAATTATTTGACACCATTGTACTAGAAGCTCACGAAAAAGGTTTTAATGGCATGACTTGGCAAGTACTCGATTGGAACGAGCCTGCGCTTAATTTTTACAAAAAATACGAAGCTGATGTAGAATCCGGTTGGTTAAATGGTTCTTTAAGTAAACAACAATTAGCTAGCTATTATGAAAAATAAAGTTTTTTACATGCTTCTCCTTTTTGGTGGTATAAGCTTTGGTGCAAACGCCTGTGCAGTAGACTCCCTCAGTTATCAATATAAAACCTTAAAAAAAGAGAGTAAAGCCCTTATTACAGCAGATAAAGACACCATAGTAAGTACCATTGAATTAAAATATCCGGCATTTAAGAACCCCGTTTGGAATGAACAGGTGAAACAACTCGTTTTTAATAGCGAAACAGAAAAATCGAATTACGCTACGTATGATGAATACCTAAACGCTTTTATCAATGCATCGCTTGAAGCCAATGCCGAGGAAGAAGAGTATCCTCGTTCCTGGTCACAGGATATTAATGTACATATTGAACATCAATTTGCGGGAACACAAACCTTAAGTTTAAGTTTAAGTATGTATAATTATACCGGAGGTGCACACCCCAATAGCAGCCTTATTTATGTTAATTATGATATTTTTAGCAGGAAAATAATCAAATTAAGCGATCTAATAAATCCTAACATGATGGCTAGGTTGACTTACATAGCCAGTACTATCTTCAGAAAACAAGAGGGCTTATCTCCTACCGAACCGTTGGAAAATTACTTTTTCGAAAATCAAAAATTCAGTTTAAATTCGAACTTTTTGATTACTAAAAAAGGTTTATTATTTTTCTACAATCCCTACGAAATTCGTTCTTATGCCGAAGGCCCAATGGAACTTATGGTGCCATATAGTGCCATTAGTACCCTGTTAAAAATTAATCCCTACATTCCACAAAATCAGAAATAAATGACTCAGGTTTTTAAGTTTGGTGGTGCATCGGTAAAAGATGCACAAGGGGTTCGGAATTTAGGAGATATATTAAAAAAATATTCATCTAAAAACTTGCTTGTGGTAGTTTCGGCAATGGGTAAAACCACCAATGCATTAGAGGAATTAAATGAAGCCTATATTGCTGGGGAAAGCCACATAACGGCACTTTTCGAAGCCATTAAAGCCTATCATTGGACTATTGTGACAGATTTGTTCACCGATACCAAACATCCTATTTACGATGATTTGGCGAATACTTTTGTAGAAATAGATTGGATTTTAGAAGAACACCCACATCCAGATGCTGATTTTAATTACGATCAATTGGTATCTATAGGTGAGGTTTTATCTACCAAAATTGTTGCTCATTTTGTACAATCATCGGGTATTCCATGCAAATGGGTAGATGCCCGTAATTATATTCAAACTGATAATACCTACCGTGAAGGCCAAGTTGACTGGGAGAAAACTACACAGTTAATTCGCCAAAGTTTGCCACCAATTTTAGAGAATGAAATAGCCATCACTCAAGGTTTTATTGGTACTACTTCCGAAAATTTCACCACAACCCTTGGTCGCGAAGGTTCTGATTATAGTGCTGCCATTTTTGCCTATGGCTTAAAGGCTGAAAGTTTAACCATTTGGAAAGATGTACTAGGTGTATTAAACGCCGATCCAAAACTATTTAGCGATACCCAAAAATACGAGCAGCTAAGTTACGCCGAAGCTTTAGAAATGACCTATTACGGTGCAACAGTAATACATCCAAAAACCATAAAACCGCTACAAAATGCGGGCATTTCACTGCTAGTAAAACCATTTAATGCCCCAAACGAATCTGGAACACTTATTTCAGATAAAGCGGATAACCAAAACTTGATTCCTGCCATTATTGTAAAGAAAAACCAAGTATTAATTTCTATAAGTACAACAGATTTTTCCTTCATCACCGAAAATCACTTAAGTGAGTTGTTTGCAACCTTTGCCGATTTGCACATCAAATTAAATACAATGCAAATATCGGCTTTAAGCTTTTCTGTATGCATAGATTACGATGCTAAACGTTTCCAAAAATTACAAGAACTACTGGCCAAAAGCTTTAAATTTAAGTACAACGAAGCATTGGAATTAATTACCATTAGGCATTTTACTACAGAAAAAATTGACGAATTAAGTGCCGGCCGAAAGATATATATGGAACAATTAAGCAGAAACACGGCTCAATTAGTTGTAAAATAAATGAATGCGCTAGTTTTTAATCCAAAGGTACAGGCATTCATTCAAGAAAACCTGCATACCGATATGACTAAGCTCATTCTAAAAAAGTCAATTTTTGATGGAATAAGCAATACAGAACTAGCCGAATACATTCAAGGAAAGATAGCTAGCGAAAAAAAACTACCCACTTGGTTTAGCACACCAGGTATCTATTTTCCAAAAAAACTAGCCATAGAGCAAAGCTCCTCTGAAAAAACAGCGGCTTATAAAAGCATGCTGATTCATGGAGATAGCCTGCTAGATTTAACAGGTGGTCTTGGTATAGATACTTACTATTTTTCTAAAACAACCAAGCAGGTAACCCATATAGAACGCCAAGTAGAACTATCGGCTATAGCAAAACACAATGCAGACGTATTTAGGGTAAAAAATTGCGAATTTATAGTGGCCGAAAGCCTCGATTTTTTAAATAAAACCGAACGTAGCTGGGAAATCATTTATATTGACCCCTCTCGTAGGGTGGCCAGTCAAAAAGTAGTAAAATTAGCCGATTGCGAACCCAATGTTCTTGAGTTATATGCGCAAATGGCTTCAAAATGTAACTTGATCTGCATAAAAGCAGCGCCTTTATTAGATATTAAACTAGCACTCAGCGAACTAAAAAATGTGCAATCAGTTCAGGTAATAAGTGTTGGAAACGAAATGAAGGAATTACTTTTTTTACTAAACACCCAAACTGAAACAAAAAATCCCGAAATACGATGTGTACAACTCAACGATTCGGAAAGCCATAGCTATAGTTTTACCTATGAAGAAGAGCAACAAGCAGCTCCAGCCCCTTGCGCTGCTCCTAAAACCTATTTATACGAACCCAACGCAGCTTGGTTAAAAGCTGGTTGCTTTAAATTACTGGCTTCTAGGTACGGACTCGAAAAATTACATCAACATACCCATTTATATACCTCCGATACCCTTATAAATGATTTTCCGGGTAAAGTTTTTACAATTATAGCCAATTGGACCTATACTGAATTTGGCAAAACGATACCAGTGAAACAGGCCAATTGTATCAGTAGAAATTTCCCTATGCAAGTTGCAGAGTTGCAAAAAAAATATAAATTAACAGATGGTGGTAGCTCATCGCTATTTTTTATTACCGACCATGTAGGACAACTACGGGTACTACAAGCCACTAGATATGAAAAAAGCCCCCAATAGTTGGAGGCTTTAAATTTTTCGTTTGGTATGGTGTTAAACTTTCTTCACTTGCACAGCCTGTAATCCCTTACGACCGTCTTCTACCTCATACTCTACCTCATCGTTGTCTTTTAGGGTACCATTACCACCCTCTACATCTTTAAAATGCACAAAGATTTCAGTTCCATCTTCTTGAACAATGAATCCATAACCTTTTTGGGTGTTAAACCATTTTACTTTACCAGTTTTCATAATGTTAGGTATTAAAGGAACTCGTTAAAAATTAGCCATTAAAGACTATAACTCTTAATAAAGTTCCGGTATAAAAATTATTAATTAGTTGAAGATAGTTAAAAGCAAATGGGAAATAAAAAAATATTTTATTTAATTAATTTTCTTGCATAGAGTTTTTACTCAATCAACATACTCAAAATCAATAGCATACTCTACAAAAAGTTGTTTAGCAGGTTCTAAAAACTTGTACTCTAACTCATCAACAATAAATACTTTGGAAACTTGCAACTTTATACAAAGCGCTAAAAATTGATGTATATAGCTTGGTGATTGTGGGGATGGTAGGTTCTCGAATAAGTCATTAGATCCAGGATAGGTTGGTAAATCGTGATAATCGCCCATAATAACATTATCCATTAATAAAGTCCGTTTAAGTGCATGAGCCTGAGGCAAACGGGCACCTGTAATTAATACCACGTTCATTTATTTACTTATTAAGCCATCTTTCATCACCAAGGTACGATCGGCCATACTTGATAATTCGGTATTATGCGTTACAATAATGGATGTTTGATTGAGTTCCTTTTTTAAGGTTAGAAATAACTGATGCAAATCAGCGGCATTGGCCGAATCTAAATTACCAGAGGGTTCATCGGCCAAGAGTAATTTTGGTGCATTCATAAGGGCTCTAGCTACGGCAACTCGTTGTTGCTCTCCACCAGATAGTGCCGATGGCTTATGATCTAAACGATTGCTTAAATTCAAGATGGCTAATAATTCTTTTGCACGTTTCTCCACTTCATTTTTTGCCTTATTGGCTATAAAACCAGGAATGCATACATTTTCGAGAGCAGTAAATTCGGGTAATAAATGATGAAACTGAAATACAAAGCCAATAGAACGATTTCTAAAAGCGCTTAGTTGCGACGATCTAAATTGGTGTAGTGCTTCACCATCTAAAAAAATTTCTCCCGAATCGGGTCTATCTAAAGTTCCCAAAATATGCAGTAAGGTACTTTTACCGGCACCAGAAGCACCCACAATGGCTACTAACTCTCCGAATTGTATTTGCAAATCAACCCCTTTTAAAATGGGTAAATCGCCATAATTTTTTATAATACCGCTAGCACTAAGCATACCTGCAAGATACAGATTTTTTGGTTCAACAAAGTCGGTTTAAAGGTTTCAAAAATGAATACAAAATGGTAGTTTTACGACAAATTAGAACCACATGAATATACACGAATATCAAGGTAAAGAAATTCTTAAATCTTTTGGCGTACGGGTACAAGAAGGCCTAGTTGCCGAAACTCCTGCACAAGCTATAGAGGCTGCAAAAAAACTTAAAGCCGACTACAATTCGGATTGGGTAGTTATTAAAGCTCAAATTCATGCTGGTGGCCGTGGTAAAGGTGGCGGTGTTAAACTTGCCAAAAATCTGGATGAGGTAAAAGAAAAAGCCGAAACCATTATCGGTATGCAACTGGTTACGCCACAAACAGGCCCCGAAGGCAAATTGGTTAGCAAGGTATTGGTGGCTCAGGATGTATATTACCCTGGCGAATCTGAAACCAAAGAATTTTATATCTCTGTATTATTAGATAGAGCAAAAGGCCGCAATATTATTATGTATTCTACCGAGGGTGGTATGGATATTGAAGAAGTTGCTGAGCACACACCACATTTGATTTTTAAAGAAGAAATTGATCCTAAAGTAGGTTTGCAGGCTTTTCAAACTCGTAAAATTGCTTTTAACTTAGGTTTAAGTGGCGAAGCATTTAAAGACATGTGTAAATTCATTGCCGCTTTATACAAGGCCTATGATGCTACCGATTCAGCTATGTTTGAAATTAACCCGGTATTAAAAACCTCCGATAATAAAATTTTAGCGGTAGACGCCAAAGTAAATTTGGATGATAACGCTTTATATCGCCATGCGGATTATGCCGCTATGCGTGATGAATCTGAAGAAGATCCAACCGAGGTTGAAGCCGGAAAATCGAACTTAAACTATGTAAAATTAGATGGTAACGTAGGCTGTATGGTAAATGGTGCCGGATTAGCCATGGCTACTATGGATATAATTAAATTGGCCGGTGGCGAACCAGCTAATTTCCTAGATGTAGGTGGCTCTGCCAATGCCGAAACGGTAAAAGCAGGCTTCAACATCATCTTAAGCGATCCGAATGTGAAAGCCATCTTAATTAATATTTTCGGTGGTATTGTACGTTGCGACCGTGTGGCGCAAGGGGTAATTGATGCCTACAAAGAAATTGGCAATATTCCGGTGCCTATTATTGTACGTTTACAGGGTACAAACGCAGTTGAAGCTAAAAAACTAATTGATGATTCTGGTTTAGAAGTATTCTCGGCCATTCAATTAAAAGAAGCAGCCGATTTGGTAACGAAAGTACTTAAAGGCTAAACGAATATTTGTTTACAAAAAAAGCCCCTCGAATTTCGAGGGGCTTTTTTTGTAGTATGTATACAGCTTATTTTACTGCATCAATTACTGCTTTAAAGGCATCTGGATTGTTCATTGCTAAATCAGCTAATACTTTACGGTTTAAACCGATTTCTTTAGTGGCTAACTTACCAATTAATTGTGAGTAGGAAATTCCATACTGACGAGCTCCAGCGTTGATACGCTGAATCCATAAAGCTCTAAATTCTCTCTTTTTAGTTTTACGGTCACGGTATGCATATTGCAAACCTTTTTCAACCGTGTTTTTAGCAACGGTATAAACCTTGCTTCTCGATCCCCAATAGCCTCTAGCTAATTTTAAGATCTTTTTTCTTCTGCGTCTAGACGCAACTGCGTTAACCGAACGTGGCATGTTGTTTAGATTTTTGGTAAGCGGTGTTCCGTTTAGGAAACTTGTAAACCGAGTACCTGGTTAAAAATTAATTAATTATTTACCGATACAAAGCATACGTTTTACGTTGCCCATATCAGCATCAGACACCAAACTGGTCTGACCTAAAGCACGCTTACGTTTAGTACTCATCTTGGTTAAGATGTGACTTTTGTAAGCATTCTTTCTGGCGATTTTACCGGTTCCAGTAAGCTTAAAACGCTTTTTTGCACTAGAACACGTTTTCATTTTTGGCATAACCTATTTATTTATTGTGTGTACTATTTGTATTTATTTTTTTCCACCCTTAGGAGAAACAGTTAAAAACATCCGTTTACCTTCTAATTTGGGCAACTGCTCTACTTTTCCTACATCTTCTAATGCCTGAGCAAACTTAAGGAGTAAAATCTCTCCTTTTTCTTTGTAAACAATGGCTCTTCCTTTAAAATGAACGTAAGCTCTTACTTTTTCACCACTTTCTAAAAAGTTAATGGCATGTTTCAACTTAAATTGGAAATCATGGTCGCTGGTATTAGGCCCGAAACGGATCTCTTTAATCACCGTTTGCTTGGCATTCGCCTTAATTTCCTTCATTTTTTTCTTCTGTTCGTAAAGAAACTTGTTGTAATCAACAACTTTACAAACCGGAGGAACTGCATTTGGAGAAATCTCCACTAAATCTAATTCTAACTCTTCAGCAATGGCCAAAGCATCTTTAAGAGCATAAACTCCTACTTCTACATTATCACCCACCAATCGTACCTCGACGGCTCTGATAAGTTCGTTAATGTAGTGTTCCGCTTCTTTCTTCTTAAACGGTGGACGTGGTCCTCTGTTAAATCCTGGTCTTCCTAAAGCCAATTATGTATTAAATTTTAGTTTCGTTAATTAACTGATTTTCAAACTCTTGTATGCTCATACTTCCTAAATCTCCTTCACCGTGCTTACGAACTGAAACCATTCCTTCGCTCATTTCTTTCTCTCCAATAATCAACATATATGGGATTTTTTTAATCTCGGCATCGCGAATTTTGCGGCCGATTTTCTCATCTCTCATGTCGATTAGCCCGCGAATATCGGAATTATTTAAGGATTCTAAAAGTTTTTTCGCATATTCTTCATATTTCTCTGAGATAGGAAGTACGATAAATTGTTCGGGGGTTAACCACAATGGGAAGTTGCCAGCACAATGCTCAATCAACAAGGCTATGAATCGTTCTAGGGAACCGAAAGGTGCCCGGTGAATCATTACTGGCCGGTGCTTGGCGTTATCGCTGCCAGTATATTCTAATTCGAAACGTTCGGGCAGATTATAATCTACCTGGATGGTTCCTAATTGCCATTTACGTCCTAGTGCATCGCGAACCATAAAATCGAGTTTAGGGCCATAAAATGCAGCTTCGCCATATTCTACCACAGTTGTCAATCCTTTTTCGTCGGCAGCTTCTATAATTGCCGCCTCGGCTAAAGCCCAATTGGCGTCAGATCCGATGTATTTGGATTTGTTATTGGGATCGCGAAGGGAAACTTGTGCGGTATAATCTTGGAAATCTAAAGCAGCCAATACGTACAAAACCAAGTCTATTACCTTTTTAAATTCTTCTTTTACCTGATCGGGTCGGCAAAATAAGTGGGCATCATCTTGCGTAAAACCTCTTACCCGGGTTAATCCGTGTAATTCGCCACTTTGTTCGTAGCGGTAAACAGTTCCAAATTCGGCAAAACGTACCGGTAAATCTTTGTAAGAACGTGGCTTGGTTTTATACAATTCGCAATGGTGCGGGCAGTTCATCGGTTTTAAAAAGAACTCCTCTCCTTCTTGCGGGGTTTTAATTGGCTGAAATGAATCGGCACCATATTTATCGTAATGACCAGAAGTTATATACAAATTTTTATGCCCGATATGCGGAGTAACCACCTGCTCATAGCCCATTTTTTGTTGTGCCTTTTGCAGAAAACTAATTAATTTTTCTCTCAGTGCGGTTCCTTTGGGTAACCACATAGGTAAACCCATCCCTACTTTTTCGGAGAAAGCAAATAATTCTAATTCTTTACCCAATTTACGATGATCACGTTTTTTGGCTTCTTCTACCATTTCCAAGTACTCACTCAATTCGCTTTGTTTGGGAAAAGTAACACCATAAATACGGGTTAACTGCTTACGGGTTTCATCGCCACGCCAATAGGCACCAGCAACGTTCATTAATTTTACTGCTTTAACAAAACCGGTATTGGGTATGTGTGGCCCACGACACAAATCGGTAAAATTACCCTGTGTATAAAAGGTAATAGTACCGTCGGCCAGGTCTTTAATTAAATCGAGTTTATATTCATCACCCTTTTCGATGAAGTATTTCACAGCCTCGGCTTTACTAATATCTTTACGCTCATAATCAGATTTATTTCGAGCCAATTCGAGTATTTTATCTTCTATTTCCTTGAAATTATCGGACGAAAATTCGCGGTCACTAAAATCTACATCGTAATAAAAACCAGTTTCTATAGCTGGGCCAATACCTAGTTTTACACCCGGATAAAGGGCTTCTAGTGCTTCGGCCATCAAGTGTGCCGAGGAGTGCCAAAAGGTACTCTTACCTTCGGTATCGTTCCAAGTTAATAAACGTAAGGTTGCATCGGTTACAATGGCACGTGAAGCATCCCAAATTTCTCCGTTTACTACAGCTGCTAATACGTTTCGGGCTAAACCTTCAGAGATGGAAAGGGCTATTTGGTGAGCAGTGGTTCCTGATTCGTAGGCACGAACCGAACCGTCGGGAAGGGTAATGTTGATCATCTACAATATGATTTAACGTTCGAAAAAAAGGTTATTAAACATCACCTACTATGTGATGGTCCACAAAAATAACAATATCTTCTAAATTTGGGCATAAATAAAGCCCCGAGTTAGCGGGGCTATGCAAAAGAACTGTATTACTGCTGAATTCGTATTTGACGTTCGCCACCTCCATTTCTGAACTTAGCACGCATATCTTCCATTGCTTTTTGATATTCTTCTTGCGTAATGGTTCTTCCCTTTTTAGGCACAGCTACTTCGCTATCTTTAATTTTGGTATACTCTACGCTGGTTGCATAAAATTTCATACGATCGGTTTCGATACCCAATACTACTCCAGCTACCCAAAAGTTAGCCATTGGCGATGCTTTTAAAGCTAAATCAGTAGCATACCAAATGGTTGTTTGTGAACCATTCCGACCACTTACAACAGCTTTTTTACAATCAAATCCTACAATTGTTTTGGTTTCGGTACTTAGTTCAGCCTCCTTGGAACCACTTCCTAAAACAGATTCCAACAATACTTCTTCGCTGTTCAATTCAAAAGATTCGATAACTTTATCACTTGCATTGAAAAACAATTCACGATCGCTAGCACCAAAACGCATCATCGTACGCATGCCACCACCCGAGCCTTCTCCACCGGCTGGTGCAGTAATATCTTCTGCTACCGATTTTTGAAATTTTGCTCCAGTTGCATTATATGCAATTTCGAATTTATTGGTAATTTTATCTGGCATTCCTGAGCCATTGGCACCTAAAAAGCTGCTCATTACACGTACTTCTCCACCATTCCCACCGGCTACTTGTTGTTGGCCGACCATAGATTTTAAATCAATTACCTGATCATAATAAATTACTCCAGCTGTTTTTTGCTGAGAGAACACATATGAGCTTAATAAGGTGCAGAATGCAATAATTCCGAAGATTTGTTTAGTCATGATTGATATTTTATGATAGTTAAAAGTATGCTTTAAAAGGATAGAAATAAGTTAAATAGTATTAAAAAATTTAAACATTTCCCCAGCCATTTGCCAATACATCTGCTATATGCATGGTTTTTATTTTTAAATTTTCTTTATCGATGTATGCTTGTAAATGCATTAAGCAAGAAATGTCGGTAGAAATTATGTATTCGGCACCAACGGATAAAGCATTATCAACCTTTTGCTGTGCCATGGCACTAGAAATTCCTTCAAATTTCACGGCAAAGGTTCCCCCAAAACCACAGCAGGTTTCAGAATCTGGCATTTCAAGTAGTTCTAAACCGTGTACTTTTTCTAATAACGCTCTTGGTTCTGCTTTAATTTTGCATTCTCTTAAACCTGCACAAGAATCGTGATAAACTGCTTTTCCTTCTAATTCGGCACCGAAATAGTCTTTATTTAATACGTTTACCAAGAAATCGGAAAGTTCGATGATGTGCGATTGTATAGAACGACATTTATTGTGGATGGCGGTATTGGTAAACAAATCGTTGTAGTAGTTTTTAACCATGCCCGTACATGAAGCAGATGGCGAAACAATGACCACATTATCAGAAAAATCTTCCAAGAATTTATACCCAATAGCTTTAGCTTCATCCCAATAGCCAGCATTAAAAGCAGGTTGCCCACAACAAGTTTGTTCTGTATTGTATTTAACCTTACAGCCTGCTTTTTCGAGCACTTTTACCGTATTATATGCCGTTTGGGGATATAATTGATCAATAAAGCAGGGTATGAATAGTTCTACAGTCATTTCAACAGGGTGTTCGGCAAAGGTCTAAAAATATCTGTATTAGTTGGCTATTTTTTTACGTTTTTGCTGCGAAATAAGTACAAGAAATACCAAGCCCAAACTGAAAAAGGTGGTGAGTGATACAGCTGAATTTCGCATATTCCCCGTAAATTCTTCAATGTAGCCAAAGCTAAATAAGCCAATTACAATGGCTAATTTCTCGGTAACATCGTAAAAACTAAAAAAGGAAGCCGTATCGGGCGTATTTTCGGGTAGCAGTTTGGAGTACGTGGAGCGTGATAGGGATTGTATTCCGCCCATAACCAAACCAACTACACAAGCTAAGGCGTAAAATTGATACTCACTAGTGATGAAATAAGCAGTAATACATACAAATATCCAAATAAGAACAACAAAGATGAGTACATTGAAATTACCAAATTTACTAGCCATATAAGACATTAAATAGGCACCTAAAATAGCCAATAACTGGATTAATAAAATGGTGATTATTAGTTTTGGTGTTCCTAAATGAAGTATTTTTTCCCCAAAATTGGCTGCCACCAACATAATGGTTTGCACCCCCATAGAGTAAAAGAAGAAAGCACCTAAGAAAAACTTAAGCGTACGCATCTCTTTCACCTGAAGCCATACTTTATGTAATTCTTGAAAACCACTATGTATCAGGTTTTTATTTACTTTTTTGTAATTTGTGCTACCGTTTGGTAAGCGTTTAAATGTGATTTGAGCAAAGCCTATCCACCACAGTCCTACTAATAAGAAAGATAAACGGGCAGGAAAAGAAGGATCGGTAATACCAAATGTATCGGGCATTAATACAAATATAAAACAGATAATCTGCAAAATAACACTGCCAATATATCCCCAGGCAAAGCCTTTGGCACTCACTTTATCTTGATGATCTGGCGTGGCAATTTCGGGCAAGTACGAATTATAGAATAAGGCACCACCAATCCAACCAACAGCGGCCAGGGCAAACAAAATTACCCCCAACTCCAATGTTTCTAGTTTAAAGAAAAACAAGCCTATACAGGCTAAACCACCCAAATAGGTGAAAAACTTCATGAAACTTTTCTTATTGCCATGGTAATCGGAAACAGAAGATAGAATAGGGAGCAAAAAAACCATCATTAAATAACCCACAGCCATGGCATAGTTACTTAATGCGGTATTTACAAACCATTTACCGAAAAAAAGTACTTTATCTCCATGCTCTTTAGTGGTAGTAATTGCTGTATAATAAACCGGAAAAATAGTGGAAGTAATAACTAGGCTGTAGGCCGAATTTGCCCAATCGAAATAGGCCCATGCTTTAATTACTTTGGGGTTATTTTTTTCTTGCATAAACTAATGTAGGTATAATATTAAAAATCGGAAAATTAGCCTCGATATAGTACATCATTTTTCAAAATGAGTTTTCCATCATCTACCAAACTACGAATAAATGTGAGACGATGTTCCACAGTACCATCTGTTAAGGTATCTACCAAATCAATTATAGAAAGTGGGGTTTTGCTTACTATTTCTACAATAGAGTTTTTGAGCTTAACATCCGAAATCTTTTTTCGGGCACCAATACATATATCGCACACGCCACACGTTTCTTTAGTATGCTCATCGAAGTAATTTAAGAGTTGCTGTGATCGACAAATAGGCTCATTCGCATAACTTAGTACACTTTCTACTTGTTTTTTATAGATAGCTTGGCGTTGAGCTAAGAAATTATAATCGATGCCTAAATGGGACCTGTCTACACGTGTACGCAAAAATTGAATTTGAGGTTGATCTGTTTTGGGCTCGTAAGCAATCAATTGCATGTCGTTGAGCTTAGTGAGCATCTGAGTGACTTGACTAGCGGTAATTTGCAAACGTTTAGCCAAATCTTGCTCTTTAATGGGCACATACTGATCGAACAAGCCACCATACGATCGCAACAGGGTTTTTAACAGCGGCTCATAAACAGCATTGCTTAGCTGAAAACTATACAAAGCCTCATAATCTACTATAACCTGCAATCGAGATGGTAAATAAACGCTTTCAGTTAAACCTACATACCCTTCTAGACTAAGGACTTTAAATATATTAAGCGTTTTTATAGGCTTTAATTTATATTTTTTGCAAAATTCCGCTAAATCGAATGAAAATAACAAGCCCTCTCCGGCTCCGTAAGCCACCTGAAAATGATTGCCTAATTGATGATAAACCAACTGTATGTCGGCTAAACTTGGGCTTCCTTGAGCCAGTTTTCGCTCTAAAGCTTTCACATCCGAATCGGTATACAAAAGCACGGCATAGGATTTTTTTTCGTCCCTACCTGCACGACCAGCTTCTTGATAATACGCTTCCAGACTTTCGGGTAAATCCATATGAGCCACAAAGCGCACATCGGGTTTATCAATACCCATTCCGAAAGCATTGGTGGCCACTATAACCCTCAATTTATTGGCTTTCCAATCGTCTTGTTTTTGTGACCGCACTTCAGCAACTAGGCCTGCATGGTAAAAATCGGCTTTAATGCCCTCTAAAGCTAGCTGTCTAGCCAGTTCCTGAGTTTCTCTGCGGTTACGCACATATACAATACCACTGCCTTTTACAGTGTTCACCAATTTGAGTAAGCGCTTCAACTTATTTTCTTCTTTAGCAACCACATAGCTCAAATTGCTCCGTTCAAAAGATTTACGAAATACTTGAAAACCCTTTTTGAAAGCCAATTTCGATACAATATCATCTGCTACTTGCTGAGTTGCTGTAGCCGTTAATGCCAATATGGGCACTTTTGAATGCAATTGGCGTAATTCGGCTAGTTGCAAATAAGGTGGTCTAAAATCGTAGCCCCATTGTGAAATACAATGAGCCTCATCAATAGCAAATAAGTTTACGTTCATGTGCCGAATGCGCTCCTGTACTAACGTTGAACTCAAACGTTCTGGAGAAATGTATAGGAACTTTATTTTACCATAAACGCAATTATCTAATAAAATATCGACCTCTCTTTTGCTCATGCCCGATAATATGGCAACAGCTTCAATTCCACGAACCTTTAAGTTCTCCACTTGATCTTTCATTAAAGCAACTAATGGAGAAACAACAACGCAAATTCCTGGTTGTAGCAAAGCGGGCACCTGAAAACAAATGGATTTACCACCACCAGTGGGCAGTAAGGCCAAGGTATCTTTTCCATCCAGCACCGATTGTACGATTTCTTCCTGCAAAGCACGGAAAGTATCGTAACCCCAATACTGTTTTAATACCTGATGAATAGTCATGGATCAAATGTAAAACAAAAGCAGCTTGTTTTAAATATGTTGGGCGATGACATAGCCACTAGCCCAAGCCCATTGGAAATTGTAGCCGCCTAGCCAGCCGGTTACATCTACACATTCGCCCCCAACAAATAAACCGGGTACTTTTTTAGCCTCGAGGGTTTTAGAGGAAAGTTCATCTGTTGAAATACCGCCACGCATAACCTCGGCCTTATCGTAGCCTTTATCACCGGCAGGTTTCACTGTAAAATGATGAATAAATTGCGCTATACTTTCTAAATCGGTTTTGGTAAGAGATGCCAAATTGGTTTCCAAGGGCAAAAATTTACCAAATGCGTCGGCTAATTTTTTGGTGTAGATGTTGGATAAAAAAGTACGCAGGCTTTGTTTGCCATTTTGCCCACGTTCTTGCGAAATACGTTCCAAAATTGATTCGTCGGGCAATAAATTCAGCTCAATAGTTTGACCCGGGCGCCAATAAGTCGAAATCTGTAAAATTGCTGGCCCACTAAGCCCCCAATGTGTAAATAGAATATTTTCTTTGAAACTAATATCTTCTGTAGATACTTCGCAATACACACTATTGCCTGATAATTGTGCATACCAATCGGCATCTTTGCCGGTAATGGTTAAAGGCACCAATGCCGGGGCTGTTTCGGTTAAACGCATACCAAATGATTTCGCGGTTTTGAGCGCAAAATCGCTGGCGCCTAATTTAGCAATGGGCAAACCTCCTGAAGCCAGTACTACTTTTGGAACCTCAATCAATACTAACTTGCCGTGCTGTATATATTCTATTTCAAAACCGATAGCACTTTGTTTTATGCTTTTAACTTCAGCTTCAAGTTTAATTTCTTGACCTAAATCGGTACAAAGATTTTCGAAAACAGCCACAATATCTTTGGCTTTATTTGTAGTTGGGAATAGTTGACCAAGCGTTTTCTCTGCACCTTGAATACCATAAATCTCAAAAAAACCGATGGTATCTCCTACCGTCCATTGCGAAAATGCCGATTTGGAGAAGTGTGGGTTGTCTGAAATAAAATTTTCAGCCTCGGTATACACATTCGTGTAGTTGCAACGTCCGCCACCCGAAATTAAAATTTTAGCTCCTACCCGATCATTACGCTCTAAAATAAGTGTTTTTTTACCTAAATAACCCGCTTGTACGGCACACATTAGCCCACAAGCACCACCTCCAATAATTACGGCATCAAAACGATTCATTTGGCGAATTTAGGGTTAAATTTTAAAAGCGTAAACAAGCGCATTTTGGGGTTCAAAAATTGCCTTGAATACCCTATCTTTGGTACTCAATGAAGCACATACGTAATTTTTGTATTATAGCCCATATCGATCACGGAAAAAGCACTTTAGCTGATCGATTGTTAGAACATACCAATACCATCACCAAACGAGAAGCACAAGCGCAATTGTTAGATAATATGGATTTGGAGCGTGAACGTGGTATCACCATTAAGAGTCACGCCATTCAAATGAATTATAAGGTTGATGGTCAAGAATACGTATTCAATTTAATTGATACACCTGGTCACGTCGATTTTTCGTACGAGGTTTCACGTTCTATTGCAGCTTGCGAAGGGGCTTTATTGATTGTAGATGCTGCTCAAGGAATCCAGGCACAAACCATTTCCAATTTATATTTGGCCTTGGAGCACGACTTGGAAATCATCCCTATTTTAAATAAAATGGATTTACCCGGGGCCATGCCCGAAGAGGTAAAAGACCAAATTGTAGACTTAATTGGCTGCAAAAGAGAAGAAATTATTGCTGCATCGGGTAAAACTGGTTTGGGTATTGAGGATATTTTACAAGCTATTGTAGAACGGGTACCGCCACCGGTGGGCGAACCTACAAAAGAATTACAAGCCTTAATTTTCGATTCCGTTTTTAATTCTTTTAGAGGCATTATTGCCTATTTCAAAGTGGTTAATGGCGAAATTAGAAAAGGTGACAAAGTAAAATTTGTGGCCACCGGAAAAGAATACTACGCTGAAGAAATTGGTACCCTAAAGCTAAATCAAGAACCTAAGGATATCATTAAAACAGGAGATGTGGGCTATATCATCTCTGGAATTAAAGAAGCTAGAGAAGTAAAAGTTGGCGATACGATTACCAACGTGGAGCGCCCTTCAACTGTAGCCATTCAAGGATTTGAAGAGGTAAAACCCATGGTGTTCGCAGGTATTTACCCTGTAGATACTGATGATTACGAAGAACTTCGCGAAAGCATGCACAAACTGCAACTAAACGATGCATCCTTGGTTTTTGAGCCCGAATCATCAGCTGCCTTGGGTTTTGGTTTCCGTTGCGGTTTCTTGGGTATGTTGCACATGGAAATTATCCAAGAACGTTTAGAACGTGAGTTCAACATGACGGTAATTACTACGGTACCCAACGTTTCGTACAAGGCCTATACCACCAAGGGCGACGAGTTGCAGGTACACAATCCATCCGATTTACCCGATCCAAGCAAATTGGAATATGTAGAAGAGCCGTTTATTAAAGCCAATATCATTACCAAAGCCGAATTTGTGGGTTCAGTAATGTCACTTTGTATTCAAAAAAGAGGCATTATTGTCAATCAATCCTACTTAACCTCCGACCGGGTAGAATTGGTATTTGAAATGCCGATGGGCGAAATTGTATTCGATTTCTACGATCGCTTAAAAACTATTTCTAAAGGCTACGCATCATTTGATTACCACCAAACAGGTTACCGAAAATCGGATTTAGTGCGCTTAGATATGTTATTGAATGAGGAGCCTGTTGATGCGCTTTCATCACTAATTCACCGCAGTAATGCATATGAGTTTGGAAAGAAGATTTGCGAAAAACTGAAAGAATTGATTCCTCGTCAGCAATTTGAGATTAAAATTCAAGCTTCTATTGGTGCAAAAGTTATTGCTCGTGAAACAATAAGTGCTTTACGTAAAGATGTAACTGCTAAATGTTATGGTGGCGATATTTCTAGAAAGCGTAAATTATTAGAAAAACAGAAAAAAGGAAAGAAACGCATGCGCCAAGTGGGTAATGTAGAAATTCCTCAATCGGCCTTTATGGCGGTATTAAAACTCGATTAAGTTATGCAATTACTCGACGGGAAAAAGGTATCAGAAAAGCTTAAGCTAGCATTAGCTGCCGAAGCAGCCCTTGTTAGTCAACAAATTGGCCGAAAACCACATTTGGTAGCTATTTTAGTAGGCAATGATGGCGGTAGTGAAACTTACGTGGCTAGCAAAATGAAAAACTGCGAAGCCGTAGGATTTCGTTCTACACTCATCCGCTTTAACGAAACGGTTACCGAAGCAGAACTACTTACTCAAATTGAAAAATTAAATAGCGATGGAGAAGTAGACGGCTTAATTGTACAGTTACCCTTGCCAAAACATATTAATGCCGAAAAGGTGACCGATGCTATTGATTACCGCAAAGATGTAGATGGCTTTCATCCTATTAATTTAGGTCGGATGCAACGCAATTTACCTTGCTTTATTCCGGCAACACCTTATGGTATTACCCTGCTTTTAGAAGAATATGCCATTGAAACTGCTGGTAAACATTGTGTGGTGGTGGGCCGAAGCCAAATTGTGGGTTTACCTATGAGTATTTTAATGGCCCGTAATGGCCAACCCGGTAATTGCACCGTTACGCTTTGTCATAGTAAAACGGCCAACATTGCCGAATACACTCAAAAAGCTGATATTTTGGTTGTAGCCATTGGCAAAAAGAACTTTATTACTGCCGATATGGTAAAAAATGGAGCGGTAGTAATTGATGTGGGTATGAACCGTGAAGCATCTGAAACCACGAAATCGGGTTATAAATTATATGGCGATGTAGATTTTGAGCAGGTTGCTCCAAAATGTTCCTGGATAACTCCAGTACCGGGTGGTGTAGGTCTATTAACCATCATCGGCTTGCTAAAAAATACTTTAGCGGCCGCCAATAAATCTATTTACGCATAAATATGGCACAACAAGTTCCCGAAGATGGCACGCTATTGCCCTTAATGGAAGAATTTTACACCATTCAGGGAGAGGGTTTTCATACCGGTAAAGCAGCTTATTTTATTCGCTTAGGTGGTTGCGATGTAGGTTGTCATTGGTGCGACGTAAAAGAAAGCTGGGATGCCGAATTGCACCCACTAACTTCGGCCGATCAAATTGTAAAAAATGCTGAGAGCTTCCCAAGCAAAACTGTGGTTATTACTGGTGGAGAACCCCTTTTGTACAATTTGGATTACCTAACCACCCAATTGCAAAAACGAGACATTAAAACATTTATAGAAACTTCAGGTGCCTATCCCCTTTCTGGGCATTGGGATTGGATTTGCCTTTCACCAAAGAAATTCAAAGGTCCACGTCCCGATATTTTGCCATTAGCTGGCGAATTAAAGGTAATTGTATTCAACACATCTGATTTTGCTTGGGCCGAAGAACATGCCCAACACGTTTCTCCCCTAACAAAGTTGTACCTTCAACCCGAGTGGTCTAAAGCTGCAGAAATTACGCCTTTAATTATTAACTATGTAAAAGAAAATCCCCACTGGGAAATATCTTTACAAACGCATAAATATTTAAACATCCCTTAAAAAACACTATGGAACAAAACTTCAAAAATCACGCACGTATGGTACCAGGATACCATTATGTTTTAGGAACTCTTTTATTAGCTGGCTTAGGCGGCTCTCTTGTAAACCTATATCGCTCTGGTTATACAGAAGCGCATTATTCTGCTGCATTAATATGCTTATTATTTCTGATTGCTGTATTTCTTACCGCTTTTACCCGATCTTTTTCATTAAAAGCGCAAGACAGAGCCATACGTGCTGAAGAAAATTTTAGACATTATGTGTTAACTGGAAAAGCTTTACCTAGCGAATTGAACATTCGCCAAATAGTTGGTTTGCGTTTTGCTTCGGATGCAGAATTTCCGAAACTGGCTGAAAAAGCAGCGAAAGAAGGTTTATCTGAAAAAGCCATTAAACTAGAAATTAAAAACTGGAAAGCAGATAATTACCGAGTATAATTTCCAATTGATAACACAAAAAATCCCCATGCAGCACAAAAACTCATGGGGATTTTCTTATTGAATATGGTTTTACAAAATTGATTCGCGAATACGAATCAATTTGATTAATAAGGCTTCTAAATTATCTAAATGAAGCATGTTGGCTCCATCGGATTTGGCTTGTGAGGGTTCGGGATGGGTTTCGATAAACAAGCCATCGGCTCCAACTGCAATAGCAGCCTTGGCAATGGTTTCAATTAAAGCAGGTTTGCCTCCTGTAACACCAGAGCCTTGGTTTG
Source organism: Sphingobacterium thalpophilum (assembly GCA_945868825.1). Lineage (GTDB taxonomy): Bacteria > Bacteroidota > Bacteroidia > Sphingobacteriales > Sphingobacteriaceae > JAIPAN01. The sequence continues at coordinate 544,334 of CAMBMM010000001.1, forward strand.
GTTGCTGTAAAGAGTGTGTGCAGTCCATTACTACCGGAACGCCAAATTCACGCATTTCCGGAATGCCTCTAAAATCAACAATTAAATCTTGGTAGCCAAAGGTATTGCCGCGGTCGGTTAAAATTACATTCGGGTTTCCCGAATCTTTCACCTTATCTACGGCAAATTTCATTGAACCGGCCGATAAAAATTGACCTTTTTTAATATTTATTACCTTTCCGGTTTTGGCAGCGGCTACTAATAAATCAGTTTGGCGGCATAAAAATGCGGGGATTTGCAATACATCTACATAGGCTGCAGCCATAGCAGCTTCGCTACTTTCGTGTATATCGGTTACAGTAGGTACGCCAAATTCTTTACTCACTTTAGCCAATATTTTCAAGGCTTTTTCATCGCCAATACCCGTAAAAGAATCTACTCTAGAACGGTTGGCTTTACGGTACGAACCTTTGAAAATATAGGGTATGTGTAATTTATCGGTTATGGTAATTATACGTTCGGCAATTCTTAAAGCCATATCTTCGCTTTCAATAGAACATGGTCCGGCCATTAAAAAGAAGTTTTTACTGTCGGTAAATTTGATTTTGGGGATGTTCTGTATAGTCATTTAGTTTCCTAATTCTGATAAAAATTTGATACGCATTAACTGAATTTCTTCACGTGTGTAATCCTCTTCACCCAATTCGTTTAGGGCATTGTCAATGGCGTCGTTTTCTGCTTGGCGAAAATAATCATAAACTTCGTCTTGTCTATCTTCATCAATCATTTCATCAATATAATAGTTTAAATTCAGCTTGGTGCCAGAATTCACGATCATATCAATTTCGTTCAATATATCTGCATAACTTAAACCTTTAGCCGAAGCAATATCTTCTAAGGCTAATTGGCGGTCGATATTTTGGATAATAGATACTTTTAAAGCCGATTTATTGGCTGCACTTTTAATCACTAAATCTATCGGACGATCTATATCATTTTCTTCTACGTAGCTCTTAATAAGTGATACGAAAGGAGAACCAAATTTTGAGGCTTTACCATTTCCAACACCCGATATTTGCTTTAACTCCTCTAAATTAATAGGGTAATGTGTACACATTTCCTCCAAAGAAGGATCTTGAAAAATAACGAAAGGAGGCAAATTTTGCTGTTTAGATATTTTCTTACGTAAGTCTCTTAGCAGTTGAAGTAATTCGGTATCTAAGGCTGCAGTGCCTTGTGCGGCTTGCTCATCACTATCTTCCTCGGTACTTTCCATGGGTTTGTTTAGCACAAAACGCAACGAATGTGGGTTATCGATGAAGTTTTTACCCAGTTTGGTAAACTTTAATAAGCCGTAATTATCAATATCCTTAAACAAAAAATTATTTAAAACGGCTTGTCTAATAAGCGATTTCCAAAGCAATTCTCCATCGTCTTTACCTGAGCCGAAAAATTCGTGTTGGTTATGGTTATAAGATGATATTTGTTGATTATCTAAGCCCAACATCACGTTTAGGTAATATAAATCGTCGAATTTTTCACCTACCTCATGAATAAAAGTGAGTAGTTTGTGTAGGTGAATTTCGGCATCGAAATGCTGAATAGGGTTACGGCAATTATCACACATGCAGTTGCAGCCTGTTTCATTAAAGTTTTCGCCAAAATAATGCAGTATTTGCTTACGTCGGCAAACACCAGATTCAGAATAATCTATTACTTCTTTTAAAATTTGGGTGCCAATTTCTCTTTCAGAAACGGGCTTATCTTTCATAAACTTCGTAAGTTTATCAATATCTTTTTCTGAATAAAAAGCTACACATACACCTTCACCACCATCTCTGCCAGCTCTACCTGTTTCTTGGTAGTAACCTTCCATACTTTTCGGAATATCGTGGTGTATTACAAAACGCACATCGGGTTTATCAATACCCATACCAAAGGCTATAGTGGCTACTATAACATCTACGTCTTCCATTAAAAAGGCATCTTGTGTATCGGCACGGGTTTTGGGTTCTAAGCCGGCATGATAAGGTAAGGCTTTAATACCATTTAATCTAAGAGCCTCAGCTATTTCCTCTACTTTTTTACGACTTAAACAATATACAATACCCGATTTTCCGGGCTGGGTTTTAATGTAGCGAATCATCTCTTTCACTACATCTTTTTTTGGACGTACTTCGTAGTATAAATTAGGCCTATTAAACGATGACTTATACAAAACAGCATCGGTCATTTGTAAGTTCTTCTGAATATCTTGCTGCACTTTAGGTGTAGCCGTAGCCGTTAGGGCAATAATGGGAATATCTTCTCCTAAAATATTAATTACTTGACGTATTTTACGGTATTCAGGTCTAAAATCATGGCCCCATTCCGAAATACAATGTGCCTCATCAACCGCTACAAATGAAATAGGAATGAGTTTCAAGAACTCCATATTCTCAGCTTTAGCCAAAGATTCGGGTGCTACATAGAGCAATTTGGTATCGCCTTTTAAAATATCTTGTTTAACCTGTGTAATTTCTGTTTTATTGAGCGATGAATTTAGAAAATGAGCAATGTGATTATTGCCACCAAATGCTCTTAATTGGTCTACCTGATTTTTCATCAAGGCAATTAAGGGCGAAATTACGATGGCGGTACCCTCACTCATTAAAGCGGGTAATTGGTAGCAAATAGACTTACCGCCACCAGTAGGCATAATCACAAAGCTATCTTGCTTTTGCAAAATACTTGTTATAATTGCTTCCTGTTCGCCTTTGAAATTATCAAAGCCAAAAAAATGCTGTAAGTTGTCAAATAATGACTTTTTTACCTCCATTGGATACCCTTAAAGGGAAATATTGAGATTTGTGTGATATTAACTATGAAAATAACATAAATTTGTCGGATTATCAGCAATTCTCTAAAAATATTACACTTGAAAGAAAGAGACGATATCCTAAGCTTGGCAAAAAATGCCTTGAAGCTCGAAATTGAAGGTATTCAGCAAGTTTCCGATAGCCTAAACATCGACTTTGTAGAATCGGTAAATGCCATTTTAACTAGCAAAGGACGTGTTGTTATAACCGGTATTGGTAAAAGTGCTATTATAGCCCAAAAAATTGTAGCTACACTGAATTCTACGGGCACACCTGCTCTGTTTATGCATGCTGCAGATGCTATTCATGGTGATTTAGGTATGATTCAGCAAGATGATGTGGTTATATGTATCTCCAAAAGCGGCAATACACCCGAAATTAAAGAACTTACTCCCCTATTAAAACAAGCTGGAAATATATTAATTGGTATAGTTGGCGATACGAATTCTTTTTTGGCTAAACAGGCCAATTTAGTACTAGATACCACTACTGCTCAAGAAGCTTGTCCACATAATTTAGCTCCTACCACCAGCACCACCGCACAATTAGCTATGGGCGATGCTTTAGCAGTATGTTTGCTAGAAAGCAGAGCGTTTACGAGTGCAGATTTTGCTCGTTTTCATCCCGGAGGTGCCTTAGGTAAACGTTTATACTTAAAAGTGGGCGACTTAGCTGCTCAAAACGAAAAACCACAAGTATCACCCAACACAGCAGTAAAAGAGGTTTTATTAGAAATTACTAAAAACCGATTAGGAGCTGTTGCCGTAATAGAAAATTTTAATTTAGTGGGAGTAATTACCGATGGAGATATTCGTAGAATGTTAGAAAAAGGGCAATTTTCGGAAACATTTACCGCTAAGGATATTATGGGAACGAACCCAAAAACAATTGATGCTAGTGCATTAGCCGTAGATGCATTACAACAGATGAGATCCCTTCATATTTCTCAAATTTTGGTATGCGAAAATGGGGTTTATGCTGGCATTGTACATCTTCACGATTTACTAAAAGAAGGAATTATCTAATTCTCACGTATGAAGAATTACTATGTATTAATTATGGCTGGTGGAGTTGGAAGTCGGTTTTGGCCCATCAGCAGAACCGCCCATCCGAAACAATTTATCGATATTTTAGGCACTGGAAAAACGCTTATACAAAGCACTTTCGATCGTTTTGCCAAGTTTATTCCGCAAGAAAATATTTTCATTGCTACCAATGATCAATACCTTGATTTGGTAAAAGAGCAATTACCAACTATAACCGACAAACAAGTTTTGGCCGAACCAGTAATGCGCAATACCGCACCTTGTATTGCTTATGCGATGTATAAAATACGGCAAATAAATCCAGATGCAATTGTTGTAGTAGCTCCTTCAGACCATTTAATACTTGAAGAGGATGTATTTAAAGAAGTAATTATCAATTCTTTATATACCGCAAGTACCGAAGATTGTTTGATAACATTAGGCATTAAACCCTCTAGACCCGATACGGGTTATGGATACATTCAGTACACCTCCAAAGTACTGAATGAGAACTTTTTTAAGGTAAAAACCTTCACTGAAAAACCCGATTTAGAGATTGCTAAATCATTTATACAAAGTGGCGATTTTTTATGGAATGCGGGTATTTTCGTTTGGTCAGTTAAAAACATACTACAAGCCTTTGCTTTGCACTTACCGGAAATGAAGCAAATTTTCAAGGAAGGCCTGGGAGCCTACAATGGTCCGAAGGAGCGTGAATTTATACAAACAGCCTATTATCAGTGTACCAATATCTCTATTGATTATGGGATTATGGAGAAAGCGGATAATGTGTATGTTACGCCTGCTGCCTTTGGCTGGTCCGATTTAGGTACATGGGCATCGGTTTATGAATTGTCTGAGAAAGATTATGTGGGAAATGCTGTAGTACCCGAAAAAAGCGTTATGATGTACGATTCTTCGAACTGTATGGTACACGTACCCAAAAATAAATTAGTGGTTTTACAAGGCTTACATGACTTTATTGTGGTAGAACAAAATAACACGCTACTCATTTGCCCAAGAGATGAAGAGCAAAATGTAAAGAAAATAGTGGCGGACGTAAAAGAGCGTTTCGGGCCAGACTTTATTTAGCCTGGATACGCTGGCGAACAGCTTCGTATAAAATTACCCCTGCCGAAACGGATACATTTAACGATTCTATTTGTCCAAAAAGTGGAATTTTGGCTAAATGATCAGAAATTCGAATCAATTCATCGGAAATACCATCATCTTCTGATCCCATAATAATGGCTGTTGGAGCGGTATAATCTGGTGTATATAAAAGCTCCTCTGTTTTTTCGGTACAAGCCACCAATTGCAAACCCGAAGCTTGTAAGAAACGAGCTACTTTCTGTAAATTATCGTGGCGGCAAACCGGTAAGGTATACAAGGCCCCTGCCGAGGTTTTAATAGTGTCTGGGTTAATTTGTGCAGATCCTTTGATTGGAACAACCAGCGCATGCACTCCAGAGCAAGCAGCCGTACGGGCTATGGCACCCATATTGCGTACATCAGTAATGCCATCTAATACTAAAATAAGCGGCGTTTCACCTTTTTCATATATAGCTGGAATAATATCTTCAATTTGCTGATACGTAATTGGCGAAATAAAAGCAACCACCCCTTGATGGTTTTTAGCCGTTAGGCGATTCAATTTTTCTACCGGCACCAATTGAGCACTTAGCTGATATTCGTTCATCAACTCTCTCAACTCATGGAATAATTCGCCTCGTAAACCACGCTGAATGTAAACACTCTCCATTTCTTGGCCGCTTTTAATGGCCTCTATAACGGCACGTATGCCAAATACCAGTTGATTGTTTTCTCGTTTAGGTAGAAATGAAGATGTGTACATGGCTTAGTCTAATAACCTTCAAATGTACATATATTTTAAAAAACCGGCTATTAATCGTAATTTTAAACTAAAGGTTAAAGTCGTTTTCAACAACAATCAAAATTTTGCACATCTTGCATTAAACTACATATAATGCATTTGATTGCTATTGCTAACAGCTTATTCACATGGCTTGTGGAAAACCACCTTTAAAAAAATGAGCATGTAGGCACATTGTAATTTTCGTGTTTAACTTGTGTGTAGAACTTAAGAATAACCCTACCTGCTAATTCTATATTTTTGAAATCATGAGCACCGAAAACGAACAAGATTTTAACAGAGAAAATACGCGAACAAATGCGCCAACCCGTACCCGATTAAATAATTTGGTAAGTGGGCTAGGTAAACTACCGCCACAAGCCCTCGATTTAGAAGAAGCGGTTTTGGGTGCCCTTATGCTCGAAAAAGATGCCTTATCTACTGTTATAGATATTTTAAAGCCTGAGGTTTTTTATAAAGACAGCCACCAAAAAATATTTGAGGCTATTCAAACGCTCTTCCAGAAATCATCTCCGGTTGATATTTTAACCGTAACCGCTCAATTGCGTCAACAAGGTAATTTAGAACTTATTGGCGGTGCCTATTATATTACTGAACTTACTAATCGAGTGGCCTCGGCAGCAAATATTGAATATCACGCTCGTATTATTTCTCAAAAATTTATTCAGCGTGAGCTCATAAAAATATCTACCGAAATTATCAGCAGTGCCTACGAAGATACCACCGATATTTTCGATTTACTAGACCATGCGGAAAAAAATCTGTTCGAAATTGCGCAAAACAATTTACGTAGGGATTCTAGAAAGATGGACGACATTTTACGTGAATCTTTAGACACCCTTGAAAAACTAAAAGATAAAGTAGATGGCCTCACTGGTGTGCCCTCTGGTTTTACTGCTTTAGATAAAATAACAGCAGGCTGGCAACCATCCGATTTGGTAATTATTGCGGCACGCCCTGCAATGGGTAAAACGGCTTTCGTTTTAAGCTGTGCACGAAATGCTGCCGTTCAGTTTAACAGACCCGTGGTGGTATTTTCGCTAGAAATGTCGTCACTACAATTAACCAATCGTTTAATTTCGGGCGAAACTGAAATTGATCAAGAAAAAATTAGAAAAGGTAATTTGGCCGAATGGGAATGGCAACAATTGCACTCTAAAATTGGTAAATTAACCGAAGCCCCACTGTTTATTGACGATACGCCCGCACTAAATATTTTTGAGTTTAGAGCCAAATGCCGTCGCCTTAAAGCACAGTACGATATCCAAATGATTATTGTAGATTATTTGCAATTGATGCATGGTAAAGGTGATGGAAAAAATGGAAACCGTGAGCAAGAGATTGGTAGTATTTCTAGAGCACTAAAATCGGTAGCTAAAGAATTGAATGTACCCGTAATTGCCTTATCGCAATTAAGCCGTGCGGTAGAAAACCGACCTGGTGGCAGCAAAAGACCCATGCTTTCCGATTTACGCGAATCGGGTTCAATTGAGCAAGATGCCGATATGGTATTGTTTTTATACCGCCCCGAATACTATGGTTTGTTAGAAGACGATCAAGGCCGCTCAAACATTGGTATTGGTGAAGTAATTATTGCCAAACACCGTAACGGCGAAACAGGTACCGTTCCGTTACGCTTTGTAAGTAAGTACGTGAAATTTGTTGATTTGGAGGATGATTATAGTGGTGGAACTAATTTTGGTACTACAGATCCCATGGCAGGCATAGCCCCTTCGCCGAGTTTTGAAAAACCAAATAATTTCATTATCAAGCCATCAAGAATGGACGATATAGATGAAGAACCTTTGTTTTAAATGTTAGTTGTAACTAATAAAAAAGCCCCCCGATATTTGGAGGGCTTTTTTTATTTGGCTAGTTCTTTCAATCGATCCTTTACCGAAGTAACTTTTTTATTAAGCGTATCGCTTTCAATTAAACCATCACGCATACGCACTATGCGGTGTGCATGTTTGGCAATATCTTCTTCGTGGGTAACCAAAATAATGGTATTACCTTTGGCATGAATATCTTCTATTAAGGCCATAATTTCGACTGATGTTTTTGAATCCAAGTTACCGGTAGGCTCATCGGCTAAAATAATAGATGGGTTATTAATTAAAGCACGAGCAACAGCCACACGTTGACGCTGTCCACCTGAAAGTTCATTGGGTTTATGATCTAATCGGTTGCCTAAACCCACATTTTCTAGCGTTTTAATGGCACGTATATCTCGATCTTCTTTTTTTACCCCGGCATATACTAATGGCAAGGCTACATTCTCTTTGGCAGATGAGCGTGGCAATAAATTAAAGGTTTGAAAGACGAATCCTATTTCTTGATTTCGCACTTCAGCCAATTCACTATCGCTCATTTCGCTAACATTAATGCCGTTTAAAATATATTCTCCTTTGGTAGGCGTATCTAAACATCCCAAAATATTCATTAAGGTAGATTTACCAGAACCAGAAGGTCCCATTAAGGCCACGAATTCTCCTTTTTTAATGGTTAAGGTGACCGATTTTAACGCATGTATGGTTTCTGCACCAATTACGTATTTACGGCCTATATCGGTAATCAGAATTAAATCTTCTTTAGACATGGGTTTTTTTATTATTAAGACAGTATAACACTGCTAATGTTACAGCTTCATACTATTTTGTAAAAGAATTTTGTTGCAATTTTGCGTATACCAATTCTTTAAGCATATCGGCGTCATCAGTAGTCATACCGATAGTCTCAATAGGGCTATGTACATATAAATTTCGTACACCTGGTTTACTACCATACACAAAACCATTGTCCCACATCAATTCCCATAAGCAATCAATAGTTACAGGAATAATAGGAATACCACGCTCAATAGCCAAACGAAAGGGCCCATTTTTAAACGGATGCAAAATAGGTGGATATTCATAACCAATTTTTCCCTCTGGAAAAATAACCAAGCTTAATCCATTTTGCAAGTACTCATCTGCTCTTTTAAAAGCTCTATACGATGCTATTTTACTTTCTCTATTTACCGCAATATCTATAGTTTTAAAAAAAATGCTAAACACCGGATTATGCAACAATTCTTCTTTACCCAAAAAAGCGAAATTACCCTTCATGATGCCGGTAATGGCTGCAATATCTAAGTTAGAGGTATGGTTGGCGCACACAATAAAGGGTTTATCCCAAATTATATTTGTTTCATAAACATGCTTATAAAACACCCCAGCCAACGTAGAACTTGAAAAGGCAAAACCCTTTCTAAACCAATTTAATGTGGGATATCTGCTTACTTTTCTAGAAAAATAATAGAAAAAAGGGAGGAATAACAAGAAGCTAAATACTACCGAAAAAATATACCAGGCAGCATGTATGCGTTTCAAAAATAGAATCATCATCCTCAAAAATAGAAAAAATACTTACTTTCGTGTGTTATGGAAACTGTTGTTAGTGGTATTCGAAGTACCGGAAAGCTTCATTTAGGGAATTATTATGGTGCCGTGCAAAATTTTGTACGCATGCAACACGATTATAGCTGTTTTTTCTTTATTGCCGATTTTCATTCGCTAACCACCCACCCTACACCCGATAATTTGCACGGAAACGTAAAACAAGTTCTAGTAGAATATTTAGCCGCTGGTTTAGATCCGGAGAAAGCAACGCTTTATGTACAATCAGATGTTCCGGAAATTGCCGAACTCTATTTATACCTTAACATGAACGCCTATTTAGGCGAATTGGAACGCAGCACCTCGTTTAAAGACAAAGTACGTGCCCAACCCGATAATGTAAATGCAGGCTTATTAACGTACCCCGTTTTAATGGCTGCCGATATTTTAATTCACAAAGCAACCAAAGTACCAGTTGGTAAAGACCAAGAACAACATTTAGAAATGGCCCGAACCTTTGGCAACCGATTTAACCGCTTTTACACTAACGAATATTTTCCAGAACCATATGCATTTTCATTTTCCGAAAAATTGGTAAAAATTCCAGGATTAGATGGCAAAGGAAAAATGGGCAAATCGGAAGGAGAAAATAATGCCGTTTATTTGGCCGATGATGAAGAAACCATTCGTAAAAAAGTAATGCGTGCGGTAACCGATAGCGGTCCTACAGCCGAAAATCAGCAAAAATCGGAAGTTATTCAAAACCTATTTGATATTTTAAAAGTAGTATCTACTGCCGATACCTACCAACATTTTGATGAAGCCTACGCCAAAGCACAAATTCGGTATGGCGACTTTAAAAAGCAGCTTGCCGAGGATATTATTTTGGCCACAGCTCCCATGCGCAACCGTATTAACGATTTGGCTAAAGACACTACCTATTTACAAAAAGTAGCTCGTTTAGGCACAGAAAAAGCCCGTGAAAGTGCTGGTAAAACTATAAAAGAAGTACGTGAACTCATGGGCTTCAGAAAGTTTTAAGTATATCCCTCACTCTACTTGTTCTAATAAAGAATTTTAGTAATTTCAACCTCGTATTTATTTAGAAGCCTACACCATATGCACATTGCCATTGTTGGAAACATCGGAGCCGGTAAAACAACCCTAACCGAACTATTATCAAAACATTTTACTTGGGAAGCCCAGTATGAGGCCGTTGATAACAACCCATATCTTGAAGATTTTTATGGCGATATGAAACGCTGGAGCTTTAACCTTCAGATTTACTTTTTAAATAGCCGATTTCAGCAACTTATTGAGTTACAACAAGGTGATAAAAATATTATCCAAGATCGTACGATTTATGAAGATGCTTATATTTTTGCAGAGAATTTGCACGATATGGGCTTAATGTCTAGCCGCGATTACGAAAACTACCGTGCCATTTTTGATAACATCACCACCTTTATTAAACCACCCGATTTATTAATTTACCTCAAGGCATCTGTACCCACACTGGTAAATAATATTCAGCGTCGTGGTCGCGAATACGAAAGTGGTATTCGGTTAGATTATCTTTCTAAATTGAATGATAAATACAAAAAATGGATTGATAACTATAAAGAAGGCAAATTATTGGTGTTAGATAAAGATAAATTAGATTTTGCCAATAACCCCGAAGATTTAGGCTTTATTATCCAAAGTATTGAGCGTGAAATTCACGGTTTATTTTAAGATATTTTAAGCCCATGAAGGCGCCAAAAGATAGACAAAATCCGGAAAATTGGTATTGGGGCGTATTTTATCACAATTCTGCTGACCCCGATATTTGGTTACCCAAACGATATGGATGGGGCTGGACCTTAAACTTTGCTCAACCCTGGAGTTGGATTATCATGATTGGAATAATTTCGGCTACTTGCTTACCCTACTTGTTTATTTTATGAAAATTTTAGGCATTATACCAGCTCGTTATGCATCTAGTCGCTTTCCAGGGAAGCCACTGGCAGATATTTGCGGTACAAGCATGATTCAGCGGGTATATGAGCAAGCCAAAAAAGCAAAAACCCTAAGCGATGTGGTAATAGCCACCGACGATAGCCGTATTGAAGAACATGTATTGGCTTTTGGTGGAAATGTAATTCGTACCGCAACTACACACCAAAGCGGAACAGATCGTTGTGCAGGAGTAATTAACTTAACTCCCGATTTTGATGCTGTAATTAATATTCAAGGAGATGAGCCACTTATTAACCCCGAACAAATTGATTTAATAGGCCGTAAATTAACTAGCGAAAGTGTTTCAATAGCCACGCTTGTCAAACGGATTAATAGCCTAGACGAGCTTCATAATAGTAATACGCCTAAAGTGGTATGCGGTCTAAATGGTGTAGCTATTTACTTTAGTCGCCAAGCCATTCCGTATGTTAGAGCAGCGGAAGAAAGCCAATGGTTAGAAAATAGTACTTTCTATAAACATATTGGTATCTATGGGTACCAAACAGCTACTTTAAAACAACTAGCAGCCCTCCATCCTACTCCCCTTGAACAAACTGAATGCCTAGAGCAATTGCGTTGGCTAGAAAATGGCTACACCATACATACGGTAGAAACCACACTAGAAACACAAGCAGTAGATACTCCAGAAGATCTATTAAAAATTATTAAAATTATTCAGAAAAGTGGTTTATAGAATCAAAATTAGCACTAATAGAATAATAATAATAGCCGCAACCGATAAGTAAACACCTCCTGTTGCAATCCCACCAGCTTCTTTTTTCAATTGAATAACCTCTTTACGTAAAGCTTTACGTTCCTGTCTACTTAATGAGGATAAATCCATAGATTTAATTTCGTGCACTCGGGTATCAATTTGTACCATTCTGGCTTGTTGCTCGGCACTTAAGATTTTAGCATGTGGTTTGGCATAGCTTGTGCCTGATAACAGCATCAAAGCCACTGCCACTAAAAGTAATCGGCTTTTCATAGCGTATAGATTAAAGGATAAAACATAACCCTTTAACGCTAAAGCGCCTACTATATTTTAACTACATCTTAACGGCTAGCTTGGGGACGTTTTTTCCAGGGTCCTTTTCCACTTCTTTTAGGATCAAAGCGTTTTAATTCCGGTTGGTAAGCTAGTGCTTCACCCAACCCTTCTGGTAAAGGTAATTTATCAATGGGCTTACCAATTAAATTTTCAATGGCTTGAAATTTACGTTGGTCACGTTCATTAATAAAGGTGATAGCGGTACCTGTAGTGGCTGCTCTAGCCGTGCGGCCAATGCGATGGATATAATCTTCGGCATCGGGTGGTACGTCGAAATTAACTACCAATTCAATACCTTCTACATCAATACCTCTCGAAAGCACATCGGTACCAATTAAAAAAGGCAATTGGCGGGCTCTAAAGGCCTGTAGTAAACTCTCTCGTTCCGATTGATCTAAATCTGAGTGGAATGCTTTTGCTTGAATGCCAATCTTTCTAAAAGCTTTATCGAGCTCTTTCACTTTATCTTTAGTAGACGAAAAAATAATGCCGCTTTGGTAGCTGTTATTTTTCAATAAAGCCTCAATTAGTGGTAATTTTTGATAATCATGGGTATTATAGGCCTGCTGCGTAATGCCTTCTGCAGGTTTTGAAATCGATATAGTTACCTCTTCAGGTTGCTGTAAAATGGAGGTTGCCAAGCCTTTAATTTTAGGCGGCATAGTAGCCGAAAATAATAAGGTTTGACGTTTTTTTGGCAAAAAAGAAATAATGCGCATGATATCGTCGCTAAAACCCATATCCAACATCCTATCGGCTTCATCTAGAACCAAATGTTGCAAATAATCTAAATTGATAGCACCTGAGTTTAAATGTGCAATCAAGCGGCCCGGGGTAGCAATAATAATATCAACTCCTTCTCTCAAAGCTCTTTTTTGGGTTTCGTAAACGGCACCATCGCCACCACCGTATACTGCAATAGAGCTGATACCAGCAAAATAAGCCAAGCCTTCTACTTGCTGATCTATTTGCTGCGCCAATTCTCTGGTAGGCGCCAAAATAAGTGTATTGATGTACTTTTTCTCCGTTTGAGCTATATGATGCAATATGGGTAACAAATAGGAAGCGGTTTTACCCGTACCAGTTTGTGCACAGGCAATTAAATCTTTGTGTTGTAGCACCAATGGAATGGCTTGAGTTTGTATAGGGGTTGGGTTCTTATAACCCATGCTTTGCAGGCCTTCCTGCACTTCGGGGGCAAACTGAAAATCGGAGAATGTCAAAATAAGGTGTTAAATGTAAAATGGACTCAAATATACGTGTAAATAACGGAATACCTTGCTATTTGCCTCAGTCCTCTTCTTTACTTCAGCTTGGTTTATCCACAAACACCAATTTCTCCACAAGCTAGTGGATAATTAAAAAAAGGCGTAGATTTGAATCCCGTACAAATAGATTCTTTTTTGCTCCAATAGCCAAAAAAAATCGACAAACTAAATAACATGACTAAATACATTTTTGTTACGGGGGGCGTTACCTCATCCCTAGGTAAAGGCATTATTTCTGCTTCGTTAGCTAAACTTTTACAAGCCCGTGGTTACCGTGTAACCATCCAAAAGTTCGACCCTTATATCAACATAGATCCCGGAACATTAAACCCTTACGAGCATGGCGAATGTTATGTTACCGAAGATGGCGCTGAAACTGATTTAGATTTAGGCCATTACGAGCGTTTTTTAAATGTGCCTACCTCTCAGGCAAATAATATCACTACCGGACGTATTTATCAAAACGTAATAAATAAAGAGCGTGAAGGAGCCTATTTAGGCAAAACCGTACAAGTTGTTCCACACATTACCGATGAGATTAAACGTAACATGCGTTTATTGGGCGAAAGTGGCAATTTCGATGTAGTTATTACAGAAATCGGCGGAACGGTAGGCGATATTGAGTCTTTACCTTATGTAGAGGCTGTACGTCAATTACGTTGGGAACTGGGTCATCAAACTGCTTTAGTTATACACTTAACTTTGGTACCATACTTGGCTGCAGCGGGCGAATTGAAAACTAAACCTACCCAACACTCGGTTAAAACATTATTAGAATACGGGGTACAACCCGATATTTTAGTTTGCCGTACCGAACATCATATTTCTGCTGAAATACGCAATAAAATTGCCCTTTTTTGCAACGTTGATGCCAATGCCGTAATTGAATCTATTGATGCCAGTACTATTTATGATGTGCCTTTATTGATGCGCAAAGAAAATTTAGATGGCATTGTGTTAAAGAAATTAAAATTATCGGCCAAGGTAGAACCCGATTTGGAAAGCTGGAAAGATTTCTTAGGCCGCTTAAAAAACCCAACTTCTGAAGTAAAAATTGGCTTGGTGGGTAAATATGTAGAATTACCCGATGCCTATAAATCTATTTCGGAAGCATTTATACATGCCGGAGCTAAAAATGAATGCAAAGTGCATGTTAAATATATACCATCAGAAAGTTTAACCAAAGATAATGCGGTACAAAAACTGAAAGGCCTAAATGGGGTTTTAGTTGCTCCGGGCTTTGGCAGCCGTGGTATTGAAGGAAAAATAGAAGCTATTAAATACATCCGCGAAAACAATATTCCGTTTTTTGGCATTTGTTTAGGTATGCAATGTGCTGTAATTGAATTTGGCAGAAATGTATTGGGACTGAAAGATGCGCACAGCACCGAAATGAACGAAAACACGAAAGATGCCGTGATTTCGATGATGGAGGAGCAAAAGAAAATAAAAAATAAAGGTGGAACCATGCGCTTAGGTGCCTATGCTTGTGAACTCAAAAAGGGCTCTAAAGCAGCCGCTATTTATGGTAAAACCAAAATATCGGAACGCCACCGCCACCGCTACGAGTTTAATAATAAGTATTTGGCTAGCTACGAGAAAGCTGGAATGATAGCTTCGGGCATTAATCCTGAGAATAATCTGGTAGAAGTGGTAGAGTTAAAAAATCATCCGTTTTTCGTGGCTGTACAATTCCATCCCGAATTAAAATCAACTGTTGCGAATCCTCATCCGCTTTTTGTTAACTTTGTTGCCGTTTCATTGGCCAATAGCCAGAAGAAATAAGGCTACGAACAATATAATTTATGGATAAAAATACATTTTGGGGTCTGTTCTTGATCCTTGTCATTTTGGTAGGTTCAACCTACCTTATGAAACCTTCTGAAGAAGAGTTAAAGAAAGAACAATTGGTGCAAGATTCTATTGCAAGGGCTACAAAAGTTGTCCAAAAAAATACGAAAGCAACTCAATTGCCTGTAAGTAACAAAGCAGTACGTACAGATACAGCCAGCTTCAAGGGTCCGTTTGCATATCTCCAAAGAGGTGATAATACCCCTGTTATACTCGAAAACGAAAACATAAAAGTAACCATTAACCCCAAAGGTGGTAGAGTAAGTTCGGTATTATTAAAAAAGTTTAAAACCTACCAAGGCAAACCGCTTATTCAATTTGAGGGTGATGCAAATAAATTTGGGTTCTTGCTTCGTAATGAAGGTTCTTTTATCTCAACCAACGATTTATATTTCAGTAAAATAAATGCTGATACAAAAGAAGCTGTATTTCGTTTACAGAACCAAGACGCTAGTTTTGTAGAGTACGCATATACCTTACCAGCAAATAGCTACAAGGTTGAATTAACCATCAAAGCAAATGGTATGGAAAAACATACCAGCAATCCTCAAAAAATTGAACTGAATTGGGAAACTGTTTTAAAACAGAAAGAAAAAGACTTAGCCAGTGAGCAACGCTATTCAACAATTTATTTCAAGCCCGTAGCTGATGATGTAGATCATTTAAGTGTAAGTGAAGACGAGAACAAAGAATTATCGGAAGGCAAAACCCAATGGGTATCGTTTAAACAACACTTCTTTTCCAATGTATTAATTGCAAAAAATGGATTTGATAAAGGAAAAATAGCTGTAACTACACAAACAAGTGCCGAATTGGTAAAAGGATATAAAGCCACTCTAGAAATGGCTTTAAAAGCAAATACAGAAAACACCTACCCTCTAGAATTTTACTTTGGTCCCAATGAATTTAGCACACTAAAAACTCAAGGTTACGAGCTCGAAAAACAAATTGATTTAGGCTGGGGACCCTTGGAATATATTAACCGCTATGTGGTAATACCCGTATTTAGCTTTCTATCTGGCTTTAATTGGAGCTACGGATTAATCATTTTAGTTCTCACCATACTCTTAAAAGTAGTTCTATTCCCGCTCACGTACAAGTCGTACTTATCTATGGCTAAAATGCGTGTATTAAAGCCAGAAATGGACGAAATTAAGGCCAAGGTAGGAGAAGATAACGCTACCCTATTACAACAAGAATACCTCAAGTTATATAAGAAAGCAGGCGTAAATCCTTTGGGTGGTTGCTTACCTATGCTATTGCAATTGCCCATTATTATGGCATTCTTTTTCTTCTTCCCTAACTTATTCGAGTTGCGTCAGCAGAGTTTCTTATGGATGAGTGATTTATCTACCTACGATGCGTTTTTTAATTTGGGGTTTAACATTCCGTTTTTAGGAAGCCACATTAGTTTAATGTGTATTTTAATGACCATTTCTACGCTTATTTACACCTACTTTAACAACCAAGTAAGTGGAGCTACCGGACAAATGAAATACATCGGATACATTACACCCATTATTTTCTTTGGTGTGTTAAATAGTTATCCATCTGGCTTAAACTACTATTATTTCTTGGCGAACATGCTAACTTTTGGACAGCAATACATGATTAAAATGTTTGTTGATGATGAAAAAATTCATGCTAAAATTCAAGAAAACAAGAAAAAACCCGAAGCAGCAAAAGAGAAGAAATCTAAATTTCAACAGCGTATGGAAGATTATATGCGCCAACAACAACAAAAAGGAAAAAAATAAGTTGTGTGTTTTAAATAAAAAAGCCCCGAGAATTTCCCGGGGCTTTTTTGTACCCCCAACAGGATTCGAACCTGTGACCGACGGTTTAGAAAACCGTTGCTCTATCCAGCTGAGCTATGAGGGCAATGCTACAAAAGTAAAAAAAGCTTCTAAATATTATTGCAAAAGCTTTTAAAAAAAAGCCCCGAGAAATTCTCGGGGCTTTTTTGTCGGGGTGGCAGGATTCGAACCTACGACCTCCTGGTCCCAAACCAGGCGCGATACCGGGCTACGCTACACCCCGAGTCTTCTTTCGAAGGGACTGCAAACTTAGCATTTTTGCAGCTCATAGACAAATAAAAAGTATTTATTTATCGGTGTTGGCGGAGAGGGCGGGATTCGAACCCGCGGTACCGTTGCCAGTACGACAGTTTAGCAAACTGTTCCTTTCGGCCACTCAGGCACCTCTCCTTTTACCTTTTGGGGAGTGCAAATATAGCAATTCGGCGATGCCTTCAAAAAATATTTTTACTTCTCTAAGGTGTATGAAATACGGACATGAAATATACTCATAAGCATGGTTTTAAAGATCTGCTTGATGAGTTGAATGTCTTTTAGCGTAATATCGCTGTCAATTAATTGATTTTGAGCAAGTTTGTAATCGATAATGCGATCTACTAACTCTGTAATTGCTTTTTCATTTGGGTTTTTTAGGCTTCTTGAAGCTGCTTCTACCGAATCGGCTAGCATAAGAACAGCGGTTTCTTTTGTGAATGGTATGGGGCCAGGATATCTAAATATTTTATCGTCTACAGATTGTTCTGGGAAATTTTTTAGAAAAGATTGGTAAAAATAATCTACCCGAGTATTGCCATGATGCGTTCGGATAAAATCAATTAATAATTCTGGTATTTGATTTTTACGGGCTATATCAACACCACGGTATACATGTTGTATTATTATTTGGGCACTTTTATCGTAAGTTAACTTATCGTGAGGATTTATGCCACTATTTTGATTTTCAATAAAATATTGTGGATTTTCCATTTTACCAATGTCGTGGTAAAGTGCTCCCGCTCTTACTAGTAGTGCATTCCCTCCTATTTTATAGATAGCGGCTTCGGCTAAATTGGCTACTTGCAAGGAGTGCTGAAATGTTCCGGGGGCTTTAAATGCTAGCTCTCTTAATAGGGTTGAATTGGTATTGCTGAGTTCCATTAATGTAATTTCGGATGTTATAGCAAATAGTTTTTCGAATACATAAATTAATGGATAGGCTAGTAGGGTAAGTAATACACTTATGGCGAATGGAATAAAATTTGTCCATTCTATTTTAACGAAAGAGGCATCTTTAATTAATAAAATACCGAAATAGGCAATGATATAGGTGCTTAGGATTAGTAGTGCGGAGATGAGGAATTGCTCACGTCTGACTAATTTTTTAATGCTATAAATTGCGGTCATACCTGCAGCGATTTGCAGGAAGGCGAATTCGAAGCTATTGGGAACCCAGAATGATGCTATTAAAACTACGAGGAGGTGAATATTAAGAGCTAACCGGGTGTCGAATAGTATGCGAATTATGATTGGTACGATACAATAAGGGATGAAATAAATATTAAGCATATTTAGTTTTATTGCCCAAGAGAGTGTCAAAATCATACCGCAAATAACTACGAGTATGAGTGAAAGCTTACGATGGTCTTGAAAAATATCTTTTCTAAATAGATATAAAAATATCATGAGTAAGGCTACTATTAAGCCTACTAGAATTAATTGGCCGATAAATAGCCACTGACGACTTGCTCTGAGTAAGGGATCGCCTTCAAATGCAATTCGTAAGGATTCTAATTTTTGGAAGGTTTCGGCATTTATAATATCTCCATCGCTTATGATCAATTCTCCTTTTTGAACCATTCCTAAAGCGGGAGAAATATTGGTATATGCTTCTTTCTCAAGTTTATCGGTTAAGCGTTCATCAAAAACCAAATTTTCTGTGACAAATTGACTTATAAGTTGGTAAAAAGCTTGTTTTTGTGCTACTACTTCTTGCTGCTCAATTGCTGTTTTTAATATGCTTTTTGCACCTTCAATATCGTGTACATCTAAGGTATTTTTCTCGGTGGCTAGGCCATTGTTTACTACTATGAAATTATAATAGGGTTCTAGCTGCTTATATTTGGGCAATAAACGGGCAACTCCTTGTTTATAAACTCTTTGAAGTAAATCTACTCCCAAGAGGGTATACTCTTTTTGTAATGGTTGACTAAGCTGCCACTGCTTGGCTTGTGCAGAAAGCACAATGGTAAATTCTTCTATCGAACTTGCCTCTACTTGAGATTCGTATCTATATATGGGTTTTACAGACTTAAATATTTGCTTTCGGTCATTTTCTAGTTGTTCGGGTGTTTTTTGAATGGCAAAAGCGAATGGCGATACCAGATCTTTTTGAGTCCATACCTTACCCTTATCGTATTCAAACTTAAAACGTGCCTGTTTAGGCAATACAAAGCAAATGAATAGTGTAGCACCCAACATCATTAGGTATTTAATGAGATTATAATACCTGAAGTAGAGAAGTTTATAAACTGGTTTTTTTATACGTGCCACATTAAGATTTATATAATCAAATGTACTAAATATGTTTAAAGCTATAAATCATATGATTTTAAAGCTCTTTTGTAGTTATAAAATGCTTTTTTGCTATTGGGGTTAAATAGTTAAATTGCAATCATAAAATCTAAATGTTTACCTATGAATGAAGTTGTTATTGTTTCGGCCGCTAGAACTCCTATTGGCAGTTTTGGAGGAAATCTAGCTTCGCTATCTGCCAGTCAGTTGGGTGCAGTAGCTATAAAAGCTGCTGTAGAACGTGCGGGCATTCATGCTAACCAAGTACAGGAAGTATATATGGGCAATGTATTATCGGCCAACTTGGGGCAGGCACCTGCCACCCAAGCTGCTAAATTTGCCGGTTTACCCGATATTCCTGCTACTACAATTAATAAAGTATGTGCATCGGGCACCAAGGCTATTATGTTGGCCGCTCAAAGTATTGCTTTGGGTGAAAATGATATTGTGGTTGCTGGCGGTATGGAAAGCATGAGTAATGTCCCTTATTATTTGGATAAGGCTAGAACGGGCTATCGTTTAGGCAATGGAGAATTATTAGATGGCTTGATAAAAGATGGACTTTGGGATGTATACAATAATTACCACATGGGTGTTGCGGCAGAGCTTTGTGCTAGCGAATGTGGTATTAACCGAACTGAGCAAGATACTTTTGCGATACAATCCTACACAAGAGCACAAGAAGCACAAAAAAGCGGCAAATTTGAACAAGAAATTATTGCTGTTGAACTAAAAGATAAAAAAGGAGAATCTGTTTGGATTAGTAGCGACGAAGAACCAATATCTGTAAATTTTGATAAAATACCTACGCTGAAACCCGTATTTAAAAAAGATGGTACAGTTACAGCTGCCAATGCTTCTACCTTAAATGATGGCGCAGCGGCCTTGGTATTAATGAGCAGTAACAAAGCAAAACAACTAGGCTTAAAACCCTTAGCCAAGATTTTAGCGTATGCAGATGCACAACAAGCTCCTGAGTGGTTTACTACTGCCCCTTCTAAAGCCATTCCCTTGGCCTTAAAGCGGGCTGGGTTAAGCACCAACGATGTAGATTATTTTGAGATAAATGAGGCTTTTTCAGTAGTTGCATTGGCTAATAACAAAGAAATGAAGCTAGATAACGATAAAGTTAACGTAAATGGTGGTGCTGTAGCTCTTGGTCATCCACTTGGGGCCTCGGGTGCACGCATTGTAGTGACATTATTACATGTTTTAAGCCAGAAAAATGCTAAAATTGGAGTTGCAGGAATTTGCAATGGTGGCGGTGGCGCCAGCGCATTAGTGATAGAACGTTTGTAAGCACATGAAAAAACTAGTGATTTTTTGTTTTTTTAGCATTGTTGCCATGCGGTGTTTGGCACAACATAGCCACGAACCGGCGCAAGTTTCACATCTGTCTGCCTATCAAGATAGTTTGCTTTCCCTAAGCAAACAATTTATTAACCAAGAAACAGAACCTCAACGCTATAATGCCAATTATCAATTTATTAAAACCTTGGTAGAAGCACTTAAAGAGCCCAAATCTTTCTATTTCGAATTTGATTCTTTAAAAACAATTTCGATAGTGAATGCACCCGATAAAAAGTTTAGAATATTTACCTGGCATGTATTAAACGACGATGGTTCTTACCGCTTTTATGGTACTATTCAACTTAATAGCAGCGATGGTAAACTAAAACTTTTCCCATTGAGTGATTATAGCGCATTTATCCAAAACCCGGCTACTCAAGAATTGAAAACAGAAGAATGGTTTGCAGCTCAATACTACCAAGTACTAGAAGTTAACCAAAACACAACTAGCCCTTACTATGTGTTATTAGGTTGGAAAGGAAAGAACAACAACTCCACGCAAAAAGTAATAGATGTGCTCCGATTTGTAAATGGAATTCCTTACTTTGGTTCAGCTGTATTCGATGGCAACAATCAATATTCAGGAAATAAACGGATCATTTTTGAGTATTCGAGAGAGGTTTCTATGTATTTAAAATATGATTACACTAAGGAGCAAATTGTTTTTGATCATTTAGTACCCACAAACCCGACACTTAAAAACGATTTTTCTAAATACGGACCGGATATGACCTACGATGCTTTTCAATTAAGTAAAGGCCGTTTAAAATTTCAATCCAATTTAGTGTTAAATAATGCGCCATCAGACAAAGACGATTTATTTAACGACCCCGAAAAACTAAAACAAAACACCCAACCCATTCGTAAATATTAATCAATATATCGTATAAACCCTAGAAAATAACATGAAAAAAATCTTAATCCTGCTTTTAATTAGCACCAGCGTTTTTGGGCAAAGCAAAAAAATGTTTACCCTCGAAGACGTATTTAAAAAAGGCACCTTTAGCACCAAAGGCATGCGTGGCTTACGTAGTATGCAGGACGGCAATACCTACCTTTCTGTAGAAACCGATGAGAAAACAAAAGTACGCTATGTAGCAAAAAACAACTACTTAGACGGTAAACAAAATAGCATTTTGTTTAAAGAAACTGATTTAGTTTATAAAGGCGACACCTTGCCCATTAGCACTAATTTCAACGATAATGAAACCAAAATATTAATTCCTGTGGGCGAAGAAGCGATTTATCGTCGCTCATCTAAGGCAAATTATTTTGTATACGATTTGTTAAGCAAAAAAATTACCGAAGTATCTGCCAAGGGGAAACAACTCTTTGCTACATTTTCTCCGGATGGCAATAGTGTAGCGTTTGTGCGTGACAATAACTTGTTCGTAAAAAACCTAATAAATGGCGAAGAAAAACAATTAACCAGCGATGGCAAAAACAATGAAGTAATTAACGGTCGCTCAGATTGGGTTTACGAGGAAGAATTTTCATTTGCCCAGGCATTTTATTGGAGCCCCGATGGTAAAAAAATTGCTTTTTATAAGTTTAACGAAAAAGAAGTACCCGAATTTAGCATGACCATGTTCGATGGCTTATACCCTACCGAATACAAATACAAATACCCCAAACCAGGTGAAAAAAATGCCATCTTAAGCATTCACGTGTATGATTTAGCATCATCGAACACTAAAACTGTAGATATTGGTACAGAGTCAGATCAATACATACCCCGAATCCGCTGGACTCAGGATGCAAATACCGTTTGTGTATTGCGCATGAACAGACATCAAAATAAAGTAGAATACCTTTTAGCAAATGCTAGTACAGGTGCTACTAATACGATGATGACTGAAACTGACAAATATTATGTAGACATTGAAAAAGAACAATTAACCTTCTTAAACAATGGCAAACAATTTATTAATGTGAGTGAAAAAGATGGTTTCAACCACATTTACTTATACGATTTAAGCGGCAAACAAATTGCTCAAATTACCAAAGGCGCATGGGAAGTAACCGATATTTACGGCATCGATCAGAAAAATGGCTTAGTCTATTATCAATCTAGCGAAAGCTCTCCCCTACAACGTGATGTGTATGTTATTGGTTTAAACGGCAAAGGTAAACGCAAAATTAGCACACAAGCAGGCACCAACACGGCATCGTTTAGTACCACGTTTAATTACTATATTTTAGCCAATAGCAGTGCTAAAAGCCCAAGCTACGTAAGTTTACACACGAACAAAGGAGCGGTAATTAGAGTATTGGAAGACAATGCCAAAGCAAAAGCCAAATTTGCCGAATATCAATTAAGCCCTACTGAATTCTTTAGCCTAACTACCTCAGAGGGTGTTAATTTAAATGGTTACATGATTAAACCGGCCGATTTCGATCCGAACAAAAAATATCCGGTATTTATGTATGTATACGGTGGCCCGGGTAGCCAAAACGTAGTAGACTCGTGGGGTGCATCCCGCAACATGTGGTTCAACTATTTGGCTCAAAAAGGATACATTATAGCTTGTGTAGATAATCGTGGTACGGGTGCCAGAGGTGCCGAATTCAAAAAAATGACCTACCAAAACCTAGGGCATTACGAAACAATCGATCAAATTGAGGGCGCTAAATGGTTGGCAAAACAATCGTATGTAGATGGTAGACGCATTGGTATTTGGGGTTGGAGCTATGGTGGTTACATGTCATCACTGTGTATCACCAAAGGTGCCGATACCTTTAAAATGGCCATTGCTGTTGCACCGGTTACTACCTGGAGATATTACGACAGCATTTATACAGAGCGTTATCTACGCACCCCACAAGAAAATGCAAAAGGATACGACGAAAACTCTCCAATAAACTTTGCCGATAAATTAAAAGGTAAATTTTTATTAATACACGGAACTGCCGATGATAACGTACATTTCCAAAACAGCGTCATGTTCTCCGAAGCTTTAATTCAGGCAAACAAATCATTTGAACAAGCCTACTATCCGAACAAAAACCACGGCATTTTTGGTGGCAATACCACCATACAACTGTATACAAAAATGACCGATTTTATTTTAAACAACTTATAATATAGAAGCCTATAAAAAATGAGTAAACAAACATCTTTCCAAGAAACGGGTCATCCAAAAGGACTGCGGGTTTTATTTGCCACCGAAATGTGGGAACGTTTTAGCTATTACGGCATGCGGGCCATTTTGGTTCTCTTTATGACCAAAGCCTTATTGTACGATAAAGCTCTGGCTTCTAACCTATACGGTAGCTACACCGGCTTAGTTTACCTCACTCCCTTGGTAGGTGGCTATATTGCCGACAGGTATTGGGGAAATCAACGCTCCATAATAACCGGTGGCTTGTTAATGGCTATAGGGCAATTTTTATTATTCTTTTGCGGCAGCACGTTCCAAAGTTCTCCAGGCTTATCTACCCTTTTATTTTTTGCTGGTTTGGGCGTATTAATTGCTGGAAATGGTTTTTTTAAACCCAACATTTCCTCTATGGTAGGTCAGCTCTACCCTGCCGGAGATCGTAGAATTGATGCTGGCTATACTATTTTTTATATGGGAATTAATACCGGTGGCGCCTTAGGTCCATTGGTTTGTGGTTTATTTGGCGATACTGGAAACCCTGCAGATTTTCGCTGGGGCTTTTTAGCTGCAGGTATTGGCATGCTCTTGGGCGTTCTTATTTTTCAGTTGTATAAAGACAAATATGTAGTAGACCCAAGCGGCAAAACTCTAGGTCTTACACCCGAAAGTGCAAGCGGCAAAAAAGAACTCAAACCCACTCAAATTTTAGTTTACGCCGCTTTATTAGCTTTTTCATTGGCCGTAATTGGCATTTTATATATTGATGCCCGCTTATTTGGCATACTATCCTATTTATTAGTTCTTTCAGTGGTGGGTATTGGCTACATGATTATAGGCGATAAAACCCTAACACTAATTGAAAAAAAGCGAATAAGCGTTATTTTCATCGTTTCGTTTTTTGTGATTTTTTTCTGGAGTGCCTTCGAACAGGCCGGTGCTTCATTAACGTTTTTTGCAGAAGAACAAACCCAACGTGATTTGGGATTTCGTATCGTTCCAGCAAGTTTCTTCCAATCCTTAAACTCTATATTTGTAGTGAGTTTTGCACCACTATTTGCTTGGGTTTGGATAAAATTAGGTGCTCGAAATGCCGAACCGGCATCACCCACTAAAATGGCTTTAGGTTTATTTTTCTTAGCCATTGGCTACTTAATTATTGCCTATGGTGTAAAAGGTGTACAACCAGGTGTAAAAGTAAGCATGATGTGGCTAACCAGCATGTATGCTTTCCACACCTTTGGAGAGTTATGCTTATCGCCCATCGGTTTATCGTTGGTAAACAAATTAGCACCTTTCCGTTTTGCATCGCTTTTAATGGCCGTTTGGTTTTTAGCCAATGCAGCTGCTAATAAATTCGCAGGGGTATTAAGTGCCTTATATCCTGAAGCAGGCAAAGCCACTCCCAATTTCTTAGGCTACCAAATCACCGGTTTATATGAGTTTTTTATGCTCTTTGTTGGCATGGCCGGTATAGCTTCGCTTATTTTATTTGGGGTAAGCAAGTACCTCCAAAAAATTATGAATAGCGGCCAATAAAAAATTATGCCCTAATAAAAAACCTCCCCAATATTCGGGGAGGTTTTTTTGTTGGCTTATAAATCCTATTTTTGAGCCCATATACATGCTCAGTGAAAACAGATAGCCTCGTACTCATACCCACCTACAACGAAAAAGAAAACATCGAAAAAATAATTCGGAAAGTGTTTTCTTTGGCTATGCCTTTTCATGTGTTAATTATTGATGATGGCTCACCCGATGGAACTGCCGACATTGTTAAAAAACTCCAGAAAGAATTTCCCGAATCTTTATTTATAGAAGAACGCAAAGGCAAATTGGGTTTAGGAACAGCCTACATTCATGGCTTTAAGTGGGCTTTAAAACATGCCTACGACTTTATTTTTGAAATGGATGCCGACTTTTCACACAACCCCGAAGATTTGCTCCGCCTGCGTGAAGCTTGTTTAAACGGTGCCGATGTAGCCATTGGCTCCCGCTATATTAAAGGTGTAAACGTGGTAAATTGGCCGATGGGTAGAGTACTTATGTCGTATTTTGCCTCGGTATATGTGCGCATGATTACCGGCATTGCTATACAAGATGCCACTGCCGGTTTTAAATGCTACCGCAAAGAAGTATTACAAACCATTCAACTAAATAAAATAAAATTTGTGGGCTATGCTTTTCAAATTGAAATGAAATTTACAGCCATAAAACACGGTTTTAATGTGGTAGAAATTCCCATCATTTTTACCGACCGCACCGAAGGCACCTCTAAAATGAGCCCACGCATTTTCCGCGAAGCCTTTTTAGGTGTTATCCAACTAAAAATAGGTTCTTGGTTTCGCCGCTACAAAAAACTGAGCACGAATTCGTAAATTAGTGCCATGCTTAACGAGAACCTCGACCCGAATGCCGAAAATTTAAATCCCTTAGAGCGTGATATAGAGAAAGTATTGCGTCCGCAGGCTTTTGAAGATTTTACCGGACAGCATAAATTGCTCGAGAACTTGCGCATTTTTGTGCAAGCCGCTAAGCAACGCCAAGAAGCGCTAGACCATGTGCTTTTACACGGCCCTCCAGGATTGGGTAAAACCACGCTTTCGCACATTATTGCGAACGAAATGGGCGTAGGCATAAAAATTACCTCCGGCCCGGTATTGGATAAACCAGGAGATTTAGCCGGCTTATTAACCAATTTAGAAGAAGGCGATATTTTATTTATTGACGAAATACACCGATTAAGCCCCGTGGTAGAAGAGTATTTATACTCGGCCATGGAAGATTTTAAAATTGATATCATGCTAGAAACGGGCCCCAATGCCCGTTCGGTACAAATTTCGTTGAATCCATTTACTTTAGTGGGTGCCACTACCCGCTCGGGCTTATTAACCGCTCCTTTACGAGCCCGTTTTGGTATCAATTCCCGGTTAGAATATTACGATGCCAAGCTCTTAACCACCATTGTATTGCGTTCGGCCGATATTTTAAAAACCCCTATTAGCGACGAAGGGGCTTATGAAATTGCCCGCCGTAGCCGGGGTACGCCTCGTATTGCCAATGCACTTTTACGCCGTACCCGCGATTTTGCGCAAATTAAAGGTAGCGGAACCATTGATACCGATATTGCCCAATACGCCCTAAATGCCTTGAATGTAGATATGCATGGCCTCGATGAAATGGATAACAAGATTTTATTGACCATTATTGATAAGTTTAAAGGGGGCCCAGTGGGCTTAAAAACTATTGCTACTGCCGTTGGTGAAGATGAAGGTACCATTGAGGAAGTTTATGAGCCTTTCTTAATTCAAGAAGGCTATATCATGCGAACCGCACGTGGCCGCGAATGTACAGAATTGGCCTACAAACATGTAGATAGAACCAAACCCGGAGCAACGGGTTCTTTGTTTTAATTGCTGTGGCGCTACCGCTAGAAAAATACAGCCAATTCATTAAAGCTGAAGCGCAACGCTTGGGCTTTTTGTTTTGTGGCATTTCACCAGCTGGTTTTTTAGAAGAAGAAGCTTCCCTACTAGAAAAATGGCTAAAAAATAGCTATCAAGGCGAAATGAGTTATATGGAAAATCATTTCGATAAACGCTTAGATCCTCGTTTATTGGTGGACGACGCCAAATCGGTGATTAGTTTGGGTTTAAACTATTATTCGGAGGCCCAACAAAGCGACCCTGAAGCGCCTAAAATCTCCATGTATGCTTATGGCGAAGACTACCACTCGGTAATTAAAGTAAAACTTAAAAGTTTATTAAATCGAATTCAGGAAGAAATTGGGAACGTACATGGCCGAGCCTTTGTAGATTCGGCGCCGGTATTAGATAAAGCCTGGGCCAAAAAAGCAGGCCTAGGTTGGGTGGGAAAACATAGCAACCTCATTAATCAACAACATGGTTCGTATTTCTTTTTAGCAGAATTAATTGTTGATGCCGAACTAGTTTACGATATAGCACCCCAAGCCGACCATTGCGGCACCTGCACCCGTTGCATAGATGCTTGCCCAACAGAAGCCATTATAGCGCCCTATGTGGTTGATGGCAGCAAATGCATTTCGTACCTCACCATTGAACTCAAAAATGAAATTCCTAACGAATTTGCGGGTAAATTAGATAATTGGGCTTTTGGCTGCGATGTATGCCAACAGGTTTGCCCTTGGAATAAATTTTCCACACCACACCAAGAAGCTGCCTTAATGCCTTCTGCCGAATTGCTTGACCTTCCCAAAAAGGAATGGGAAGAAATTACCGATGAGGTATTTGAAAAACTGTTTTCTAAATCGGCGGTCAAACGCACCAAATTGGCAGGCTTAAAGCGGAATATTGCTTTCCTAAAACCCTAAACTACTTTCCAAATTTATCTTTCAACTGATTTAGTAAATCCGAATCAATTGGTTTTTCCTGCTCAAAGCTTAGGCTGGCTTGCTGAGGAGCCGCTGGGGCTGCTTTTACGGGCTCTTTTTGGGCATGCATGCGGTCCCAAATTTTGGTGAGTTTACGTTTAGTATCTAAAGGAAAATCGCCTTGTTGCATCCAGGAATAATAACTTGGCTCGGCTTTTAGCACCTCTTCGCAGGTACGGCCTTTGTGTTTTCCGAAATTAAAGAGCTCAACTCCTTTATCGTTATATACCATACGGGCACCAAAATCAACCGGTTTGTTTAGGTTGGTAAACTTGTGTAAGGCTTCGACATCATTTTGTACGGGTACGCTTTTTTGGCCTTTTTTATCTTCCCACTCTTTGTTTTCGTAGCGATCTAATTGCGCCAAAAGCACTTCGTAGGTAGCTTTAATATCAGCCTCGGCCGAGTGTGCATTGATGATATCTTTATCGCAATAAAATTTATAGGCTGCACGTAGGGTACGTTGTTCCATTTGATGGAATATATTCTGCACGTCTACAAAAAAGCGGTTATCCACATCAAAATCTACACCGGCACGTAAAAATTCTTCTACCAACATCGGGATATCAAAACGGTTAGAATTGTAGCCTGCCAAATCGCAATCGTCTAAAAAACGAGCCAATTCTTCACCTACTTGTTTAAAAGTGGGTTCATTAGCAATATCGGCATCGTAAATACCGTGTACCAAAGAAGCCTCTAGTGGAATGGGCACTTGCGGATTGATGCGCAAGGTTTTAATTTCTTCAGAACCATTGGGCATGGCTTTTAAAATAGATATTTCTACAATACGATCGGAAGCGACATTAACACCGGTGCTTTCTAAATCGAAAAAGGCTAAGGGTCGTTTTAAATTTAATTTCATAAAATTGGTTTAACTGAAAATAAGGATACCCAGCAAAATGCCTAGCACCATTAAAAGGTACATCAAAATTTCGGTACTAGCGAATTGTTTATAACGGGTCCAAAAGGAAAAATCTTGCTTGGGTTTCATCTTTTGTTAGTTTTTAAGTAATCGTTGAATTTCATCGAGCTTCATTAAAGCTTCAACCGGCGTAAGGGTATTTACATCGAGGTTATTCAACATGTCGCGAATTTTCTCCAAAACCGGATCGTCAATGCCAAACATTTGAAGCTGATAGGCCTGAGCCTGCACTTTTTTAATGCTGTCTTTTATGTGTTCGCCACCGGTACGTTCTTGTTCTAGGCGTTTTAAAATTTCATTGGCTCGGGCAATCAGTTTTGGTGGCATACCGGCCATTTTAGCCACATGAATACCAAAACTATGTTCGCTGCCTCCGGGTACCAATTTGCGTAAGAAAATGACTTTATTACCCACTTCTTTTACCGAAACATTAAAGTTTTTAATTCGGCTGAAGGAGTTGGTTAATTCGTTTAGCTCGTGGTAATGTGTGGCAAAAAGTGTTTTAGCTTGTGCGGTGGGATGGTTGTGCAAAAATTCGGCAATGGCCCAAGCAATAGAAATACCATCGTAAGTACTGGTTCCACGACCAATTTCATCCAATAAAATTAAACTGCGTTCCGATAAATTGTTCAGAATACTAGCCGTTTCGTTCATTTCCACCATAAAGGTCGATTCGCCCGAAGATAAATTATCGGAAGCGCCTACCCTAGTAAATATTTTATCAACCAAGCCAATGTGGGCTTCTTTTGCTGGCACAAAACTGCCCATTTGTGCCATCAGTACAATTAAACCCGTTTGGCGTAGTAAAGCCGATTTACCAGCCATATTGGGACCCGTAATAATCATCATTTGCTGGCTTTCGCTATCTAAGTATACATCGTTGGTAATGTACACCTCACCCGTGGGTAAGTTTTGCTCAATTACCGGATGTCGGCCACCCTTTATGTCGAGTACAAAACCTTCATTAATTTCGGGTTTTACGTACTGATGTTTGATGGCGATATGGGCAAAATTGAGCAATACATCTAACTGAGCCACTAAGTGCGCATTCAATTGTATAGGTTTAATGTATTCGCTCAGGCTGAATACCAATTCGGCAAATAATCGAATCTCCAGAGTATTAATTTTTTCTTCAGCTCCTAAAATTTGCTCTTCGTATTCTTTCAGTTCGGGCGTAATGTACCGTTCGGCGTTTACCAAGGTTTGTTTACGCAACCAATCGGCCGGCACCTTATCTTTATGGGTATGGGTAACTTCTAAATAGTAGCCAAATACATTATTAAAAGCAATTTTAAGCGATGGTATGCCCGTAGCTTCTGCTTCTCTTTTTTGCAATTCTAATAAGTAACCCTTGCCACCAAAAGCTATTTTGCGCAAACGATCTAGTTCGGGGTCAATACCTTCAGTAATTACACCGCCTTTAATTACCAATACCGGAGGGTCGGGCTGTAATTCTCGTTCTAAACGCTCTTGAATGAGCGTACAAGGATTCAATTGCTCGGCTAATACCTGTAAAGCCGTATTATCTGAATGGCTACAATACTCTTTTAACTTGCTTATAGCACCCAAAGCACGTTTTAGTTGCACTACCTCTCTGGGGTTGGCTTTCAGGAGGCCGATTTTAGAAATTAAGCGCTCTACATCGCCAATAAGTTTCAATTCGGTAGCCAATAGCTCCCTTAACTCATCTTGGACAATAAAATAATCCACAATGGCCAATCGGTCCTCAATAGGCTTCCGGTCTTTCAGTGGCATAATCATCCAACGGCGAAGCATACGGGCACCCATGGGCGAAAGAGTATGATCTAAAATATCGACCAAAGTAATGGCATTTTCGTTGGCCGAACCTACCAATTCTAAATTGCGAATGGTAAAACGATCGAGCCACATGTAGCGCTCTTCTTCTATTCGGGCCATTCCCGAAATATGCTGCAAATTGCGGTGTTCTGTTTCGTTGAGGTAATGTAAAGCTACCCCTGCCGCTATGCTAGCTAAACCCATTTTTTCAATGCCAAACCCTTTTAAAGAGTTTACTTCAAAATGTTTGAATAGGATTTCGTTGGTATAATCTGTTGTATAGGGCCAATCTTCGAGACTATAGGTATAAAAACGGTCGCCAAAAGTATCTACAAAATCTCGATGAAAGCGTTTGGGGAAAATGACCTCACTAGGCTTAAAGCTTTGTAGCAATTTATCAAGATAGTCGGCGTTGCCTTGAGCTACTAAAAATTCGCCGGTAGAAATATCTAAAAAAGTAACACCAAATTGATTTTTATCTGCATAAACTGAAGCCAAATAATTATTTGATTTCTGGTTAAGGATAGTATCGTTAGTTGCCACTCCGGGAGTTACCAATTCGGTTACCCCACGTTTTACAATGGTTTTAACGGTTTTAGGATCTTCTAATTGATCGCAAATGGCAACTCTTTGCCCGGCACGAACTAATTTAGGCAAATAGGTATCTAAAGAATGGTGCGGAAATCCGGCCAATTCAATGTGCGAAGCAGAGCCATTGGCCCTACGGGTAAGCACAATGTCCAAAATTTGGGAGGCTTTAATGGCATCTTGGCCAAAGGTTTCGTAAAAATCGCCCACCCTAAATAACAATAGCGCACCAGGGTATTTCGCCTTGATGGTATTGTATTGTTGCATTAAAGGGGTTTCTTTTCCGGTATTCTTTGCCAAAATATAGGGTATTGAATGAGTGTAAAAATAAGAATTTAGGGGCTTCTTGGGTGTAGTGTTGAAAAATTAAGCCCGTACCGAAAATACATAACGAGTTTCGTGGATATAGATTTCACCAGGGCGAAGAAGAGTATTCGGAAAATGGGCATGATTTACCGCATCGGGATGTACTTGGTCTTCTAAACAAAAGGCAGTAAATGGGCCATAATCTAGCCCGTTTTTACCTTTCATAGGAGTCAAATGTTTCGCCGTATAAAACTGAATGGAAGGTTGATTGGTAAAGAGTTCCATACAAATGCCGCTTTGGGGAGCAAAAACCGTGGCTGCTGCTTTTTGATTAACTGAATTTAATACAAAAGTTTGATCATAACCCATAATAGTATCCCAATCAGCCGCAATAGCTTTTGGCTTGGTAAAATCATGAGCAGTGCCTTCTACTGACTTTAATTCACCAGTTGTCACAAAATCGGCATCTTGTATTAATATGTGATTTGCTGCAATTTGTAACTCATGCTCCCCAATATGACCCGTTTCCTCTAAATTAAAATAACCATGATGCGTTAAGTTAATGGGCGTAACTTGGTCGGTTTGGGCAGTCATAGCGATGGACAATGCATTCGTTTCAGCTAATTTGAAACTCAATTGAACATGTACATTTCCAGGAAAACCTTCTTCCCCATTTTTGCTGTGGTAGTGCAAGATTACTTCCTCATTTGTACTAGCCATTACTTGCCACACTTTTTTGTCAAAACCTGTAATACCACCATGCAATTGATGCTTTCCAGCGTTGGTACTCAGTTGGTAAGTTTTCCCGTCTACAGCAAATTTTCCTTGAGCAATCCGATTCGCATAACGTCCAATAATTGCTCCGAAATACGGATAGTTTTCTAAGTATTCTTCTGACCAATACTTCTGAATATGTTCAAAACCCAATACTACATCAACCGCTTTACCCACTTTATTCGGCACGATGATAGATTGTATAATTCCGCCATAATTACTCAAGATTACATGCATACCCTTTTCATTGGAAAGCGTAAAGCAAAAAACATCGGCACCTTGATGCTGACAAACGAGTTTGGAGGTTAATTTCATAGCGTTAGTGCACTAAAACTAAAGAAAAATTAGGCTTAAACCTATTCTAAACAATTTTTATGGGTTTGGCTAAATCTAGCTACTTTTGCACATGGCCAAATTAAAACTAGAAGAGCTAAACCGAGTCAGTGTAGCAGACTTTAAAAATCAAAAAAAACTACCTATTGTTTTGATATTAGATGAAGTACGCAGCTTGCACAATGTGGGTTCCATTTTTAGAACTGCGGATGGTTTTGCTGTGGAAGCAATGGTATTATGCGGCATAACGGCTCAGCCTCCCCACCGAGAAATAGAAAAAACGGCACTTGGTGCTACACAATCGGTAGATTGGTCGTATTTTCCAAGTACAGTGGCAGCCGTAGTCGAGTTAAAAGCAAAAGGTTACACCGTTTTAGCATTAGAACAAGCTAGCGAAAGTATCATGCTTACCGATTTTACTCCATCAGCAGATACAAAATATGCCATCATTTTAGGCAACGAAGTAAATGGTGTAAATGATGAGGTGATGAAATTGATGGATGGCTGTCTCGAAATACCACAATTCGGCACCAAACACTCTTTTAATGTGGTCGTATCTGCAGGTATTGTACTTTGGGACTTTTTTGCTAAATGGCACAAAAAATAGGCAAGTTCACTGTTGTCAAATCCCTAAAATTTTCCCACTTTTGTCGCGGGCAAGTCTTTTACGACCAGCTCCCTTTGAACTCCCCCAGGGTGGGAACACAGCAAGGGTAGAAGGTTGTAGCGGTGCGATAAAAGGTGCTTGCCCATTTTTTTCTTTTTAAACTTTTTCTCTATGAAATTCTTCATCGATACCGCCAATTTGGTCCAAATTAAAGAAGCGCAAGACTTAGGCATTTTAGACGGCGTAACTACCAACCCTAGCCTAATGGCTAAAGAAGGTATTTCTGGCGATGCCAACGTAATTAACCACTACAAGGCAATTTGCGACATTGTAGATGGCGATGTGAGTGCCGAAGTAATTGCCACCGATTTTGAAACTATGGTTAAAGAAGGTGAGCTATTAGCCGCTTTAAACCCAAAAATTGTGGTAAAAGTACCCATGATCAAAGACGGGATAAAAGCCATTAAATATTTTAGCTCGAAAGGGATTAAAACAAATTGCACCTTGGTATTTTCTAGCGGACAAGCCTTGTTAGCAGCAAAAGCAGGTGCTACCTATGTTTCGCCATTTGTGGGACGTTTAGATGATATTTCTACCGATGGCATGCAACTTATAGAAGACATTCGGTTGATTTATGACAATTACGGTTATGAAACTCAAATTTTAGCTGCTTCGGTACGTCACCCTATGCACATTATACAATGTGCGCAACTAGGTGCCGATGTAATGACTGGTCCATTGTCAGCCATTTTAGCCTTATTAAAACATCCACTAACCGATAGCGGATTGGCTCAATTTTTAGCTGATCATGCGAAGGCAGCAGGAAAATAACCGATTTTACCTATTTGTAAAGCCCCGATCCAAATCGGGGCTTTTTTTTTGTGGAAAACCTTTTGTGCTAAGCAATAGATAGAACTTCTATATTAGACTAACCATTTATAAAAATTATGTCAGCAAAAGAATTCAAACCCTACGTAGCAGCCAATACCACAATGGCTGAGTTTACGGTAAAATCGATTTTATTAGGCGCTCTATTCGGCGTAATTTTTGGTGCAGCAACCGTTTATTTAGCCTTAAAAGCCGGCCTAACTGTTTCTGCATCCATACCGGTAGCAGTTTTGGCCATTTCTATTGGTCGTAAATTTTTTAAAACCACCATACTAGAAAATAATATCATCCAAACTACAGGTTCGGCTGGCGAATCTATTGCCGCCGGTGTGGTATTTACCCTGCCCGGATTCTTATTCCTATCAGCAGGTAGCCAAGGTGAAAGCTTTTTCTCCTATTGGCCTATCTTCTTTTTAGCCGCTTTAGGGGGTATTTTAGGAACCTTAATGATGGTTCCGCTACGTAAATCATTGATTGTGGATGAACATGAGAACTTGCCCTACCCAGAAGGAACTGCTTGTGCCTCGGTATTAATTGCTGGCGAAAAAGGTGGCGATTTTGCCAAGACGGCTTATCTAGGCCTTGCATTCGCTTTCGGGTACGCCATTTTGCAAAAAGTATTCCACGTAATTGCCGAAACACCGGCTTGGGTAACCAAGCAAAGCAACAAATTTTTTCCTTCAGCTACGGTAAATGGCGAAATTACTCCCGAATATATGGGTGTAGGCTATATTATAGGGCCTAAAATTGCTGGAGTATTGGTTGCTGGCGGGGTGTTGGCATGGTTGGGTTTAATTCCGCTACTAGCCTCATTAGTTCCAGCAGAAACTACTGCTTTACAGCTAGTTAAGCTTGGCTATTTAAAAGATTTATTAACGCCTGGTGGACCTGGCGGATGGGATCCTATTAGCAAAACCTTTGCCGATACCGCTTCAGCTATTTACCGAGCCTATGTGCGTCAAATTGGAGCCGGTGCAGTTGCTGCAGGTGGATTTATAACCTTAATCAAAACCATCCCAACTATCATTTCCTCATTCAAATCGAGCTTTGGTTCGATGAACAAGACGAATGGTAAAATGCAAGAGGTGAAACGTACCGACCAAGATTTATCGATAAAAACAGTGGTTTTGGGAAGTTTAGCCTTAGTTATTTTAATGGCCGTATTGCCACAAATACCAGGTGATTCGCTCATCAATAAATTATTAATTGGTTTATTAGTAGTGGTCTTCGGGTTCTTCTTTGTAACTGTTTCTAGTCGCATTGTGGGCTTAATTGGCTCTTCTTCTAACCCAATTTCAGGAATGACTATTGCCACCCTAATGGGCACCTGCTTGATATTTATTAGCGTGGGCTGGACCGGTCATTTATTTGAACCCATGGCTTTGGTAGTTGGTAGTATGATTTGCATTGCTGCGGCCAATGCCGGAGCTACTTCGCAAGATTTAAAAACAGGTTATATTGTAGGAGCAACACCAAAATACCAACAATTGGCCTTATTTGTAGGAGCTATTGTATCGGCAGTGGTTATTGGTTTAACCCTTTCCATTCTTGACCGCCCAACACCAGAAATGATGGCACAGGGCATTCAACATGCTATTGGTACCGATTTGTACCCAGCCCCACAAGGAACGCTTATGGCCACGTTAATTAAAGGCTTATTATCTTTTAATCTAGATTGGCAGTTCGTATTGGTGGGTGTATTTTTATCCATTACCATGGAATTATGTGGAGTAAAATCGCTTTCCTTTGCAGTGGGTGCCTATCTCCCACTATCAACCACACTCCCCATTTTTGCGGGTGGTGCCATAAAAGGATTGGTAGATATGAAAACTAAAAAGAAAACTGCTGAAGAGAATGAACTGGGTAAAGGCAGCTTATTTGCCACTGGATTAGTAGCCGGCGGAGCCTTAATGGGTGTAATTTATGCCTTTTTAATGGCTTTTCCGAGTACAGCCTTACCTGTGAGCAAACTGAATCTTGAAGAAAATTTAGAACATGTTTTAGGTGCAAATGGCTTCCAATTACTTGGCTTCGGCTTCTTCGTATTGATGGGATTGGTGTTATACCGTATTGCACGGAAAGATGATTAAGCAATCGCTATAACAAAAAAGCCCCTCGAGTATTCGAGGGGCTTTTTTATTGTAATATCAATTTTAGAGTTGACTAGCCCCTCCAGAAACTACCAATTTCATAGCATCACTAGCACTCATTTTTAAGGGCTTTACTCTGCTAGCGGGTACA
Source organism: Sphingobacterium thalpophilum (assembly GCA_945868825.1). Lineage (GTDB taxonomy): Bacteria > Bacteroidota > Bacteroidia > Sphingobacteriales > Sphingobacteriaceae > JAIPAN01. The sequence goes on from CAMBMM010000001.1 coordinate 581,317, forward strand.
ATAACCAGCTGGCCAGCAAAAGAATATGAAAAAGGGAAATACACTGCAACTTCACCGGGCAGTCCTATCTTTTTAAGGTCTTTTTGCGTTAAAAACCCTATTTTTTTTAGTCCTTGTTCATCCAAATCTACTAAAACGGGTTCGTTAAATTTTTTCTCATCACCTACAAAAGCTTCGGTAAAATCTTTAATAGAACCATAAATAAAATTAAAAACCGGAAAACGCTTTAACCAACGTTCAAGCCAATTATAAATGGGTTGTGTGATGAAACTGGTCACAAAAATACCGGCTAACATGATGAGTATGAGTACCGTGAAAATACCCAAACCCGGTATATATAAAGGTTGCCCTGTTTGCGGATTAAGCCAAAAGAAATTGCTCAAATTCAAGGTAGCATCTAATGCTTTAACCGCCCAAACCACAAAATAAATAGCCAAACCAATTGGTACTACTACCAATATGCCTTTTACAAAATAGTTGACTAAAATTTTAAACAGTTTATTCATTATAATTTATTATTCGTAGTAATATACTCGTTTAACTCGTTGCGAAATGCCCGAAAGCACTTCATAAGGTATAGTTTGTAATTTCTTGGCGATTTCTTCTACTCTCAATTCATCGTTAAATACAATCACTTCATCGCCCTCTGCTACCGATATACCAGTAACATCTAGCATACACATATCCATACAAATACTACCAATAGTAGGCGCTAATTGGCCATTAACTAGCATCTTCCCTACTCCATTTCCCAACCCTCTATCGTAGCCATCAGCATAACCAATTTTAACGGTTGCGATAGTTCCTCCTTTTGGTAATTTACCCAAACGGTTATAGCCAATAGTATCTGTTGGTTTAATGGTTTTAAGCTGGCTAACGGTAGTTTTTAAGCTAGATACCGTTTGCAACGTTCCTGCAGGAAGTGTTTTATCAATACCATATAAACCAATACCCAAACGCACCATATCAAATTGTGCGGCTTTCCAACGGCCAGTACCTGAAGTATTGGTCAAATGACGAATAAATGAATAGCCTAGGCTGGTGGTTAAATACTCCGCAGCTTTCGTAAATATGTTTATTTGCTCTTGCGTAAAGGTATCTTCTGCTTTGTCTTCGGCGGCAGCTAAATGTGAAAAAACAGTTTGAACCTTCATGGAATTGCTTTTGGTCAATAGTTCAACTACCTGAGGAAGTTCTACTATATCAAAACCTAAACGGTGCATACCGGTTTCAATTTTAATATGTACAGGATAGTGTTCTTTTTGATTCTTTTTTAATGCCAAATCGATAGCACTTAGCGTTCTAAAACTATATATTTCGGGTTCTAACTCATACTGAATAAGGGTATCAATAGAAGCGATTTCGGGACTCATAACCATAATAGGTAGGGTGATACCGCTTTGGCGCAAAGCAATTCCTTCATCGGCATAGGCCACGGCTAAATAATCTATCCTATTAAACTGTAATAGGTTCGCAATTTCTGCACTACCGCTTCCATAAGAAAAGGCTTTTACCATAGCCATAACTTTAACTACTGGTAGTATTTGTGCTCGGTAATAGTTCAAGTTGGCTTCTAGCGCATTTAGGTTGATTTCTAAAACCGTTTCATGCACTTTCTGCACCAACTGTGCACTCAGTCGCTCAAATGCATACACTCTAGCTCCCTTAATCAGAATAGCTTCGTTAGTAAAATTGAGGGAAGGTAAATCCTTTACTAAATCCTCTGTATTTGGATAAAATGCTGAATTTTTAGGAAAGAGGGCTGAAAATTGAGTAATTATAGGACCTACGCCAATAACTCTATTTACCTGAGCTTCCTTCACTAAATCTGCAATTTGCTGGTAAAGGCTTTCATTTGCTACCGATGATTCTGGTATATCAGATAGAATTAAGCTATGTTTTACGTGTTGTTGCTGTTGTTTTAAAAAATTTAAAGCAATGGTCAAGGAACTGACATCACAACTATACGAATCGTCTATAATAGAGCAATTGTGTATGCCATTTTTAAGTTCTAACCGCATTTCTACCGCTTGCAAACGACTCATTTTTTCGAAAATGGTTTCGGTTGATAGGCCTAAAGCCAATAATGTAGCCCAGCAACAGCTGGCATTTTCTATAGCAGCGGCATCGGTAAATGGAATACTGATTTGTTGTGGATATTGCTGATAGTTTGCTTGAATGAGTGTTTTTCCTCCAAAAGAAGTACTTTCTTGCACGTGCAGGTTCGCAGATGCATACTTTCCCCAAACAAATGTAGGAACGTTAGAGGCACTAGCATAGTCATTGCTAATTACGAGGGTTTGCGCAACTTTAAACAACTTTAACTTTTCAATTAATTTGGCCTCAAAAGATGAAAAACCTTCTGCATGTGCTTCGCCCATATGTGTAAGTATACCCAAGGTGGGTTGAATCATTCGGGCTAGATTATCCATTTCACCCGGTTTAGAAATACCAGCTTCAATAATTGCCAAGGTATGACTATCGGTCATTTCCCAAAGGGCAAGTGCCACCCCCAGTTGCGAATTGTAGCTTTTGGGGCTACGTACAATGTTATAGTTTGACGAAAGCAATTGAAATAACCATTCTTTAACAATCGTTTTTCCATTACTCCCAGTAATACCAATAACGGGATAGTTGAATTTACTTCGATGATAGCCAGCTAAATCCTGTAATGCTTGTAAGGTATGCTCAACAACATAAAAATTAGCTTCCGTAAATTGATTGGTGGCTATATTTTTATCAGAAATAACAAAAGAACGCACACCTGCTTGGTATGCATCGTGCAAATAGGTATGTCCGTCCCTACGATTTTGTAGCGCAAAAAACAGTCCAAAAGCTGTATCGTGTAGCTTACGACTATCCGTTAATAAAGTTCTTATGGTTGCATCTAGCCGATTAATAATCGGCTTGGCTCCCATAGCCTTTTCTAATTCGTGTACAGAATATAGCAGGTGGTTCATTTGGATACAAATTTCATCAAAATTTTAACAATCTGCGAAGAATTTCCGAATTTAAGCGAAATATGGAAAATGAAGCCCCCAAACGTAGCCCACTCTCTCCGGAAAAGGCCCATGCAAAGGCACAAAGCTATTGCGCCTATCAAGAACGCTCTCAGCAGGAGGTACGAGATAAATTATACGATTGGGGACTGTATTCGACTCAAGTAGAGCAGCTTATATCTACCCTTATACAAGATAATTTTTTAAACGAAGAGCGTTTTGCACTGGCATTTGCACAAGGCAAACTACGTATTAAGGGGTGGGGCCGGATAAAAATCAAACAAGCACTTAAATTTAAACGGGTACCGGAAAAACTTATTCAGAAAGCGCTTAAACACTTAGATTACGACGAATATGAGCAAAAATTAATAGCTGTTTTCCAAAAAAAAGATCGGCTATTGACTGAGAAAGATGGATTTAAACGCCGGTACAAATTGCAACAATACTTACTCGGTAGAGGTTTTGAATTAGATTTAATTACAGAAGTGCTGAAAAACAAGAACTTAAGCCGATAAAGAAAAAAAACAAAAAAAATCTTGTCAAAATTGCATTTCTATCTATATTTGCAAACACAAAAAGCGAAAGTAGCTCAGTTGGTAGAGCACGACCTTGCCAAGGTCGGGGTCGCGAGTTCGAATCTCGTCTTTCGCTCCAAAACCCTTCCACCAGTGGAAGGGTTACTTTTTAAAAAAGTAAATCACCTGCTCGGATGGTGGAACTGGTAGACACGCAGGACTTAAAATCCTGTGCCCTTAACAGGCGTGCGGGTTCGATTCCCGCTCCGAGTACAAAAGCTGAACTGAGGTTCGGCTTTTGTTGTTCATAGACCTAAATTACCCTCCTATTCAAAATACATCATTTTTCTAATTAATTATAAAATAAATTTGGATTTGACAAATCTATAATCGTATATTTACGATATACAATTATAAAATGGCACAAAACAAAAAAGCAGATTTTAGTCTTAACGATCAGGAGATGGCCAATTTTGCCAAAGCGCTCTCCCACCCGGCTCGGATAGCCATTATTAAAATACTAGCCGAACAAAATTCCTGCATTTGTGGCGAAATTGTAGAGGTATTACCCTTAGCACAATCAACGGTTTCGCAACATTTAAAAGAATTACAAGAGTCTGGTCTAGTAAAGGGTACGGTCGATGGAAAAAAATCATGCTATTGCATACATTGGGAAAACATGGATGCTTTTACAAAACAATTATCGGGGCTATTTACTACCCTAAGTGAACAAAAAACTTTTTCTTGCTGTTAATATTATGAATCCAAAACTTTCTTTTTTAGACCGCTACCTTACCCTCTGGATATTTTCTGCAATGGGTTTAGGAGTAGCTTTAGGGTATTTTATTCCCGGAAGTGAAGCTTTTATTAATTCTTTTCAATCGGGAACTACAAATATTCCTTTGGCCATCGGACTCATTTTAATGATGTATCCGCCATTGGCTAAGGTAAAATTTGAAGAATTGCCTCAGGTATTTAAAAACACCAAAGTATTGGGCATTTCTTTACTTCAAAACTGGATTATTGGTCCAGTATTTATGTTTGTTTTGGCTGTTGTATTTTTAAGAGATTATCCGGAATATATGACGGGCTTAATACTAATTGGCATTGCCCGTTGTATTGCTATGGTAATTGTTTGGAATGATTTAGCCAAAGGTGATCGGGTATATACAGCCGGTTTAGTGGCATTTAACTCCATTTTTCAGGTGCTTTTTTATAGTGTTTATGCGTGGTTTTTTATCACTAAACTGCCTCCTTTATTGGGCTTAAAAGGGTTTGAAGTACAGATAACCATTGAACAAATTGCACAAAGTGTATTTATTTATTTGGGCATCCCTTTTATCGCAGGATGGCTTTCTAGAGTACTAATTATTAAAACAAAAGGTAGAGACTGGTTAGAAAACGTTTATTTACCGGCAATAAGTCCTATTACCTTGATTGCTTTGTTATTTACCATTGTAGTCATGTTTAGCTTAAAGGGGCTGCTCATTGTTGAAATTCCTATGGATGTGCTCCGAATTGCTATTCCGCTGGTTATTTATTTTGCTGTTATGTTTTTTGCGGCCTTTTATTTGGCAAAAAAAGCGGGTATCAATTACGAACGATCTACTTCATTAGCTTTTACTGCTGCTGGAAACAATTTCGAATTGGGTATTGCCGTGGCTATTGCGGTGTTTGGCATACATTCCGGTGTAGCATTTGCCGCTGTAATTGGTCCGCTAATTGAGGTTCCTGTGCTTATTTTATTAGTGAACTGGGCTTTAAAACAGCAGAACAAATTTTAAGTATGAAAAAGAGTTTTCTGTTCGTTTGTATCGAAAATAGTAACCGTAGCCAAATGGCCCAGGCCTTTGCCAAAATTTGGGGAGGTGAACATGTAGAGGCTTATAGTGCAGGTTCCCGCCCCTCGGGAAAAATAAACCCAAAAGCGATTTCTGCTATGGCCGAATTGGGTTATGATTTGAACACGCATGATTCTAAATCATTAGATGAAATTCCTGCTATTCAATTTGATTACGTGGTTACCATGGGTTGCGGGGATGCCTGTCCTTGGGTGCCAGCCATTCATCGTTTAGATTGGCAAATACCCGATCCGAGAGAAATGGATCCTATAGAATTTAATGAAGTACGGGATCTTATCTCTAAAAAAGTGAAAGAATTGATTAACGCTTAGTATCGGCGTAGCCAAATACTTTTTGCAATAAGGCACTGCCTCTTGCACCGGTATTTTGTCTAATTTTTAATTCTTCTAAAGCAACTTCATAAAAAAGTCCATCAATGGCCTTTTGGGTTACGAACCCTTCCAAATCGGGGTTAATTTGTGTAACCAATGGAAGTTTATTGTAGCGTGTGATTACATCGCCCCAATATTGGGTAGCCCCCACCTTGGCTAAACTAGCTTGAATAATTGGCTGAAACTTAAGGCGTAATTCATCGCTACCTACCCGTTTAAAATATTGGGTGGCTCCATCTTGCTCTTTGCCCAACAAAATCTTACTGGCATCGGCAATGGTCATTTGTTTAATTGCTGAAACGAAAATGGGTTTTGCCTCCTTTGCAGCGTCTTCAGCAGCCTTGTTTAAACTTAAAATTACTTGATCTGCTAAAGAATTCAATCCTAAATTTCTAATTGTTTTTTCAACTTTTTGCGCTTCTAGTGGGAATAAAATTTTAACCCCAATGTTATTAAAAAAGCCATTTTCTGCCGAAAGTCGGCCAGTACCTGCAGAAACTCCTACTTCTAAGGCTTCTTTTAAACCAAAACCCATTTCAGCTGCAGTTGGGTTACTTAGCGCAGCCTTCGCTTTGTTTAGGAGATTCCCGAATTTACCTTGATTTTGTGCTGCACAATTCGTGTATAGCAATAGGCATAAGGCAAATGGAATACTATAAAATGTTTTCATATTTTTTTATGAAGTTAATAAATAGCTAACGCTTATTTAGGATGATAACGTATTTAAGTATTCCATGCTTCAGGAATTGACTTCAGATTGACCTTTTGAGTAGAGATTAGCGTACAAAAAGGTATATATTTGTACGTAATGAGTAAGCACGGCAGAATTTTAGTCGCCATGAGTGGTGGTGTAGACAGTTCGGTAGCATCGGTGATGTTGCACGAGCAGGGCTATGAAGTGATTGGCCTTACCATGAAAACGTGGGATTACGCAACAGCCGGCGGTTCTTCTAAAGAAACGGGCTGCTGTAGCTTAGATAGCATTAACGATGCTCGATCTTTAGCTGTTGGCTACGGCTTTCCACACTATATATTAGATATACGCGAAGAGTTTGGCGATTTTGTGATTGATAATTTTGTAGATGAATACTTAGCTGGCCGTACTCCCAATCCATGCGTACTCTGCAATACTTATATTAAATGGGAAGCTTTATTAAAACGTGCCGATAAGCTCGATTGTGAATTTATTGCCACCGGCCACTATGCCAATATCCGAATACAAGATAGCGGGCGTTATGTAATTTCTAAAGGAAAAGACGAGCATAAAGATCAATCGTATGTATTGTGGGGCGTTTCTCAAGAAAATTTAGCTAGAACTAAATTCCCTTTAGGAAGTTTCGCCAAAACGGAAATTAAACAAATGGCCTTAGATATGGGCCAAGTAGAATTGGCTAACAAATCGGAAAGTTACGAGATTTGTTTCGTGCCCGATAACGATTACCGGGCTTTTTTACGACACAAAGTGAGCGATTTAGATGAACGTATTGGGCCCGGAAACTTCATGCTAAATAATGGAAAAGTAGTTGGAAAACATTTAGGCTATCCTTACTATACTATTGGACAACGCAAAGGTTTGGGCATTGCCCTCGGCGAACCCATGTTTGTTACCCGTATTTTACCAGAAAGTAATACGGTGATGTTAGGCACTCAGAATGAATTAGAGCAGGTTTGCGCACGAGTAAAAAATCTCAATTTGGTGAAATATGACTCTATTTTAAGTCCGTTGGAAGCCGTTACTAAGGTGCGGTATAAAGATGCAGGCACCCTAAGCACTATTGTGCAAGAGGGCGATGAATTGAAAATAGACTTTCACCATGCCGTTTCGGGCATAGCTCCAGGACAATCTGCGGTATTTTACGAAGGCAACGATTTATTAGGTGGTGGCTTTTTGATGTAAACATCGCTATCCAAAAAAAATATTCGTCCAAAACAGCACCTAATTTTGCATTCCTTATTATAATGTCTTTATTTGCACAAATTACATTTCTACCAAATGGCTAAAAATCTATTAATAGTTGAGTCACCGGCCAAAGCCAAAACCATCGAAGGGTATCTGGGCAAAGATTTTCTTGTAAAATCGAGCTACGGACATATCAGAGACTTGCTGAAAACCGATGAGGCTATTGATACCGCCCATAATTTTGAACAGAAATATGAAGTTCCGACCGATAAAAAGGCAATAGTAAGCGAACTTAAAAAACTAGCCAAAGAAGCCGAAATGGTGTGGTTAGCATCCGATGAAGACCGCGAAGGTGAAGCCATTTCTTGGCACTTATTTGAAACCCTTGGCCTTAAAGAAGAAAAAACAAAACGCATTGTGTTTCACGAGATTACCAAGCCGGCAATTTTAAAAGCCATTGAAAGTCCGCGAACCATTGATTATAATTTAGTGAATGCTCAGCAAGCCCGTCGGGTTTTAGACCGTTTGGTGGGTTTTGAACTATCTCCTGTACTTTGGAAAAAAGTAAAACCTTCCCTATCTGCCGGCCGAGTACAATCAGTAGCGGTACGTTTAATTGTTGATAGAGAGCGTGAAGTGAATCAATTTAATGCAGAAGCTGCTTTTAAAGTAGTGGCTATTTTTTCTACCGATAGCGCCAAAGAATTATTTAAAGCCGAATTGGGCGAACGTTTTAGCCAAAAAGGAGAAGCGGATCAGTTTCTAAACGATTGTAAAGCGGCTATTTTTACCATTACTAGCTTAGAAACCAAACCCAGCAAACGGAGCCCCTCTGCACCTTTTACAACCTCTACCCTACAACAAGAGGCTAGCCGTAAATTGGGCTTTTCGGTAGCCCGCACCATGTCGGTAGCACAAAAACTATACGAAGCAGGTAAAATCACCTACATGCGTACCGATTCGGTAAACTTATCGGATACAGCCTTGGGTGCAGCAGCCAATGAAATTAGCTCTTCTTTTGGTGAAAAATACCATCAAGTACGAAAGTATAAAACCAAATCGGCCGGTGCACAAGAGGCGCACGAAGCCATTCGGCCAACCTATTTTGAAGTACACACTCTAAACGGCGATCCTTCAGAAAAACGCTTGTACGAATTAATTTGGAAACGAGCTATTGCCTCTCAAATGGCCGAAGCTCAATTTGAAAAAACAACCGCAAAAATTAGTATCTCTACCCGTAAAGAAGAATTAATTGCTCAAGGTGAGGTGTTAAAGTTTGATGGTTTCTTAAAAGTATATATGGAATCTTCGGACGAAGAGGACGATACCGAAATTACTGCAGAAGATAGCAAGCAAGACGCTATTTTGCCTCCATTGACAAAAGGGCAAAGCCTTAACCTCGTTGAATTGACGGCCACAGAACGTTATTCTCGTCCGCCTGCCAGATATACCGAGGCCAGCTTGGTAAAAAAATTAGAGGAATTGGGTATCGGCCGACCTTCTACCTATGCGCCAACCATTTCAACGGTACAAAACCGTGGATATGTGGTTAAAGAAGATAGAGAAGGTAGAACCCGCAATTATGAGGTATTAACGCTTAAAAGCGGAACCATTAGCGGCGAAACTCGTACAGAGAATACCGGAGCAGAAAAATCAAAATTATTTCCTACCGATATTGGTGCTATTGTAAACGATTTCTTGGTAGAACATTTCAAAGGCATTGTTGATTTTCACTTTACCGCCAAAGTAGAAAAAGAGTTTGATGATATTGCCCAAGGCTTAACCAATTGGACAGCCATGTTGCGTAATTTCTATGACCCTTTTCATGCAGAAGTACAAAATACGTTGGATAATGCCGAACGGGCCAACGGAGGCCGTGAATTAGGTATCGACCCGGTTTCGGGTAAAACTATTTCGGTACGTATTGGCCGTTTTGGACCTTTTGTTCAAATTGGAGATACCGAGGGCGAAGAAAAACCACGTTACGCCAGTTTGCGTACGGGGCAAATGATGGAAAGCATTAGTTTAGAAGATGCCTTAGAATTATTCAAATTACCTAAAACTCTTGGTCAGTTTGAAGATAAAGATATGGTGGTGGCTATTGGTAAATTTGGACCTTATGTACGTCATGATGGCGCTTTTTACTCAATTCCAAAAGAGTTTGACCCACACACGCTAGAAGAAGCCAAGGCTATTGAAATTATCCAAGAAAAGCGTCAAAAGGATATTGATAAACTTATAAAAGTGTTTGATGAAAACCCAGATGTCCGTATCGAAGATGGACGATGGGGTCCTTACATCAAATTTGGTAAGCTAAACATCAAAATACCAAAAGATAAAACACCCGAAAGTATTAGTTATGCCGAAATATTGCTTTTAGCCGAAGTTGCCGAAAAAGAGCCTAAAAAAGGTAAAGCTAAACGTTTCGCTAAGAAAAAATAAGCTTTTTCTGCTATGAAAAAAGATATTCTGCTTCCGCTCGTGGAAGGCATTTCTATCGCCGTAGTACTCGAAAGCGAAAACCCTGAGGGCCGTAACTGGAAAGTATACCTCCTAAACCAGCGTAACGAAGCTATTGAAACTGTATTAATTGCTGCTAAGGGCTATGGAACTCTACATGGTAAAGAGCTAAAAACTTCTACCCTACGGCACGCTTTGGGAACCGTAGCAGCACACAGTGCCGTAGCTGTAGAACTCATAGATGAAGCAGTTTTTGGTTTGGCAAATGAATATTGGGTAAGTTATTACATACACAATAATTTATACGATAAGAAGTTTGTATTTATGCCCGAGAGCATTGTTGAAAGCAATTTAATTCGCATTCCGTTGGTAAATAAACCCGGAGTAATGATTGGGCAATAAATACATCTCTTAAAAAAAATAAGTTTAATTTAACCTCATGTTGCAGCAAGTAAATTTAAAAAACGTTTTGGTACTCGATGTAGAAACGGTACCCCAATATGCTTCTGCTGCAGAAATTCCGGCTAACTTATTAGAACTTTGGGCACACAAAACACGTTTTATGCGTAAAGAGGGAGAAACACCCGAAGAATACTATTCCAAAGCCGGTATTTTTGCTGAATTCGGTAAAATTATCTGCATTTCTTTCGGCATTTATATTAAACGGCAAGGTAAATTGAGCTTCCGAATTAAATCTATTGCCGGCCACGATGAAAAAGAGATTTTAAGCGCTTTTATCGAGATTATTAAAAAACAACCTGTCAATGTAATGCTTTGTGCGCATAATGGCAAAGAGTTCGACTTCCCTTACCTCTGCCGCCGTATGCTAATAAATAGCTTAGAAATACCTGCTTGTTTGCAAATAGCCGGCAAAAAGCCATGGGAAATTAATCACCTAGACACCATGGAATTGTGGAAGTTTGGCGATTACAAAAACTACACTTCTTTACATTTATTAGCCACCATTTTTGGCATTCCTAGTCCTAAAGATGATATGGAAGGCAGCGACGTGCATTGGGTATATTGGAAAGACCAAGATTTGCAGCGCATTCAAACCTATTGCCAAAAAGATGTATTAACCACCGCACAGCTGCTACTTCACTTTAAGGGTTTACCTAGTATTTCAGAAGAAGCCGTAAGTATTGTGAGTTAATATGCGCTTTTTCTGTTAATTTTTCGTGAAATCTACCGGAGCAATTAGTAATACCTCCTAAATTTGGTATCTTAGTTTACATGTCTAAAAAAGCCCATCATTTTAAAGAAGTTTTAACGCAACTGATTGTAGAAATTTTTCAAAAATCAGGCCAACAACTCCTAAATCCGAAACAAGTTTCTGCAAAACTTAAATTAGACGATGCAGATGCTCGAGATGCTATTGCGGAGATTCTGCGCAACGAGGTTAGAAAAGGAACCTTGAGAGAACCTGAACGTGGGCGTTTTCAATTAAAAGAACTTAAAACATTTGTTACAGGTCGGGTTGATTTAACCACCGATGGTTCGGCTTTTATTATTACCGAAGACGAATTTGAAGCGGATATTTATGTTGCTCCACGCAAATTGCGCAATGCGCTGCATGGCGATACTGTACAAGTTTATGTGTATGCCAAACAAAAAGGCGGTCGCAAAAAAGAAGGCGAAGTAGTAGAAATTCTAGTACGTGCCAAAATGGATTTCACAGGCATTGTAAAACTATCCGATCGTTTCGCCTTTTTTGTACCCGACGACCGCAAAATGCAGCACGATATTTTTATACCGCTGACAGATTTAAATGGTGCAAAAGACAATGAAAAAGCCATTGCCCACATTAGCGAATGGCCAGAAGGTGCCAAAAACCCTATCGGTAAAATTATTCACGTTTTAGGAAAACAAGGCGATAACAATGTCGAAATGAATGCTATTTTGGCTGATTTTGGCTTCCCTTTAGCTTTTCCAAAAGATGTAGAGGAAGCAGCCGAGGCTATATCAGAAACTATACCGGCTGCCGAAATAGGCAAACGACGCGATTTTAGAAAAGTGCTCACTTTTACCATCGATCCTTTTGATGCCAAAGATTTTGACGATGCGATTTCTTTCCAAACATTACCCAACGGAAACTATGAAATTGGCGTACACATTGCCGATGTATCGCATTACGTACTCCCCGATTCGGCCTTAGATATAGAAGCCTACGATAGAGGTACTTCGGTGTATTTGGTAGATCGGGTAATTCCGATGCTTCCTGAGCGCCTTTCTAACGGATTGTGTTCTCTACGCCCTAACGAAGATAAATTGTGTTTTTCGGCGGTTTTTGAGCTCGATGAAAAGGCAAATATCCATTCCGAATGGTTTGGGCGTACCGTAATTCACTCCGATAAACGCTTTGCGTACGAAGAAGCACAAGAAATCATAGAAGGAAAACAGTCTGATTTTTCCGAAGAAATACTCAAACTAAACGAACTAGCCTATATTTTACGCGAACGTAAATTTAAAGCCGGTGCCATCAGTTTCGAATCGGCAGAAGTGAAATTTAAACTCGATGAGCAAGGCAAACCCATGGGCGTGTATGTAAAAGAGCGTAAAGATGCACACAAACTTATTGAAGATTTTATGCTCTTGGCCAACCGAAAAGTAGCCGAGTTCGTGGCTAAAAAAGGTCAAGGGAAACATAAATACACGTTTGTATACCGTGCCCACGATTCGCCAAAAGAAGAAGCTTTATTAAACTTTGCACAGTTTGCCTCCAAGTTTGGCTATAAAATAAATACCCAATCTGATAAAACCATTGCCTTCTCATTAAATGCCTTATTGGTAGATGTAGAAGGAAAAGGTGAGCAAAATGTATTGACGCAACTGGCCATACGATCTATGGCTAAAGCCATTTATACCACCAAAAAATCGAGCCATTATGGCTTGGCCTTCGAATATTATACACACTTTACCTCTCCCATTAGGCGCTACCCAGATGTGATGGTACACCGTTTATTAGCTCATTATTTAGAAGAAGGCTCAACTGCAAATGCCGAGCACTACGAAAAATTGTGCGTACACTCTTCACAAATGGAGAAAAGAGCAGCCGATGCAGAACGTGCTTCGGTAAAATATAAACAAGCTGAATACCTGCAAGACAATGTGGGCAAAGAATTCGAAGGTATTATTTCGGGCGTAACCGAATGGGGTATGTACGTAGAATTAGTAGAAAATAAATGTGAAGGAATGATTCGTTTACGTGATATTAATGATGATTTTTATGTTTTGGATGAAAAAAATTATTGCATTATTGGTCAGCGTAAAAAACGTAAATACCAATTAGGCGATAAAGTAACTATTAAAGTTAAAAAAGTAGACCTAACGAAACGTCAAATTGATTTTTCTTTAGTAACCCAATAAAGAGTACATGCATACCATTGAAGAACTACAAGAACTGCTGGCAAAAGCAGTGAGCGCAAAACAATATCCCAACCAACCGGCCGAGTTGTACGAGCCCATAAGCTACATTATGGCTATGAGTGGTAAACGCATGCGCCCTGTATTGCTATTAATGGGCTGTGAACTATTCAAAGGTGATATTCAAAAAGCAATAGACCCGGCATTGGCGGTAGAGGTTTTCCATAATTTTACGCTTATGCACGACGATATTATGGATAAAGCTCCCCTACGCCGTGGCAAGCAAACCGTTCACGAAAAATGGAATGCCAATATTGCGATACTTTCTGGCGATGTGATGCTGGTGCAAGGTTATATTTTGTTGCTCAACAGCTTAGAAGAAAAATTACTACGCCCGGTGCTGCATGTTTTTAACGAAACAGCCGTAAGCGTATGCGAAGGGCAACAGTTCGACATGAATTTTGAAACCCAAGCCGCCGTTTCACTTACGAATTATATTGAAATGATACGCCTAAAAACAGCTGTTTTATTGGGTGGAGCCTTAAAAATTGGCGCCCTAATTGCAGGCGCATCTACCGCCGAAAGCGATTTATTAGAAGGCTTTGGCGAAGATTTGGGCATTGCCTTTCAAATACAAGACGATATTTTAGATGTGTACGGCAACCCCGATAAATTTGGCAAACAGTTGGCTGGCGATATTTTAGCCAATAAAAAGACCTATTTGCTCATAAAAGCACAAGAATTGGCTACAGGCAAGGACGCCGATGAATTAAATCATTGGCTAGAGGCTAGCACCTACCAAGCTGAAGATAAAATTAAAGCCGTAACCGAACTCTACAACCGTTTAGGCGTGCGTGAATTAGCCGAAACTGCCATGCAAAGCTATGCAGAGAAAGCCATTAAGCAATTAGATGCCATTCAGGTGGAAGCTGCTCGTAAAGAAGCCTTACGCAACTTTGCCGCTCAACTTGTAAGTAGAGAGCAATAAACAATCTAAATTTTAAAAACTGATTTATTAATTATCAAGTTGAAAAAATCCGTATAACCCGAAATTATTATTAATGAAAACATTTATCTTAGTTATAATAAACCAAAATTTTAAAAAAATAACCAAATGAGTCAGATTCTAACCTATCTAAAGGATAATATCATCATTCCTTTTTTGAAATTTTTAGCTACACTATTGTTTTTCGGGCTCCTGTACTTACCCATTTATTTTTATAAATTAAAATATACCTGCGAAGACGAGGTTCAAGCAAAAAAGGATGGATGGATCATAATTCGCCCTGGAGACAAATTGCCGGCTGGATATTCCCGGGATACATATGAAATAGGGACATTTAAATGTTATGGCGAAATATTCTATCAAATAAGAAAAAAATAATTCTGAGTTTTCTGCAATATTTTCCACAAAAAAAGCCTCTCCGATATACGAAGAGGCTTTAAAAAAATAAAAAAACTTATTTCTTTGGAGCAGCTTTCTTAGCTGGTGCTTTTTTCTCAGCAGCCGCTTTAGGAGCAGCCGCCTTTTTAGCTGGCGCTTTAGCAGCAGGTGCTTTCTTAGCAGGAGCAGCTTTTGCCTCTACAACCGGAACAGCAGCAGTTTCTACTACTTCAACTGCAGCAGCTACTGGTTCCGAAATTACTTTAGGAGCAGCAGCTTTCTTAGGAGCAGCTACCTGTACTTCTGCAGGTAAAATAGATACGTATGATTTATTATCAGCACGTTTTCTGAAAATTACGGTACCATCCACTAAAGCGAAAAGTGTGTGATCTTTACCTAAACCCACATTTTTTTCTGGATGGTGTTGTGTACCACGCTGACGAACAATGATGTTACCAGCAATAGCCAATTGACCACCAAAAATTTTGATACCTAAACGTTTACTATGGGATTCGCGACCGTTTCTGGAACTACCAGCCCCTTTTTTATGTGCCATATTTTATTTACTTATGAATTGAAAAACAATTCTATTGAACAATCTAAACTTATAATTTAATACCAGTAATCTGGATTTTGGTGAATTGTTGGCGGTGACCGTTTTTCTTTTTGTAGCCTTTACGACGTTTCTTTTTGAAAACAATCACTTTATCTCCTTTTAAATGAGACAAGATTTTAGCCGAAACCACCGCACCCTTAAGCGTAGGCGTACCTACTTTAAATTTACCGCCATCTTCAGCCAATAATACATTGTCAAATTCAATACTAGCGCCTTCATCTCCTTGTAATCTGTGTACAAAAAGATGCTGGTCTTTAGCAACTTTAAATTGCTGTCCGGCTATATTTACTATTGCGTACATGGTTATTTATTGGTTTTATTGTTAAATGAGGTGCAAATATAGGGTTTCTCTAAAAGAATTCACAGCATTTATTACAATTTTTTAAAGAATAATAGGGTTTAACGTTTCCGCTGTCTATTCTCGGCATCGTTAATGGTAGTACTCACCGTTTCAATTAAGGTTTTGGCAGCATCTTTCAGCTTTCCATTTCCGGCATAATCTGCATCAAAATCAAGTATTTTGCTTTTACGCTGGTATTTAAATTCTAAATAATAATGAGGGGCTGTTTTACCAGTGCGCTCTTCCGGGTTTAGGCGCATATTCTGCGGAAAATTCCAAAAACCCAGTTCTACAGCCTTGCGGTGTAAATAAAGTAAATCATCTTTACTTAATTTCACTTGGGTTTTAACCAAAGAATCTTGGTCGTTTAGGTATTGGTATGCACCCGTTTTGCTATCGAACCGATTTATTAAACTATCCCCTAGCCCATATTTTAAGCTAATAGACTCCATTTCAGTGAATTTGTAAGGAGCATTTTTAATCATAATGCCATAATAATAAAAACAGTAGGCCAAAAAAGGCACTACAATACAAATGGCTAAAAATATTTTTTTCTGTCTGTCTGTCATCGGGAATATAATTATTCTTTGGGGTCGCCCAATTCGCCTTCCCACTTGCTAATAACGGCCGTAGCAACGCTATTACCCACTACGTTGGTTGCCGAGCGGCCCATATCCAACAAGGGGTCTATCCCTATTAATAAAGCCAAACCAGCTTCCGGAATATTAAAGGTGGCAATGGTGCCTGCAATAACAACCAAAGAGGCTCTAGGTACACCGGCTATACCTTTACTGGTAAGCATTAATATAAGCAACATTGAGAGCTGCTGCTCGAAACCCAAGTGGATGCCATACGCCTGAGCAATAAACAACGAAGCAAATGTCATGTACATCATAGAGCCATCGAGGTTAAAAGAATAACCAAGCGGCAAAACGAAACTCACAATTTTATCCTTGCAACCAAAACGCTCTAACTGTAGCATGGTTTTAGGGTAGGCTGCTTCGCTACTTGCGGTACTAAATGCCAACAATACTGGCTCTTTTAGTCCACTTACCAAGCTAAAAATGCGTTTTTTTAGAATTAAGAAGCCAATGAAAATAAGCAATAGCCACAATATGAGTAAACCCGAATAAAATTCACCGATAAAAATGGCATAGGTAGATAAAATACCTAAACCTTGTTTGGCAATAATGGCTGTCATGGCGCCAAATACGGCAAATGGCGCAAAATTCATCACATAGCCGGTTACTTTTAATATTACGTGAGCAAAAGCATCCATGGCTTTAATCACAATTGCTCCCTTTTCGCCAATAGCGGCAGTAGCCACACCAAAAAATAGAGAGAACACCACAATTTGCAAAATTTCGTTGTTCGCCATGGCTTCGGCAAAACTTTTTGGGAATACGTGGGCAATAAAATCTTTTAAGGATAATGCGGCTTTTTGAATACCGGTATCAATGCTGGCATCGGGTAAGGGCAAATTCATGGTTTCGCCGGGGCGAAATACATTCACCAAAATCATTCCTAGGGTAAGAGAGAGCAGGGTGGCGCTCAAAAACCAAAGCATAGTTTTACCGCCAATACGTCCTACGGCGTTAATATCGCCTACTTTGGCTACCCCAACTACCAAGGTGGTAAACACCAAAGGAGCAACAATCATTTTTATTAAGCGAAGAAAAATATCGCTCAAAAGCGTAAAAGGCTCCAGTTTTTTATCTCGAATGGTTTCGTTTTTTTTACGAATAGTCAATTGTGCTTTACGCTCCGTTTTCATGGCCAGGTAAGCAACCGAAGTGGTATCGGTTGTTTTAGCCAATTGTACCTCTAAATTGGTTGCCTGTTTATCGGCTTTCGCAATTTGATCGTTATATTGGCCTATCCAATTTACATTGAGTAAGTAGCCGACTACAATACCAACTACTAAAGCGATGAAAATAAATAAAGTAAGTTTGTTTTTTTGCATACGTTTTGTGTGTAAAGCGAACGTAAAACTACAATAATTTAAGTTTAAACCATGCACCTTTTTAGCCTCCAAGAACAAAAAAAAGAACTACAACAACTCTCAAAAACAGAGTTAGAGGCTATTTGTTTGCGTTTTGCCCGATATAAAAAAGAGAATAAAGAGTTGTTAGAATTTGTGCTTTTTCACCAAGACAATCCACAAGCCTATGCCAATGCCTTAAAAACGGACCTTGAAGATGTATTTAAATCGCTTACAGGTGCAAATTATAGCGATGCTAAAAAGCTAAGAAAGATTACAAAAGCACTAAATAAGCATACAAAATACATGCAAAATCCTAGTCTTGAAGTAGATTTGTGGATCTGGTTTTGCTATACGTATTGCGATTCTATGGCTGCAAAATCTACCGCACAAGTTATCCGAAATTTCTTCGTAAAAGCAGTGCTTAAGGTAGAGAAAATTCAAAGCAAATTGCATGAAGATTTGGCTTTTGATGTAGCACAAGAATTAGAAAAAATTAGCCAACTAGCAGTTAAAAGCCTAAATTGGTACGCTGACTAGTGTAACAATACCCTCAAATACCGCTCTAAAAAGCATAGTATACATGGAAAACAAAGAAGCACTCTTTAAAGAAATTTTTCGGACAAACTCCCGAAAGATTTACCATTTATGCTATGGCTATACCGGCGATGACGATACCGCCAATGATTTAGTACAAGAAACCTTCTTGAAAGTGTGGCAAAATCTCGATAAGTTTCGCAACCAGGCCATGATATCTACTTGGATATACCGAATTGCTGTAAACACCTGTTTATCTCACCTCCGAGTAGAGAAAAGACAAGCCAAAGAAGAGCTTACCGACAAAATTATTGATGAGAAAGCGGAGGAATTTTCCGAAAAAAACGAACAAGTAGCCCTACTCTATCGTTGCATTTCTAAATTAGAAGAGAACGAACGTATTATCATCACCTTAGTGCTGGATGAAGTACCTTATGCAGAAATTGCAGAGATTTCGGGCATATCTGAAGGCAACCTACGCGTTAAAATACACCGAATTAAACAGAAACTAACTGAACTTTATAGTCGATATGAACGAATTTGATCTACTAAAAGATATCTGGCAAAGCCAACCCGAACGTAAACTAGCTGCAGAAGAAATTCTGAAGCAGGTAAAACGTTCGAAAAACCGCCTAGCAAACAAATTGCTTTTCGAAGTGTTTGTAATGAGCTTAGCCATTGCTGCCTTAAGCTATGCCTGGTACATGGTGCCCTTTAAAATGTGGACTACGCACCTTTCGCTACTTATTTTTATGGCTTCGTGTTTATTTGCCTTATTTGCCCAACTATCTGCCTACAGAAGCATTCACAATACCGCTTACCTTATTGGTAAACCTGATACGTATATTAAGTACTTAAAACAATACCAAAAAGATCGACATCGCTTAAATACGCAAAAATATAAAGTTTATACCCTGTTTTTGGGCATTGGGCTTGTGCTGTTTTTTGTAGAGATTTTCTTTGTGGCTACCTTTTGGTTTACACTCATTAGCTTTGTGGCATCCTTAATTTGGATTGCCATTTGCTATTTCTGGCTCATGAAAACATACATCAGAAGAGAAGATGGCTATTTAAACGGTATGATAGCTAGTTTAGAACACCTAGAACGTCAATTTGAACAAGAATAAGCTATTTTTTCTTCGACTCTTCTGTAAGCTCTGTTAACTGAAAACTATTATTGCGTAAACGATAAGCTAAGGTACGTTTAATGGTTTTTTCTGTTGATGCAGGCTCTTGGTATAGAAAATCTCTACGCAATTCCCCTTCTTTTATATAAATAGAGTCTTTGCCCTTAAAACCTGCTTTTGCTTTATCGCTGAAAGCCGGAAAACGAATGGCATTACCAGTACCTGAAGAATCAAACTCGTAGATATACAAATCATTAAGGCCTGTGCTCAACAAAACCTGCACGGCCAATTCTGGGTTACCATCGGTATCTAAATCCATATCCCAAACATCCAGAGGCTTGCCCACTAAATCGACATTTAAAGCCTCAAATTTTTGATGCGTAGAATCGGAACGCAATATGAGTAAAGCCGAGGTAGAATCTTTCCCTCTACCCCAAGTGAGCACATCAAAAATAAGTCCTGGTTTTACTTCTAAACTGCGGTGAAACCTAAAAGGAGCAGCTAAAATGGCTTTTTTAGGTGCCAAATTAAGCGGTTCTTCGCCACCGCAAGCAGCAATTAAAACGGTTCCTAGGAGTAGCAAGCTGATTGAAAAGTGATTTTTAAACATCGTATTTAATTTAATGGGTAAATAAGGCTTGAGGTATTTCCTGGCTCAATCCGCTTGGAAGTTTCATGAGTAATTTCAAGGCCGAACTCCCTCCAGATTGAAAATATTTTACTTGAATTTTATGGTAACCTTTTTGCAAGCGAATGGCGCCAGTTACCGCGAAAGCAGCATGTTTATCGTCATTGTCCACCACCAATTTATCATCAATCCATAAGCTAGAGCCATCATCGGAAGTTAAGGTAAATAAATACACGCCATCTTCTGCGGCTTGCAAGTAGCCATTCATCACCAAACCAAAAGTTCGAGCCATGGTTTTGTATTTACCTAGAGCGATGATGGGCACTATTGACTCTTCATTCGCTTTTAAGGTATCAATTTCTTTCGTAAAATTTAAAAGCCCGGGCACAAAATAAGCCTGCAAACCTGGCAATAAACCTGGATTGGTACTAGCGGCCAATGGCAAGGTATTGTCTAGAATAGTGGTAGACACTGCACTCTGCTTACCGCTTGGCGCAATTACTCGTGTTTTTAACACACGCTGTCCATCGGGCAAAACCTTTACGGTAAAGGGCTGGGTGTAGTGTTGTGTAGTAGCATCGGGTGTATAGCCGTCTAGCGTATAGTAAATTTTGGCACCTTTTACTGGAGCTTGTAGGGTAAATGTAAATTCATCACCAAGTAAGGTGGTATCTTTTATACCAATAGGGCTTGGTACCCGATAGTTTATAGTTGTTTTATCCAATTTAGCCAAGTGCTCCGGCACTGCTTGGCTAACAAAATTTGTCCAATTTTTGTTAGCCGGATTTGTCCAAGCAATTTCTGAAAGGGCGTATAATCTGGGCAATAGCATGTATTCTACTTTTGCAGGATTAGTCATGTACTCGGTCCACATATTGGCTTGTACACCAATAATACGGGCTTGCTGAGCAGCAGTTAGGCTTGTAGGTGTTGGATTGTAGCCATAAACCTGCTCCAATGGGGTATATCCGCCAATACTTAAGGGTTCTTGGTTGCTTTTCCCTTGTGCATGATCGAAGTATACATAATCGCCTGGGGTCATAATGGCATTGTGGTTTTGTTTGGCTGCGGCAATACCTCCATCGGTGCCTCTCCAGCTCATTACAGTAGCATTGGGAGCTAAACCTCCTTCTAAAATCTCGTCCCAACCAATAATTTGACGGCCTTTGCTGTTTAAATACTTTTCAATACGCTGTATAAAATAGCTTTGTAAGTGATGTTCGTCTTTTAGTTTTAAATTTTTGATGCGTTTTTGGCAATAGGGACATACTTTCCAACGTGTTTTTGGCGATTCGTCGCCACCAATGTGTATGTATGTACTCGGGAAAAGTGTCATAACTTCATCCAATACATTTTCTAAAAATGTAAACGTTTGATCTTTACCTGCACAATACACATCGTCAAAAACTCCCCATTTTTCGGCAGCGGTAAATGGTCCAGGATTATCTCCACAAGCCAATTCCGGATAGGCAGCAAGTGCCGCTAAAGAGTGACCCGGCATTTCAATTTCAGGAATAATGGTAATAAAACGTTGCTGGGCATAGGCTACAACCTCTTTTATTTCCTCATGTGTATAAAAACCCCCATACGGTGTTTGATCGAAAAGTTGCGGCATACGATCGTGGTAATTGCCCACCAAGGTTTGGGCTCTGTAGGCTCCAACCTGCGTAAGTTTTGGATATTTTTTTATCTCGATACGCCAGCCTTGATCTTCGGTTAAGTGCCAATGAAAGGTATTTAATTTATAGGTGGCTAATAAATCAATATATTCTTTGATAAAAGATATGGGAAAGAAATGTCGCCCTACATCTAAATGCATACCCCGATAGCTGTAACGAGGCCAATCTTCAATATCAAGTCCATTTAACAGAATTCGATCTGATTTTTCTGGGAATAACTGCAGCAAGGTTTCTGCTGCATAAAACAAACCCGCTCCCATACCTTTCAACTCAACTTGCTTAGCGTGAATGTGTAAGGTATACGATTCGGGTTTATAGTTCGTGTCGGTATTTTCTAGCAAGGTAATTCGTTTGCCTTCGGCCTTAGTCACTAGGTTTAATGTAAAGCCATAGGTACCCGAAATATAGCTTTGCAGCATTTTGGCGATCGGCAAATTCTCCGGTGTACCATATTCAATACTAGTTTGGGAATCTAGTACAAACTGCTGCGTGGTGTATGTAATTTTTTGTGGTGCCGGAATAAGCACAGCGCTTTGATTAGCATTTTGGGCTAACGCGGGCAGCGTGAAGCAGGCAAAACAAAGTACACATAATTTAAATTTGGTCATACAATTAGCTTTATATACCAAATCTAAAAAAAAGAATGATTTTTTAAGCGTGTTCTTTTGCGGCTAAATAACGTTCGGCTTCTAATGCAGCCATGCAACCACTACCTGCAGCAGTAACGGCTTGGCGCCACATGGTGTCTTGCACATCGCCACAAGCAAATACACCTTCGATATTGGTTTGGGTGCTATCTGGCTTGGTAATGAGGTAACCGGTGGCATCCATATCTAATACACCTTTAAACAATTCGGTGTTGGGGTGATGTCCGATAGCTACAAAGAAACCGGTAATAGCTAAGGTTTGTTCGGTTTGATCTTGGTTGTTTTTAACACGAACCCCTGTTACATTTTGGCCATTGCCCACAATTTCTTGCGTTTCGGTATGGTAGAGTACGGTAATATTGGGGGTATTTAATACCCTATTTATCATGGCTTTAGATGCTTTAAACTCTCCTTTTCGCACAATCATGTGTACGTGTTTGCACAATTTGGCTAAATAAGTGGCTTCTTCGCAGGCGGTATCTCCAGCACCTACAATGGCTACATCTTGGCCTTTAAAAAAGAAACCGTCACATACGGCACAGGCCGATACACCAAAGCCATTGTATTTTTGTTCGCTCTCTAAACCTAGCCATTTTGCTGAGGCGCCAGTAGCAATAATTACGGTATCGGCTGTAATGGTTTTTATCTCATCAATAACTACTTGGTGTGGAGTTTTAGAGAAATCAACTTTAGTAGCATAACCAAAGCGGATATCGGTACCAAACCGAGCAGCTTGTTCGCGGAAATCTTCCATCATCTGTGGTCCCATTACGCCTTTCGGGTAGCCCGGAAAATTTTCCACATCGGTAGTTTGGGTTAACTGACCTCCGGGTACAATACCCGTATAGACCATAGGTTTTAAATCTGCTCTAGCGGCATAAATAGCAGCGGTATATCCGGCTGGGCCCGATCCGATAATAAGACAATGTACGTGTTCGATTTCTGTTGACATATTGAATGGAATGAGCTTCAAATTTAGCAGTTTAAAAAGGCATAGACAAGCCTTGAGGAAATTAATAGCTGATGAAATTCGGTTTTTCTAAATTTTACCTTTAGAAATGCAAAAGCTACTTATATTTGCGCTATAATGCTCGGGTGGCGAAATTGGTAGACGCACCACCTTGAGGGGGTGGCGTTCGAATGGACGTACGAGTTCGAATCTCGTTCCGAGCACTTTTTTAACCAAGATTTATACACAGCCCATCGTAAGCCAGTTCCACTCCGGCGGGTACGATTTCAGAAATTTTTTGATGCGTGCCTAAACGGTGGCTAATGTGTGTGAAATAGGTTTTTTCGGCGCCAATTTCCTGAGCAAAAGCCACTGCTTCTTCTAATGTGAAATGCGAAATGTGTTTTTCTTGCTGCAGGGCATTAATAACCAATACTTTGCTGCCTTTAATTTTTGCCTTTTCTACATCAGAAACGGTTTTCGCATCGGTAATGTAGGTAAAATCGGCTATACGGAAGCCTAAAACGGGTAATTGAAAGTGCATCACCTCTATAGGAATAAACGGAACACCAGCCACTTCGAAGGGGTGATGACCTATTTCAACTAAATCTAACTGAGGAATTCCCGGATATTTATGATTGGCAAAAATGTAGGAAAATTCTTTTTTCAGCGCATCTTGTACCCGTTTATGGGCATACACATTAATGGCTTCGCCCTGCTTATAATTAAAGGCCCTAATATCATCTAAGCCTGCAGTATGGTCTTTGTGTTCGTGGGTAAATACTAGTGCATCTAAGTGCATTACACCGGCTCTAAGCATCTGATAGCGAAAATCGGGGCCAGAATCGATGACAATATTTTTATCGTCAACCTGTAAGAGTATAGAAGAACGTAAGCGATTATCGCGGGTATCGGCCGAGGTGCATACCGCACAGCTACACGCAATTACGGGTATGCCTTGCGAAGTGCCGCTGCCTAAAAAAGTAACTTTCACAGCTTTAGGGTAGTTTGTTTTAATTGATTGAGCAATTGTTTTTGCTTTTCGTCTAAAAACTGATCTTGCACTTCTAGGGTTGCTATTAAATCGGCTAAACCCTGAATTTTACTCTCTAGGTTAGCGAATTTATTCACCACTACTACCTTACTATTTTCGAGTACGCAAGCGCCAGTTTTAAAATTTCCTTTTTCGTAACGTACCCGATAGTCGAGAGCTTTTAAAAGAAGTTCTAACTTATCAAGCGTATGGGTAGTTATTGATAAGTTCATGAGGATTAGCGTAAATCTACCAGTTCTACTCCAGGATATTTTTTCACATCAAAGGTGAAAAACGTTTCGGCTACTTTTACATTTGGAGCAAATGCTTTAATGCTGTAGGTATACCGATTGCCATTTTTATCAAAAATAATGGCCTGCACAATTTGTTTAGAGGCTTTATCGATTTGCAGCTTCACCTTAAAAAACGAACGTTTCGTATCTAAAGGGGTTAGTTCAATATTGTGTATTGTTTTTCCAGCTTTTGATTTACTATCTCCAGTAAATAAAAACTTAAAGCCTTTCTCGTAAATGGTAAATAAACGAGCAGGGTTCATCGCATCCGATGAGTTATCTACTTCGCTTAATTGAACCTCTTTATCTGCTTTTAAATAAGTCCATTGGTTTTTACCATCGCTTACCAATTCTTGTGCCTTTAACACTACTTTAAACTTATTGGCTTTGGTTTTTGAATAAAGCGTACCTGTTTGGGTTTCTTTTACTTTGGCCTGCGGATTATCGAGTGTGTAGGTAAACTCCGTTTTTATTACGTCGAAAGAACGGTATTTTTTACTCACTTCGGCCAAAATAATTTTTGCTTTCTCGTCGGTTTGCGCTATTGCTACAAGGCCTATAAAAACAAAAAAAACGGTATTTACTATTAATTTCATATTCATTATCATTAAATTTAGCTCAGGGTGTCCAAAAATTGTTCCAAAGCATATTCATCTGGTATGAGCACTTCACGGGCTTTACTACCCTCAAATGAGCCCACAATACCGGCTCCTTCCAATTGGTCGATAATACGACCAGCTCGGTTGTAGCCTAATTTTAATTTACGTTGAATTAATGAGGTAGAACCCTGTTGGTGCATCACAATTAATCGTGCAGCATCTTCAAATAAGGGGTCCCGATCATTTGGGTCGAAAACTTTGCTCGAAGCTCCATCGCCGCTTTCGTCTACATATTCAGGCAACATCCAGGCCGAATCGTAGCCTTTTTGTGAACCAATAAAATCAGATATACGTTCTATTTCGGGCGTATCTACAAAGGCGCACTGCAAACGGATTAAGTCGTTTCCGGTAGATAATAACATATCGCCTCGGCCAATCAATTGATCGGCACCTCCGGTATCCAAAATAGTGCGTGAATCTATTTTGGACAACACTCTAAAGGCCAAACGTGCTGGGAAATTGGCTTTTATGGTACCTGTAATAATATTTACCGATGGACGCTGTGTGGCAATAACCAAGTGAATACCAACCGCACGGGCCAATTGAGCTAAACGGGCAATAGGCGCCTCTATTTCTTTACCGGCAGTCATCATTAAATCGGCAAATTCATCAACAATAAGTACGATAAAAGGTAAGAAACGATGGCCTTGTTCGGGATTTAACTTACGACCAACAAATTTTTGGTTGTATTCTTTAAGATTACGTACTTGCGCATTTTTCAACAAATCATAGCGTAAATCCATTTCTATACACAAGGAATTAAGCGTATTAATTACTTTTTTAGTATCGGTAATAATTGCATCTTCTTCGCCGGGTAATTTGGCTAAGAAATGACGTTCAATTTTACGGAAAAGGGTTAACTCTACTTTTTTAGGATCTACCAACACAAATTTTAATTGCGCTGGATGCATTTTATACAGCAAAGAAGCCAAAATACAGTTAATACCAACAGATTTTCCTTGACCAGTGGCTCCAGCAACCAATAAATGGGGCATTTTAGCTAAATCGGCAATGTACACTTCGTTTGAAATGGTTTTACCCAAAGCTATGGGCAGCTCCATGGTAGTGTTTTGGAATTTTTCTGTTCCCAATAACGAACGCATAGATACCATATCGGGGTTTTGGTTAGGCACTTCAATTCCAATGGTTCCTTTACCTGGCATGGGAGCTATGATACGAATACCCAAAGCGGCTAAACTCAGGGCGATATCGTCTTCTAAATTTTTAATTTTAGAAATACGTACACCCGGCGCTGGAATAATCTCGTACAGGGTTACAGTTGGGCCAATGGTGGCCTTAATTTTATCAATCTCAATGTTGTAGTGATTAAGCGTTTCTACAATTTTAGTTTTATTGGCCTCTAATTCTTCGGCGTTTACCGAAATTTTAGCCGAGCCGTAATTCTCCAATAAGTCTAAATGTGGATGCTTATACTGAGATAATTCTAATTTAGGGTCAAATGCACCAAACTGTTGCACCAATTCTTCGGCGGTAGCTTCTTCGGGTGTTTTCTCAATAGTCAACTCCGGGCCTTCTGTTGTGGCTAATATTTCTGGCTCTAAATCATCTTCCAATACTTCTGTTTCTAATTCTAGATCGGCTATTCGGGCATCTTCTTTAGCTAAATCATCTTGAAAACGATTGTTTAAGGGGAATTCTACTGGTTCAGATATATTTTCTTCTATCAATTCGTCGGGGCCAACTTCGGGTACCACATATTTTGGCGCACGTTCTGGTAATTTAAAATCAAAATTATAAGCAATGGTTAACGTGGTTAAACCGGCAAAGGTTAATAAACCAAGTGTACCTACATTCCCTATTTGGGCTTCGAGCAAGCGATTAGCCCAAAAGCCAAACTCTCCTTCTAGATAATGCGGAAAATCGGTTACAAATGCATGAAAATAAGCCAGGGTTAGCGATACAAATAGTAAAGAGAAGAAAGAATATGCCAAAGTTTTACCTATTGGAAATAACTTCACTTTAACCAATAAGCGGAAACCCAATACAAACAGCACGAATACAAACAGGAAAGAGGCAACACCAAACCACTCGTAAATAAACTGGTGCGACAATAAGGCACCAAACTTACCCATCCAGTTTTGTACAATTCCACCGGCAGCTACTT
Organism: Sphingobacterium thalpophilum; assembly: GCA_945868825.1. Lineage (GTDB taxonomy): Bacteria > Bacteroidota > Bacteroidia > Sphingobacteriales > Sphingobacteriaceae > JAIPAN01. The sequence goes on from CAMBMM010000001.1 coordinate 608,785, forward strand.
GAGAATTGGCTAATTCTGCAGGGGTTTTAAATAGATTAGACCAACCTCCATTGGCATCAATGACGTAGCTCTGGTCGTCTTGCCAAGTGAGTAAATAAGAGGTGAAAGCTACCAAAAAGTAAGTTGAAAGCAAGAGCATAAACAATCCTAAAACCTTAACCAAACGACCGCCGGCTAGGTTAAATGGATGAAGTTTTTCTTCAACTTTTTCGGTAGCTTTAGCTGTCCGAGGTCTGGGTTTTACGGTTATAGATTCGTGCTCTTCAGCTTCTGCTGCCGAATTACGTAACGAATTGGATGGTTTAAATTGATTTCCTTTCAAGGACTTTGTTCTTTTGTGCGCTACAAATATAAAAAATAAGACCTATCCTTTGAATAGGTTTACTTGCTGTGTAAAAATAAATATTAATAGCTTTTATTCCATCTAATTAGAACTATTTTTCTGTAAAATTTGTGCGCCAATACCGCATGATACACATTTTTTTCTGTCACATGCTGTTTTTTTCAGCTGCAACAAGCCTTGTGATGCTGCTGCATGTGCTACAGATATACCTACAGCTGCAAACTCTCGAACTACTATATTGTTTTCTGCCGGCATACTTTCTAGTAAATCAATGGCCCGTAGTTTATACTTTTCAGCGTTTAAAAATTTACCGTAAGCATATAAAAAAGTAGCAATGGTATTAATTAGTAGTGAATGTACACTGTGTACACCAAGCTGAACACTGTGTTTGGGACTATGTTTATCGAACCGATAATGGGTTTCCCAATATTCATGTACTGGCAATTCGTGAAATAATTCGTGCAGAGCTAATATGCTTTCCGTTTCTAAAACAGTTGAAAACAAATGTGTAGATTTTTGCACCAAAGCCGAAAATTGTGCAATTCTAAGACTTGGAAAGTTTGCTGGGCGGGCTCTAAAAAATTTCCACAATGTAGGTTCTAAAGGGATTAATTTATGTTTTTGCTGTAAATATGCATATTCTTTTTGGAGCGTTAATGGGTACTTTTCTGTAAAAGATTCTAGTAATAAACCAGCTTGACCAAATAAGAGCGCATCTACTTGTATAGGCACATTTTTATACTTTGCCAAAAGCAATTGAGGTATACTTTTAGCTAATAACATAAAAGGAAGGGCATTTAACTTAAAACCAAAAGCAGCAGACAAGCTAGTATAAAAAGCATCGTCCCAACTTCCCTTTAAGCTATTAAGCAACTGAATATGTGCATCGGCTTTTTCTTCTAAACGCTGTATAAGCAATCGATACACTTCATGTTTCGTATACAGTTCATCTACCTGAGCTACTTGTGCTGCACAAGGTATCCACGATTGAGCCTCAATGAGCTTCCGATAATTAGCTAATAGGTTTTGAGGAATTAAACCTTGTAAAACCAACACCGACAGTTCCGTGCCATCAGACCTAAAAACAGCCTTATCATGCTGGTAAACCACATGTAAAATCACATTTTCGTAGGCTTTATCTTTTTCGTGGTGGTGGGCATACCAATCGGATGATTTGAGATGCATTTCTACCGAACCTGCCCATAAGGTATCACCAATTTGCAGTTGAACTTCTTCAAAATCGGGGCCAGCGTGGGTATTTTGGTAGCCAATACGCACTAATTTTAGTAGATCACCAGCATGGGTAAAAACCGGTCGAGCAAATAGTTGCTTCGATTTCCAAAAGAAATGCAGGAGGTCTTCGTTAAAATCCACCCCTGAAAATACGAAATTAACTTTAAGTTAAAAATTTATCTTATTTAATTCGATGGCCATTTCTTGTTGCATACGAAGTGCTTCTTCTCGAGCACGTTCGGCAAAATCAGTACCACTAGAAGCATAAATAATAGAACGAGAGGCGTTTACCAATAAACCACAGTCGCTAGTAATACCAAAATGGCATACATCGGCTAAGCTACCACCCTGTGCACCCACTCCTGGTACCAATAAAAAATGCTGAGGAGCTAATTTACGAATAGCCGTAAAAGCTTCGCCACGAGTGGCACCCACAACAAACATGAGTTGCTCGGGGCTTGCCCAGCTTTGCACCTGACTAATTACTTGCTCAAATAAAGGGTTACTTTCTAGTCCATGATATTGAAAATCGGCACTTCCATCATTGGAAGTTAAGGCCAGTACAATGGTCCATTTATCTTTAAAAGCTAAAAAGGGTTTTACAGAATCGCTACCCATATATGGAGCTACCGTAATGGCATCAAAACTCATTCCCGACGATTTTCCTTCAAAAAAAGCTTGGGCATAAAGGGTAGAGGTATTGCCAATATCGCCTCTTTTAGCATCTGCAATGCTTAAACAATTTTCAGGAATACTTTTCCAGGTTTGCACCAAATCTTGCCAACCGGTCACTCCTCTACTCTCATAAAAGGCTGTATTGGGTTTGTAAGCCACACATAAATCGTGGGTAGCATCAATAATTTGTTTATTAAATGCCACTACCGGATTGGGCAAATGCCGTACACATTCGGGTAATAAAGCTACATCGGTATCTAAACCCACACATAAAAATGAAAGTTTTTTGCGAATTTGAGCTATAAGTTGGCTGCGGGTCATAGTAGCATATTTTGAATGAACGAAAATACTTAAAAGATTTTGAGGTGTTATTAAATTTTATTTTTTTTGAAAATATTGAAATAAATGCATACAATTGTACTCGATATCTCGAATTTATCCCCTTAATCAGGGCAATCGCTGTAATTTCTTTTCTAAATTCACGTTTTGTTTTCCTGAGTATTTTGGATAAATATTAACATACAAAAATCCCACATAACATATACTAAATTTTAATGCTAGAAATTAACAAGTTAAACGATATGCTCGTTTCAGAGCTTCGTGAAGTAGCTAATAGCTTAGGCGTAGCCGATACAGATACCCTACGTAAACAAGAACTTATTGATCAAATTTTGGAGCAACAGCAAAATGGAGTAACACCGAGTATTCCAACAGACCCTGCCAATGAAGATTTAAAAGTGCGTAAGCGCATTCGTACCCCAAAAAGTGATTTAGACAGAATGAAGGTGCCTTCAGATGCGGACACCTTGTTTCAAGATTCTTTTGAAGAGGAAACGCAAATGGAAGAGGAACCAATTACTCCTACTGAAGAGAAATCTGAAACAGAAGTTGCACCAGATGCAGCGCCCATCGAACAAACTGCACCTAAAGTTGAACGCAAGCCATTCGAACACGGCAATCAAAATAAGTCTAAAAAAGAAGAGTTAAACCTCGATTTTGATAATGCGATTATTAATGAGGGTATTTTAGAAATTATGCCTGATGGCTACGGATTTTTACGTTCATCAGATTATAATTACTTATCCTCTCCAGATGACATTTATGTATCGCAATCACAAATAAAATTATTTGGACTAAAAACCGGCGATACCGTACGAGGAAGCATTCGCCCACCAAAAGAAGGTGAGAAATATTTTCCTTTGGTACGTGTAGAAGCCATAAACGGGCGTATTCCGGCCGATGTTCGCGATCGGGTACCTTTCGATTTCTTAACACCATTATTCCCATCAGAACGATTAAATCTGTTTACCGATGCGAATAATCATTCTACCCGAATTATCGATTTATTTACCCCCATTGGTAAAGGACAGCGTGGTTTAATTGTGGCACAGCCCAAAACAGGTAAAACCATGTTGCTTAAAGATGTGGCCAATGCCATAGCGAAAAACCATCCAGAGGTATATTTAATTATTTTATTGATTGATGAGCGCCCCGAAGAGGTAACCGATATGGCCCGTAGCGTACGTGCAGAAGTGGTATCCTCTACTTTTGATGAGCCAGCAGAACGTCACGTAAAAATTGCCAATATTGTGCTTGAAAAAGCAAAACGTATGGTAGAATGTGGACACGATGTGGTTATTCTACTCGATTCTATTACCCGTTTAGCTAGAGCCTACAACACTGTTGCACCGGCTTCGGGTAAAATTTTATCGGGTGGTGTTGATGCCAACGCCTTACATAAACCAAAACGCTTTTTTGGAGCAGCCCGTAAAATTGAAGATGGTGGTTCACTGACCATTTTAGCCACTGCACTTACCGAAACAGGTTCTAAAATGGATGAAGTAATTTTCGAAGAATTTAAAGGAACCGGTAACATGGAATTACAATTAGATCGTAAATTATCTAACAAACGTATTTTCCCTGCTATTGATTTAACTGCCTCGAGCACTCGTAGAGACGATTTATTGCTAGATAAAGATACCTTACAACGCATCTGGATTTTACGTAATCACTTGGCCGACATGAACTCTCAGGAGGCCATGCAGTTTTTACAAGCTCAAATGAAGGGTACCCGATCTAACGAAGAGTTTTTGGTGTCAATGAATTCCTAAGTTTTCATGAAAAAACACATTCCCAATACCATCACCTGCTTAAACTTGCTTACGGGCTGCATGGGCTTGGTTTGGGCTTTTGAGCAACACTTAAACTGGGCGGCCTATGCCATTGCAGTGAGTGCCCTTTTCGATTTTTTAGACGGCATGCTTGCACGTTTATTAAAAGCCTACAGCGAAATTGGTAAAGAATTAGATTCTTTAGCCGATGTAGTTAGTTTTGGGGTATTGCCATCGGTAATTGTGTTTCAATTATTTAAACAAAGTGGTACAGAAATAACTTGGTTGCCTTATCTAGCTTTCTCCATTGCTGTTTTTTCAGCCTTACGTTTGGCTAAGTTTAATGTTGATACACGACAAGCAGAAAACTTTATAGGATTGCCTACACCGGCCAATGCTTTACTTTTGGGTTCATTCCCACTAATCATTACTTCTGATGAACTAGGAATTGGTGCCGTTATTCAACAGCCCCACGTTTTAGCCATCTTCTGTGTACTTATGAGTGCCCTTTTAGTAGCCGAAATACCACTATTTTCACTAAAATTTAAGCATTGGGGCTTAAAAGGCAACGAATTCAAATTTGCATTAATCATCTTATCGCTATTCCTATTTCTAATGCTTAAATTTGCTGCTGTACCCTTTATAATTGGGGTATACATACTTTTATCCATGATTCAAACCCAGTTAAAAAAATGAAATTCACTGCACAAATTAATGTAATGCCCCTCAAAGAAATTCTAGACCCCCAAGGTAAGGCAGTAAGCGGTAGCTTTAAAAATATGGGTTTAAGTGAGATACAACAGGTACGTATTGGCAAACACATTGAATTAGAAATTGATGCACCAAGTGAAGCTCTTGCAAAAGATAAAGTAGAAGAAGCTTGCAAAAAATTACTAGCTAACCTCATTATGGAAAGCTACGAATACACCCTAAAGGCCATTTAAATCAGCCAATTCTTTTCGCAAGAGGAGCAACTTTTCAAATAAAGTAGTACTGGCTATTTGCACCTGTTTAAATAGTGGAGCAATTTGTTCCAAATCTCTCCCAGATCGGGCAATGGTTTCAATCTTAGCCATTTCATCTTTCGTATCATCGGCACCAATAAAGGCAAAGGTTGGTCGTATTTTATGGGAAATTTCTGCCACAGTCCGCCAATCTTCCACAAGCAGGGCTTGGTCTATTTCTGCTAAATATGCTGGCGTTTGTTTCAGAAAGATATCCATCATTTCAATCATAAACTCTGCATTTCCATCAGCAATATCTTGTAAATATGCTAAACTAAGGCTAGGCTTATTAAATTTAGGTGATTCTTTTTCCATATTTAATTGGCTAGTTTACGAACAGATAAATCACTAGCTAGATTGGCTAAAAGTGTAGAAATAGTTTTTTTCAGAATAGGATGTTCCAAATTTGGTGCCAATTCAGATAAGGGAGCCAAGGCAAAAGCTCTTTCCTGTAAAAATGGGTGTGGAACTACTAAATTTTCATGATTAATAATCATTAAATCGTAGAACAGAATATCAATATCAATTGTTCTAGCTGCCCACTTTTCGGCACGTTCTCTACCCATACTGGTTTCAATGGCTAAAATTGCCTGTAAAACAATTTCTGGTTCTAAATTACACGCTACTTTTACTACCTGGTTTAAAAAATCAGGCTGATCTGTTTTGCCCCAAGCAGCCGTTTGGTAGATAGATGAACTAGCTGAGATAGCGCCTATATTTTTTCCAATATGATTACGGGCATCTGCAAGGAATTGCAAGGAATTTCCCATGTTACTACCCAACAATAAATACACAACCGACATCTGTTTTTTAAGATAATTTGTAACAAATATAGAGATTGATCATCTTTATAAATGTATAGTGCATAGATATATAAAATCACTTCCAAAATGAAAGAATTCTTCAAGTTCGTATTTGCATCCATGATAGGCGTACTGCTTAGTGTATTTGTCATGTTTATACTGGGTATTCTCCTTATTATTGGCATAGTTAGCTCTGCTTCAAACGAATCAAAGGTTACAATTGACGATAATACCGTGTTACACCTTAGTTTAAATTATCCAATAAGCGAACGAACATCTAAAAACCCGTTTCAAAATTTAAATTTTGGTGGCTTTGAAACTAAAAGTAATCTCGGCTTAAACGATATTTTAGCACACATTAAAGAAGCAAAAACCGACTCTAGAATTAAAGGTATTTATGTAGATGTTTCTGCTATTCAAGGTGGTTTTGCCAGTATCGAAGAAATTCGAAATGCCCTACTTGACTTTAAAAAATCGGGGAAATTTATTATAGCCTATAGCGAAGTGTACACCAAGGGAGCTTATTATTTGGCTTCGGTGGCCGATAAAATATATGTCAATCCGGAAGGTATGGTAGATTTTAAGGGCTTTAGCACCGAAATTATGTTTTTCAAAGGTGCCCTCGAAAAATTAGATATTGATGCTCAGGTAATTAAAGTGGGAACCTTTAAAAGTGCTGTAGAACCTTACATTTTAGATAAAATAAGCAAGCCAAACCGCGAACAAATTACTTCGTTTTTAGGTTCTATGTACACGCATTTTTTAACAAACATAGCTATCAGTCGTAAAATACCTGTTGATTCTTTAAGCGCTATTGCCAATACAGCTGCGGTACAAACAGCAATAGATGCCGTAAAATTCCGCTTAGTAGATGGAGTGAAATACAAAGACGAAGTACTTACTGAACTTAAATCTTTGTGTGGAATTGCACAAAAAAAGGAACTTCGTTCTGTTTCTATTAGCGATTACAATCCGCAAACTAAAGAAATAAGCAAAGCTAGTGCAGATAGAATTGCGGTGGTTTATGCCGTTGGCGAAATTGTGGGTGGCGAAGGCGACGACGAAACAATGGGTTCAGAAAATATTTCTAGAGCCATCCGAACCGCTCGATTAGATGATAAAGTAAAAGCCCTTGTACTACGTATAAATTCACCGGGTGGCAGTTCTTTAGCTTCTGATGTAATTTGGAGAGAAGTAGAACTAACAAAAAAAGTAAAACCTGTAATTGTTTCTATGGGCGATGTTGCAGCGTCGGGCGGTTATTACATCGCTTGTGCTGCCGACTCTATTTTTGCACAACCTAATACCATTACGGGATCTATCGGCGTATTTGCCATTATCCCAAATATGAAAAAATTCTTCAACAATAAACTTGGTATCACCTTTGATGAGGTAAAAACCGGCAAATTCTCTGAAATTTCGATAACCCGGCCGCTTAGCGATGACGAACGTTTGTTACTACAAGCCGAAGTAAACAACATTTATAAAACCTTTACCCAAAAAGTAGCTAATGGCCGTCATAAAACACCAGAATTTATAGATAAAATTGGCCAAGGACGTGTTTGGACGGGTGCAGAAGCCATAAAAATTGGTTTAGTGGACCGTTTAGGGAATATAGAGGATGCCGTAAAATCTGCAGCTAAAAAAGCTGGACTAAAAGAATACAAATTAGTAGCCTATCCTTCTCAAAAAGATCCATTAAAAGAATTATTTGATGACTCTGCAGATAAAGTACGTACCTATTTCACCAAGCAAGAATTGGGCGAAAACTATAACTATTACCAGAAAATGCAATCGGTTCTTAAAACCACCGGAATACAAAGCAGAATGCCTTACGAAGTGCTAATTAAATAAGCTCTAACAAAAAATAATTCCCAAAGTCCCGGTAGGTATGCCGGGACTTTTTTATTTTTGACTACCATGGAAAATAAAATCATTGCCCGTACGCTACGCCTATTCAGTCAGTTGTTAGACCTGCACGACGAAAACCCTTTTAAGGTGCGCTCTATAGCCAACGCCGCCTTTAAGGTAGATAAACTACCTTTTGCATTAAACAGCAAAACAGAAACCGAATTAAGCGTAATAGACGGCATTGGAAAAAGCATAGCCACTAAAATTCACGAACTAATCACTAGCGAACATATTGTTGAGCTAGACGAACTGTTAAGCAAAACGCCACAGGGAGTGCAAGAAATTATGCAAATTAAGGGCATTGGGCCAAAAAAAGTAGCCACCATCTGGAAAGAGCTGGAAATAGAAAGTGTAGGCGAATTGTATTATGCCTGCAACGAAAACCGCTTAATTGAGGCTAAAGGCTTTGGCTTAAAAACCCAACAAGAAATTATAAAACTTATTGAGTTTAAGATGGCCAACAATGGCCGATGGCTCTATGCCAAAGTAGAAGCCTTTGCCGAAGACTTTATACAAAAACTAGCAGACTATTTTCCTCATACTTCCATTAGTTTAAGTGGTGATTACCGCCGTAGAATGGAAATTATAGACCAATTAGATGTATTAATAGGTATTTCTGAAGATGAATTACAAAGTCACCTAATTGGAGAACAATTAAACCAAAAACTACAATTTAAAACTGAAGAAGGACTAAATATCCAATTTCATTGCAGCACCGCCGAAGATTTTGGTTGGACACTCCTGCAAATAACTGGAAATGCAGAGCACGTGGCACAGCTAAAACAAAAACTAGGCAACACATCCCTTTCGGGCAAAACCGAAGCCGAAATTTATGCATTAGCCGGACTAGATTATATAGAACCTGAACTGAGAGAAGGTCAAAATGAGATAGATAGGGCGGCAAAAAAACAATTGCCCCAGCTCATTAACTTAAGCGACATAAAAGGCAGTTTACACAACCACAGTACCTGGAGCGATGGCGTAAATACCCTCGAAGAAATGGCCCTTTACTGCAAAAATGAACTAAATCTAGAATATTTAGGTATTTGCGACCACTCCAAATCGGCCTTTTACGCCAATGGATTGAATGAAATTAGAGTAGCCGCCCAGCACCGTGAAATTGATATACTCAACCAAAAATTGGCTCCATTTAAGATATTTAAAGGGATAGAATCCGATATTTTATACGATGGTAGCCTCGATTACGCCGGTGAAGTTCTAGCAAGCTTCGATTTTGTGGTAGCATCGGTACACTCGGTTTTAAAAATGACGGAAGAAAAAGCCACCGAACGACTCATAAAAGCTATAGAAAACCCATACACCACCATTTTAGGACACCCAACAGGTCGCCTTTTATTAAGCCGTAGCGCCTACCCCATCAACCATAAAAAAGTAATTGATGCTTGTACTGCCAATAACGTTGTCATCGAAATTAATGCCAACCCCTTACGCCTCGATTTAGATTGGCGATGGCACCAACATGCTCTGGAGCAAGGCGTTTTATTAGCCATTAACCCCGATGCTCACCGCACCGAGGGATTTTTAGACATGCACTATGGCGTATTGGTAGGCCGTAAAGGGGGCTTAACTGCCAAGAACTGTTTAAATTCATTTTCTTTAGCCGAAATTGATACATTTTTCAAAAACAACAAGCCCGCCTAAAATAAATCCCTAATTTTACCATATGATTAGTAAACGCTGTAATTCCATTTTCGAGCAGGCTATTGCCGATTATCACATCAATAATAACATCGACTTAAAATCTGAAAACCCGTATAAAAACGGCAGTATTGAGTTTTTGCTTTATGCTAAAAACTGGATAGATACCGCCCAATGGCATATGGAAGATGAAGTGCGTGAGCCTAACATAGCTCCCGAAGCAGCCCTAGTTTGGAAACGCCGCATAGATGCATCTAACCAAGAACGCACCGATTTAGTAGAATACATTGATAGTTACTTTCTAGAACAATTTAAAGGCACACAAGCAAAAGCAACTGCAACGGTAAATACCGAAAGTCCGGCTTGGGCAATTGATCGACTCTCTATTTTAGCGCTTAAAATTTACCACATGGCAGAAGAAGCCAATCGGGTAAGCGCCAGCCCCGAACACCGTGCTGCCTGCCAGAAAAAATTAGACGTTTTATTGGAACAAAGAGTCGATTTATCTAAAAGCATTGATGAATTGCTAACCGATATTGAAGCTGGAAATAAGTATATGAAAGTGTACAAACAAATGAAAATGTACAACGACCCTAGCCTAAACCCGATATTGTACAAAGACGCCAAGTAATGTCCCAGCCTACAAAAATTCTGGTTTTACGGTTTTCGGCCATGGGCGATGTAGCCATGACCGTACCCGTATTGAAAGAACTTTTGGCAAACTACCCCAAGCTGACGCTCGTAATTGTTAGTAGAAAAGCCTTTGAGCCCTTTTTTGCAGGTATTCCCAATATTGAATTTCATGCCTTCGAACCTAAAACCACCCATAAAGGTTTACTAGGAATTTTACGCTTATTTAAAGAGCTCAGAAGCTACAAAGCCACAGCCTTAGCCGATTTACATGAAAATCTCCGCAGCAACGTACTAAGCCGCTTATTTTGGTTTACAGGAATTTCCATTGCCCATTTAGATAAAGGCAGAACTGAAAAAAAAGAACTTACTCGGAAAATAAATAAACAAGTTGTAGCCCTAAAAGCCACTACCCAACGTTATGCTAATGTTTTTGCTGCTTTAGGCTTTCCTATTAGCTTAAAAAATACACTTACAAAACAACCCGAGCCACTAAACACAAACGTTTTACAACTAAGTGGTAAAAAAGGTGCTCAAAAATGGATTGGTGTTTCTCCTTTTGCACAACACAGCCAAAAGGTATACCCTTTAGATAAAATGGGCAACGTACTTACTACACTAGCTGCAGAAGGCCATCGTATTTTTGTATTTGGTGGAGGGCAAGATGAACAAAAAATTGCCGAAAATTGGACGAAAACAAATGAAAATATCACTTCAATTATCGGAAAATTAAACTTAAGCGAAGAACTGAGCCTAATTTCCAATTTAGACGTGATGCTCAGCATGGATTCTTCGGGCATGCACCTAGGTTCCTTAAAAGGCATACCTGTAGTTTCAGTATGGGGTGCCACTCACCCCAATGCTGGATTTTTAGGCTACGGCCAAAGTCTTTCTAATTGTGTACAGGTAGATTTAGCTTGCCGCCCCTGCTCTGTTTATGGCAATATTCCCTGCTATCGAGGAGATTTTGCTTGCATGAACCAACTCAGCGAATCACGCATCATCCAAAAAATAAGCGAAGCTATTTCTTAAAAAATGTAATAATGTAACTTTTTTAAACGTTTAGATTCAAAAAACGCAACATGAAAAAGTTAATTGTAGTATGTGGCTTAATTGCCTCAATGGTTGGTATGGCAAATGCACAAATTAGAGTAGGTGCAAAAGCAGGAGTTAATTTTTCTAAAATAGATTATCAAGATCAAACTTTAGGAGATGTTCTAAATTCATCGAGTACGAGTTATTTTTTTGGAGGAGTACTAGAATTTCCGTTTTTGGGTAAGTTACACTTGCAGCCAGGCTTAATATTAAACGGGCAAGCCGGAAATATAGGCTCTGGAGTAGATAAAGTAACCCTAAATATGATGTATGCTGAAGTTCCTTTAAATATTTTAGGCCGTGCAGATTTAGGTATTGGGTCGTTTTATTTGGGTGGTGGCCCCTACGCCGCCTATGCCATTTCAGGTAAGATAAAAACGAGCGGTATTAGCGAAAAAATAAAATTTGGCAATACAGTTGATGATATCATGAAGCCTACCGATTACGGAATAAACGTATTAACTGGATTAGATTTGAGAGGTGGTTTAAGTTTGGGTTTGGGCTATAAATTAGGTTTGAGTGATAATGCACCAAAAACCTTAACCGAAGCACTGAATAGTAAAAACAGTAGTTTTAGTGTTTCTTTAGGCTATATGTTAAAACTATAAAATCAGTATATTTTACTTCAGTAAAAGCGAAAATCTATAAAGATCTTCGCTTTTTTTATAACATAATACTCCTATTTCCAGGTAATATCTTAACAATGCCAGCTAACTGTAAATCTAAAAGCACTAGAGAAAGTTTACTTTGTGAAAAGCCCGTGGAGAGGACCAATTCATCTAGCTGAATTGCTGCATTTTCTGCTAAAATGGCTAAAATACGTTGTTCATCGGCAGTCCTATCAGCCCAATTAATACGGGATAGCCGTTTTTGAGTTGGGCTAGTTATATCCCAAGCCAATAAGGATGCAATGTCTGCTGCGTGTGTAATTAAATGTGCTCTATTTGTTTTGATAAGTTCATTGCAGCCAAGGCTGTATTCATCCGTAGCTCTTCCAGGGAATGCACACACTTCTCTGTCGTAAGAATTGGCTAAATCTGCCGTAATAAGGGCACCGCCTTTTATATTGGCCTCCACCACAATGGTGGCATCGGCCAAGCCGGCAATAATGCGGTTGCGCTTCGGGAAATTCTCTCTATCGGGATTGCTTTTTGAAGGAAATTCCGTTAATAAACCCCCATTTTCTAGCATTTCTGTTGCTAATTTTCGGTGTGCATAGGGGTACATTCGATCTAGACCATGCGCCAAAATGCCAAGGGTAGGCAAGCCATTTTTTACACAAGCTTTATGCACAGCAGCATCTATACCATATGCCAAGCCACTCACTACCAATGCCCCGTATTCGGCTAACCCTTTTACCAATTCGTCGCAAATCAGTTTTCCATGGGCTGTAGCATTTCGGGTACCTACCACACTCACTATTTTTTGTACATTTAAATTGGCCTTACCCTTATAAAAAAGTACAATGGGCGCATCGTAACAGTGCAAAAGTCGTTTTGGGTACTTGTCATCGCCCAAAACCAGCATTTGAATGCCGTGAGCATTCACAAAATTCAATTCCGCAGTACTGGTATCAAAGTCATCAAAGTGACGAATATTACGAGCCAACTGGGGGCCAATACCCTCTACTTGGAGCAATTGCTTGTAGGAAGCATTGAAAATTGATTCAGCAGCTCCAAAATGGCTAAGGAGTGCACGAGCCAAAATAGCTCCTACACCCGGAATACGGGTTAAGGCTAATAAATATACAGTTGACACGCTACGTTATTGTGCTTCGAAGTACACAACGTATTTTGTAGCAAAAAAATCTTCGCCGAAGTAGTTTTTGATAGGATATTTTTGAATGCCTTTCAGTTTAGCTGCTAAAATCTCCTCAGTTAAATCACCACCTTTAAGATATAAAACTCCATTAGCTAGGGTATTTTTGCCCCCTTTTCTAATTTTGGCTCGTACCCAAGGATAAAATTCTTTTAACTGTGTAACGGCTCTTGAAATAACAAAATCAACGGTTCCCTTTACCTCTTCGGCACGCATGTGGCTAGCTTGTACATTTTTTAAACCAAGGGCTTGGGCTACTTCTTGCACCACTTTTATCTTTTTACCTATAGAATCTACCAAATGGAAAGACGTTTCGGGGAACAAAATCGCTAAAGGAATACCCGGGAAGCCCCCTCCTGTTCCAACATCGAGCACCGTTTCTCCAGGTAAAAATTCTAGTACTTTGGCAATACTCAACGAATGGAGCACATGGTGCTCATACAGCATATCAATATCTTTTCTAGACACCACGTTTATTTGAGCATTCCAAAAACGATATAACTCATCTAGGGCTTCAAACTGTTTCTTTTGCTCTTCGGTGAGGTTCGGGAAATAACGAAATATGTCCTGTACGTTGGGTTTCACTAGCTATTGTTTTTAATAAGGTATACTACTCTAAGTAACATGTTTTGAAGCAAATAAATGGGTTCTAAAACAGGCATCGCCCATTGTATATAAGGGTGTTTTAAGCGTTTTGCTATTTTAAAATACACCGCATATTGTAGGAATAAACGAAACAAATAGGTACCAAGTACTATTGGCCAGCTGAAGCCAATAATAAGCAAGCTTATACTCACTATATAAAAAATCACGGCAGTACATACTCCTACTTGTAAGCGCAATCTATTGCCCAGTGTAAATAGCTTCTGTGTATCCATACGGGTAAATTTATCTTTTACAAACTGAGCATAACTGTATTTTATATCCGTAAGCACATGACTAGCAGGGTTTATTTCTACCCTAGTATTTTTACGGTTGGCATGTTGATTGATAAAAAAATCAGTTTCTCCGTAGGCTAAATGCATGTGTGAAGCATAGCCTTTACCCGCAAAGAAAATTGTTTTAGTAAAGGCTATATTCTGCCCATAGCCACTAAACGCTTTTCCTTTAATGGCAAAAGAAAGACTGTATAAAGCCGTCATAAAATGATCGAAACGGGTAAGTAAAGTACTAAAACTAGCATCCACAGGAAAGGGTACATAGCCTAATACCAGCTCTGTATTTTCTGTGAAATTAGCTTGCATATGCGCAATCCATTTCTTGGAACGTGGCAAATAATCCGCCTCAATAAATAAAATGTGTTCGTATTGCGCTGCTTTAATACCAAGCGTTAGAGCATACTTTTTTGTGCGTCTAAATCGATCGTCGATAGGCACATTCACTATTTTTACCTGCGGATAGGTAACGGCAAGGGTCCTTAAAAGGTCTTCTGTATCGTCCCAAGAGCAATCATTTACCAATACCAACTCAAATGTTGCATCTTCTTGGCTCAGCCAATCAGGTATGTTTTTTTCTAGGTATGCAGCATGATTTCGGGCATATACAATTACCGAAATGGGATTTTTAGCACCACTTTCTTCCTTCTTAATGGGATACCTTGCTAAACGCAATTGTACAAAAATAAGCTGATAGAGCTGTATTAATGTTACAACAATTAATACGCTGAAAAGTACCAATGAAGGCACAGAAAAATCTGCTAGTTGCTGAGTAATAAAATCCATAATTAGTTTGCTGTGTTGGGCCTGCAAATTTGTTATTTTTTTAACACAATTTGGGGGTAAAATGAAAATTAAAAGCCTTAGATACAGGTATTTTTTTGCTATTTTGCAGGCTCTATCCTATTCATGAAGTTTACATTAGCAGCTACAGACGCTCATTCTAAGGCCCGGGCGGGCGAAATTGAAACGGCTCACGGAACCATCCAAACGCCAATTTTTATGCCCGTTGGTACCGCCGGTACAGTAAAAGCCGTTCATCAACGAGAACTTAAAGACGATATAAAAGCCCAAATTATTCTAGGCAATACCTATCATTTATACCTACGCCCTGGGCTAGATACGATTGAAAAAGCAGGCGGGTTGCACAAATTTAACGGTTGGGATGGCCCCATTTTAACCGATAGTGGTGGTTACCAAGTGTATTCGCTTTCTGGTGTACGTAAAATTAAAGAAGAGGGCGTTACGTTTTGCTCACATATTGATGGATCCAAGCATTTATTCACCCCAGAGGGGGTAATGGATATTCAGCGGACAATTGGTGCTGATATCATCATGGCTTTTGATGAGTGCACGCCCTACCCTTGCGACTTTACGTATGCACGTCAATCGATGGAAATGACGCATCGGTGGTTAAAACGTTGTTGCGATCGTTTTGATAGCACAGAATCGAAATATGGCTACGATCAAACCTTATTTCCCATTGTACAGGGTTCTACTTACAAAGATTTACGGATAAAATCGGCAGAAACCATTGCCAGCTTTAACCGCGAAGGAAATGCCATTGGTGGCCTTTCTGTAGGCGAACCTGCCGAAGAAATGTACGAAATGACCGATATTGTTTGCAAAATTCTGCCAACAGATAAGCCACGCTACTTAATGGGCGTAGGTACGCCGGTAAATTTGCTCGAAAACATAGCCCTTGGCATAGATATGTTCGATTGTGTAATGCCTACCCGCAATGCCCGCAATGGCATGCTTTTTACCAGCAATGGCATTATCAATATTCAAAATGAAAAATGGAAAAACAACTTTTCGCCTTTAGAAGCAGATAGCGAATTGTTTGCCGATACGCAGTATACGAAGGCTTATTTACGTCATTTAATGCAATCTAAAGAAATTTTAGCTGCACAAATAGCTTCTTTGCATAACTTGCATTTTTATTTGTGGTTGATGAAAGAAGCTCGGAACCAAATTATTGCGGGTACTTTTTACGACTGGAAAAACAAAATGGTTAAACAATTGGCACAACGTTTATAATGGATCGGATCAAAATTATTGATTGGTATATTATTAAAAAGTACCTCGGTACTTTTGTGTTTACCATGGCTATTTTTAGCGTGGTGATTGTTATTTTCGATATTTCTGAGAAGCTAGACAACTTTTTAGAGTACCACGCCCCACTCAGCAAAATTGTTTTTCAGTATTATGTTGGCTTGGTACCTTTTTACCTAAACATGCTATTGCCGCTCATTAATTTTATTGCGGTAATCTTTTTTACGGCAAAAATGGCCGACCAAACCGAAATCGTCCCAATTTTAAGTGGTGGAGCTAGTTTTATGCGTTTTTTACGCCCTTATTTTATTGCATCTTCAATTATTTTCTTCTTCTCACTCATTTTCAATTTATTTATCATCCCAGAAACCAATCAACTTAAAATTGATTTTGAAAATACCTATATAGAACCGGTATCATTTAACTCTAAAATGTACACCAATATGCGTTTGGATAAGAATACTTACGTATACATTGAGAATTTTGACAATGTAAATAAAATTGGTTACCGCTTTACGCTAGATAAGTTTAAGGGGCAAAAATTAGAACAAAAATGGGTAGCCGACCGCATTGTATGGGATTCGGTAAAAAACTCTTGGAGCATTGATAACTATTCGATACGCAGAATTAATGGCTTGAAGGAAAAAATGGACTATGGTCAGAAGAAAGACACCATTTTAGATATGAATCCGAGTGATTTTAAGGTATACGATAATGTGTATCAAGCCATGAATATGGGAGAATTAAACGAACGCATTCGGAAAGAAGATATGAGAGGAACCGGAGTTATGGATAATTTACTCATAGAAAAATACAAACGTTTTGTGTACCCATTTTCGGCCTTCGTGCTTACGCTTATGGGGGTTTCATTATCTTCTAGAAAAGTACGGGGTGGCGTTGGAATTTCTTTAGGTATAGGCATATTTCTCAGTTTTGCTTTTATTTTATTCATGCAATTTTCTACCATGTTTGCGCTAAAGGGTGCATTATACCCCTTTATTGCCGTTTGCATACCTAATATTATTTTCGGATGCCTTGGTTTGTATTTATTAAAACGAGCCCCAAAATAAGCGGATGAGCCAGCATAAACTATCTGCACTAAATCGGAACTTACTAATTTTACACCTCACCGTGGTGGTTTGGGGCTTTACCGGAATTTTAGGGGCCCTCATTTCCACTCCTGCCATTCCACTGGTATGGTACCGCGTACTTATTGCCTTTATTACGCTAGGCATCTATTTTAAATTCACCAATACCTCTATTTGGGTATCAAAAACTACATTTTTGAAATTATTTTTTACCGGAGCCATTGTTGCTGGTCATTGGGTACTCTTCTTCTTGTCCATTAAAATAGCCACCGTCTCAGTAGCCTTGGTTTGCCTGTCGGCACTAACACTGTTTACAGCCATTTTAGAACCTATAATTGAACGTAAAAAAATATCAAAGCTTGAAATCGTAACCGGATTATTCATTATTAGCGGCATTTATCTCATATTCAAGTTTGAAACAAATTATACCTGGGGAATTATTTGTGGATTAGCCAGTGCGCTATTGGCAAGCATATTTTCTATCATAAATGGCAAACAAGTAAAAAACCGTCCGGCGCCAATTATAGCGTTCTATGAACTCATTGGAGCTTGGTTTTGGGTTTCTCTATACATGCTATGTACACATGGCTTTACAACCGAGTTGTTACTAAGCACTAGCGATTGGATTTATTTACTCATTTTGGGCACCATTTGCACTTCTGGGGCTTATGTAGCAGGTGTTTCGGTAATGAAAGAACTTACAGCATTTAAAGTTGCCCTGATAACCAATTTAGAACCAATTTACGGCATTCTATTGGCCTTCATCGTATTTGGTAAGCGGGAGCAAATGACCATTGGGTTTTATGCCGGTGCCTGCATTGTGTTGAGCACTATCTTTCTTTTTCCGATTGTGAAAAATAAGATCGAAAACCGAAGATTGCGTAAACAAGCCCATCATATCTAATAAAAAATAATATGAAGGCCCTTAGCCATAGGGTGGGGGTAGGGTTTTGAGAAGTAATTTTCAATTTTAATAACTTGAGTTTACCCCCTCTTTTCCGACCAAGTAGTTGGGTGTGATTAGCTAAAATTTACAGGCAAATTAGTGGGCAATAATTTGCCTGTAAAAGAGTTTAATTGGTATGGAATTCGCTCATGATTATAGCCTATTTGTGAAAATATTAGCACCTTTGTAAAATACGCTTTTTAGTAAAAATGATATAAAATTGACTTAATATTTTACAAAAAAAATTTATTTTTAATAAACTGAAAATCAGTTTATTAAATCATTATAAAAAAGTAAAGATTTAATTATAATAAAATCTTTTACTAAAATATATAGTAAATGTACAAATTGAGAAAATATAAAATATTTAATATACATATAATCAGTATTTTAACTTTATTTATATTAAGTATAAATTTATATACTGCAAAAGCTCAACTTTTCGACACGGGACAGAATCCCCCGGGGTTAAAATGGAGGCAAATAAATACCAAACATTTTCAGCTTTTATACCCCGCCCTACTCGAGCTTGAAGCACAACGAATGGCCAACAGTTTAGACCATATAATTGGTCGTGTTAGTAGATCGATAAACAAAGACCCAAAGCGCATTACAGTGATTCTTCAAAACCAAACTGTGGAATCGAATGGATTTGTACAACTGGCGCCACGACATTCAGAATTTTACACCACTCCGAGCCAAGAGTTCGATTCGCAAGATTGGCTGAACAGCTTAGCCGTACACGAACTTAGGCACGTGGTGCAAATAGACAAGCTAACAGGCAGCATTCAGGCTCCAGGTTTCGAGTCTTTAGCCTTTGCTTTCTTTGGCGTGAGCCTTCCAGCATGGTTTTTTGAGGGTGATGCCGTACTTAGCGAAACGCTGTTAACAGAAGCCGGCAGAGGGCGCCAGCCAAGCTTTAATTTATATTTGAGAGCCAATTTACTCAGCAACAAGCACTACAGTTATGGCAAAAACTACTTGGGATCGCTCAAAGACCTCACTTCTGGTTATTATCCCTTAGGCTTTTTTATGGTTACTAAACTCCATAGAGATTATGGCGATTTTATTTTAGACACCCTTCTTCGCCAAATGGCTAATCATCCATTCCGTTTATACAATTTGAGTAAAACCAGCCAAAAACTTACCGGCTTAACTACAGAAATGTGGTACAAAGCCACCAACAACGAACTCACCCAACTATGGAGGGATCAATTAAACAGTATTAAATATACTGAATATAGCCCATTAAACAAGCGAAACGCTGATTTTGCCGAAGATTATTTATTACCCCAACGGAGTTACGACAGAACCATTATCGCATTAAAACATAGTAAAGCCCGTACCAGCCAGCTAGTACAAATCGATGAAAACGGCAAAGAAAAGTCGCTGCTAGCTATTGGCATACAGCAAGAGCCCAATATGCAGGTAATGAATACTAAAGTGGTTTGGGATGAGCTAAGGGTGGATGAACGCTATTCTAAGCGATCGTATAATGTAATTTGCGTTTTTGACTTAAAAACGCATAAATACATTCAAATTACGCATAAAACGAGGCTATTCTCTCCTACTTTGTCTACAAATGGCGAAAAAATTGTCGCTATCCAGGTTGATTTTAGTAATAAAATGACTTTGGTAGAATTGGATGCTAAAACCGGAAAAATACTCAAGCAATTTACTAATTCCGACTTCAGTATCCTGCAAAGTCCAAAATACCACGCCTCAGGAAACAAAATTGTGTATTTAAAAGTAAACCAACAGGGTACAGCTATCGAGGAGCTTGACTTAAACACCCAAGCTGTACGTAAAAAATTAGCGCATGAAGTTTCCTTTATAGCTAGGCCCACCTATGCCGGGGATAGCATTTTGTTTAAAGCCCATTACAATGGCATCGATAATATTTATCAGCTATCCGCAAACGGGGTTAGTCAAATAAGCACTGCCAAATTTGGTGCCTATTACCCCTATTTCGACGAAAAAAATAAAAAGGTACTTTTTAGCAATTTTGGACCACAAGGACACGATATTGCTGAAATTGCGCTAGATACGGTAAAAACACAAGCCATCAGCACCATTAAAAATACCTTTGTTGAATACGCTGCTCCCCTAAAATCACAAGATGGCGCCCCAATTGATTTCAAACAGGTACCTCAAAACGTATTTACATCTGAAAGGTATAGCCAGGTGACGCATGCCTTTAATTTCCACAGTTTTGTACCCATTATAGCCAACAACGAATTTACCGACGAATTGAATTTGGGCATAAAAGCCGTATCGAACAATTTGATGAATACCGTAGATTTTTACGCAGGATACGTATACAACCAAGGTTTAGGGAAAAGTGAATACCAGGCAGGAATCGCCTATAAGGCCCTCTACCCTATTTTAAAACTCGATTTTAAGGATAGAGCCCGAAGGACTGTTTACAACAATGCTCCCATTACTTGGAGAGAACAAGTGAGCGAATTCAGCATAAGCTTACCATTTGCATTCAATCACCTTGATAAACACGGAAATGTAGGTATTGAACTAGCTACAAGCTATACAGCAAGAAATCATATTACCGGGTTACCAGCAGGTGTAACGCTATCTAATTCACTAGCATTCCCCATGCAGTACAGTATTTATCTAAATCAAAATACGAGGCGAAGTACACGAGATTTGGCACCTAGATGGGGTCAGAATTTTTTAATAGCATACGAGCACTTACCTTTTGATAAGAACTTAGAGGGTAAACTAATAAGCACACAAAGCTTGTTCTTTACTCCCGGATTAGGACTTAATCATAGTTTTTCGGCAAGTTTTAACACTCAAAGTATAAGTGGAACAGCTTATGATTACGCTCTAAATATCCCAACCATAAGTGGTTACAACAACCTCATCAATACAGAAATTTTAAAGAATACACTGCTATTAGATTACCGTTTTCCCATTGCCTATCCCGATTGGGAAATTGGTAGTTTGGCCTATATCAAACGAATTAGAGCGGCTCTTTTTGCCGATTATGAAAATATAGCTGCAAACAAAGCCTTCGTTCCACGTAGCTATGGCTTTGAATTACGGGCCGACGTAAATTTACTACGCTTCTACCTACCCAACTTTAATGTGGGCGGAAAGATGATTTTCACAAACGAAATATCGGTTAAAAAACCGATATTCGAATTTGGTATAAATTATTCGTACTAACATGAGTGCAAAAAGTATTTTTATCATTTTGATTAGCATAATGGTAACCATTGTGGCTATGAACAATACAGAAGAAGTGAATTTTTGGTTTTTCGGAGACACCAAGATTTCGAAACTGGTAATTTTAGGCACGATGTTTTTTTCAGGATGGCTAATTGGTTTTTTAATGGGAAAATTGGGCAAAAAACCGAAAGAAACGAACGAATTTGAGGAATATGAAAAAGAGGAATCGGATATAAGCCACGAGGATAGAGAATATATTAACTAAACACCATAGTACACCTGAGCCTTTTTCTCCAAGGTGGTTAACACTACAGGTTTTTCAAAAATTCCAACTACCGACGAACCGCTACCTGTCATAGCCGCATACACCGCTCCGGCTTCGTACAAAGACGATTTAAGCGCTCGTATTTGCGGATAAGCTTCAAATAAGTGTTTCTCAAAATCGTTTGCGATAAAATTTTTCCACACCGAAACGGGTTTTTGAATGCTTTCAAGCAAACTATAAACTGGAGTAGCTGGATTTACGCCTCTATAAGCCTCAGCCGTAGAAATATGCACATCGGGAGTGACCAAAACCAAGTAATAGGAACTTAAATCTAACGTAATACCTTGAAGCTGATTGCCTATACCGGTAGCAAATGCCGGCTTATTTTTAATAAAAAATGGGCAATCTGCACCTAAGCGACTTGCATAGGCTTCTAATTGCTCAACAGATAAACTCAATTTGAACTTATCATTCATTAGTTTTAAAAAAAATGCCGCATCAGCAGAACCACCACCCAAACCCGCACCAATTGGTACATGCTTATACAAATGAATATGTACGGGCGGTATGGAAAAATCGGCAGCAAGCAAATGATAGGCCTTTACACATAAATTACTATCGGCATTACCGGGGATAGCCAAGCCAGAAGAAGTAAAACTTAATTCGTCGCTTTCAACAACCTCTAAGGCATCGTGTAACTGAATAGGATAAAGTACGCTTTCTAGGTTGTGATAACCATCAGCACGACGATCGGTAATAGTTAAACCGAGATTAATTTTAGCGTTTGGGAAACAAATCATTTTCTAAACATCGGTGTTTATTTATAAACAATGTTAGGATGCCAAAAATACATTTATTTTATTTGCATAGAACTAGAAAAAATGAAAGCATATTTAGACTTGATGCAGCATGTGCTTAACGAGGGCACACAAAAACACGACAGAACGGGAACGGGTACCATTAGCGTATTCGGCTACCAAATGCGCTTTAATTTACAAGAAGGTTTTCCATTGGTAACTACCAAAAAATGTCACTTACGTTCTATCATACACGAGCTTATTTGGTTTTTAAAGGGCAATACCAATATTGCCTATTTAAAAGAAAATGGCGTAAGCATTTGGGACGAATGGGCCGACGAAAATGGCAATTTAGGTCCTGTATACGGATCTCAATGGCGTTCTTGGCCTACAGCCAATGGCCAGCATATCGATCAAATTAAGCAGGTAATAAACCAAATAAAAAACAACCCCGATTCTCGTAGATTGATTGTTTCGGCCTGGAATGTAGGCGAAATTGAAAATATGGCGCTCCCACCCTGCCACGCTTTCTTTCAGTTTTACGTGGCCGATGGCAAATTGAGCTGCCAACTATACCAGCGTAGTGCCGATATATTTTTAGGAGTACCTTTTAATATTGCATCCTATGCTTTATTAACCATGATGGTGGCACAAGTATGTGGCCTGCAAGCTGGTGATTTTGTACATACTTTAGGCGATGCACATCTCTACAACAACCACTTAGAACAAACAAGTTTACAATTAAGTAGAGAGATCCGTCCACTACCTAGTATGAAACTTAATCCGAAAGTAATGGACATCTTCGACTTTAAGTTTGAAGATTTCACACTTGAAAATTACGATCCACATCCACACATTAAAGCTCCGGTAGCAATTTAATATGGCAGCTATACTAGAACTTGTTGTGGCGGTTGATGAACAGGGTGGGATTGGTAAAAACAACCAATTACTTTGGCACTTACCAGCCGATTTAAAGCGTTTTAAAGAAATTACCACCGGCCATCCCATTATTATGGGGCGTAAAACCTACGATTCTATTGGAAGAGCACTTCCAAACAGACGAAATATGGTAATTAGCAGGCAAGCAGACTTGTGCATTGAAGGCGTAGAAATAGCAAATAGTCTAACCGATGCCATCGATTTAGTAGCCAATGAAAATAAGGCATTTATTATTGGTGGTGCCGAAATTTTTAAACAAGCCATGCCTTTCATCAGCACCATATACTTCACCATTGTACACCATAGTTTCGAAGCCGATACTTTTTTTGAAAGCCCATCTCTGAGCACTTGGGAAGCTATTGAAACCGAAACCCACCAGGCAGACGATAAAAACGCCTATTCATACACTTTTATCACCTATAAAAAGCGATAATTTAAGATTCTGACAAAAACCACGATGCTTTCTAAAAAACGGCTACCTAGCTAAGAAAAAAATAGTTAGATTTGCCGTCTTATTAAAAATAGCTAAACGCACACTACAATACAATTTAGAACAAAATGCAAGGAAAAGGACTAGTAAAATTTGTAACCATCGCATTAACCATTGCGTGTTTGTATTCGCTATCTTTCACATGGATTGCCCAAAAAGTTGAGAAAGACGCAAAAGCCTATGCCAAAGGCGACGGTACCAAAGAAAAAACATATTTAGACTCTGTAGCCAATACGCCGGTTTTCAGTGCTGTTAAATACATTACCTATC
Source organism: Sphingobacterium thalpophilum (assembly GCA_945868825.1). Taxonomy (GTDB): domain Bacteria; phylum Bacteroidota; class Bacteroidia; order Sphingobacteriales; family Sphingobacteriaceae; genus JAIPAN01. Next base: position 633,041 of record CAMBMM010000001.1, read on the forward strand.
AGTATGCCAAACAACGCGAAATTCCATTGGGATTGGACTTAAAAGGTGGTATGAACGTAACCATGGAAATTTCGTTAACCGAATTGGTACGTAACTTAGCAAATAACCCAGCCGATGTAAATTTCAATACCGCTTTACGCAATGCAGAAAGTCGTTTAAAAGAAAGTCGCCAAGATTTTATTAGCCTATTTGGTGAAGAATTTGAGAAAGTAAGTCCTGGTGCGCCACTTGCCCCTTTCTTTGCAACCAAAGAAAATTCACAAAATATTAAAATAAACGCCTCCAATGCCGATGTATTGGCATTCTTAACTAAAGAATCTAATAGTGCCATTGAGCGTTCATTCAATATTCTTCGTACCCGTATCGATAAATTTGGGGTTACCTCTCCAAATATTCAATTGCAAGAAGGTTCTAACCGTATTTTAATTGAGCTGCCAGGTGTTTCCGATCCGGTTCGTGTACGTAAACTTTTACAAGGTTCGGCTAAATTGGAGTTCTGGGAAACCTATGATAACACCGAAATTTATCCACTTTTAGAAAATGCTAATAAATTGGCCGCTAGTACCATTAAACCAATTGCTACCGCCGATACTACCAAAGTAGCTCCAGAAAGCAGCAAATTAGCCGCATTGGGTAAAACAGATACCACGAAGAAAGATGCAAAATTAGCGCAAGACCAAGCAGCATTAACGAAACAAAATCCATTATTTGCGTTATTAAGTCCAGCTACATACCAAGGCGAAGATGGCCAAACAGCCTTGCGTCCAGGTCCGGTAGTTGGTTTTGTTGCTCAAAAAGATACCGCTAAAGTAAATGCCTTATTAAGCAGCCCAGCAATTAAATCAATTATCCCTGCTAGTATTAAATTATTATGGGGAGTAAAACCAATATCAGAAGAAAGTAAAGTATTTGAACTGTATGCCATCAAAGTAAGTAAAGTGGACGGAACACCCGCTTTAGGTGGCGATGTAATTTCTGATGCCCGTGACGATTTCGATCAACGTGGTAATCCGGAAGTAGTTATGGTTATGAACTCCGAAGGTGCTCGTGAATGGAAAAGCATTACGGCCTTAGCATCTTCCGATCCCAATAATAAAAAAAGCGTTGCTATTGTTTTAGATAACAATGTATACTCTGCTCCTACGGTCCAGGGTGAAATTCCAAATGGTGTTTCGTCCATTTCAGGAAGCTTTAAAGTAGAAGACACCAAAGATTTAGCCAACGTATTAAAAGCAGGTCGTTTACCTGCCCCAGCAAAAATTGTGAGTGAATATATTGTAGGTCCTTCATTAGGTGCCGAATCAATTAATAGTGGGTTAATTTCTACCTTGGCTGGCATTGCGGCCATCCTATTATTTATGGCCCTTTACTACAACAAGGCAGGGTGGGTAGCCAATGTTTCTTTATTAATCAACTTATTCTTCTTAATGGGTGTATTAGCATCATTAGGCGCTGTATTAACTTTACCTGGCATTGCAGGTATCGTATTATCCCTAGGTATGTCGGTAGATGCAAACGTGCTCATTTATGAAAGGGTGCGTGAAGAAATGGCCACCGGGAAAAGCCTGAGATTAGCTATTGCCGAAGGATTCAAAAAAGCGATGTCATCTATTTTAGATTCAAACATCACCACGTTCTTAACCGGTTTAATTTTATACATTTTTGGTAGCGGTCCAATTTTAGGATTTGCCACTACCCTAATGATCGGTATTATCACCTCTCTTTTCGCCGCCATTTTTATTACTCGATTAATTTTCGAATGGATGTTGAGCAAGAACCAAAACATCAGCTTTTCTATTAAAGCCACTCAAAACTTATTTAAAGATTCAAAATTTGATTTTATTACTGGCCGTAGAAAATTCTATGTTTTCTCAAGTGTAATTATTATAGCCGGAATAATTTCCATGTTTACCCGTGGATTTAGCTTAGGTGTTGATTTCAAAGGTGGTCGCTCCTATTTTGTAGAATTTAAAGAAGAAGTGAAAACTACCGATGTTCGTAAAGTATTAACAGAAGAATTTGGTACGGCCCCAGAAGTAAAAACCTTTGGATCGAGCAATGAGGTTAAAATTACCACTTCGTACTTGGTAGACGATAATTCGGAAAATGCAGATGCTACTGCTAACGAAAAATTAACTGCCGGATTAAAGAAAATTAGCTCTGAATTTGAAATTAAAGATTCACAAAAAGTAGGACCAACTATTGCAAATGACATTAAAGTCTCGGCTATTTATGCCGTATTATTTGCCATCTTAGTGGTATTCCTATACATTTTAATTCGTTTCAGAAAGTGGCAATTTGGTTTAGCGGCCATTGTAGCTTTGGCGCATGATGTGCTTATTTTATTGGCTTTATTCTCTTTGTTAAACGGCGTATTGCCATTTTCATTAGATATCGATCAAGCCTTTATTGCAGCAATCTTAACCGTTATGGGTTATTCTATTAACGATACCGTTGTAGTATTCGACCGTGTGAGAGAATACATCAACCAACACCACACCAAAAACGAAAACCTACCATCGGTAATTAACAATGCTCTAAACAGCACGCTAAGTCGCACCGTAGTAACTGGTTTATGTACCATGTTGGTATTAATTATAATCTTCATTTTTGGTGGAGAGATATTAAGAGGATTCTCCTTTGCCATGTTAATTGGTGTTATTTTCGGAACATATTCATCGCTATTCGTAGCCACTCCATTTGTGGTTGAGTTTATCCGCGAAAAAACAGAAAACTAATTTTTACAAAATCTAAATAAAAAAGCCCCCGGCAATGTCGGGGCTTTTTTATTTCAACAATAATTAAGATATTTGTTGTACTAATAATTGCTATGTCAACAGATCCGTTTTACGCCTATTCACATTTACTCGACCGAACGGCACGAAAGGTAAAGCAATATGCCCAACGTGAATTCAATACCCAACAATTTGATATTACAGTAGACCAGTGGCTGGTACTCAAAAACTTAAAAGAACAAGAGCACCTCAACCAAAGTGAATTGGCCGACCTTTTAGGAAAAGATCATCCTACACTTACCCGAATTATCGATTTATTGTGCAAAAAAGACCTAGTTGAGCGTCGTATAAATCCGACTGATCGTCGTAGCTTTACCGTGCATTTAACAAGCATCGGAAAAAATAAAGCGGCCGAATGGAGCCCAAAAATGGGTGAAATACGTATGAAGGCCTGGGAAAATTTGAGTGAAAAAGATTATACAGACTTGAAACGAATTTTAAACACCATTTATACTAATTTAGATACGAACACCCTATAAAAATGATTACAACAGATATTTGCATTATTGGAGCCGGTCCGGTTGGCTTATTCACCGTTTTCGAAGCTGGATTATTAAAAATGCGTTGCCATTTAATTGATGCATTACCGCAAATTGGCGGTCAACTATCCGAAATTTATCCTCAAAAACCCATTTACGATATTCCGGGTTATCCTGAAATTAAAGCCCAAGAACTTATCGATAGGTTGATAGAGCAAATTGATCCGTTTGAGCCAGGCTTTACCCTGGGCGAACGGGTAGAAGAATTAGAAAAACAAGCCGATGGCTCGTATATTGTACGCACCAACGAAGGAACAGCGGTGCATTGCCAAGTGGTAGCCATTGCGGGCGGATTAGGCTGTTTTGAGCCCCGTAAACCCGAAATTACAGGTTTAGAAGATTTTGAAGGCAAAGGAGTAGCCTACATGGTAAAACAACCCGAACAATTTCGCGATAAAAACATTGTATTAGCAGGCGGTGGCGACTCTGCGTTAGATTGGACGATTTACCTAGCCGATGTAGCCAAAAAAGTAACCTTAGTACACCGTGGCGATACCTTCCGTGGTGCGCCCGATTCGGCAGAAAAAGTATTTGACTTAGCCAAAGAAGGCAAAATCAATTTGGTATTGCAATCGAACGTATTAAGCATTTCCGGAAACAAGCATATCGAATCGATTACCCTGGTTGGAAAAGATAAAGAAGAGAAAATCTTAGAAACCGACTACTTAATTCCGCTCTTCGGTTTAAGCCCTAAATTAGGCCCGCTAGCGAACTGGGGTTTAAACATTGATAAATCAGCCATTGAGGTTAATACCTTTGATTATTCGACTAATGTAGAGCGTATTTTCGCTATTGGCGACATCAATACCTATCCTGGAAAATTGAAATTGATTTTGTGTGGTTTCCACGAAGCGGCATTAATGGTACAAAGTGCCTTTAAATTTGTATACCCCGATCAAAAATTAAGTTTTAAATACACCACCGTTTACGGCGTAAATGCATTCTAATATGATGATTAATGTAACTATTGAAGATCGAGATGGCGCTACCCAAGTAATTGAATTACCTACGGATATCAATTTAAACCTCATGGAAGCCCTTAAAGCTTCGGGATATCACATTTTGGCTACTTGCGGCGGTATGGCGCTTTGTGCCACCTGCCACGTACAAGTACTAGAAGGTTTAGAGCAATTACCCGAGGCACAAGATGCTGAATTGGACATGCTAGATACCTTACCCGATGCCGGCTTTGATAGCCGCCTTGCCTGTCAATTGCGAATAAACGAAAGTTTAGACGGGGTAAAAGTGAAAATAAGGGGCGACGAACAATAAAAAAATCGGATTTAGCCTTTTAACACCATTTTAAAATGCTGAATTCCGGCTTCCTCAAACTGTGGGCCTTCGGCAATAAAGCCAAATTTGGTATATAAACCCATAGCCTTTACTTGTGCATGGAGGTAAACGTAGGTTGCCTCTTTTGGCAAATCGGCTAATACCGCGGTTACCAAAGCTTGTCCAACGCCCTTGCCTCTATAAGCCATGGCCACTGCAAAGCGCTCCAATTTATATCCCTTATCAGTTTTGCGCCAACGGGCTGCTCCCACGGGCAATTCGTCTAATCTGGCTAAAAAGTGGGTAGATTCTTCTTCAAACTCCCACTCCAATTCGGGTGGACAGTCTTGCTCGTCTACAAAAACCTCTCTACGAATTTCGAAGACATGGGCTAATTCAAGTTTAGAATCTACTTTATTTACGAGTATAGACATTACAGTTTATCGTTTACGTTTAGGCAATTTAAATCTTCAAAAGCTTGCGTTAAACGTGTTACAAATTGCTCTTCGCCTTTACGCAACCACACACGTGGATCGTAAAATTTCTTGTTTGGCACATCATCACCTTCGGGATTGCCTATTTGAGCTTGTAAATAGGCTTCTTTTGCTTTGTAGAAGTCAAGCACACCCTCCCAATAGGCCCACTGCATATCGGTATCTATATTCATTTTAATGGCACCGTAGGAAATGGCTTCTCTAATTTCTTCTTGAGAGGAACCAGAACCACCGTGGAATACAAAATTTATAGGTTTTTCTGGACTTAAGGAAAATTCTTGACGGATAAATTCTTGCGAATTTTTAAGAATTACGGGTTGTAGTTTTACATTTCCGGGCTTGTATACCCCGTGCACATTTCCAAAAGCAGCAGCAATAGTAAATTTATTGCTTACACTGCTCAACTCTTTGTAGGCATAAGCTACTTCAGAAGGTTGTGTATATAATCTTGCGCTATCAACATCTGTGTTATCTACTCCATCTTCTTCGCCACCAGTTACGCCCAATTCAATTTCTAAGGTCATTCCCATTTTGGCCATACGGGCTAAATAGGTTTTACATATTTCTATATTTTCTTCTAATGATTCTTCAGATAAATCAATCATATGTGATGAAAACAAAGGTTTACCATGACGGGCGAAGAATTTTTCGCCATAATCTAACAAACCATCAATCCAAGGTAATAATTTCTTAGCCGCATGATCGGTATGTAAAATTACCGCAATACCGTAATGTTCGGCTAATAAATGCACATGCTCGGCAGCAGAAATTGCGCCCAATATGCAAGCTTGTTGATTTTCGTTGCTTAATGTTTTACCGGCATAAAATTGAGCCCCACCGTTTGATAGCTGGATAATAACTGGCGATTTTACCGCTTTGGCAGTTTCCATGACTGCATTGATAGAATTGGTTCCAATTACGTTTACAGCCGGCAGGGCAAATTGATGTTTTTTGGCAACTTCAAATAGTTCTTGAATGGCATCGCCTACTAACACTCCGGTAAAATTTTTTAAGCTCATATGGTTTTTTATTAAGGGAAAATTATATCGCCCAAAAATACGCATTTTGGCTATATAACGGATAAAAATGGCGATTAATATTGCAGCATTTAGAAATTTAAAGCGGTATGATTTCTTATTTTTTTGTTACTTTGTAGCTCAATTAATCGGAATATGGCTTGGTTTAAAAGAGATAAAAAGGGTATTCATACGTCTACAGAAGATAAATTAGAAGCTCCTGACGGTATTTGGGAAAAATGTCCATCCTGTAAAAAAGCGCTTCACTATCAAGAGCAAGTAGATAATTTACACGTTTGTCAGTATTGCAATCACCATTTACGTATTGGGTCTAGAGAATATTTTGAACTATTGTTTGACCACAATGATTTTAAAGAATTGTTTGGTAATTTAACCTCTGGAGACCCCCTAGATTTTACGGATAGTAAAAAGTATACCGATCGCATTGCCGAAACCACCAAAAGAACAGGCTTAAAAGATGCTATTAGAGCTGCTCATGGAAAAATTGATGGGCAAGATTTAGTGATAGCTTGTATGGATTTTGCCTTTATTGGCGGTTCTATGGGATCGGTAGTGGGCGAAAAAATTGCTCGTTCTATTGATTATTGCATTAAAAATAAGATTCCGTTTTTATTAATTTCTAAATCGGGTGGAGCCCGCATGATGGAAGCGGCTTTTTCGTTAATGCAAATGGCCAAAACATCGGCTAAATTGGCTTTGTTAAGCAGAGCTAAAATTCCCTATATCTCTTTATTAACCGACCCAACCACGGGTGGGGTAACCGCTTCTTATGCCATGCTCGGCGATATTAATATAGCTGAACCTGGGGCCTTAATTGGGTTTGCTGGCCCAAGAGTTATTAAAGAAACTATTAAACGAGATTTGCCTAAGGGATTCCAGACATCGGAGTTTGTGCTAGAGCACGGCTTTCTAGATTTTATTGTAAATCGTGGCGAAATGAAGGCGAAAATAGCTTCTTTTATTCGCATGATGGGAAACTAAAATGAATTTGTTTGGCCTAGATACTGAGCAAAATCTATTACCCAATGACGGCACCGTTAATTATTTTGGCCCAGTGCTTTCATCTAAACTTGCCGATCAATTTTACCACCAATTAGTAAACACTATTGACTGGAAAAATGATAAGGTTCGTATTTTTGGCAAGCAATACATTACCAAACGAAAAGTTGCTTGGTATGGCGATTTAGGCTATTCATATGCCTATTCCAATGTTAGCAAAGTGGCTTTGCCCTGGACTCAAGACTTGCTTGAATTGAAAAAAGTAGTGGAAGATACAAGTGGTTTTAGCTACAATTCATGCTTACTTAATTTGTATCATTCTGGTGATGAGGCCATGGGCTGGCACAGCGATGACGAAAAATCTTTGGGTAAAAAAAGCTGTATTGCTTCACTTAGTTTAGGTGCAGAACGAAAATTTAGCTTTAAACACAAAAATAGTGGTCAAATGGTATCTCTAAATTTAGAAAACGGGAGTTTGTTGCTAATGAAAAACGAGACTCAAACCTATTGGTTGCACAGACTAAATAAAAGCACAAAAATTAAACAGCCAAGAATTAACCTCACCTTTCGGACCTTTGTAGGCTAATTACTTTTTCTTCAAATAACAGGTTTTTATTACAATAACCGACCCTTCTACTTTACCTTCAATGGAATCTTCGTCGTCGGTTAAACGTATATTTTTTACCACGGTGCCCCGTTTAATACCACTCGAAAAGCCTTTCACCTTGAGGGTTTGTGTCACCACTACCGAATCGCCGGCTTGTAGGATATTTCCGTTGCTATCTTTTGGTTCCATGATATGTGTTTTTGTGTACCCAGAGGGATTCGAACCCCCATCTGCAGAACCGGAATCTGCAATTCTATCCATTGAACTATGGGTACAGGTTAAAAGGTTTAGATAAAGGTACAATTAAACATTAAAGCGGAAATGCATCACATCACCATCGGCCACGAGGTAACTTTTACCTTCTACGTTTAATTTTCCTGCTTCTTTACAGGCATTTTCAGATCCTAGTGCGATATAATCAGTGTATTTTATGACTTCGGCACGTATAAAACCTTTTTCAAAATCGGTATGAATAACACCAGCAGCCTGTGGGGCTGTCCATCCTTTTTCAATGGTCCATGCTCTTACCTCTTGCACCCCAGCTGTAAAATAAGTGGCAAGGTTTAGCAAAGAATAGGCCGCTTTTATAAGTTTGGCTACGCCCGATTCGGTTAAACCTAAATCTTCTAAAAATAGTTGACGCTCTTCGTAGCTTTCTAATTCGGCAATTTCCGATTCTATTTTGGCCGAAATAATTAACACTCCGGCATTTTCTTCTTTTACCGCTTGTTTTACACGCTCTACGTAGGCATTGCCCTTAGTTACCGAGCCTTCATCTACATTACAAACGTATAATACGGGCTTAGCGGTTAGCAAAAAGCAATCGGCTAAGTAGTCCATATCTTCCACACTAATAGGTGCGGTACGCACCGATTTGCCCGATTCTAAATGACTTTTCGCTATTAGAGCTATTTCATAGGCTTTTTTAGCATCTTTATCGTTGCCCGTTTTAGCTTGCTTTTCTACTTTTTGTATTTTTTTAAGTACTGTATCTAAATCTTTCAATTGCAATTCAGTATCAATAATTTCTTTATCACGAATGGGATCAACAGAGCCATCAACGTGAATTACATTTCCATCATCAAAGCAACGTAAAACGTGTATAATAGCGTCTGTAGCACGAATATTTCCCAAAAATTGGTTACCTAAACCCTCCCCTTTGCTGGCTCCTTTTACCAAACCAGCAATGTCTACAATTTCTATGGTGTTGGGTAAAATACGATGTGGCTTTACCAATTCAGCTAATTTAGTTAGACGTTCATCGGGCACAGTAATAACCCCCACGTTGGGCTCTATGGTACAAAACGGAAAGTTTGCCGCTTGTGCTTTTGCGTTAGATAAACAATTAAATAAAGTCGATTTTCCGACGTTGGGCAAGCCAACAATTCCGCATTGTAATGCCATGTGTGTTATAAAATTTGGGGCAATTTAGCAAATAATGCCCGTTTTATAAAGCTTAGAAACAGAAAAAGGCCGTTCTTTGGGGAACAGCCTCTGTGAATAATTAAGGTTGATTAAATTTCGAAGTTAAAATCGTCGTCGCTTACTTTGGTAGCTTCAACTGCATTTTCGTTGTATTCATAGCGTTTTTCTACCACTTCTTGATTTGCTTTCACATAATCAATTGTTTCTTTGAAGCCTTCGGCAAATTTTTCAAAATCTTCTTTGTACAAAAAGATTTTGTGTTTAATAAACACGCCATCTTCTAATCTTTTTTTGCTCTCTGTTACGGTCACGTAATAATCGTTAGAACGTGTGGCTTTTACATCGAAAAAATAGGTGCGTTTGCCCGCTCTTACTTTTTTTGAAAAAACTTCTTCCCGTTCTCTGTTGTCAAAATCTCCCATTGGTAGTATGTTCTTATTGCTTAACGTAAATATAAAGTATAAATATAGAAATTTCCAAAAAAAGAAAAACACAATTTAATTAGTGTTCTGCTATTTCTTCTTCCAACAATTGCTTTTGGTAAAGTTCGTAATAAAACCCTTTTTGAGAGAGTAACTGATCGTGGTTACCCGATTCAATAATTTCGCCGACATCTAATACCAAAATTTGGTTTGCTTGCTTAATACTAGAAATTCGGTGTGCAATAATAAGCGTAGTACTGTGCTTGTTAAAGTGATTCAAATTTTTCAAAATTTGCTCTTCAGTTCGGGTATCTACGGCTGATAAAGAATCGTCTAAAATTAATAATGAAGGTTTTTTAACCAAGGCCCTAGCAATAGAAACTCGTTGTTTTTGTCCACCCGATAAAGTAATACCACGCTCTCCCAATTGCGTTTGGTACCCTTTATCAAAATTACTTATATTTTCGTGTACGGCGGCTTGCTTGGCGGCTGTTTCTATTTCGGGCAAGGTGGCACTGCAGCCAAATGCAATATTATTGGCAATGGTATCAGAAAATAAAAACACCTCCTGAGGTACAAAACCTAATTGGCTGCGGTATTGAACCAGATTAAGCATTTGAATGGGCTGTTCTTCTACCCATATTTCTCCAGCATCTACATCGTACATACGCATCAATAAATTAGCTAAGGTCGATTTACCAGAGCCCGTTTTGCCTATAATAGCTAATAATTCTCCTTGCTTAAGTTCAAAATTCAGGTTTTTAAGTGCCTGTATTCCGGTATCTGGATAGGTAAAACTTACGTTTTCGAAGCGAATATTGCCCTTCAAATTAATATTGATATGTCCGGTCTTAATCTCTGGCTCGGTGTGTAAAAATTGATTGATGCGCTTTTGGGAAGCTGCTGCCCGTTGAATGAGGGAAGTTACCCAACCTAACGACATTACTGGGAAAGTAAGTTGAGTGACATACACTACAAACTCTGCAATATTACCAGCGGTGATGTTTCCATTTATGACTTCAAAACCGCCGACGTAAACCGTAATGATGGTACTTAAACCTACTAGTAGCAACATAATGGGGTAAAAAAAGGCTTGCACTTTTACCAAATCCATAGAATTGCGTTGGTAGTTTAAACTCGATTCGGTAAACCGACCTGCTACTTCTTTTTCTCTCACATAGGCTTTAATTAAGCGAATGCCCGAAAAGGTTTCTTGTACAAAGGAGGATAAGTTGGAGAGTTGCGCTTGTATGCGTTCGCTACGGCTATTGATGATGTTGTTTACCAAATAAATGGTTAATGCTAAAAATGGCAAAGGTAAAAGGCTTAAAATGGCCAATTTTAAATTTACCGTAACCATGGCATAAATAACTAAAAGGAATAACACAGCAGTATTGATGGAATACATAATAGCTGGGCCTAAATACATACGCACACGGCTCACATCTTCGGTCACCCTATTCATTAAATCGCCAGTTGTATTTTTTCTGAAAAAAGCTAAGGACAAGGACTGGTAATGACTATAAATCTCATTCTTTAAATCATACTCTATATGTCGCGACATGAGAATAATGGTTTGACGCATAAAGAATAAAAAAAGTCCTCTAATTAGCGCCAAAAGCAATACTACCACCCCAAAAAAGAGTACGCTATAACCGAAAAGCTGCAGCACAATGGTTTGCCGCTCGAAACCTGAAAAAAGTCGATAAATGGCAATATTATCACTTACCAAATTAAAAGTAGTTCTAATAACTTGTGCGGGCAAAACAGCAAAAAGGTTGGCAATTATTACAAAAATAATTCCTGGTATAAGCCTCCATTTGTATTTTAAGAAGAACTTGTTGAGATAGGCTAGGTCTTTCATACGGCATAAAAGTACAGATTTTTCTACAGCTATAAAGTCCTGTATTAAACCGAAATCTTGTTTAAATTTTACTACTTTTACCGAACGATATCATTCGAACACATGTCATCAAACACCAAAAATACGCTTTCCATTTTTGAACAAATGAGCCAATTTGGGCACCAAAATGTTGTTTTTTGCAACGATGCCGAAACTGGGCTTAAAGCTATTATTGCCATACACGATACTACCTTAGGCCCGGCATTAGGCGGTACCCGAATGTGGAACTACGCAAATGAGCAAGATGCATTACACGATGTATTGCGCCTATCGAGAAGTATGACCTACAAAGCAGCCATTACTGGCTTAAATTTAGGTGGTGGTAAAGCGGTAATTATTGGCGATAGCAGGGCCGATAAAAGCGAAGCTATGATGCGTAGATACGGTAAATTCATAAAAAATTTAAACGGCTCTTTTATTACCGCCGAAGATATGGGCACCAACCCTAAGGATATGGAGTACATTCGCATGGAAACTGAACATGTTACCGGCGTTCCAGAATCATTAGGGGGTAGTGGAGACCCCTCACCTGTTACCGCAAAAGGCGTTTTTATGGGCATTAAAGCTTGTGTAAAAGAGCAGTTCGGTAACGATAGTTTAGCTGGAAAATCTATAGCCGTACAAGGCATTGGCCATGTGGGCGAAAATTTGGTACAGCTACTTCGCGAAGAAAATGCTAAGGTTTATGTAAGTGATATTGACGAAGATCGATTACAACAAGTAGCTAAAAAATATGGCGCCGAAGCTGTGGCCAATAATTCTGTTTTTGATTTAGACATTGATATTTATGCACCTTGTGCTTTGGGTGCTACCGTAAATACCGAAACTATTGAGCGCTTAAACTGCTCTATTATTGCTGGAGCGGCAAACAATCAATTGGCCGACGAATCAGTACACGGAAAACTCCTATTGGCCAAAGGCATCTTATATGCCCCCGATTATTTAATTAATGCAGGTGGCTTAATTAATTGTTATTCAGAAATTGCCGGTTATAGCAAAAAGAGAACCATGCAATTGGCCGAAAACATTTACGATGCCACCCGTAACGTATTAAAAAAATCGAAAATAGAAAATATACCAACTAACGAAGCGGCCAATAAAATTGCCGAAAAACGCATTGAAGATATCAAGAAGATAAAAGCAAGTTTCTAAAAATTACACCCGGTTAATTTTAACCAAATCGTTCTTTATTATGTTAAACAGAAGGCAACTGAGAGTAAAAGTATTACAAACCCTATATGCGTACCACCAGGCCGAAAACAAAGAATTAAAATCTTTCGAAAAAGCCTTGATAAACCTTATAGAATCGGTAAATGAAATGTATTTCTACACCCTATCTTTACTCATTTCGGTGGCCGATTATAGTAGCACAGATGCCGAAGATAGAGCAAATAAATACCTCCCAAGTGCCGAAGATTTAGATGCTCCTACAAAATTGAATCAGAACTTATTTATAAGTGCCCTACGCAATCACCCTGCTTACTTACAAGGCATAAAAGACCACAAGGTAAATTGGAGTTTTGAGCCAAGTATTGATAAAACCATATTTTCTCTGTTAAAATCTGCACCCGAATATGCCTCTTTTTTGCAACTAAGCGAACACAGTATTGCTACCGATAAAGACGTAATGAACCATATTTTCAGAAAAATTATTCTTAAAACACCTGCTATCGAACAAATTTTCGAAGAAAAATTCATCAATTGGTCTGTAGATAAAGAAGTGCTTAAAGGCATGATGGCTAAAACCTTAAAGAACTTTACAGGTAGTAGCCCTCTGGAAAATTCCTTGGCTCCATTGCTACAAGATGAACAAGAAGATCGGTATTTTGTGTTGGATTTATTGCAAAAAACCATCAATCATCAAGACGAGTATTTACAATTGATAGATAAAAAAACAACCAATTGGGATTCTGAACGGATTGCCCTGATGGATGTATTGCTAATGCAAATGGCTATTACAGAATTGGTGCACTTTAAAGAAATTCCAGTGAAAGTAACTATAAACGAGTACATAGAAATATCTAAAGATTACAGTACACCAAAAAGTAATTCGTTTATAAACGGTATTTTAGATAAAATTTTAGACGACTTAAAAAAGAGCAAACAAGTGCTAAAAGTAGGCCGAGGCTTATTAAATTAAGATATGAAACAGTTTACCCTAATCCTATTTATTGCCGTATTGACTAGCGCATGCTCGTCATCTAACAGCACCGAGGGCAAATCTACAATAGATAAGGCTACGGCACCTGTTATGACTTTTGCGAAAGAATCTCACGATTTTGGCCAAGTGAATGAAGGCGATAAGGTGGTGTACGACTTTTTCTTCACCAATACAGGCAGAACGGCTTTAATAATTAGCAGTGCCGCCGCTACCTGCGGTTGCACCGTGCCCGAATATCCCAAAAAACCCCTTGCTCCGGGCAAAACAGGCATCATTCATGTGGTGTTTAACAGCACCGGAAAATCGGGCATGCAAAACAAAACCATAACCTTAACAACCAATACCTTTAAAGGCAACGAAGAGTTGCACTTAGTGGGTAATGTAAAACCTAAAAACAAGTAAACATGATGCTAAACTCAATTTTATTACAAGCTACAGCAGCTAACCCCATTATGCAATTTTTACCAATTGTATTAATTATTGTGGTATTTTATTTTTTCATGATTAGACCGCAAATGAAAAAAGCAAAAGATCACAAAAAGTTTATAGAAGAACTTAAAAAAGCTGATAAAGTGGTAACAAGCGCCGGAATTCACGGTAAAATTGTTGATATGAACGAGACTACTTTTGTAATTGAAGTGGAAGGTGGCACTAAAATTCGTTTCGACAAATCGGCTGTTTCATTAGATGCCTCAAAAGCAATCGGTAAATAATTTACAACACCAATCTATGAAAAAGCCACACCAACACATCGGAGTGGCTTTTTTAATGCCCCAGTTTCGGGGTACAAATATGTTTCTTACTTTTGAGCATGCCCTGGAATCTAATAACCAAAGTCCAAAAAAGAAAATTCAACATTTTCTTAAGCTCTTTGCTTGTGGCGTTGTGCTTATGGGTTTTCATTTCGCTATCTAAACCTTACGCATACCAGAGTAGCATTGCCCTTCGATTTAGCCGTTCAATTTCTACTAAAAGTTTCCGAACCGATACGTTTAGCGTAAAAGTGCTAGGCACTGGCTGGGATTATTTATTTCACGCACTAAAACCTACCCCGGTACTAACAGTAAAACTTAGTACTATACAAGCCGATATTGAGCTAGATACCCTATTAGATAGATTCAACAAACAATTTGGTAAAAATCTTCGCATCCTATCTATTTTTCCATCTAAAATTTCGTTTAGAACAAAAAATATCGAAACAAAAGTAGTTCCTGTTTTATTTCGCTCCAAGATTGCTTTTGAGCGATTTTATGGATTTTCGGCAAGCATTAAACTTCAACCTAATACCGTTACACTTAGCGGACCGGCAGCGAAACTAAGCAAGATTAAAGCAGTATATACCAATTTGCTCGAACAAAGAAATGTAAATACGCCCATTGCTCAATGGGTAAGCTTAGAAGACATAGACTCGGATGTTAGTTTGTATCCGAAACAAGTATTGGCTACTATTCCGATAAGTAGATTTACAGAAAAAGATCTCAACTTACCCGTTCGCATTAAAAACAATAGCAAACACCCCAACGTTGCCCTAATACCTGCAAAAGTACATACACAAGTATTGGTAGCACTAACCAACTACAGCAAAATTAGCACTGCCGATTTTGAAGTTTACATAGACTTGGAAAACTGGAATCCTGAAAAAAATACTGCTTTACCCATAAAATTTGGAAAAATACCAAACTTTGTACGCATCATTCGAACAGAACCTCAAACCGTTGATTTACTAATTTATCGCTGATGTTAAAAATTGGAATAACCGGCGGAATTGGAACAGGGAAAAGCACCATTTGTGAGATATTTGCCCTCTTGGGAGTACCTGTATATTATGCCGACCAAGCGGCAAAAACGCTAATGGCCACTAATTCAGATTTAAAACAGCAATTAATAACCACTTTTGGTACCGCTACATTTACAAGCAAAGGCGAACTTGATACCAAGTATGTAGCTAATAAAGTTTTTAATGATGAAAATGCCTTACAGCAATTAAATGCGCTCGTGCATCCGGTAGTTTTAGCCGATTTTGAGAAATGGTGTAGTCGACAACATACACCCTATATACTTAAGGAAGCCGCCCTGCTTATAGAAAGTGGTTCGTATAAACAATGTGATTACACAATTTTAGTAGAATCGCCCATAGCATTGAGAATAAACCGCCTATTAAACAGAGATAAAAGCAGTGAAGCGCAAATTAGGGCACGCATAGCCAATCAATTGCCCGATGAGGAGAAGGTCAAATTAGCTAATTTCCTAATTTTAAACGACGAAAAACACCTACTCATTCCGCAAATTATAGCGCTTCATACTCAATTTTTAATAGGCAGTAGCGGAGTATGATATTAGCTGATTTTATTATACGCACAGAGCACGGTTTATACTGTCCATATGGATTGTTTTACCTCGACCCGAGCAGTGCTGTAGATCAAGCCCTTATTTCACATGCCCATGGCGACCATGCTTGCAGAGATAATAAACACGTGTTTTGTACTCCAGAAACAGCCGATATTATGCGTTTACGCTACAAAAAATCGGCAGGAGGTGCATTTACATTAAAAACCTATGGTGAATCTTTTGAACTAAATGGCGTCAACGTTTCTTTTCACTCAGCAGGACATATTTTAGGCTCTGCACAAATTCTTTTGGAGTATAAAAATACACGCTACCTCTATACCGGCGATTATAAATTGCAAGGTGATGCCACCTGCACAGCAATAGAATTTATTAAAGCCGATGTATTGATTACCGAAACAACCTTTGCACATCCGGATACCCAACACCCCAACCCCATTGAAGAAATAAAAAAACTAAATGAACATACAGAAAACGTACTTCTAGGCACTTATTCTTTAGGCAAAGCCCAGCGTTTAACCCGTTTAATAAACGACCATTGTCCCGACCGAAAAGTGGCCGTTCATTTCCAAATACTACCTTTGCACCAATTACACGAAAAATGGAACATATACCTCGGCAAATACCAGCTATATACCCGTAAAATGATGAAGGAGGTAGAAAAAAACTATGTATACTTAGTTCCCCCAATTACCTTTAAAAGCTATGCCAGGGCCACCAATGTGTGTAGAGCATTTGCATCGGGCTGGAAAAACTTACAAAATCAGAACGATTTGCAACTTCTTATTTCCGACCATGTAGACTGGAACGATATACTAAAAATGATTGACCTAGTAAAACCCACTGAAGTGTGGACTGTTCATGGTGATGGAGTACATTTAAAAGCTCATTTTAAGGGTAAAATACCCATCAAAAGCTTATAAAAATGAAGTCAATCTTACTTCATCGAAGTAAAAAATTACTTCTTATTTTCTAAAAAATTTATTAAATTATCTTTTTAATTAAATTTTTTATTAAAATTGCATAACATTATGAAATTAGAAGACGAAATATCCTCAAGCAAATTTACTAGCAACTACCATAAAGCTATTGTAGATATATTGTATACCTATGGTTGGATTACTAATTTATTAAAAGAGCGTTTAGACGATCAAGATATCACACTCCAACAATACAATATTTTACGCATTCTTAGAGGGCAATTCCCTAACCCAGCTACAGTAAATTTATTGCGTGATCGCATGTTAGACAAAATGTCTGACGCCTCTAGAATTGTAGAACGCTTACACAAAAAAGGCTTACTAAGCCGAATGGCGAACGAAAAAGATCGCCGAGCAGTAGATATACTTATTTCTAAACAAGGCTTAGCTATTTTACAAGAATTAGATGTAGCTATGGATATGGATGAACTATTAAAAGAAAATTTAACAGTAGATGAAGCAGCTAAACTCTGCGATTTACTAGATAAATTTAGAGGCTAAAGCTAAAACCCAAAATGGCTCCTGCCAAACCCAATAGTACCGCTAACATTTTCTTAAAATTAAATCGATGATCTACACTCGATTCGAATAAAATGGTGGTGGAAATATGTAAAAACATGCCTATTACAATAGCCATAATGGGGCGTATCCAAGCGCTAATACTACCGGCTTGTGCTTGTGCCCCTACTAAATAACCTAATGGCGACATAAGGGCAAATAAAATTAAATAAGCCAATAAGAGGTAGCCCGATATTTTGTGATGTAATAATACCGTACCCAAAGCAAAAGCGGCTGGTAAATGGTGCAAAGCTATACCAAATACCAATTCATTACCTCCACCACTTACTAAAGGAATACCTTCAAAAAATGCGTGAATACACAAACTCAACATTACACCAATAGGAAAAGTATTCTGAGCGTGCTTGTGTATATGTATATGTCCGTGTTCAATGCCCTCAGAAAATTGTTCTAAAATAATTTGAAACACAAATCCACCTAAAATATATAAGCCAATACTAGCTGTACCACCTATGTATACCTCCGGAATTAAATGTAAAACAGTAATTGCAAATAAATAGGCTCCGCTAAAAGATAAAATAAGTTTAAGCCCATTGGCACTAATTTGTTTCGAAAGAAAAACGGTTAAACCGCCCAATAAGGCACTACTAAATAGCAATACTACTTTCCAGATTTCCATAACTCAGTTGAAAAAAAGTGTTTAAAAATATAGCTCAAAGCTATGCCTATGAGAGACCCTATACAGGCTCCGCTAATTACATCAATGGGGAAGTGTACGCCCACATATACCTGTGCAAAGGCAATAGAAAAAGCCCAAAATAAAGGCCATACAATAGCCCATTTAAAATACCTACCGAACAACATTGCAAAAAAAACTGCCAATGCAAAGTGGTTAGCCGCATGCGATGAAGGAAAACTATAACCTGTACCACAAGCTATTAACGTACGTACACTCAATCCGGGTGTGTTGCAGGGCCTCAACCGAGCTACCCAAGGTTTAAGTATACTAGCCGATGAATAATCGGCTATTGCAAAACATAAAATACCAAACAACAGCATAAAGCCACCAACCCGACCAAATTTTTTGATGGCAAAATAAGTAAGCAATAGGTATAATGGTAGCCAGGTTATGCGGTTTCTAAGAATGGGCATAAGCACATCAAATACCGGATTGGCTAGACCTTGATTGATGGCAGTAAACCAGAGTTGATCTAGCTGAAGAAGTTGATTTATCATAGGGCTTTTTTACAAATAAATATCAAGCGGTCTGAACGCTCTTCGTCAAAGGGATTCAACTCATAATCTCCAAAACAATCTTCTATAATCCATCCACTTTGTGCAAATAATTTCTCAAAATCAGCTATAAGAAAAGCTTTTACTTGTTCTTTAAAGGAATAATTTATGTCCTTATCACTAAACGCAATGGTCTTTACAATCTGATTATTAAGTACTTCTTTAGAAATACTGAAATCAATTTCTTGAATAGTTTTAAAAGCTGTGGGAGCCAAATGCTTCATTATTTTGGTCGTATTAAAATAATCTAATACCAACGTTCCATTGGGCTTTGCAGACCGATTAAACTGCTTCAATGCAAGCAAATGATCGTCAAAAGTATCGAAGTAACCAAAACTAGTAAACAGATTAAAAATGGTATTGAAAGATTCTCCAGTGAGGGCATTACGCATATCGTGCACAAAAAAATGGAGATTTTTTTGTTGAAATTCTTGTGCAAATAAAATGTTCGATTCAGACAAATCGACGCCAGTAACCGAAAACCCTTTTTTGTTTAAATAGATGGCATGTCTGCCTCTTCCGCAAGCAATATCAAGGAAACTAGCCTCTGGTTCTGGTTGCAAATAGGCCAATAAATTATCTATAAATAACTCTGCCTCGGCATCGTTACGCTGATGATAAAGTATATGATAATAGGGCGAATCGAACCAATTTTTAAACCACTCCTTAATCATCTCTTAGCTTTTGTTTAGGTCACAAATATATCGAATAAATTTTGGCAGATTAGGCGTAAAATCTACTGCTCATTTAAGCCGAAAAGTGTATTTTTGAGATATAAAGAAAATTTAAGTTGAGTTTAATAAAATCCATTTCGGGCATACGAGGAACTATTGGGGGCAAACCAGGAGAAGGGCTTACCCCACTAGATATTGTGAAATTTACTGCGGCTTACGGTACTTGGGTAATACAACAAACCAATAACCGCAAAATTGTGGTAGGCAGAGATGCCCGCATTTCTGGCGATATGGTGCGTAATTTAGTAATTGGCACCCTACAAGGTTTAGGTATTGATGTGATTGACTTGGGCCTATCTACCACTCCTACGGTAGAATTAGCCGTACCCATGGAACAAGCTGGCGGAGGTATTATTTTAACAGCTAGCCACAACCCAAAACAATGGAATGCCCTAAAACTGTTAAACCATACTGGCGAATTTATTAGCGAAGAAGATGGTAAAGCAGTATTAAATTTAGCTGAAAGCGGGGAATTAACATTTTGCGATGTAGATAATTTGGGCAAAGTAAGCACCAACGACAGCTACCTACAAAAACACATAGACCACGTATTAGCACTAGATTTAGTAGATATTGCGGCCATTAAAGCTGCTAAATTTAAAGTGGCTGTAGACAGCGTAAATTCTAGTGGAGGTATTTTTGTGCCGGCACTTCTGAAAGCATTGGGTATAGAAACTATTTATTCTATACACGATACGCCTAATGGTCAATTTCCGCATAATCCGGAACCATTACCCGAAAATTTAAAAGATTTATCAAACGAAGTTATTAAGCAAAAAGCCGATTTAGGCATTGCTGTAGATCCAGATGTAGATCGTTTATGTTTTGTTTGCCAAGATGGATCTATGTTTGGTGAAGAATACACCTTGGTAGCGGTAGCCGATTACGTACTTAGCCATACTCCGGGGAACACGGTTTCTAACCTCTCCTCTACTCGAGCATTACGAGATGTAACTGAACAAAAAGGTCAAAAGTACCATGCTGCAGCCGTTGGCGAAGTAAATGTAGTTACCCTAATGAAAGCTAGCCATGCCGTTATTGGCGGCGAAGGTAACGGTGGAGTAATTTATCCAGCTTCGCATTATGGACGTGATGCCTTGGTTGGCATTGCCTTATTTTTAACCCATTTAGCCAAAAGTGGAAAAGATATTTTTAGCCTAAGAAAAAGTTATCCGAGCTATTTTATCTCTAAAAATAAAATCGATTTAACACCCGATTTAAACATTGATAATTTACTTAAACAAGTAGCAGAAAAATATAAAAATCAGCCTATAAGCACTATAGATGGCGTAAAAATAGAGTTTGATAAACAATGGGTGCATTTACGAAAATCTAATACCGAGCCTATTATTCGTATTTATTCGGAAAGCAATACAGCAGCCGAAGCCGATGCATTGGCTCAACGTATTCTTTCAGATATTAAAACCATAGCGAACCTCCACTAAAAACATGAGAGTCTATTTAGATAATGCCGCCACTACCCCTCTAGATAAAGAGGTAATAAAGGAAATGTGTAACGTTATGGAAAACCAATTTGGTAACCCCTCGTCTATACATGCACATGGTCGTGAAGTACGATCGGTGGTGGAAAAAGCCCGTAAAAGTATAGCAAGCCTTCTAAATACCTCACCGGCTGAGATATTTTTCACCTCAGGAGGCACAGAGGCAGATAATACAGCCATTCGCTGTGGCATTATAGATCATGGCATAACACATGCCATTACCTCTAAAATTGAGCACCATGCCGTTCTACACACCTTAGAGGCTTTGGCTTATGAAGGTATTATAAAACTAAGCCTAGTAAACATAAACGAGCAAGGAAGTATTGATTTAGCGCATTTAGAAGAATTACTTAAAACCCATCCCAAAACATTTGTATCGCTGATGCATGCCAATAACGAAATTGGTACCCTTACCAATATTGAGCACGTTGGTGAAATGTGTGAACAATACGAGGCGCTTTTCCATAGCGATACGGTTCAAACCATGGGGCATTATCGCTACGATTTAAGCAAACTAAAGGTTCATTTTTTAGTGTGTGCAGCGCACAAAATACACGGACCAAAAGGTGTTGGATTCTTATACATCAACCATAAAATAAAAATAAAACCGTTTATATATGGTGGCGCACAAGAGCGCAACATGCGGGGTGGCACAGAAAATGTATATGGCATTATAGGCTTAGCCAAAGCATTGGAATTAGCTTACGCAGATATGGAAAAACATCATGCTCATATACAAGAAATAAAATCATACATGATGGTTGAGTTGAAAAGAGCTATTCCCGGCATTGGTTTTAATGGAAAAACGTCAGCAGATGAAAGCTTATATACCGTACTCAATGTATCTTTTCCAAAAATGGAAATGCCCGATATGTTACTCTTTAATTTAGATATTTCCGGCATTTCTGCTTCTGGAGGTAGTGCATGTAGTTCTGGAAGTAACATTGGCTCCCATGTATTAAGTGGTATTGGTGCCGATAGTTCAAGCCCTGCAGTACGTTTCTCTTTTAGTAAGTATACTACCAAAGAAGAGATTGATTTTGTTATCAACAAAATCAAAGAATTGAATTTATTTTAGACCCATTTTTTCGGCAAAAGCTGAATATAAGGCCGCTACACATACAAAAGAACAATACCTATGAAAAAATTTGTTCTATTCAGTATCATGCTAATTGTACTAAACCAAGTAAAAGCGCAAAAAGTGGGCTTGGTATTGAGTGGTGGTGGGGCAAAAGGCTTGGCTCACATTGGCGTTTTAAAAGCGTTAGAAGAAAATCACATTCCTATTGATTATATAACCGGAACCTCAATGGGCGGAATTGTGGGTGCCTTATATGCTGCTGGCTATTCTCCCTCCGAAATCGAATATATTGCAGAAAGCGATGATTTTCAAGAATGGGTAAACGGACGTTTTAAAAGTGATTTCAGGTACTATTTTAAGAAGAAACCTGATAATCCTGCCTTTTTAAATGCCAAGCTAGAAATAGATACCAGTTTTAATGCCAGTTTTAGAGCCAATTTAGTAAACGATATTCCTCTAAACTTTGCTTTGTTGCAATTATTAGGACAAGCCTCGGCTACGGCTCAAAACAATTTTGACAACCTGTTTGTACCCTATCGGTGTATTGTATCCGATATTTTTGATAAAAAAATGGTTCCCATTGGTAGCGGTAGTTTGGTAGAAGCCGTACGAGGCACTATGGCCGTTCCGCTTGTTTATCGGCCGGTAAAAGTGGGCAATAGGTATGTATTTGATGGGGGTATTTACAACAACTTCCCGGTAGATGTGATGAAAAGCAATTTTAAACCCGATTATATTATTGGGGTAAATGTATCCTCAAAAACCTACAATGAATATCCAACAGAGAATGATGATCGGGTTGTAAACCGCTTTTTGATGTATATGTTTTTAGCCAATTCGGATACTGCAAGCGTAGGTAAAAACGGGACAGTGATACAGCCCAACATAAGCTCCTTTTCGGCTACTAATTTTAGCGATGTTACTGCCATTATAAAAAGTGGATATGAGGCCGCAATGGCCGATATGTCAACCATCTTAAACGCTCTAAAACAACGGAGTGACGCTTACAAATTAAAAGAAGAGCGAATTGCCTTTAAAAATAAAAATGCCAATCTTGTTTTCGACCAAGTTCTTATAAATGGCATTAACTCTAAACAAAGAGAGTATGTACAACATGTTTTTTGGCCAAAAAAACAAAAATTAAACTTACTAGGTATAAAAGATGGATACTATAAACTAGCAGCCGATGAGAATTTTGAAACCATTTATCCACGTATTTACCAAGATTCTTTGGCCCAGCACACTACCTTTGAGCTACAAGTAAAACCACAAAAAAACTTTAGGATAGATTTTGGTGGGAGTATTTCTACACGGCCAGTAAGTAATGTGTTTTTAGGCCTGCAATACAATTTACTTGATAAACAATCTTACACTTTTGGAGCGAACCTATATTCAGGTAGGTTTTATGAATCGGTACAAACTACAATTAGGATGGATGTACCCACAACCAGACCATATTATCTAGAAACCGAGTTTACGTACAACCATTGGAATTTTTACAGCACTAGCCAAATTATTGTAGATAAAGTAAAACCAACCTATGTTGATCAATCGGACAGGCAATGGGTAGCCAAACTAGGTACCCCATTTGGCCGTAATGGAAAGTTGGAATTCACTGCGGGATATTTTGATTTTAATGACGGTTTTAGTCCTAATAACAATTATGTATATGGCGATATTTTTGATGAAAGTACCTTCTCAGGTTTTAAGGCCGCTATCGATTTAACCAAGAACACGCTAAACAAAAAACAATATGCAACCAAAGGTTTGTTTTTCCAATTGCAAACGGCATTTTTTGGAGGTACAGAAAACTACGTGCCTGGTAATGTATTGCGCAACGAAGTCATTTACGCCCAGTTACACCCCATTGAAAAAGATCGCCAATGGCTACGAATAAAAACGAGCATAGAGCATTACCCATTGAGCAGTAAACACTTTACATTTGGCTATTCGTTTGAATCAATTTTAAGCAACAAACCTCTCTTTAGCACGTATAAATCTACCTTATTAAGTGCCCCTACATTTTATCCATTACAAGATTCAAAATCGATATTTTTCGAAGGATTTAGAGCTAATTCTTATGTAGCTGGGGGAGTAAAAAATATCATTTCGCTGCGCAAAAATATTGATTTACGATTGGAAGCTTACTTATTTAAATCCATTAAAGGATATGAACTTGTTGGTTTACAAGATGTATCGTGGAAACAATCTTCTAAAGCTCGGTATGTGGCTACTGCAGGATTGGTCTATCAGAGCCCAATTGGACCCATTAGCTTCAGTGTAAATAGATACGATGATCCGCAGAAGCCCATCGGGGTAATGTTTCATGCAGGCTTTTTGCTTTACAACAAACGCAGTTTAGATTAAAATGGCATGCCTATACCAAAGTTATATTGCACAAAGCGATATACATCTGGATAGTGTGTGGTGGCATAGATTTGTTTAAACTCTTTATTAAACATATTTTTAATAACCCACTGATCAGAGCCCGTAAACTGCGGATCGCGAATTTTAACCGCAGCATCTAATCGGAATATAAAATAATCCATATCGAAACGTAAGCCAGCACCAGCACCTATGGCAAATTGCTTTAAGAATTTAGAAGAAATGAATTCTCCTCCGGGATTTTCGGCCACAGCACGTATACGCCAAATATTTCCAAAATCGGTAAAGGTTGCACCTTTTACTTTGGCGCCAAATAAGTTATTGAGTATTTTAAAGCGATATTCTAAGTTACCCTCAAATTTAATCTCCCCCAACTGATCTAAATTACGCAAGTTTTGTCTAATCTGCGGATCAATATCTGCTCTATTATAGTTACCTGGCCCTAGTGTTCTTGCTTGCCAAGCTCTAATTCCGTTGGTTCCACCTGCATAAAAATTCTTCTCAATAGGTAAAGCAGTATTGTTACCATACGGAATACCAAACCCTGGATTCAATCTAAAAACCAATTGCTTATCACCACCAAAGTGTTTATACCAACGTAAATCTAATTCTGCCTTGGCGTATTGCAAATAAGGCAAGCCAAACACTGTTCTATAACCTTTCGCATCTATTTTTAAATTTAAAGCTTTACTCAACAAGCCCAAGGTATTGCCACTTAAATCTGCAGAGGCTTTTAAATAAAAGAAATTGCTTTTGGTGCTTAATAATATATTATTGAGCGTAAACGCATACTGACTACCAAAGTTTACAAATTGCCTATCGTTGGTTTTTACATACAATGAAAAACCATTTGCATTTAAATAATCTCTAAAATCGACATCTAATTGGCCATTCCTATACTCTAAATTAAAGGGCGTAAAAGTGTGTTTTTTAAACTTGGTTTCCATCCAATCGTATGAAATTGCATTTATGAAGGTTCGATTTTCAAAGGCACTTTTTTGGCGAAAATATTGGAAACTCGTAGAAAAAGTTGTGTGAGGTAAGCCATTTTTGCTTGAAACGGTATTCTTAAATGGAATAATTATACGAGGGATTATTAAATTGGCTCCGAGTTCAAACTCTCGGTTAAATGCCCTATCAGTAAGTTGGCTTAAAGATTTTGATTCGAACAATACACCGTATCTGAACTTAAGGTCAAACTGCTCGGCGCCACCAAATAAATTACGATTGGTATAGGTATTACCAATATTAAAACCATTTCTTGCACCATTTAAGGTGTATTCGCCCTCTAGTCTGTTAGACATTTTTTTGAGTGGCGTAAAATCATAAATGGCATCTAACACATGTGAGCTATCGGATTGTTTTTGATAACTAATTTTTATATTTCTAAATACGTTTAAATCATATAAGCGGTCGTAAGTTAAGTTTTCGGCCTCTAAATTATAATTAGTACCATTTTTAGAAAATATATACCGTGTAATGGGCTTCAATTTAAACCTACCTGAATAATCTTTCAGATAATACTGATTGTCTAATACTGCAGAATCTACTTTAGTGGAACTTAGCAAACCAGTACTGGTACGAATAGCCAAATAACTATTCCCAATGGTATACTTTTCATGGTTAAGTTTCCCGGCAGGATTGGCGATAAACAAATTTAAATTGGTTTTATGTTGCATACCGTTCGTATCTACCTCAAATCGTAAATACTGACGTAAATACTCATAATATCCGCTTTTACGCATCAATTGGTAAACTTGTTCTCTCTCGGCGTTCAAGGTATCGGCATCGTAGCGTTTATCCTTCGCAACACTTGAAACAGAAGCTTGATTTTTTAAATATAAACTCCGAACCGATGTATCCGGAATAGAATAACTCAACTTATTTATGGTGAATTCTGCACCGGCATTTGCAGTAAAGGTAATTCGGGCTGTTTGTTTTTCTATAGCTATGTTACTTTGAACTTTTGCACGTAAAAAGCCTTTAGTATGTAAAAATTTCTCTATTTGTGTTCTAGATATTTCTACCAAGGAGCTATCAAGTAAAGCGGGTGCCTCACCTATTTTTTTAATATTTTCAGTACGGTAGCGACCTTTTTTAACATTTACTAGATTGTATAAACGCAAATTTAACCATGATGGTTTACGCAAATCTCTTTGCACATATTCGCGGGCTTGTTCTTCAAAACGAGGGTCTACATTTTTTAAATCAACCTTTCTAACCAGTACCTGCTCTTTTTCTAAAAACCTAATGGGCGAACAGCCAATCACAGAAATGAACAGAAAAAGCAGTATTATTGTACGAACAAAAAATGGCTTAGTGGCGTATGCTTTCAAAATCAGAGATCGGTTTTATAAAATCATTGCAGCAAAAAAAATGCCGTAAAGAGCAGGCTCTTTTTGTGGTGGAGGGGCTAAAATCTGTTCTCGAATTTCTTCAATCGGGATATCGTATACACTCCGTGTATGGCACTTCTACTGTTTTTCCAAAATTGGGCAAAATCTCCCAAAATATAAAGTTATTCGAGGTTAAAGCTGATGAAATTGCTAAAATATCGGGTTTAACTACACCTCAAGACGTATTGGCGGTGGTTTATATTCCACAAAAAGACGAAAACGATCTTATAATTGAAGCAAATACCTTCCATTTACTCCTCGATGGCGTTCAAGATCCGGGGAATTTTGGCACCATTATTCGTACCGCCGACTGGTTTGGATTTAAAGAACTCATTTGCTCTACCGATACGGTAGAAGCTTACAACCCTAAAGTGGTACAAGCCAGCATGGGCTCTTTAGCCAGAATAAAGATTATTTACACCGAGTTAGAGGACGTAATACGTAGCAGTAGTTTACCCACTTTTGGAGCTACTTTAGGCGGAACCTCCATTTTTGAAACCAGTTTTGGCCATGAAGGCTTACTTATTTTAGGCAACGAAGGCAATGGTATCCGACCCGAAATTTTAGAAAAAGTAAGCAATCAGGTAACTATACCTCTATTTGGTGCTGCCGAATCGTTAAATGTGGCGGTAAGTGCCGGTATTTTTTGTGCCGAAGTACGCAGAAATACTTAGCCTTGTTTTTCGCTCAATTCTAACCAACGCAATTCTTTTTCATCTACCAAGTTCACCAATTCAAGTACTCTTTCAGCGGCTTTTTGCAAATCATCATAGTCCATGGTGCCGGCATTCATGGCGGTTTCAAGTTCGGCTTTCTCTTCACCAAATTGGGCTATTTCTTTTTCTAACTCTTCAAACTCTCGTTTTTCTTTAAAAGAGAGTTGCACTTTTTCTTTTGTATTGGTTTTAGGCTGGCTTTTGTCTACCATAATTTGGTGTGCTGCTTTTTCATCCTGAATTAAACCATTGAGCAAAGCCTCCCGGTATTGGGTATAATTGCCCGGATAATCACGTACTGCGCCATTTCCTTCAAAAGCAAAGAGGTGATCAACCATTCTATCCATAAAATACCTATCGTGACTTACAATGAGTATACAGCCCGGATATTCTAACAAAAATTCCTCCAGAGTACGTAGGGTTTGTAAATCTAAATCGTTGGTAGGCTCATCGAGAACCAAAAAGTTAGGGTTGCGAAACAATACGCTCAACAATTGTAAGCGGCGTTTCTCACCGCCACTCAGCTTACTTAATGGCGTATATTGCTGTTGCGCACTAAAGCCAAATTTTTCCATAAACTGGCTAGCGCCAATTTTAGAGCCATCGGCCATCGGGAAATATTCGCCCATGGTTTTTACGTATTCAATGGCTCGTACATCTTCTTCATAGCTCAGCCCATCTTGGCCAAAATTGCCAAAAACTACAGTTCCACCATGATCAATGGTGCCACTATCGGGCTGTTCTAGCTGCAGGGCTATTTTAAGAAAAGTAGATTTACCAACGCCATTTTTACCCACTACCCCAATGCGTTCGCCACGTTGGAAAGTATATTCAAAATCGTTTAAAATGCATAAATCACCAAAACTCTTCGATACTTTTTTCAACTCCAAAATTTTTCCACCCAATCGGGTCATTTTTATTTGCAGAGATACTTCACTTACTTCATTTTTCTTTTTAACCCGATCTTCTACACCAGCAAACGCATCTTGCCGGCTTTTACTTTTGGTAGTTCTGGCTTTGGGTTGTCTACGCATCCACTCCAACTCTCTGCGGTAGGTATTTTTATCTTTTTCGAGTTCGCTTTGCTCCATTTCTTGGCGCAAGCTCTTTTGCTCTAAAAAATAATCGTAGGTGCCTTTGTATACAAAAACCTTCTCTTCATCAATCTCCACAATCTCATTGCACACGGCATCTAAAAAATAACGATCGTGGGTAACCAACAACAACGTAAGTTTTTGGGCACTTAAATAATCTTCTAGCCACTCTATCATGCTTACATCGAGGTGGTTGGTTGGCTCATCTAAAATAAGCAAACACTTACCCTCGTGCAGTTGAGCTTCAATAAGAGCTTGTGCAAGCGCTACACGCTTCTTTTGTCCACCACTTAAGGTTGCCATGGGTTCGTTGAGATGATGGAGATTTAATTTTCCTAAAATCTGTTTTAAATCGCTTTCAAAAGTCCAGGCATTCAACTCATCCAAATCGCCCATTAGTTTGGCCAATTTATCGTGATCGTCAGATCCTTCTTCTAAAAACAATTCATACTCTTTTACCACCTGTACAACGGAATTTTCTAAACGAAGTACATTATCCCAGATAGATTTAGTGCCATCAAAATCGTTATCCTGCTGCAACATCACGGTTTTAATATCTTTATGCACCCAAACGGTACCGCTATCGGGCGTATCTAACCCAGCTAAGATTTTCATCAGCGTACTTTTTCCACTCCCATTACGGGCCACCAAGGCAATTTTATCGCCCTCATCTATATTAATCGTAATATTTTTAAAGAGGGTGCGTATTCCAAACGACTTGCTAACATTTTCTACCGAAGCATAATTCATGCCGCAAAGGTAACATTGGCAAGGTTAATACAGCGTTAAAGCCTAAATTTTGCTGCATATATTTTCAACAACTAGTTTCAACAAAGAAAAGCTGAGTATTTATGGATATAAAAATAATATTTTACTATTTTTGCAGTCCTTGAATAAAGGGTCGGATGGCCGAGTGGCTAGGCTCAGCTCTGCAAAAGCTGCTACAGCGGTTCGAATCCGCTTCCGACCTCAAGAAAAAAACTTAAAAAAGAAAGACCATGGGAGTAACTCGTTTAAAAAGAAAAGACAGAAGAAACAAAACTGTTTCTCGTTTAGAAGTACAATTTTTGAAAATGGCTCACAACATTGAAGTGGGTAGCCGTTCAAAAGAGAAAGCTAGCAGCCAAGTTTCTAAAAACAATGCTGTTTTGGCTCAAATTGTAGCTAAAGCGAAATAAGTTTCATTGCACCGGCATTTTTGCCGAGAACAATATATAAATCACCCGATTAAGCAATTAATCGGTTTTTTTTGTTTAGAACAATCAAAGGGAATTAATTTTGGGATATGCCTTTATTAATGGCTTTAATTAAACCCGGGCCTTCGTAAATAAAGCCGGTATACACCTGAACCAGACTGGCACCTGCCTTTAGCTTTTCGAGTGCATCTTTGGCAGAGTGAATACCTCCCACCCCAATAATTGGAAAAGTATTTTTAGATTTTTTACTCAGGTAGGTAATTACATCGGTAGCACGTTGGCTTAGTGGCTTTCCACTGAGGCCTCCGGCTTCATCTGTTAGTGTTTTAGCAGAAACTAAGCCCTCTCGATTTAAGGTAGTGTTGCTGGCTATCACACCGGCAATTTTGCTTTCTAATACAATTTCTACAATATCATCTAATTGAGCATCGCTTAAATCGGGGGCAATTTTTAGCAAGATAGGTTTAGATAGGCCTCCTTTGCTATTGCGCATTTGCAAGGTTTTGAGAATATGTGTTAAGGGCTCTTTCTCTTGCAATTCACGCAAACCGGGCGTATTGGGCGAACTCACATTCACCACAAAATAATCCACCACATCAAACAAACGATCAAAACAAATCACATAATCGTCTACCGCCTTATCGTTTGGCGTGGCTTTATTCTTACCAATATTTCCACCAATAATCAATCCGTTACGTTCTACACGGCTTAGTCGATCGGCTACCACGTCAACCCCTTGGTTGTTAAAACCCATACGATTGATTAAGCCTTCATCGGCAGGCAAGCGGAACATACGAGGTTTAGGATTTCCGGGCTGAGGCAAAGGCGTTACGGTTCCTATTTCGATAAAACCGAAACCGAAACTGGCTAAATCTTCTATATACTCTGCATTTTTATCGAAACCTGCGGCTAGGCCAACCGGATTTTTAAAGGATAAGCCAAACACTTCTTTTGCCAATTTGGGGTCATTTAGCGTGTAAATCGATTGTATTGCTTTTCTAAAAACACCAATCGAGCACGTTGCTTTTAACCCTGCCATTACCCAATGGTGAACTCGTTCTGGAGAAATTAAAAAAAGAAAGTATTTAACTATGCCGTACATGCTGTAAAAATAGGGTTTTAGATTGAATAGACAATAAATGCGAATCAGATACGTATATTGTGTCAGAATATTTATGAAAGTTCTTAAAAATAGTCTTTGCTTTTTTCTTTTAGTATTGAGTTTATCCTCTCATGCCCAAAATTGGGATATTCGCCTATTAGAAAAACTGAATGGTGCTCCCCAATCACAAGACAAAACCTGGCAATTTATTTCTAACAGCTCGGGCACAATAGATTTAGCCTTACCAATAGGGCTTTTTATTGCAGGATCTCTAAAACACGATGCAACTATTAAAAATTATGGAGCAAGCATGGGCGTTTCGTTTTTAGCCAATGAAGTGATGACAATTTTACTCAAAAGAACCTTCCAGCGGACCAGACCATTTGAAGCTTATCCAGAATTAATTTTCAAAAAAGGTACTGGTGGAAGTTATTCCATGCCATCGGGGCATACATCATCGGCATTTTCTACAGCTACTTCACTTAGCTTAAACTTTCGCAAATGGTATGTAGTTGCACCCGCCTATACCTATGCAGCAGCCGTGGGTTACTCACGCATGTATTTGGGTGTACATTACCCGAGCGATGTACTTGTAGGTGCACTACTCGGTTCTGGCACCGCTTATCTTACTTGGAAAATAAATAAAAAACTACAAAATAAACGAAAAAACAGGTAATTAAGCTCGTTTTTCGTATTTTCGCGGCTTCATGATCGCAATAAACAACTTAACCTTCGAGATTGGCGCTAGAGCCTTATACGACGATGCCAACTGGCACATTAAACCAGGCGAAAAAATTGGACTTATTGGCGCCAATGGAACCGGTAAAACTACTCTTCTTAAAATTATTGTAGGCGATTATACTCCTACCAGCGGAACCATTTCTATGGCAAAGGACCTTAAAATGGGATACCTGAACCAAGATTTACTTTCCTCACAAGTAGATAACACTATTTTACATGTAGCCATGGAGGCGTTTGAACGCCAAAACCAATTACACGATGAAATTGAAAGTTTATTAAAAAAACTAGAAACCGATTATTCGGAAGACCTACTGCATAAACTAAGCGATAAACAACACGAATTTGAAGCCCTAGATGGTTACAATATTGAATACCGGGCACACGAAATTTTAGCGGGTTTAGGTTTTTCTGATGCCGATACCCGTCGTCAGCTTTCTGAATTTTCTGGAGGTTGGCGCATGCGGGTTATTCTTGCCAAAATACTCTTACAAACACCAGATATTTTATTACTCGATGAGCCAACCAATCACTTGGATTTACCATCCATTAAATGGCTAGAAGGCTATTTGCAAGCTTTTGAGGGAGCCATCGTTATTGTATCTCACGATAGGTATTTCTTAGATCGTGTGGTGAATAAAATTGTAGAATCTCGTAAAGGAAAATTAACCCCTTATGCCGGGAATTATTCTTTTTATGTAGAAGAAAAAGGACTTAGAGAAGAAATTCAAAGCGGACAATATAAAAATCAACAAGCAAAAATTAAGCAAGAAGAAAAACTTATTGAACGTTTTAGAGCCAAAGCCAGCAAAGCTAAAATGGCCCAATCGCGAATTAAGGCTTTGGAACGTATGGAACGTGTAGATGATGTAGATGACGATAACCCTAGTGTAAATTTCAGTTTTAAATTCAGCAAGCAATCGGGCCGCCATGTTATTCGTATGGAACACGTTTCTAAATCGTACCCCAACCTGCCCATCTTAACAAACACAACCGCCACCATTGAAAAGGGCGATAAAATTGCCCTTATTGGCGCCAATGGGCGTGGTAAATCGACCTTGCTGCGAATTATTGCCGGTGCAGACAAAAAATTTGAGGGCACCTGCGAAACCGGGCATAACGTTACTCAAACCTTTTTTGCGCAACATCAACTAGAAGCACTCCACCTAGATAATACAATTTTAAACGAATTACAGACCTTTGCGCCCAAACATACCGAAACGGAATTACGCTCTATTCTGGGTTGTTTCTTATTCACCGGCGATGATGTATTTAAACGGATAAAAGTACTTTCAGGTGGCGAAAAATCGAGAGTTGCCTTAGCAAAAGCCCTTACAGCCGATGCCAACTTTTTAATTCTCGATGAGCCTACCAATCACTTAGATATTCAATCAGTAAACATCCTAATACAAGCCTTAAAGCAATACAAAGGCACCTTTATTCTGGTTTCCCACGACCGTTATTTATTAGATAATGTGGCTAATAAAATTTGGTATATTGAAGATCAACAAATTAAAGAGTACCCAGGCACCTACGCCGAGTACGAAGAATGGCTAGCTAAGCGTCCGAACAAACCAGCAAATTTGGCGCCTTCACCACTAAAAGAAACTAAAAAAGTAGAAAATACCGCTGTACAAGAAGACAGTAGCAAGGCACTTAAAAAATTGAATCAAGAAATAAGTACCTTGGAGCAAAGTCTGGCTAGCTTAAAACAAGATTTAAGTGAAATTGAAAATTCGCTTGCCAAGCCCGAAATTTATGGTGATGTTTCAAAACTTTCGGAGCATACCACACGTTACGAAGAAGTAAAAAGTACGCTTAACCAAACACAAGTAGCATGGGAAGCATTGGCCGAACAAATTCTGGAATTAGAATCTTGTTAAAAACCGGATTAACCTTACTTTTTATAACGCTATGCAGCTTTGCTTGGGCGCAAAAAAAGGCAAAAGTAATGCCATTGAGCGCTCCAGAGCAATCCTATAGCTACGAAAACGCAACCTATATTCCAGAAATACGTACGGTAGAATTTTACAACCGAAATAAGGAGCAATCTTTTCCAATTTACACCTTAAATTCTTCCGAAGAACTACTATTAGGCTTTGATGATCTACGCCCTGGTATCCGATCTTTATATTACAGCGTAGAACACTGCGATGCCGAGTGGAATAGCAGTCGCCTCTCACCTATTGAGTATTTAGAAAGTTTTCCCGAAGAGCGTATTACCAACTACCGTTCTTCTTTTAATACCCTGCAAAAATACACCCATTACGAAGTCATTCTGCCAAATTTTAGTATCAAACCGAAACTATCTGGTAATTACTTACTTAAGGTATACGAAGATGCTAACCCTCGTAAAATACTGCTAAGTAGGCAATTTTATGTAGAAAGCAAGCGTGTTAGTGTTCAGGCTGAACTGGTACGTTCTGCAAACGTATCGGCAAGAAATGAAAATCAAAAAATCAATTTCAGCATTCAACCCTCGAGCCTAAGTATACAAAACCCCTACCTTGATGTGTGGGCCAAGGTTTTTCAAAATGGCCGAGTAGCGGGTGCTCAAAAAATAACAAAACCAACCTTCGTGCGTGGCGATGCGCTTATTTATAACGATCTAAACACGCTCGATTTTACCGGCGGGAATGAGTTTCGGCATTTCGATTTGCGAAGTTTGCGTTACCAATCGGAACGTGTTAGTGCCATTAGTAGAGATTCGGCCAATTGGGTAACACTAACGCCCGAACCTGCTTACGCAACAGCGGCATATAGTTTTGTATTTGATGCAAATGGCACATTTTTTATCAGAAACCAAGAAGGCCGAATCGCTACTACTGATGCCGATTACGCTACCGTTCAGTTCCGGTTAAATGCCTCAAAACCCAAAGAAGATGGTGCTGCGTATATCATAGGGGCTTTCAATAATTTTCAATTAAAAGAAGAAAATAAACTTACTTATCTAGAATCGAGCCGAAAATTTGTGGGAAATGTATTTTTGAAACAAGGCGTGTACGATTACCAATACGTATGGCTAGCTGCTGATGGTGTATTAAATGGCACCTATTTTGAAGGTTCACACGTAGAAACGGAAAATAATTACCAAATTTTAGTGTATTACCGCAAACCTGGGGGCCGCTGGGATGAGTTGGTTGGCTTTACGCAACTCAACTCCGCCAATCGATTAAACTAGCTTCACGGCTCTAAGCATCTCCCGCTTTCCGGGTGCACCAGGGGCTTTCTCAATAGAAAAACCTAAAGCTTTCATGCTACGTTTTAAATTTCCGGTAATAGCATACGTTACAAAAACCCCACCTGGTTTTAAATACCTGCAAACTTTTTCTAAAGCTTCGGTCGTCCACATTTCGGGTTGATGGATGGCTGCAAAGGCATCAAAATAAATCACATCTAGTTGGCCTTCCATAGTAAAATCGGCTAATAAACACTTTCCCACTTTCAGGTTAATGCCGGAACAAATTACGATAGGTGCCGAAAATGCTTGTTGATAGTTAGCCAAAAATCCCTGCCAAATATCCTTCTCCACAAACTGATTATAACCCGTTTGTGCAAGTAAGGTTTCGGATAAGGGATAAGCTTCTATAGCTGTATATTCCAGTTGTACTGAATGTTTTGCAGCATAATCTGCCGTCAATAAAAAGTTTAAGCCCGTGCCTAAGCCTACTTCAAGTATATGGACTGAGGGCTGTGGGTTTTTAGCCAAAAAGTACCCCAAACCCGATTCTATAAATACGTGCCTACTCTCTTGTAAAGCACCATGTTTAGAATGGTAGTGTTCCCCTACATCGGGTTGAAACAGAGTTAATGAGCCATCGGCAGTGGGGACTAAATAAGGCGTTTCCATAGCCCCAAAGATAATAAGAGGAAGCAGCGCTGCCTAATTATTTAAAATCGGGCTTAAGTATGATAAACAAAAGCACAAAAAATAAGTAAAGCAGTACCGGTAGCGTAGGAATAGCCAATACACAAATAGCTGCCATCAATTGATTGAAATACGTTTGCAGGAGAATACCGAGTAACAATAGAAAAACCGTTACCAATAAAATACTTATCAAAAATCCAAAATCTTTGTTCGCACCTTTTAGATTAAAAACGATGAAAACAATCGTACAAAATGTTATGAATAGCTCAATGCGGTATATCCAAATCATAAGCTATTAACTCAGAGCCCTAGCACTTTAGTATGTACGCATAAAAAAAGCCCCTGCTAGCAGGGGCTTTTTAATTGGTTACCAAATTTTAATTCGATCTTCAGGTTTTTTATACAATTTATCGCCCGGTTGTATGTTGAAGGCTTTATACCAAGCATCCATATTTACAGGAGCTCCAATGGTACGGTATTCACCTGGTGAATGTGAATCGGTTACAATTAACTGAGCAGCAGTTTCGGGTAAAATGGTGGTACGCCAAACTTGTGCCCAAGCCAGAAAGAAACGTTGATCGGGTGTAAAGCCGTCTTCCACTTTTCCAGCCTTCCATTCGTTTGTCATTTTGTAAGCTTCATAAGCGGCATTTAAACCGCCCAAATCACCAATATTTTCGCCCATGGTTAATTTACCATTTACGTGAATGGTATCTAACACGGTGTAGGCATCAAACTGTGCTTGTAAAGCCTTAGATTTTTCTTTGAATTTGGCTAAATCTTCTGCAGTCCACCAATTTTTAAGGTTGCCATCTTTATCGTATTGGCTACCAGAATCGTCAAAACCATGAGAAATTTCGTGACCAATAACGGCACCAATTCCACCATAATTTACGGCATCATCGGCATTCACATCAAAGAATGGGAATTGCAAAATACCTGCAGGAAACACGATCTCATTTAATACCGGATTGTAGTAAGCATTTACTGTTGGTGTACTCATACCCCATCGGGTTTTATCAACCGGCTTTCCCAATTGGCTCACCATATCAGTATAACCCCAAACGGCGGCACTACGAAGATTTTGCAAGAAATTGGTTTTAGTAACCGTTAAGCCATCGTAATTTTTAAACTTATCTGGATAGGCAATTTTAGGCGTAAATGCATATAATTTACCCAATGCTTTCACTTTGGTTTCGGCACTCATCCAATCTAAATTTTTAATTCGTATTTCGTAGGCTTTAATCAAATTAGCAACCATTTCTTCCATACGGACTTTGGCTTCTGGTTTAAAATGTTTTTCTACATACAATTGGCCTAACAATTCACCTAAGGTACCATCGGTTAATTGCGACATGCGTTGCCAACGTGGAGTTTGTACTTTTTGTCCGGAGAGCACTTGTGTAAAGGCAAAATTAGCATTCACAAAAGCAGAACTTAAATAAGGTGCAGATGTTTTTAGTACATTCCACTGTAAATACGTTTTCCAATCGCTTACCGGTGTAGCTACTAAAAGCGCATTTAAATCGGTAAAAAACTTAGGAGCACCTACCAAAATTGTATCCTGACCATTTACCTTCATTTTAGGCAATAAGGCGGCCCAATTCATGTTCGGTGTGGTTTTAGCAAAATCGGCAACAGAAAATTTATTGTAGGTTTTATACGGATCACGCATTTCTACTCGACTCATTTGTGAATTCGCCAACGATTTTTCTATGGTGAAAATAGTTTCGGCATTTTTCTTAGCTAACTCTTCAGAAGAACCACTCAACACAAACAATTGAGTAATATATTTTTTGTACGCTTCCTGAATTTTCAAGCTTCGTGCATCCGCTTTTAAATAATAATCGCGATCGGGTAAAGTAGTTCCACCCTGCCCAAGCTGGGCTATCAATTTAGTAG
This sequence comes from Sphingobacterium thalpophilum, assembly GCA_945868825.1. Lineage (GTDB taxonomy): Bacteria > Bacteroidota > Bacteroidia > Sphingobacteriales > Sphingobacteriaceae > JAIPAN01. The sequence goes on from CAMBMM010000001.1 coordinate 670,547, forward strand.
CTTCTTTACGATCTTGTCCTACATAAAAGTTAAATAGCGGAGAACCTAAACCTTGTGTACGCATCAAGGCTGCTTCACTAATAATATCATCTAAAGTTGTACCCGATGCTACTTTTGCTAATTCGGGTAAAATAGGACTAGCACCTAATTTTTCGATGCTCATGCTATCCATACCGGCTGCATAAAATTCGCCTATACGACGTTTTACTGAACCCGGCTTAGCTGTTTTATCATTTTCAGCTTCTATTAAAATATTTTTAACGGCATTGATATTAAAATCACGCAATACGTTAAAACTACCCCAACGGGTTTCTTTGGCAGGCACCGGATTGTTCTTAATCCACGTACCACTAGCATACAAGTTAAAATCATTACCTGGCTTATAATTCAGGTCCATGTTACTTGCATCAATAAATTTTTTCTTTGGAATTTTAGGCGAATCGTGTTGCGCAGAGGCCGATAATCCACAAAGCAAAGCTGCACTTAGCAGCCAATAGGATGAATATTTCATATCTTAATTTGTGCTTTTTATACTATGAAGATAAGAGTAAAATAAAGTGAAATGAAATTTTTCTCCTAAAAAGGCTACAAAATCCGTCGAAATTGTTTCCTTAAATGCTATTTTTGCAGCCATACAACCTAAAATGAGTATATCTAAAACATATAACCCAAAAGAAGCAGAAGCAAAATGGTACAGCTATTGGCTTGAAAAGAAATTTTTTCGTTCCCTACCCGATGAGCGTGAGCCATATACCATCGTTATTCCGCCACCCAATGTAACAGGTGTATTGCATATGGGGCATATGTTAAACAATACCATTCAGGATGTATTAATTCGTAGAGCCCGTATGCAAGGCAAAAATGCGTGTTGGATACCCGGTACCGACCACGCTTCTATTGCTACCGAAGCCAAGGTGGTGGCCATGCTCAAAGAAAAAGAGATCGAGAAAAAAGACTTAAGTCGGCAAGAATTTTTAGGATATGCCTACGAATGGAAAGATAAATACGGGGGTATCATCCTCAAACAATTAGAAAAGCTAGGTGCTTCTTGCGATTGGGATCGCACCCGTTTCACGATGGAAGAATCACTTTCAGAAGCGGTTATTGATACCTTTATACACTTGTACAAAAAGGGCTGGATTTACCGTGGAGTACGCATGGTAAACTGGGATCCGAAAGGAAAAACCGCCGTTTCTGACGAAGAAGTTATTCGAAAAGAAGTAAACCAAAAACTATATTACATTAAATACGCCATTAGCGGAGAGGCAGGCAACTATTTAACCATTGCCACTACCCGACCAGAAACCATCATGGCTGATGCGGCCATTTGCGTAAACCCGAACGACGAACGTTATGTTCACTTAAAGGGCAAAAAAGTATTCATTCCTTTACTCAATCGTGAAATACCGGTAATTCAGGATGAATATGTGACCATGGATTTTGGAACCGGCTGCCTAAAAGTAACCCCGGCCCACGATTTAAACGATTACGAATTGGGCATTAAACACAAACTGCCCGTAATTGATATTTTGAGTGATGATGGAACTTTAAACGAAAAAGCGGAAATATTAGTCGGCGAAGATCGTTTTGCAGCCCGTAAAAAAATTGCGGTACTTTTAGAAGAAGCTGGCCATTTAGAAAAAGTAGAAGACAATAAATCGCAATTAGGCTATTCTGAACGTACCGATGCGGTAATTGAGCCCAAACTATCTTTGCAATGGTTTTGCAAGATGGATGAAATGGCCAAACCTGCATTAGATTATGTTTTGGATGGCGAAGTAAAACTCATCCCCGAGAAATTCACCAATACCTATAAACATTGGATGGAAAATGTGAAAGATTGGTGCATTAGCCGCCAATTGTGGTGGGGACAACAAATTCCGGCCTGGTATTTGCCAAACGGGGAGTTTATAATCGCAAAAAACAAAGAAGAAGCTTTTATTGAGGCACAAAAACTGAACAGCACGATTCAATTAGCAGATTTAAAACAAGACGAAGACGTGGTAGATACCTGGTTTTCTTCTTGGTTGTGGCCAATATCAGTTTTCGATGGCTTTAAAGACCCCGATAACAAAGAAATTAACTACTACTACCCTACCAACGATTTGGTAACTGCTCCCGAAATTTTATTCTTTTGGGTAGCTCGTATGATTATGGCCGGACATGAATTTCGTGGTAAAGCGCCATTTAAAAATGTGTATTTAACCGGTATTGTACGTGATAAATTAGGCCGTAAAATGTCTAAATCTTTAGGCAATTCGCCCGACCCTATTGACTTAATTGAGAAATACGGTGCCGATGGCGTTCGAGTGGGCATGCTTTTATGTTCTCCGGCAGGCAACGATTTAATGTTTGATGAAAGTTATTGCGAACAAGGCCGAAATTTCTCTAACAAAATTTGGAATGCCTTCCGCCTAGTAAAAGGTTGGGAAGTAGATGCCAACTTGGCTTGCCCCAACGAGCATAGTATTGCCTGGTTCGAAAGCAATTTCAACCAAGCCTTACAACAAATTGAGGAGGACTTTAACAATTACCGCCTTTCTGAAGCCCTAATGGGTATTTATAAATTGGTTTGGGATGATTTTTGTGCCTGGTACCTAGAAATGGTAAAACCGGCCTATCAACAGCCTATAGATACAATTAGCTACCAAGCTTCGCTGAACTTTTTTGAAAATATTTTAAAACTCATCCATCCGTTTATGCCCTTTTTATCAGAAGAATTGTGGCACGATGAGGTGTTTGAAAAACGAGGGGAATTGGATTGCTGTATTGTTGCCACCTATCCTAAAGTAGGTGCAATTGACTTAGCCATTACCAAAGATTTCGAAAGCATTAAACAAGTAATTTCTGAAATAAGAAACATTCGCAATACCAAAAAACTCTCACCAAAAGATGCACTTGATTTACAAATCAAGGCCAATTCTAGCATCGATTACCAAAGCTATACACCAATTATTAGCAAATTGGCCAACATTACCACCATTAGTTTTGTAAGCGATAAACCAGCAGGAGCCGCAGCCTTTATGGCAGGTACCGACGAGTTCTTTGTTCCGTTAAGTGAGAACATTGATGCCGAAGCCGAAAAAGAGCGCATTGAAAAAGAATTGGACTATTTACAGGGATTCCTAAAATCGGTAGATGCCAAATTGAGTAACGAACGTTTTGTGCAAAATGCCAAACCAGAAGTGCTAGCCAACGAACAGCAGAAAAAAGCGGACGCCGAGGCAAAAATTGTATTGCTAAAAGAGAATTTAGCCGCTTTATAAATCAGCGTACAAGGGCAATGCGGACACAAATTGGTAGCTATTTTGCTCCCAATTAAGCAAAGAACAATAATGGGCTAAGCCATTGCTTACCAACAGCCAAGGCACTCGGTGTACAAAATTATAACGGGCAATTTGGTCGAAGGTATCTTGGCTAATTTTTACGCTGGGCGCTTTGCATTCTACCAATAATATCTTTTGGCCGGTCGAGTTAAACACCAGCACATCGCTGCGTTTTTGCAGGCCATTATAGGTAAGTCCTCCCTCTAACTGAATAAGACCTTTGGGCACTTTCTTTTCTTGAATAAGAAATTGTACCACATGCTGCCGCACCCACTCTTCGGGCGTAAGCACCAAAAACTTCTTTCTCACTTCATCGAAAATGAACAATGAATCTCCTTCTTCCTTCAATTTAAAGGAATAAGGCTGAAAAGCTAAAGGCGTTTGTTGGTACGGGAACACAGCGGCTAATTTCAGAAAAAAATGGTAGAAATGGGCCCAAATAATTTGTAATTTGGCAGCAGCCATGACACTTGCCGAAATTGTTAGAGATATAAAAGCCCGCAGTTTAAAACCCGTGTATTTATTACATGGCGAAGAACCGTATTATATCGATAAAATAAGCGATTTACTAGAAAATACCGTATTAAGCGATGCCGAAAAGGGCTTTAACCAAACGGTATTGTATGGCAAAGAAACTGATATTGCTACGCTCCTAAATACCGTAAAACGCTACCCCATGATGAGTGATTACCAAGTGGTAGTGGTAAAAGAAGCCCAAGAAGTAAAATGGGGTAAAGACGATGACGATAAAAAAGGAAGCGACCCCTGGTTGGCTTATTTAGAAAATCCACTACCAAGCACCATTTTAGTACTTTGCTACAAATACGGCAAGTTCGATAAACGCAAAAAAACCTATAAAGCCATAGAAAAAAATGGGGTGGTATTTGAATCTACGCCACTTTACGACAATAAAATTCCGGCATGGATTGAAGACTACATTCGCGAAAAAGGATTTGGTATGCATGCCCGTGGGGCAGCCTTAATGGCCGAATACCTAGGCAACGATCTTTCTAAAATTGCGAATGAGCTAGACAAATTATTGCTGAATTTGGCAAAAGGCCACGAAATTACGCCCGAACAAATTCAAGATAATATTGGCATTAGCAAAGAATATAATGTGTTTGAACTGCAAGATGCATTGGCAAAACGAAACGTAGTGAAGGCCAATCAAATTATTGATTATTTTGGCGCAAACCCTAAAGCAAACCCTATACAAATGGTTTTGGGTGTACTAAATACCTATTTTAGCAAGGTGTTAAAGTACCACTATGCCATAGATAAATCGCCACAAGGTTTGGCAAGAGAATTGGGCGTAAATCCATTTTTTGTGAAAGATTATGAAATGGCAGGCCGCAGCTATAACAAAGCCAAATTATTTCAAATTATTGGCTATTTGCGCAATTACGATTTAAAATCTAAAGGTGTAGATGCCAGCGGCAATACCACCGACGGCGAATTATTAAAAGAACTTATTTTTAAAATTATTCATTAATATGAACTATTGGTTAGTAAAATCAGAGCCCTTTAAATATAGCTGGGCAAAGTTTAACGAAGATAAACGCACCTTTTGGGATGGTGTTCGTAATTATCAGGCCCGAAACAATTTGAAAGGCATGAAAGAAGGTGATTTGGTATTGTTTTACCACAGCAACGAAGGCATGTGCGTAGTAGGAATTGCCAAAGTGCTTCGTGAATTTTATCAAGATCCAACAACAGAAGATACCAATTGGGTGGTGGTAGATTTGGCACCGGTAGAAACATTAAAAAATGTAGTTACTTTAAGCCAAATTAAGGGCGACGAATACCTGAAAGATATTTCTTTAGTACGCCAAGGGCGCTTATCGGTAATGCCTCTAAAAGCAGCCGAATTCGATCGAATTTTAGAATTAGGTAGCTAATTACTCTTTCGTAAACAGCGCTTTCAATTCGGTTGCATCGTCGGCTTTCATTTTGCCAGCCAACACCAAACGCAGTTGTCGGCGACGCAGTGCCCCGTCAAACAACTTTTGCTCCTCTGCAGTTTCTACCAAAATTGTAGGAACCGGAACGGTTTTGCCCAATTCATCTAAAGCCACAAAAGTATAATACGCCTCATTCGATTTAAACTTCGTACCCGATGGAATGTTTTGTGCCCAAACATCCAAACGAACTTCAACCGAGGTGTTAAATGCACGAGTAATTTTCGATTCAATGGTTACCACATCGCCCAATTTAATAGGCTGATGGAAAGACACATTATCTACCGAAGCCGTTACCACAATGCGGTTACAGTGCTTTTGCGCCGAAATAGCAGCTGCAATATCCATCCAATGCAATAAACGGCCTCCCATTAAATTATTTAAGGTATTGGTATCGTTGGGCAATACTAACTCATTCATTACAACAAATGAAGACGATGCTGGTTTCGCAGATTTGGTTTCCATAGCTACAAAAATACACATTTTGATTGATTGCTTGTTTTTGACATTAAAATAGAAAATTAAGCCTTACATTAGATTTAAAATTAAACGTACATGAAAATACTCCTAAGCTTTGCCGTGCTAGCACTAAGTGGTGCCGCCGCCCTATATTACCTCAACTTTTTCAAAAAAGGAAACGAAATAAATACAGTTTCTGGAAAATCGTTTTACGATTTATCTATAACAACCTTAGATGGAAAAACTAAAATCAACTTTAAAGATTTTAAAGGGAAGAAAGTGTTGTGCGTAAATACTGCTTCTAAATGTGGTTTTACGCCACAATATGAAGGATTGCAGCAACTACAAGAACGTTATAAAGACAAATTAATCATTGTGGGCTTTCCCTGCAACCAATTTTTAGGTCAAGAATCGGGCTCTGCAACTGAAATAGCAGAATTTTGCTCTAAAAACTATGGTGTTACTTTCCAAATGACTGAAAAGATAAATGTTAAAGGAAAAGAACAACACCCCGTATATCAATGGCTTTGCCAAAAAGTAAATAACGGAAAAGAAGATGTTACCGTGGGCTGGAATTTTGGTAAGTTCTTAATTGATGAGAATGGAAATTATGTAGCCTATTTCCCATCGAAAGTTACCCCCTTAAGCACAGAGATTACGTCAAAACTATAATGCCCGCCAATATTCCGCCGGCTTCAGCAGCTAGTCCAGCGCCAGCTTTTGAACGCCTATTAACTATTATGGATACCTTAAGGGAGCAATGCCCTTGGGACCAAAAGCAAACTATGGAAAGTTTGCGGCACCTTACTATTGAGGAAACCTACGAATTGTCGGATGCTATTTTAGATGGCGATGTACTAGAAATTCGCAAAGAATTAGGCGATCTCATGCTACATCTGGTGTTTTATGCACGCATTGCTTCAGAAACACAGCAATTCACCATTACCGAAGTGCTTAATGGTATTTGCGATAAATTGATTTCACGCCATCCACACATTTACGGAGATATTACGGTAAAAGATGAAGCCGAAGTAAAACGAAATTGGGAACAATTGAAACTTAAAGAAGGCAACAAATCGGTTTTAGGTGGTGTGCCCAGTTCTCTACCGGCTCTCATTAAATCATCACGTATTCAAGAAAAAGCACGTGGTGTAGGCTTTGATTGGGAAGAAAAAAGCCAGGTTTGGAAAAAGGTAGAAGAAGAAATGCAAGAATTTAAAAACGAATTTAATGCTACTTCTACCGAAAAAATTGATCTCGAAAAAGCCGAAGGCGAATTTGGCGATCTACTTTTCTCTCTCATTAATTACGCACGCTTCATAAATATTAACCCCGAAGATGCGCTCGAAAAAACCAATAAAAAATTCATTAAACGCTTTCAATATTTAGAAAGCAAAGCGCAAGAATTAGGTAAAAACCTTAAAGAAATGAGCTTAGAAGAAATGGATGTGTTTTGGAATGAAGCCAAGAAATTAAGCTAATTACGAAAAACGCAAGGCTTTTACAGGTAGTATACGACTGATGAGCAAACTTGGCAACAATAGTACGATTAAGCAAACAAAAAGCGTTCCCAGGTTAATGCCAATTACATCCATCCATTCTAATTGAATAGGCACAAAACTCATGTAGTACGAAGCCTCATCTAAAGGCAATACGTGGGTATACTGCTGAACGAGGCCAAAACCAAGCCCTAAAACATTGCCCAAGGCCAAGCCTAAACCAATAATGTACACGGCTTGGTACAAAAATATTTTTCGGATAGCCCAGTTTGTACTTCCCAATGCTTTTAACAAGCCAATAAATGTGGTACGCTCTAAAATCATAATTAGCAATGCCGATACCATATTGATGAGCGCCACAGCCAACATTAAAGCAAAAACCACCTGTGTATTAATATCCAAAAGAGATAACCACTGAAAGATAGTAGGGTACAATTCTTTTACTGTATACGCCTTTTCTTCAATAGGTAAACCTTGGTGAATGGCCGCTGCCCGATCTTCCAAAGTATTAAAATCCTTTAAGCGAATTTCATAGCCGCCTACTTGACCATCGGTCCAATTATTTAGCCGGCGTATAAGCGATAAACTACCTATTACATACGAATTATCCACTTCTTCTACCCCTAAATTATACATGCCCACTACGGTAAATTTCCGTTTTCTGAGCGGCTCTTGCACAAAATACATCACCAATCCATCGCCCACTTTCAAATGCAATAACCTGGCTGTATGCGTAGAAACCAAAATTTCTTTCTGTGCTTGCAGCGTATCGGCAAAGTTGATGGACCTGCCCGAAACCAATATAGACTGCATACTTTTCGCCGAATAGCTTGCGTCTATCCCTTTAAGCACTACCCCTTCAATTTCATTATTCACTTTAATAATACCGGGCTTAGTGGCAAATGCTTCTACAGAAAGTAGCGTTGTATCACTCTTAAGTTGTGCTAAAACTGTCTCGGGTAGCCTAAAACTCGAATTTTCGAGCGAAAAATTTAAATCATTTTTAAGCACCTGCACATCGCCCGAAAAGGCTCGTACCTTTTCTCTAATTTCCTGCTTAAAGCCTTTTACAATAGCTAAAGAAAGAATCATCACCGCTACGCCGAGTGCGATAGCCAATACCGACATCCGCACGATTAACTTCGAAAAGGTTCGTTTAGATTTTAGGGTAAGACGCTGGGCTAGATAAAAGCTAAAATTCAAGGAAATAGTATTTTTTGTAACTTAGCAAAGGTGCAAATTTTTCTGATAAGACCTTTACAGACGTAATGATAAAACAACTTGCTATAGCTTTTTTTCTTCTCCAATGCGCTTATTTGGCAGCACAAGCACAAGTAGCTACTTCCAGCATAAGCCCTGGAGCCAACCAAACAGCAGCCTATTTTTCAGGCTTAAAAAATAAAAAAATTGGGATGGTGGTCAATCATACCTCCACCATTGGACAAAAACTTAGTGTAGATAGCTTGGTTGCGGCTGGTTTTTCACCTAATAAAATTTTTGCCCCCGAGCATGGATTTAGAGGAGAAAGTAGCAATGGAGCAAGCATTGAGAATAACATAGATGAAAAAACGGGCATCCCCATAATTTCATTATACGGCAAATATTTAAAACCTAGTGCCGCAGATTTAAAAGATTTAGACCTCGTGATTTTCGATATTCAAGATGTAGGCGCTCGTTTTTACACCTACATTTCTACCCTACACTACGTTATGGAGGCGTGTGCCGAAAACAACGTCCCCTTACTCGTTTTAGACCGACCCAATCCGAATGGCTTTTTTATAGATGGGCCCGTACTCGAACCATCCTTTAAATCTTTTATTGGTATGCACCCAGTACCCATTGTGTATGGCATGACCATTGGCGAATACGCACAAATGATTAATGGCGAAAAATGGCTGAAAGATGGTATGCAGTGTAATTTAAACGTAATTCCAGTGGCTAATTATACCCACAAAGATCGATACACCTTACCTATTAAACCATCGCCTAACCTAAATACACAACAAGCCATTTTACTATACCCCAGTTTATGTTTATTTGAAGGAACTATCATTAGTCAAGGAAGAGGTACCTACCATCCATTTCAAGTACTTGGAGCTCCGGCTCTATTGGATAAATTTTCGTATTCATTTATGCCTAAATCTATTCCAGGCATGAGCGAAAATCCCCTACACCTAGGCCAAAATTGTTTTGGTTTAGATTTAAGCAAAGAACAAACCGGTGAACAACTTAATTTAGATTGGTTACTTATATTTTACAAGGCCTATCCAAATAAAAAAACATTTTTTGATAACAAAAACTATCCGCAAATGGGTAATTTTGACAAATTAGCTGGCACAGTTAGTTTAAAACAACAAATCATACAAGGCAAAAGTGTCCGGGCCATTCGCAAAAGTTGGGAGCCTGCACTCAGTCGTTTTAAATTGATTCGAAAAAAATATTTGATATACCCCTGATGAGTAGCTGGAGAATTGTTTTTATGGGTACGCCCGATTTTGCTGTGGAATCGCTAAAGGCCTTAATTGATGCGGGGCATGAGGTAGTGGGCGTAGTTACCGCTCCCGACAAACCTGCCGGTAGGGGGCAAAAGTTGAGTGAATCGGCGGTAAAAGAATATGCTCAAGCCCAAGGCTTACCTATACTGCAGCCTCTTAAATTAAAAGATTCCGAATTTATTGCGCAATTAAGTGCACTTAAACCCGATTTACAGGTAGTAGTAGCCTTCCGCATGCTACCCGAAGTGGTATGGAATCTTCCTCCTCAGGGAACGGTAAATGTACACGGTTCCTTACTTCCTAATTACAGAGGAGCTGCTCCAATTAATTGGGCCATTTTAAATGGAGAAAAAGAAACTGGCGTTAGCATCTTTAAACTACAACATGAAATAGATACGGGCGATATTCTGCTGCAAGAAAAAATGCCCATTGGCCCCAATGAAACCGCCGGCGAACTACACGATCGCATGAAAGTAATTGGAGCTCAACTCCTAGTTAAAACACTCCGAGATTTAGCCAATGGAACACTTAAAGCTAGCCCACAACAGCTTAATGCAGATACGAAACATGCACCCAAGTTATTTAAAGCCGATTGCGAAATAAATTGGAATAATACTGCGGAACAGATTCACAACCAAATTCGTGGCTTAAGCCCTTACCCTACTGCCTATACAGTTTTGAGTGGTAAAACACTAAAAATATTTAATGCCGAGATTAAACCAGGTAAACCCGAAATTCCTGCAGGAACTTTCAGCACCGACCACAAAAGCTACCTAAAATTTGTAGCAACAGACGGGTATCTTTCGTTGAAAGAAGTGCGATTAGAGGGCAAGAAAAAAATGGGAATAGACGAATTTCTTAGGGGTGTTCGCTTATAATTTAGTCAACTCTTCGCTTAAAAATTTAGAAACGTTATTGAAATAACGCTTGTTATCGTAACCCAATACCCATTGGATACCTTTGCTGGCATTGGTTAAAAACACCTCATCTGCTTTCGCTAAAATAGCCGGATTCAGTTGTGCTTCCAACATTTCGAACCCGTGTTTTTTTGCCAAACTAATTACTACTTGGCGCATTACTCCTGCAATACAGCCATCTTGTAAAGAGGGCGTATATATTTTCTTATCGTACACTACAAAAACATTGCTGCTATTGGCTTCACACAAAAATCCTGCTTGATTGAGAATAAATACTTCATCTAAACGATGTTGACTCTTATAAATACCCGCCAACACATATACCAAAGCATTTCCCGATTTAATAGCTGATAAAGCTCCCGTCGGCTTTGTTACTTCCGAAAATACTTCAACTAACAAACCTTTCGCATTCAGTTCATAGTTTGGCGTATCGGTATTCGCTACTTCTAAAATCCAAGCCATTTGGTTGGTTTCTGGTACGTACAAACCTTGGCCATCTCGGTATGCGGTTAATCGAGCACGAACATGAGGTCCGAGCTTATTTCTTCGGGCCAAATCTTGTACTTTATCTTGTAAAAAAGCAGCATCTAATTGTGTATAGCCTTCCATTTTAAGTATTTTCATACCTCTTCGCAACCTATCGGCATGTAAATCAGCAAACTTAAGTATACCGTTTACCATACGCATCGATTCAAACAAACTATCTCCATAACGCCATGCACGGTGTGTAGCCGCAAATATGGGATGTATAGTTGGCACCAACTCATTATTTAAATAGATAAACTGCGTACTTATGCTCATTAATTATACAGATTGATTATAGTGAATATAATGTCTCCACTTCTCTAACACAGCAATAAAATCTGCAGGCATTTTCGTTTCAAAATGAATAAACTCTTTGGTTCCTGGGTGAATAAAGCCTAAGCTTTTCGCATGTAAGGCCTGCCTTGGAATGAGCTCAAAACAGTTCTGTACAAACTGTTTATATTTTGCATTCACAGTACCTTTTAAAATTCGATCGCCACCATAGCTTGCATCACTAAACAACGGATGACCAATGTGTTGCATATGCGCCCTAATTTGATGCGTACGCCCTGTTTCTAATTGGCACTCTATAAGCGTAACGTAACCAAAACGCTCCAAAACTTTATAATGTGTTACCGACCATTTCCCCTTCGTTTCATCGGCATAAATATCCATCGTTCGTCTATCTTTTACACTGCGGCCTATGTATCCGGTAACTGTGCCATCTTCGGAAATATCGCCCCATACCAAGGCAATGTATTTACGAGCAATACTATGATCAAAAAATTGACGAGCCAACTGGGTTAAAGAGGCCTCATTTTTACTTATTAGCAATAATCCTGAAGTATCTTTATCAATTCGGTGCACTAAGCCCGGCCTCCCTTCATTACCAGGCAATTGCGGCAATTGCTTAATATGAAAAGCCAAGGCATTAACCAATGTTCCTTTATAATTGTTAAAGCCAGGATGTACTACCATACCCGCAGATTTGTTTACAAGAATTACATCGTCGTCTTCGTATAAAATATCTAATGGAATATCTTCCGGATACACCTCTGTATCTCGAGGTGGATGTGGCAAGACCACCGAAATAACATCTAAAGGTTTTACTTTGTAGCTGGCCTTAATTGCTTTATCGTTTACTAAAACGTTTCCAGCGTCTATGGCATTTTGTATGCGGTTTCTAGTAGCATTTTCGATGCGATGCATCAAGAATTTATCAATGCGCAATAAAGATTGGCCTTTATCTACCACCAATCGGAGGTGTTCGTACAAATCTTGTTCGTCTTGTTCTACTGCATCGAGCAATTCATCCATGTCCAAAAATAAGGCTATTTCTGATTGGGAACGAATAAGATTGGCATAATAGTTGCCATTACATTTTACGAACAAGCGCTAAGAATATTTTATATCGATGCGTTATAGTTCAAAAACTGTAAATTTAGATACACACCAAACCAATTTCATTATGAAAACAACCCTATTTTCTAAAAAAGGCATTGTATTAACAATGTTATTTTCAGCGCTTTGCATACCAGGTTTTGCACAGTCTGATATTGAAGGATTATTTAAATCGAGTCAATCTGATGCTCAGAAACTCATTCAAGCATACATGAACCCTTTCTTTAAAGGAATGGGCACGGGCCTTAATTCGGGTTGGAATAATACTGCTGCTAGTAAAAAATTAGGCCGCTTTGAACTGCGTTTTGGCCTAACAGGAGCAATGATTCCGGAAAAGGACAAGACTTTTGACGTAACAAAATTGGGTTTATCCAGCAATTTAGAACCAAGCAATCCGACTTTGGTACTTAGTCCCACCATTGGGGGTACAAAAATAGCTGGACCATCTATGACTTTGAAAAACGGAGGTTCTACGGTGGGGACATTTTTAATGCCTCAAGGCGCTGAACTCCCTTTTGTGCCTGCACCGCAATTACAAGCCAGCGTTGGACTTATAAAAGGTCTAGAGCTTACCTTACGTACCATGCCAACCATTAAACTTGGTGACAAAGCAGGTTCGATTGGTATGACAGGAGCTGGATTAAAAATAAACCTAGTACGCATGTTGGCTGGCAAAAAAACAGATAAAGTACTGCCATTTGATATAGCTGCTGCAATTGGCTATACCAAGCTTAGTTACAACCTGCCCCTAGATGTACAAACTAGCAATAGTACCTACACCGACCAAGTGCTAAAAGCTAAATTCACTGGGGTAAACGTTGAAGCTATTATCTCTAAAAAATTAGCCTTCTTTACTCCTTTTGCAAGCATTGGTTACCAAAGTGCTAAAACCACTATCGATTTAAAAGGTACTTATCCTTTTGAAACCGGTGCACAAGGTGCTAATGATCAATATACGACAATCATAGATCCGATTGCCATTTCACAAAAAGACATTAGTGGGCTTCGAACCAATCTCGGATTTCAACTACACCTAGCTTTTTTACGTGTTTATGGATCCTACAGCTTGGGCGCCTACAAATCATTTAATGCAGGCCTGGGACTTGGTATTGGCAAATAAGCCGGTCTCAAGAACTTGCATTTTTCGGAAAGCTCTCTTCGGGGGGCTTTCCGTATGTTTGTACCTATGCAACTACACTTACCAAGCCCTATTGAACAATTAGAAGAGCCATTGTATGAAAAAATGGGCGTGCAGATATTTGTAAAACGAGAGGATTTGATTCATCCACTAATTTCGGGAAACAAGTGGCGAAAACTTAAATACAGCCTTCAGAAAGCAGCCGAAGAAGGAAAGCAACATGTGGTTACTTTTGGTGGAGCATATTCTAATCATGTGTTGGCCACGGCTGTAGCTGCACAAGCACTAGGTTTACAAGCCAGTGCCATTATTCGAGGTGAAGATCAACATAACGAAGTGCTCAACTATTGCAAATCGGTGGGCATGAAACTTCATTTTGTTGATCGATTAAGTTATACTGATAAAAATGAATGTTTAGAGCGTTTTTTTAAAGACAATACCGAAATTTTTGTCATACCCGAAGGGGGTGCTTCATCCGAAGGGGTGCAGGGCTGCGAAGAAATAATGGCCGAAAACATCGAAAGTTTTGATCATATTTTTTGTGCCGCAGGTACGGGCACTACGGCTGCGGGCTTATATTCTTATATCCAGAAAAATAACTTGAATACCACGCTACATGTAGTTCCGGTACTAAAAAATGGTGATTTTATACAAAATGAAATAGCCAATCATATTTCCATAAAGGAGCGATTTACACTCCATACAGGCTACCATTTTGGCGGCTACGCTAAAAGCACAACCGAGCTTCTTCGTTTTATTATAGGTTTTTACCACAGTCATCAGATACTGCTCGACCAAGTTTATACTGGTAAAATGGTTTTTGGTTTACACGATCTAATTGCGAAGAGATATTTTGCCCCAAGTAGTCGCATTTTATGGCTTCATACCGGCGGACTAACGGGCTTACACGGCGTTAAAAAGGAATTAGTAGAGATTGATGTAACCTTTGCAGAATTGCTTGACAAAAGCTTCAACTAGCTTAAAAAAACTTCTTATTCATCCACTAAACAAGAAAAATATACGTTATTAGTGTAACCTATTTAAGCCAAAAAAAACAATAAAATTCTAGTACTTTTTTTGGTAAATTTGAGTATACCTCAACTACCAATTATGTATAAATTAAACATAGACCCAACCGAGGTTCACCAGACCTTAGGCAAACACATCTTAGCCGATGGCTTTGATTTAACCTTTGATTTAGAAAAAAGCCAAGGCGTATACATTTACGATGCCAAAAACAAGAAAAAGCTATTAGATTTTTTCACCTGCTTTGCGTCGGTACCACTCGGATACAATCATCCAAAAATGTTGAAAGATGAGGTATTTAAAGATAATTTACTTTTAGCTGCATTAACCAATCCCTCTAATTCGGATATATACACCACGCAGTATGCTCAATTTGTAGATACTTTTTCGAGAGTAGGTATACCGGAGTATTTACCGCATGCGTTTTTTGTGGCTGGTGGTGGCTTGGCTATCGAAAATGCGATTAAAACAGCTATGGATTGGAAGGTGCAGAAAAACTTTCAAAAAGGCTATAAAGAAGAACGGGGCTTTCAGGTATTGCATTTCGAACATGCTTTTCACGGCAGAACGGGATATACACTAAGTCTAACCAATACGCATCCCGATAAAACAAAATGGTTTGCCAAATTCAATTGGCCCAGGGTAAGCACCCCTAAAATTGAATTCCCACTAACGGCAAACAATTTAGAGGATATTGCAAAAAGAGAAGCCTTATCCATTGCACAAATTAGAAAAGCCTTTGCAGACAATAAAGACGATATATGCGCCATCATCATAGAACCTATACAATCGGAAGGTGGCGATAACCATTTACGAAAAGAGTTTTTTGAGCAATTGCGAAGTATTGCAGATGAAAAAGAAGCTTTACTTATTTACGACGAGGTACAAACCGGCGTAGGCCTAAGCGGTAAATTTTGGTGCCACGAACATTTTGGCGAAAATGCCCGACCCGATATTTTAGCCTTTGGCAAAAAAATGCAGGTATGCGGCATTTTAGCTAGTAAACGGGTAGATGAAATTGAGCAAAATGTGTTTACTACTCCTTCTCGTATAAACTCTACTTGGGGTGGGAATTTGGTAGATATGGTACGGGCTAGCAAGATTATGGAAATTATTGAAGAAGATAAACTCGTAGAAAAAGCGGCCACTACAGGAGAATATTTACTAACTAAACTTTTTACCATAGCAGAAAAATATTCTATAATACGCAATGTAAGAGGTAGGGGTCTAATTGTAGCTTTCGACTTTCCAGATAAAATTACTCGAGATTTTTTTATTAAAAAAGGGCTAGAAAAAAACGTGATGTTTTTGGGATGTGGCAATCAAAGTATACGTTTCAGACCTGCACTAATCATGGAGAAAGCAGATTTAGATCTCGGCTTACAAGTACTAGAAGATATTGTTAAAACGCTCTAGGCTTATTTTAAATCGAATAAAGAAGCTACACCCAAGATTTTATTAGAAGTAAAGCCTTCGGCGTAACTGCAATGTATTGACCTGCCAAATTCTCTTGCACGAGCCTCTATTCCAGCTAAAAAATCGGATGAAGAAATATAGGTATCTGGCTCTTTCAATTCGGGATTAAAAAACTGGGTTTTATACGCTTTTATAGCGGCAATTTTTTGTTCCCAAAACGGAGTTATATCAATTAAAATATCGGGTTTTATATATCTATCTTGAATGTAATGTAGCAGTAAATTAGGGCGCCAAACCTCCTGCTCTGCTCCCGTGTCACTTGTTTTTATTTTAGGTAAGCCCGCCAAAAAAACTGCGTCGGTTACTAAAGCAGCAGCCCTGCCGTGATCTGGGTGGCGATCATCTATCGCATTAGCCAACACTATTTGTGGTTGGTATTTGCGAATGATTTCTATAAGTTGAAGCTGATGCACTTCATCGTTTACGAAAAAACCATCCCTCATTCCTAAATTTTTTCGCACATGAACGCCTAAAATTGCGCTGGCATCGGCCGCCTCAACCTTACGTGTTTCTTTACTACCTCTACTACCTAATTCACCGGCAGTTAAATCAACAATACCTACTTTCTTCCCTTCGGCAATATATCTTAAAATGGTTCCAGAACAGCCAAGTTCAGCGTCATCTGGGTGTACTGCAAATACGAGTATATCTAATTTCATTAAAAAGGGTTTAAATTCGAAAACCAGTGGCCAAAGCCTTACATACTTTGGTAATAATAGGGTGACGTTTGTATAATACTTTCAATATCGCGGTCTTCTTGTGCATCATAGCGGTTTTTTAAATTATTACCAAAAACCCTGGCTAGAGATTGATATAAAAAAGCGGTAAATCCACCTTTCATCTCCTTTAAAATGTCAAAGCTACTAGTGCCCAATTCTCTATCTATTAACTTAATTAAAATACCACCTTGCGTAATAGTAAGTTCCTTAATTTCTCTATTAAACATGTCTTTAACCTCTTTTTCGAAGGCTTTTTGTAAAATTCGTTGTTCCTTTTTATTGTTAGTTCGAGACAACTCGGTTTGCAATTGTGCATATCTAGAACGTGCATACATGGCATAAGGCAACACCTTTAACACATTATAGCGCAATCTATTATAGGCTACCTGCTGCTCGGCAGTACGCCAAATTCGGCTGTCCACAATTTTAACTTCAGGCAAAGCAAGCCAAGGAATAAGTTCATTACCCACCAGTGTTAAGGCCACCCGAATGGTATCGTTTTTACCCTTTACCATAGGGTCGTGCGGCTGCTGTGCCTTTGCTGTAAGGGCAAAAAATGTACAAAAAAGAACAAAAAGCTTGAAAAATTTCATAAATTTAGCAAACAAAGTTACGGCTATTTTTAAATATATAGCATTGGTATTATCTAGCAAAAATCAGACCAAATTAAATCTATTCGCTAGCTTATGCTCTAGCTAATTTACGCATTATGACCCAATTAGTAATTGATTTAGAGGCAGAAAAATCCGAAATCTTAAAAAGATATCGTGCATTGTTGCGTGCCTGTAAAGCAACTTTGCAAAAAGGGGATAAGAAAATGATTAGAAAGGCCTTCGATTTAGCCCTAGAAAGTCATCAAGATATGCGTAGGAAATCTGGTGAGCCATATATCTACCATCCCATTGCTGTATCTCAAATTGCGGCAGAAGAAATTGGCTTAGGAACAACCTCTATAGTTTGTGCACTATTACATGATGTAGTAGAGGATACAGACATAACTCTTGAAGATGTTGAACGTGAATTTGGCAAGAAAGCAGCTAAAATTATAGACGGCCTAACCAAAATTTCGGGCGTATTTGATTACAACAGTTCTTTGCAAGCAGAGAATTTCCGAAAAATGCTACTTACTCTGGCAGATGATGTTCGGGTAATTCTTATAAAGCTTGCTGATAGATTGCACAATATGCGCACCATGGAGTTTATGCCCAGGGAAAAGCAACTTAAAATTGCGTCGGAAACGGTATACCTATATGCACCATTGGCACACCGTTTAGGTTTATATGCCATGAAATCGGAATTGGAAGACCTTTCGATGAAATACACCGAAACGGCTACCTACAAATACATTGCGCAACGATTAAATGAGAAAAAAACCGAACGGGAAAAATTTATCAAAGAATTTATTGACCCCATTCAGAAAATATTAGATGAACAAGGATTAGCGGCCCAGGTATATGGTCGACCTAAATCTATCAATTCTATTTGGAACAAAATGCGCAAAAAGAACATCCCATTTGAAGAGGTGTATGATTTATTTGCCATAAGAATTATTTTAGACAGCCAAATAGAGCAAGAAAAAGCCGATTGCTGGAAGGCCTATTCCATTGTAACCGATTTTTATCGCCCCAATCCTGATCGACTACGTGATTGGATATCTTCGCCAAAATTTAACGGATACGAATCGCTACACACAACCGTAATGGGCCCAAAAGGCCAATGGGTAGAGGTGCAAATACGTACCGAACGCATGAACGAAATTGCCGAAAAAGGCTTTGCGGCACACTGGAAATACAAAGAGGCGCCAAATGCCGAAAGTAGTGGACTAGACCAATGGCTACAAAAAGTACGCGACTTATTAAATAATCCAGAATCAAATGCTTTAGACTTTTTGGACGATTTTAAAATGAATTTATTCTCTGACGAGATTTTCATTTTTACCCCAAAAGGTGCACTCATGCAGTTACCCTCTAATGCCACTGCATTAGATTTTGCTTTTGAAATTCACTCCGATTTAGGCGCCAAATGTATCGGAGCCAAGGTGAATCACAAATTGGTGCCGCTATCCTATCAATTACAAAATGGCGACCAGGTTGAAATTATCACCTCCAACAAACAAACACCTAAGGAAGATTGGCTAAACTTTGTAATTACGGCAAAAGCTAAATCTAAAATTAAATCGTCTTTAAAAGATGAAAAACGCCGAATAGCCGACGAAGGAAGGGAGATTTTAGACCGCAAACTAAAATCATTAAAAATACCGAGCACCATTGAAAATATTAACAAAATAACCCACTTCTTTAAACTACACGCTAGCCAAGATTTTTTATACCAAATTGCCAAAGGAGGAATAGATATAGGTGATTTAAAGGACTATGTCAACTACGAAAAAAACGCCGAATACAAACCATTTGAGCGAACCGATCCGGCCGAATTTGTTAAAAAAATAAAAAGCGAAGAAGTTGATACCCTATTAATTGGCGAAGACCTTCAAAAAATAGATTACAAACTTTCAACATGCTGCAACCCCATACCGGGCGATGATGTGTTTGGCTTTGTTACTGTAGGCGAAGGGATTAAAATACACCGTACAAGTTGTCCTAATGCCACCAAACTGATGTCTAACTTCGGCTACCGCATTGTAAAAGCACGCTGGAATTCCCAAAAACAGTTGGCCTTTTTAACTGGATTGAATATTACAGGAATTGACGATGTGGGCTTAATAAACAAAATAACCACCATTATCTCGAACGATTTTAAGGTAAATATGCGCTCCATTACTGTAGATTCTCACGAGGGAATTTTTGACGGCAGTATTATGGTTTACGTAAACGATACCCACCACCTTAATAACCTAATCGCTAAATTGAAACAAGTAAATGGCGTAACCGATGTGCGTCGTTTCGACTCTGATATCACTGTGGAAAAAGCGTAGTAAATATGTTGGGCGCTATCCATTTTTTTAAATAAATTTGAGGGCACACAGCAACGCATATGTCTAACACCGAAACCCGAGATCTCGTTAAAAAAATTTTTGAAGCTTACCTCGAAAACAAAAGCTTAAGAAAAACCCCCGAACGCTTTGCTATTTTAGAAGAAATTTATTCTAGAAACGATCATTTCGATGTAGAATCCCTTTACATCCATATGAAAAATAAAAAATATCGCGTAAGCCGAGCAACTGTGTACAATACCCTCGAACTATTGGTTGCATGCGATTTAGTTACCAAGCACCAGTTCGGTAAAAACATGGCCCAATTCGAAAAATCATACGGCTACAAACAACATGATCATATTATTTGCCTCGATTGCGGGAAAGTAGTAGAATTTTGCGACCCAAGAATTGAGCAAATACAAAGCATGATGGGCGATTTACTCCAATTCGAAATTAAACACCACTCTTTAAACTTATACGGCAATTGTGCCAAACTAAAAGCAGGCAACTGCGATACATATCCTAAAAATTAAACACATATATGGCTGTTGATGTACTACTAGGGCTCCAGTGGGGCGACGAAGGAAAAGGCAAAATTGTAGATGTATTGAGTTCGGATTACGACCTCATCGCCCGCTTTCAAGGAGGGCCAAATGCTGGACACACCTTGGAGTTCAACGGACAAAAATTTGTATTAAACACCATTCCGTCGGGTATTTTCAACCCTAAAACAATGAACCTTATTGGTAATGGCGTAGTGGTTGATCCGATCATATTAAAAAGAGAACTGGATGGTCTAAAGGCTCGTGGTTTCGACC
Organism: Sphingobacterium thalpophilum; assembly: GCA_945868825.1. Taxonomy (GTDB): domain Bacteria; phylum Bacteroidota; class Bacteroidia; order Sphingobacteriales; family Sphingobacteriaceae; genus JAIPAN01. The sequence continues at coordinate 691,236 of CAMBMM010000001.1, forward strand.
CCGTAGCGGATAAAAAAATGGTTATAGCCCGCCGAGCACACCTCATTTTACCTACACACCAATTATTAGATGCCGCTTCTGAGAGCCGCATGGGCCTTGGTAAAATTGGTAGCACGCTTAAGGGTATTGGCCCAACCTATATGGATAAAACGGGCAGAAATGGACTACGAGTAGGCGATACACAATTACCCGATTTTAAAGAGCGTTACCAAAAACTGGTAAACAAACACCTATCTATTTTAGCCTATTATGGCGATGTGCCTGATTTTTCGGAAAAAGAACAAGCTTTTTTCGAAGCCTTAGAAGCCTTAAAAATTATTCCACAAGTAGATGGCGAACATTTTGTAAACCAATATCTGCAACAAGGCAAAAAAGTATTGGCCGAAGGTGCACAAGGTACCATGCTCGATGTAGATTTTGGATCTTACCCTTTTGTAACCTCCTCTAACACCACCGCCGCCGGTGCTTGCACTGGCTTAGGTATTGCACCCAAAAATATTGGTAAAGTAATTGGCATTTTCAAAGCCTATTGCACCCGTGTAGGTGGCGGTCCTTTTCCTACCGAATTAGAAAATGAAACCGGCGAAAAATTACGTGCCATTGGACACGAATTTGGTGCTACTACTGGGCGCCCCCGCCGTTGTGGTTGGATTGATTTGCCCGCCCTTAAATACGCTATTTTATTAAATGGTGTAAGCGAAATGGTGATGACCAAAGCCGATGTACTGAGTGGATTTGACACCATTTACGCCTGTACGCATTACCAATACAACGGCGAAAAAATTGATTACATGCCATACGATATTAATGCCATTACCCCAATACCCGTACTAGAGGCCATACCAGGTTGGAACGAAGATTTAACAGGCATTAGATCCGAAAGTGAAATTCCAACTAAGTTGCAAAACTATATCAGCTATTTAGAAAAACACTTGGGGGTTCCCATTCGGTATTTATCAGTAGGGCCAGATAGAGAGCAAACCCTCATTTTATCTTAACAAGCGTTTCAATCGCCTAAGCGATGTGGATTAAGCAAACCTTTTTACTTGGCAATCCTGCAGAATTTAAGCTGAAAGCCCTGCATTGGGCCAATAAATTTGATACGGCTTGTTATTTAGATTCTAACGAATACCCGAGTAATTACAGCAAATTTGAATGCCTCATCGCCGCAGGTGCTGAAGAAGAGTTAATTACAAACTGCGGATCTGCCCTTTCGCAAATAGATGCCTTTGTAAAGAACCAAGATCGTATTATACCCGGTTTTCTCAGCTATGATTTAAAAAACGAATTAGAAGTGCTGGAATCAAAAAATCCAGATTACCTACATTTTCCCGATGCCTATTTTTTCAAGCCTCAATATCTGATTACCATTTCGGGAAAAAAAGCGGAAATAAGTTCCGAAAACCCTAGAGATATTTGGGAAGAAATTGACCGAATTCATCTAAGAGAAACTACTTTAAGTTTTAAAGGAAGTGTAGCACAACGTTTTAGCCGTGCAGAATATATAGATACCGTAAAAAAGCTCCAGGAACATATCCAAAAAGGCGATATTTATGAAGTAACCCTCTGCCAAGAGTTTTATGCAGAAGAAGTAAGCTTCGACCCATTAGTAGCTTTTATAGCCCTAAATCGCATATCTCCAACTCCATTTGCCAGCTTTTTTAAACAGGATAATCACTACATTCTCTCTGCAACACCCGAACGCTATATTGCCAAAAGAGGAAACACGCTTCTCTCCCAGCCCATTAAAGGCACCGCCCGACGAAGTGTTGATAAAGAAGAAGACGAAAAAAATAAACAAAGTTTGGCCCAAAGCGAAAAGGAACGATCAGAAAATGTAATGATTGTAGATTTGGTTCGGAATGATTTAACCCGATGCGCACTGCCTGGAACAGTACAAGTGGATGAACTTTTTGGTGTATACAGTTTTACCCAAGTCCATCAACTCATTTCTACAATTTCGTGCCAACTTGCTCCAGAACAAACTTTTTCGAATATATTGAAAGCCACCTTCCCTATGGGTTCTATGACCGGTGCACCCAAAATTAGGGCCATGCAACTAATTGAACAGTACGAACGCAGCAAAAGGGGAATTTATTCGGGCTCAGTGGGTTATATTCAACCAAATGGCGATTTTGATTTTAACGTCATCATCCGTAGCATGCTCTACAATGCTACTACCAAATACCTTTCTTTTCAGGTTGGGGGAGCCATTACGGCAAAATCTAATCCGGAAGAGGAATATGAAGAATGCCTGCTAAAGGCAAAAGCCATTAGCCAAGTGCTAGGCCTGTAGCACGTTACTGAAATAAAAATCGTTGTAAATACACAACCAATTCCTCAAAGAAACAAGTGCATTTGTCACATAACTTTTACGCCAAAAGTTAGTTTTTTTTTCGTTTAAACAAATTTACTCGACTTTCACTCCCTCTAAGCAAACGTTCCAAATTTTTCTGGTGGGTAACCAAAATAAGCACGCAAATACACATGCCATACAATAAAATGGAACGTATGGGCGAATGAAACACAAACACAATACTCAGCGGAAAAGAAAAACCGGCAGCAATAGAACTCAAAGAAACGTATTTGGAAATACTTAATACCACCACAAACACCACTACACAAATGATAGCCGCCTGAAAATGAACGGCTAAAATCATTCCAAAAAGTGTGGCAATACCTTTTCCTCCTCTAAAACCCGCAAATATGGGGAATAGGTGACCCAGTACCGCCGTAATGCCTAAGGCCAATTGGTAATTCACAAATTGCACCGAATCTTGTGGACCGGTAACAGATAAGCCGATGAAAGCCGCCAGATTGGTAGCCGTCCATCCTTTAAAAATATCAATCAACATTACTGCAATGCCTGCCTTTTTACCCAAAACCCTAAAGGTATTGGTAGCCCCAGCATTACCACTACCATATTCCCGAATATCAATACCATAAAAGCCTTGGCCCAGCCATACCGCAGTAGGTATAGAGCCAAATAAATAGGCTAAAATGAGTGCCGATATAGAATAAATAGAAATCATGCGGGTACAAGTATACAGAAAAACAGTTTTAAACGCTAATTCGAGCGTTTAAGCAAGAGTTATTCGTAAGCATTTTGGTATATTTGTAACGTGAAAACAAAAAAGACCGTACTCCTAATTATGGATGGCTGGGGCTTAGGAAAGTCCGACTATTCTGACGCTATTACCCAAGCCAAAACGCCTTTCTATGACCACTTAATTCAAACCTATCCAAATGCTCGTTTAGAAGCTTCAGGAGAAGCCGTTGGATTACCTGCAGGGCAAATGGGTAATTCGGAAGTGGGCCATATGAATTTAGGCGCCGGGAGAATTGTGTATCAGGAATTAGGTAGAATAAATAAAGCCGTGCAAGATGGCGCTTTGGCTACCAATCCGGTTTTAACAGAAGCCTTTGCTTATGCCAAAAAAGAAGGTAAAAATGTGCACTTCATTGGTTTATTATCTGATGGTGGCGTACACGCCCACATTGATCATGTAAAAGGTTTATGTGATGCGGCCAAAGTAAACGGAGTTTCTAATGTATTTATTCATGCCTTCTTAGATGGAAGAGATACCGATCCTAAATCGGGTTTAGGCTATATTAATTCTCTAAATCAACACTTAAAAACCAGTGTAGGTACCCTTGCTTCGGCAGTTGGCAGGTATTATGCCATGGACCGCGATAACCGTTGGGAACGGGTAAAATTAGCCTACGATTTATTAGTAAAAAGCCAAGGAAAAGCCTGCACTAATATTGCAGAAGCCGTACAAGAATCCTACGCCGAGGGCATAACCGACGAATTTATGCCTGCTCTAATGGCAGTAGATGCACAAGGAAAAGCACTTACGCATATTGCAGAAAATGATGTGGTTATTTGTTTCAATTTCCGCACCGATAGGGGCCGAGAAATAACGCAAGCATTAACCCAAAGAGCCTTTCCGGAGCAAGATATGCAACCGCTGGCCTTACAATTCATCACCTTTACCAGCTACGACGAAACGTTTAAAAACGTATACGTAATTTTTCGCACCGAAGATTTGACCGATACGCTTGGAGAAGTGCTATCGCAGAACCATAAGAATCAAATCAGAATTGCTGAAACAGAAAAATACCCACATGTAACCTTTTTCTTTTCGGGTGGCCGAGAATCGGAATTTCCGCAAGAAAAGCGTAAAATGGCAGCCTCTCCTAAAGTAGCTACCTACGATTTACAACCTGAAATGAGCGCCGCTAAACTAGCAGAAATTGCTTGCGAAGAACTTGAATTGGGCTGGCCAGATTTTATGTGCTTAAACTTTGCTAACCCCGATATGGTTGGGCACACAGGCGTATTCGAGGCCGTTGTAAAAGCCGTAGAAACGGTAGATAGCTGTGTAAAAGAAGTAGTAGAGTGTGGTATAAAAAACAACTATTCTTTTATCATTTTAGCCGATCATGGCAATGCCGACTTTATGATTAATGCCGATGGTACACCAAACACCGCTCATACAACCAATTTGGTACCTTGCATTTTAATAGATAGCGAATTTACACACATTAAAGATGGTAAACTGGGCGATATTGCACCTAGCCTCTTGGAATTAATGCACCTACCTATTCCGACAGCAATGACCGGAACTGTATTGGTATCTTAATATGATAAAAAACCTAACACTAGTATTTTTGGTACTAAGCATTGCCGCTTGTCAGCAAAAAGAAATCAGCAAAAAACAAATAGAATATGTTGATTTGGGGGGATTTTTTAGCGCCGAAGCGAAGCGACTAAACAGCCAAAAGCCCACACTCCTAAAAACCGTGGGTATCAACCAAAAAAGCGAACAAAAATTGCTCAAGAAAGACATCGATTGGACTAAAGAACTAAGCGTATTTAAAGAGGCTGATATTAATAAGCCTGCTTTTAAGGGCTTGTACCATATTGGTCGTCTGCCTAACAAAACCGTTTACACTGCGCTCAACAAAAAAAACCTGGTTCAACGAATAGAAGTAGATTGGAACCTTGCTAAAAAACCTAGCGGCATTCGCATTTTTCAACTGACGAAAAACATGATTTATCGTGCTGCGGATACCCTTAGCTATTACCCAGACTCTATATACAGCATTCATAAAAAGCAAGAGGTACGAGTATTAGGCACCACGGTTTACACCATCGAAGGAAAATTTAATTAAGCTTATTGCTTACTTACGTTTTGCAGGTGCGAACGTGCTTCCTCTAGCTGAGTAGCAATATCTTTGCGACCAGGGTTAGCCACTAAAACCTTCTGAAAATCAATAATACAAGCTTTTAGCGCCTCAATGGCTCTAGGTTTATCATACAACCGAGGTATTTTTTGTGCTTTTAGTACGCCATAATCGTGGTAGGCAATGGCTCTATTTTGATAGTATTTCAGATCATCGCTATTCAGATCTATTGCCCTACTGAAATCTCTAATAGCCGATAGCAATAGTTTTTCTCTCTCCGAATTGGCAATATTAGGTGTATAATTAGCCATATAGCTACGGGCCTTCCCACGGTAGTAATACGCAGAATTTTCGCTTGGTTTTAATGAAATCAGCTTCCCGAAAGCAGCCACCGAGTTTTTATAATCTTCAGCATGATAATAGGAATAGCCCAACATATACAAGGCATTTAAATTTGTAGAATCTGCAATCATGGCCTTTTCTAGATGTAGCACCGCTAACTTAAAATTACCATCCAAAAGTGCCTTTTTGCCTAAATCTTGATAAGAATCTTGCGCAAATACCCGAGCACCTAAAAGCATTAAAAAAATGGTAAAACGGAATACGGTCCTCATGGGCTGTTTTTATGATGATTGGTGATTTACCAAAACATACGTAAAAATAACAAATTATGACTAGCTGTAATTCATTCATCCAATTATTTTAATTCGATGAAATTATACCCATGCCAATTTCTGCCGTTTTAGCAGAATATATAGAGATAGCCGTATCTTAGCCTACCTATAATATGGCAAATTACCTATTGGCATGGCGCTTGCTTAGTAATCAGTCCGCCTTAGTGAGCGGAGAAGCATTTATATTAATGCCATATTGACGCAAAAGAATTTATGAATAATTACAATCCATACGATTTCAACAATGCCATGCCACTAATCAATGAAGATACGGAGTTCTTCCCCCTAATGTCGCAAGAAGATGAGGAGGAAATGAATAAGGAAGAAACACCCGATGTTTTAGCCATTTTACCTCTCAGAAACACCGTATTGTTTCCTGGAGTGGTTATTCCCATAACTATTGGCCGCGATAAATCTATCAAATTGGTTAAAGACGCCTATAAAAGCGATCGCATTATTGGAGTGGTTTCGCAAAGAGATGTGGCCATTGAAGATCCTACATTTGAGGATTTAAATACTATTGGAACCGTAGCGCTAATTATTAAAATGCTACAAATGCCCGATGGAAGTACCACCGTTATAATTCAAGGTAAGCAACGCTTTAGCTTGAAAGAAGAAATACAATCGGAACCTTATATCAAGGCAAGTATCACAAAATTTGAAGAAATAAAACCTAAAGTTACTGCCGAATTTAAGGCCATCATGGCCAATATTAAGGAGATGGCGATGCAAATCATTCAGCTTTCGCCAAACATACCGAGCGAAGCAGCCATTGCGATTAAAAATATTGAGAGCCCTTCTTTTTTAATCAATTTCATTTCATCTAATATGAATGCCGATGTAGCCGATAAACAAAGCATGTTAGAAGTAGCTAAGTTGAGAGAACGGGCACAAATGGTGATGGAGCATTTAACGCAAGAACTGCAAATGCTCGAACTGCGCAACCAAATACAATCGAAGGTGCGCACCGATTTAGACAAGCAACAACGCGAATATTACCTCAACCAACAATTAAAAACCATTCAAGAAGAATTGGGAGGCAACTCTCCCGACTTAGAATTGGAAAACCTAAATAAACGAGCTTCCGAAAAAAAGTGGACCCAAGAAGTTGCTACGCATTTCAAAAAAGAATCTGATAAATTGGCTCGTATGAACCCGGCAGCAGCCGATTATTCAGTGCAAATTAATTACCTAGAGTTATTGCTCGATTTACCTTGGAGCGAATTTACCAAAGATAATTTCGACCTAAAAAGAGCACAAAAAATATTAAATAAAGACCACTTCGGACTTGATAAAGTAAAGCAACGCATTATTGAATATTTAGCTGTATTGAAGCTAAAACACAATATGAAAGCGCCAATTTTATGTTTGGTAGGTCCTCCTGGAGTTGGTAAAACATCCTTAGGTAAATCTATTGCCAAATCGTTGGGTCGTAAGTATGTACGCATGGCTTTGGGCGGCATTCGCGATGAAGCTGAAATTAGAGGTCATCGAAAAACTTATATAGGCGCCATGCCGGGCAGAATTATTCAATCGCTGAAAAAAGCTGGCGCCACAAACCCTGTATTTGTATTAGACGAAATTGACAAAGTAGGTACCGATTTTCGAGGCGACCCTTCTTCGGCCCTACTGGAAGTATTAGATCCAGAGCAAAACAACGCTTTTTACGATCATTACGTAGAAGTAGACTACGATCTTTCGAACGTATTATTTATAGCTACAGCCAACAGCTTAAGTACCATTCATCCGGCATTGTTAGATCGCATGGAAATTATTGAAGTGAATGGCTATACCATTGAAGAAAAAATGGAGATTGCCAAACGCCATCTTTTACCCAAACAATTAGAACAACACGGTATTAAATCGAAAGATATTACCTTAAAACCAGCCGTTATAGAAAAGGTAATTGAAGAATACACCCGCGAATCGGGCGTAAGGGGTTTGGAGAAAAAAATTGGCTCTTTGGTACGTGACGTAGCCACCAAAATAGCCATAGAAGAACCCAATGAGCCTCTTTTAACAAAAGCTGATGTAGAAAAAATATTAGGAGCTCCTATTTTTGATAAAGATTTATACGAAGGAAATGAAGTAGCCGGTGTAGTAACCGGTTTAGCTTGGACATCTGTAGGTGGCGACATTTTATTCATTGAAGCAAGCTTAAGTCCGGGTAAAGGCAAACTGACCCTTACCGGTAATTTGGGCGATGTCATGAAAGAATCAGCCAGCATAGCCATGGCTTATTTACGCAGCAATTCGGCTCAATTTGGAATTGATTTCAGGGTATTTGACGCTTGGGATGTGCACATTCATGTACCTGCAGGCGCTACCCCTAAAGATGGCCCTTCGGCTGGTGTTACCATGCTTACTGCCCTTTGCTCTGCCTTTACCCAACGTAAAGTAAAAGCACATTTAGCTATGACCGGCGAAATTACACTCCGGGGTAAAGTTTTGCCAGTAGGCGGCATTCAAGAAAAAATATTGGCTGCCAAAAGGGCCAATATCAAAGAAATCATTCTTTCCAAATCAAACGAGAAAGACATCTTAGAAATTAAAGCCGATTACATTAAGGATCTGAAATTCCATTACGTTAAAGAAATGAAAGAAGTTATTGACTTGGCTTTAAGCAAACAAAAGGTAAAAAACCCTATTGATTTAAGCATCAAGGAAATTCAAAAATCCAATTAATGAGAAAACGATTTTATTAAAAAACCACCAAAATCTGATGGCTTTTTTTTATAATTAGGCCATCACTATTTTGGTATCTTTACGTGTTCAAACTTTGTATGATTTATAATTATACAACTTAATACACCGTAGATGAGACTAAAAATACATGTACTTGTAACACTTCTAACCTTGAGTCTAGGTACATCTGCACAAAATCATAGCAAACAGTTCGGGTTTAAAAGTGATAATGATGCCTATTTGGCCACAGGCCAAGACAAATACTACACCAATGGTATTTTTATCAGTTACCGCTTTGCAAACAAAGCAAAAAAAGAAAATTCTGCCCTAGCTAAACAAATTACTCAACTAGAACTAGGGCAAAAAATGTACAATGCACAATCGGGTTATATCCCCGAAATGGTGTACGTAGACCGCCCCATTACGGCCTATTTATACGCAGGAGCTAGCAAACACTGGTTTTACACTTCAGAGAATAGCTTAAGTCTTGGGGTACAGTTAGGCACTATTGGGCCAAATGCTTTAGGCCGGCAAGCACAAGAATTAATTCATAAAATAGGTGGCTTCTATCCTCCAAAAGGTTGGGAATATCAATTAAACAACGAAATAGGCCTAAACTTCAACATGGCTTATACCCATTTTTTACAACGGTCTCCTTCTAAAAAATTAGACCTCTCCATAAATACAGGAGCCAAATTGGGTAACACCTTCAGTGGCCTAAGTGCGGGCTTCACCTTGCGAACAGGCAGAATGAATGCGCTTAATGCTACGGCTTACAATCGGAGTAACCTGGCGGATGTAAGCAGTTCAAGCGAATTTTTCTTCTTTGCAAAACCCCAACTCGATTGGGTAGCCTACGATGCCAGTATTTCGGGTGGATTATTTAGAAAAGATAAAGGGCCCATAACTTTTAACAGCAAACCTTGGGTGCTAAGCCAAGAATTTGGATTGGTATTTGCGGAAAAACGTTGGAGTGCACAACTATCTTATACCTTTAAAACACACGAAATAAATAGTCCTGCAAAAGCACATCAATTTGGAAGTATATCTACCTACTATCAATTTAAATAGGTGTAATTTTAAAATTTAGCAGCATGTTATTAGTGCCAAATTGTACCTTTGTTTAGCAATGAGTAAAAATATAGTAGTGGCCATAGATGGCTATTCTTCATGCGGAAAAAGTACCCTAGCTAAAGCCCTAGCCAAAAAATTACATTTTGTATATGTAGATAGTGGTGCCATGTATAGGGCAGTAACGCTCTATTTTTTACGCAATTTGGTAGATATTACTTCCGAAAAAGCGGTTGCAGAAGCGCTCGAAAACATTCATTTAGATTTTCATGCTAAAGATTACGAGACGCACATTACCTTAAATGGTGAAGAAGTATCGAACCTAATTCGTGACATGAAAATTTCGGAAATGGTAAGCCCGGTAAGTGCGCTAAAAAAAGTGCGCACAGAAATGGTAAAACAACAACAACGTATGGGTAAAACAGCCAATATTGTAATGGATGGTCGCGATATAGGCACTACTGTTTTCCCAGATGCTAGCCTAAAAATTTTCATGACTGCCGACCCTAAAGTACGTGCCGAACGCCGATATAAAGAAATGATCGCCAAAGGCGATAGTATTACCTTAGAAGAAGTATTTGAAAACCTTGCCCATCGCGATTTTTTAGACACTACACGTACAGAAAGCCCTTTGAAACGTGCCGAGGATGCAATTATTTTAGATAATACTGAACTTACACCTGAAGAGCAACTTAGCTTTGCACTTAAGCAAGTACAGCCTTTCCTGAAAAAATAGTAGACCACTTTCCTACTTAGTTTACTGAAAATCACGCCCAAAGACGAAAAAAAACAATAGAATTATTTTTTTTACTTAGGTATTTACCTACCTTTGCAGTCCTGATTAAAAATTGGGAAAAAGGAGACAAATTAATTAATGGCTAAAAAACAACAAGCAGAAAAAGAGTTAAAAGCTAAAGAAGCTGAACTCGGCACTGACACCGTAGAGGTGAAAGAAACAGAAATCATTGAATCTGAAGCAGATTCTTTGTCTATCGAAGAGATTAAATCTACTACGATGGTTACCCCTTCCGGCGATTTCGACTGGGATGCGGATGACAAAGGTTTCGGAAATTACACCGATGCAGAACGCAGCAAGCTAGAGGCATTGTATTCTGGAACATTCAATTCTATCAATACCGGAGAAATTATTTCAGGTGTGGTAGTATCTATCAACAACAAAGACGTGGTATTAAACATTGGTTTCAAATCAGATGGTTTAGTATCTATTGCCGAATTCCGCGATACCCCAGAATTAAAAGTGGGTGATACGGTAGAGGTATTTGTTGAATCGCAAGAAGATGCCAATGGGCAATTGATTTTATCACGTAAACGTGCAAAAACTCTAAAATCTTGGGAAACCATTAATTTGGCATTAGAAAATGATACCATCATTAATGGTTACGTTAAAAGCCGTACTAAAGGTGGTTTAATTGTTGATATCATGGGTGTTGAGGCATTCTTGCCTGGCTCTCAAATCGATATCAAACCCATTAGAGATTACGATATTTATGTTGGTAAAACAATGGAATTTAAAGTGGTTAAAATTAATCACGAATTCAAAAACGTTGTTGTATCGCACAAAATCTTAATTGAAGACGATTTAGAAAGCCAAAAAGCTGAAATCGTTTCTAAGTTAGAAAAAGGACAAGTATTAGAAGGTACCGTTAAAAACATTACCGATTTTGGTGTATTCATTGATTTAGGTGGTGTTGATGGTTTACTTCACATCACAGATATTTCATGGGGCCGTATAGAGCATCCACGTGAAGTGTTGGCATTAGATCAAAAAATAAACGTAGTTGTTTTAGATTTTGATGACGACAAAAAACGTATTGCCTTAGGTTTAAAACAATTAACATCTCACCCATGGGAAGCATTAGATACCAAATTAGAAATTGGCTCTAAAGTAAAAGGTAGAATTGTAACCGTAGCAGATTACGGTGCATTCTTAGAAATTGTACCAGGCGTTGAAGGTTTAATTCACGTATCAGAAATGAGCTGGTCACAAAATTTACGCAACCCACAAGAGTTTTTAAAAGTGGGCGACGAAGTGGAAGCTCAGGTATTAACCTTAGACCGCAACGAGCGTAAAATGAGCTTAGGTGTTAAGCAATTAACTCCAGATCCTTGGAAAGACTTAGCAAAACGCTACCCTACAGGAAGCAAACAAAGTGCTGTGGTTAAAAACATGACCAACTTTGGTGTATTTGTGGAGTTAGAAGATGGAATTGACGGATTAATTCACATTTCAGATCTATCTTGGTCTAAAAAAGTAAACCACCCGAACGAATTTACCAAAGTTGGTGAAACTTTAGAAGTGGTTGTATTAGAGCTCGACGAAGAAAATCGTAAATTAAGTTTAGGCCACAAACAATTAGAAGAAAACCCTTGGGAAACTTTCGAAACTGTATTCAACTTGGATTCTATACACCAAGGTACTGTATTGAAAGTAACCGATAAAGGTGCTGTAATTGCCTTGCCATATGGTGTAGAAGGCTTCTGCCCAAGCAAACATATGTCAAAAGAAGATGGTACTGTGGTTAAAGCCGATGAAATGGCGGACTTCAAAATTATCGAATTTAACAAAGATTCTAAACGCATTGTAGTTTCTCATGCCTGTATTTGGGAAGAGGTAAAAGCAGAAGAGCGTAAAGAAGAAAATACCCAGAAGAAGAAAGATGCGAAAGCCTCTCAAACTGCCGTTAAAAAAGTAAAAGACTCTGTTGAGAAATCTACTTTAGGTGATTTAGGTGTACTTGCTCAATTGAAAGCTAGCATGGAAGGTGCAGAAACTAAAACTGCAGCAAAAGCTAAAAAAGCAAAAGAGGAAGCTCCAAAAGCCGAAGACGCTGAGTAATCTTTTTCTCACACAAAAAAGCCCCCGAAAATCGGGGGCTTTTTTTATGCCTAAAACTAAAAAATGTGTTTTAAAATTTGGGCACAATAGCGTACATTTGCTAAAATCTAAACATTGATGGAAACCTTAACCTTGCTAGACGGTCAAAAATTCCAAATAACCATTCAGCGGCTTTGTCATCAATTAATTGAAAACCACAACACCTTTTCCGATACCGTTCTTATTGGCATTCAGCCCAGGGGTATTTATTTAGCCAATCGCATTCATCAGGAGCTAAAACGAATTCAACCTCATACCGAATTACAAGCAGGAAACCTCGATATTACCTTTTTTAGAGACGATTTTAGAACCAATAAAGATCTGCCGGCGGCCAGCACTACGGCCATTAATTTTATCGTGGAAGATAAAAATGTGATTTTAGTTGATGATGTTTTGTGGACCGGAAGAACCATTAGAGCTGCATTAGATGCCCTTTTGGCATTTGGCAGACCACGAAAAGTAGAATTATTAGTATTGGTTGATCGCAGGTTTTCACGCCAATTACCCATTGAACCTAATTACATAGGCATAGAGGTTGATTCTGTAGACTCACAAAAAGTAGTAGTAAGCTGGAAAGAAACCGACCAGCAAGATTGTGTAACTTTATTATTAGATAAATAAAAATGGTAGAAAACCCATCGAAACTCAGTACCAAACACCTCCTAGGCATAAAAGACCTAAGCACCGAGGATATTCAACTGATTTTAGAAACTGCCGATAATTTTAAAGATGTATTACAACGTCCGATAAAGAAAGTACCCTCACTCCGCGACATTACCATTGCCAATATCTTTTTCGAGAACTCTACCCGAACCAAACTATCGTTTGAATTAGCTGAAAAACGCCTATCGGCCGATACGATTAGTTTTGCTGCTAGTTCTTCATCGGTAAGCAAGGGAGAAACCCTTATAGATACCGTAAACAATATTTTAGCCATGAAAGTGGATATGGTGGTAATGCGCCACCCACATGCAGGTGCAGGCGTATTTTTAAGTAAGCATGTAAACGCACAAATTGTAAATGCCGGCGATGGCGCCCACGAACATCCTACCCAAGCTTTACTCGATGCCTTCTCTATTCGAGAGAAATATGGCGATGTACGAGGCAAAAAAGTAGCCATTATAGGCGATATTTTACACTCCAGAGTGGCCCTATCGAATATTTTATGCCTGCAAAAATTAGGTGCAGAAGTGATGGTATGTGGCCCAACTACCCTCATACCCAAATACATCGGAAGCCTGGGCGTAAAAATAGAACACAACCTGCTTAAAGCCCTAAATTGGTGTGATGTAGCCAATATGCTCCGCATACAATTAGAACGCCAAGACATTAAGTATTTCCCTTCGCTTAGAGAATACAGCATGATGTATGGCCTAAACAAACAAATCCTAGATTCGCTGGACAAAGAAATAACCATTATGCACCCCGGCCCTATAAACCGAGGCGTAGAAATTACCAGCGATGTGGCCGACAGCAAGCAAGCAATCATTCTAGATCAAGTAGAAAATGGGGTAGCTGTACGCATGGCTGTACTCTACCTACTAGCCAATTCCAAAGATTAATTCTTTTTTTCAACACCTACCCGTTTTGGGTAGCCATTTTTGTTAATTTGTGCTTATCAACACATGTTAATTTCTATTTTAAAACAAACCCACTTATTTGGCTACTTTTAAATAGATACCTAGATGTATTAGACCGATGATCAGTTTTAAAAAAATAGTTACTAGCCTATTAATCAGCAGTATTAGCCTTTCTGCAAATGCACAAGATGCGGTAATTGATGCTTATAAACACGGTTTAGAATTACTTGAAAAACATAAATACGTAGCTGCCACCCAACAATTTAGTCTAGTGCTAGAAAGCGGTAATGAACGAGAATTAAACTTGTTACAAGAAAATGCCGCATTTTACCAAGCTTTGTGCGCCCAAGAACTTGGCCACGCCGATGCTGAAAATTTACTCTTAAGATTTGCTACTAATCACCCCGAAAATACACTTAGCCAACAAGCCTATTACCAACTCGGACGGACGTACTTTTCACAAAAAAACTACTCTAAAACCATCAATTGGCTAATTAAAACAAGTGCTATAAACTTGCCTGGAAGCCTAGTGATTGATTATAATTTTAAACTAGGCTATGCCTATTTCGAAAACAAAGAATACGTAAAAGCCGAGCCTCTTTTTGGTCAGCTTAAAAATGGCGCTTCGGTCTATGCCGAGCCAGCCACCTATTATTATGCCTATATCAATTACTTAAATGCCGACTATACCACGGCTCTCAAAGAATTTGAACGCCTAAAAGGTTCTAAAACTTACGAAGACAGCTACCCCTATTACATCTCTGCTTTATATTTTTTAGATAGGCGTTACGCTGATGTATTGAGTTACGCTCTACCAAATCTAAAAACAATTAATGCCAAATACGAAACGGAGTTATTACGCATTATTGCAGCTTCTTACTTTACCAATTCGGCCTATACCGATGCGGCTGCTTACTATCAGCAATTTCAAGATAAAGACGGTGGAAAGACTCAAAACAACCAAGATAGTTACCAAATTGGCTATGCGGCACTTCAATTAAAAAACTACCCGAAAGCCGTTACCGAACTAGAAAAGATAGAAACTGCAGATGAGTTTTTTCAAAGCGGCATGCTTGCCTTGGGAAAATCATTTTTAGCTGCAGGCAATAAACAAGGTGCCAGAAATGCCTTTTTTAAAGCCGCTAAAGTAAATTACGATAAGGATATTCAAGAAGAAGGTGCCTTTAATTATGCCAAACTTTCCTATGAGTTGGAGTTTCATCAAGTCGCATTAGATGCTACCCAGGAATTTATTAGCAACTACCCGGTTTCAAAAAAAATAAACGAAGCCAAAATCCTATTGGGCGAAATTTTATTAACTACTAAAAATTATAAGGACGCTATAGATATTTTAGAGAGTATTCCTAATAAAAATAAGGATGCCCAAGAAGTTTATCAGAAAGTATGCTATTACCGTGGCTTAGAATTTTATAACGAAAGAGCCTTCCAAAATGCCATATCGGTGTTTATGCGTTCCAATAAATGGGCGGTAGATGAAGAAATCGCAGCATTGGCTACCTACTGGATGGCCGAATCGATGTACGAAGTACGAAAATTTAGCGAAGCCATTGATAAGTTTCAGGCATTTTTAACTATGCCTGCTGCTCGTAAAACGGGGGTATATAATTTTGCCAATTACGGCCTGGGCTATGCCTATTTCGAAGATGAAAATTATTACAAATCTGCCTTTTACTTTGAAAACTTCTTGAGAGGAAAAGACATCGATGAAAATACTAAAAACGATGCATGCTTACGACTAGCAGACGCTTACTTTGTACAAAAAAATTACCCGAGTGCTTTGCAGAATTACAATAAAATCATCGAAAATACTTCTTCAGGAGAAGATTATGCGCTCTTTCAACGTGGTATGATTCAGGGTTTACAAGGAGAAAATGATGCGAAAATTACCACACTTGAAGCATTATTAGCCAAGTATATTGGGTCTAACTATGCCGATGATGCCAGCTTTGAAATTGCAAATACCTATTTTATCAAAGGCGATTTTGAACGAGCAAAAACGGATTTAAACGCCCTACTTGCAAAATACCCGCGAAGCAGTTATGTAGCCAGAGCGCTGGTAACTATTGGTTTGGTGCAATACAATCAAGACACGAACGACGCTGCCCTAGAAACCTTTAAAAAAGTAGTGAATGAGTATTCGGTTACCGATGAGGCCCAACAAGCCTTAGCTGCAATCAAAAACATTTACATGGATAAATCGGATGCAGACGGCTATTTAGCTTATGCCAACACCACCAATATTGGTAATTTAAGTGTAGCCGAACAGGATAACTTAACTTTTCAGGCAGTAAACAACCGCTTTACCAACGGCGAAACGCAAACAGCTGTAGATGCCGTAGATGCCTATTTCGATAAATTTCCGAATGCCATACACACCAAACAAGCCCGTTTTATTAGGGCAGAATGCTTGGTTAAACTACAAAAAACCGATTTAGCTATTCCGGATTACGAGTTCATTTTAAACGATTGGACTAGCGATTACACCGAACGAGCGCTCATGAGCATTGCCAAAATTTATTTAACCCAGAAAAAATACAACGAAGCAATTGTACACCTTAAAAAGTTAGAACTCACCTCGGAGTACCGTGCCAATTATGGCTTTGCAGTAAACAACCTCATGGAATCGTATGCTAGTTTAAGCCAAGCCGATGAAACCTTAAAATATGCCGAATTGGTAAAAAATTTCGAAAAATCATCTGAAGAAGATAAGCTAAAAGCTGATTTATTTGCCGCCAAAGCCTACCTGCTTAAAAACGATTTAGCAAGTGCTTTTACCAACTTTAAAGAAGTAAGCGAAAAAACAAAAACCATTTTAGCAGCCGAAGCTCGTTACCAAATGTCAGCCATCCAATTCCAGCAAGGAGAATTTAAAGCTGCTCAACAAAGCGCATTTGATTTAATTAAAAACCTACCCTCTTTTGATTATTGGGTGGCCAAAAGTTTTCTACTCCTGGCCGACACTTACTTGGCTTTAAAAGATGAATTTCAAGCGAAAAGTACGCTACAAAGCATCTTAGATAATTACACTGGCAACGATGAAATTATACCCGCTGCAAAAGAAAAATTAGAGGCCCTAAACAAAAAGAACTAGCATGAAGCCTACTTATAAAATACTCGTATTCATTTTAGGCAGCTTACTTAGTACTGTCGCCTTGTATGCACAAGATAAACCTGCAGAGAAAAAACCTGAACCTAGTGGCACGCTCTCGGAAGAAATTGAGGTAGTGCGCCCCTACAAACCTGTGTTAGCCAATGCAGCTAAAATTCGCAGAAACCCCGATTTAACTACCATGCCGGTATTTAAGCCGGTAATGAGCTACCAAATTTTAGATCGTAAATTAGAACTAAATACAGATATAAGACAATTGCAATACCAACAATTGGCCGAACAAAAACCAGCTATTCTAAGCAATAATTACTTAAAAGTAGGTGCAGGTACGCTTAAAACAGGGCTAGCAGAACTATATCTCAATACAAAGCGTAACGAAAATTCACAAGCTGGTTTAGTTTTCACTCATTTTTCGGCACAAGACAAATTGCCAAAACAACAATTCGAAAAACAACAATTCTCGGCATTTGGAAAAAATATTGGCACCAAGTATGTGCTTTCGGCAAGGGCTAATTACAACCGTTTAGGGACCTATTTTTACGGTAACGATCCGATTTTGTTACTCAACCCCAACCCTGCTAAACAAACATTAAATGTCCTGCAGTTACAAGGTGAATTGGCAAAAAGATTTGTAGAAGGTGATGAAAAATGGACCTATGGCCTAAGTTTACAAGCCGATTTATTTAACAATGCTACTCAAGGCAAAGAAAATAACATAAGGATACATGCGGCTGGAAGCAAAGCAGTGAAAAATTTTAGTTTTGGCATCCGTACCAAGCTTGATCTTAGCTCCATAAAACAAGGGAGTAGTACTCTGGCCAACAATCTATTCAAAGCCAATCCCTATGCTACGTACAGCAAAGATGATGTGAACCTAAGTGTTGGACTAAATATAGTACAAGAGTTTGGCCAAATTTCCAGATTAAGTACCCTGCCATCGGTCGAAATTAGTGCACCATTATCTGGAAAAGATGTTTTCTTTATTGCGGGCTTAAAAGGCGATGTTATTAAAACCTCTCTTTTCGAATCTTCCTTTATCAATGCCTACTTGGGCGGCAACCAAACCATTGTAAATAGCATCACTAAATCAGACATTTTTGCCGGGCTAAGTGGAAATTTTGGTCCTAGCGTTGGATTTAAAGCCAAAGGTTTTTTTAAACGGATAAGCAATTTACCCTTGTTTATTAATAATAGTAGTGATTTAAGCACGTTCAATATAATTTACGATACAGGAACGAGTAACTTAACGGGTGTTAACCTAGACTTACATATTCAAGTATCGGATGTATTTAGCTTAGAAAGCAGGTTAGAAAGTATCACCTACAAATTAGCTACAGAAGCAAAGGCATGGTTTAGACCCAACTTTACCCTGAACACAAAAGCACGTGCACAGGTAAATCCCAAAATGGCCCTATCGGCAAGTTTAAATTACCGCGGACAAAGCTATGGCAAACTAGCAAATCAGCTAGTTACGCTAAAAGGATATCTAAATATGGACCTGGGTACTAGTTACCAAGTAGCCAAAAAATGGTCCGCCTTTGTACAAACAACCAATCTGCTAGACACCAAATACCAACAATATCTCTATTATAACGGCTTTGGACGTCAAATTTTTGGTGGAATTAGTTATTCCTTCTAAGGTTTATTTTGGGGTTACTTAATTAAGGCTTAAATTTACCACAATGGACATCAGTAGCTACATAGCCGAATACATACGAGAAAACCCAAAATTGATTGTTCCGGGCTTGGGTACCTTTGTTAAAGAACAAGTTCCTGCTCGATTTGATGCATCCAAAGATCGATTTCTACCACCAACCGAACGTATTGTTTTTAGTAGCAGTTTTAGTGATGATTTGGCACTCCAAAAATTTATTTGCACTGCCGAAAAGGCAAAACCAAAAGCCGTTGCTCAATTTATCGAGCAATATGTGAGTAATTTAATTGATTTACTAACCACCACCGAGGAGATAAAAATTGATGCATTGGGCACGTTTAAACGCACAGGCACCAAACTTACTTTTAAAGCCGACGAAAATTTAGCAAGCAACGCAAACTACTTTGGATTTAAACCTCAAAAAGAAAAATCGATCCTAGAAGCACCAAAAGAAGAAGTTTCTCCAATACCGGAAGTAGCGCCAATTCCCGAAATACCAACAGAAGAACCGATACTAGAAAACGAAGAAGAAGAAATAGAAGAAGTTCGAAGTTCATCTAAATTTAAGAAAGCTGTTCTCATACTACTTATACTAGCCCTATCAGCGCTAGCAGGTTTACAAATCTATTGCCCAAGCTTATTCGGCCATTTATGGAATGTCCCGGTAGCCGCAAGTAAACCCGTAATAGATACGCTCAGCACTAAAGCAGATACAACTCATGGCCCAGACAGTACCTCTCTAAACGATAGCACTGATATAAAACCAGACAGTCTATCCCAAAAGGCGGCTATAGTAACACCCACTTCACCAAGTTTCGAAATCATCATTGCCGCTTTCCACAAACAATCGGAAGCCGATGAGTTTATCGCGCAATTAGCCGCACGTCAAATAAATGCCCATATTTTACAAACTAAAAAAAGAGGTTTATTAAAAATTAGTGTGGGTACCTTTTCCGATGAAACTGCTGCGGCCAACGAACTGCAAAAAATACATCAAAACTTAGCAAAAAACGCCTGGATTTACCGGGTTAAACCATTAAAAACCAAAGAAAATGTTTCTACTACAAATTGATACCATTACCAACGCTGTTGCCGATACTACTACTCAAGTTACCACCGCTGCGGCCCCAAAAGAATTGCGTTTTATCGACTTACTTTTTAGTGGAGGTTGGGTAATGATTCCGCTTTTATTGCTTTTCTTTTTAGCCCTTGTTATTTTTATTGAGCGTTACCTAACCATACGTAAAGCCAGTAAAGACGAAACCAATTTGATGCAACAAGTAAAAGAAAGCATTACGGCAGGCAAACTAGATTCGGCCTTAGCAATTTGTCGCGGCAGCAACACCGCCCTTGGCCGCATGTTACAAAAAGGCCTTTTACGTATTGGTCGCCCTATTAAAGATATAGAAGGAGCCATTGAAAATATTGGGAAATTGGAAGTATCCAAACTAGAAAAAAACATCAGCATATTGGGCATTGTAGCCGGTATTGCACCCATGCTTGGTTTCGTTGGAACCATTTCGGGTGTAATTCGAATTTTCTACAACATCTCATTAACCGATAATATCAGCATGGGCGCCATAGCCGGAGGATTATACGAGAAAATGATTACTTCTGCCAGTGGCTTAATCATCGGAATTTTAGCCTATGTAGCCTACCACGTACTAAATATTATGGTAGATCGGGTTATTTTAAAAATGGAAACAGACGCGGTAGAGTTTATAGATCTATTAGAAGAACCCGGACAATGAATTTAAGAAGGAGAAAAAGACCCGGTGCAGAAGTGCACACCTCAGCCATGAACGACATCATGTTTTTCTTGCTGTTGTTCTTCTTAATTGCCTCTACCATTACCAATCCGAATGTGGTTAAATTATTACTTCCACGATCAGATTCGGGACAGTCGGTTTCTAAAAAAACGGTCACGGTATCAATAAGCAAAGATTTAGAGTATGTAGTTGATAAACAAACCGTACCCGTAGAGCAATTAATGTCCACCCTACAAGGTTTCCAAGGCTCTGCACAAGAATTAACCATTGTGTTGTATGTAGATAGAACTGTAGCCATTGAAAACGTTGTAAACGTAATGGACATAGCCAACAAACTAAAAATAAAACTGGTTTTAGCCACCGAACCTAAAAACTAAATGGCCTACACCGAAGAAAATAACTATCCCAAAGCCCTAGCCTTTTCGGCTGTGGCCATGGCTATCTTATTAGTAATTAGTTATTTTGTAATTATTGGAACTCCTTTTACCCCACAAGAAATAGGAACCGGAGGTATTATTGTAAATTACGGCACTAGCGGTGAAGGTATGGGCGATGATTACCTAAGTGTAGACGAGCCCTCGGTTTCTCCCGATGCCAATGGGGTGCTTCCGGATAATGTGAGCAAAACACCCAACACTACCGCTACCACACAAAGCAGTACCAAAAGCGTAGTTACACAAGATGCCGAAGATGCGCCCAACATTGCCACTAAAAATAAAAACACAACTAATACGCCTGCAACTAGCAGCCAAGCCAAACAAAGTGCTCCGACAGTAAACCAGAATGCACTTTATAAAGGCAAAACCAATAACGGCACAGGTAGTGGCGACGGAACCGGTGGAGCACCTGGAAATCAGGGCAGTAAAAATGGCGACCCACTCTCTCCCAATTATGGCGAAGGCGGTTCGGGTTTTGGGGGCTTAAGTTTAACCTTAGCCAACCGACGTTTTGTAAGCATTCCTCGTATAGACGATGACGGTCAAAATGCCGGCAGAATTGCCGTAGAAATTAGGGTAGATAAAAACGGTGTGGTAGTACTTGCCCGTGCAGGAGCCAAGGGCACCACCCTATCCGACCTTAAATTATGGCGTAAATGCGAAGCTGCTGTAACTGGAGCCCGCTTAAATAAGCTAGAAAGTGCCCCCGACGTACAAATTGGGGTGGTTGTATTCAACTTTAAAGTAAAGTAAGCGTAAACCTATGGCGTTTAGCACCTACGCAGATACCCTTCGTTATTTGTATGCACAGCTACCTATGTTTACACGAGTGGGTGCTAGTGCATATAAGAAAGATTTACACAACACGCTTGCCCTCTGCAAAGCACTTAAAAACCCTGAACACAGATTTAAAAGCGTGCACATTGGCGGCACAAACGGGAAAGGATCTAGCTCACACATGCTAGCGGCTATATTGCAAACGGCTGGTTATAAAACAGGCTTATATACTTCTCCACACCTACTCGATTTCAGAGAACGTATTCGTATAAATGGGCAAATGATTCCGGAACAAGAGGTTGTTAATTTTGTAAATAGTCATCAGGCTTTATTTGAAGAGATAAACCCTTCCTTTTTTGAAGCTACGGTGGGCCTGGCCTTCGATTATTTCGCAAAACAAGAAGTGGATATTGCCATTATTGAAGTAGGCTTAGGTGGCCGGTTGGATTCCACCAACGTAATTAACCCACTTCTATCGCTCATTACCAATATCGGCTTAGATCATCAGGATATTTTAGGAAGTACTTTGAGAGAAATTGCTGGTGAAAAGGCGGGCATTATAAAAAGCAGTACGCCCATTATTATTGGCGAAAGACAAGCAGAAATAGCCGATGCATTCGAAAATAAAGCGAAAGAAGCGAATGCTAAAATCCTTTTTGCTTCAGATTGTTGGACCATAACACCAAAAGAAACAGCACCATTATTGGTAGTACATGCACAATCTACCAAACAAAATCTCGAACTAGCGCTCGATCTGAGGGGATCTTACCAAGTAAAAAATCTACCTGGAGTATTAAGCGCTGTAGATGAACTGAAAACACAAGGTTTTAAAATCACTGAGCAGCACCTAAAAACTGCGCTCAAGCAAGTCATTAGCCTCACCGGCTTACAAGGCCGTTGGCAAACCTTACAACAAGAGCCTTTAGTTATCTGCGATACCGGCCATAATGAAGACGGGGTTAAAGAAGTATTGAAAAATATTGCCAATACGCCACACCAAAACCTCCATATGGTTTGGGGAATGGTGAAAGATAAAGATATAGCGAAAATTTTAGCGCTTTTACCTAAAGAGGCTACCTACTATTTCTGTCAACCTAATATTCCCCGAGGAAAACCTACCGAAGAACTGACCCAAGAGGCGCAGAAATACCAATTGAACGGCCAAGCCTATGCCAGCGTAGCCAAAGCCTACCAGCAGGCCCTAAGCCATGCTAAACCCACCGATTTAGTATTTGTTGGTGGAAGTACTTTTGTAGTAGCAGAAGTACTTTAGCTGTTACGGTTATTGGCCCATTTCCAAATGTAATATACCGGTAAGCCTAATAATACAATGGCCAAGCCCCAACCGCAAGTACCGGGTTTCTCAACCAATAAAATAATACAAATGGCACCAGCTAGTAAAATATACAAAGCTGGCAAAACTGGGTATCCAAATGCTTTGTAAGGGCGGTCTGCATCTGGACGGGTATAGCGTAAAATAAATAAACCGATTATGGTAATTACGTAAAACAGTAAGGAAGAAAAGGTACAATAATCTAACAATTGCCCGAAAGTACCCGATAAACACAATAAAGAAGCCCACCCTGCTTGAATATATAAGGCAAAAGCCGGCACTCCTTTACTATTTAAGGTTCCTGCTTTTTTAAAGAAAACACCATCTTGTGCCATGGTGTGGTACAAACGAGCACCCGATAAAATCATTCCATTGTTACAACCAAAGGTTGATACCATTATCAATAGAGCCATAATGGTAGCAGCAGCCGTACCAAAAATCATAGAAGCGGCAGCCGTACCTACTCTATTTTCGGTAGCAAACATAATACCCCGTTCAAACACGCCCACCCCATCTGGTGCACCAGCAACTGGAAGTATCATCAAATAGGCCACATTAGCTAAAATGTATAAAATGGTTACAATTAGGGTTCCTAAGAATAAACTTAAGGGGATATTACGTTGCGGATTTTTAATTTCTCCGGCAGTGTAGGTAATATTATTCCAAGAATCTGATGAAAACAAAGAACCTACCATGGCCGCACCAACTGCTGCCCATAATACCGTTCCACCCAACATCTCGGTTGTTATAGTTCCGTTTGGCTGTACTGTTGTAACAAAAGGCGTCCAAAAATTAGCCATATTTTGAGAGAAAGCCTCACTATTTAAGCCAAAATAAATACCCAAAACAATAAGCCCAACCAAAGCTAAAATTTTGGCTAAAGTGAACACCGTTTGGAGCAACTTGGCATTTTTAACCCCTTGCAAGTTTACATACGTTAAAAAAGCAATTAATAGCACCGCCAAAAATTGAGTGGCGTTAAACTCAAAAAAACCTATTTTAAGCAATATGTTAGTTTTAGAAAACCATGGAATTAATTCGGAAGCATAGGTAGCAAAGGCAATGGCTACGGCAGCAATTACACCAGTTTGAATTACAGTAAACACGGTCCAGCCAAACAGAAAGCCCACCATTGGATTGTAGGCTTCACGCAAATACACGTATTGACCGCCTGCTTTAGGCATCATACCGGCCAATTCACCATAACTCAATGCAGCAATCAACGTAATTACACCAGTTATCAACCAAATTAATAAAATATAAAAGGGAGAACCTACACTTTTAGCAATATCAGAACTCACTAAAAATATACCAGAGCCTATCATAGAACCCGCCACAATCATGGTAGAATCTAAAAGCCCCATTTCTCTTTTCATTTCTGGCTGAACGGCCGCAGGTGTTTGTATCATAGTATCGGATATGGTTTAAGTACTAAAATGAATAAAAAATACCAAAACAAGCAATCTTATTTCTTAAAAAAGAGATAAATCGGATTTAAATCATAAAAAATGCAGAAAGAAACCGAATTAAATTTGATTAATGGCTAAAGCATCTTATTTTTGCCGGTCGTTCGGTATGCTGAACGCATTAATATAAACCACACAAAATACATACATGGAATTTTTACAACAAAATTTAATTTATACCATTCCCCTAATGGGTATTATTGGCCTTTTAGTAATGTTTATTAAATCGGCATGGGTTAGTAAACAAGATGCAGGTGATGCAAAAATGCAAGAATTAGCAGGTTATATTGCAGATGGTGCCATGGCATTTTTAAAAGCAGAATGGAAAGTATTAAGCATTTTTGTAGTTTTTGCTGCAGCTTTACTAGCCTATTCTGGCACCATACATGAAGTAAACGGTAAAGAAATTCACGGAAGTTGGATCATAGCTATTGCCTTTATTATAGGTGCTGTATTCTCTGCAACAGCAGGATATATTGGTATGAAAGTAGCTACTAAAGCAAACGTTCGTACTACACAAGCCGCCCGTACCAGTTTAAAACAAGCCTTAAAAGTTTCTTTTACAGGTGGTACCGTAATGGGATTGGGTGTGGCGGGTTTAGCCGTATTGGGTTTAGGTGGTTTGTTCATCGCTTTCTTAAGCATTTTTGCCGATTTAGGCGTAAATACCGTAAAAACAGCTATTGAAGTATTAACTGGTTTCTCACTAGGAGCTGAGTCAATTGCCTTATTTGCTCGTGTGGGTGGTGGTATTTATACCAAAGCTGCCGACGTAGGTGCCGATTTAGTGGGAAAAGTTGAAGCAGGAATTCCTGAAGATGATGTGCGTAACCCAGCTACTATTGCCGATAACGTAGGTGATAACGTGGGTGATGTTGCCGGTATGGGTGCCGATTTATTCGGTTCGTACGTAGCAACCATCTTAGCTACTATGGTGTTAGGACAAGAAATTGTGGTAACTGATAATTTCGGAGGCATGTCGCCTATTTTATTACCAATGGTAATTTGT
Source organism: Sphingobacterium thalpophilum (assembly GCA_945868825.1). Lineage (GTDB taxonomy): Bacteria > Bacteroidota > Bacteroidia > Sphingobacteriales > Sphingobacteriaceae > JAIPAN01. Next base: position 716,907 of record CAMBMM010000001.1, read on the forward strand.
GGCTTGGGTATTATCTTCTCCATTATCGGATTTAGCTTTGTACGCATTAAAAACGATGAGTCGAATGTACAAGATGCTTTAAACCTAGGTAACTGGTCGTCTATGATTATTACCGTTATTGCCTCTTACTTTATTGTAAATTGGATGTTACCGGAAACCTTAATGCTACGTGGTTACGAATTCAGCAAGCTAAATGTATTTTTTGCCATTGTAGTAGGAACCGTAGTAGGTGCCATTATGAGTATTGTTACCGAGTATTACACCGCAATGGGTAAGGCTCCGGTAAATTCAATCATTCAACAATCATCAACCGGGCATGCTACCAACATAATTGGGGGTTTAGCAGTAGGTATGAAATCAACGGTTATTCCAATTTTAACATTGGCTGCCGGAATTATGGCTTCATATTATTTTGCAGGATTATACGGTGTTGCTATTGCAGCAGCTGGTATGATGGCAACAACCGCTATGCAATTGGCCATTGATGCATTCGGTCCTATCGCAGATAACGCAGGTGGTATTGCAGAAATGAGTCAATTGCCTCCAGAAGTGCGTGAACGTACAGATAATTTAGATGCGGTTGGTAACACAACAGCAGCAACCGGAAAAGGATTTGCGATTGCATCAGCCGCTTTAACATCTTTAGCATTATTTGCAGCTTTCGTAGGTATTGCAGGAATTGATGCCATTGATATTTACAAAGCTCCTGTGTTAGCAGGTTTATTTGTAGGTGGTATGATCCCATTTATTTTTTCAGCATTATGTATTCAAGCGGTTGGTAAAGCAGCAATGGATATGGTGCAGGAAGTACGTCGTCAGTTCCGTGAAATTCCAGGTATTATGGAATACAAAGCAAAACCTGAATACGAAAAATGTGTAGCCATCTCTACAGAAGCTTCATTACGTGAAATGATGTTGCCTGGTGCTATTGCCTTAGTTACTCCTGTACTAGTTGGTTTTGTATTCGGACCTGAAGTATTAGGAGGTTTATTAGCTGGTGTTACCGTATCGGGTGTATTGATGGGTATTTTCCAATCAAACGCTGGTGGTGCTTGGGATAATGCTAAAAAATCATTCGAAAAGGGTGTACTAATTAACGGAGAAATGGTGTATAAAGGTTCAGAAGCGCACAAAGCCTCTGTAACTGGAGATACCGTTGGCGATCCGTTTAAAGATACCTCTGGCCCATCGATGAACATCTTAATTAAATTGATGTCAATCGTTTCCTTGGTAATTGCGCCATACATTGCTAGTATAGCTAAAGAAAATGTTACCGTAGAAGTACGCAAAGAAATGAAAGTAATAAAAGAAGTAGATTCTTTGGGTAATGTCAAAATAGATACTATAATTAATAAGAGCGATACTTTAAAACGCTAACTCTTACTAATTTTTAAAAAAGGGATTTCTGTATAGAAATCCCTTTTCTGTTTTTCAAATAAATTAATTAGGTTTGGAATACGTATAAATTAAAACAAACATGAAATTTACAAAATCATTAACCACTTTATTAGCCGAAGCCAACAATACAGGTGAAGGCTCTCTAAAACGTACCCTTGGCAGTTGGAACCTAGTTGCATTGGGTATTGGTGCCATTATTGGTGCCGGCTTATTTGTTAGAACCGCTGCAGCAGCAGGCGAAGCCGCCGGAGCTGCCGTAACCTTATCATTTATAGTAGCCGCTATTGGTTGTGCCTTTGCAGGACTTTGCTATGCAGAATTTGCAGCCATGATTCCGATAGCAGGAAGTGCCTACACGTACGCTTATACCACAATGGGCGAAGTAGTAGCCTGGATTATTGGTTGGGCGCTTATTATGGAATATGCCTTAGGCGCAGCAACCGTTTCCATTGCATGGAGCGAATACTTAAATAAACTCCTCGGAGGCGTTATACCCTACGAGTGGACTCACTCTCCATTCGAAACATTAAACGGTGCATCGGGTATTGTAAACTTACCTGCACTTGTTATCCTTTTATTAATCACCCTGGTATTAATTAAAGGAACTAAAGAATCAGCAAGCTTAAACGGCATTATTGTATTTGTAAAAGTAGCCATCGTATTAATTTTCATTGTTGTGGGCTGGCAGTTTATTAAACCAGAAAACCATACGCCATATTTAATTCCAGAAGGAACTCCAGGTCACGAAGGATTCTTTAAATGGGGATGGGGCGGTGTATTGGGCGGTGCAGCCATTGTGTTCTTTGCCTTTATTGGTTTCGATGCCGTATCTACCGCAGCACAAGAAGCTAAAAATCCGAAGAAAGATATGCCCATTGGTATTTTAGGATCCTTGGTAATTTGTACCATTTTATACATCCTATTCTCCTATGTATTAACTGGTGTAACCAATTGGAGCGAATTTGCCGATCCTGCTAAAGGAAAAGAAGCTTCAGTAGCTTATGCCATTTCTACCTACATGACTGGGTATAGCTGGTTGGCCACTGGCGTAACCGTAGCCATTTTAGCCGGTTTCTCATCCGTAATATTGGTGATGTTAATGGGTCAATCTCGTGTATTTTATACCATGAGTAAAGATGGATTATTACCAAAAGTATTTTCAGAATTACACCCTAAATTTAGCACTCCATACAAATCAAACATTATTTTATTTGTTTTAGTTGGATTATTTGCCGGATTTGTACCGGGAAGTGTGGCTGGCGATTTAACCTCCTTTGGTACCCTATTGGCCTTCGTATTGGTAAGTGCAGGTATCTGGATTTTACGTGTTAAAAGTCCAAACATCGAACGTCCGTTTAAAACACCATTGGTACCATTAGTACCTATTTTGGGTATTATTGTTTGTGGCGGTATGATTGTTGCCCTAGACCCTACTACCTTAAAAGTAGCGGCCTTATGGATGCTACTTGGTATTTTAGTATACTTCTTATATAGCCGTCACCACAGTTTGGTGCGTAAAGAAGCTGCTGCCAAAAAATAAATTTTAAGATGATCTTAAAAGGGTTCCGAATATAACCGGAACCCTTTTTTTGTGCCTAATAAACGTATCTTTGCAGAAACACCACCAGCATGAACACCTACTTCAACAGCAAAGAGATACTATCGGTAAGCATGATTTTGTTTGCCATCATCGATATTTTAGGAGCCATTCCCATAGTTATCCAACTTCGCCAAAAAGCAGGGCACATCCAATCGGAAAAGGCCAGTTTGGTATCGCTAAGCCTCATGATTACTTTTCTGTTTTTAGGAGAAGCTTTATTAAACGTAATTGGTTTAGATGTAAAATCCTTCGCCATTGCCGGATCCTTGGTTATTTTTATCATTGCCATGGAAATGGTATTGGGCATTAGTTTTTTTAAAGAAGAAATGCCCGAAAGTGTGAGCATTGTGCCCCTAGCCTTTCCGCTAATTGCCGGAGCCGGTACCATGACTACGCTCCTCTCTCTAAAATCAGAATATGCCACTCAAAATATTGTGGTGGGTATCATCGTCAACATGATTTTTGTATACATTGTGCTTAAAAATACCCTCCGGCTCGAAAAACTATTTGGAAAAGCCGGCCTAAACGTATTGCGTAAAGCCTTTGGTATTATTCTATTGGCCATTGCCATTAAACTGTTTAAAAGCAATACGGGTTTATAAATGGAAGCACTAGCAATTAAAGCAGCACTTCTAGCCCAATTGCTCCATCACCTAGAGCAAAATATAGCTGAAACGGAACAAGCCATTGCTTCAGCCAAAGAATCGAGAGATAACGAAAGTAAAAGTAGTGCCGGTGATAAATACGAAACCGGCCGAGCCATGATGCAAATTGAATTGGAAAACAATGGGCGACAGCTTGATAAAACACGACTAGCCAAACAAGATTTACAACAACTAAATTTACAAGAACCCCACACGCTAGTAGGCCAAGGGAGCCTTGTATACACCAGCCAAGGCATTTACTTCATATCCATTGGCTTTGGCAAATTAGAGCTGGCTGAGCAGCTGTATTACGCCATATCGCTAGCCTCTCCTATTGGGCAAACCTTAAAGAATGCGAAGGTTGGGGATAGTGTTTCTTTTCAAGGGAAAGTACTGGAGGTTTTGAGTATTTCCTAGTAAACTGAATTGATGTTCTTTGGGCTTTTGCTCATACCTCTTTATTTATCATACTTTTTCCTTGATGAAAAAGTATTCAAAAACTCAAGGCAGAACGATGCTTCTGCCCACAGGCCTTTACGCCGGCCCGCCGTTCTGCCGGGCCCTAGCTATTTCTTTTGCTTTTCTTTTTGTCATCCTGAGCTTGTCTAAGAATCTAGAGGATTGCACGTCTGCGGTATGCTGTTAAGCGACTGCGACGTGGTAAGATGTGACTGCGACGTGGTAAGATGCAACTGCGCCGTTGTAAGATCTTACTGCGCCGTGATAATACGCTACTGCGCCTTGGTGAAGTGTGACTGCGACGTTGTAAGATGCAACTGCGACGTGCTAAGGTGCGACTGCGACGTTGTAAGATGCAACTGCGCCATGGTGAACTGCGGCTGCGCCGTGGTAAAGTGCGACTGCGCCGTAGTAATATGCGACTGCGCCGTGGTAATATACGACTGCGCCGTGGTGAAGTGCGGCTGCGCCTTGGTAATATGCGACTGGTTTTGACAGTTTGAGTCTCAACCTTTTTTGTTTGGTATTTGATTTGTTAAAATAATTCGGCTAAATTTAGAAAGGATACTCAATGGAGTTACGTTGAGGTTATACACTAGTTTTGCGGAAGTTTAAACGACAAAGCGGTTCAAGGCAAGTTGACCACCTATAGTGACAGACAAAAATAATGAAGACAAGAAAACCACATAAAAAAATAAGGAGTATTCCGAAAATCCAAAAGAGTAGGAACTAAATTAAATCAAAATAAAATGAAAAAAGCAATGACAATTTTCGGGGTTATACTATTCGCTTCAGCCATCTTGACAAGTTGTGGTAAGAAAGCAAGCGATTATGAAGGCATAACAAAGGAATACAAAAAGGTTCTTTGTGTAGTAATGGACAAAAATAATAATTCTATGTCCGATAAAACAAAGGCTTTGCAAAGACAACTAGAATTAAATAAAGAATATGAAGAGGCGATTAAAAACCTTTCTCCAGATGAGAAATCTAAACTGATGATGTCATGGGCGAATATTATGGCTGAGGTAAGCGATGGCAAATGTGACTAATATCCACCAGCCCATAACAACACATTTGCGGATATGGCGGGTTTAGTGGTAATTGAAAACATTCTAGGACCAATTAACATTGGTGGTAAAATGAAAGATAAAGCTTCTAGATCCGCCCCATCCAAGCCGCTAACCGTTAAATATTAGAAAAAAGCCAGGCCTTGGCAGAACGGCGGGTCAGCGTAAAGGCCTTGTGGGCAGAAGCATCGTTCTGCCTTGATTTTTTCAACCCTTTTTGATCAAGCAAAAAGGGTAAATAAACAAAAAACTAGCAGCAAATAACCTAAACCTCCCTCACCAACCTAGCCACAAATAGCGTATCCGCTTTATGGCCATAGCCCGAAAGCAGTTCCTGCCTTTCTAAGGTCAAGCCAAACTCTTTCACTAAATAGTCCACCATAGCTTCATTCTCTTCTTTAAACACCGAGCAGGTGATGTAAATTAAGGGTTTACCCGGCTTGAGATACTTCACCACATTTTTGGCAATGCTTTGTTGCAAGCGCTTAAAATCGGCAATACGGTAGTCTGCAAATTGAGAAAGCAATTCGGGCGTACGGCCCCAGGTACCCGAGCCGGTGCAAGGCGCATCAAAAATAATCCCATCAAACTCGTAATGATGTAAAATTGCATCGGGGTTTTGTAAGAGGTCTATCACCTTACGCTGGTAATTACGAATGCCGTTGGCTTTAAAACGTTCGTCGAGGTTATTTAACACGCTCTCCCGCAAATCCGTTACCAAGAGCTTTAAATCGGGCGCCAATTGATTTAAGAGGATAGATTTACCACCCGAGGCCGCACAAGCATCCCACCAATATTCGTATTGCTTGGGTTCAAAATAGTCGGCTGTTTGTTGCGAAGAATAATCTTGCACTTCAAACAAGCCTTCTTCTAACAAATGATTCAATTTGGTACCGTTAGCAAAAGAAAGTGTTTGTTGATTTAACTCCAGATACGAAATAGCCTCAGCAGTCAATTTTGCTTTTAGCAGCGTTTCTTTACCCGGATGGATACGAATAAACAAATCGGGCTGCACAAAAAAAGATTCGAGAAAGGCTTTAGTATCTATTCCCGCACTTAAATGTGCCGTAAAGGGAAAGACTTCGGCTAGCACAAAGCCTTCCGATTTTTCTAATAAGCTAATTTTATCGGCAAGAGGCAGTGCCCATTGTTCGGCCAAATCGGGTCTAAAATGTGCTAAAAACGGATTTTCTTCTTTAGAGCATAAAAATTCGGCTAAAAACAAGCGTTGATCTTGGGGCAAGTTGCTACAAGCCTTACCTAAGCGGAAATAAGTATAGAGTAAACGGGAGGTCCAGCGTCTATCGCCAGAACCCATTTCTTTGTGTTTCTTAAAATACTCGGGTAAAAATTTAGTGAGCGGCTGTTCGGCCGGGTAAGCCGCCAACACTTTGGTAAAGGTGCGTAAATAAGCTTCCCAACGCATTATTCCCACTCAATAGTTGCCGGTGGTTTCGAACTAATATCGTACACCACTCGGTTTATCCCTTTTACATTATTGATAATTTCGTTGGAAATTTTGGCTAGCAACTCGTAAGGAATATGACTCCAATCGGCAGTCATACCATCTACCGAGCCTACTGCCCGCAAACAAATTACATGCTCGTAAGTACGCTCATCGCCCATTACCCCTACAGATTGTACCGGCAAGAAAATGGCGCCTGCTTGCCATACCTTATCGTACCAACCAGCCGCTTTTAAATGATGGATGTAAATGGCATCGGCTTCTTGCAAAATGGCTACTTTTTCGGGCGTAACATCTTCTAAAATACGAATGGCTAAACCCGGACCAGGAAACGGATGGCGACCTAATAAAGCCGCATCAATGCCTAAAGCCTTACCCACTCGGCGTACTTCATCTTTAAACAAGGTATTTAAAGGTTCTACCACTTGCAATTTCATAAAATCGGGTAAACCCCCCACATTGTGGTGCGATTTAATGGTAGCCGAAGGTCCTTTTACCGATACAGATTCAATAACATCGGGGTAAATAGTGCCTTGACCCAACCATTTTACGTCTTGTACTTCGTGGGCAGCATCGTCAAACACTTCAATAAACACCCGACCAATGGCTTTACGCTTCAACTCAGGATCTTTAATACCAGCCAAAGCCGTGTAAAATCTATTTTTGGCGTCTACCCCTTTAATATTTAAGCCCATATGCTGGTAGGAATCTAACACTTGCTGAAATTCATCTTTACGCAATAAGCCGTTATCTACAAAAATGCAATGCAAGTTTTTACCGATTGATTGATGCAACAACACGGCGGCTACGGTAGAATCTACACCACCAGATAAACCCAAAACCACTTTATCGTCGCCTAGCTTTTGGCGTAAGGCATCAATGGTGGTTTCAATGAATGAATCTGGGGTCCAGTTTTGGGAACAACCGCAAATGTCTACCAAAAAGTTTTCGAGCAATTGCTTGCCATCGGTACTGTGCGTTACCTCAGGGTGAAACTGAATGCCCCATAGTTGTTTATTTTTCACCTGAAAGGCAGCAGCCTTTACGGTATCGGTACTGGCAATAATATCAAAATCGGCGGGAATGGTGGCAATGGTATCGCTATGCGACATCCACACCTGAGAATTTAAAGGAATATTTTTAAGCAGCGGATTGGCTTCGTTCACAAAATCTAAGTGCACCCGTCCGTATTCTCTTGTAGAGGAAGCCAACACTTCGCCACCACTTTGCTGGGCCATATATTGGGCACCATAACATACACCCAAAACCGGATAAATTCCATCCCATTGCTTAAAATCTACTTGAGGTGCATCTTCTTGGCGCACCGAATAAGGGCTACCTGAAAGAATAATGCCTTTGAAAGAAGCATCTAGGCTTGGGATATGGTTAAAGGGATGAATTTCGCAGTACACATTGAGCTCCCGAACACGACGGGCAATAAGTTGGGTATACTGTGAACCGAAATCGAGAATGAGAATTTTTTCCTGCATGGGCAAATATACAAGAAATAGGGAAAATAGGAAGGCTAATTGGGCAGTTTCAGACGCTTTCCTGCGGATATTTTATGGGTTTTACCGGCAACAGAAACAAACACCGTAATAGCGCTTGGATTGTATATGAAATTATCCGTTTTAGAAACTTGTACTTGAGCATATGCTTTTAAATAATCTACCACTTCTATCATGGTTAAGGCAACCACTTCTTTGTTTTCGGCAATTTTTTTGAAGCAATTTTCAAGGTCGTTCCATTTTGCGTCACTATCACCCATTTCCCAACTGTGGCCCCATACGGTGTATAAAGCTAAGGTATCGCTACGTAAAAAATCTGCTGTCAAGTTGTTAAAAGAAGCCAATTCTTTCTGATCGTTTTCTGGATTTTTTACTTCGTAATAGGCCTTCCCAAATTGGTGTGTACTGGGTTTCCAGCGTAAAAAATCGTTAGGTAAACTGAAATTTCGAGTTTCGTCGACTATTCGGGCATATTCCATTCCCGAGGCCTTAGCAATTTCAACCACTTCATCGTTAAAATTTCCAAATGGATAGGCCATTCCACGAACGCTAGACCCAGCTATTTTTTCTAGTGCCAATTTATCGCCAAAAATTTCTGAACGTATTTCTGCTAGTGGCAAACCCGATAGGCCGGGATGATTCATAGAATGCACGGAAACTTCATGGCCCTTGAAAAGACTGGTAAGCTCTTCTTTTTGAAGGTAATTCGGGGTATCTAATTTATTTGAATTTAAATGAAAGGTTCCTTTCAACTGGTATTTATTTAGCAGGGCTACTAAACGTCTGTCTTGCACCGGCCCATCATCGGTACTGAAAACGAATACTTTGGTTTTTCCACCCGGAAAAAGTAGTTTAATAGCTGTTTTTTGAGCAGTAGCACTTAGACTAGCCATAAACAACATAACGAATGTAAAAACCGTAATTTTTAGAGATTTTTTAAAAGCATGCATGAATACAAGATGCAGATTTCACATCATAAAACAAAAAGTAAAACACTAAAAATTAAACGGATATTAGCCCATATTGGCTTTACAGTTTCAGGTCTTTTTGCTAGATTTGGTCATTGATATAATCATCCAAAAAATACATATATGAAAATTACCGTAGTTGGTGCGGGAGCCGTAGGTGCCACTTGTGCCGATAATATTGCCAGAAAAGAATTAGCACAAGAATTGGTGCTTTTAGACATTAAAGAGGGTTTTGCCGAAGGTAAAGCCATGGATATGATGCAAACGGCTACACTTTTGGGATTTGATACCAAAATTAGCGGCAGCACAAACGACTACAGTAAAACCGCCAATTCGGATGTGGTAGTAATTACCTCTGGCTTGCCACGTAAACCGGGTATGACTCGTGAAGAATTGATTGGCACCAATGCCAACATTGTAAAAGGTGTGGTAGAAAATATCTTAAAATTCTCTCCAAACGCCATTATTGTGGTTATTTCTAACCCAATGGATACCATGACGTATTTGGCCTTGAAATCTAGTGGAATTCCGAAAAACAGAATTATAGGTATGGGCGGCATATTAGATAGTGCTCGTTTTAAATATTATTTAAGCCAAGCGCTTTCTTGCTCATCTGCCGATTTACACGGCGTGGTAGTAGGTGGCCACGGCGATACCACCATGATTCCATTAACCCGTTTGGCTCAATTAAATGGACTTGCGGTTTCTAATTTATTAGATGCCGATACCTTGAAAAAAGTTGCGGCAGATACCATGGTAGGCGGTGCTACCCTTACCGGTTTATTAGGCACTTCTGCTTGGTACGCTCCAGGTGCGGCAGGTGCCGCTTTGGTAGAAAGCATTGTGCGTGATGAGAAAAAAGTATTCCCTTGCTGTGTAGCCTTAGATGGCGAATACGGCCAAAAAGATATTTGCCTAGGTGTGCCAGTAGTGATTGGCAAAAATGGCTGGGAAAAAATTATCGATTATAAATTGAACGAGGAAGAACAGGCGGCCTTTAACAAAAGCGCCGAAGCGGTACGTAGCATGAATGCGGTATTGCACGATATGAAAGTGGTTTAATACCTACTTTATACAAAAAAAGCCCCGAAGCATGCTTCGGGGCTTTTTTTATTGGGTCTATTTGGTTAATTAGATATCAATACGAGCATATTTCGCATTTTTCTCAATAAACTCTCTACGTGGGGCCACTTCATCGCCCATTAGCATAGAAAAAATATGATCGCATTCTACGGCATTTTCAATGGTTACTTGACGTAGGGTACGTGTTTCCGGATTCAAGGTGGTTTCCCACAATTGCTCAGCATTCATCTCTCCCAAACCTTTGTAACGTTGTACGTGTACACCATCTTCTTTACCGGCACCTTTTAATTGCTGCACGGCTGTATCACGCTGCTCATCATTCCAGGCATAGATTTGATCTTTACCTTTTTTAACTAAATACAAGGGTGGAGCGGCAATGTATACATATCCCATTTCAATCAACTCTTTCATATAACGGAAAAAGAAGGTTAAGATAAGGGTAGTAATGTGCGAACCATCTATGTCAGCATCCGTCATGATGATGATACGGTGGTAACGTAATTTAACCATATTTAGGGCCTTATTATCCTCTTCGGTACCAATGCTTACGCCCATGGCAGTAAACATATTTTTAATCTCGTCGTTTTCGTAGATTTTATGCTCCATGGCTTTTTCCACGTTCAATATTTTACCTTTTAGCGGCAAAATGGCTTGGAAATTACGATCGCGACCTTGTTTGGCTGTTCCACCGGCAGAGTCGCCCTCCACGAGGTAAAGTTCGCAAGCTGCCGGATCGTTGTTCGCACAATCGGCCAATTTACCAGGTAAACCCGAACCGCCCATGATGCTCTTACGTTGCACCATTTCACGAGCTTTACGAGCTGCGGCACGGGCTGTAGCGGCTAAAATTACTTTATTGACAATCATTTTTGCCTCACGTGGGTTTTCTTCTAGGTAGTTTCCTAAAATCTCTCCCACGGCCACATCTACAGCACCCATTACTTCATTGTTACCCAATTTGGTTTTGGTTTGTCCTTCGAATTGTGGCTCTGCAACTTTTACAGAAATTACAGCGGTTAATCCTTCACGGAAGTCATCCCCAGTAATTTCAATCTTCATATTTTTTAATAAGCCTGATTTCTCGGCGTATGCTTTTAGGGTACGGGTTAATCCTCTACGAAAACCAGCAACGTGTGTACCCCCTTCAATGGTGTTGATGTTGTTTACATACGAATGCACATTCTCGGCATAGGTATCGTTGTATTGCATGGCTAATTCTACCGGAATACCTTGCTTAATACCTTCTACATAAATTGGTTCGGGAATTAAAGGCTGACGGTTACCATCTAAAAATTGAACAAATTCTTTCAAACCGCCTTCTGAGTGGAATTTTTCGGTTAAAAAGCCATCTTCTACGGCCTCACGCTCGTCGGTTAAACTCAACCGAATTCCTTTATTTAGGTAAGCTAATTCACGTAAACGAGCCGCAAGCGTATCAAATTTATACTCGTGGGTTAAGCTAAATATATCTTGATCTGGCTGAAAATGAACAGTAGTACCTGTAAGGGTAGATTCACCTACCACTTTTACATCGTATTGTGGTACACCGCATTTATATTCTTGTTGGAAAATTTTTCCTTCGCGGTATACCGTTACTTTTAAATCGGTTGATAGGGCATTCACGCAAGATACACCCACTCCGTGTAAACCTCCAGATACCTTATACGTGTCTTTATCGAATTTACCACCGGCGTGTAAAACGGTCATAACCACCTCTAAGGCAGATCTATTTTCTTTGGTGTGCAAGCCGGTAGGAATACCACGTCCGTTATCTTGTACTGTTATGGAATTATCATTATGTATGGTTACGAATATATCGCTACAGTATCCTGCCAAGGCTTCATCAATAGAGTTATCTACAACTTCGTATACCAAGTGGTGTAACCCCTTAACGCCGGTATCGCCAATATACATCGACGGGCGTTTTCTTACTGCCTCTAATCCTTCTAATACCTGAATATTATCGGCCGAATAATTTGATTTATTTTCCTTTTCTTCGCTCATAAGTTATCTAAGACTACTAGTATCAAAAATAAGGTTTAATACTGTAGCTGAAGCATAATGTGGATAAATAATGGCCTTTTTTAACGTGCATTTGTTAACATTCGTTAAAGGTTATTAAATAAGCCGACGAAAGTTTATATTTGTGCATAATTGAACAAAATTTAAACATGAAAAAACAACTAATCTACGTATCGATGATTGCTTTAGGTTTAAGCTTTTTAGCAGCATCTTGTAGCAAACAAGCACCCCAAACAAGCACAAGTACACAAGCCGGAACTCCAGCCATTGTATATGTAAATTCTGACTCCTTACTAAGCAAGTACGAATACTTTAAAAGCATTAGAGATAAATTCGAAGAAAAATCTAAAAAAGCACAAGCTGATTTAAATGCAAAAGGCACTGCTTTTCAACGTGAAGTGGCTCAATATCAGCAACAAGCAGGTGCTATGAGTGCCGATCAACGTGCAGCCACCGAAGATCGTTTGGCACGCAAACAACAAGAATTAGCTAGCTACAACCAAAATGCCAGCTCTGCGCTAGCCAACGAAGAAGCAGCCGAAAATGAAAAATTGTATGAAAAGGTAGCGGCCTTTTTAAAAGTGTTTGCTAAAGGAAAAGGATACAAAATGGTATTAACCTACTCCAAAGCTAACCCAACGGTATTATTCGCCGACGAAAGTTTAGATGTTACTAAAGAAGTAGTAACGGGTTTAAACGAAGCCTACGCTAAAGACAAAAAATAAATTTAAAAACATGTGCGTTCAAAACCTCGACATCAGTCGGGGTTTTTTTATGAGCAGAGTTCAACCTTGTCATCAATTTCAAAAAATTTAGGAACTAGTCTTCCTCAAACCAGCCCTCTTTCAATTCGTCAATTTCGCGACGATCTTTTTTGGTTGGACGCCCGGCACCCCGATCTCGGGCAAGCATAGGAGAAAGAAAAGCAGATTTAAAAGCCTGCGTTTCTTCGGGCGGGGTTAAATCTTCGTAATAGGCAACAACAGATTTGGCATCCATGCGTTTTTCGAGCAGAGCGACCACACGAATAGTTTTCTTTAAACCACCTTTTTGAACCGTATAAATTTCGCCTATTTTAACTGCATAAGCAGGTTTAATAGCCTGTCCGCCTAATTTTACACGTCCGGCTTTACACGCTTCTGTTGCCAAACTACGTGTTTTAAAAGCTCTTATCGCCCACAAATATTTATCAATACGTAACTTTTCTTTATCAGCCATGACGTTTCTATGAGACAATAATGCTCAAAAAACTGTTAATTTGCTAAAAATTAAATTATGATTGCCGAATTACAACAAAAAATTGAAGCTGCTTGGGACGATAGACAGCTATTAAGCTATAAAGAATACACGGACGCCATTGAAACCGTTATCCAAAAATTAGATCTTGGAGAAATACGTGTGGCAGAACCTATTGGCAACCGCTGGCATGTAAACGATTGGATAAAAAAAGCAGTTATTTTATACTTCCCTATACGCCAAATGGAAGAAATAAAAGTAGGTCCGTTTGTTTTTCACGATAAAATGAAATTAAAAACCAATTTCAGAGAACAAGGTGTGCGTGTAGTACCTCACGGCTTGGCCCGTTATGGTGCATACTTGGCTAAAGGTGTAATTATGATGCCATCGTATGTAAACATTGGCGCTTATGTAGATGAAGGTACCATGGTAGATACTTGGGCTACGGTAGGTTCTTGTGCGCAAATTGGTAAAAACGTACACCTAAGTGGTGGCGTGGGCATTGGCGGTGTATTAGAGCCCGTACAAGCGGCCCCAGTAATAATTGAGGATAATTGCTTTATTGGCTCTAGAGCCATTGTGGTAGAAGGAGTACACGTAGAAAGCGAAGCGGTGCTAGGTGCCAACGTAGTACTTACGGCATCTACCAAAATTATAGATGTTACCGGTACGGAACCTGTAGAATACAAAGGTCGGGTACCTGCCCGTTCGGTAGTAATTCCGGGTTCATATACCAAAAAGTTCCCGTCAGGAGAGTTTCAGGTACCTTGCGCCCTTATTATTGGACAACGTAAAGAATCAACAGACAAAAAAACCTCTCTTAATGATGCGTTAAGAGAAAATAAAGTAGCTGTTTAAACAAAAAAAATGAATATTGGGTTTGAGGCTAAACGAGTATTTCACAATACTACCGGACTTGGAAACTATAGCCGAGATCTGGTGCGCATACTGCAGCGCTATTATCCTCAAAACCGCTACTTTTTATACAATCCTAAACCATCTAAAAATACACTCTTCGAATCGGTGGGAGTTCAAGTAATTGAAAAAAGACCTTTGGGTGTATTTTACTCCTTCTTTTCTAATCTATGGCGCCGTTTTGGCATCATTAACGATTTAAAGAGAGATCAAATTGAGCTTTTTCATGGCTTGTCGGGCGAACTACCTGTTGGACTCGATAAGGTAGGGATCAAAAGTGTAGTAACCATACACGATGTACTTTTTTTACGCTACCCAAAGTTTTACTCATTTATAGATCGGAACATTTATTACCGCAAGTTTAAACATGCTGCCGAGGCTGCGAATAGGGTAATTGCCATTAGCGAACAAACCAAAAGAGATATTGTACAGTATTTAGGCATAGCCGAAAATAAAATCAGCGTGGTATACCAAGGTTGTCACCAAGCCTTTAAAGAAACATATTCGGCTGCAGAGAAAAAGGCCCTCGGTAAAAAATATCAGCTGCCCAAGCAGTTCATTTTAAACGTAGGCACCATTGAAGCTCGTAAAAATATTCTGGTTGCCATAAAAGCCCTGAAAAATATAAACTCCACTTTGGTCATTGTTGGGCGAAAAACAGCTTATACGAAAGAAATTTCAACGTTTATTGACCAAAATAACCTAGAGAATAAAGTAATTTTCTTAGAAGGATTATCTCCCGAGGAACTAGCCATACTTTACCAATTGGCCGATTTGTTTATATACCCTTCATTGTTCGAGGGATTTGGTATTCCAATAATCGAAGCTTTGTTTTCCAATACCCCGGTAATCACATCTATCGGCAGTTGCTTTCCAGAAGCTGGTGGCCCTAGCACCTGCTATATCAATCCTACAAGTGTTGAAGAGGTTTCAGCAGCCATTCGTAAAATTTTAGATGATAAGGCATTACAACAAAAAATGACGAAAGATGGCTTAAAGTATGTGCAGAAATTTACCGACGAAACCATTGCAAAAAACGTAATAAAAGTATACCAAGCCCTTTGATTGCTATGAAAAACGAATTGGAAAAAGCATTAAGCACCTTAAAAGCTGGCGGCTTAATTTTATACCCTACCGATACCATTTGGGGCATTGGTTGCGATGCTACCAATGAAGTAGCGGTACAAAAAGTAATGGACCTAAAAGGGCGTTCCGCCTCAAAAAGTCTCATTGTATTGTTAGACAATGAAAATAAATTGGCCAGCTACGTTCGAGAGATACCCGATGTAGCCTACGATTTAATAGAATTTGCCGAACATCCGTTAACCATTGTATACTCCAATGCAAAAAATTTGGCACCAAGCGTAATTAACGAGGATGGTAGCGTAGGTATTCGCGTAATAAAACATACCTTCTGCCAACAACTTATCCAACGCTTTCGCCTACCTATCGTGTCTACTTCGGCCAATATAAGTGGTGAACCGGCTCCAAAAAATTTCAGCGAAGTAGCACAAGAAATTATTGATGGTGTAGATTATGTGGTAAATTTGGAACAAGGGGCACAAGAAGATAAAAAACCCTCAACTATTATGAAACTAAGCCCCGATGGGCTCTTTACATTTATTAGAAGATAAGGACTAGATTTGGCTCTCTTTAAAGAATTTGCCCAAAGGACATGCTCTTGAATTACCATGAAAAAACACCTTACACACCCCATTTTTAAACAATTAAGTACACTGGCCAAACAATCGGGCGTAGAAGCGTATGTAATTGGGGGCTATGTACGTGATATTTTCTTGGACCGCCAATCTAAAGATCTCGATATTTTAGTAATTGGGCAGGGTATTTCTTTTGCCGAAGAGGTTGGTAAACAACTAAAATGCAAAGTATCGGTGTTTAAGAATTTTGGCACTGCTATGTTGCGCTATCAAGATTTAGAGATTGAATTTGTAGGTGCTCGTAAAGAATCCTATCGATCGGATTCTAGAAAACCCATTGTAGAAAATGGCACGTTGGAGGACGACCAACTACGCCGAGATTTCACCATTAACGCCTTGGCTATTAGCTTAAATGAAGCAAATTTTGGCGAATTATTAGACCCATTTGGTGGCTTAGCCGATTTGGAACAAAAACTAATCCGTACTCCGCAAAATCCACTGGAAACATTTTCTGATGACCCATTACGCATGATGCGGGCAATCCGCTTTGCTAGCCAGCTTAATTTTAGTATAGACGAGGCTGCACTATCAGCCATAAAAACCCTCGTAGAACGTATGCGCATTGTATCGCAAGAGCGCATTACGGACGAGCTAAACAAAATCATCTTATCGCCCACCCCTTCTATCGGCTTTAATTATTTATTTGATACCGAATTATTAGGACTAATATTTCCACAAATGGCAGCCCTACACGGAGTAGAAACCATCAACGGAAAAACGCATAAAGATAATTTTTACCATACCCTACAGGTATTAGACAATATTACTGATTATACTGAGGACCTATGGTTACGTTGGGCAGCCATTTTACACGATATTGCCAAGCCACCTACCAAACGTTTTGACCCAAAACACGGATGGACCTTTCATGGCCACGAAGATAAAGGTGCCCGCATGGTACCCAAATTATTTGCCCAATTAAAATTGCCACAAAATGATAAGATGAAATTTGTACAAAAATTGGTGCAACTTCACCTTCGACCTATTGTATTGGCACAAGAAAAAGTAACCGACTCGGCCGTAAGGCGTTTATTAGTTGATGCTGGAGAAGATATTGATGCTTTGATGTTGCTTTGCCATGCCGATGTAACCACTAAAAATGAGTACAAACTCAAAAAATATCGTCAAAATTTTGAGCACGTAAAACTCAAATTAAAAGATGTTGAAGAACGCGATTCGTTACGAAATTGGCAACCACCTGTTAGTGGCAGCGATATTATGCAAACCTTTAATTTAAAAGAAGGTAAAGAAGTTGGTGTACTAAAAAATCAGATTCGGGAGGCCATTTTAGAAGGAGAAATACGAAACTCTAGAGATGAAGCATTAGTGTATATGCGGAAAAAGGGTATAGAACTGGGTTTAGATGTTGTAAAAACACTAACATAAGCGCATAAAATTTTCCTTAATTCACTACGTTATTATTAATTTTGAGTAAGCAATACGAATAACTAATGGCTATATACAGATTTAAGATTTCTTTTGAAGATTACGATGAAGTTGAACGAGAAATCGATATCAAATCTATTCAAACATTTGAAGATTTACATCGTGCACTACACCGTAGCACGGGCTACCCTGCTGAAGTTTCTTCTTCTTTTTATGTAAGCAACGACAATTGGAATAAAGGCCAAGAAATTACTTTTTTACCTTCAGAGAAGAAAATTGAACAAGGTATTTCCTTAATGGATAAATCTAAACTTAGCAGCTTTATAGACGATCCTCATCAGAGATTTTATTATACCTACAATTTCGAACGTCCCTTTGATTTTCATGTGCAGTTGATAAAAATTATACTCGATGAAGAAAACGGGAAAGAATATCCCAATACCCTCCGCAGCATAGGCGAAGCTCCTAAAATACCTGGTTCGGTAGTAGTGCCTGGTAGCAGTGCCATAACTTCTAGCACGAGGATTGATTTTTTAGATGAGCTAGAATTCGACCCGAACCACCTAGAAGATGTAGACGAATTAGACTTAAACTTAGATACCGAAATTTCTACCGCTGGAAGTGCTAACATTGAGCATGATGAAGTAGATACAGAGGAGGAAAATGAGTTTATGGATGATTTTTCAGACAACGAAAACTACGATAACGACGAGTATTAATCTTGGAAAAGCCCCTATTGGTATGTGTTGTTGGACCAACAGCTATCGGAAAAACGGATGTTGCCATTGCGTTAGCACAACAATTTACTACCGAAATTGTATCAGCTGATAGCCGCCAATTTTTCAAGGAAATTAGCATTGGTACGGCAAAGCCATCGCTCGAAGAATTAGCCGCCGTTCCTCAGCACTTCATTAATTCACATAACATTACCGAACCTTTTTCGGTTGGCGATTTTGAGAAAGCCGGGCTTTTACTTCTAGAAAAATTATTTAAAAAGTATGCGATTGTGTTTTTAGTGGGTGGCTCTGGGCTTTATGTGCAAGCCATTACCCAAGGATTTGACAACTTACCAAAGGCACCGCCCGAACTTAGAGCGGAGCTAAACACACAGTTAATCGAAGAAGGTATTGAGCGTTTACAGAAGCGTTTAGAAGCGCTTGACCCGACATATTATGCCGAAGTAGATATCTACAATCCCCAACGACTAATACGAGCACTGGAAGTCTGCATTAGCACCGGGAAGCCTTTCTCGTCTTACAGATCGCATGCAGCAAACGAACGGCCCTTTGAGGTGCTCACCATTGGTTTAAACACCGAACGTTCACAACTCTACACCCAGATTAATAAACGGGTAGACAATATGATGGAGCTAGGGTTACTAGCCGAAGTAGAAACACTACTGCCCTACCGCGATTTAAATGCCTTACGAACGGTAGGCTACCAAGAACTTTTCGATTTTTTCGATGGTACAAAATCACTAGATAAAGCCGTGGAAGAAATTAAACAAAATACACGCCACTTTGCCAAAAGACAATTAACCTGGTTCAGAAAAAATACCGAAACCCATTGGTTTGAACCTCAACAGATAGCAGAAATAAGCGCTTTAATCGCCAAAAAGCTTAAGAGCTAAGCTTGTGCGGTTGGGCCACCAAAATTCATGGGAAAAGCAGGTGGCTCTTCATTAATCTTGATGTGACCATTTACAGCTTCAAATTTTTCTACATTATCTGCTAAGGCACTTAAAAAGCGTTTAGCATGCTCGGGTGTCAATACAATTCTCGATTTTACTTTAGCCTTTGGTATGCCGGGCATAACCCGAATAAAATCTAACACAAACTCGGTATTAGAATGGGTAATGATGGCCAAATTAGAATATACGCCTTCAGCAATATCTTCCGTTAATTCAATATTTAATTGGTGTTCGTTTTGCTCTTCCATGCCTTAAAAATAAAAAAAATAAATAGAATCCATAAAAAAGCCTCCCCGTTTTCGGGGAGGCTTTTGGTATAGTATAGTAGATTATACTTCTTCCGTTAATGCTTCTTGTTTAGAAGCTAACAGTTTGTCGAATTCTTCTTGAGAACCTACAATAATGCGCTCATAGTTACGTAAGCCGGTACCTGAAGGAATCAAGTGACCTACAATTACGTTTTCTTTTAAGCCCAGTAAACGGTCTACTTTTCCGCTGATAGCTGCCTCGTTTAATACTTTGGTAGTTTCTTGGAATGATGCTGCAGAGAAGAACGATTTAGTACCTAAGGAAGCACGAGTAATACCTTGTAAGATAGAGCTAGAAGTAGCTGGAATTGCTTCGCGAACTTCTACTAGTTTAGCATCTTGACGTTTTAAACTCGAGTTTTCTTCTCTTAATTTACGTAAGGTTACAATCTGACCAGGTTTTAGATTTTGTGAATCACCAGCTTCGGTTATTACACGTTTGTCTAACATACTGTCGTTTTCTTCC
The DNA here is from genome assembly GCA_945868825.1 of Sphingobacterium thalpophilum. Lineage (GTDB taxonomy): Bacteria > Bacteroidota > Bacteroidia > Sphingobacteriales > Sphingobacteriaceae > JAIPAN01. The sequence goes on from CAMBMM010000001.1 coordinate 736,840, forward strand.
ATAAAGTCCCAACGATCTACCGCTTCGTTTTCTAAGAAACGAGTATCACCTGGATCCTCGATCCACACTTTCTGCATCATTTGGTGAACAATAGTTTCAAAGTGTTTATCGTTGATTTTTACCCCTTGTAAACGGTAAACCTCTTGAATACCATTTACTAAGTATTCTTGAACCGCTGCAGGACCTTTAATGGCTAAGATATCGGCAGGAGAAATAGAACCATCAGACAATGGCATACCTGCTTTTACAAAGTCATTATCTTGTACCAAGATGTGTTTAGACAATGGGACTAGGTACTTTTTCAATTGACCATCTTTCGATTCGATAGACATTTCTCGATTACCACGTTTCACACCACCTAAGGTTACCACACCATCAATTTCGGTTACAACAGCCGGGTTAGATGGGTTACGTGCTTCAAATAATTCGGTTACACGTGGTAAACCACCGGTAATATCTCGGGTTTTTCCGGTTGAACGTGGAATTTTTACCAAGATTTGGCCAGTTTTAACTTCTTCGCCTTCATCAATTGCAATATGGGCACCTACCGGGATGTTGTATCCTCTCAATAGATTTCCTTTTTTATCAGTTACTTGAATAGACGGGTTTTTCGTTTTATCACGAGTATCAATAATTACTTTCTCACGGTGACCGGTTTGCTCATCAGATTCCTCACGGAAGGTAATACCTTCTATAATAGCATCGAATGCAATTTTACCAGCTAATTCTGAAATGATTACCGCATTGTATGGATCCCATGAACAAATACGATCGCCTTTTTTCAATTTAGCGCCTTCTTTTACAAATAAATGTGCACCGTATGGAATGTTATTACTTACAATTACTTTGTTGGTACCTGGTTCTACAATACGGAATTCGCCTGAACGACCCAATACCACTTCTACCTTGCCATCTTCAGTATCTAAGCTTACAGTTCTGATGTTTTCGAACTCAATAACACCTTCAAACTTGGCGTTAATTTGAGATTCGGCCGCAATGTTAGAGGCCGTACCACCCACGTGGAATGTACGTAAGGTTAATTGTGTACCTGGCTCACCAATAGACTGAGCTGCAATTACACCTACTGCCTCACCCATTTGTACACGTTTACCAGTTGAAAGGTTACGTCCGTAGCAAAGGGCACATACACCACGTTTGCTTTCGCAAGTTAATACCGAACGAATTTCGATACCTTCTAGTGGTGAATTTTCGATGTTTTGACCAATTTCTTCGGTAATATCTTGCCCGGCAGAAACTAACAATTCGCCAGTTAATGGATTGCTTACATCGTGTAAAGAAGTACGTCCCAAAATACGATCGTATAATGGCTCTACAATATCCTCGTTGTCTTTTAAAGCTGTAGTATACATACCTCTTAAGGTTCCGCAATCTACATCGCCAACAATCATATCTTGGGCAACATCATGTAAACGACGAGTTAAGTAACCCGCATCAGCCGTTTTTAATGCCGTATCGGCCAAACCTTTACGTGCACCGTGGGTAGAGATAAAGTACTCTAATACAGATAAACCTTCTTTAAAGTTTGACAAGATTGGATTTTCGATAATCTCACCACCTGAACCTGATTTTTGAGGTTTTGCCATCAATCCACGCATACCGCAAAGCTGACGAATCTGCTCTTTAGAACCACGTGCACCAGAATCTAACATCATGTAAACCGAGTTAAATCCTTGGTTATCGTTAGACAAAACATCCATTACGTTTGCCGTTAAACGGTTGTTAATACGTGTCCAGATATCGATAATTTGGTTATAACGTTCGTTATTGGTAATGAATCCCATATTGTAGTTATTCATTACTTCTTCTACTTCTTTGGTAGCCTTTTCAATAAGTTGTACTTTCTCGGCAGGGATGTTGATATCTTGTAGGTTGAATGACAAGCCTCCTTGAAAAGCCATTTTGAAACCTAATTCTTTGATCTCATCTAAGAATTGTGCTGCACGAGCCATACCGGTATTTTTAACTACTTCACCAATAATATCACGTAATGATTTTTTAGTTAATAGTTCGTTGATATAACCCACTTCTGCCGGAACCATTTGGTTAAATAGTACACGACCCACAGTAGTTTCAATTAATTTATTTACAATCGTTCCATCTGCTTCTTTCACGTTGGCTTTCACCTTAATAAATGCATGCAGATCTATTTGTTTCTCGTTGTAAGCAATAATTACCTCTTCGGCTGAGTAGAAAGACAAGTCTTGGCCTTTAACCACACGGCCTTCGTCTGTTTTACGGCCTTTAGTTGTATAATATAAGCCCAACACCATATCCTGTGAAGGAACGGTAATTGGCGTACCATTTGCAGGGTTTAAGATATTGTGCGAAGCCAACATCAACATTTGGGCTTCCAAAATTGCGGCATTACCCAAAGGTAAATGTACAGCCATTTGGTCACCATCAAAATCGGCGTTGAAAGCCGTACACACTAATGGGTGCAATTGAATAGCCTTACCTTCTACTAATTTTGGTTGGAAAGCCTGAATACCTAAACGGTGTAGGGTTGGAGCACGGTTTAATAAAACCGGATGACCTTTTAATACGTTTTCTAAAATATCCCAAACAATTGGATCTTTACGATCAACAATCTTTTTAGCTGATTTTACGGTTTTAACCACACCTCTTTCGATCATCTTGCGAATAACGAATGGTTTGTATAACTCAGCGGCCATATCTTTTGGTAAACCACACTCATGCAATTTCAAGTTCGGGCCTACAACAATTACCGAACGTGCAGAATAATCGACACGTTTACCTAGTAAGTTCTGACGGAAACGACCTTGTTTACCTTTTAAGATATCTGACAGTGATTTTAACGCACGGTTACCTTCGGTTTTAACGGCGTTTACTTTACGTGAATTATCAAATAACGAATCTACAGCTTCCTGTAACATACGTTTTTCGTTACGTAGAATTACTTCTGGCGCTTTAATCTCGATTAATCGTTTTAAACGATTGTTACGGATAATTACACGGCGGTATAAATCATTTAAGTCTGATGTGGCAAAACGACCACCTTCTAGAGGCACTAATGGGCGTAATTCTGGTGGAATTACCGGGACGATTTTAATAATCATCCACTCCGGACGGTTTACAATATGATCATTCGCACTACGGAACGATTCAACCACGTGTAAGCGTTTTAAGGCTTCATTTTTACGTTGTTGTGAAGTTTCGGTAGCAGCTTGATGACGTAAATCGTATGATAATTGATCTAGATCTAAACGGCTTAATAGGTCAACCAAAGCTTCGGCACCCATTTTAGCCACAAATTTCTGTGGATCTTTATCGTCTAAATATTGGTTTTCTTTTGGTAAGGTATCCAATATATCCAAGTATTCTTCTTCGCTTAAGAAATCCATTTTCAGAATTCCATCGGCTTCTTTAATACCTGGTTGAATAACCACATAGCGCTCGTAGTAAATAATTAAATCGAGCTTTTTAGTAGGCAAGCCTAATAAATAACCAATTTTATTTGGCAACGAACGGAAGTACCAAATGTGTGCTACAGGAACCACCAAATTAATGTGTCCCATACGCTCACGACGTACTTTTTTCTCGGTTACTTCTACACCGCAACGGTCGCATACAATTCCTTTGTAACGGATACGTTTGTATTTCCCGCAATGGCATTCGAAATCTTTCACTGGGCCAAAAATGCGTTCGCAGAACAAACCATCACGTTCCGGTTTGTAGGTACGGTAGTTAATAGTTTCTGGCTTTAACACTTCGCCGCTTGAACGCTCCAAAATTGACTCTGGAGAGGCCAAACTGATAGTAACTTGGGTGAAGTTACTTTTGATTTTATTATCTTTTTTGTAAGACATAGCTCTTTTTTGAGTTGAATGTTGTGGGTTATGAGTTGTAGGATGAGGTCCACCCTACAACTCTAAACTTGCAACTTAATCTAATGTGATATCTAAACCTAAACCTCTTAATTCGTGAACCAATACATTGAATGATTCTGGAACCGATGGGGTTGGCAAAGGTTCACCTTTAACAATCGCTTCGTATGTTTTGGCACGGCCAATTACATCATCAGATTTCACGGTTAAGATCTCCTGTAAGATGTTTGCAGCACCAAATGCTTCTAAGGCCCAAACCTCCATCTCACCAAAACGCTGACCACCAAACTGGGCTTTACCACCCAATGGTTGTTGTGTAATTAATGAGTATGGTCCGATTGAACGGGCGTGCATTTTATCGTCAACCATGTGACCAAGTTTCAACATATAGATGATACCTACCGTAGTTGGCTGATCGAAACGATCGCCAGTTAAACCATTGTATAAATAGGTTCTACCCGAAGTTGGTACACCCGCTTTGGCTACCCATTCTTCTACTTCTTCGTGGGTGGCACCATCAAAAATTGGGGTAGAGAATTTCATACCCAATTCTTTTCCGGCCCAACCTAATACGGTTTCGTAGATTTGGCCCAAGTTCATACGTGAAGGTACACCCAAAGGGTTTAACACAATATCAACTGGAGTTCCGTCTTCAAGGAATGGCATATCTTCATCGCGAACGATACGGGCAACAATACCTTTGTTACCGTGACGGCCTGCCATTTTATCCCCTACTTTCAACTTACGTTTCTTAGCTACATACACTTTAGCCATTTGAACAATACCTGAAGGCAATTCATCGCCCACGGTAATGGCAAATTTCTCACGTTTGTATGCACCTAAGCCTTCGTTTAAACGAATGTTGTAGTTGTGCAAGGTTTGTTTAATTAACTCATTTTTATCCTCATCAGTAGTCCACTTCGTAGGATTGATATTGGCAACATCTAAATCGGCCAATACTTTTTGAGTGAATTTAATGCCTTTAGCAATTAACAACTCTTTGTACACATTGTAAATACCTTGTGAGGTTTTTCCGTTTACAATGGTGAATAGTTTTTCAACTAGTTTTTCTCTTAAGTCTTTATTAGATTTTGCAAAATTTGCATCTAACTTTTCTACCAATGCTTTTTCTTCTGCTTTGGTAGTTTTCTTAGCTCTAGAGAATAATTTAGTATCAATTACTACCCCGTGTATAGAAGGAGGTGTTTTTAAAGACGCATCTTTTACATCACCTGCTTTATCACCAAAAATAGCTCTCAATAATTTTTCTTCTGGCGAAGGATCTGACTCTCCTTTTGGTGTAATTTTACCAATTAAGATATCTCCCTCTTTTACCTCAGCACCAACACGTATTACCCCGTTTTCGTCCAAGTCTTTAGTAGCCTCTTCAGAAACGTTCGGAATGTCTGGTGTTAATTCTTCTTCACCACGTTTCGTGTCGCGAACTTCTAATTCAAATTCTTCAATATGTAATGAGGTAAAGATATCTTGAGATACCACACGTTCAGAAATTACAATCGCATCCTCGAAATTGTAACCTTGCCATGGCATGAAAGCCACTTTTAAGTTACGACCCAAGGCTAATTCACCATTCTGAGTGGCGTATCCTTCGCAAAGCACTTGACCTTTTGCTACCTTTTGGCCTTTTTTAACAATTGGCTTTAAGTTGATACAGGTACTTTGATTTGTTTTTTGGAATTTAATTAATGGATAAGATTTCACTTCACCTTCGAAAGAAACTAATACGTCATCGGCATTACGCTCGTAACGAATTTTAATTTCATTGGCATCTACGTATTCTACTACCCCATTGCCTTCGGCATTTATTAGGGTACGCGAATCGCGGGCTACACGACCTTCCAAACCTGTTCCAACAATTGGAGCTTCTGGACGCAACAAAGGCACAGCCTGGCGTTGCATGTTTGATCCCATCAAGGCTCTATTCGCATCATCATGCTCTAAGAACGGAATGAGGGAAGCCGCAATAGAAGTGATTTGGTTTGGCGCTACGTCCATCAAATCTAATTTTTCTGGCGCAATTACCGGAAAATCGCCTTCGAAACGTGCTTTTACACGTGGTGTTGCGAAGTTTCCCTTATCATCGTAATGCGCATTAGCTTGTGCAATGGTTTTTCCATCTTCATCTTCGGCAGATAAATAGATTACCGGCTCTTCAACAACTACACGGCCTTTATCTACCTTACGATAAGGTGTTTCGATAAATCCTAGGTTGTTAATTTTTGCGTGAACGCAAAGTGACGAAATCAAACCAATGTTTGGTCCTTCTGGAGTTTCGATAGTACACAAACGACCGTAGTGGGTATAGTGAACGTCACGAACCTCAAAACCTGCACGCTCTCTAGATAAACCACCTGGCCCTAAGGCTGACAGACGACGCTTGTGCGTAATCTCTGCCAGAGGATTGGTTTGATCCATAAACTGTGATAATTGGTTGGTTCCGAAGAACGAGTTAATCACAGAAGATAGCGTACGTGCATTAATCAAGTCGGTTGGAGTAAATACCTCATTATCGCGAATGTTCATACGCTCACGGATGGTACGAGCCATACGGGCTAAACCAACACCAAATTGGGCGTATAATTGCTCACCCACGGTGCGTACACGACGGTTTGATAAGTGATCAATATCATCCACCTCGGCTTTAGAGTTGATCAACTGAATTAAGTATTTAACAATAGCAATAATATCTTGCTTAGTTAATACTTTAGTAGTTTCTGGGGTATTTAATTTCAATTTACGGTTAATGCGGTATCTACCTACATCACCCAAATCGTATCTTTTATCAGAAAAGAATAAACGATCGATAATACCACGAGCAGTTTCCTCATCAGGTGGTTCAGCGTTACGTAATTGTCTGTAGATATGCTCCACAGCTTCTTTTTCTGAGTTTGAAGTGTCTTTTTGTAAGGTATTATAAATGATGGTATAGTCACCTGCGTGTTTGGCATCTTCTTTAGATAAGATGATAGATTTTACACCAGCATCAATAATCATATCAATATGATCTTCTTCTAAAATAGTTTCACGCTCTAAAATGACTTCATTTCTATCAATAGAAACTACCTCACCGGTAGATTCATCAACAAAATCTTCTACCCATTTTTTCAATACTCTTGCGGCAAGCTTACGGCCTACAAATTTCTTAAGGGCAGCTTTGCTCACTTTTACCTCATCGGCTAGTTCGAATAATTCTAAAATGTCTTTATCCGAATCGTAACCAATGGCACGCAATAAAGTGGTTACCGGGAATTTCTTTTTACGGTCAATGTATGCATACATCACGTTGTTTACGTCTGTAGCAAATTCAATCCACGATCCCTTAAAAGGAATTACACGGGCTGAATATAATTTGGTTCCGTTGGTGTGGCGGCTTTGGCCAAAAAATACACCTGGTGAACGGTGTAGTTGAGAAACAATTACACGCTCGGCACCGTTGATAACAAAAGTACCCTTAGGAGTCATATAGGGAATAGTTCCCAAATAAACATCTTGAACGATGGTTTCAAAATCTTCGTGTTCCTCGTCATTACAAGATAAACGGAGTTTAGCTTTAAGAGGAACACTATAGGTTAAGCCACGTTCTATACATTCCTGAATGTCGTATCGTGGCGGATCTACGAAATAATCTAAAAACTCTAATACGAAGATGTTTCTAGAATCAGAAATGGGGAAATTTTCAGAGAATACTTTAAATAAACCTTCTTGATGACGGTTATCTGAAGTAGTTTCTAACTGAAAGAATTCCCTGAATGATTGCAATTGTACATCCAGAAAGTCGGGATAGTCCAACACATGCTTGCTGGTTGCAAAATTGATTCTTTCGGTATGTTTAATAGTGTTTGCCAAGGGATTTAGTTTTTAGTTTAAAAATAAACTGTGCGACTTTTTTACTCTTTTTTCGGAGAGCGCTGTAGGTCAAACAGCAATAGAAACCGATAGAAACAGCAATAGACCCCGGTGAAAACCGGAGTCTAAGGCCATTTTTAGCGTGTCAGATTATTGAATTTCAACAACTGCGCCGGCTTCTTCTAATTGTTTTTTCAAAGCATCAGCTTCGTCTTTAGCAACACCTGCTTTTATTTCAGATGGGGCTGCATCAACTAAGTCTTTAGCTTCTTTCAAACCTAAACCGGTTAAATCTTTCACTAATTTTACTACTGCTAGTTTCTGACCACCAGCTTCTTTCAATAATACATTAAAGCTGGTTTTTTCTTCTGCAGCACCAGCGGCAGCGCCACCAGCAGCAGGAGCAGCAACTGCAACAGCTGCAGCAGCAGGCTCAATACCATACTCATCTTTAAGAATTTGAGCTAACTCATTAACTTCTTTTACTGTTAAGTTTACTAATTGCTCAGCAAACGATTTTAAATCTGCCATTTTATTTGAATTTTAACGTTAAATACTTTGTTTTTTAATCAAGCTTTAGGTGCTTGTTAACCTCTTTGTTCTAATGCTTTAACAATACCTGCTAATTTACTTTTACCAGACTGTAAGCCTGAAATAACATTTTTAGCTGGTGATTGTAACAATCCGATGATTTCTCCGATTAATTCCTCTTTAGATTTTAAGTTCACTAAAGCGTTCAACTGGTTATCGCCAATGAAGATAGCACTGTCTATATACGCTGCTTTTAAAAGGGGCTTATCACCGCTAGCTCTCAAAGCTTTAATCAGTTTTGCCGGAGCATTGGCTGAGTTTGAGAATAATAGAGTTGATGACCCTTTAAGTACATCGTATAATTCAGCAAATTCACCTGATGCGGCTTCTAAAGCCTTTTTAATTAAGGTGTTTTTTGCTACCTGCATTTTGATATCACTATCGAAACATTTGCGGCGAATATCATTCACTGCTGCTACAGTCAGGTTAGAGGTATCAGTAATGTAAACATTGCTGAAGCTATTAATCTGCTCTTTTAAAGCAAGAACAACATCGTGTTTTTCTTCTTTTCTCATGATTAGATTCCTGCTATAGTTTTAGTTTCAATTTCGATTCCAGAACTCATTGTAGAAGACATGTAAATGCTTTTAAAATAAGTTCCTTTTGCAGCTGATGGTTTTAATTTAGAGATCACTTGAATTACTTCTAATGCATTCTCATAAATTTTCTCGGCAGAGAAAGATACTTTCCCTACAGAAGCATGAATGATTCCGGTTTTATCAACCTTGAAATCAATTTTACCGCCTTTAACATCAGTTACTGCTTTACCTACTTCGGTAGTTACGGTTCCTGATTTAGGGTTTGGCATCAGGTTTCTTGGACCTAAAACACGGCCTAATTTACCTACTTTTGCCATCACACTAGGCATGGTAATAATGATATCAATATCAGTCCATCCTGCTTCAATTTTAGCAATATAATCGTCCAAACCTACGTAGTCTGCACCTGCTGCTTTAGCTTCCTCTTCTTTATCGGGGGTTACTAAGGCCAATACACGTACATTTTTGCCGGTACCATGAGGAAGTGTTGCAATACCACGTACCATTTGGTTCGCCTTACGAGGATCTACGCCTAAACGTACATTCAAGTCAACCGATGCATCAAATTTGGTAGTAGTAATATCTTTTACTAAAGCCGAAGCTTGTTGCAAAGAATATGCTTTACCATCCTCAATTTTGGAAATTGCCGTTTTTTGATTTTTTGTTAATCTAGCCACTTCTTAAACTGATTTGTGTTAATTAATTATTCCAGGGTGCGTTACCATTTACGGTAATTCCCATACTGCGTGCAGTACCTGCAACCATTTTCATGGCCGACTCAATGGTAAATGCGTTTAAATCGGTCATTTTATCTTTTGCAATTGCTTCAACCTGCTCCCAGCTTACGCTAGCAACTTTTTGACGGTTTGGCTCTGCTGAACCACTTTTTTGACCAGAAACTTCCAATAATTGGATAGCTACTGGAGGGGTTTTAATGATAAATTCGAACGATTTGTCAGCATATACAGAAATTACTACCGGTAATACTTTACCTGGCTTGTCTTGGGTACGAGCGTTAAATTGCTTGCAAAAATCCATAATGTTTACCCCTTTAGCACCTAATGCAGGTCCTACCGGTGGCGATGGGTTTGCAGCTCCTCCCTTGATCTGTAATTTTACTAACGCTTCGACTTCTTTTGCCATTTTTTTGTTGTTTATTTAATACTCAATGTTAGTAAGTTGGAAGCTATGTAACATTTGATTTATCTAGATTTTAGAATTTGAACAAGAGTGTTTAAATTCTAATTCAATTCTGCCATCTAAATGCTTTTAATATGTATTTATTGAGGAGTAATTCTAGGCTTATACACCATTCCTCAACACTATTCTTTTTCTACTTGCATGTAATTTAATTCAAGTGGCGTACGACGGCCGAAGATTTTAACCATTACTTTTAGTTTTTTCTTCTCGTCGTTTACCTCTTCAATTACACCAGAGAAGCCTTGGAATGGACCATCCATTACCTTCACCTGCTCTCCTACCATATAGTTGATGTTAATTACCTCACTTTGAGAGGCCATCTCATCTACTTTACCTAAGATGCGGTTCACTTCTGCTTGGCGCATAGGCATCGGAGTACCCGATTTATCACCTAAAAATCCAATTACACTATTAATATTTTTAATGATATGCTGTAATTCAGCATCCATATTAGCTTCAATTAAAACATATCCTGGGTAAAAATTACGCTCTTTAGCAATTTTCTTACCGTCTTTCATCTGCAAGTATTTTTCCATCGGAATTAATACTTGAGGCAATAAATGAACTATACCCAAACGATTAATTTCGGCTTCTAGATATTGTTTTACCTTTTTCTCTTTGCCGCTAACCGCACGTACTACGTACCATTTCAGTTGATCACCCATCGTTTTGTTCTAAAAAATGTTAAGCAAGAGATTTATAGAAAAGTTTCAACGCAGTACCAGCCGATTCATCCATTGCCAAAACCAAAAAGGCAATAACAATAGAGGCTACCAATACCAAGACTGCAGAGTTTTGTAACTCAGACCACGTAGGCCAAGATACTTTCTGCGTCATTTCGTTATACGATTCTTTAAAAAATTCAATAACTTTTGCCATCTGTTCTATTATATCTTAAGCACGGGAACAAGGATTCGAACCCTGATCAAAGGTTTTGGAGACCTCTATTCTACCGTTGAACTATTCCCGTAGTTAATTAACAAGAAAACATAAGACCGCAATAAAGCGGACTTATGTTATCCAATTAACCTTATTTATGTGAAATCTTGTTATTTCAAAATTTCGGTTACCTGTCCGGCACCTACAGTTCTACCACCCTCACGGATAGCGAAACGTAAACCTTTCTCCATAGCAATTGCGTTGATCAATTTTACACTGATCGTAACGTTATCACCTGGCATAACCATTTCTACTCCAGCTGCTAATGAAATTTCACCAGTAACATCTGTAGTACGGAAATAGAATTGTGGACGGTATTTGTTGAAGAATGGAGTGTGACGTCCACCTTCAGCTTTTGATAATACGTAAATCTCGGCTTTGAAATCAGTGTGAGGAGTTACAGAACCTGGTTTACAGATTACCATACCACGACGGATATCGGTTTTCTCAATACCCCGTAATAATAAACCTACGTTATCACCAGCTTCACCGTAATCTAAGATTTTGCGGAACATCTCTACGCCAGTAACAGTTGATTTCAAGTTCTCAGCACCCATACCTAAGATATCAACTGAATCACCTGAGTTGATTACACCACGCTCGATACGACCAGTTGCTACTGTACCACGACCTGTGATAGAGAATACATCCTCAATCGGCATCAAGAAAGGTAATTCAGTTAAACGTGGTGGAATTGGAATGTAGCTATCTACTGCATCCATTAACTCCATAATTTTACCTACCCATTTAGGATCTCCGTTCAAGCCACCAAGAGCTGAACCTTGTATAACAGGAATATCATCACCAGGGAAGTCATAAAAAGATAATAATTCACGGATTTCCATCTCTACTAATTCTAGTAATTCTGGATCATCCACCATATCAACTTTGTTCATGAAAACAACTAATGTTGGTACACCTACCTGACGAGCAAGAAGGATGTGCTCACGAGTTTGGGGCATTGGACCATCAGTTGCAGCAACAACGATGATAGCACCATCCATTTGAGCCGCACCAGTAACCATGTTTTTCACATAATCCGCGTGACCTGGACAATCTACGTGTGCGTAGTGACGGTTTGCAGTTGAATACTCAACGTGAGCAGTATTAATAGTAATACCTCTTTCTTTTTCCTCAGGAGCTGAGTCAATTGAATCGAATGAACGTGCCTCAGATAAACCAGCATCAGCCAAAACTTTTGTAATAGCTGCTGTTAAAGTTGTTTTACCGTGATCGACGTGACCAATAGTACCGATATTTAAATGCGGCTTACTACGGTCAAATTTTTCTTTTGCCATTTTAAAATCTAATTAAAGGTTAATTGTTGTTTGTTATTGTTTTTATAAAATTTTTGAGCCAAAGATGGGACTTGAACCCACGACCTCTTCCTTACCAAGGAAGTGCTCTACCGCTGAGCTACTTCGGCTGTTAACTTTCGCTAAGCTTAAGATTAACATCTCTGCAAACCGTAGCCCATTTATTCTTTTTCTGAGCGGAAGACGAGGTTCGAACTCGCGACCTATAGCTTGGAAGGCTATCGCTCTACCAACTGAGCTACTCCCGCATTGTATACTGATAAAAAAGTTCAAAACCCAATCTGCTAAAATGTGGGCAGGAGAGGATTCGAACCTTCGAAACCGAAGTAACGGATTTACAGTCCGTCCCATTTGACCGCTCTGGAACCCCCCCAATATGGAGCCTCCTATCGGGATCGAACCAATGACCTACTGATTACAAGTCAGTTGCTCTACCAGCTGAGCTAAGGAGGCTTTTTGCATATAAAAAGCTTTTTAATACATGAATGAACATCACCTTATACTATTCGAAAGCGCATAACATAGCCTTGCGAAAGGGACTGCAAATCTACACAATTTAAGAGTGGAACAAAATTTTTTCTGAAAAAAATTTAGACGGCCTTTTTTACCGCCCAAACTCTTAAAAAAAATAGCCTTGTTTTGTACCTAAAAGGCCTATAAAGTATCCTCGGGGTAAAGCAATTGCTTGTGGTTACTGGCGTGTTTTTTTACACGTTCTTTATGCTTATGTATTTGCATTTTTATACAATCCATAGCCAAGTCGGTAGCGGCTTCAAAACTTAATGCTATTTCGCTACAAAACAAATCTTTACCAGGTAAGGCCAACTTAATTTCTACTTGCTTATTTTCATTGGTTTCTGAGGGCGCTACTTTAAGATAAATATCACCCTGAATGATTTGGTCGAAATAGTGATCAAGTTTCGCGATTTTAGTTTCAATATAATCTAATAAGTTACGGTCTGCATCAAAATGAATAGATTGTACGTTGATTTTCATCTTTTCCTCCTTTGTTTTTAAGCCTTTGGGTGGGCTTGTTTATAGATAGATTTTAATTTTTCGATGGAATTATGGGTATATACTTGCGTGGCTGATAAATTGGCATGACCCAAAAGCTCTTTAATGGCTGTTAACTCTGCTCCTTTATTTAATAAAGCGGTTGCAAAGCTATGGCGCAAAATATGTGGGCTCTTTTTATCTTGGGTTGATACCTCTCCTAAGGCATGTTTTACTAAGCGATAAATGAGTTGCGGATAGGCTGCTGTACCCTTATCGGTAACTATTAATTTATCAGTGTTAGTAAAGCCAAACTCGTTTTTTTGGTCGAGATATACTTTTAATAAAGCGTAAAGATGTTTAGCCAAAGGGATGATTCGTTCTTTATTACGCTTACCAAGTACTTTAATTTGCTGATTATAATCGTCTATATCGCTGTTTTTAAGTCCCAAAAGTTCGGCTAATCGAATACCGGTTCCATAAAGCAACTCTAGCACTACTCGGTCTCTCAATCCCTCGAAACCCGAGGGAAACAAAGCTTCATCATCTAATAAGGCATTTAGTTTCGCTTCTTCAACAATTACAGGTAAGCGTTTAGGTATTTTGGGTGACTGTACTTGCTCCATAGGGCTTTTTACTACCAAGCCTTCTCGTTGTAAAAATTTATAAAAAGAGCGCAGCGAAGATATTTTACGATTAATGGATTTAGCACCCGTGCTAGCCTCCATACACTCCATCACCCATGAGCGCACCAAAGTATGCGTGGCTTCGGCTAAGGTAGTTTCGTAGGTAGTAAGAAAGGTTTGGAATTGTAAAAGATCGGTTTCATAGGCTTTTATAGTATGCGGAGAGAATCTTTTCTCGTACCGTACATACCGTATAAAACGCTCTATAAACATGAAAAACTAGTTGAATATTCGAATACATGAATATACAACTAGTTTTTAATATATGCGATACAAATGGGTATTAAATCGTTTCGCGATTTAATCCGACTTTGTAAATTGCTTTTTTGATTTCGGTACGACGAGTGATTGATTTTTTCTCGTAGGCCTGACGGCTACGTAACTCACGCATTACACCCGTTTTCTCGAATTTCTTCTTGAAACGTTTTAAGGCTTTATCTAATGATTCGCCGTCTTTAATGTTAATAATAATCATAAAGTGAAATACCCCCTCTCGTTTAATTTAGGATTGCAAACTTAAGCAAAATCTTGAGAATCAAAAATTAATACATCAATTTAAGAAGCTTCACCCTCAAATAGTTAACTTAGTACGCCTATGAGAGATATTGAAAAAAGAGAAGACATTGTATTAATGGTGGATACTTTCTACCAAAAAGTGCAGCAAGATGAGCTCATTGGGCCTATTTTCAATAGTCGCATTGCACCCGATGCCTGGCCGGCTCATTTAAATAGAATGTGTACTTTTTGGACCACCATATTGCTCAATCAACCCGGGTATAGTGGCCAGCCTTTTGAAAAACACCGTGACATGCCTATTCATAAAGCACATTTTGAACGTTGGGTAAGCATGTTTAAGACTATTGTTGATGGTTTATTTGAAGGCCCAATTGCAAATGATGCCAAATACCGAGCCGAATTAATGGGCCATTTATTTTTAGCAAAACTAGAAAAAGGGCGTTTGGCTTAGTAATTAACTAAGCTAATACAGGTATTAGAATAAGTGGCTAATTTACTTTTACCATCCAAAAAATCTAAACTCACCACAAAGGCAAAAGCGCTAGTACTAGCGCCTAATTGATCTACCAAATTAGCAGCTGCAGCAACGGTACCGCCTGTAGCTAATAAATCGTCGTGAATTAGCACTTTTTGGCCAGGCTGTAAGGCATCGACATGAATTTCTAAGGTAGCGGAGCCATACTCTAAGTCATATGATTGGCTGAGTGTTTTATAAGGTAATTTTCCTTGCTTACGAATGGGCACAAAAGGCACATCTAAGGCATTGGCCAACAACATTCCGAATAAAAAGCCTCGGCTTTCAATACCCACCACCACATCAATATCGAGGGTTTGTACTTCTGCTACAAAGGCGGCTACCACTTGGCGGCACAATTCGGGATCTTTTAAAATGGGCGTAATATCTTTAAAAACGATACCGGGTTTAGGGAAATCTACAATATCGCGAATGGCGTGTTTTAGTGCTGTTTCAATCATTTAAAAATAAAATATGGAGCTAGTTTACGCAAAATTTCGTCAGTAAAAAGCGGAATATTTTTTAAATCTAACAAGCTTGCGTAAGCCCCATGTTGTTTTCTGTATTGAATGAGCGCATTTATTTGTTTGTAACTTAAATATGGATGGCGTTTAAGCTCCTCAAAGGAAGCGGTATTGATGTCAATTTTTCTGATGGCAGTCGCATTGAGGGCTAGCTGAGACAGCCATTGAGCAAAATGTGCAGAATCTACCCCATACACTTCTTTAAGTTGTTCTAACGCATAAAAACCACCCAAGCGCTCACGGTACTTGAGTATGCGGCTAGCAAATGCAGGACCAATGCCACTCACTTGATCTAAGGCCAAGGAATCGGCCGTATTTAAATCGATACGGATTTTTGGTGCTTTAGTGGGCGTATTTTTTTGTTCAAATTGTGGGGGCGGAATTTGTATGTAGGGTTCTAATTTGGCATAGGTTTCGGGTGATATGACGTACATTTTTTGCACATCTTCTTTTTTATAAAAATGTCCTCCCTTTGCTTCAAAACGTTTAATTACCGCTATTTGTTTTTCACTTAAGCCCAGTTGTTTCCAACGCTCTGCAGAAAGTCCGTTGGGGTCGAAATCGGCATACGTGGCACGCCCTAGCTTGAGTTCTATCTCCCTATAACTGTAAACCTTATCGGGAGCCAAATTGCGCTCAAATTCGGCTATTTCTTGCTTGGCTTTTTCTACATCAAAGCTTTCGGGTATATCGTTTAAAAAAATGGGAATTAGCCAAACAATTACTAGCAATAAAAGCAGTACCAATACGCCATTGTGCTCTTTTTGGCTAAAATTAAAATACTGACGCAGTGATTTTAGAAACATTAATGAATTTTTTAGTGAATAAACCTGAAATTTTTGTGAAATTTGATTACCCTAGAGAACGAATGGACGAAACTAAAATTATAAGCACCGAAGAATTTGCCAAGGCAACCAAAATAGATAAATTGGGCATGCCGGGCTTGGCTTCGCTGTTAATGGAGGTGATGAAGATTAACGAGGTAAATGACACGTTTAATAAGGTGAGGCACCTAAAAGGCATTGCCTTTATTGATAAACTACTAGAAATTTTAGGGGTTAAAGTAGAGTTTGACGAGGAGGATTTAAAAAATTTACCCAAAGAGGGAGGCTTTTTAGCCATTGCCAACCATCCCTACGGTGGTATAGAAGGCTTGGTATTAATTAAACTTACCTTATTGGTAAACCCCGACAGCAAGCAACTATCTAATTTTATATTAACGAAAGTACCTACGCTAAGTGATTTTTTAATTGCAGTAAACCCCTTTGAAACGATAGATAACCCGGCCAGCATTAGTGGCATAAAAACAGCCCTGGGCTTGTTAAAAGAAGGAGTGCCTATTAGCGTTTTTCCGGCAGGCGAAGTATCTACCTATAAATTAAGTAGTCAAAGCATTACCGACCGTCAATGGCACCCCGTAGTAGCTAAGTTGGCTATTAAGGCAAAAGTACCCGTAGTACCCGTATACTTCCATGGCAATAATAGCTTACTATTCAATTTGCTGAGCTTTATACACCCCATGTTGCGTACAGCTAAACTGCCTTCAGAAATGTTTAACAAGCAGGGCCACGTACTTAAACTACGCATAGGCAAACCTATAAAAATAGAAGACACCCCATACGCCAACAACCCCACCAAACTGCTCGATTATTTACGAGCACGCACCTATGCTTTAGGAGCTGGTTTAGAGGAACATAAAAAACTATTTTCGGCCAAAAGCTTATTTAAAATTGAGAAAAAACCACAGGATATTGTGGCTGAAATATCTAGCAAAGTTTTAGTTAAAGAAATTGCAGACATACAAGATTTTAAAACCTGGACCGAAAAAAACTACGAGGTGTACATTTCACCGAGTACTAAAATTCCGAACATTTTAAAAGAAATTGGGCGTTTACGTGAAATTACCTTCCGCGAAATAGGCGAAGGAACCAATAATAGCACCGATTTAGATGCCTATGATATTTATTACCACCACTTATTTATTTGGGATAACGACGCTAAAAAATTAGTGGGTGCTTACCGTATTGGCAAAGGAAACGATATTTATTACAGCTACGGCAAAAAAGGCTTCTACACGGCCGAAATATTTAAAATACACGATGATTTTTCGCCCATCTTAAAAAAGAGCTTAGAATTAGGCCGCTCTTGGATACGTAAAGAATACCAACAAAAGCCCCTACCCCTATTTTTGCTTTGGAAAGGTATTTTAAAGTTTATTGCCGACAATTCGGAGCACGTAAAATACCTTATTGGGCCAGTGAGTATTAGCAATAGCTTTTCTAAAATCTCTAAAACCTTAATGGTTGATTATATCTTAAAAAACCATTTCGACGAAAATTTGGCCCAATACATTAAGCCACGTAAGAAGTTTAAATTTGAGTTGGATAAAGACGATATGGCGCTCTTAGTAGATTCGAGAGAGAGCTTAAAGGATTTAGATCAATTGATTTCAGACATTGAGCAATCGAATATGAAAATCCCGGTGCTCTTGCGCCAATACTTGGGCTTAAACGGTAAAATTATTTGTTTCAATATCGACCCTAAATTCTCCGACAGTTTAGATGGTTTCCTGATTGTAGATATGGAAAACATACCGCTCGATAAAATCGAAAAACTCCAGTAACAAAAAAGCCTCCCGAAATTCGGGAGGCTTTACACTTATAAATAACCAATCAATCGTATTAGTTTGCCATTACTTTACCAGGAGTGGTATAGTTTAAAGTGCTTGGATCGTACATGGCCCAACCTGCAGACCAATCTGTAGTTCCGAAAGCACCTTTGAAAGCAACCGTTTTATCAAAAAACGAATCACCTGTAAATTTAGCATCGGTAAATAATGCACCGCTAGCGGCTGCACCAGCAGCTACTGCAGTAAAGTTTGGTGTAGCTGCACCAGTTGCAACAAACTCTGCACCGAATGCAAAGCCTGAAGTTAATAAAGCACTTACAGTAGTAGCTACAAAGGTATTATCAGTAGTTAGACCTGCTTCAAATACTAATTTGCTAGTAGCATCTTTACCTTTAATTTGACCGTTGTTTGGTGCAGTAGTTGCATTATATTTGGTATTGCAACCGTAAATTAAGTTGTTTTTAATAACCATTGAACCTGCAGTGTAGTTATCAGAAGATTTATTACCAGATGCAGGAAGTGAATCATCGATATAAATACCTTCAGTATAGTTACCCAACACCGAGTTGAATAAACTCAAAGCTGAGTTACGACGAATTTGCGCAGCATGTTGGAAGTTGGCATTGTTATTACTAGAAGACAAAGATGATGATAATGGACCAATAATGGTTACGTTAGAGAAAATTGGGGCTGTTTTTGGAGTACCTGAAGTACCAGTTGCATCGTTATCCGATTCAAAACCGTTAGATCCAGAAACGTCAGCAATTTCTTTAACACGTTGCGCCAAGGCAAATTGCACTTTACCTACATAACCGAAATCGGTATCAAAATCGTCATCCCAAGTACCAATAGCAAGCAAGTATTTTGCATTTACGGTACCACCAAACCATTCGAAGGCATCGTCGCCAGCACGGTAAACTTGAATGTATTCTATAGTAGTACCAGAACCAACACCACCCATAGTTAAAGAGTTAATTTCGTTGTTAGTTACAAAAGGTACACCAGCATATTCAATACGTACATATTTCATGGTACCTGAATTATCAGCAGCATTGGTACCACCATAGGTAGTATATTTTGATGCTGATCCACCACCAGTTGGTAATAAACCACCTTCAATAACTACCTCACCTCCTGTTTGGTTAACTGGAGCTTTACCTAAAATGATAATTCCGCCCCAATCACCTTGAGTACGAGAACCAGTAGGAAAATTAGAAGTGAATACAATAGGATTGGTTGCCGTACCAATGGCACTAATTTTAGAACCACGAGTAATAATTAAAGAACCTTTAGAGATTTTATCGCCTTTAATGATTGTACCTGGCTGAATAGTTAAGGTTGCGTCGTCTGTTACATACACAAAGCCTTTTAATAAATAAATTTTATCTGCAGACCACGTAGTGTTTACTTTAATATCACCAGTAACTTCAACTACATTACTTGTTGGAGTTGGAGTAACAATGGGATCACTTGAGCTTTTTTTACAAGCAGCAACAACAGTAAGTGCTAAAACAGAAAATAGGATAATAGTTTTTTTCATGATTGATTTTTTTGATTAATAATTTCTGTAAAAATGATAATTTAGTGTAAGGTTTATTTAAATGAATTGTTATGAAATTGTTAAGTGTATGCTATTAGAATGAGTAATTAAACGATAAAGACACATTGGTACCTAATTTGGTTTTATAAATTTCATCGTCAACAAATTGGGTGTATTTTTTATTGGCATTGCGGTCGAAATAAAATACACTCCGTTGGTTGAATATATCGCCTACATTTAATTTAAACTCTCCTTTAGTTTTAAAAGTTTTTACACCAATCTGAAAGTCTAGTACATCGCGGGGGTCTTCCCAAACGTTTGGAAATGTAGTACCACCTACGCGGAAAATACGACGGCCAACTCGGTTGTATAAAAGGTTAAAATTGAGTTTATTGTTTGAAGTGCTGTGTTGCAAGCCGGCATTAACTACATAAGGCGATTGACCAATTAAGGGGCGCCCTGCACTGTTTGGGTTTTGATCGCCTGCAAAATTTACCTCAGAGTGGATGATAGATATATTGGTATAAAATGTAGTGCGTTCAAAAAAGGCTCTATCTGCTAAGAATTTTAAATTTTTTCTGAATTCAAGTTCAAATCCATAGGTAGTTGCTTTTGCGGCATTGCTGTATGAAATATCTGGTGTAGAGTTTACATCGTAAAAAGTAGCTTCGATAGCGTTGGTGAATTTTTTATAAAATGCCGAGATCGAAAATATTTGTCCAGCAGCCGGATAGGTCTCAAAGCGTAAATCGGCATTTAAAATTTGAGTGCGTTTTAAATTTGGATTTCCTTTTTGAACCGCTGATTGTTCGTAATCGAAATAGGCAAATGGTGCCAATTCTCTAAACTCGGGGCGGGCAACAGTTTGATAAATCGAAGCTCTTAAATTGCTTTTTTCGGTTAAACCCAAAGTAAGGTTTAGTGATGGGAGAAGATCTAATTGATTGCGTTTCACCGTTGGCTCAAGGGGATCAAATGTTTCGAGTGATAAATTAAATTGCTCGGCACGTAGCCCCCAAACCACACGCAATTTTTCAGCCAATTGGTTATCGAGCATGAAGTAACCGGCGTTTACCATCGAATTAGAGGTATAGCGATCGGCGCTATTGCCAATTTCGTCTAACTCGTATATGCCTTGATCGATTAAATCGTTTCCGAAAACGGTACCCAATGAACGCTGACGTATGACATTGGCGTTGGGGGTAAAGGAAGGCAATATTAAACCAATAAAACGTACATCAAAATTACGGTTTCGGTAAATGGAACTGAAACCCGTTTTTAAACTTCCTTTGTTGGCTTTTTTAGATAAGGGGAAACTTAAATTTACTTCGCCGTTAAAAATATCTTCAGTTAAATTGGAGAATAAACGACTATTAGTTCTATCCAGAGAGGTGATATTAGCTGAATAATTTACATTCGGGTTGTTAATATCTGCTTGGTTTTTGATATAACTAATTTTACGTTGATCAGGTTGGTTATTTATAACGTTGCTATAACCCAATACCCATTTTAATTTGGTTTTCGATTCGCCAAATTTATGCTCCCCTTCTAAAGATGATTTAAGCAAGGTTTTTTGAATAAAATCGAATGCGAAAAACTTGGTTGCATTGGATTGGCCGAAATTTAAACCTGAACGACTTAAATATTGATCGTCTTGTATGCGGTTATAAATGTTTTTTAAGGTGATTTTATTATTACCAAATAAATAGGAGAAATTGGCTAAACCGCCCACAGTAGTAGAAAATTTATAGGTTTCATCTTTAAAATCGAATTCACCAGCTAAATTTCTAGAAATTTCCGGGTTTACGTTTTGTGCATTTCGGTACGAAAGGGAAATAATGGCACCTAAACGGTTACCGCTTTTTTCATAATCTTTAACTCTACCAACCGTAAATTGGTAATTTTGACCTAAAAAAGCAGTAGAATTAAAAACAGCATAGTCGGTATTAAGTGAACGTATGGCTGCTATTTCTTGAGTAGGACTTAACGTATTGTTGTAAATACTACTTGTGCTAGGAAAATTTACCGGTAAATTTCTCGTAGTGTTGAAACCTAAATAATCAGCAGCTGTTTTTTCATTACCCTTAAAATCTTTAAAAGTAGATTGTGAATTGTAGCTATATCCCACTCCATAGGTTAAGAAGTTTTGATCAGGAATATCTTTAGTTAAGATCTGAACAGCACCACCAGCAAAATCTCCAGACATATCTGGTGTAGCGGTTTTACTAATCACAATATTATCAATCATGTTCGAAGGAACAATATCGAAAGAGAAAGCTTTACGGTTTGGCTCAGAACTTGGTAATGCGCCATTATCTAATGTTGCAGAGTTATAGCGATCGCTCAAACCACGTACAATTACAAACTTATTATCTTGAATGGTAGCACCGCTCACACGTTTCAACACATCGGCTGTGTTTTTGTCGGGCGATTTTTTAATAGATTCGGCAGAAACCCCATCGGAAATGCGTGAACTATTTTTTTGCTGTGCATACAAGGTATTGGTACTTTCTTGCTTTGCTGAAGCTGTAATAACTACCTCTTTTAGATTTTGTGTAAGGGCTTCATCCATTACAATATCTAAGGTGGTGGTTTTACCACTGGCTACCTCAATATCTGTAATTTGTTTGGTTTGATAACCTATATAAGAAAAAAGCAAGGTGTATTTTCCTGGCTTTAGTCCGGCTAATACGTATTGGCCATTTACATTGGTAGAAACTCCAGAAGTAGTTCCAGAAATTTTAACCGATAAACCAATTAGCGTTTCGCCTGTTTTTTTGTCGGTAATTTTTCCGAAAATTTTACCAGATTCTTGCGCTTTGACTTGAATTGCACTTGCTAACATCACGATAGCTAGCATGAGTACACTTTTAAATAGTTTTAATTTCACTTTGCTTTAATTTAGTTGGTGCAAACCTACCTGCATAGTGTTAGCCAGGAGTTAGCTTAATGTTAAGGAAAAGTTAAGAGCGGTAAAATTTATCCACATTTTTACGTAGCGGGAGTACCTAAACATGGAAATAAAGCGTTATATTTGGGTATAACAAATAAAAAAATATCAACAATGAAAAATCCAGAGACAAAAATTACCAAGAAAACCCCCAAGCAAGATTTATTCGAAAAACTATCGAGCAAATTACATCAGGCCGTAAAAAGTTTAGGTATAGACTCTGTTTTACTGAGCAACAAAATTGAAAAATCAGCAAAAAAACTGGTTAAGAGTGTATTGAAGAAAAAAGCAGTAACAGCGAAAAAAGTAAACAAGCCACTTGTCTCTACTGTATCCATTAAAAAAAACATTCAAACAAAACCAGTAAAAACAGCTACAACTACCAGCCCAGCAAAGCCCAAGGTTAGTGCAGCAAAACCAAAAGTTAGCGCATCGAAGCCTAAGGTTAGTGCAGAAAAGCCAAAGGTTAGTGCATCGAAGCCTAAAACGAGCCTCAAAACAACAACTACGAAGAAAACCTCTTAATTCATTTTTTACTTCCAATTCGATAAACTTCATATTCAGTTAACATAGTTTTTTTTAGAATTGTAGGACTCCTTGAATAAAGCTAGGAGCTTGATGTTGTATGAACTCTAAAAAAATACCATTCTTAAATAGAGAAATAAGCTGGCTATATTTTAACGATAGGGTGCTGCAAGAAGCGGCAGATAAAACCGTGCCTTTACTGGAGAGATTACGTTTTTTAGCCATTTTCTCTTCCAACCTAGACGAATTTTATAGAGTGCGTATTGCCATTCTAAACAGGCTAGCACGCACCAATAATAAATTCAACGATGTATTAGGCTACAACCCCAAAAAACTACTAAATCAAATTCGGTCTATTGTTGTAACGCAAGAAAAAAAGTTTAATTCACTGTTTGAAACACAGCTGGTAAAACAATTAGCCGAAAACAAAATCTTTATCCTAAACGAACATCAATTAAATGTAAGTCGAGGAGAATTTGTTCGAAACCACTTTAACGAGCAAATACTCTCTACACTTGTTCCCATCATTTTAACAGACGAATTACCTTTCCCCGAATTAAAAGATCGCTACGAATATTTTTTCATTAAGCTCACTAAAAAATCACGTAAAACGCATGTAAAATATGCACTAATAGAGCTCCCTAAAAACCTAAAGCGTTTTTTAGTGCTTCCACAAACCAATCAACTGCAATTTGTAATTCTTGTTGACGATATTATTCGGTATTGCCTAAAAGACATATTTTATACCCTAGATTACGATACCATTGAAGCCTATACCATACAATTAACCCGTGATGCCGAACTCGACTTATCACACGATGTGAGTGATAAGTTTATAGATGTATTAACCAAAAGTTTGCAAAAACGTAGGTATGGGAAACCCATGCGTTTATTGTGTGACCGTGAAATGCCGGCAGAAATGCGTGCTTTGCTAGTATCAAAACTGCATTTAAACAACGATAGTTTAATACCTGGCAATAGGTACCATAATTTTAAAGACTTTATTAACTTCCCTAATGTGGGTAACCCGGCTTTAGAATATGAAAAACAACTGCCCCTAAAAATTTCGGAACTAGATTTAGGAACAAGCTTATTAAACCAAATTGCCGAAAAAGACTATTTAGTAAACCTGCCTTATCAATCTTTCGATTACATTATACACTTTTTAAGAGAGGCCGCCATAGACCCTAAAGTAAAAGAAATTAAAATTACACTCTACCGCTTGGCAGAAAACTCAAGCATTATAAATGCATTAATTAATGCAGCAAAAAATGGCAAAAAAGTGGACTGCTTTTTAGAGTTAAAGGCCCGTTTTGATGAAGAAGCTAATATTTATTGGACCGATAAGCTAAGAGACGGAGGTGTACATGTAGATTTTGGCATTTGGGATTTTAAAGTACACTCTAAAATTTGCTTAGTTACCCGTTTAGAAAAACGAAAAAAAGTATACTACGCAAACCTCTCTACCGGTAACTTTAACGAAAAAACGGCAAAATTATATTGCGATCATAGCTTATTTACTGCAAACCAACTTATAACCAACGAAGTACAACGTGTATTTACTGGCTTGCTTAAAAAAACATTTTATAAAGACTACAAACAGCTTATTGTATCCCCGCTAGAAAGCAGAAAAAAACTTTTCCATTTAATTGATTCGGAAATAACACATGCCAAAAAAGGTAAAGAGGCCTATATAATTCTTAAAATGAATAGCCTAACCGACCATAAAATAATTGAAAAACTATACCAAGCCAGCCAAGCAGGCGTTAAAATTGAGTTAATTATTAGAGGCATGTGCTCTTTACTACCAGGCATAAAAGGTTATAGCGAAAATATCAACATCATAAGTATAATAGATAGATACCTAGAACACGCTCGAGTGTGGATTTTTGGCAACAAAGGTGACGAAAAAATATACCTCAGTTCTGCCGATTTAATGACCCGAAATTTAGATCATAGACTAGAAGTAGGTTTCCCGATTCTGGATCCATACATCAAACTACAAATACGAGATATCATAGATTTGCAATTGAGAGACAATACTAAAGCAAGAATTATTCAATCAAATGGCTTATCGCCACGCAAAAAACCGAAGAAAAATAATACCTTTCGGGCACAAATCAATACCTATACCTATTTAAAAAATCTATAATTGAGATACGCCGCCATAGATATTGGCTCAAACGCCATACGATTATTAATAGCTGACATATTTACAAAAGGAAAGACCCACACCTTTAAAAAAAATACGCTTCTACGCATTCCCCTACGCTTAGGCGAAGATGCCTTTATGCATCAACGCATTTCTGAAGAAAAAGCAGAGCAACTCATTAAAACCATTTTTTCCTTCGCCCTGCTTATGGATGTATATCAGGTAGATGATTACATGGCTTGTGCAACATCAGCCATGCGTGAGGCTAAAAACGGACCAGAATTGGTTAAAAAAATCTTCAAAACCTGTAACATTAAAATTAATATTGTTGAAGGGCAAGAGGAAGCAAATATTATTTATGCTAGCCATATAGAACAATTACTAGATCAAGATAAAAACTACTTATATATAGATGTTGGTGGAGGTAGTACCGAATTATCAGTTTTTTCGGCCAATAATTTAGTAGCATCTAAATCATTTGATATTGGCACCATTAGAATTCTGGATAAAAAAGTGAAACCCGAAAATTGGACCAATGCAAAAGAGTGGTTGAAGAAAATGGGTGCAAGCCATCCGAATTTAACAGCCATAGGTACCGGTGGAAACATCAACAAAATATACCGTTTGGCTAATTTAAAAGAGGGTGAAAGCCTATCTACAAAAAAATTTAACCAAGTAACCAAACAATTGCAAGCATTAACCTTAGAGCAACGCATTGTAGAACTAGGTTTAAAGCCCGACAGAGCAGATGTAATTATACCGGCTTGTGAAATTTACGCCAACTTGTTTAAATGGGGTAATGTAAAAGAAACCATTGTACCAAGTGTAGGCTTGGTTGATGGAATTATTCAATTACTTATCGATAAAAATTTAGGTAACTAATACTTAATACCCGCTTTTTTAAACAGAAAGTGTATGAGCCAAATAGGGCCAATTAATAAAAACTTCAAATCATCAAAAAATGAAGGTTTTTTACCTTCAATTTTATGACCGATAAATTGGCCAGCCCAAGCCAAAACAAAAATACCTAAACAGCTTTGCCACATGGCGGGGCCTCCTAGTGCTGCCCATTTTTCTAGGGCAATAATTCCCCCAGAAAAAACAAACATCAGTAAAAGCATTATATACGATAATACCGGAGATAAGCGGTAGTAGTAATAAATAGAGAAGGCAATAAAAAAAGAAGCCCAATTGATATAACCTTGGTATTGGCCTAAAAAACCCAATGTTGGGAACGGAATTGACCAAATAAGGCCAAAAAGACTGAATACAATAGCGGGCACACAAATCCAATGAATAGTTTTGTTGGTGTGGTTTTGGTGGCTTTCTGCGTATTTTTCAAAATACACATCTACTGGGCGAAGGGTTTGTTTTGTAGCCATATTTACTTATTTAGCAAAAGCAACCGAACGTGTTTCACGGATAACGGTTACTTTAATTTGTCCAGGATACGTCATTTCAGTTTGAATACGGTTCGAAATATCGGCGGCCAATACTTCTGCCTCGGCATCGGTAACACGTTCACTTTCTACCACTACTCGTAATTCTCTACCGGCTTGTATCGCAAAGGTTTTTTCTACTCCTGGGTACGACAGAGCTAATGATTCTAATTCTTTCAACCGCTTAATATAGCTTTCAACCACCTCACGGCGGGCACCCGGACGGGCGCCAGAAATGGCATCACAAGCCTGAATAATGGGCGAAATCATCGAAGTCATTTCTATCTCGTCGTGGTGAGCACCAATGGCGTTACACACTTCCGGATGTTCTTTATACTTCTCGGCCAATTGCATCCCTAAAAGTGCGTGTGGCAATTCGGGGTTATCGTCAGGCACTTTACCAATATCGTGGAGCAAGCCCGCACGTTTAGCTAATTTTACGTTTAAACCCAATTCGGCAGCCATAGTGGCACAAAAATTAGCTACCTCACGTGAGTGTTGCAGCAAGTTTTGTCCGTACGATGAACGGTAACGCATACGGCCCACCATCCGAATTAACTCGGGGTGTAAACCATGAATACCCAAATCAATAACGGTACGTTCCCCAATTTCTACAATTTCGTCTTCAATTTGTTTTTTGGTTTTGGCCACCACTTCCTCAATACGGGCTGGGTGAATACGACCATCGGTTACCAAACGGTGTAAAGCCAAACGGGCAATTTCTCTACGTACCGGATCAAAGCCCGATAAAATGATTGCTTCCGGAGTATCGTCTACAATAATTTCAATACCGGTAGCCGCTTCGAGGGCTCTAATATTACGGCCTTCGCGACCAATAACACGACCTTTAACCTCATCACTTTCGATATTGAAAATAGATACGGTATTTTCGATGGCACTCTCGGTAGCGGTACGCTGAATGGTTTGAATAACCACCTTTTTAGCTTCTTTAGAGGCCGTTAGCTTGGCTTCGTCCACAATATCTTTAATCTGCATCATGGCTTGCGTACGGGCCTCTTCTTTCAGCGCTTCTACCATTTGGTTTTTTGCTTCCTCGGCCGATAAATTAGCTAAGGTTTCCAATTGGCTTACTTGTTGAGCTTTCACCAAATCAAGTTCTTCTTGCTTTTTACGAGTCAATTCCGTTTGCTTTTCAAAATTCTGGCGGCTTTGATCTAAATCTTGCTCCTTACGGCTTAAATGCTCTAGCTTTTGGTTGAGCGATTGCTCCTTTTGGCGCAAGCTATTTTCCCGCTGGTTGGCTTGGTTGTTTTTTTCACTAATTTCTTGCTCGTGTTCCGATTTCATTTGCAAGAACTTCTCTTTAGCCTCTAATAATTTATTTTTTCGTAAGATTTCCGCATTTTCTTCGGCATCTCTCAAAATTTTCTTGGCTTTTGCCTGAGCGGCAACTTCTTCACTTTGGTAAAAACGTTTCAACATAAACCTGCCGGCACCAAGGCCAAACAGTAAACTTCCTACCACATATGCTATTATTTCCATTTTGTTTATAAATAATAAAACCGTTAACAATTCTTAAGTGCAGGCATGTGTATTCGCGGCTTGCTCGAAGCAACGAATAGCTAGCTAGTGAAACCTAAAAACCTTAACGGCTTATATAAAACTCAATATTTTAAAAAAGTATTACTTCGTTGCGAAGAATTCCGTAAGCAATTGATCGAGCTGAAAAACCTTTTCAGCCACTTCATTATCGGTAGTTCCTGCTTTGCTCTCGGCCTTTATCGTAGCCGTAGCAAAATGCAGTACACTCATCGATAACAGATCTTGTTTATCACGAACCGAATAGGCATCCTGATATTCTTTGATCCTGTCGTTGATCAATTTTGCTGCCCTACGTATCACTTCCTCCTCTTCCTGATTCACCTTTAAAGGGTAAATCCGGTCAGCAATATTTATTTTTATGGAGATTTCTCCCATTTTGAGCTTGTTTCACTTTGTATTACTTCTTCAGCAATACAATACACTTATCTATTTCGCGTACAAATTCGCTAATTTTTTGCTTGATGTCAAAACTTTTTTCACTATCGCCTTCTAATGAGCGTGCTAACTTTAAAGCTCGTACCCGTTCTTCTAGTTCTAAAGTAAGTTTTTTGCTTGTTTCAACAGCTACCTGAAGGCTCTGATTATCTAATTTTAAGCTATCATTTTCTTCTTGCAAGGCAGCACACAACTCCACTAATCGAGCTGTTTTATCTAAAACTTGTGTTAATTGATCGGCTACCCTTGACATAAATTTGCTAAAATCGATTAGGTGCGAATTGTTGCACCGGCTTCTTTCTCTAAATTTAGTATTAATTTTTGCATAATCGCATCAATCTGCTTATCGTTCAGCGTTTTCTCATCGTCTTGTAACACAAAACTCAACGCGTATGATTTTTTATCGGCTGGCAATTTATCACCTTGGTACACATCAAAAACACTTACTTCTTTTAACAAGCTGCGTTCTGTTTTTAGGCTGATATTTTTTAAGGTCTCAAAACTCATATTCCGATCAATCAACAAAGATAAATCTCGTTTAACCGCCGGAAACTTAGCCACCTCTTGATAGGTAATTTTATGATTTTTAAGCGATTTTAACACCGCATCCCAATCAATTTCGGCATAAAACACCTCCGAATTTACATCCAATTGTTTTAAAATTTTAGTAGATACGGCACCAAAATCGACTAATGATTTTTCGCCACGACCATAGGACAAGCCATAAGCCAAGGTATTTAATTCGCTTTCTTTAGTTTGTAAATTCTGAATACCCAATTTTGCAAATAAAGCATCTACTACCGATTTGATATGATAAAAAGACGATTCTTTAACTGCTTGGTTCCAACCAGCCAACTGACTTTTTCCGGTAATAAAAATAGCCAAACGTTGGTGTTCTTGATAACCTTCTTCTTTTTTTAAGAAATAGGTTTTGCCAAACTCATAACATTTCAAATCGGCATTTTTACGATTTTGGTTGTACACAATAGCTTCTAAACCCGAAAACAAGAGCGTTTGACGCATGGTATCCAAATCGCTGCTCAGTGGATTTAAAAGAGTCACGGCTCTAGTTGCATCTAAGGTATACTTTCCACTCGTTAGAGAGTTCGATAAGCACTCGAAATAGCCATTGGCACTTAACCAATCGGCCACCTGATGTTGCACCGCTTCTCTATCGGGTTTAGCAGAATAATTTAGCGAAGCCCGCACTTGGTTCGGAATTTCTACTTGGTTATAGCCAACCATGCGCAAAATTTCTTCAATAATATCTACTTCACGGGTTACATCTACACGGTAAGCCGGTACTTTTAGGCTTAAACCTTCTGCCGTTTCGGCTACAATTTCTATTTGCAAGCCACTAATAATGGCTTTTACTTTTGCTGGCTCAATTGCCTTGCCAATTAATCGGTTTACATTTTGGTAGCTAATAGCTACCTCAAACGGCTTAATAGGATTTGGATAAAAATCGGCTATGGGCGACGTGATTTGCCCACCGGCTACTTCTTGGATCAATAAAGCGGCTCTTTTTAAGGCAAAAATCGTCATTTCTGGGTCGGTACCACGCTCAAAACGAAAAGAAGCATCTGTTTTTAAACCGAAACGCTTGCTGCTTTTACGCACACTTACCGAATTAAAATACGCACTTTCTAAGAAAATGCTAGTAGTTTCAGCGTTTACGCCCGAACCCAATCCGCCAAATACACCGGCCAAACACAAAGGACCTTTAGTATCGCAAATCATTAAATCTTGCGCCGAAAGCTTACGTTCTACACCATCCAGCGCAACAAAAGGCGTATTTTCAGCACAGGTTTTCACCAAAATTTTGCCGCCAGAAATTTTAGCAGCATCAAAAGCGTGCAAAGGCTGACCCAATTCGTGTAAAACGTAATTGGTTACATCTACCACATTATTAATGGGGCGCACCCCAATGGTGTTCAATTTGTTTTTTAACCAGCTTGGCGATTCTTGCACTCTAACTCCGCTAATACTCAACGACGAATAACGTGGGCAAGCTTCGGTAGCGTGTACTTCTACCGGAATCATCAACGATTCGTTGTCGATTTTAAAGCTCGATACATCTGGCAAAATCACTTTTGAATTGAAAAAAGCAGCCAAATCTCTAGCTACACCTACATGCGAAGCCGCATCTGCTCGATTGGGCGTTAAACCGATTTCAAACAAATAATCGTCTTCTAACTTAAAATATGTTTTTGCTAAGGTGCCTACCTTCACGTCTTCAGGCAGCACCAAAATACCTTCGTGCGAAGTGCCTAAGCCTATTTCATCTTCGGCACAAATCATACCTTGCGATACTTCGCCACGAATTTTAGAATCTTTAATTTTAAAAGGTTCGCCCGATGTTGGGTACACCGTGGTGCCATCTAACGCCACAACCACCTTTTGCCCGGAGGCTACATTGGCAGCTCCGCACACAATTTGTAACGCTTCACTTTTGCCCACATCTACCGTAGTAATTTTCAACCTATCGGCATTGGGGTGTTGTATACAAGTAAGCACCTGGCCTATAAACAAGCCTTCTAACCCACCAGGAACAGATTGAACCTTTTCTACACGCTCTACTTCTAAACCAATATCGGTTAAAATAAGCGACAGTTCATCGGGTGTTTTATCGGTAGCTATATAGTGTTTAAGCCAAGAATACGAAATCTTCATACGGATGCAATCGGGTAAAAAGCAAAGATATAAAAATTGCGTTGCAGGGGATAGCAAATTAAAGCAAACCTTCGTCGGCAAAGCTAAAATATGCCCGATTGGCAAAAATGAGGTGATCTAAGATGCTCAGATCGAGCAAACGTGCTGCCGAAATAAGCTTTTGGGTAAGATCTTTATCGGCTTGGCTGGGTGCTGCATTACCCGAGGGATGGTTATGCGCCAAAATAAGTGATGCGGCATGGTGTGAAATAGCCGTTTGAAAAATAATTTTAGGATCGGCAATGGTACCGGCCTGGCCCCCTTTGCTAATGAGGTGTTTAGAAAGCACCGTATTGGCTCTATTAAGCAGTATAATCCAAAATTCTTCGTGATTTAAATCGGCAAAATACGGTCCCAATAATAAAAAAGCATCTTTGCTATGCCCAATTTTAGGCTTTTGTTCTTCCGTTTCCTCTTTACGCCTCCGGCCCAATTCTAAGGCGGCTATAATGCTAATGGCTTTGGCTTCGCCGATGCCTTTAAAAGCCGATAATTCTTGTACCGATAATTTTGCTAAGTGATTGAGGTTGTTAGATTGGGCACTCAATATTCGTTTGCTTAATTCTACAGCGGTTTCGTTTTTATTACCCGAACCAATTAAAATGGCTATTAACTCGGCATCGGTAAGGCTTCTTCGCCCCTGCAGCATTAATTTTTCTCTGGGCCGATCTTCTTCGTTCCACTGCTTAATAGAAATATTTTGCGATTCGTAAGGCAAACTCATTCCACATAAAACGCCCTAAAACAAAAAAGAGTATTGGAAAAAACCAATACTCTTTTTTAATGCGGTATAAGAAAAACTTATTTAAGTCCGTTAACGTATTTAGTCAATTTAGACTTGTTGTTAGCGGCTTTGTTTTTGTGAATTACACTTTTCTTAGCTAAACGATCAATCATAGAAAAAACTTTAGTCAACAGTGGGCTAGCCTCTTTTTTTGACGTGGTTTCACGTAATTTTTTGATCGCATTTCTAGTGGTTTTGGCTTGATAGCGATTACGCAAACGCTTAGCTGCGTTAGCTCTGATTCTTTTGATGGACGATTTATGATTTGCCATTTATATACGTTTAGCTGTTCTTTTTTAAGGACTGCAAATATAGCGTGCTAGTTTCAAAAATACAAACCGATTGAAAAATTATTCAAATTAAATTAATATGAAACCCCTAAAACCCATTCTATTTACCTCCATTTTATTCATTTTAGCTCAAATATGCAGTTCTTGGGGCTTTTTTGCGCATCAAAAAATAAATCGATTGGCCGTATTTACGTTGCCGAAAGGAATGATTGGTTTTTATAAAAAACAAATAGATTACCTCACCGAACATGCCGTTGACCCCGACAAACGCCGCTATGCCGATTCATTAGAGGCGCCACGACATTATTTAGATGCCGATCATTATGGTCTCCACCCATTTGATTCTATACCTAAAAAGTGGACTGATGCCGTTGCCAAATTTGGCAAAGATAGCTTGGAAGCCTATGGCATGGTGCCCTGGGTTATTGAACGCAATTATTACGCCTTGGTAAAGGCTTTTAAAGAACGTGATTCCTTGAAAATTTTGCATTATTCTGCCGATTTAGGCCATTACGTGGGCGACGCACACGTACCCCTACACACCACCGAAAACTACAATGGGCAGCAGACCAATCAAATGGGTATTCATGGTTTTTGGGAAAGCAGATTACCGGAATTATTCTCTACCGAATATGATTTTATTGTGGGCAAGGCCCAATACATTGAGCATCCGCTGAACAAAGCTTGGGAAATTGTACAAACCGCCAATAGTTTTAAAGATTCGGTCTTGCTTGTTGAAGCTCGGCTAAACCGAGAATTCCCTAAAGACCGTAAATATGGCTTCAGTCAACGCAATGGCAAAGTAGAGCGTAATTACTCGGAGGCATACGCCCGAGCCTACCACGAGGCTTTAAAAGGTATGGTAGAGCGACAGATGCGCTCCTCCATTTTAGATATTGGAAGTTATTGGTATTCTGCCTGGGTTGATGCTGGGCAACCTACACTTAAAAATTTGGTTCGGATAGAGCCTAATGAAGCAGAGAAAAAACGTAAACAAAAAGAAGAACTAGAGTTTAAGAAAGGTACTATGAAAGGGCGTGGAGAATAGAATTTACTTTTTAGCAGATTTTAAAGCAGCAAAAATGGCGGGTAACACAGATACTACGATAATAGACAATACCACCAAACTAAAATTTTGTTTCACAAAGGGTAAATTGCCGAAAAAATAACCTAGGGCTAAAAAGCTTACAATCCAACTTAAACCACCTACTATATTGTAAAGCATATACTTTGCAATAGGCATATGCCCCACCCCGGCAACAAAAGGTGCAACCGTTCTAAAAATGGGTAAAAAACGACTAAATATTACGGCTTTAGCACCATGCTTACTAAAAAAATCTTGGGTTTTTTGGTAGTACTCTAGTTTCAATATTTTATTCTCGGGCTTAAAGACTTTTTTACCAAAATAACTGCCCAAATAATAGTTTAGTGTATTGCCAGAAATAGCTGCTAAAGTCAATAAAAAGCCCATTAATGCCAAGCTTAAACCTGTATCGCCTTTGGCCAATAAGGCTCCGGCGGCAAATAGCAAGGAATCGCCAGGCAAAAAGGGGGTTATTACAAAACCGGTTTCCGAAAAGATAATAAGGAATAGAACTAAATAGGTCCAAGTCTGATACGTTTGCACAATAGCAACCAAATGTTGGTCTATGTGCAGAATAAAATCAAGCAATTGCTGTATAAGTTCCAAGGAAACGCTTAAGCGTAATTGTTTAACATTACTGGCATTACCAACATCAACACGTTTTCATTATCGTTATTAGTTTGCGGTATTAATAAACCTGCACGGTTAGGAGTACTCATTTCTAGGGTTACTTCATCGCCCTCTAAATTACCCAACATTTCTATTAAGAATTTGGCATTAAAACCAATTTCCATGTCCTCACCTTCGTATTGGCAACCTAAACGCTCGTGTGCTTCGTTAGAGAAATCTACATCTTCTGAAGAAATGTTTAACTCACTACCGTTTATTTTTAAACGAACTTGGTGGGTAGTTTTATTGGCAAAAATAACCACACGACGTAAGCTGTTTAAGAATTGGCTTCTGTCTAGGGTTAATTTATTTGGGTTGCTTTGAGGAATTACAGCTTCATAATCTGGATAGCGTTCGTCAATTAAACGACAAATTAGGTTGATGTTTCCAAAACGGAAGAATGCACTGGTGCTGTTGTATTCTAAACTTACGGTAGAATCATCGGAACCTAGAGATGCTTTCAATAAGGTTAAAGCTTTTTTAGGCAGAATGAAAGATGCAGCAGCATCCGATTTAGTATCGTTTCGGCGGTAACGCACTAATTTGTGCGCATCTGTTGCTACAAAGGTTATATTTTGAGGACTTAATTGGCAATATACCCCCGTCATTGCCGGACGTAAATCGTCGTTACTAACCGCAAAAATGGTTTTATTTATGGCTTCGGCCAATACCGATGCCGGCATACTTACCGAAGAAGCATTTTCTACAGTCGGAATTTTGGGGAAATCTTCCCCATTTTCGCCACTCAATTTATATTTACCATCGCCGGCACTAATCTCAATAGCAAAGGTTTGGGCATCTACGCTGAATGCTACTGGCTGATCGGGAAGCGTTTTTAAAGTTTCTAATAAAATTTTAGACGGCACGGCCACTTTTCCATCTTCTTTTGACTCTACAGGCAAAGAAGTAGTCATGCTGGTTTGCAAATCGGTAGCCGATATGGTTAAAGAACCATCTTTAATTTCGAATAAAAAGTTCTCTAAAATAGGCAATACCGTGCTGCTGCTAGATGCACCATTTACGGCTTGCAATTGTTTTAAGAGAGTGGATGTAGAAACAATAAATCTCATACGTTTTAGCTAATTGAATTCAAAAATAGAAAATTTAAACGGTATACTTTCGTTTGCGGTACCAATGTTGAAAAAATCCTAATATTGCTAACATTAATAGAGGCAAAAGTACATTAATGATCTGCCAAAACGATTTGTCGGCTTTTACCAATGCCTTATCTAATAACCTCATTTTAAGTTCTTTTGACCTCAAATTCAGTAAATCACCATCGCCACTCATAAAATCTACCGCATTTAACAAAAATGCTTTGTTCCCATATTGCTGTTGGGTATACCTGTCGTAACCCAATGGATATGCCGATCCATCGGCTCCTACTTGGTTTTTAAATACATCTCCATCAGACAATACAAGCATTTGTGTGGGCTGAGATTGATTTAAACGATTACTAAAGTTTCCCAGTTGTGCAGGTATAGGTCTGTTTTTAAAGTTCGATTTAAAACGACCCTCTAACAATACGGCTATAGGCTGTGGATCTGACCGAAACGTGGCCGGATCGGGCTGCTGCTCTGCCAATTGCAGGGAAATAAGGTTCGGCACCTCCATCAACTTGCTATAGGGTGATGAACTCAATAACACGGTTGTACGAAGCCCTGAAACGGCTAATGTATCTATGGTGCTGGCAAATTCGGATCGAATGCCTTCTAAATTTTTTACCAATGGATGCGTACTTAGCGGCACAAATACCGGAAAAAACAACCAGGGCACTAGCTCAATTTGACCCTGATTACCCATATTACCCACGTTTAAGGGAATTTGAGCACAATTCATATCGGCAATAAGCTGATAATTAATGCGTACACCATAGGTGAATAATAGATCGTCGAGGTTGAGTTTTTTGGCAAAAGCCAATTGCTCTCCCGCACCTTTTAAACTATCTAAGTCGGCATTTACCTGATCAATGGCCCAAATTACTTTTCCGCCATGCATCACATACTGGTCGAGCTTAAACTTTTCGGATTCCGTAAAGCCTATATTGGGCTTTGGAACCACCAATACAGCTAATTTTTGCAAACTGGCTAAAGAAATACTTGCTAAATCTACCCTCCCTACCTCATAAACCGATTGCAAAGAAATTATGGCATCACTCAATTGCACATCGCTCAATTCCTGATGCCCCTCGGTGAAGCCCACCCGAGGTTTATCGCCTTTACTAATTTTGCTAATGGCGCTTATAAAGACGTATTCTAAATTTTGGATAGAATTATGAAGTGCTTCTTCAGGCGATTTGCCTTGTTGTGTTTGTAGAAATTTTACGGCTAATTTCCGGCCTTCATACTCAAGCACTGCACCCGGAAAGATTGTTTTTTGACTCAGTCCTTCTTCCGTTTTTACACTCAAATTGGTGGGCTCTAAACCCATTGCATACAATTCGTTAAGCAAGGCTGTACTTGTATCTGCACCTGGATTAATTACCTGTACCCGAATACCAGCAGATGAATACGCCGACAGATCGTTCGTTAAATCGAGAGCGGCCGTTTTCAGTTGATCAAAACCCGAAGGCAAATCGCCACCTAAGTAAATAGTAATACGCAGTGGTTTTGGCAATGCATTTACCAGTTCCCTGCTTTTTTCCGAAAGGGTAAAGCGTTTATCTGTTGTAAAATCATAACGTACATGCACAAAATTAGAGATACTGAGTATAGCAATGACTGCTATTATGAACGCACCCCATTGAACTCTAGTAATGGCTTTTACGCTTACCGCACAATACGCAAAGAACAAGAAAGTAGCCATTAATACCAAAAAATACACCACATCTCGGCTATCTAATACCCCTCTGCTCATAGCCTCGTAATGCGCCTGTATGCCCAATGTTTGCACATAGGATTCAAAAGGTTGTAAAAAAGCTACTCCGTTCAGTAAATCGAAACCGATAAAAAAGAATAAAGAACCCAATACTGCCAATACCAAGGCAGTAACTTGGCTTTTGGTTATACTAGAGGCAAATACACCTATTGCGGCAAAACTGGCACTTAAAAATACCAAACCGATGTAAGAACCTATGATGGCGCCTCCATCTAAATTTCCTTTGGGCGCCCCTAAATTATATACCGAGTACACATAAACCAGAGTGGGGAGCAAGCTTAAACACACAATGGCAAGTATGGCCAAATATTTGGCAATCACAATGTGTATTGTCGAAATTGGTCTACTTAATAACAAATCGAGGGTGCCTTCTTTGCGCTCCTCTGCAAGTGTGCGCATACATACCGCCGGTATTAAAAGCAAAAATACATAGGGAGCTAACGCGAAGAAATTGGCTAGGCTGGCATAACCAGAATTTATAATGCTGTATTCGGGAAAAATCCACAATACCGAACTGGTGCACAGCAAAAATACCCCAATAATAAGGTAAGCAATGGGGGAGCTAAAAAAACCAGCTAATTCTTTTTTAAAGAGTGCAAACACAGCGATTTTATTTTTTTTCGAAATTAAGATTTATAACGGCATAAAAAAAGCCCCCCAGATTGGGAGGCTTTTTTCAAAATATCAATTTTATTATTTTTTGAAGTGGATTTGGAAACCAACTCCTAAACCAAATGAGCCTTGTAAATCACCCATTTTATGATAATTGGCTCCTAGTTCTAAAGCTACAGATTTGTTTAAAAAAGAAGCGTAGCCCAAACCTGCACCATAGGTAAATTGAGAATCCATTGAACCTAATGAAGCTTTTGCAAACATTTTACCATTTTCTGCCTTGCCAAAATAAGGTTTAACAAAGGCACCAATATTGGTCATTGTTTCGCCGTCAGATCCAGATAAACCTACTGTACCACCAATAGCTAAATTGTCTTTTACAAACATTCCTAATTCTGGTGTAAGCGACCAAACGGTTGTACCATCTGTTGATTTAAAATTGGCACCGCCGCCTAATAACCACGTACCCTTTGCAGTTTGAGAAGAGGCACTAAATGCAATGGCAAAAACCATCATACTTGTAAATAATACTTTTTTCATGTTTTTGTTTTTAGTTAAAAATAAGGTTAGTTATTACTCAAATTTACCCTACTAAATAGATACCTACTGACGATATTTTTCTTTTTTATCCACAGCTGTTAATAAATATACGTTTAAACGTTAATTGAAAAACGATATAAAAAAAGCCCCCGAAATTCGGGGGCTTTTAACTCCTAAAATTTATAAACTTATTTACCTAAATGAAACTTGATACCGATGGTGGCTGGGTTATAGCTACCGAAGTTAGCGCTACTCTGGTATAAATCTTCTCCCAACATGCTAACGCCCATATTTGTTTCTTTCTCATCTCCAGTTTTTGCACTTTGAAAATAAATAGAACCCAAGTTTAGCTCCAAACTTATTTTTGATGAAGGGAAAAAGGCAAAGCCCGGAATGAGGTTTACCCCCATGGTTTGTGTTTCCACGTCCACTGCCGCACCACCCAAAAGAGTAGTTTTCTCGGAGCCAATGGGCACCAATAACTGGCCATAAAATTTAACCCGATTGCCAATGGGCATGTAATAACGTACAGAAGGAGCAATACTTAAACCCGATGATTTTTCATTGTCAACCCCAGCCACTTGTTGTTTGTAAGAAGCTAAACCCAAAACCAGGCCAACCGCTAAATCGTCTTTAATAAAATAACTCACCGCTGGCTGAAAAAGTAATATATTGTTTTTAACTCCTTCTACCCCTGCTGTTTCATCTTTACCAGAGTTAAATCCAATACTAGCGCCAACCAGCCATTTACCTTGCTGAGTTGGGCTATTCATGGCCATCATCTCCGATTTAACCATGGGGCTTTTTGGAGGCATAGGCGCTGCTTTTTTTGTTTGTGCAAAGGCCATTACTGTAAAAGAAAGTGTGCATACACTTAATAGGAATAATTTTTTCATAGTATGTGTTTTATGTTAAACAGATTAAACTTTCAACAAAAACGCATACTATTGGCAGATTATTGTGCGAACAAACTCTACCAGCTAATAAACTGATCTTTTAGTTGGTGAGCTCCTGAAAAATTTGCTCTAGGGTTTTAGCAGGATGGGCGGCAAGTAAATGGGTTAGGGAACTGTTGGCCACGAGGCGACCTTTAGAAAGAATGATAACATCGTCGCAAATGGCGGCAACCTCTTGTAAAATATGGGTAGAAATAAGCACGGTAGTGCTTTTACCTATTTCCTTAATTAAATCGCGAATACCCAACACTTGGTTGGGGTCTAAACCTGAGGTAGGTTCATCTAAAATGAGTACGGCTGGTTTATGCAAAATGGCTTGTGCCAAGCCCACCCGTTGTTGGTAGCCTTTAGAAAGCTGCCCAATACGTTTATGCTGCTCGGGGCCAAGACCGGTAAGGGCAATTACTTCGGCTATTCGGGCTTCTTTGTTGTCAATTTGATAAATATCTGCCATAAAAGCCAAAGCTTCTATTACATACAAATCGGAGTAAAGCGGATTTTGTTCGGGCAAATAACCCAAGCAGCGTTTTACTACTAGGCTTTGCGTAGCTACATCCAATCCGTTTACCTGCAGGCTACCGCTATCAGGGACCAATAAACCGGCCAAGCATTTCATGGTAGTAGATTTTCCGGCACCATTGGGCCCCAAAAAACCAGTTACCCGACCCGATTTAGCCGTAAAACTAATGCCTTTTAGCACTTCTTGTTTGCCATAGGCTTTGCTTAATTGGTTTACCTCAATACTCATAAGCTACTAAAATAGGGCTTTGATAGCAATTTGAAGCATTTTTAAAATATTTCACTCAAAATTAGATAAAAAAGCAAGCAAGCGTATCTTTGCAGTACCATGAGCAAAAGTAACGACGAACTTTTTAAACAAGTAACCTCCCATTCCAAAGAGTATGGCTTTGTATTTCAATCGAGTGAAATTTACGACGGTTTAAGTGCCGTATACGATTACGGACAGTTGGGTGCCGAACTCAAAAATAACCTAAAAACCTATTGGTGGAAAAGCATGGTACAACTCCATGAAAACATTGTAGGCATTGATTCGGCCATTTTTATGCATCCTAAAGTATGGAAAGCATCGGGCCACGTAGATGGGTTTAACGACCCCATGATTGATAATAAAGATTCGAAAAAGCGTTACCGTGCCGACCAGTTGATTGAAGATAAAATTACCCGGTACCAAAAAGATGGTAAAACGGCTAAAGCCGAAGAATTACAAAACGAATTAGATGCCGCCTTATCGTCAGATAATTTAGCAGCATTGAAAGATATTATTGAGAAGCATGAAATTGTGTGTCCGGTTTCGGGCACTCGAAGTTGGACCGATGTGCGCCAATTTAATTTAATGTTCTCTACCCGTATGGGCGCCATGGCCGAAGGTTCGGATGAAGTATATCTTCGCCCGGAAACCGCTCAAGGTATTTTTGTAAACTTTTTAAACGTCCAAAAATCAGGGCGCATGAAAATTCCGTTTGGCATTGCCCAAATTGGAAAAGCGTTTAGAAACGAGGTAATTGCCCGCCAGTTCATTATGCGTATGCGTGAGTTTGAACAAATGGAGATGCAATTTTTCGTAAAACCTGGCACCGAAATGCAGTGGTACACCTACTGGAAAGAAGCTCGTTTAAAATGGCACATCGCCATGGGCATTCCGGCAGCAAAGTACCGCTACCATGATCATGCTAAATTAGCACATTATGCGAATGCAGCTGTAGATATTGAGTTCGAATTTCCCTTTGGATTTAAAGAAGTGGAAGGTATTCATAGCCGTACCGATTTTGATTTAACTCAGCACCAAGAATTATCTGGCAAGAAATTACAGTATTTCGATACCGAAACGAACCAAAGTTATGTGCCTTATGTGATTGAAACCTCTATTGGTTTAGATCGTTTATTCTTACTAACTCTTTGTACCGCTTACGAAGAGCAAGATTTAAGTACAGACGAAAAACAAGACAGTCGTACCGTATTACACCTACACCCTGCCTTGGCTCCGGTTAAAGCCGCTATTTTCCCGCTAACCAAAAAAGATGGCTTGCCCGAAAAAGCACGAGAAATTATGGATCGCTTAAAATTCGAATTCTCCTTGCAATACGACGAGAAAGACTCTATCGGAAAGCGTTACCGCCGACAAGATGCCATTGGAACACCTTGCTGTATTACCGTTGATCACCAGACTTTAGAAGATAATACCGTAACCATTCGCCACCGCGATAGCATGGAGCAAGAGCGTGTGGCCATTGCCGATCTCGAAAAATTAGTGGCCGATATGGTTAGTTGGAAAAACTTACTACACTAAAAAAAAATGGGAGCTGCCCTATTTTTTCTCTTTGCACCAGCTTGCTCGTTAAATTGAGCCTAGTTACTCAGTTATAGTTTTTATATTTAGAGAAGGGCCTATGAGCACAAGAAAAACCTTTAAAACCCACCCAATACTAGTATTAACCTTCCGCATTGGAATGGTAGTCATACTTTATTCCGTGTGTCGAATTCTGTTTTACTTGCTCAATAAAGATTTATTTGGGCCCATTGATTGGACCAATTTTAACACCATACTTTTTGGCGGTACCCGGTTCGATATATCGGCCATACTCTATTTAAATAGCCTGTACATTTTACTTTTTATGCTACCCATACCCTATTCGTTCAGAAAAATGGGAGATGCTGTAAGTAAATGGTGGTTTATTGGCACCAATGGCCTGGCTTTGCTAAGCAATATTGCTGATATTGGCTATTACCGTTTTTCATTAAAAAGAACAACATTTTCTGTTTTTAATCAGTTTAGCAACGAGCGTAATAAATTCAAATTAAGCATCGAATTTTTAGTAGAGTACTGGTATTTCCTTATCCTATTTAGCTTTTTCATCTGGTTGTTATTCAAATTGTATCGACTTTTTGAGGTAAAGGAGGAGTATTTTACCTGGCTTGGCTTTACCAAAAACAGCATAAGCCTTGTACTTGCTTTAGGGCTAAGCGTTATTGGCATGAGAGGCGGCTGGCGCCACAGCACACGCCCTATTGCCATGAGTAATGCCGGCGATTACATTAGCAAGCCCGAAGAAAGCAGCATTGTTTTAAACACGCCTTTCTGCATCATTAAAACAATATTGGTAAAGCCCTTGCTAGAAGTACATTATTTTGAACAAACCGAACTTGATAGCATTTACACGCCTATTCATCAGCCTAAAACAAGCCAAGCATTAAAAAAGCTGAATGTGGTAGTACTTATTGTAGAAAGTTTAGGGAAAGAGCATATTGGAAGTTTAAATACCGACTTGGACAAGGGAACATATAAAGGCTACACGCCCTTTATCGATTCTTTGGTGGGGCAGAGTTTGAGTTTTCGTTATTCATTTGCCAACGGACGCAAGTCTATTGATGGCTTACCATCTATTTTGGCTAGTATTCCATCTATTAATGAACCGTATGTATTAACCACCTATGGCAATAATACTACCAAAAGTTTACCGGCACTCCTTAAAAAAGAAGGATACCACACCTCCTTTTTTCACGGGGCGGCAAACGGATCGATGGGTTTTAGTGCTTTTACCAAACAAGCAGGCATAGACTCCTACTTTGGAAGAACCGAATACAACAACGATGCCGACTTTGATGGTATGTGGGGTATTTGGGACGAGCCTTTTTTACAATTTATGGCTCAAAAACTCAATACATTCAAAGAGCCATTCTTTAGTAGCGTATTTACTACCTCTTCGCACCATCCATTTAAAGTACCCGAACAATACAGTGGTAAATTTAAAAAAGGGCCACTCCCGGTGCAAGAATGCATTGGCTATACCGATATGGCTTTAAAACAATTTTTTAACAAGGTCTCAGAAATGCCTTGGTTTAAAAATACGCTCTTTGTGCTTACCGCCGACCATGCCACCGTTTCTCATTTTCCTGAATACCAAAATACCATAGGCTACTACTCGGTACCCATTGTATTCTATCATCCAGCCGGAAATTTAAAAGGAATGCAAGAACAATCGATACAACAGATTGACATTATGCCTACCGTATTAGGATTATTAAATTATAATAAACCCTATTTTGCATTTGGCTTTAATGCGCTTGCAGCTAACAACGAACGCTTTGAAGTGAATAACAACGAGGGCTCATACAGTTTATTTTGGAAGAACTATGTATTGATGAACGATGGAAGAAAAACAACAGCTATTTATGCCTATAAAAGCGATCGTTTGCTGAAGCAAAATTTAGTGGGTAAACTTGCCGAACAAAGCAGTATGGAGATAAAATTAAAAGCATTTATTCAGCAATACAATAATCGAATGATTCATAATCAATTAATTGTAAAGTAAACCTATGCGGGCATTTCTACTATGTATTATTGATTTTTTTCACAAGCCGGTAGCCAAATGGATTCCCGTAGCAAGCTTTCGCTATGCGGTTACAGGTGGAGGAACAGCGGCCATGGGTATTCTCATCTATTTTATCACCTATAACTTCGTTTTAAAACAACAGGGCATTAACCTGCCTTTCATTTTTATTAGTGGGCAT
This sequence comes from Sphingobacterium thalpophilum, assembly GCA_945868825.1. Taxonomy (GTDB): domain Bacteria; phylum Bacteroidota; class Bacteroidia; order Sphingobacteriales; family Sphingobacteriaceae; genus JAIPAN01. The sequence goes on from CAMBMM010000001.1 coordinate 780,678, forward strand.
ATAAGTGCTCTACTTATCGAATTGAGTATCACCTTTCCTATTGGGTTTTTACTTAACAAATACCTGGTTTTTACCCAATCTGATTTAAGAGGAAGAGTGCAATTAATACGCTACGGAACTATTGTCGGCCTAAATATTTTTCTGAACTACGTACTCATTAAACTCATGGTAGAAGTTTTGGCCTTTTACCCCACCATAGCCAAAACCATTACCACTATTTTGCTGGCTATTTTTAGCTATTTCTCTCAAAAAAACTACACGTTTAAAGTCTCTAAAAGCGCTAAAGTCACTAAGTAAAAAAATCTTGAAAGCAACTTGCTTTACACCGCTAATCGCCGTAATTTAGTCACCAACTAATAGCCTAGCTACATGAGCGATTTCAACGATTTCAATAATCGGCAAGTTGCCAGTCTACCTAAACATTTAAAGCAGTTTATTGTAGCGCAACATTACGAGCATTACACCCCGGTTGATCATGCGGTGTGGCGCTACGTAATGCGCCAAAATTATAGCTATCTTAAAAATGTAGCCTATTACCCCTACATTCCGGGTTTAGAACAAGCCGGTTTAAGTATCGAAAAAGTACCGAATTTGCAGGAAATGAACGATGCTCTCGGAAAAATTGGCTGGGGTGCAGTAACTGTTGATGGATTTATTCCTCCAGTAGCATTTATGGAGTATCAAGCCTATAAAGTATTGGTAATTGCAGCCGATATTCGTCAGTTAAATCACATTGAATACACGCCAGCTCCCGATATTATACACGAATCGGCCGGGCACGCTCCTATTATTGGCGATACTGCTTACAACCAATACTTAAGTTATTTCGGCTCTATTGGCTCCAAAGCCATTTTTTCATCTAAAGATTTCGAATTATACGAAGCTATTAGACGCTTATCTATTTTAAAAGAGATGCCCGATGCCGATGTAGCCGCCATAGCCAAAGCCGAAAAAGAAGTCGCTTTTTGCCAAAAAAACTTGGGAGATCCATCAGAAATGGCTCTATTGAGCCGTTTGCATTGGTGGACGGTAGAATATGGCTTAATCGGCAGCCTAGAGAATCCAAAAATTTACGGCGCAGGTTTATTATCATCTATTGGCGAAAGTGCCAATTGCATGAAACCTGAGGTGAAAAAAATCGCTTACACGCTAGATGCGGTAAATTATCCTTTCGACATTACTAAGGAACAACCGCAGCTTTTCGTAACCCCTACTTTCCAAAACTTAATTGAGGTACTGGAAGCCTTTGCCGATACTATGGCTTTTAGAAGAGGGGGGACTGAAAGTGTACTCAAGGCTATTGAATGCAAAAACCCATGTACCGCCGTATTTAGTTCGGGGCTCCAATTAAGCGGTGTATTTACCGATGTGGGCATGGATCTAGTAAATCAAACTACCTTTATTAAAACTACCGGACCAAGTGCCCTGGCTTTTAACAATATAGAATTAGAAGGGCACGGGAAAAGTTATCATGCTGAGGGCTACTCTTCTCCAGTGGGAAAGCTAAAAGGTAGCGAAAAGGCTTTAGAAGATTATTCAGATTCAGACTTAGCCGATACTGGCATAAGCATAAATAGCACCTGCCAACTACTTTTCGAAAATGGATTCCATTTACAAGGCACCGCAGAAAATTGGCTTCGTAAAGAGGGAAAATTACTAGTCATTCGTTTCAGCAATTGTACGCTGAGTGACAGTAAGGGAAATATATTTTATAAACCCGAGTGGGGAACTTTTGATATGGCGGTTGGCGAAAAAATTGTGTCGGTATACAATGGCGCTGCCGATAAAGATGCCTTTGAGGAACATGCTTTGGTATCTAACACCAATACCCATCACCCCAATAACAACGAACTTACCTTGGCTTACCACCGTTTATTTGAGCAAGTGAGAACCTGCAGAGAAAATAACAGTGGTTACGAGGCTTTACCAGAAATTTGGGCAAGCTTGCAAATAAAACACCGGGAAGATTGGCTTTGTTCACTCGAAATTCTAGAACTTTTAGAACTAAATGGGTTAAATGCTACCTTAGCTAGAGAGATTAGAACGTACTTAGAAAATAAGGCCTCTGCCGAACCCGAGTACAGCAAATTAATACACGACGGCTTATACATTATTAAACATCCGGTAAGCCAATTAAACTAATATGAACATACTATTAACCGGAGCCAGCAGTGGCGTAGGCTTTGAAGCCGTTTTAGAACTCATTTTAAACTCAGAAAACAAGGTAATAGCCTTGGCTAGGTCGGCCGATAAATTGAATCGATTGTTGGAAATTGCTAAAGGCTTCAATCCCGATTGCAATTTATTTCCGGTGCAGTTTGATTTATTGAATGATGATATTGAAAAAGAACTAAAACCTTTGATTGCTCAGCAATTTAGTCAAATAGATGTCTTGATAAATAATGCAGGAAACTTAGAAGTGAAACCATTTGCAGAAAGTAGCGAAGTAGATTTTGTAGAGATGCTACAAAGCAATTTCTTAAACCACGTTCGCCTAATTCAAGGGGTGTTACCTCTCCTAAAATCGCCTAGCCACATTGTGAATATTGGTAGCATGGGTGGCTTTCAAGGGAGCGCTAAATTTGCTGGTTTAAGTGCTTACTCGGCAAGCAAAGCGGCCCTACACAACTTTACCGAATGCTTGGCCGAAGAATTGAAAGAAAAAAAAATCAGTGTAAATTGTTTGGCGCTAGGTTCAGCACAAACCGAAATGTTAGAGAAAGCATTTCCGGGCTACGAATCGCCGGTAATGGCTTTTGAAATGGGCAAATACATTGCCGATTTTGCCTTAACGGGACATAAATTTTTTAATGGAAAAGTAATTCCCGTAGCGGTAACTACGCCTTAAACCAATAGGATTTTCCAAGCTAATTCCACATCGCCTTCATCTAAAAACACCTTGGCTTGGCTGTGTAAATGCAATGCTCTAGTACTGTGATCGCCCATAGTAGCGTCTAAAATATCTTTAACTATCGGATGCTTTTTTATGGCTTCAATAGATTCTTCAGAGGGCAAATGCTCCACATTAGCCAATTGCCCCAAATTATTAGCACTTAAAATATGTGATTGACGAATAGCACTAGGCAAGGCATCTATGCCAATACCCAACTTGGCTAAGGGTTTAGCCACTTTAAACAATACATCGGGGGTGGTACGGCAATACCAATCGCCACCCAAACGGGCTACCAAATCAATTTTGATTTGATCTATTTTACCCGATTCGTCTAAAATAGCTTCATCAATATGAATTAATTTCACCTCGGCCACTACCAAATTGCCAGCACCTGCCTGATCGCCAAGCGGAATGACTTGGGTAACCACGCACTCCAATTGAACCGGAGCTTCAGCCACACGTGGAGGACGTACAATTTCAGATTTTAGCTCCGTAAAGCCTGCTTTGAAAAATTCATTTACACCCCTTGGATAGTCAGTACTTGCCAAAGATGTTTGTTGCACCATGGCATAGTTTACCACATTAATTACACATTCGGGCACTTCCAACACATTATCAAGGGTGTGTTTGGTGCTATTGTCACGTACCCTTCGGGCAGGTGAGAAAACACATATAGGCGGATTAGAACTGAATAAATTAAAAAAACTAAATGGACTTAAGTTCACATTTCCGGCCTTATCTATGGTAGACGCAAAACAAATGGGCCTAGGCGCAATGGCATATTGCAAATAGTTTTGCAGTTCCATTGGCGATAAATCGGCGGTTTTTAAGGTGAGCATGTCTTTATTTTTTCAATTTTAAGATAGACCAATCGGTTGGTTCTTTACGAATAGTATTACTCAAACGGCCCAAGCCTGTAATTTCCATTTCTACTACATCGCCCTCTTGCAACCATTGTGGCTTATAGCTAGGATCGTTTAACAATCCGGTTCCGTTTAATTCCAAGAAACAACCCGTACCCACCGTTCCAGAGCCAATTACATCGCCGGGTAAAATATCTACGCCATAGGCACAACGCTCTATAATTTCGGCAAAGGTCCAATCCATATCTGCCACCGAACCGCTAGATACTTCAACGCCGTTTACCCAACATTTCATACTTAAATTATAAGCATTCCCAACATGGCCAAGTTTAGCGGGCACTTTGTAAGCCTCCAATTCATCGGGTGTAACCAACCAAGGGCCAATAACCGTAGAAAAATCTTTGCCTTTAGCAGGGCCTAAATTCAAGAGCATTTCCTCCATTTGCAGGGTTCGAGCACTCATATCGTTCATAATCATGTAACCGGCAATGTAATCATCTGCTTCGGCGGCACAAATGTTTCTGCCTTTTTTACCAATTACCACGGCTGCTTCCAATTCAAAATCAAGTTTTTCGAAATGATCGGGCATGCAGGTAATTTCACCCGGGCCTTGAATAGCATTGTGGTTGGTAAAATAAAATATAGGGTATGAATCGAACTCGGGAATCATATCTAACTTTCTATTACGACGAGCAGATGCCACGTGTTGGCGGAAAGCATAACCATCTCTACAAGAGCTAGGGTGTGGCACTGGAGCCAATACCTCAAAGAAAATTTCTTCCTTGGCAGCAAGTGTACCGGTTATAATGGCTGTATTTATTTTTTTGGCCCGCTCCATCAACTCTTCGCCTCCGGCTAAAAAGGCGTTCATACTGTCCGGAATGAGTTTATCGCAAGAATTTAAATTATAAATATGCCCGTTCACAAATACACCTAAATGTTCGCTTTCTTCTGTTTTATAGGAAACTAATTTCATAGGTTTTTCTTTTAGCTTGTCTCAAAACTAAAAAAAAATAAGCGCTTTCAGGTCGAATATTTTTTTGTTTAGATCAGCCGTGGAATCTTTTAAATTATGTGTAATTTTAAAGCAGATTTTTTAAGCAATTATCAATCAAAATATGCCTATTTATCATAGTTTAGGACAAGTTCCTGCAAAAAGACATACCGTATTTCGCAAACCGAACGGAGAGCTGTATGCCGAAGAATTGGTTTCAACCGAAGGCTTTTCCAGCTTATATTCTTTAGTATACCATACTCATCCGCCTACCCTAGTTAAAAGTTTGGGCGAAGCGTACTCTGTAGAACCTAAAATAGCTCGAGAAAAACACTTGCGCCATACCAGCCTCATTGGGTTTAACATAAAACCTGAGGATGACTTTTTGAAAAGTAGAAAACCTGTATTGGTAAACAGCGATTTACACATTTCGTTAGCGGCTCCTCGTAAATCGATGACCGACTATTTTTATAAAAATAGCCAAGCCGATGAAGTGATTTTTATCCACGAAGGTACCGGAACGCTAAAAACAGGTTTCGGCAAAATAAAATTCGAATACGGCGACTATTTAGTTATTCCACGAGGCACCATTTACCAAATGGAGTTTAATACGGAAAACAATCGACTGTTTATTATCGAAAGTTTTAGCCCTATTCGTACCCCAAAACGTTACCGCAACGAGTGGGGCCAATTAATGGAACATTCTCCTTTTTGCGAACGTGATATTAAACGCCCTACTGATTTAGAAACGATAGACCAAAAAGGTGATTTTAAAGTGCTTATTAAAAAACAAGGGCTCATTTATCCATACACCTATGGCACTCATCCCTTCGATTTTATTGGTTGGGACGGCTTTCATTACCCATGGGCCTTTTCAATTCATAATTTCGAGCCCATTACCGGCCGAGTTCATCAACCGCCACCGGTTCACCAAACTTTTGAGGGGCATAATTTTGTGATTTGCTCTTTTGTTCCTCGTAAATACGATTATCACCCAGAAGCCATTCCGGCACCATACAACCACAGCAATGTAGATAGCGACGAGGTATTGTATTATGTAGATGGCGATTTTATGAGCCGAAAAAGTGTAGTAAAGGGACAAATTACGCTACATCCCGGTGGTATTCCACACGGTCCACACCCGGGTACCGTAGAAAAATCTATCGGGAAAGAACGCACCGAAGAATTAGCGGTAATGATTGATCCGTTTAAACCCCTGATGCTTACCGAAGAAGCCCTACAAATTGAAGACGAAAGCTACCACAAAAGTTGGCAGCACACTATTGAATAAAACCTATGCAAACAACTGATTTTTTGCCGCTAAACGGCACCGATTATGTAGAATTATACGTCGGCAATGCCAAACAAGCAGCCCATTATTATAAAACAGCCTTTGGTTTTCAGAGTTTGGCTTATGCCGGTCCCGAAACTGGTATAAAAGACCGATCTTCGTACGTTTTGGTTCAAAATAAAATGCGCTTGGTATTAACCACAGCCCTTCAACCCGAACATCCTATTTCGGAACATGTTAAAAAGCATGGCGATGGCGTAAAAATACTAGCCTTATGGGTAGAGGATGCGTATAAAGCCTTTGAAGAAACCACCAAACGTGGCGCCAAACCCTATTTGCAACCCGAAACCCTAACAGACGAATTTGGCGAAGTGCGCCGAAGCGGTATTTATACCTATGGCGAAACAGTTCATTTATTTATTGAGCGTAAAAATTACAGCGGACCTTTTATGCCGGGCTATAAAAAATGGGAAAGTGACTATCAACCCGCTTCTACAGGATTGTTGTACGTAGATCATTGCGTGGGTAATGTTGGCTGGAACCAAATGAATAAATGGGTGAAATTTTACGAAGATGTGATGGGTTTTCGCAACATCCTAACTTTTGACGATAAGCAAATTTCTACCGAATACTCGGCTTTAATGAGCAAAGTAATGAGCAACGGGAATGGCTATGTCAAATTTCCTATCAATGAGCCGGCCGAAGGCAAAAAGAAATCGCAGGTAGAAGAATATTTAGATTTTTATGGCGATGAAGGCGTACAACACGTAGCCATTGCCACCAACAATATTGTAGAAACCGTTACCGATTTACAAAACCGTGGCGTAGAATTTTTAAAAATACCGGATACATATTATGATGATTTAGAAGCTCGGGTGGGTAAAATTGAAGAAGATATGGAACCGCTAAAACAACTAGGTATTTTAGTGGATAGAGATGATGAGGGTTATCTACTTCAAATTTTCACCAAACCTGTAGAAGACCGACCTACTTTATTCTACGAAATTATTCAACGAAAAGGTGCTAAATCTTTTGGGGCGGGTAATTTTAAGGCCTTGTTCGAGGCACTGGAACGTGAACAAGCTGCTAGAGGCAACCTCTAAAAAAAGTATAGATAACGAGGAAACTCTCTGCTATTCTATATTGTTATAATTTGATTTAAACAATATATTTGCGCCTCACATTAAAACAAGGTTTTTGAAAAAACGTATCGCCATATTTGCTTCCGGTTCTGGCTCCAATGCTCAGAAGATTATGGAATACTTCAAAAAGCATACCGATGCTGAAGTGGCCATTGTACTGACTAATAATCCGGAGGCCTATGTATTGCAACGTGCCGATAATTTCGAAATTCCCACGCATATTTTTGAGAAACACGAGTTTTATCAAACAAACGAGGTCCTCGACTTGCTCAAAAATCTAAACATAGATATAATAGTTTTAGCAGGCTTTTTATGGCTAGTTCCCGATACTATTTTAGCAAACTACCCGAAACGAATTATAAATATTCATCCGGCTTTATTACCAAAATATGGTGGCAAAGGCATGTATGGAGACCGAGTACATAAAGAAGTTTTGGCAAATGGTGATGAAGAATCTGGTATCAGCATTCACTATGTTAACCAAGATTTTGATACTGGCGAAATCATCTATCAAGCTCGATTTAAAATAGAAAAAAACGACGATTTAGAGATTATTAAATTTAAGGGGCAACAACTAGAACACCAGTATTTTCCAAAAATTATTGAGCAAGTACTTAAAAAAATAAAATCGTAAGATTTTATCACCAAACTGCCTTTAAAAAACGAGGCTAAAAACCTATCTTTACGGTCATTAAGTCCCTTTATTTAATGAGCCATCCCGTAAAAATTAAAAACGCCCTTGTTTCTGTATATTATAAAGACAATTTAGAACCCTTAATTCGTGCATTAGCAGCCAATGGGGTGCACTTTTATTCTACTGGAGGTACCGAAAAATTTATTACAGATCTTGGTTATCACGTTACAGCAGTGGAAGATCTAACCGGCTATCCTTCCATTTTAGGGGGCCGAGTAAAAACATTGCATCCCAAAGTTTTTGGTGGCATATTAAGTCGTCGTGCATTAGCCGAAGATCGAGCCCAACTAAACGAATATCAAATCCCAGAATTCGACTTGGTGATTGTAGACTTATACCCATTCGAAGAAACCTTGCAATCGGGTGCAGCTGAAAAAGACATTATTGAAAAAATTGATATTGGCGGAATTTCCCTAATACGTGCTGCAGCCAAAAACTTTAACGACGTGGTAATTATTGCATCAAAAGATGATTATCCGGTATTAACGAATATGATTGAAGAGAATAGCGGCAGCACGGATTTAGCAGACCGCAAACGCTTTGCACAAAAAGCTTTCCATGTATCTTCTCATTACGATAGCGGTATTTTCAATTACTTTAATCAGGCGGAACCTTTAACGGTTTTAAAAATTAGCGAAACGCAAGCACAGCCTTTACGTTATGGAGAAAATCCACACCAAAAAGGTACGTTTTACGGCAATTTGGATGCGCTGTTTACCAAGCTAAACGGCAAAGAACTATCGTATAATAATTTGGTAGATGTAGATGCCGCAATAGCCTTAATAGATGAATTCAATACACCTACTTTTGCTATTTTAAAACATACCAATGCTTGCGGTATAGCCAGTCGCCCTACACTACTGGAGGCTTGGCATACCGCACTTGCCTGCGACCCTATTTCGGCATTTGGGGGCGTAATTATTTGCAACGGAGAGCTAAATGCGGAAACCGCAACAGCCATTAACGACTTATTTTTCGAAGTGCTTATTGCCCCATCTTTTTCAGCAGACGCTTTAACTATTTTACAAGCCAAAAAGAACCGAATATTATTACAACGCAACACGGTAGAATTGCCTCAAAAACAAGTTAAAACTTTACTGAACGGCTATATCGAGCAAGATAAAGACTTGCAGATAGAAGGCCCAGAGCAAATGACTTGCGTAACCAACAAACAAGCAACCACAGCAGAATTAGCAGATTTATATTTTGCAAATAAAGTGGTAAAACACACCAAATCTAATACCATTGTATTTGCTAAAAACCAAACTTTATTAGCCAGTGGCGTAGGACAAACCTCTCGGGTAGATTCATTAAAACAAGCCATTGTAAAAGCCGAAGCCTTTGGATTTGAATTACAAGGATCCGTAATGGCCTCCGATGCCTTCTTCCCCTTCCCAGATTGTGTGGAGATAGCTTCCGATGCCGGAATTACAGCCGTATTGCAGCCTGGAGGCTCTATTAAAGACCAGGATTCGATAGAAATGGCGAACCAAAAAGGTATCTGTATGGTTACCACCGGAATTCGTCATTTTAAACATTAAAAAAATCGTAAAAAAATTTAACTTTACATCTTACAGCATAAAAACGCATGGGAATATTTAACTGGTTTACACAAGAAATTGCCATTGATTTGGGTACTGCAAACACCCTTATCATTCACAACGATAAAGTGGTGGTAGATGAACCATCTATTGTAGCTTTTGATAGAGCAACCAACAAACTTATTGCTATTGGCAAGCAAGCCATGCAAATGGAAGGCAAAACGCACGAAAACATCATAACCGTTCGCCCGTTGAAAGATGGAGTAATTGCAGATTTTAACGCCGCAGAACACATGATTCGCGGTATGATTAAAATGCTAAACAACGGTAAAGGTTGGTTTTTCCCATCGTTACGTATGGTTATTTGCATTCCATCGGGTATTACCGAGGTAGAAAAAAGAGCCGTGCGTGATTCTGCAGAAATTGCGGGTGCTAAAGAAGTGTACTTAATTCATGAGCCTATGGCTGCTGCCGTTGGTATTGGTATCGACGTAGAAGAGCCTATGGGAAACATGATTATTGATATTGGTGGAGGTACTACCGAAATTGCTGTAATTGCGCTTTCGGGTATTGTGTGCGACCAGTCTATCCGTGTAGCGGGCGATAACTTTGATAGCGATATCGTACAATATATTCGTCGTCAGCATAACATTATGATTGGTGATCGTACCGCTGAAAAAATTAAAATTGAGGTGGGTTCTGCCCTTCCAGAATTACAAGATCCACCACCAGATTTAGCCGTACAAGGACGTGATTTGATGACTGGCGTACCGATGCAAATCATGGTATCATACACCGAAATTGCACATTGCTTAGATAAATCGATTTCAAAAATTGAAGAAGCGATTCTAAAAGCTTTAGAGATTACTCCACCAGAACTTTCGGCTGATATTTACCAAACAGGTATTTATTTAACCGGTGGCGGTGCCTTGTTAAGAGGATTAGACAAGCGTATTTCATCTAAAACCAAACTACCCGTTCACGTGGCCGAAGATCCATTGAGAGCGGTTGTTAGAGGAACCGGCATTGCGCTAAAAAATATCGAGAATTTTAAATTTTTAATGCAATAAGCACTTATTTGGTCGTTTAGTAGCTCTTTTACTAAACGACCAATTATACACCCCTAAACTGTACAATGCGCAACCTCTGGATTTACATCAGCAAGCACAATGCAGTTATTCTATTTTTCATTTTCTTTGCCAGCTCATTTCTTCTACTCATCAACAACAATTCCTTTCAAAGGGCTAGTACTTGGAATTCTTCAAATGAATGGGTGGCTTCTCAGTACCAAAAAGTTCAAAACTTAAAAGATTATCTTCGTTTAAGAGCCATTAACGACAGTCTAGCTTCAGAAAACGGAAGGCTATTAAATTTACTTCCACAAAGAGACAGTAGCGAAACCAAAGGGCTTACGAAGGTTGTAGATACCGTTTCGAATCAGCAATACAGCTATTATACCGCTAAAGTAATTAACAATTCTGTTCGCCAAAAAAACAATTATATTACCATAGACAAGGGTGCTTTGCAGGGCATCAAAAAAGGCATGGGTGTACTCGGCCCCAATGGCGTGGTAGGTATTGTACTTAATGTATCGCCTAAATTTGCTACCATCCAATCGTTACTCCATAGCGAAACTCGTATTAGTGCTAGCCTAGCCAGCAACCGTGCTTTTGGTTCTTTGGTATGGGGTGCCGGTAATTTCAATTCGGCCTATGCAGTTTTGCAAGATATCCCGAACCATATTAAAGTAAAGGTGGGCGAAAAAGTAGTTGCTTCAGGTTATTCTTTGTTCCCTTCCGGAATCCCTATTGGCACAGTGAGCCAAACCGGGGTAAAAGGCGGCGAAAACTTTTTAAGTATTGAAGTGAAATTAGCCACAAATTTTGCCACTCTAAGCTATGTATATGTGGTAAATAATGCCTTTGGCAACGAACAAAAAGTGCTAGAAGCAAAAAATAAAACTGAATAAATGGAACGCATCCCGCTACATATTGCACGTTTTTTTGGCTTGGTGTTCATCCAATTATTCTTGCTTAAGAATATTGGTTTTTACAACCTGTCTACCCCTTACATTTACATCCTATTCATCTTATTATTGCCCTTTAAAATACCTAATTGGGCATTATATAGCTTGGCTTTTTGCTGTGGAATAACTATTGATGTTTTTCACGACACCCTAGGTTTACACGCCTTAGCCTGCACAGTATTGGCTTTGGGCCGAGTTTTATTTTTAAACCTTACCATTACCAACGATGCATTGGAAACAGAACCAGAACCTAGCTTAAGTAGTATGGGCGCTCGATGGTTTTTGTTGTATGGTTTACTAATGGCTTTTTTACATCACCTCACACTTTTCACCTTTGAGTTGTTTAGCCTTTCTAACTTCGGCGGAACACTTTTACGAAGTATTCTGAGTGCATTTTTTACCTTATTTTTGATGCTGGTCATCTCACTGGTATTTTACCGTAAAAAAGCACGTTAATGAATCCGTATTTCGCTCGAAAATTCGTTATTCAAGGAATATTTATTGCAACGGCGGTCATTTTATTAGTTCGCTTATTCTACCTACAAATTGTAAACGATAAATACCTGCTTTCGGCCAATAACAACGTACTCCGTAAAATACTCATTTACCCTGCACGAGGGGTTATTTTAGACCGAAAAGACCGTATTTTAGTTCAAAATGAACCCGTATACGATGTAATGGTGATACCAAAAGAGGTTAAACCATTTGATACTCTGGCTTTTTGCCGGCTCCTAGAAATCAGCAAGGAGCGTTTCGATAAGCAGTTTAAAAAGGCAGTTAACCAATCCATTTATAGGGCATCGGTACTAGAAAAACAATTATCGGCCAAAGTATATGCTGCTTTTCAGGAGCGTTTGTATCAATTCCCAGGCTTTTATGTACAAAACCGTACGGTACGCATGTATCCGGATAGTTTGGCTGCTCAATTTTTGGGTTACATTGGGGAGGTAAATGAAAAAGCGATTGAAAAATCTAAGGGCTTTTATGCCAAAGGAGATTATATTGGTATCAGTGGCGTAGAAAAATCGTACGAAGATTTATTAAGAGGCCAAAGAGGCGTACAAAACTTAATGGTAGATGCCTTTAGCCGCCCGAAAGGTCATTTTGCAGAAGGGCGCTACGACACCTTAGCCGTTTCTGGAGAGGGATTAAAATCATCGCTAGATATAGAACTTCAGAAAATGGGCGAAAAGCTCATGAAGCATAAAATTGGCAGTATTGTTGCTATTGAACCCGCTACCGGAGAAATTTTAGCATTTGTGAGTAGCCCAAGCTACAACCCCAATTTAATGGTGGGTAGGCAACGGGGAAACAATTATATGAAATTGCTCAATAACCCGTATAAACCTATGTTTATTCGCCCTATACAGGCAGAATACCCTCCCGGTTCTATTTTTAAAATTGTAAATGCATTGGTGGCTCAGCAATTGGGACTTATTAACCCAAGTACCACTTTTGTGTGTGGTGGTGGTTATCGGTATGGCAACCGTGTAATGGGCTGTACACACGTTCACGGCCCCATGAATTTAAGTCAATCTATTCAATACTCTTGCAATACCTATTACGGGTATACCTTTAACCGCATGGTCGATCATGCCGGTATGCGCTCGGTTGAAGGCTACAAAAAGTGGCAAGCAGCCGTAGCTAAATTTGGTATTGGCTCTAAGCTAAACATCGATCTACCAAACGAACGTAAGGGCTTACTCCCTAGCGCCGATTATTATACCAAACGTTTTGGTAGCGATAAATGGACCTCTAGTTTTAATATTTCACTTTCTATCGGGCAAGGCGAATTGGGTATTACACCCCTCCAAATGGCCAATGTGATGGCTATTGTGGCCAACAGAGGTTATTTTTACAAACCGCACCTAATTAAGGCTATTGGAGCGAATAAAGTAGTTAAGAAGGAATTTACCGAGCGCATTAATGTAGGCATCAACATTGCTTATTTTAATTCGGTTATTGAGGGCATGAGCCGGGTGGTAAACCAAGGCGGCGGAACAGCAATTTATTCTAAAATTCCGGGTATTGAAATGTGCGGCAAGACCGGTACGGTACAAAACCCTCATGGAGCCGATCACTCGGTTTTTGTGGCTTTTGCTCCCCGAAATAATCCGAAAATTGCCATTGCAGTCATTGTAGAAAATTCGGGCTACGGGGCTACGTGGTCGGCACCTATTGCCAGTTTGTTGGTAGAAAAATATTTAAGAGATTCTATTACACGGCCACAGGCCTATATGGATCGCATTAGCAATGCCAACTTATTACCAGCCGTGGCCAGGATTAGTAGCAAACCCAAAATAGATACGCTCAAAACAAAATTGAAAGCTAAACGATAGCTGTATTATGGTAACCAAACAACGCAACATATTTTTTAATGTAGACAAGGTTAGCTTGGCATTGTTTGCTACGCTATGCATTATTGGCTGGTTAAACATTTATGCGGCGGTGTATGATCCGGAGAAAGGTAACCTGTTCAATTTAGGCACCAATTACGGAAAACAATTTATTTTTCTGCTTACGGCAGGTATATTGGGCATCTTTATTTTAGTACTGGATGTTAAGTTTTTTAGCACCTTTAGCCCGCTTTTTTATGGAATCAGTATTTTATTACTCTTGGTAGTATTGGTAGTGGGCCGTAATGTGGGCGGAAATCAGGCTTGGATTCCTTTGGGTAATTTTAGATTGCAACCCTCCGAATTTGCAAAATTTGCTACCTGCTTGGTATTGGCCCAATTCTTATCTACTGCCACCATAAAACACAAAGCCTGGCAAACAACCTTACAAGCAGCTGCCATTATTGGCATCCCTGTTGGGCTTATTTTAGCACAACCAGATGTGGGTTCGGCGCTTACTTTTGCATCCTTAATATTTGTGTTATACCGAGAAGGGTTATCTGGCTATTTCTTAATATTTGGTTTATTAGGGATCATACTTTTCATCCTTACACTATTACTTAGCAAAATTGTGCTTATTGTTTGCCTAGTTGTAATTGCGGGTTTTTTACTTACCCAAATACGCAATAAAAAACAATGGATGCGCCCAATTGTGCTCGGTACTATAGGCTCTATCCTATTTATTTTTACGGTAGATTTTACCTACACAAACATTTTAAAACCTCACCACCGTAACCGGATAGATGTATTATTAGGTAAGGTAGAAGATTTACGTGGCGAAGGCTACAATGTAAATCAATCTAAAATTGCTATTGGATCGGGTAGATTTTGGGGCAAGGGTTTCTTACAAGGCACGCAAACTAAATACGATTTTGTGCCCGAGCAAAGTACCGATTTTATCTTTTGCACCGTGGGCGAAGAGTGGGGTTTTGTAGGCAGTTTGGTGGTGGTTGGTTTGTATTTATTCTTATTACTGCGAATTATATTTATTGCCGAGCGACAGCGTTCTTCCTTCTCCAGAATATATGGCTACGGGGTGGCTTCCATTCTCTTTTGCCATTTCTTTTTAAACCTGGGCATGACCATGGGCTTGGTTCCCGTCATCGGAATTCCGTTACCATTTATAAGCTATGGAGGTTCTTCGCTTTGGGGCTTTACCGTCTTACTATTTATTTTGTTACGCTTAGATGCGAACCGTATGGGAATCATTTAGTGTATCGTCTGCTCAAAAGTTCGTAAAAACGAGCCGTAGTAGCTTCATGGGCAGACCAATCGTTTGCTTGGACATAGTTTTCGTCTAAATAGCTTTTTGCTTCATCTAAACTGCCTAATTTATTTAGTGTATCAATAGCCTCTTGGTAGGCCAAAGAATAACCGTTAAACAGGTCTTTTACAAAAACTAATTTATCATTTAAATTGATAATCGCTTTTAAATCGGCAATAGGCTCCGATTCAAATTTGGTGGCCAAGGTTACATCGGGTCTATCGGCTAGTAAATCATTAATAGTAGGCTTGGCCTCTTGCACCGGCTCAACTGTTGTCTCCACTTCGGGTGTTAAAATTGGAGTTTCTTCCACATGTGGGGTGGATATTACTACCACAGGCTCTACAGTTGGCAGGGGAACCGCAGGAGAAACATCCTGCAAACGTTTCATGATGTGTGCATGATCTACCAAAAATTTAGTATTGGCCAAAAAGAGGTCTAATTCAATATCCGAAATTTGATAGTGCTGTTGCTCAAAAGCACTTACCTGCTGCTGAATTTCAGCCAAAATCTCTTTAGTTTTTTGTAAAATCTCTTTTTTCTCCATCACAAAACGAGTTAAACAGTAATTATATTTCCAAAAATAGCATTAAATTCTGATATTAGCCGAGCCTCAGATAGGCTACAAAATCTACCTTACATGCTTCAGTACGAACATAATTTTAAGCGTAAACATCAATTGAGCGGCAGTATCGAAGTCATCTGCGGTTCTATGTTTTCGGGAAAAACCGAAGAGCTTATTCGTAGATTACGCCGGGCGCAAATTGCCAAACTAAACGTAGAAATATTTAAACCCAAAACCGATACCCGTTACGACGAAACGGCTGTGGTTTCGCACGATTCGAATTCCATTTCATCTACTCCTGTAGAAAGCTCATCCGCTATTTTAATATTGGGGGCCAACACCCAAGTGGTAGGCATAGATGAAGCTCAATTTTTCGACGAAGAATTACCCGATGTGTGCACCCAATTGGCCAATAAAGGAATACGAGTTATTATTGCCGGTTTAGATATGGACTTTTCGGGCAAACCATTTGGGCCTATGCCTGCCCTCATGGCTATTGCCGACGACGTAAGTAAAGTACACGCCATTTGTCTGCAATGTGGCGGCCCAGCTATGTATTCTTACCGAACTGTAACGGACAAAAGCCAACTATTACTTGGCGAAAAAGACAGTTACGAACCACGGTGTAGGGCTTGTTTTGAAAATGGGTTTTAGGAACTATTTTGATTTCGGAATGGTTAATTGTCCTAAAAACCGATCTATCCCTTTCGCATCTAGGTTTTTTGCTAGGATTTTTTTGTTCGCATCGAGCAAATAAAGGGTGGGCGTTTGAACCACATCGTATAACTGCCGGTAATTAGGAATTTGATTTTTTTGCTCGGCTAATTTTTCACTCTCGGGTTGATAGATGTGCAGCCATTCTTCCAAGTGATGCTTTTGAATGAAGGCCTTCCAAGCCGTTTGTGCTTGCTCATCAATATTTATTCCCACCATTTTTAGACCTAGTTTTTTCCAGTTGGTTTGGTACAGCGAATCCAGCTGCGGCACATCCTGCAAGCAATGTGAACAGTTCGGATCCCAAAACACCAAAAGCGTATAAGGCGCTTTTATGACATATATATTTTGCCGCTCTCCGGCCAAGGTACTCAACTGCAAGGCCGGGGCAGGGTTACCGATCTGATTAGATACCAAACTATATCCCCGATCAAAAATATATTTCTTTTGTTGGGCGCTCAACCAAGCAAAATCTTTCTTGGTATAGTATTCGGTAAACAAATGCACAAACACTTTATCTTGGCCCATAACCTGAGGGCGCACATAGCGGTCGGTAAGTTTAGAAAACAGGTAGCGGAAACACTCCCCTTGCTCATCGCCAGCTTGCCTTATTAACTCATCTATGGTTTTAATTAGTTCATCGGGGTTAGGCGAAACGTAATAACTTAAAAACTCCTCTAGCTTTTGATCGAAGAAGGGTGTACGCAACAATCTCGGATCAGCCAGGCTAGTCCCCTCCCAAAAACGGGTTTGGTAATAGGCATACCAGTCTTCAGGCTTTTTAATGCTTGCTTTTGAAGGCGCATCGGGACGCTTACTGGCTTGGAATAAAAAACTGAGTAACGCTTTGGGATGTTTTTGCTGAAAAGTAGCTCTATAGGCATCTAAGCTTTTTAGCTTGATGGCTATGGCCTCATTCCATTTAACACTATCGGCCGGGCTAACCTGCTTTAGCTGTGTTTGGAGTTGGCTCATTTCTGGAGCAAATTTGGCTAAAAAAGCATTATACTGGCTGAAATAGGTATTCTCTACCGAACCACTGACTTGAGGAACGCTAGTGGGTGTTTCTAAATAAATACTGAAGTGCTGTGCACTATCCATTAAAAACTCGGTAAGCAGTTCTTTGCGTTCGCTGGCTAAAAAATGGATGCCGGAAACATACTTTTTCTTAGCCCTAAACTCCCCCTCACCTGAATCGCTTAACACAATGGAGTCTACCACGGTTTGAAATTTACCGAAATAACTCCCCATATACATCTTTTGGAGTTTTAATGCGGGAATATTTACCTGCACACGTACGGCATTGCTATCTACTAGCGTTATAGCCATAGATGCACTACAGGAAATGTATAAAAGGAGAAAAAGTAATGTTCGTTTCATTTGGTGGCTATAAAAATACAAAACCCCAACCATTTCTGATTGAGGTTTTTTGTGGTACCAGCTGGAATCGAACCAGCGACACAAGGATTTTCAGTCCTTTGCTCTACCAACCAATAGGACCTTGAATTACATTATTTAGAACAACTTTCAAAAAGTGCGTCAGTAAATGAGTCATCTCAATGTATACTGAACCAAAAATTTTTAACGATGGAGAGCTAAACAAAAGAGCCTACATCCATTTCAACTACAAAGGAAAGCGTGCCAGAATTTATAATGGGAATCTACTAAAACTAAGCATTCATCCAAACAGGAGCAAAACCGCTAAAGAGAGGGAGCGCCTATTAAATGTACTGCTCTTCGAACTAAAAGATGCACTTAAGAATAATACCTACTTAAAAGAAGAAGAACAACGAGCACCAATAAGTTTATCAGAATGCCTTGAAAATGCCTTAAATAGCAAGCAAGACTCCGATTTGAGCGATACTTATAAAAGAGATTTAAAAACTGTCTATAATCAATTCATTGCGTTCTTAACAGAAGATGAAAAACGAGCACCTCTTTGCTTATTAAAAATCAATAGAATACAAGCTTTTCTATCCCAATTTCAATCTTCAGGTACTTATTATATGAATAAAAGGAGAAACTTGGCTGTGCTCTTTTCAACTGCAGGTATGCTTCTTGAACAACCCCTTGACAGCGTAACTAAAACCAGCAAAAGAAAAACACATAGTAAGCTCCACAAAATATATGAACCCGAGCAATTAAGGTCTGTTTTAAGCTATTTAAGGACTAATAATCAACAACTATGTTTATGTTGTCTGATAACCTACGGATGCTTCCTGAGACCGCATATAGAGGTTAGAAAGCTAACTGCTGGACACTTTAAGAAAGACAACTCTGAAATCCATTTATCAGGTAGTGAAAACAAGGGAAGAAAGGTAAGAGTGGTATATGTACCAGATTATGTTAGGAAAGAAGTGGAAGCTCTCCTACCCTATATAAAATCCACTGATAATATATTTTCTAAGGACATTCAGCCCTATAATGAGGCGTATTTTAATACCGCCTGGACAAGAGCCTGGAGCAAGATGTTTCAATTGGGCATCATTCAAGAGAATCAGACTATTTACTCCTTCAGACACACTGCTGCTGTAGATGTTTATAGAAGAACTAAGGATGTAAATTTACTTAAGAGCTTATTGGGACATTCGAGCATTGTGGTCACACTTAAATACTTACGGGGATTGGGAGAACATAATGAAGAAATCTTGAGAACTGCTGCCCCACAGCTGGATATTTAATTCATTTAAAACATAGTGTAAATCAAATAAATCTCTGCCAAGAGATATCCCTTAATACCGATATAATGAACCTTTACAGATAGATTATACTCTTATTTTAAGGAAATTTGGGGTACGGGGTTCAGGCAAATCGTTTCCTTTCAGGGGTGCGGGCTCTACCATATAGGGGATAATCTCCTCTGTATATACTCTTCAAATAATATTTAATCATACTATGCGTTTTCTGAACTTTTGTAGAGGGGAATTAATACCGTGTGATTGATTTCTAATAGCCACTTGTTATACTAAAATATCACAACTTAGATTTAGTGCTTAAATAACTGATATACAGTATATTGTATATGATAGTTGTATGGGAGTATTTATATGCTTTTTACACAAACAAATCTGTTTTAATTCTCAATTGTTTACTATTTCCAATTCATTGAAAATGGTTATTGCCGAAGTCTATGCCAGTGCACTAAATTTTATTTGTATGAGTAAATACAACTATATTAGGGGTGTATTCTGAATAATAAATTACCTCAATTTGGGAAATAGAAAATTTGGAAAATATTTTAAAAGTGAAAAATGACCGAATTGACAGAAGAAATAAAGATAGAACATCAAGTAAAATCCAAAAAGCGAGTTACTGACCACGGAGAAGTTTTTACTAACCAACGTGAAGTAAACGCTATGCTTGATTTGGTAAAACACGAAACAGAAAGAATTGACTCTCGTTTTTTGGAACCTGCGTGTGGTAACGGAAACTTTTTAGCTGAAGTATTGAAACGAAAATTAACAATTGTTGACAGCCGATATAGCAAAAGCCAAATTGAATGGGAACGCTATTCCGTTATTGCAGTTTCGAGCATTTACGGAGTGGACATTTTAGAAGATAATGCCCAAGAATGCCGAGACCGATTGCTTGGCATTTACACAGAATGGTATTCTAAAACATTCAAACAAGTAAATAATGATTGTATTCGTTCTGTTCGGTTTTTATTGAGCAGAAATATACTTTGGGGTGATGCTTTGGACTTTACTAATCCTGAAACCAAACAACCAATCATTTTTTCTGAATGGAGTGCCGTAAACGGCTCTATGCTGAAACGCAGAGATTATATGTTTAAATTTTTGGTAGAGAAAACACACCAGTTTGCAATGTTCAATGACGAAGGTAATGCAGCAGCAATTGACGAACCCGTAAAAGATTTCCCGCTTATTCATTTCTTAAAACTTGGAGAAGATGATACAAACGAACTATAATCCCGATGTACTCTCCTGCCTTGCCAATTTGAGCAATGACGAAGTGTTCACACCACCGAGTTTGGTAAACGACATTTTGGATTTGCTTCCTGTTGAATTGTGGAGCAACCCAAACGCCAAATTTTTAGACCCTGTTTCAAAAAGTGGTGTGTTTTTACGGGAAATGGCAAAGCGACTGATGCACGGTTTGGAAACTCAAATACCCGACAAGCAAGAACGCATTAACCATATTTTTAGCCAGCAATTGTATGGCATTGCCATAACCGATTTAACGGCTTTGCTTTCTCGCAGAAGCGTGTATTGCTCCAAAACTGCCAATGGTAAATACTCCATTTGTGACACCTTTGATGATGAGCAAGGAAACATTCGTTACAAACGAATGAAACACACTTGGCAGAGTGGAAAATGTACCTATTGCGGTGCAAGCCAAGAAGTGTACGACCGAGAAGATGCTTTGGAAACATACGCTTACAATTTTATTCACACAGACAAACCTGAAAAAATATTCAATATGAAATTTGACGTTATTGTTGGAAATCCGCCTTATCAGTTAAGTGATGGTGGTGCACAAGCAAGTGCTTCCCCTATATATCATTTATTTGTAGAACAAGCCAAAAAACTAAATCCCAAATATTTAGTAATGATTATTCCTTCCAGATGGTTTGCGGGCGGCAAGGGGCTTGACACATTTAGAGCAACAATGCTAAAAGACAGAAGTATAAAAAAAATTGTAGATTTTCTTGATGCAGCAGATTGTTTTCCTGGTGTAGAAATAAAAGGTGGTGTATGTTATTTTTTGAGAGATAAAGATTATAGCGGAGATTGTGAAGTAATTCCTGTTGTTAAATCTGAGTTCAAGAAACCAATGCTTAGAAATATTGGTGCTTATGATGTTTTAGTGAGATTAAACGAATCCATTTCAATTTTAGAAAAAGTTCGAGCCAAACAAGAAAAATCTTTTAGTGAACATATGTCTTCTCAAAAGCCTTTTGGTTTCAGAACCAATTTTAGGGGATTTAAGAAAGTACCGTTTAAAGGAGCAGTTAAAATTTATTCATTTAAAGAAATTGGTTGGATAGAAAGAGAAAAGGTAATTCAAAATCCACAATGGATTGATGAATATAAAGTGATAATTAGTCGTTCATACAATGGTGGTTACACTTATCCACACCAAATTATTAATAAACCAATCGTTGCCGATAAGGGTAGTTGCTGCACAGAAACTTATATTGTTTGTGATATATTAGCGAATGAGAAGCGTGCAATTAACCTAAAAAATTATATCACGACGAAGTTTTTTAGATTTTTGGTGTTTCTAAGAAAAGTTTCACAGGATAATCCAAAAGATAGGTTCGCTTTTGCTCCAATACAAAATTATGATGAACCTTGGACAGACGAAAAACTTTACAAAAAATATGGATTAACAAATGATGAGATTACTTTTATAGACTCAATGATACGTCCAATGGATTTAACTCAAAATGACGACACCGATGAGTAAAAAAGAATTTTTCCCGCCCCGTCCGTCCACGAATCCAATAATTTATGCTTATGAATTGGTTGGTGTGGATACGCACAAGGGCTTGCTCAAAATCGGTTTCACCGACCGCAATGCCCAACAGCGTATTAAAGAGCAGTTAGGTACGGCAGCTATTCAATACAAAATTGCATTTGAAGAGTCTGCAATGAAACGTGACGGGAGTTCGTTTACCGACCACGATGTACACCGCCTTTTAAGAGAATGGAAAGTTGTAAACGCAAGTGGCGAATGGTATAAATGCACATTAAATGATTTGCGAAGAGCTATTCACCAAATTAAAACAGGAGAAAAAACAGAAGAAAACCGTGTACTTACTTTCGGTATGCGACCAGAACAGGAAGAAGCCGTAAATAAGTCAATCGCCTATTTCAAGAGTTTCAAAAAAGAAAACAAAGACAGAACACCCCATTTCCTTTGGAACGCCAAAATGCGTTTCGGAAAAACATTTGCCAGTTATCAATTGGCAAAAAAAATGGAATGGAAAAAAGTGTTGGTTTTGACTTTCAAACCAGCCGTTGAAGATGCTTGGAAAGAAGATTTACTTTCTCACGTAGATTTTAAAGGTTGGCAATTCATTTCTAAACACGCAGCAGAATTATCGAGCCAAGATATTGACACCAAAAAACCTTTGGTTTGCTTTGGTTCGTTTCAGGATTTTTTAGGCAAAAACACCAACACAGGCGGTATCAAAACCAAAAACGAATGGGTACACGCCACCGTTTGGGATTGTATCATTTTTGACGAATATCATTTTGGAGCTTGGCGAGAAAGTGCCAAGGATTTATTCGGTAAAGATTTAGAAGCCGAGAAGGAAATTGAAGAATACAAAAAGATTGAAAAAGAAGGGATTGCCGAAGAAGACAAAGCAGAACACTTAGAGAAAATTATCCCAATCAGCACCAATCACTATTTGTATTTGTCGGGCACTCCGTTTCGTGCCATTAGTTCAGGCGAATTTATAGAAGAACAAATTTTCAATTGGACGTATTCAGACGAGCAAAGGGAAAAAGGAAATTGGGACGATTCAAAAGGTACCAATCCTTATGCAGCCTTGCCAAGAATGGTAATGCTTACTTATCAATTACCCGATTCTATTCGACAAATTGCAATGCAAGGCGAATTTGACGGTTTTGATTTGAATATATTCTTTAAAGCAGAAGGTGAAGGAAGAACAGCCCGTTTCAAATATGAAGATGAAGTACAAAAATGGTTGGATTTAATTCGGGGTTCGTTTAGCGAAACTACCGTTGACCATTTGAAAATGGGTGCTAAAAAACCGCCTTTCCCATTTTCACACGCCCCATTGCTAAATGTATTGAATCATACCTTTTGGTTTTTGCCGACCGTTGCAGCTTGTAACGCAATGGCATTATTGCTCGAAAAGCGCCAAAATATTTTTTACAAAGATTATAAAGTTGTTGTTGCCGCAGGAATGCAAGCAGGCATTGGCATAGAAGCATTGCCTCCCATTTTAGATGCAATGACTGACAATCCCTTGGAATCAAAAACCATTACACTTTCGTGTGGCAAACTTACAACAGGTGTTTCAGTAAAACCGTGGACAGGAATTTTTATGTTGCGTAATTCTTCCAGTCCTGAAACCTATTTTCAAGCAGCATTTCGAGTACAAACGCCTTGGGTAATTAAAAACCCCGACAGCAAATCGCCCAACAAAGAAGAAATTCTAAAAGAAGAATGTTATGTTTTTGACTTTGCTCCCGACCGAGCGTTAAGACAAATTGCCGATTACAGTTGCCGACTGAATGTTAATGAATCGAACCCAGAAGCAAAAGTTGCCGAATTTATAAACTTCCTGCCTGTATTGGCTTATGATGGAAGTTCAATGAAACAAGTTGATGCCGCAGGAATTTTAGATATGGCAATGAGTGGCACAACTGCAACGCTTTTGGCAAGACGTTGGGAAAGTGCATTGCTCGTAAACGTGGACAACAACACGCTTGCTCGTTTGATGGCAAACGAAGAAGCAATGAAAGCTTTAATGAGCATTGAAGGTTTTAGAAATTTGAATCAAGACATTGAAACCATTATCAATAAATCGGAAGCCGTTAAAAAAGCAAAGAAAGAAGCCAACGATAAAGAACTGACCAAAAAACAAAAGCAAGAATTAACAGAACAAGAAAAAGAATACAAAAGCCTTAGAAAACAAATACAAGACAAGTTAATCAAGTTCGCTACTCGTGTTCCTGTGTTTATGTATTTGACAGACTACCGAGAAAGAAGTTTGAGAGACGTAATCACACAGTTAGAACCCGGACTTTTCAAAAAGGTAACAGGACTAACCGTAAAAGACTTTGAGTTATTGGTAAGTCTTGGTGTTTTCAATTCATCATTGATGAATGATGCGGTATATAAATTCAAACGATATGAAGATTCAAGTTTGGCTTACGTGGGGATAAATAAGCACCAAGGAGAAGATATTGGACTTTATGACACCATTGTAAAGAGAGATGATTACGAGGAGAATTTTGTGAATTTGGATTAAACACCCCCATCTGGGGTCAATATGCGACCTCTACATTGCAATATATTTTAGGTAACTTTAATGTGGTATCTGATATGAGCAAATTAAATTTAAGTTCCATAAATCTATGTTAGAGATAATATGTTTTAGTTTATTTGGAATTGTATATGTCGGTGTATGTGGGTATCTGAGTGCAAAAGGAATGAAATTTTGGGAGGAATATGATGAAAAAGATTAAATCGATGCTGCGAGTAAGAAGATTTAAGTACCTAAGCAATATTAATAATATAACAGGAACATTTCAACTAACCAAGATACAGTAGAGTACTTATCGACACCTTTGATTACAGTTAAACACTGACCCCTCGATACGGTTCTATAAGGATATAACCTCGTACAGTTTTATTATTAATTTTTACAACAGAGTCTGATTCAGCTGGTATCTTAAAAAACCGCTTGATTTCATTAGCGACTACACCATCATTAGGGATATCTAATTTACTATATACTTCCTTAATAGTTTTCTTACTTACAGATGAACTCACAAATTTGTTAGGAGAAAAATCAAGACAGACAATTAGTTCTTTGAGAATTTCAGGGTGTTTCTCTTCAATCAATTTTTGCCTACCACGTGCTTTAAGTTCATCTTTAATTTTTTTATGTTTTCCATCTAACTCAATAATACGTTCAAAACCAAGTGTATATACTGCCTCTTTGTAGAATGGGAATTTTTCTGCTGCTGAAAAAAAATCTTGCATTGTAATTAAATCTATCGTATTCCAGTCTGTTTCTCGCTTTAGTTTAATAGTTAAGTCTAAAATATTTTTTCCTTCGAATTCTGGTAGTATTAAAAAGTAGGAAGAGTCCTTAGTAGTCAGTAATTCAATATTCCTATAAGTGGTGTACTCCTTTTCGAATGAAAGCAAATCTGAATATGTTTCATTGTGAAGCTTGTACTTAAACAGTGCAGTATTGTATTGATTATAATCTAAATAAGGTTCATTTGTTTCATTGTCTAATGAGATAAAATCTAACTCATCGTAATCCGTATAATTGTACTTAATTGCATTTATGAATATATCTTTTATGAACGGAACTTTATCTTGAGCCGAATAAATGAACATTTTATTCCTTGCTTTATCCATCTTAATATCTAAGTTGGTTTTATAATCTTGGTAACTTAGCTCTTCTGTATTATATCGTTTCGAAAAAATATGATATATCTCATCAGTATATTTTGTATCACGTATTCTACCTATTATTTGAACTATTTGCATCTCTATATCTAAAAGAGTATGCGTTCTTGCTCCGTCAGTAACTATGATAGTTCTACCTTCAGGGTCATAGATATCACATCCCTCAAATGCACTGCTGGTCAGGAAATTTATTCGTTTAGGAATGTCTGAACTTTTAGACCTCTTTATTCCATTACTCAGGACTCTTTCACTGTGTCGAGAGTAGATAACCCTGGTGTTAGATTCATTTAAATCACACTCTTTAATAACCTTGTCAATTGTATCTAAACTATTGATAAAAATGTAGGCATTTCCTTCAATCTCGTTCTTTAAAAACTTGTTCACATTGTTTATGAGTGTAGCATTCAGTGATTTTTCAGCCATTACACCTATAATCTTTGGAAGTCTAAGATTTGTCCAGGAGGCTTCTACCATTTCAATCCCCTTTAGCTCAGTAAATACGAAATCATCTGGAATTGGAGTTGCAGACATAAATGTATAAGACTTAAACTTCTTAAAATTCTTAAGTACAGTATTGCAGGCTGTTGACCTATAATCAAATGCAGTTAACAAACAATGGTATTCATCAATTAGTAAATTAAACTCTTTGGGGGTTAAACAAGACGTTAGCTTCATTAAACTATCATACGTGACCATAATCTTAGGAACTACAGCTCTCTTCAAATAGGATGTAACGTCTGAGGGTTTAAAGCCCGCGTAAATACCTAATATTTCATATGGGTAAGTATTTTTATCCTTGTTAGATTGATTAATCTTATTGTCAATAAGCTCGGTTAGTGGTACGCATATAATAGTTGGTGAGCTGTCGGTAAGAGCAATTGTTGTTCCCCCACATCCAGTTTTGACTTTATTAAATATGCAGTCTTTAGGTAAGCCGTTCTTAAATTCTTCAACCTCTCCGAGATAAGAAAAATTGCCACAGTCAATTCTTTGCATTTAGTATAAGCATTTAGGTTTTCTATTATACAGCTCAAAGCTGGGGTTACATTTTTTTAGCTTTTAGTATGTTATATACCCCAGAATCAAATTTTGTAACTAATTTTATTAGCATAAATTTAGTATTTTAATATTAAATACTAAAAATTTTACTATATAAGTTTTCCACAAGGCATAGTAAAATCTTAAATATTAGCTACTTACCCTATATATACAAATAATCAAAGAAAACTTGAGCTAATTATGGAATCTAAAGGTATTTAGCTCACAGAATCAGTTAAAATGAATTACTCTAATAGCTAACAAACGCAAATCATTCTAAACAGAAATTATTAATAGTATTGATTTTGACCAAAGTTAATTCTAAAAGTGAGTCACTATATGAGTCAAATTTTACTTAAATTAGTAGCTAATCAACCCAAGTGTTAACCAGACCCACTCGAGGGAGAAGTTCTTTAAAAAAGTAAGTAAAGGGAGAAAAAGGGATTAAAACCGCCTAAAACAACAAAACCCCAACCATTTCTGATTGAGGTTTTTTGTGGTACCAGCTGGAATCGAACCAGCGACACAAGGATTTTCAGTCCTTTGCTCTACCAACTGAGCTATGGTACCCCTTCCCATTGGGGACTGCAAAAGTAATCTCTTTTTTCGTTTCAGAAAATATTTTTTGAAAATAAATAGCCATAGGCATGAAATGCCTGATTTTATGCATTAAACCCCCTTGGCTTACTTAGAAAAATTCTAAATTAAAATTTATACATGCATAGCGATTTGAATTTCGGTTAATTCATTAAATTCGCTGAGATTATAACCGCTTATGCTTGCACAACTTATTTTCTTAGCCCTGAGCGCCTTTGCCATTTATCTGTTTGGCAAAAACGCAGGTAAAATTGGCAGAAACATCCATTTGGGGCTACCCGAAAACCGCTCGGACCGTAAATCGGAACGCCTTAAAACCATGTTATGGGTTGCCTTTGGGCAATCTAAAATGCAAACACGCCCCGTAGCAGCCATTTTACACTTATTCCTGTACCTGGGTTTCGTCATCATAAACATTGAGGTTTTAGAAATTGTAATCGATGGTTTATTTGGTACGCACCGCATATTTGCCCAGCCTTTGGGACAAGTTTATGGCGTTCTCATTGGTGCGTTTGAGGTATTGGCGTTCTTGGTATTGGTAGCCTGCGTCATCTTTTTAATCCGAAGAAATGTATTAAAACTTCGCCGTTTTAGCGGTGTCGAAATGACCGAGTGGCCAAAATCGGATGCCAATTATATTCTCATCATCGAAATATTATTGATGTCAGCTTTTTTAACCATGAATGCCGCCGATAGCAAATTACAACAATTGGGCGTAACACACTACATTCCGGTGGGTACATTTCCGGTAAGCTCTTGGTTAATGGGCCTTTTGCCTAACTCAACTACAGCTCTGGTATTGATAGAAAGAGGCTGTTGGTGGTTTCACATCGTAGGTATTTTTGCCTTTTTAAATTACTTGCCCTATTCTAAACACTTGCATATTTTATTGGCCTTTCCGGCAACCTATTTTAGTAAATTAAGCCCTAAAGGTCAGTTTAACAACATGGACTCGGTTAGCAACGAAGTAAAAGCCATGCTCGATACCAGCTACACCCCTACTCCAGTTGCAGCGGGAAGCACCTTTGGCGCTAAAGATGTACAAGGTTTAAGTTGGAAAAATTTGTTAGATGCCTACAGCTGCACCGAATGTGGAAGATGCACCTCCGTGTGTCCGGCCAATTTAACGGGCAAACTTTTATCTCCACGTAAAATAATGATGGATACCCGCGATCGCTTAACCGAAGTGGGGAAAGGCATAGATGCGCATGGAGTAGATTTTAAAGACGATAAAAGTTTATTGGACACATACGTTAGCCGTGAAGAAATTTGGGCCTGTACCACCTGCAATGCCTGTACAGATGCTTGCCCAATTAATTTAGATCCGCTAAATATTATTGTAGAATTACGCCGCTTTGCGGTGATGGAAGAAGCCCAAGCTGCTGCAAGTGTAAACAGCATGTTTGGCAATTTAGAAAATAACGGTGCCCCTTGGAAATATGCTCCGAGCGACCGATTTAATTGGGCAACAAAGGAATAAAAAAATGAGCGAATTAATTATACCAACCATGGCCGAATTGCTGGCCAAAGGCGAAGAGCCGGAAATTTTATTTTGGGTAGGCTGTGCAGGTAGCTTTGACGAACGTGCGCAAAAAATTACCCGCGATATTTGTAAAATATTGCAGCATGTGGGCATAAAATTTGCGGTATTGGGTACCGAGGAGAGTTGTACTGGCGACCCTGCTAAACGGGCCGGAAACGAGTTTTTGTTCCAAATGCAAGCCATGACCAATATTGAGCTCTTAAATGCCTACAACGTAAAAAAAATAGTTACCGGCTGTCCGCATTGCTTTAACACCTTACGCAACGAATATCCGGGTTTGGGCGGCAACTATGATGTAATTCACCATAGCCAATTGATTCAAGAATTAATAAACGATGGAAAATTACGTGCAGAAGGAGGCGAATCGTTTAAAGGCAAAAAAATAACCTTCCACGACCCCTGTTATTTAGGCCGAGCTAACAATGTGTACGAAGCTCCACGTAAAGCTTTAGAAGTATTAGATGCCGATTTGGTAGAATTAAAACGTTGCAAATCGAATGGTTTATGCTGTGGTGCCGGTGGTGCGCAAATGTTTAAAGAGCCCGAAGCAGGAAACAAAGACATCAATATTGAACGTACGGAAGAAATATTAGCCGTAAAGCCTCAAATTGTAGCCGCAGGTTGTCCATTTTGCATGACCATGCTTAGCGATGGTATTAAGAATTTTGATAAGGAAAAAGAGGTAGAGGTATTGGATATTGCAGAAATTACGGTCCGAGCAAACGGTCTTTAATTCCGAAGGTTAAGTTTATCGCGTACCTGCATGAAACAGGTATTTAGTTCAGCTAAGTCGTCTGCCTGCATGCCTTTTAGTGGTAAACGTAGTTCATTTGCCATCGAATCTATATTCCCTCTACTATCACGAAAGGTTTGCACAATTACACTTTCGGCTCGAGTATGTAGTACTAAATAACCACTTTGGGTAGTTCCTAAATAATCTACGTCTTCCAATTGACTCAAATTAAAGGCAAAATATTCTTGTCGGCCACTGGCCAAGGTGCGGCGATACCGAAAAAAACCTTCTTTCGTAAGCTGGAAATCTACTTTTTTCACCTGAACCCGATCTAATTCTGGTGCATAGTTTAGGTTTAATTTATCTTGACATGCTTGCAAGCACTCCAATACATCGGGGCCAGAAAATGCAAACAAAGCAAGCAAAACCAGTAAACTAGCTCCTCTAAAAAGAGTAAAATAGGATGATTTCATAAAATTCATCCCAAATTAATAATTTGATACCTTTGTACATGAACTTTTCTGAAAATTCTAGGGTCTGGATTTATCAAGCGGATAGAAATTTGGCGCCACAAGAGCTTACCTCCATTCAAAACCGGTTAAATACTTTTGTCGCTACTTGGGAAGCGCATGGAAAAGTCCTTAAAGCTGCAGCAGAAATTAAATACAATCGATTTATACTGTTGGTGGTGGATGAGACCCAAGCCCCTGTAACAGGTTGCGCTATCGATAAATCGGTAGCCGTGCTCAAAACCATCGAGCAAGAGTTTAATTTGGGTCTTTTCAATCGGATGCAAATCGCTTACCGAGACGAACATGGAATTCAGGTTTGTAGTAAAACAGCTTTTGAAGAGTTAATAGCCAAAGGCTTAGTAACTGAAGATACGGTGGTGTTTAACAATTTAGCCCAAACCTACGGGGCTTTACAAACAGCCTGGGAAGTACCCGCCAAAAAAAGCTGGCACAGTACATTATTCAGTAAATTCTTAATCTAAAGGCACTTTCCTAAGCCTGCTCATATTGCGTAAAATAAGTGCCTGGCGAAAGTAAACCTTCGAATTTGGTTTTGCCGGACTCCATCGCAAGGGATTGGGTAATACCGCAACCAACATAGCCGCTTGTCCTTTAGATAAACTCTGGGCCGATTTGCCGTAATAGGCTTGGGTAGCCGCCTCGGCACCATAAATGCCATTGCCCATTTCAATTACATTTAAATAAACCTCCAAGGTGCGTTGTTTAGACCAAAGCACTTCTATCAATACGGTAAAATAGGCTTCAAAACCTTTACGTACCCAGGAACGACCAGGCCATAAAAACACATTTTTAGCCGTTTGTTGCGTAATGGTACTTCCTCCGCTTACCCTACGGCCCCGTTGATTTTTCTCGTAAGCACGTTGAATAGCCTTAAAATCGAAACCCCAATGATCCATAAAGGCGGCATCTTCTCCAGCCAAAGCGGCCCGTTTTAAATTGGTAGATAATTGATCGTAATTTAGCCACTTACGCTCCATTTTAAACGATTTGCCATCCGATTGACGCTCCATACTCCGCTGCACCATTAACCAGGTAATGGGCGGATTTACGAAGCGATACAAGAATACCCAAGCACTAGTAAGGATAAGAAAACTGAAAATAATTTTTTTTAGGATACTAAACATGGGCCTTTGTTTGGATGTACTAAAGTAGAAATTCTAAGGGCATAAAAAAAGCGCCCCGAAAATTCGGGGCGCTTTTGTGTTTTTGAGTAAACCTTACTCGGCAACTACTTCAAAAGCAACTTGAACTTTCACTTCTTTATGTAAGTTTAGGTTTACCAAGTATTCACCTACTTCTTTAGGGTCGGTTTCGAACGTAATTCTACGACGATCTACCTCAAAGCCCGCTTTTTTCAAAGCATCAGCAATTTGAATCGTGTTTACCGAACCGAAGATTTTACCGGTTTCGCCCGCTTTTGCACCTATAGATAATTTAACTCCGTCCAAACGAGTAGCAATTGCTTCTGCGTCTTTCTTGATTTTATCTTGTTTAAAAGCAGCTTGTTTTAAGTTTTCAGCCAATACTTTCTTTGCAGACTCGGTTGCCAACATTCCATATCCCTTAGGAATTAAGAAGTTACGGCCATAACCGGGTTTTACATTTACGATATCGTCTTTTTCGCCAAGACTTTTAATATCCTGTTTTAAGATAATTTCCATTTCGTGTGTCCCCCTGTTATTTTAATGAGTCTGTAACATATGGTAACAAGCCGATGTGACGAGCACGTTTAACAGCTTGGGCTACTTTACGTTGAAATTTTAACGACGTACCGGTTAAACGGCGTGGTAATAATTTACCTTGATCGTTAATGAATTTCAACAAGAAGTTAGCGTCTTTGTAATCGATATACTGAATTCCGTTCTTTTTAAAACGGCAGTATTTCTTACGATTATCCTCCACTTTGGGAGAAGTAACGTATTGAATTTGTTCTTTAGCCATTGCTTACTTCCTCCTCTACTTTTTCAGTTTTCTTTTTATTGAAGGCACCACTGCGTTTTTTCTCGTTGTACGCAATAGCATGCTTGTCTAAAGCGGTAGTTAAGAAACGCATAACACGCTCGTCACGCTTAAATTCAACCTCCAGTTTGTTAATAAATTCACCCGGAGCCTTAAATTCAGTTAGGTGGTAATACCCAGTCGTTTTCTTTTGAATTGGGTATGCAAGTTTTTTCAAACCCCAATTATCCTCTTGGATAATTTCGGCTCCATTATCTTTCAGCAGCATGGTAAATTTGGCAATTGCTTCTTTTACAGCTTCTTCAGACAACAACGGGGTAAGAATGATTACGGTTTCGTACTGTTGCATAAATGTTTTTTTAATAATCCGCTCTTTTTAAGCGGGACGCAAATTTAGAGATAATTTCCATAAAATCAAATACTTCGGTAGCCTATAATCAAAGTAATGTAAATACCATAAAAAAAGCGGCGAAGTTTTGGGAACCTCTGCCGCTTTTTAACACACCAAATTGAAACATTAGAAATATTAAAACCTATATTATAAGTTTAATACCATGGTACTAAGTTGCGGCATTCTGCAAATCATTACCATAAAAAAATGACTAACGGTAGCTTTTGGTAGACGAACGAACATAATATCCGATAAACGGTAATTTACAACCTAAATATACCGAAGCATTCAGTGTCAATTTGGGAAAATTTTTGTAGAAACAAGATCTTATGGTTAATTTAGGAGCGATGGATAATTTTATCGTTTCAGCCCGAAAATACCGCCCAGTAACCTTTGAGAGCGTGGTTGGCCAAAGCCACATTACCAATACGCTTAAAAATGCCATAAAAACCAATCAACTTGCACAAGCTTTTTTGTTTTGTGGACCCCGTGGTGTGGGTAAAACTACCTGTGCTCGTATTTTGGCTAAAACCATCAATTGTCAACAAAGCGGCCAAACGGCAGAGCCTTGTGGCACCTGCGAATCGTGCCAATCGTTTCAAAATGGCACTTCGTTTAGCATTCATGAATTAGATGCAGCTTCGAACAACTCGGTAGAAGATATTCGTAACCTCACCGAACAAGTACGCATACCGCCACAAACCGGCAAATACAAAATATATATTATTGATGAGGTGCACATGCTCTCTTCGGCGGCTTTTAATGCCTTTTTAAAAACCTTAGAAGAACCGCCAGCTTATGCCATTTTTATTTTAGCCACTACCGAAAAGCACAAAATTATTCCAACTATTTTATCGCGTTGTCAAATTTTTGATTTTAACCGCATTAAAGTAGAAGATATGGCCCAACATTTGGCTACTATTGCCCAAAAAGAAGGCATAGCATTTGAGCCGGAAGGTTTACATATTATTGCACAAAAAGCAGATGGAGGTTTGCGTGACGCCTTATCGATGTTTGATCAATTGGCTAGTTTTTCTAACCGAAATATCAGCTATAAAGCAGTCATCGAAAACCTAAATATTTTAGATTACGATTATTATTTTCAGCTAACCGAAGCTCTTTTAGCCCAACAAGCAGCCAAATCTCTTCTAATTTTTGATGAAATTTTAAATAAAGGATTTGATGGCAACCATTTTATCATTGGTTTGGCTAGTCATTTCCGCAATTTATTAGTTGCGCAAGACCCCAGCACTACACAATTATTAGAGGTAAGCGAAAATATCAGAACAAAATACTTGGCACAAACCCAACAAACCAATGCTTCGTTCTTGGTATCGGCGCTTTCTGTTGCCAACCAATGCGATTTAAACTACCGCAGCAGCAAAAACCAACGCCTGCAAGTAGAATTGGCACTTATTAAACTGGCGCACCTGCCATCGGTTTTAAACCTAAGCAGCCTCCCCGAAACCGAGGAAGTAAAAAAAAAAATAGTTGAGCCCACTCCTGTAACCGAAACGCCTGTTTCTATATCCGAAAAGCAAGAAATTGCCGAAGAAGCAATAAAAGAAATAGTATCAGAAGTTATCACGCCCGAGCCACTAGTAGAAATACCCGAAGCAATAGCGCAACCCGAATTTGTTGCTGAAAAACCAAGCCAGGCACCTATTATTGAGCCGGAAGTACCCACCAGTATTAATTTAGTGGCACCTAGCACCCTTATTCCCAACCTAAACGATTGGGCAAGTGCAACGGTAGTAGAAGAGAAAAAAACTGAATATGTAAGCGGTGAGAGTGCCGAAAGCGTAACGCAAGAAATGTTGCATAACCGCTGGAGAACCTATGCCGAGCAGGTAAAAAAAGATGGAAAAATTAATTTATTCACCCTATTAAACAGTGGGAACCCTACGCTTAGCGCTGGTAATCTTATTGAGTTTACCCTAGAAAACAAAGTTCAAGAAGAACTTTTGCTCCACGAACGGGTAGATTTATTAAACTTTTTACGAATTGATCTCAATAATTTCCAACTGGAGCTAAAAACGATCGTTGCCGAGCAAGCTGAAGGCAAACGATTGTATACCAGTACCGAAAAGTACGAATATATGGTAGAAAAGAATCCGGCAGTAGAAGAGTTTCGCAAAACCTTTAACCTCGATTTAGAACTCTAAATTTAGCGTTTACACAATTTTTATATCTTTGCCGCAAGTAAAAAAACACGTTACACCCTCATGAGCATACAAAAAATTAAAGTAGCCAACCCCGTTGTAGAACTAGATGGCGATGAAATGACCCGTATTATTTGGAAATTCATTAAAGATAAATTGATTTTTCCTTACCTAGACCTAGACATTAAATACTATGATTTAGGTATGGAATACCGCGATGAGACAAACGACCAAGTAACCATTGATGCCGCTAACGCCATTAAACAATATGGAGTAGGTATTAAATGTGCTACCATTACGCCCGATGAGGCACGTGTAAAGGAGTTCAATTTAAAACAAATGTGGAAATCGCCAAACGGAACCATCCGTAATATTTTAGATGGTACCGTATTCCGCGAACCCATTGTAATGAGCAATGTACCTCGGTTGGTTCCTAACTGGACCGCTCCTATTTGCATTGGCCGTCATGCTTTTGGTGATCAATACAAAGCAACTGATTTTGTAACCAAAGGAAAAGGGAAATTGACCGTAAAATTTGAAGGCGAAGACGGCACCGTACAAGAATTTGAAGTGTACAATTTTAAAGGCGATGGCGTGGCTATGGCCATGTACAATACCGACGAATCTATTCGTGGTTTTGCACATGCCTGCTTTAACCAGGCATTAATGAAAAAATGGCCTTTATATTTATCTACCAAAAACACCATCCTAAAAAAATACGATGGTCGTTTTAAAGATATTTTCGAAGAAATTTACCAAGCAGATTATAAAGCAAAATTTGAACAAAACGGCCTAGTATACGAACACCGCCTAATTGACGACATGGTGGCTTCTGCCTTAAAATGGCATGGCAACTTTGTTTGGGCGTGTAAAAACTACGATGGCGACGTGCAATCGGATACCGTTGCACAAGGCTTTGGATCTTTGGGCTTAATGACGTCTACCTTGGTTACACCCGATGGTAAAACTATGGAGGCCGAAGCTGCTCACGGCACGGTTACCCGCCACTACCGCGATCACCAAGCTGGAAAACCAACTTCTACTAACCCTATTGCTTCTATTTTCGCTTGGACCAGAGGTTTAGAGTTCCGTGGTATTTTAGATAATAACACCGAACTCGTTAATTTCTGTAAAACTTTAGAGCAAGTTTGTGTAGAAACTGTAGAAAGTGGCAAAATGACTAAAGATTTAGCCGTAAACATTCATGGAAACAAAGTAACCCATGGCGAACATTACTTATATACCGAAGAGTTTTTAGAAGCCATTAACATCAATTTACAAGCTAAATTGGCCTAATTACCTTTTTAACGTTCAAAAAGCCTCCAAAAATCGGGGGCTTTTTTTTGCATCATATTATAGGTTTAAACAAATATTTTGTATTTTCAATTAATGAATTGGAGCGCCATACTTTACGAAAACGGACAATTTAAAAGTTACACGCAAGAACACGGTATAGCCGTTGCCGTTTGTGTGGCCATTGCCCTCACACTTGTTTTATTGGCAAAATACCGGTTTACGCAAGAACAGTCGCGAAATGCCATTACCATTATTTTAGGTATTGGCTTGCTGTTGCAAATTACCAAGCCATTTATTACGCTTGCAGCAGGCAGTTTCGATATTCGGGAAGATTTGCCTTTTCACCTCTGTAATGCCATGATTATACTCATGCCTTTTATTATGTATTATAAATGGCGAAAATTTTGGGGTATTGCCTTTTTTTGGGTAATTGCCGGAACGCTGCAGGCCCTATTTACGCCTTCATTAGAAGAATCTTTTCCTCACCACGAATTTTTTAGATATTGGGCCGTGCACGCCTTTTTACCCTTTGCCGGAGTTTTTGCCATGCAAATTTACGGCTGGCGTATTACCTGGAAAGATATGGTAAACTCCATGATTGGGCTCAATATTTTTGCACTATTGGTAACACCCATTAACTTATTTTTGGGTAGTAATTACCTCTTTTTGATGGCGAAGCCGCAAGTAAAAACCATATTTGATTTGTTAGGGCCATGGCCTTATTACATTCTTTCGTTGGAAGTATTGATGGTTTTTGTGTTCAGCATGTTGGTACTCCTATTTAATGCAGATAAATTGCTAAAACGTGCTAATTAGTCAACGCTTAACAATACGAAAACAGCAGATTTGAATTAAAAAAGGATTTTAAAAAGTATCACTAAAACCCCTCAAACCGCTCCCAAAAACCATCTTGGGGCAAAGAAGCAAAAATGGTTACCGGTTCTTTTTTTACCGGGTGTATAAATTGCAATTTTTGGGCGTGTAGGCAAATGCTTTTCAGTAAACTACCTCGGGGGTAGCCGTATTTATTATCGCCCACAATAGGGCAATCGAGCGTAGAAAGCTGTACCCGTATTTGGTGCGGGCGACCTGTAATCGGGTCAACCTCAATTAAATAATAACCATTTAGCTCCCCAATCAATTTATAATTCAATTCGGCACGTTGGCTACCGGCCACTTCCTTATCGTGGGCTTTGGTTACATTTTTCTGCGAATTTTTTACCAACCAATGCACCAAATTCCCTTCGGTTGGTTGTGGGCGATTGCGCACCACCGCCCAATAGGTTTTTTTCATTTCACGGCTCTTGAACATAAGGTTGATACGTTCTAGCGCCTTGCTGGTTTTGGCAAACAAAATTACCCCGCTTACCGGTCGATCTAAACGATGCACCACACCTAAAAAAGCGCCATTGGGTTTGTTATACTTCGCAGCAATGTACTTTTTAACTTGCTCGTCTAAAGGCTCGTCGCCGGTATCGTCTATTTGTACAATATCGCCGGCACGTTTGTTTACAGCAATCAGGTGGTTATCCTCAAATAAAATGTCTTTATCAGTAATGGGCATTAGTATTGTTCCTTTTCGTTCGGAAAATCAACCGCTTTTACATCGCGGATGTAGGATTGTACCGCTCCATTAATTTCGGTGTATAAGTCTAAATACTGGCGTAAAAAGCGTGGGCGGAAGCCCTTAGTCAGGCCAATCATATCATTTATTACCAAAACTTGACCATCGCAAGCCGAGCCTGCACCAATACCTATAGTGGGCACCTGCAAGGTTTTGCTTACTTCGGCGGCCAGTTTGGCTGGAATTTTTTCCAATACAATAGAAAAACAACCCGCCTCTTGCAGCGCTATACAATCTGATTTTAATTTTTCAGCTTCTGCTTCTTCTTTCGCTCGTACGGTATAGGTACCAAATTTATAAATAGATTGAGGCGTTAAACCCAAATGCCCCATAACCGGAATACCTGCCGTTACAATACGCTCAATAGATTCTCTCACCTCGGCACCACCCTCTAATTTTACGGCATGCGCACCCGATTCTTTCATAATGCGAATGGCCGAATTGAGTGCCTCTTTCGAATTTCCTTGATACGAACCAAAAGGCAAATCGACCACCACCAACGCACGTTTTACCGCTCGTACCACCGAAGCGGCATGGTAAATCATTTGATCGAGGGTAATGGGTAAAGTAGTTTCGTGGCCCGCCATCACGTTCGAAGCAGAATCGCCCACCAAAATCACATCAATACCGGCATCATCCACAATGGTTGCCATCGAAAAATCGTAGGAGGTAAGCATCGCAATTTTTTCGCCACGATCTTTCATTTCTTGCAAGGTATGGGTGGTAATTCGCTTAATTTCTTTGTGTATAGACATGGCGCTTGGGTATTTTAAGGCTTGATTTGAACAAAGGTAAAATTTAAAATGCTAGTGTGGATAAAAATAGCTTAAAAAGCAATTCATATTTAAGCATAAAACGAAAAAAATAGTATCTTTGTTTCCCGTGAAAGTAAGCGTAAATGCACCTCATTGGGCCATTCAACAAGCAGGAAAACTCCTAGCCCATTTCACTTTTTTTTCTTGTAACACACCTAAATTTGCTCTAAAAAAATGACAGCACAAACCGCCCTACCCGCTATTTTAGTACTTGCAGATGGCACTGTGTATCACGGAAAAGCTGCAGGAAAAGTTGGCACCACCACCGGCGAAATCTGCTTTAACACCGGAATGACCGGCTACCAAGAAATCTTTACCGATCCATCGTACTTTGGCCAGCTGATGGTTACTACCAATGCACATATTGGAAATTATGGCATCAAAAACGATGAAATTGAATCGGATAGCATAAAAATTGCCGGCCTAGTTTGTAAAAACTTTAGCGTGCCTTACAGCCGAAAAGAAGCCAATCAATCTATTCAAGAATATTTTGAAGGCGATGAAATTGTGGGTATTTCAGATGTAGATACCCGTTCTCTGGTGCGCCATATTCGTAGCAAGGGCGCTATGAATGCCATTATTTCTTCCGAAACACTAGATATTGATGCGCTTAAAAAGAAATTAGCAGACGTACCTTCCATGGACGGGCTCGAACTTTCATCGCAAGTATCAACCAAAACCCCTTATTTTGTAGGTAACGAGAAAGCCAAATACAGAGTAGCAGTACTTGATTTAGGTGTAAAGAAAAATATCTTACGCAATTTCGATAGCCGCGATATATACGCCAAGGTATTTCCGGCCAAAACTACTTTCGAAGAAATGGAAACCTTTAAGCCTCACGGCTATTTCATTTCCAACGGTCCAGGAGATCCATCGGCTATGCCCTATGCTATTGCTACCGTAAAAACTATTTTAGCCGCCGATAAACCTTTATTTGGTATTTGTTTAGGGCATCAATTGTTAGCCTTAGCCAATGATATACGCACCGTAAAAATGTTTAACGGTCACCGTGGTTTAAACCACCCAGTAAAAAACATCATCATCGATCATTGTGAAGTTACTTCCCAAAACCACGGTTTTGGTGTAGTGCCCGAAGATGTGCGCAGTTCAGATAAAGTAGAAATTACCCACATCAACCTAAACGACCAATCTATTGAAGGCATACGGGTAAAAGGTAAAAAAGCTTTTTCGGTACAATACCACCCCGAATCATCGCCAGGCCCTCACGACTCCCGCTATTTATTCGATGATTTTATTAAACTAATGAACGTATAAAACCTTATTTTTAGAACAGAAAAATAATATGAGCTTAATTTTAGATGTACACGCCCGCCAAATTTTAGATTCGAGAGGCAACCCTACCATTGAGGTAGATGTAATTACCGAAAATGGAATATTAGGCCGTGCGGCCGTACCTTCTGGTGCCTCTACAGGCATTCACGAGGCGGTAGAACTTCGTGATGAAGACAAGGCTATATATATGGGTAAAGGTGTTTTACAAGCCGTTAAAAACGTAAATGAAATTTTAGCCGAAGAATTAATAGGCGTAGATGTATTTGAACAAAATGCCATCGACAACTTAATGATTCAACTAGACGGCACCGACAATAAAGGTAAAATTGGCGCAAACGCCATTTTGGGTGTTTCTTTGGCCGTGGCTAAAGCCGCTGCACAAGAAAGTCGCCAACCTTTATACCGCTACATTGGCGGTGTAAATGCCAATACCTTGCCTATTCCAATGATGAATATTGTAAACGGTGGTTCGCACTCAGATGCGCCTATTGCTTTCCAAGAATTCATGATTATGCCAGCCGGAGCCTCTTCTTTCTCAGAAGCCTTACGTTGGGGTACTGAGGTATTTCATAACTTGAAAAAGATTTTACACGATCGTGGTTTATCTACAGCTGTAGGCGATGAAGGTGGTTTTGCACCCACTTTTGAAGGTACCGAAGATGCCGTAGAAACTATTTTAAAAGCCATTGAAAAAGCAGGTTACAAACCAGGTAAAGATATTTATTTAGCCTTTGACTGTGCGGCTTCAGAATTTTTTAAAGATGGCAAATACGATTATACCAAATTTGAAGGCGCCAAAGGAGCCATTCGCAGTAGTGCAGAGCAAGCAGATTATTTAGCCTCTTTGGCCGCTAAATACCCTATCATTTCTATTGAAGATGGTATGGCCGAAGACGATTGGGCCGGTTGGAAATTACTAACCGATAAAATTGGTGACAACGTACAATTGGTTGGTGATGATTTGTTCGTAACCAATGTAAAACGTTTACAACAAGGTATCGATACCCATACGGCAAACTCCATTTTAGTTAAAGTAAATCAAATTGGCTCTTTAACCGAAACTATTAATGCCGTTTCATTGGCTCAAAACAACGGCTATACTTCCGTAATGAGTCACCGTTCTGGCGAAACCGAAGATGTAACCATTGCCGATTTAGCCGTTGCCTTAAATTGCGGACAAATTAAAACCGGTTCTGCTTCACGCTCTGATAGGGTAGCTAAATACAACCAATTATTACGTATCGAAGAAGAATTAGGTGCATCTGCACGTTTTATAGGTAAAGATTTTAAATATCTGAACAGAAAATAAATACTAAAGGTCTCAAAACGCTATGAAAAAGATTTTCAACGTAGTTAGCAATAAGTTCTTCTTAGCTAGCGTAGCCTTTTTAGCATGGATGCTTTTTTTCGATTCAAATGATTTTATCTCACAGTACGAATACCGTACAGAAGTGGCTAAACTACGATCCGAAAAAGATTTTTATGCCCATGAAACTAAATTGGTAAAAAGAGATCTTTTGGAGTTAAATACCAAACCGGCCACTATGGAAAAGTTTGCCCGTGAAAAGTATTTAATGAAAAAACCCAACGAAGAAATTTTCGTTATTGTAGAAGAACCAAAAAAAGAGAAGAAGAAACGTTTCTTCTTCTTTTAAACAAAAAAGCCTCTCCAAATTGGAGAGGCTTTTTTTATATACTTATTTAAGTTTGTTACAACATTCCTCCACAAACCGACAATACCTGTCCGTTTACATAAGCGCTCATATCCGAAGCCAAAAATACACATACATTGGCTACATCTTCGGTTTCGCCAGCACGTTTTAACGGGATAGCTTGCGCCCACCCTTCTACTACTTTCGGATCTAACACATCGGTCATTTCGGTACGAATAAAACCCGGTGCCACCACATTGGTACGAATATTACGTGAACCCAATTCTTTTGCAATAGATTTCGAAAAGCCAATAATACCGGCTTTAGAAGCCGCATAATTCGATTGGCCTGCATTACCTTGTACGCCCACCACCGAACTCATATTTACAAACACGCCCTTGCGGTTTTTCATCATAATTTTAGAAGCTGCTTTGGTTATATTAAAAATTGATTTTAAGTTGATGTTTAATACATCATCCCAATTTTCTTCAGTCATACGCATTAATAGACCATCTTTAGTGATACCGGCATTGTTTACTACAATATCTAAGGTGCCAAAATCGGCAACAATAGCTTCAATTAATTTCTCTGCTTCAACAAAATTAGAGGCATCAGAGCGGTAGCCTTTTACTTTAGCCGAACCTTTTTGCAATTCCTTTTCTAAGGCTTCCCCTTTGTCTACCGATGATAAATAGGTAAAGGCCACTTGGGCACCTTGTTCCACAAATTTTTCGGCAATTTTACGACCAATACCCTTAGATGCTCCAGTAATTAAGGCCACTTTTCCTTCTAATAATTTCATGCTTAATAGGTATTATAAAAATTGAAAATAGGTATTTTATTTAAAATTGACTAACATTTTACTGCTTTTTGGCAGGCACAAAACTCATAGAAATAGAATTAACACAATGACGGGTATTTTTATCTGTTAGCCCTTCGCCTAAAAAAACATGGCCTAAGTGACCGCCACATTTGGCACAGGTAATTTCGGTGCGCATACCATCGATATCGGTTGTGCGCTTTACGGCTCCTTTAATCTCGTCATCAAAACTTGGCCAGCCGCAATGCGAATCAAATTTATCTTCGGAACGGTACAATGGCGCATTGCAACGGCGACACACGTAGGTACCCACTTCCTTATTGGCTAAAAGTTTACCCGTATATGGGCGCTCGGTACCTTTATTCAGAATAATGTATTCTTCTTCGGGACTTAATTTATTGTATTCCATTTTTTTATTGGTTTGCGTAGTAGCACTTGGCTTTTGCGCACAAGCGCTAAGTTGAATGCTAAAACAAAGTAGTAAAAGGCTGATATATTTTTTCATAATTTGCTGATTATAAATTAAAAAACCTATGCAGATTAAACGGCATAGGTATTTTTGTATTATAAATTGAACTTAGAGTTTGCCTGCTTTTTTTAATTCTTCGACCATGGCTACACCAATTTCGGCAGGTGAGGCTACTACACGAATGCCACACTCGGCCATAATTTTCATTTTAGCAGCTGCCGTATCGTCGGCGCCACCAACAATGGCTCCAGCATGTCCCATTCTACGTCCGGCTGGAGCTGTTTGGCCGGCAATAAAGCCAACAACAGGTTTGGTACCGTTAGCTTTAATCCAACGAGCAGCCTCTGCTTCCATACCGCCACCAATTTCACCAATCATAATGATGCCTTCAGTTTCTGGGTCGTTCATTAACAATTCCACGGCTTCTTTGGTTGGGGTACCAATAATCGGGTCGCCACCAATACCAATGGCAGTAGAAATGCCCATACCTGCTTTTACTACTTGGTCTACAGCTTCGTAGGTCAAGGTACCCGATTTAGATACCACACCCACTTTTCCTTTTTTAAAGATAAAGCCCGGCATGATACCAATTTTTGCTTCATCGGCAGTAATAATGCCTGGGCAATTGGGGCCAATTAAACGGCAATCTCTATCTGAAATATATTCTTTTACCTGAATCATGTCTTTCGTTGGTATACCCTCGGTAATACAAACAATCACTTTAATTCCTGCTTCGGCAGCTTCCATAATGGCATCTGCAGCAAAAGCTGGGGGTACAAAAATAATCGATACATCGGCACCGGTTTTATCTACCGCATCTTTTACGGTATTAAAAACGGGTTTTTCTAAATGTTGCTGACCACCTTTGCCTGGAGTTACACCGCCCACTACATTGGTTCCGTAGGCAATCATTTGGGTAGCATGGTAGGTTCCTTCGTTACCGGTAAAACCTTGAACAATAACTTTAGAATTTTTATTTACGAGTACGCTCATTTTGTGTTTTTAATTGTAGTGCAAAGCTACTAGAAAGCAAGTGAGAATCAAAGTAAGTTCAGAAATAAGACGATTTTTTTATGCGTTTTTATTCCTGGCATTATGCAAAGCAGTTACCCTTTTTTTAAATCGGAAAATTGCAATTGATATAGGGTTTTATAATAGCCTTTCAGCTTTAATAATTCCTGGTGGGTACCCGATTCTTTAATTTCCCCTGCATCTAGTACTACAATGATATCGGCGTGTTGTATGGTAGATAAACGGTGTGCAATTACTACACAGGTTCTACCTTTCATAAGCTTTAACACCGCATCTTGTATTAAGGTTTCAGTGGCCGTATCTACCGAAGAAGTGGCCTCATCTAATACTAAAATAGCCGGATTATACACCATTGCACGTATAAAAGATAGCAATTGAGCTTGTCCGGTTGATAAGGTAGCGCCACGTTCCATCACCTCATAATCAAAGCCTCCAGGTAGTTTATCAATAAAAGCTTTAGCACCTACTTGCTCTGCCGCATGCAACATTTGCTCTTTAGTAATGTTTGAATGGTATAAGCTGATATTATTGGCAATGGTATCGGAAAACAAGAACACATCTTGCAAAACCGTAGCCACTTTGGCACGCAAATAGCCCAAGTCGTAGCTTCGGATATCTATGCCATCTACCAAAATACTGCCTTTATTAATTTCGTAAAAGCGATTTAATAAATTAATGATGGATGATTTACCTGCACCAGTTGCCCCTACCAAAGCCAAGGTTTGCCCGGGTTCTATGCTAAACGAAATATTCTTAAGCACCCAATCTTCGTCTTGGTAGGCAAACCAAACTTCTTTAAATTCAATTTTTCCGGTAAATACCGTCGGCATGTAGGTTCCAGAATTATCGGTACTTTCTTGAATATCTAAAACCGAGAAAATACGTTCGGCTCCTACCATACCCATTTGCAG
Organism: Sphingobacterium thalpophilum; assembly: GCA_945868825.1. Lineage (GTDB taxonomy): Bacteria > Bacteroidota > Bacteroidia > Sphingobacteriales > Sphingobacteriaceae > JAIPAN01. Next base: position 825,076 of record CAMBMM010000001.1, read on the forward strand.
GGTATTAAACTTGTCGGCAAGTTCTCTAATGGGTCTAAATAACATATTAATAAACAGCAAAAAAGCTACTATTAAACCCGGACCTGCTTTTTCTACCTTAAAGAACTGCAATAAATTAGTCACCTCTGCTTCTCCCAAAATGAGTTTTGCTCCGTACCATACCAATAAACCCATAGATAGCGCCGATATAATTTCTACAACCGGAAAAAAGACTGAGTATGACCAATTGGAACTGATATGCGCATCGCGATGTTTGGCATTAATGGTTTTAAACTTTTCAAACTCTTGGCTTTCGCGGCCAAAAAACTGAATGATAGACATGCCGGTAATATGCTCTTGCAAAAAGGTGTTTAATTGCGATACTTGCTTGCGAACCTCTTGAAATGCCGTTTTAATGGCCTCTTTAAACACATAGGTAGCCAGTAAAAGTATGGGCATGGGCGCCAATACTACTAGTGTTAATTGCCAGCTATAAATAAGCATGCAGGTAATAATGGTCACGATTTGCAGCACATCGCCTACAATAGAAATTAAGCCTTCGGAAAAAATATCGGCAATGGTTTCTAAATCAGATACCGTTCTGGTAATTAGTTGGCCAATGGGCGTGCGATCGAAATAACGTAAGCGTAGATTAGAAATGTGGGTAAAAATATCCATACGCAAATCGTGAATAACCGATTGGCCGAGCGAATTGGTAATAAAGGTATGGTAATATTGAATGCCTGTTTGCGTCAATAAAAGGCCAACCATGAGCAAAGTCATATCCAACAAACCTTGCGCATCGTTTAACACAATGTATTTATCTATCGTTCTTTCAATTAGTAAAGGACGTAAGGGAGCCAAAACAGCCAATAAAATGGTGCATACTATGGCCCAAAGCAGCCTTTTCTTATAGGGCCTTACATAGGCAAACACTCTGCTTAAGAGCTTAATATCAACTGCTTTTCCGGTAATGGCGGCCATGCTTAAATATAAGGGTAATGAACTTCTGTTAATACTAGGCCACAGGCCGGTACTGAAACGCCAGCATTCGATCTGTTTTTACTCTCAATAATTTCGCGAATAGCCGATGGTGACAGTTTCCCTTGACCAATATCAACCAATGTGCCCACTATGGCTCTAACCATATTGCGCAAAAAACGATCAGCTGAAATACAAAACACCAAACCAAACTCAGTTTCTTGCCAATATGCCGACTCAATGTTGCAATTATTGGTAAAAGTTTGGGTATTGGATTTACTAAAGCAGGAAAAATCGGTATACTCTAACAAGAAAGCTGCCGCTTCATTCATCAAGGCTATATCTAGGTTTTCTTTTACCAACCACGAAAAATCGGCTCTAAAGGGATTTTTCTGTGCATGAATATGGTATTCATACGCTCGTAAAGTAGCATCGAAACGGGCATGAGCCTCGGGAGCTACGGGTAAGAAACGCTTTAGGGCAATATCATCAGGCAAAATGGCATTCAGACTGTGGAGATGGCGTTCATTCAGCTCCAATTCGGTATCTAAATGTACGAAATGCTGGCTGGCATGCACACCTGTATCGGTACGGCCGCAACCCATGGTTTCTACTGGATGGCGCAAAATAGTTTCTAAGGCTTGGTTGAGTACGGCTTGTACGGTTAGGGCATTTTCTTGTACTTGCCAACCGTGGTAAGCGGTGCCCTTATAAGCTATTTCTAAAAAATACCGTTGTGCCATATGGGGGCAAAGGTACGCTATGCCGATGGAAAGACCAACGGCATCCCGCTTACAAAAAAAAGTTTCTGTTTTTTTAAATTATTTGATCAAGATGCCATTTTTGGTTTAAAAAAAATGGGTGTAAGCTCAACGACATGGTGTTAAAAGAGATTATAATTTGGATAATTACTCATTTAGCCATTTAGGAACTCTTTTTTCAAAGAATGCCGACATCCCTTCTTTTGCATCCTTTGTTTGTTTTAAGTTTTCCAAAGATTGTAGTAAAAAGGGGATTTTTTGCGTTTCAGACAATTCGCTAAGTTTTTTTATTGCTTCAAAACCTGAATAAATTGCTTTTGGGGCATTTACGATAATACTGTTTATTAATTCATTAATATTACTTTCTTCTAAAAAATCATAAACTATTCCCAAATCCTTTGCTTCGATGGCCGAGATAACTTTGGCAGTTATACATAAATCAAGAGCTTTATTTTGAGGTATATACTTTATTAAAGAAGCCAATACTTGAAATGGGAAAATACCCCTTTTTACTTCCGGTAAAGAAAACTTGGCTTCTTTATTTGCAAAAATATAAGTACATTCTAAAACAATTAAGAAACCACCAGCTATCACATTACCCTCTACAATTGCAATACTGGGTTTATTTAATTGACTTATTGCTGTTGCTAAAGAAATATTTTGATTCTGAATTTCTGGATTTAACGTATCAAATTCCGGATTTTCAAAAGTTTTCATATCCATCCCAGCACAAAACACCGGCCCTTCTGCATTTATCAAAACCAACCGCACCGTTTTGTTAACGTTAGCTTCGTTAATAGCGTGACTTATTTCATTTACCATTGTTGGCGTAAAGGCATTCCTTTTTTCAGGCCTAGCTAAAGTCAGCTTAAAAACGTGGTGATCTATACTTGTTTTGATAAAATTGTATTTCATGCTATCATATTTTGAAAACTAGTTTGTAATTCTAAAATTTGTTGGTCACTTCCTCTTTTAAAATAGCGTAACAAATCTTCCGTTGGAATATTGCCTACTAAATCATTGTTTGCAAAAGGGCAACCTCCAAAGCCTAAAATAGCACCATCAAACTTCCTACAACCCGCTTCAAAAGCAGTTTTGATTTTATCCAAACTACTGGTTTTTTCTGAATGAAAGTGAGCGCCAATTCGAATGCTAGGATATTTTTTTATACAAGCCTCAAACAGTTCTTTAATTTGCACCTTATTTGCTTCTCCTGTAGTGTCAGCCAAAGAAAATTCAACAACACCCAATGCAGCTATCTTTTTTATCCATTCAAAAACCAATTCTTTATTCCAAACTTCCCCATATGGATTTCCGAAAGCCATCGAAATGTACACCACTGGAATCTTAGCATGCTTTGTTGAAATTTCAACGATGTTTTTCAGTTTCTCAAACGACTCTTCTATAGTGGATTGGGTATTTCGCTTTTGAAATACTTCTGAAATAGAAAAAGGATATCCCAAATACGTAATTTTGTCGAAATTGCAGGCTTCTAGTGCCCCTCTTTCATTTACTACAATAGCCAAAAGCTTTGTGCTATTAAGTACTATTCTATCCAATACTTCCTTTGTGTCGGCCATTTGAGGAACCGCTAGTGGCGAAACAAAACTTCCAAAATCTATCCAATCAAAAAGATTACTTTTTAAAAGATTATTAATATGCATAGCTTTTTTTTCAGCCGAAATCATTTCTTTCATGCCTTGAATTGCATCTCTTGGACAATCCACTACAACTATTTCCTCTCTATTTAACATCTTTCTTAATTTCTCTAGAAATCACCATTTTTTGAATGCTTGATGTTCCTTCCCCAATCGTACATAACTTCGCGTCTCTAAAATATTTTTCGGCAGGAAAGTCTTTGGTAAAACCATAACCACCAAAAATTTGGACACTTTCATTAGAAACCTCCACTGCGGTTTCTGAAGCAAAAAGTTTGGCCATAGCACCCATCTTGGTAACTTTTTCTCCATTATCTTTCATCATTCCTGCTTTTCTTGTTAAAAGCTCTGCTGCTTCAATATCAGTGGCCATTTCTGCCAGTTTAAAACCGACTGACTGAAAATCAAATATTTTTTGATTAAATTGTTCTCTTTCGTTGGCATAATTTAAAGCACATTCATAAGCTCCTTTTGCAATTCCCAATGACAAAGCGGCAATTGAAATCCTTCCACCATCCAATAATTTTAAAGCTTGAATAAATCCATCACCTTCTTCACCTATTACTTGGTCTTTATGTATTCTACAATTATCAAAAAATAAACAAGCGGTTTCAGATGCTCTCATACCCAATTTATTTTCTTTTTTCCCAGAAGAAAAACCAGCAGTTCCTTTTTCAATAATAAAAGTAGTCATCCCGTGACTATCTCCTTTTTCTCCGGTTCTTGCTATTACTACGGCCACTTGTGAACTTATGGCATGGGTAATAAAATTTTTGGACCCGTTTAAAATATAATAATCTCCTTCTTTTTGAGCCACAGTTGCCAAGCCTCCTGCGTCAGAGCCCGAACCTGTTTCGGTTAGTCCCCAAGCACCTATCCATTCACCTGTTGCCAATTTAGGAAGATATTTCTGCTTTTGTGATTCGTTTGCAAAACTCAGAATGTGATTGGTGCAAAGTGAGTTATGGGCAGCTACCGACAAACCGATAGAGCCGCAAACTTTAGATATTTCGTCTAAAATGGTTATATATTCTTGATAGCCCAATCCAGATCCTTGGTACTGCTCTGGCACTAAAATCCCCATGAAACCTTGCTCTCCTAATTTCTTAAAAAGATCTAATGGAAACGTTTGATCCTCATCCCAAACCATTACCATAGGCCTTATGTGTGTTTCAGCAAAGTCTTTAGCACTCTGTCTTATTAAATTCATATCCTGTTCCATTCTTATTATTATTAAATGTTGTACTAGTTATAATGTAAATAAATATCACTTATAATTTTATACTATTTACAATTTTAACCATACTTGAGGAATAATTAGATTAAATCAAATACTTTTAATAATTATAGTTTGTAAAATAAAAAAAATCCTTACCAATCTATTCTAGAATGAGGATTATAGTACAAACGGTTTCACATTTGAAAAAACAAATTACATGAATGAGTTATTAGAACTTCTACAAAAGAAAACTGAAGCATTAAAGCTTGGCGGGGGTATTGAAAAAATAAAAAAACATAAGGAAAAAGGGAAATTAACTGCTTGGGAACGCATATTTTATCTTTTGGATTTAAATACAGAATATGTAGAAATAGGCAAGTTTGCAGGCGATGGCCTTTATGAAGCCGAAGGTGGCTGTCCAAATGGAGGAGCGATTTGCGTTCTTGGGTATGTAAAAGGTAGGCTGTGTGTCATTGTTTCTAACGATGCCACAGTAAAGGCTGGGGCATGGTTTCCAATTTCAGGAAAGAAAAATCTAAGAGCCCAAGAAATAGCAATGGAAAATAGACTTCCAATAATTTATTTAGTTGATTCAGCAGGAGTTTATTTGCCCATGCAGGATGAAATTTTCCCTGACAAAGAGCACTTTGGACGCATGTTCAGGAATAATGCTCGAATGTCTTCCATGGGAATTCCCCAATTGGCAGCAATAATGGGAAGTTGTGTTGCTGGAGGAGCTTATTTGCCGATTATGTCAGATTATGCGTTTATTGTGGAAGGAACTGGCTCAGTTTATTTAGCAGGCCCCTATTTGGTAAAATCATCCATTGGCGAAGACGTGGATGCTGAAACTTTAGGGGGAGCATCTACCCATTCTGAAATATCAGGAGTTACAGACAACAAATATCCAAACGACAAAGCATGTTTAGATGCAATAAAAAATGTAATGGATAAAATTGGGCATAATTTAAAGGCCGGTTTTGATAGAAAAGAAGCGGTTTCTCCCAAATTAAACCCTGAAGAAGTATACAGTATAGTACCCTTGGATAGAACAAAACCATACAATATGCTTTCAGTATTAGAAACTATTGTTGACGAAGGCAGCCTAGAAGAATATAAAAAAGAGTATGGAAAAAGCATTATTTGTGGGCTGGCTCGAATAGACGGTTGGGCCGTGGGTATTATTGCCAACCAAAGAGAAATGGTAAAAGCCAAAAAGCCGGGTGGCAAGCCAGAACTACAAATGGGAGGCGTTATTTATAGTGATTCGGCCGATAAAACGGCTCGATTTATTATGAATTGTAACCAACAGAAAATCCCTTTGGTGTTTTTTCAAGATGTAACAGGCTTTATGGTTGGAAGTAGATCAGAACAAGGCGGAATTATAAAAGACGGGGCTAAAATGGTAAACGCTATGGCCAACTCAGTAGTGCCAAAGTTTACTTTTATTGTTGGCAATAGCTATGGAGCAGGCAACTACGCCATGTGCGGAAAGGCTTATGACCCTAGATTAATTTATGCTTGGCCAACCGCTCAAATGGCCGTGATGAGTGGTGCGGCGGCGGGTAATACCTTATTGCAAATACAAGAAGCCGCATTAAAATCTAAAGGATTCGCAATCGGTGCGGAAGAGAAGAAAGAGCTTTTAGATAAAATTTTGAAGCAATATAACGAACAATTAAGTCCTTATTATGCAGCTGCCAGACTTTGGGTAGATGGTGTTATTGATCCCACCGAAACTCGTAAAATAGTTAGCATGGGAATAGAGGCTGCTAATCATGCTCCTATTACAGAACGGTACAATGTGGGTGTTATTCAGACTTAGTGAAATCATTATTTTTAAGGTGTTTTAAATCTCATTAGATGGATTTAATATTCTTTTACACAAGTCAATATCAAATCACCAATAGGATGTAGCTAAGTCGTTTACTGAAAGCATATTTTGAAACAAAGCCGTATATTTGATAAAATACCACTAAGATGCTCCAACGTATTCAAACCATTTGGCTTTTTTTAGCAAGCACTGTATTGTTTGCGCTTTTCTTATTTCCTACTGTACAATGGTTGGGCATAGATGGCAAGGCACATGCCGCCAAAGTAACCGGAGTATACGAAGGGCTACAACAGCAAGTGGTACAAACCCAGCCCTTTACCTTATTAACCATTTTCTGCGTACTATTGGCCGTATTTCCTTTTGTCATTATCTTTTTCTACCAAAACCGTCCCTTGCAAATTAAGTTATGTTATTTGGGAATTGTAGCTATTTTAGGCTTCAGCTTTTGGTTGGCTAAAACCATTCAACAAGTAGCCGATACACCTAGTTTTACGAGCGATAATTACGGCATTGGCGCCATGCTTCCATCCATCGCTGTATTGCTGTTTATTTTGGCCATTCGGGGTATCCGAAAAGATGAAAACCTCATCCGCTCGGCCGACCGTTTGCGCTAAGTGCTTAAAAATCCAATAATTAACCATATCTTTGCAGCAATTCCGGCAATGAGGCCGGAACTTATATATTATCATGAACCCATTTAGTACCTTGGGTATCCGTCATGATATTGTTAATGCCATTACTGAACTAGGGTTTGAAAACCCTACACCGATCCAGGAACAAGCCATCCCGGTATTACTTTCAGGCAGCAACGATTTTGTCGGATTAGCTCAAACCGGAACCGGAAAGACCGCAGCATTTGGTCTTCCTTTGTTAGAATTACTGGACTTTTCTCAAAACTACCCTCAGGCATTAATATTATGCCCAACTAGGGAGCTTTGTTTACAAATTACCAACGATTTAAAAAATTACTCTAAAAACGTACCCGATGTACACGTAGTTGCCGTTTACGGTGGCGCCGCCATATCCGATCAATTACGCCAAATTAAACGTGGTGTACAAATTGTAGTGGCTACACCGGGCCGTATGTTAGATATTATTAACCGCAAAGCGGTTGATTTTACCAAAGTAAAATATGTAGTGTTAGATGAGGCTGATGAAATGCTTAATATGGGCTTTCAGGAAGACATCGACCAGATTTTATTTACCACACCAGAAGATAAAAAAACCTGGTTATTTTCGGCTACCATGCCGGGCGAAGTACGTCGTATAGCAAAAAAGTATATGACCGACCCTTTCGAATTAACGATGGGAACGAAAAATACCGGTAACGTAAATATTGAACACGAATATTATGTGGTTAAAGCCCGCGATAAATATGCGGCCTTTAAACGTATTGTAGATTTTAACCCCGAAATTTTTGGTATCGTATTTTGCCGTACCAAAATAGAAACACAAGAAATTGCCGAGGCTTTAATGAAAGATGGCTATAATGCCGATTCATTGCATGGCGATTTATCCCAACAACAACGCGACCGAGTAATGAAACGCTACCGCGACCGTAGTTTGCAGTTATTAATTGCAACCGACGTAGCGGCTCGTGGTATCGATGTAAACGACGTAACTCACGTAATTAATTACTCTTTACCTGATGAGATTGAAAACTATACCCACCGAAGCGGCCGTACGGCCCGTGCTGGTAAATCAGGTATTTCAATTGCCATTATCAATTCGAAAGAATCAGGTAAAATTCGTCAGATTGAACGTGTAATTGGTAAGCAATTTACCAAAGCTGAAATCCCTAGTGGTTTTGATGTATGTGAAAAACAATTGTTTGGCTTGGTACACAAAGTGCATAATGTTGCGGTAAGTGAAGATCAAATTGAACAATACTTACCTCGTATTATGGAGGAGTTTAAAGATTTAGATAAAGAAGAAATTATTAAACGCTTTGCATCTTTAGAATTCAACCGTTTCTTAGACTATTATAAAAACGCTCCAGATTTAAATGCTTCAGCTGAAGATAGTGGTAGAGGCGAACGTGGCGATAAATTTGGTAGAACCGCATTTAAGAGTGATTTCACTAGATTGTTTATCAACTTAGGTTCGGTAGATGATTTTAGGCGTGGTGATATGCTCGGATTTATTTGCAACCAAGCTAAAATTAGTGGCAAAACAATTGGTAAAATTGATTTGAAGGGTGTTTATACCTTCTTTGAAGTTGAAAACGAATTTGCTGATAAAGTGCAGCAAGAATTTAGTAAAAATATAGAATTCCAAGGCCGTCCTGTACGTATAGAACTAGCCGGAGATCGTGGCCTAGAAGGTGGCGGTGGTGGTGGCAATCGTCCTCGTGGCGGTGGCGGCTATGGCGGCAAACGTGATGGCGGCGGCGGCGGTTACCGTGGAAACAGCGGTGGCGGTGGCGGCTATCGTGGAAACAGCGGCGGCAGTGGCGGTGGCGGTTATCGTGGAAACAGTGGCGGCGGTGGTGGAAGACGTGAGGGAGGCAGCAGCAACAGCGGTGGCAATCGCGAAGGCGGTAGCGGCGGTGGTTTCCGCGATTTCTCTGGTAAAACCCGAGAAGAACGCTCTAGCAGAAAAAGACGCTAATAAAAAATCCCCTCGAAATTCGAGGGGATTTTTTTTGTTTAGTTGGGTAGCAATTTAAAATAAGTGGCTTTAAATCGCCCTTTTACAATTTTTCCTTTTACTTCTGCTTTGCGTATAGCTTGGCAAAACCCATCTTTTGAATGGGAATCGCCATGTTCATCAATAGAAGTACCATCTACAAAATAGGCCTTTCCATTAATTCGTACTGCTAAGTCGCAGCTTTTCCCTTTTAGGCCAAAATTACATTCGCCACAAGAGGCTTCTACAATTATTGGCTTAGGGTTAGACTTTTTTTCTTGTGCTTGTAGCGATAAAGCTGCGGCAAAAAAGAATAGTGTGAAAATATATCTCATAAGTTTAGGTTAATTTTTAAGTAAATTTAAGTTAATTCCTCGGTAAGTAAGCGCATTTCTAAAAAGGCAGAATGTCCTTCGTATAAAATAGCATATACGGCACGGCAAATAGGCATATTTACTTTGTATTGTTTATTAATTTGATGCAAGCAACTCACTGCATAATAGCCTTCGGCAATCATATTCATTTCTAGTTGGGCCGATTTTACGGTATAACCCTTCCCTATCATGGTACCAAAAGTGCGGTTACGGCTAAATTGCGAATAGGCTGTTACCAGTAAATCGCCTAAATAAGCTGATTCATTAATATCGCGATCGATGGGATGTACCACATCTACAAAGCGACTAATTTCTCGAATAGCATTGGCAATTAATACCGCTTGAAAGTTATCTCCATATCCCAAACCATGACAAATGCCACTGGCTATGGCATAAATATTTTTTAATACTGCGGCATATTCGGTACCATAAATATCTTCCGATACATTGGTTTTAATAGAACGTGTAGCCAACATAGCCGCAAATTGTTCAGCTAATGTGATGTTAGGAGAAGCGATGGTAAGGTAGGATAACTTTTCTAGCGCCACCTCTTCGGCATGGCATGGACCACTAATGACCAAAATATCTTGTAAATGTACATGATAGTGTTGGTTCAAAAATTCTGCAATAATTTGGTTCTCCTCTGGCACAATACCTTTAATGGCCGAGATGACTTTTTTGCCTTTAAAATCCTCAGGATTGATATCGCTTAGAGCCTCTTTTAAAAAAGCAGCTGGTACACACAGTACTACAAAATCTGCTTGTGCTATAGTCGCTTTTAAATCGGTACTTACATTAGCTTCGGGCAACTGAATGGCCACGGAACTTAAATAGCGTGGGTTGTGCTTATACTTTTGTACGTGTGCCACAGAATCGGGACAACGCATCCACCAAAAAATTTCTTTCGGCACGGGGTTATCCGACAGCATTTTAATAATGGCTGTTGCCCAACTTCCTCCGCCTACGACCGCAATTTTAGGTTTCATGTATTTGTAAAAAAAATCCCCCTTTAGAAGATATACTCTGTAAAGGGGGACAAGTTACGTAATTTTTAAAAATTACTCTTTCTTAGTGCCGGTTAGTAGTTTTTCTTTATCTACTTTCTTAACGGTCATTTTATCTTTTAATGTTTTAGAAATGGCTGTAAACGGACGAGAAACAATTTCTTCGCCTGCCTTTAATCCACTCAATACTTGAATGTATGTATCGTCTTGAATACCAGTTTTCACTTCTACTTGTTTTACCTTACCATCTTTGTAAACAAAGACATATTCTTTAATAGGTGCATCAAAAGTTGCTTTTTTCTCCTCGGTATCACTAGTACTGCTACTTTCGGCATTTGCTTTTTTCTTATCCTCTTCGCGGGTGGTAACCGATTGTATAGGAACCGTTAGTCCTTTTACCTCATTGGTTTTAATGTCAACTGTTGCCGATAAACCCGGACGAAATGGAGATGCTTTTTGATTGCCGGCAACTAGGCTAGCATAGGATTCGGGTAGGATACGTACCTTTACAGTAAAATTAGTTACCTGATCGGCACTTCCACCCAATACATTGGCAGAACTAGCAATCTCGGTTACTACTCCTTTAAATTTCTGACCTTGAAAAGCATCCACTTCAATATCAGCCGGATCATTTAGACTTACTCGGTTGATATCACTCTCGTTTACATCCACACTTACTTCCATAGACGAGAGGTTAGAAATACGCATAATTTCGGTACCGGCCATTTGTGCGGTTCCTACTACACGTTCCCCCAACTCTACCGATAGTTTAGACACTACACCGTCTACTGGTGCATAAATTGTAGTTCTAGCCAAGTTATCGCCAGCTTCTTTTACAATGGCTGATGATTGTTGCACACCATAACCGGAACCAACCACATTTTGTCGGGCCGATTCTAAGTTAGCACGTGCACTTTCGTAATCGGCATTGGCTGCATCAAACTCCGATGCGGAAATTACTTTTTTCTGAAACAATTCTTGATTGCGTTTAAAACGAGCTTCGGTGTTTTTAAAATTAGCTTCGGCTTGTTTTAATTGTTGTTTTACTGAGGCTAAACTTGCTTTTTGGCTGTTTAATGATGCTACTGCACGATCATAGCCCGATTTTAAAATATCTGGGCGCACTTTACAAAGCAATTGGCCTTTCTTTACCACATCGCCTTCTTTCACCAATAATTCAACTATCTCTCCCGATACTTCGGAGCTTAATTTAACCTCAATTTCTGGTTGTACTTTACCACTAGCCGAAACAGTTTCGGTAATGATACGATCTTCTGCTTTGTCTACCGCTACTTCGGTTACATCGCCTTTACCAAAAAAGCCTAATTTATTTCCGGCTACGGCAATTACCAATAAGACCCCAAGGCCTATTAATACATATTTTAACGTGTTTTTTTTCTGTGCCATGTTGTATGGATGTTGGTGTTATTAAAAATTAATGGGTTTACCTAAGTAGAAATCTATCACCTTAGTTTTAAATAGTAAGTCGTATTTAGCCTGAATGACATCAAAAGCTGCTTTGTTTAAATTTACTTGTGTTTGGTAATAATCTAGAGTATTTACTAAGCCCACAGTATAGCGCTGTTCTACTACATTAAAAGCTTCTTTTGATGAATTATAGGCGCTCTGAGTAGACTCGAAGCGCTTTTGAGCGGCTTTTAAATCATACAAAGCTTGGTTAATTACTTTATTTAAGTTGTTTTTGGCCAATTGCTCAGAAAGAGTAGCATTTTGATACGAGATTTTAGCTCTATTGACCACACTACGAGCTTGGTTACCATTCCAAATAGGAATGCTTAAGCTCATACCCACACCTCGGCTATAGTTGCTGCTTAGTTGGTCGTTTAAAGGTATCTTTTCAAATGCAGGCGGATTACTGCCAGATATTAACTGGATTCTTCCGCTAGAATAACCCGTACTTAAATTACCTCCGAAACTGATACGTGGAGAAAATCCACCTCTAGCCACTGAAACTCCTTTTTTGGCAGCTAAGGTTCGGTATTCAGCTAATTTAATATCCGGATAAGTTGCCAAAGCCGTTTGGTAAACCGCATTGGCTTCGTAGGTATTTTCAGATGCTTTAAGTGCATCAACTAGTGGTTTTTCTACCTCAAATGGGCTACCCGGATCACGTTCTAAGAGTTGCGCCAAATTCAAAAACGCTAAATCCGATTGGTTTTGGGCATTGGTTAAGTTTAAATCAGCAGTGGCAAATTGTGCCTTTGCTTGCGATAAATCGGCAAGGGTTTTATTGCCTACATCAAATAATTTTTGTTCACGATCTAGTTGCATACTAGCAAAGGTTACTTGCTGCTTAGCAGTTTCTACCAAATCTTGGGCATTTAATACTTGTAAATACGTACTTACAACGTTCAGAATTAAATCATTTTTGGCCTTTTCTGCATTGCTTTTATCGGCAGCCAATAAATATTTGTTTTGCGAAATTTGGTTGATACGCTGAAAACCCTGAAATAACACAACCGATGAACTTAAACTTCCGTTACCCGAAGTTACACTCTGATCGAAGGCTTGGCCAGAAAGCTGATCGAAGCTACGGCCTAAACTGTAGTTTAAATTACTATTCGCATTTAAGCTGGGCGTGAGGGCCCACTTAGATTGTTTATATTCTTCTGCAGTTAAGGCTACATTTAACTTAGCTTGCTTTAGTTGGATATTATTGGTGAGCGCCAAATTTATCGCTTGCTCTAAGGTAATTTTCTCTTGTGCTTGGCCCCTACTAAGCCCGCAGACTAGCATGAAAACCAAAAACAAGGAACTAGATTTTAAATTCATAGTGGGTGCTTCTAAAAAATTAGCAATACATGTTTTATCTTCGTACGCAAATTGAACAAAGAATGTATCCGGTAAAAACACCATCTTGGTTTTCCTATCTCTATCCAAGTTTAACTTGGCACGAAAACCGTACGGATAAATGCATTTACCTCACCTTTGACGACGGGCCTATACCTATTGTTACACCTTTTGTTTTAAATACCTTAAAAAAGTTCGAAGCTAAAGCCACATTTTTTTGCATTGGCGATAATGTGCGTAAATATTCCGAAATTTTTGAACAGATTCTAGCTGATGGGCATGCCGTGGGGAACCATACGTTCCATCATGTAAATGGTTGGAAAACAGATAGTAAAACCTATTTAGAAGAATTTAAACAATGTGAACAGTTAGTGCCATCTAATTTGTTTAGGCCACCATATGGCAGAATTACGAACGCTCAAATAAAACAATTACGAGCATATAACCCAGCCATAAAAATTATTATGTGGGATATTTTAAGCCACGATTATCACCCAAATTTAAAACCCGAAACGTGTTTAAAAAGAGTGATAAACGCTGCCGATAATGGTGCTATTGTGGTATTTCACGATAGTTTAAAAGCGCAAGAACGATTAGAATATTCCTTACCTCGTGCTTTGGAATACTGGACAAAAAAAGGCTACCAGTTTTGCACCTGGTAGCCTTCTCTCTGTTGATAGGAATTGTTTAGAAAGTCATGCCTAAGCGGGCAAAGAAACGACGTCCGTTGTAATTCATTTGTACCGAATCCCAAGAGCCCCCGGCTTCGGTAGCACTTTGATTTTGTCTATCAGGGTATACATCCAATACATTATCTGCACCTAAATTCAGGCTCAGGCTTTTACTCAACTTATAGCCTAAAGAAACATCGGTAGTTATTTTAGGCGTATAAAACTGAGCTACATCATCATAACCAATAAGCTTAATCTCTCCAAAGCGCACCAAACGCACAGAACCGGTAAAATTTTTGTTAGAATAATCGAAGCTCATATTCATTTTGCTCGGTGGAGCCGATGCTTTTACGAAAGCTTGCTCTCTAGGGCCAAAATAAATAGCTTCTTTACCGGCCAACTTGGTATTGGTTTTAATTTTCTGAATGTCCATTTCACTGAAGTTGGCAGCAAAAGTGGTTACCAATCTTCCAGTACCTAAAGTGGCATCATGGCTTAGGTTGATATCTATCCCGCGATTACGGCTATCGATTGCATTGGTAAAAAATTGGGCTTGCGTTACACCCAAATTCTGCAAATCTAAACCAATAACTGGATCACTATCCGTAAAATAACCCGTTAATACGATACGGTTCTTTATACTAATTTGATACGCATCTACAGTTAAAGTCAAGTTATTAAGTGGTTTCAAAGTAAAACCTAAACTGCTATTTACTGCATTTTCTTGGGTTAATTTAGGAATACCCAGGGTACGGGTAAGGCTACTCAAGTTACCTGCCAACAATACCTCTTTAGGCTGACCAGCCACAAAGTTTGTAAAGGTGGTATTAAAATAGGTTTGCTGTAATGATGGCGCACGGAAACCCGTACTTACCGATCCACGCAAGTTGAAGGCATCAGAAAATTTATAACGCATGGCTAATTTACCATTGAGTGTACTACCGAAATCTGAGTAATTTTCAAAACGCAGTGCCGCGGTAACCAAATACTGTTTAGTTACATCCAATTCCACATCAGTATAAGCTGCCAAATTACTACGACTCACATTGACTTCATTACGGGGTTGGAAACCCGGAAAACCCTGAGAACCTCCTGGAGTGTTACCTGCTGGAGTATAATCTTTATACGAACCCTCTTCGCCAGCAAAAATCTCGTACCGATCTATCCGGTACTCTGTTCCAAAAGCTACGTTTAAACCTGAAGCCACTTTATCAAAGGGTTTACTAAAGTTTAAACCCGTAGTGTTTTGAGTGAACTGAAAACCACCTGCATCAAAAAAAGTAGGGGTTTGTACACCTAAACTTGCATTGTTAGTGCCATCTACAAAATAGTGCATGCGGTTACTGCCAAAGGTATTATTGAAATCTATATCCCACCCATTTGACTTGGTACGAATACCTGTTGAGATGGATTTATCATCAATCTGCGATTGAATATGCGGATCGAATCCGTTAGGATAAATGGCATCAACGTTATTAGGAGCACCTGCATAGCGGCTCCAGGCAAAGGCATCGGTAAAACGATTGCTATATCCGCCAAAAGCATAAACCTCCGTCTCTTTGCTCACCGGTAAAGAAGCGTTCACAAAAGTACCGAAATCACGACCAGAGGCATCGCCAAACTGACGACGGTAAATATCTGGAGTAGCCGGATCGGGTGTAGGCACTCTTCTGGTTTTTTGCGCATTTAAATAATTCATGGAGAAATTCACGAAGCCCTTTTCACCAACCTGAATGCCATAATTTCCACCAAATTGAGAACTAATGCCATCAAATTTCTTTTCGCCAAATTTGGGCGAACTATAAGCACCCGTATTTACAAAGCCAGTAAACTCATTTACATTCTTTTTTAACACAATATTTACTACGCCGGCAATGGCATCAGAACCATATTGGGCCGAGGCACCATCACGCAATATCTCCACATGATCTATGGTAGAAACCGGAATAGCATTTAAATCGGTACCGGTATTTCCACGGCCACGGGTACCAAATAAATTAATTAATGAAGATTGATGGCGACGTTTCCCGTTGATTAACACCAAAGTTTGATCGGGACCTAAACCGCGAATAGTAGCCGGATCAATATGATCGGCACCATCAGAACCGGTTTGCTTATTGGCATTAAAAGAAGGAGCCGCATATTCTAATAAGCGGTTTAATTCTAATTTACCGGTTTGTTTAATCACACTTTTCATGTCGATAATATCTATCGGCACGGCGGTTTCGGTAGCGCTTCTACGTAAACTACGAGAGCCCACCACCACAACTTCGGATAGCGAAGTAGAATTTTCTTTTAAGCTAACGGATAATTCATACAGTCCGTTGCTGGCTTCAGGCACACCTAACTCTTGCGCTTGGTATCCCAGCATAAAAAACCGGATAATGGCCGATTTACCACTTAACTCGAGGCTAAAAATCCCATTAGCATTGGTTGCCGTACCTTTACCCGAACCTTTTTCAGATACACTCACGCCAGGCAATGGCTGACCTTGTGCATCATTTACTTTTCCTTGAACTCTCAACTGAGCGTATAATCCACTGAAGGAAATACATACCAAAAAGAGAGCGATAGTAACTTTTTTCATAGTTTTTATTTTTGTTTTTGGACTAAAGAACGAAGATAAAAAGTTTTTTGTATCTCCAAAACAATTAGCGTGTGCCAAAGGTGGAAGAAAAAAGGTTTTTTTGTACCTTAGCACACGTCTATTTTAGAACTAAAAAAAGAAATAAACATGGCATTTGATATCCAGATGATTAAAAAAGTTTACCAAAACTTCGAGAGCCGAGTAAATGCTGCCCGTACCGTTGTGGGCAAACCTTTAACACTTACCGAGAAAATTTTATATGCCCACTTGTGGGACGAAAAAACCGATATAGCCTTTAAACGTGGGCACGATTACGTTGATTTTGCACCCGACCGAGTAGCCATGCAAGATGCAACCGCACAAATGGCTCTTTTGCAATTTATGCAAGCTGGGCGCCCGAAAGTAGCGGTACCTTCTACGGTTCACTGCGATCACTTAATTACAGCTAAAGACGGTGCCGATATAGATTTGCCACATGCCCGTAGCGAAAGCAAAGAAGTTTTCGACTTCCTATCATCTGTATCAAATAAATATGGTATTGGTTTCTGGAAACCAGGTGCAGGTATTATCCACCAAGTGGTATTAGAAAATTATGCTTTTCCAGGTGGAATGATGATTGGAACCGATTCGCACACCGTAAATGCGGGTGGTTTAGGTATGGTGGCTATTGGCGTTGGCGGTGCCGATGCCTGCGATGTAATGGCAGGCTTAGCTTGGGAGCTTAAATTCCCGAAATTAATTGGCGTAAAACTAACCGGCAAATTAAGTGGCTGGACAGCCCCTAAAGATGTGATTTTAAAAGTAGCCGGCATTTTAACTGTAAAAGGTGGTACCGGTGCTATTGTTGAATATTTTGGCGAAGGTGCTATCGCAATGTCTTGTACCGGTAAAGGTACTATTTGTAATATGGGTGCCGAGATTGGCGCAACGACGTCAACTTTTGGTTACGATGAATCCATGGAGCGTTACCTACGTTCTACCAACCGTAATGATATTGCTGATGCTGCAAATGCAGTTAAAGAACATTTAACGGGTGATGATGAAGTTTACGCAAACCCAGAATTATATTTTGATCAAGTTATTGAAATTGATTTATCAACACTTGAACCGCACTTAAACGGTCCGTTTACACCAGATTTAGCTACCCCAGTTTCAGAAATGAAAGCGGCGGCTGCAACACATGACTGGCCTTTAACTGTAGAATGGGGTTTAATCGGTTCTTGCACAAACTCTTCTTACGAAGATTTATCAAGAGCAGCTTCTATAGCTAAACAAGCAATTGATAAAGGTTTAGGTACAAAATCATCTTTTGGTATCAACCCAGGATCTGAGCAAGTTCGTTACACTGCAGACAGAGATGGTTTATTAGGTGTTTTTGAAGACTTAAACGCTACAATTTTCACTAATGCTTGTGGCCCATGTATTGGTATGTGGGACAGAGTAGGTGCCGAAAAACAAGAAAGAAATACCATTGTGCATTCGTTTAACAGAAATTTTGCTAAACGTGCCGATGGTAATCCAAATACATGTGCATTTGTTGCATCGCCAGAAATGGTTGCAGCTATTGCAATAGCTGGAAGGTTAGATTTTAACCCACTAACCGATACGTTAACCAACAATAAAGGCGAACAAGTAAAATTAGATCCACCGGTTGGCGACGAATTGCCTACTAAAGGCTTTGCCGTAGAGGATGCAGGCTTCCAAGCTCCTGCTGCCGATGGCTCTGGCGTACAAGTATTGGTTTCTACAACTTCGCACCGTTTGCAATTGCTAGATCCGTTTAAAGCATGGGAAGGCAGCGACCTTATAGGCCTTAAATTATTAATTAAAGCCAAAGGAAAATGTACTACCGACCACATTTCGATGGCAGGCCCCTGGTTAAAATTCCGTGGCCACTTGGATAACATTTCGAACAACATGCTTATTGGGGCGGTAAACTATTTTAACGAAAAAACCGATACCGTTAAAAACCAATTAACAGGCGAATACGGACCGGTTCCAGCTACGCAACGTGAGTACAAAGCAGCTGGCATTGGTAGTATTGTTGTGGGCGATGAAAACTATGGCGAAGGCTCTTCTCGTGAGCATGCGGCCATGGAACCACGTCACTTAGGTGTACGTGCGGTATTGGTAAAATCTTTTGCCCGTATCCACGAAACCAATTTGAAAAAACAAGGCATGTTGGCCTTAACTTTTGCCAACACCGCCGATTACAATAAAATTTTAGAAGATGATCAAATCGATATTGTAGGGTTAACTGCTTTTGCTCCAGAAAAACCATTAACCTTGGTATTACACCACCAAGATGGTTCTAAAGAGGAAATTAGTGTAAACCATACCTACAACGCTCAACAAATTGAGTGGTTTAAAGCAGGTGGTGCCTTAAATATGATGAGAGCCTAATTTCTCAACATACATAGCGGCACGCATGCGTGCCGCTATTTTTTATACCTCTTAACCATGAAAATCAGCCTTCTTTGCATCAGTAAAACCACCGAAGCATATTTGCAAGAAGGCATTCGTATTTACGAAAATCGTTTGCAACACTATTGCAAATACCAACGCACAGAAATTCCCGATTTAAAGAACAGCAAAAACCTCTCTTTTGACCAACAAAAACAAAAAGAGGCCGAGCTTATTTTGGCAAAAATTAGCCCGAGTGATTTTGTGGTTTTACTTGATGAAAACGGCAAAGAACTAGATTCGGTTCAGTTTAGCAAAGAACTAAACAAATGGATGAACCAAAGTACCGCACACGTGGTTTTTGTAATTGGTGGCCCTTATGGCTTTCATGCCAGCGTATACGATCGGGCAAATCTTAAATTATCCCTTTCTAAACTCACCTTTTCGCATCAAATGGTGCGCCTGTTCTTTACCGAACAGCTTTACCGAGCCTTTAGCATTCTCCGAGGCGAACCTTACCACCACCTATAAAAAACAAAAAAAGCCCTCCCGAAATTCAAGAGGGCTTTTTACAAAGATGTAGAAATCTATTTCGCTTTAGACGAAGTACGTTTGGTAGTAGCTACCGCCTTGCTTGGCTTTTTAGTCTCTACTGGCTTGGCTTCTGCTTTTTTGGCTACTTCTTTAACCGCAGGAGCCTCTTGGTCTAGTGGTTCGGGTGCTTTTTCGTTAAAAATGGGTAGGCCTTTAATGATGCTAAACCAATTGATAATTTTCTTGATATCTGAACTGTACACTCGTTCGTCGTCGTGTTTTGGAGCGGCTTCTTTAAAAAAAGTTTTCAAGGCTTGACCATCTGCTTTGGCATCCGGAATGGCCGTAATTTTTTTCATGCGCTCAAAAATGTCAATCAATTTCAAATCATCGTCTTCACCAAAAATAGTAATATCTTCTAAAGACGCTAATTTGGCGTTGGCCATATTTACAATGGCTTTTGTTTTTAATCCGTCTAGGCTTTCTAAAATAAAACCTGTTTTATTCTGACCAATTAGCTTAAACAAGCCTGGTTTGCCCGATACGGAAACTATTCCTCTTAAGTTCATACGCTCTTTATTCTGCTATAATCTCTATTCCTAATATTTTATCGCCTTCGCGGATATCATCAACCACATCTACCCCATCTACCACTTTACCAAAGCAAGTGTGGTTGCGGTCTAGGTGGGCGGTGTTATCGCGGCTATGGCAGATGAAAAACTGCGAACCACCGGTATTTCTACCTGCATGGGCCATAGACAATACACCTCTATCGTGGTACTGGTTTTCGCCATCCAACTCACAGTCGATTTTGTAGCCTGGGCCACCGGCACCGGTACCAGTTGGATCGCCACCCTGAACCACGAAATTCGGAAGTACACGGTGGAAAGTTACGTTGTTATAAAATCCTGATTCGGCCAATTTTAAAAAATTAGCTACAGTGTTTGGGGCGTCTTGATCGTAGAACGCTACGGTCATATCGCCTTTTTCGGTTTTAATTATTGCTTTACTCATAATATTTAGGTCGCTAAGATACTATTTTGATTGATATGCTAGTTGTAGAATTTCCAACTCAAGCCAAACTTCATCATTCTGTCTTGCATCGGGTAATTTTGTACGGTATAATAGCCGTCGGCCGACCAGCCTTGGCTCATGTGATCCATTTTTAAGAATAAATTGGCTCTACGCAAATTGGCTCTAATAAATACATCTACCACCGGATAGGTTTTATATTGAATAGGGGTATTCAATTGATAAAACTGACTCACATTAGGCGCATATCCTGGATTATTGAAGGCCGTATGGTACTTCACATCAAAGCCAATATTGGCGTGTAACACCTTAAAAATACGGCAATCGTAATAAAAACTGGTATTCGAATACCAGGCTGGTGTTTGCAAAATGGCTTCGGATGTTGTTTTTTGATAGACCACCAATTGCTCTAAATTAAATTTACCAAGCGTAATTTGTTTGCCAACAGATAATTTAAGCAATGGAATAGCCGCAGAATTTTGCACGGGTTCAATGAGTCGTGGGGTAGCTGTTTCTCGGTAATATAAATAATCGGTCAGGCTATAAAAAGCCGCTTGTGCTACAAAACGTAAGGGCGTATTTTCGTACCTAAAAGCCAAATTGGTGGTACCGGTACGCTTAAAATTGTTAGACCATTGGTGGTATTGGTAGTTCACCTGGTTATATAACTGTTCCGGAGATTTGTTTTGCAAATAGGCAGATGCCGTAATTTTACCTACTTTTTTACTCAATAAAATGGCCAATTGGGCATCGTATAAATAATCGCCGGCTTGGCTACCTTGTATAATTTGGTTAAGCTGTCCGCTAAGTAATAAACGCTCGTTAAAGCGATAACCCAAGCCACCTTTTAGGGTTACATTCTGATTTTTTTGCTCCGCTCCCATTTGGGTATAGGTATACGAATAGTGCTGGGCCGCCAATGTTAAACGCAACTCGTTGCGCAAAAAACTTACCGATCGGCCTCTTAAGTAAAAACTATAACTAAATTCTTGGCTCAAGTGTTTCAACTCGGTCGTATCGTTAGTCGTGGTAATGGTTTCGGGCTGCAGGTGTGGAAATACATTCAGCTCATCGGCTTCGTTTCTAAAAAACTTGACCCTGTTTTTGCTGTAACTAAACGAATAAGCAAAACGCTGGGTAGGTAAGCCTCCGGATTTTAAACTATCTTTTTTACCCAAATCGTAAATTTGTTTTACAAACAAGGTGTTCTCTCTCCAAATTTGTTGCGGCCTGTTTGCACCTTCGGCACTTAAACGCACAAATTCGGCATCTCTAGAAAAAGCCGCAGGGGTATCAAATATATCTTCACGTTCCGGCGAACCGTTTTCGCCAGAGGTAATGTTGTTAAATAAGGCATGAGCCATTACTTGGTAATGGTTTTTAGGACCTCTGTACCAGGTAAAAATGGCTGCATTTAAATGGCTTACATCTTGATTTTTATACAATCCGGTTCCGCCAATGCGGTTGTAATTAAAACCTACATTCCAGTTAGGTTTAATATTTTGTGTGTGGGTTACCCGAAAGGTTTGCTCTATATCTTTTCCGCTTACATAATACAATTCGGTGTAGGGTGCTCGGGCAATGTAATAACGTACCGAATCGCTTCGCAACATAAATCTATCTAGTGAATGAAATCCGGTTTGAAAGCCAATGGTTTTGGTAGGTTCAAAAAGTAAATCACGTGCAGCCAAACCTGCACCGCCCAAATGAATGGCTGGTTTATCGGGTTTATCGGTGGGACTATAATGCTGAAAATTCACCAAACTAGTGTCTAATTGTTCGGTACGTAAACTATCGTTTAGCATTCGCAAATTGGTAAAACGGATATATTTAGCGGTGAACACCACGCTATCTTTTCTAGATTCTTCTCGTTTACGCAGGGAATCTAAACTGACACTTGCCCCCGATTTTTGTGGACCACCACCCGTACCGTTCCCGATTGCATTTTTTAATGTTTGCGCACGCAAACCAAGCATGGAAAAAGTACATAGAAAGATGAAGAGAATCCGAATTTTGATCATAACCGGCTTAACATTTCTTTAAATATTACCGTTAAATTCGGCTCGGCTTTGGCGGCAGTTTGAATAATTTCTTCTAAAGATACGGGATGTAAATTCTCAGGAAAACCCTCATCGGTTAATACCGAAATAGCAAAAACTGGTAAGCCCATATGGTTGGCCACAATAACCTCGGGTACGGTACTCATACCAACAGCATCGCCACCAATTAAACGCAAGTACTTATACTCTGCTTTGGTTTCTAAATTAGGTCCAGCTACCGAAACGTATACCCCTTCGTGGCAAGTAACTCCTTTTTGCTTCGCAATTTCTAAAGCCATGGATCTTAATTTCGGATGATAGGGTTCGCTCATATCCGGGAATCTCGGACCAAAATGGTCTTCGTTACGCCCTCTTAATGGATTATCGGGTTGTTTATTAATATGGTCGGCTATTACCATTAAACTGCCTTTTTTAAAATCGGGGTTTAAAGAGCCACTAGCATTTGAAACAAACAAATACGCTATGCCCAATAATTTCATTACCCGAATTGGAAAGGTAATCCGTTTCATATCGTAGCCTTCATAATAGTGTAAGCGGCCTTGCATGGCTACCACTTTCTTACCTGCTAGCGTTCCAAATATGAGTTTTCCTGAATGAAACTCTAAGGTAGAAATTGGAAAATCGGGGATATTGGCATATGGGAATTGGAAAGCAATTTCTATATCGTTTACCAAAGCACCTAAACCAGTGCCTAGCACAATGCCAATCTCTGGCTTAAAATCGCCTATTTTTTTCTGCAAAAAGGCTGCCGTACGCTCACTATTGTCTGACATGGGTGTATATTAAATGGTCGAAATTCATTTTATCTTCTTCGGCAAAAGCCGTTTCTACCGGTAATACATATAAAGCGGTATTGGCTAAAGAAGATGCAAAAATACAGCTTTTTAACCTTTGTGCATCTTTTTCGGTAGTAATAATGAGCTTATCGGCAGCTTCACAGTCCTGATATTCTTGAGTGATTTTTTCTATATCTGCTACACTAAAATTATAATGATCTGGATATTCATAGTGCTTTACTTGTACCGTATACCGTTTTAACTCGGCTAAAAGTGGCTTGGCATTGGCAATACCCGTAAGCAAAAATATCTGCGTATATTCATTAATACTAGTTAAAACTCGTGCACTTCCATCTGCAACATATAGTAAATTGTCATAGCTTAAATATGAGAAAAATATGGCTTGGTGTACTTGAGGTTTTATGCGTTTAACCAGTTCGGCTTTTTCTGCAGATGTTAAGTTTTGAGGGGCTTTGGTCACAACGAGTATATCAGCCCGTTTAGTGGCTGAACGGGGCTCTCTTAAATTACCCGTAGGCAATAAAAAATCTACTTTTTGCAGAGCGCTATATTCTAAAAGCAAAATACTCAAACTTGCTTTCAGCCAGCGGTGTTGATAGGCATCGTCTAATATAACCACGTCATGATCTGCTACCAATTGGTGCATTCCCACTACTCGATCTTCGCAAACGGCTACCGTTAATGCCGGGAAATGTTGTTTAAACTGCATAGGCTCGTCGCCTACTTCAGCAGCTGTACTATCCGTTTCTACTAATTTAAAACCTGTTGTTTTTCTGCCATATCCTCTACTTAATACAGCAACTCTCCGCTCATTTTTCAAAAGTTTAAGCAAGTATTCAGTCATTGGGCTTTTGCCCGATCCTCCCACAGTAATATTGCCAATAACAAGTACCGGAATAGTAAATTTGGTAGATTTAAACAAGCCACAATCAAATAAGAGATTACGCAAATAAACCCCTACCCCGTATAGGATAGAAATAGGAAAAAGTAGCAATCGGATAAGCTTCAGTAGCATAAAGGGCTAATTTACAATTTACAAAACAAAAACCCTGCGAATGCCTTAGATATCGACTCGAAATTAGACTACAAAATCATATCTTTGGTTATATCAATAACCACATTATGCTAAAAGGATTTTTTAATGTTCCTACTCCGGTAAACGAGGCTATTCTGCCCTATGCCCCAGGCAGTACCGAACGTACCCAACTAAAAAAAGCATTGGCCGATGCCCGTGCTACCACTGTAGACGTACCCATGTTTATTGGTGGAAAAGAAGTACATACGGATAAAAAAGTGACTATGCGTCCGCCGCATGACCACCAACATATTTTAGGCCATTTTAGCCAAGGCGATAAAAGCCATGTAGAAGCAGCTATAAAGGCAGCTTTAGCGGCCAAAGCTAATTGGGAGCGTTTGGCTTGGGAGCAACGTGCTGCTATTTTCTTAAAAGCAGCCGATTTAATTGCAGGCCCATACCGTGCAAAATTGAATGCAGCCACCATGTTGGCGCAATCTAAAAATGCATTTCAAGCAGAAATTGATGCTTCTTGCGAATTAATCGACTTTTTACGTTTCAACGTAAAATACATGGCAGAAATTTACCAGCAACAACCTCCGGTTTCCTCTAGAGGAACCTGGAATAGATTAGAGCAACGTCCATTAGAGGGATTTGTATTTGCCTTAACACCATTCAACTTTACCGCTATTGCAGCCAATTTGCCGGCATCAGCCGCCATGATGGGTAATGTGGTGGTGTGGAAACCGGCCAATACCCAAATTTATTCGGCCAACGTGTTAATGGAAATTTTCCGTGAAGCAGGCTTACCCGATGGTGTTATCAATATGGTATTCGTTTCGGGCCCCGATGCAGGCGATGTTATTTTTAAACACCCCGATTTTGCAGGCATCCACTTTACCGGCTCTACATCCGTATTTCAAAATATCTGGAAAACTATCGGAAACAATATTCATCAATATAAAACCTACCCACGTATTGTAGGCGAAACCGGTGGTAAAGATTTCATTTTAGTACATGGCTCTGCCGATGTAGAAGCAGCCAATACGGCCCTTGTTCGTGGTGCTTTTGAATATCAAGGTCAAAAATGTTCGGCTGCATCGAGAGCATACATAGCCAAATCTGTTTGGCCTGAATTAAAAAAACTACTCGTTTGCGATTTGGCTACCTTAAAAGTTGGTCCTACCGAAGACTTTAGCAATTTCGTTAATGCCGTTATCGATGAAAAATCGTTCGATAAATTGGCTGCTTACATTGATGCTGCTAAAAAAGACAACAATGTAGAAATTATTTCTGGCGGCAACTACGATAAATCTAAAGGCTACTTTATTGAACCAACCATTATTGTAGCTAAAGATCCAAAATATGTAACCATGTGCGAAGAACTCTTCGGGCCGGTACTTACTCTTTTTGTATATGAGGATAGCGATTTCGAAAAAACATTGGAACTGATTGATACCACCTCTAGTTATGCCCTAACTGGAGCGATATTGGCACAAGACCGTTATGTACTGGAACAAGCCACCATTGCTTTACGCAATGCAGCAGGTAACTTCTACCTTAACGATAAATGTACTGGAGCTGTAGTAGGTCAGCAACCTTTTGGAGGTGCTAGAGGTTCGGGCACCAACGATAAAGCAGGCTCGATGATTAACCTATTGCGTTGGGTATCTCCACGAACTATTAAAGAAACCTTCGATCCACCGAAAGATTACCGCTATCCATTTTTAGCTGAAGAATAATCAACAAAAAAGCCCTCCCGAAATTACGGGAGGGCTTTTTTATAGACTAAAGATTACACTCATTCATCTAACTTATTTAAGGAAAATACTTTACCCAAATTATCGGCATTACTCACCGATACGTTTAAATCTTTTACAAAGCCGCTATCCAATTGAATTACCCAACCATGTACTTCTAAATCGGCACGTTTTTTCCAAGCATTTTGCACAATGGTAGTTTTGCATAAATTGTATACTTGTTCTACCACGTTTAGTTCTACCAAGCGGTTAATTTTATCTGCTTCATTTTCAATTTTATCCAATTCATCGCTGTGCATACGGTACACATCTTTTATATGACGCAACCAATTATCAATTAAGCCAAATTGTTGACTACTTAATGCAGCGGCAATACCCCCACAATTATAGTGTCCGGCTACAATTACGTGTTTTACTTTTAACACATTCACCGCATAATCGAGCACACTCAACATATTCATATCCGAGTGCACACACATATTGGCAATGTTACGGTGTACAAAAACCTCTCCAGGCTTAGAATTGGTAACTTCGTTTGCCGGCACCCGACTATCGGAACAACCAATCCACAATACATCTGGATTTTGCCCTTTCGCCAATTTGGTAAAAAAATCAGGATCGGCTGCCATTTGTTTAGCTACCCAATCTCTATTTCCTTGCAAAAGCTCCTCGTAGGTATGTTGTGGTTTTTTCATCGTTATTCTATAACAAGAATTAAGCAAATTTGTGGATTATTTATGGGAATTGAACATTAATTTTTCAAAAAGATAAGATGCATTCTATGTTCAATACATCCCATACATTTTGTATTTTTAACCACTTAAACATAATACTACTTTGAACAATAAGATAAAACACTTATACCAAAAACGAGAAAAAGCCAAATTAGGTGGTGGAGAGGCCCGTTTAGAAAGTCAGCATAAAAAAGGGAAACTTACTGCCCGCGAACGCTTACATTTCTTATTAGACGAAGGCTCTTTTGAAGAAATTGGCCTATTTGTAAGCCACCGTTCCACCGATTTTGGAATGGAAAAAGAAAAATACGATGGCGATGGTGTGGTAACTGGCTATGGGAACATTAATGGACGCTTGGTGTATGTATATTCTCAAGATTTTACCGTTTTTGGCGGATCTTTATCGGAAACCCAATCGGAGAAAATTTGCAAAATAATGGAAATGGCTATGACCAATGGAGCTCCAATAATTGGTTTAAACGATTCGGGCGGTGCCCGTATACAAGAAGGTGTAGTTTCCTTAGGTGGTTATGCCGATATATTTTACCGTAATACTCAAGCTTCGGGCGTAGTGCCGCAACTATCGGCAATTATGGGCCCTTGTGCTGGCGGTGCGGTATATTCTCCGGCCATTACCGATTTTATTTTGATGGTAGAAAATACTTCGTACATGTTTGTAACAGGCCCCAACGTGGTAAAAACCGTTACCCACGAAGAAGTTAGCGCCGAAGAATTGGGTGGAGCAGCTACGCATGCCAGCAAATCGGGGGTTACCCATTTTGCTTGTGCCAATGAGTTGGATGCCATTAATCACGTTAAAAAATTGCTGAGCTACATGCCGCAAAATTGCGAAGAGCAAGCACCGGCCATTCCTTACGAGGCAGGTAATGAAAATCGCCCTAGCTTAAATGAGTTGATGCCCGAAAACGCTTTTCAGCCTTATGATGTACGGGATATTATTAGCGAATTAGCCGACGAAGACTCTTTCCTAGAAATACATAAAGAATACGCCGAAAATATTGTAGTGGGCTTTGCCCGATTGGCCGGCAAGAGTATTGGCATTGTAGCCAATCAACCTGCCTTTTTAGCCGGCGTGTTAGATAACCATGCCTCTGTAAAAAGTGCTCGTTTTGTGCGTTTTTGCGATAGTTTCAATATTCCGCTATTGGTTTTAGAAGATGTTCCAGGCTTTTTACCGGGCACCGACCAAGAATGGAACGGCATTATTACCAATGGCGCTAAGTTATTATACGCCTTTTGCGAAGCCACTGTGCCCAAAATTACCGTAATTACCCGCAAGGCTTATGGCGGTGCCTATTGCGTAATGAATTCTAAACACATTGGAGCCGATATGAATTACGCTTGGCCTAGTGCCGAAATTGCCGTAATGGGCGCAAAAGGAGCAGCAGAAATTATTTTCAAAAAGGAGATTAACTCGGCCGAAAATCCTTCAGACAAATGGTTGGAGAAAGAAAAAGAGTATTCCGATTTATTTGCAAACCCTTACCGAGCTGCCGAACGTGGTTTTGTTGACGAAGTTATTGCACCATCAGAAACACGCAGCAAATTAATTAAGGCCTTTGCCATGCTAGAAAACAAAGTGGTAAACAATCCGCGTAAAAAACACGGCAACATTCCTTTATAAACCATTGGCAAGCATAGAGCAAATAACTCCCGAGCTCACTTGGCCTCTACGCCAAGTGGTCATGTACCCCAATTGGAGCTTAGAAGATGTAAAATTGGCCAATGATTTTGAGGGCATTCACTTCGGATTATTTGATAAAAATGCCTTAATCAGTGTAGTATCTACCTTTATTACAGAAGATACTATGCAATTCCGGAAATTTGCCACGCTAAACTCCGAGCAGGGAAAAGGCTATGGCAGCTTGCTAATGGCCCATATCATTCAATTTGCAACAGATGAAAACTGTAAACGTATGTGGTGCAATGCCCGTTGCAATGCATCGGCATTTTATGCTAAATTTGGCTTTACAGAAACTGAACAAAAATTCCATCAAAACGAGCACAATTTCGTGATTATGGAAATCTATTTATAAGAACATGGCAAAAAAAGAAGTAAAACACAAATCCGTAGTAACCAAAAAATCAGTAGAATTTTTTGAAAAATACATCAACAATGCCTCCCCTACCGGCTACGAATGGGAAGGCCAGAAAGTATGGTTAGATTACCTAAAACCATATATTGATGAACATTTTGTAGATAATTATGGTACCGCCGTAGGTGTTATCAATCCGAAAGCCGAGTATAAAGTGGTTATTGAAGCACATGCCGATGAAATTTCATGGTATGTAAACTACATTACCAAAGACGGCTTAATTTATGTAATTCGTAATGGTGGTTCCGACCATCAAATTGCGCCATCTAAACGAGTAAATATCCACACCGATAAAGGTATTGTAAAGGCCGTATTCGGCTGGCCGGCCATTCATACCCGTAGTGGCGAAAAAGAAGAAGCACCTACACTAAAAAACATCTTTTTAGATTGTGGTTGCACCAGCCAAGAAGAGGTAGAAAAATTAGGCATACACGTAGGTTGTGTAATTACTTACGAAGATGAATTTATGATTTTAAACGACCGCTATTATGTAGGTCGTGCGCTAGATAACCGTGCCGGTGGCTTTATGATTGCCGAAGTGGCTCGTTTATTAAAAGAAAACAAGGTGAAATTACCTTTTGGCTTATACATTGTAAACTCGGTACAAGAAGAGATTGGCTTACGTGGTGCCGAAATGATAGCCCACCGCATTAAACCCAATGTGGCCATTGTAACCGATGTTACCCACGATACGCAAACGCCCATGATTAGCAAAATTACTCAAGGCGATTTGGCTTGTGGAAAAGGTCCTGTAGTTTCTTATGCTCCGGCAGTGCAAAGCAATTTGAATAAATTATTGATTAAAGCGGCAGAAGAAAATAACATTCCATTCCAGCGTCAAGCTTCTTCACGTTCTACCGGCACCGATACCGATGCCTTTGCCTATTCCAATGATGGGGTAGTTTCGGCCTTAATTTCCTTGCCTTTGCGCTACATGCACACCACGGTAGAAATGGTGCACAAAGAAGATGTAGATAATGTGATTCGCTTAATTTACGAAGCCTTGCTAGATATTAAAGCCGGTCAGGATTTTAGATCGCTCAAATAAAAAAAGCCCCGAACAAATGTTCGGGGCTTTTTTGTTAGTAGCCTAGTTCGTCTAGGGCAAAAATCGGTTTCCGATTCAGCCATTTTCCACGAGTGAAATCAGGTATTTGTTGCAGGGAACCTCCTTCGGCAATGGAGGTTTCCGACAAGGGTGTAATGGCATACCAAGTAGCCAAATCATACACATCCATGGCAAAAGGCTCTTTCCGTTTTATCGATTCGATGAAGGAATTAATCACAAAGAAATCCATTCCTCCGTGGCCTGCACCCTCGGCTTGATTTTCATATTTTTTCCAAAGTGCATGGTCGTAAGCTTTCATATAAGCCTCATCTTTTTCCCAAACATGCGCCCTAGGACTTTTTCCTTGTATATATATAGAATTCATATCGTCCATCCAAAGGCCATTAGTACCTTGCACCCTAAAGTTTAACGAATACGGACGTGGAGAACTGGTATCGTGCGAAAGCACGATGGTTTCACCATTTGCTGTTTGAATAGAGGTAGTTACAATATCGCCCAGCTTAAAATTCACCTTCGCATTCGGGTGGTCGGGGCCTGCCTGAGCAACAATATATTTATGTAAGCCACGAGCTTTGGTAGCCACAGATGACAAGGCAGTTAAACGATTGCCTCTGTTCACATCTAGCATTGTTGCGACTGGGCCTAAGCCATGCGTAGGGTACAATTCCCCATTGCGCTTTACAGAATGATTGGTGCGCCATTTTGCTTCTGAAAAACCTTTTTCGCCAAACTCAACCCCTTTGCCATAGGGTTGTTTTCCATCGTTAAATTTTACCTCCCGCAAATCGTGCTGGTAACCTCCTTGCAAGTGCAATAATTCGCCAAATAAACCCTGACGGGCCATATTGAGCACGGCCATTACATCTCTACGATAACACACATTCTCCATCATATACAAGGGAACGCGGGTTTCTTCTACCGCATCTACAATATCCCAACATTCTTGTAAATCGTTGGCACCGCAAACTTCTACAGCTGGCATTTTACCTGCTTTTACAGCAGCAATGGCTTGTGGAATGTGCCATTCCCAGGGGCTGGCAATAATTACGGCATCAATATCCTCTCGTTTTAAGAGATTCAAAAAATCTTCATCACCCTTGGTAAATTCTATAGCCCGTTTACGTCCGTATTTAGCAATCAGTGCTTGTGCTTCTAAAGCGCTATTGCTATCCGGATCGGCTATGGCAATAATATCCACATCATCACGCTGTAGGCAAAGTTCAAGATGATCGCGACCACGTAAACCAACGCCGATAAACCCTAGGCGCACTTTTGGCTGTTTAGCCGCAAACAATACGGTGGGATTAAGCATTGTTGCTGCTGCGCCCGCGGCCAAGCTTGTCTTTAAAAATTTTCTTCGTTCCATGTATTAATTTGGTTGTTCAAATTAATTAAGACAGCATAACCATTCTATGGGATACATTCTTAATTTTGTATCAAGTATAAAAATTTGAACTCAATAATCCTATACAATATAAATGAAACCCACTCTAGTAATTTTGGCCGCAGGCATGGCTAGTCGGTATGGCAGCATGAAACAAATCGATGGCTTCGGCCCTAATGGCGAAACCATCATCGATTATTCTATTTACGATGCCATTAAGGCCGGTTTTGGGAAAGTAGTGTTTATTATTAGAGAAGAGTTTGCCGAGAACTTTAAAGCCATTTTTGAACCAAAATTAGCAGACAAAATTGCGACCGAGTATGTGTACCAATCGTACGACTTAAGCCCATTTAGTATTAGCGAAGAAATTGAACGAGCAAAACCATGGGGTACTGCCCACGCTGTGTTAGCCGCAAAAAATGCCGTAAAAGAGCCTTTTTGTGTCATCAATGCCGATGATTTTTATAGTCGTGATTCGTATGAGCAAATGGCTAAATTTTTAACCAGCGAAGTAAACGACGAAACCTACTCTTTAATGGGCTTCCAAATCAATAAAACCTTATCCGATTACGGTTCGGTATCTCGTGGTGTGTGCCAAGTAAATGATGCGGGATTATTAACCGATATTCACGAACGCACCCAAGTCTATTTCAAAGGTAGCGATGTAGTGTATGAGGAAAACGGAGTAGAATTCCCTTTAGCTAGCAACACGCCCGTTTCGATGAATTTCTGGGGCTTTACCCCCAAAGTATTTGAAGATTCGGTGGCGATGTTTGTAGCATTTGCATTGGCCAATAAAGACAATCCGAAAGCTGAATTCTTCATCCCTCTGGTAGCCGAAAAATTAATTAAAGAAGGCAAAGCGAAATTCAAAGTACTTCCAACCGATAGCAAATGGTTCGGGGTGACGTACAAAGAAGATAAGCCGATTGTACAAGCCAGCATCGATGCCTTGGTAACTGCGGGTATGTATCCTTCAAATCTATGGAAATAGCCATTCCTAGCGGTCTATGGGAACTTTACAATCTTCCCGTACTGGGCTGGAAAATAGAACCCGTCGGTTCTGGGCACATTAACGATACCTATATTGCTACAGGAAACAAGCAAAGTTGGATTGTGCAAAAACTTAACCATCGGGTTTTTACCCAACCCGAGGCCATTGAACAAAATATTGAACTCTGCCAAGCCTATTTACAGGAAAAAGATCCCAATTATCTTTTTTTGGCACCCATTACCAATCAAAAAGGTGCTTATACCACTAAAATAGCCGATTCCTATTGGCGAATTTTTCCTTTCATTAGCGAAGGAATAACCTTTGATACCCTTAGCGACCCCAAACAAGCTTACGAGGCAGCCAAAAAATTCGGGGAATTAAGTAGACTTTTGGATGGTATTCCTTTAGGCAATTTCAAAGAAACCATTCCTGCTTTTCACGATTTAAACCTTCGTTTTAAGCAATTTGAACAGGCTTTAACCAAAGCTCCCAAACAGGTAAAAGGAGCAGCAGCGAAAGCGATTGCCTTAGCTTTAGCACACCGAGAACTAGTAAACACTTTCGAGAATCTAAAAAAAACCTTACCTCTTCGGATACAACACCACGACACCAAAATAAGCAATGTACTTTTACACCATGAAAGCTATTCGGGAGTTTGCGTAATTGATTTAGACACTTTAATGCCCGGTTACTATCTCTCGGATCTGGGCGATATGATGCGCACCTACCTATGCGCCTACGATGAAAATGAAGCCGATTTATCTAAAATCACCCTTCGGGAGGAATATTTTAAGGCCCTGATGCGTGGTTACCTTTCAGAAATGGCAGAAATATTAACTGCAGAAGAAAAAACCCAGCTCTTATTTGCAGGGAAATTTATACTCTACATGCAAGCGCTGCGCTTTTTAAGTGATTATTTGCGAGGAAATACCTATTACCGCATCTCCTATCCCGAGCAAAATTTAGTTCGAAGTTTGAATCAATTTAAATTACTAGGCAGTATTGTAGAAAAGGAAAAAAATCTAGAACAGATTATTCGCGAATACTTAACTTAAACTTATATTTTAACCAAAAACATGATTAAACGTAAATTTTTAAGCCTTTGCATGGCATTCCTTGCGGGCAGCATCAGCCTATCGGCACAAACCGGCACATTAAGTACCCAATTAGGTAAACTACAAAGTACCACGCAAACAGCACAGGGTTTATTAATTAGAGCCGAAAATGGTCAAGTATTTTTATCGGTGTATCAGCCTAGCATTATCCGTTTACGAGCGGTAAACCAAACCTTTAAGCCCGATAGCTCCCAAGCCGTTATTCGCACGGCAAGCGGCGGCTTTAGCAAATTAACTGAATCGAGCACTGAAATTTTAGTGAATACCGATTCCATTCAAGTACGCATATCTAAAAGTCCAGTTCGGTTTTCATTTTATAATAGTAAAACTGGCGCTTTTTTAAGTGGAGATGATGAACGTATTGGTCTTTCGTGGAATGGCACCCAGGTAAGCAATTACCGTAAACTTTTACCCAACGAACGTTTTATTGGCTTGGGGGAGAAAACAGGAAATTTAGACCGCAGAGGAAGCACTTACGTAAACTGGAACAGCGATGTACCAGCCTACGCCCTTAATGCAGATCCGCTTTACAAAACCATTCCTTTTTATATTGGCATACACGATAAGGCAACCTATGGTATCTTTTTCGACAATACCCATAAAAGTTTTTTCAATTTTGGCGCCTCTACCGATGATAGCATGAGCTATTTTGGTGCAGAGGGTGGTGAACTCAATTATTATTTCTTTGGGGCTAGCTCGGTAAGTAGACTTATTGAAGATTATACCTGGTTAACCGGCCGAATGAATATGCCTCCGCTTTGGAGTTTGGGCTACCAGCAATGCCGTTGGAGCTATAAACCCGATACTCAGGTATTGGAAATTGCCAAAACCTTTCGCGATAAAAAAATACCTGTAGATGCCATCTATTTAGACATCGATTATATGGATGCCTATAAAATATTTACGTGGAGCCCTAAAAACTTCCCAAATCCTAAAAATACAATCGACCAGTTAAAGGGCATGGGCTTTCATGTGGTAACCATTGTAGACCCGGGTATTAAAGTAGAAAAAGGCTACAAGCAATACGAAGAGGGCGTACAAAAAGGTTATTTTGCCACCTACCCCAACGGCGATTTTTACACCGGTACGGTTTGGCCGGGTCCTTGCCACTTCCCCGATTTTTACCGCCCAGAAGTTCGTAACTGGTGGGGAAAATCATTTAGCGCACTAACCGAAAAAGGAATTGATGGTTTTTGGAACGACATGAATGAGCCCGCAGTTTGGGGGCAAAATATCCCTGAAATCATTCAATTTGGTGCCAAAGGAAAACAAATGACCTTGCGTGAAGCACGGAATGGTTATGGTTTACAAATGTCGAGAGCAACCTATGAGGGCACCCAAGATATTTTAGGTCGCCGAGCTTTTGTACTTACCCGAGCAGCCTATGCCGGTATTCAGCGTTATTCGGCTGTTTGGACTGGTGATAATGCCTCGAGCGATGCACACATGCTTTTGGGCCAGCGTCTGGTAAATAGTTTAGGCTTAAGTGGTGTGTCGTATACTGGCGTTGATATTGGTGGCTTTATTGGAAACCCATCGGCAGAATTAATGATGCGTTGGAATTCTTTAGGCGTATACACGCCTATGTTTCGCAACCATGCCGAAATTAACGCCCCCATGAGAGAGCCTTGGCGCTTTGGCCCCGAGGCCGAAGCCGTAATGCGTAAAGATATTGAGCAGCGCTACCGTTTGTTGCCTTACATTTATTCGGCTTTTTACAAGAGTACCCAAATGGGCCTACCGGTAGCACGTAGTTTAGCTATTGAATATACCACCGATGCGGAAGTGTATAAAGAAGCGAATCAAAATGAGTTCTTATTTGGCGATAATATTTTGGTGGCTCCCGTTGAAAGCAACAAAACCAGCACCTCGGTGTACTTGCCGGCCGGCGACTGGTATCGCTTAAGTAGCGATGTAAGTTTTGCTGGAAATAGCACCATTGAGGCAGCTGCACCGCTAAGCGATTTACCGGTATTTGTACGAGCAGGAGGCATTATCCCGATGCAGGCCGTGGTACAAAACACTTCCGAAAAAGGCGATGGAATTTTAAGTATACACGTTTGGAATGGCAAAAAAGGCAGCACTTATGTGTATTATGAAGATGACGGTAGCTCTTTTGATAACGAGAAAGGTAACTATTACAAACGCAACATCAGCTTTTTACCTGCAAAAAAACAAGTATTAGTTGAAAAAGTTGTAGGTAACTTTAGCTCACGCTTTACACAATTAAACATCGTATTGCATGGTTTTGATACCAAAGTCAAAAATATAGTGGTAAATGGAAAAAGAATGGCCATTAGTCGTGCTGCCAATGGCACTGCTTCTGCCAGTATCGCGAATCAATCAAGTAGCATCAGCATAGGCTACTAAACAAACATAAATACCATAAAAAAAGCCCTCCCGAATTTCGGGAGGGCTTTTTTGTATTAGAGACTAATTACGACTTATTTCTTATCGTCGTCTTTTACTTCTTCGAAATCTACATCCGTTACTTGGTCGCTGTTATCAGCCGGGCCTTCAGAAGGAGCACCTTGGGCACCTGCTTCTTGCGTAGCTTTGTACATTTCTTCAGAAGCGGCATTCCATGCTTCTTGCAATTCAGTTTGTGCGGTTTCCATATCTTCTAAATTTTTAGCAGCAAACGCATCTTGTAGTTTTTTCAAACCTGTTTCAATAGGCGTTTTCTTATCTGCCGAGATTTTATCACCGTACTCTTTCAATTGCTTTTCGGTAGAGAAAATCAAGGCATCGGCTGCATTTAATTTATCTACTTCTTCTTTTGCTTTTTTATCCGCTTCGGCATTTGCTTCGGCTTCGTCTTTCATTTTCTTAATTTCTTCATCGGTTAAGCCAGAAGAAGCTTCGATACGGATTTTTTGCTCTTTACCGGTGGCTTTATCTTGAGCGCTTACGTGT
The DNA here is from genome assembly GCA_945868825.1 of Sphingobacterium thalpophilum. Classification (GTDB taxonomy): domain Bacteria; phylum Bacteroidota; class Bacteroidia; order Sphingobacteriales; family Sphingobacteriaceae; genus JAIPAN01. Next base: position 861,513 of record CAMBMM010000001.1, read on the forward strand.
AAAATACCGTTAGCATCAATATCAAAAGTCACTTCAATTTGTGGAACTCCACGAGGTGAAGGCGGTAATCCGTCTAGGTGGAAACGACCAATGGTACGGTTTTGATTGGCCATAGGGCGCTCACCTTGTAAAATATGAATTTCTACCGATGGCTGGTTATCTGATGCGGTAGAGAATGTTTCCGATTTTTTTGTTGGAATGGTGGTGTTCGACTCAATTAATCGGGTCATTACACTGCCCATAGTTTCTATACCTAAAGAAAGTGGGGTAACGTCTAATAACAGTACATCTTTAACTTCTCCGGTTAATACACCACCTTGAATAGCAGCACCAATAGCTACTACTTCATCTGGGTTTACCCCTTTTGAAGGCTCTTTTCCGAAGAAAGCTTTTACCGCTTCTTGAATAGCTGGAATACGAGTAGAACCACCAACTAAAATAATTTCATCAATATCACTGGTTTTTAAGCCGGCATTTTTTAAGGCTGATTTACATGGATCGATGGTACGTTTAATTAAACTCTCGGCCAATTGCTCAAATTTTGCACGGCTTAGAGTACGCACCAAGTGTTTCGGTCCACTTTTATCGGCAGTGATGTAGGGTAAGTTAATTTCAGTTTGATTGCTGCTCGATAATTCAATCTTCGCTTTTTCGGCAGCTTCTTTTAAGCGTTGCAAAGCCATTGGATCTTGATGTAAATCCATGCCATTTTCTGCTTTAAACTCTTGGGCTAGCCATTCAATAATGATATGATCGAAATCATCGCCACCTAAATGGGTGTCGCCATCGGTAGCTTTTACTTCAAATACGCCATCGCCAAGTTCCAAAACAGAAACGTCGTGGGTACCGCCACCGCAATCGAACACTACGATTTTCATTTCTTTGCCTGCTTTATCTAAACCATAGGCTAAGGCAGCAGCAGTAGGCTCGTTTATAATACGTTTTACGGTTAAACCGGCAATCTCACCTGCTTCTTTCGTTGCTTGGCGTTGGGCATCGTTAAAATAGGCCGGAACGGTAATTACCGCTTCGGTAACTTCTTGGCCTAAAAAGTCTTCTGCAGTTTTTTTCATTTTCTGCAAAATCATGGCCGATAATTCTTGAGGGGTATAGTTACGGCCGTCTATTTCTACACGTGGCGTATTGTTATCGCCTTTTACTACCTTATACGGTACACGGCTGGTTTCTTTTTTTACTTCATCAAAGCTATTGCCCATAAAGCGCTTAATAGATGAGATGGTTTTTTCGGGATTGGTAATGGCTTGACGCTTGGCAGGATCGCCCACTTTACGTTCTCCATTTTCTACAAAGGCCACTACCGATGGGGTAGTACGTTTACCTTCGCTGTTGGCAATTACTACCGGTTCGTTACCTTCCATTACGGCAACACATGAGTTGGTAGTTCCTAAATCGATTCCAATAATTTTTGACATAATTTTCTTTTCTTAATGTATTCAATGATCTATTGAATTACTAGCTTAGTAACAAGCAACATGCCAAGCCTTAAAAGCCACCGAATTGGCAGAAATGGATTTTTTTAGACCTGAAAAAGCCACCCCACTTATGACAGGATGGCAGAAAAAAAGCCCCGAACGGTTGTTCGGGGCTTTTAAATGTGTATGTTTTGCTTATTAAGCAGCAGGGTCTTCAGGAGCTTTTTCATCAGCATCGGCTGCTGGTGCTTCTTCTGCAACTTCAGCAACTGGAGTTTCTGCAACTTCCTCTGCAATTGGCGTTTCATCTGCAACTACTTCTACTGGAGTTTCTACAACCTCTTCAACAATTGGTGCCTCTTCGGCTACTTCTTCAGCTACAGGGGCAGTTTCTATTACTTCTTTAGCTACTACAGGAGCATCTGCAACTTTAGCTTTGCCTGTTGCAGCACCACCTCTACGGCTTTTCTTTTTAGCAGCACCGGCTTCGGCACCCTGGGTAAAGGTTGTATTGTAATCAACCAACTCAATGATAGACATTTCTGCATTATCACCTAAACGGTTGGCCAATTTTAAAATACGAGTGTATCCACCAGGACGGGTAGCTACTTTCTCTGCTATTTCGCGGAATAAAATAGTTACCGCTTCTTTATCTTTTAAATAGCTAAATACAGTACGACGTGAGTGTGTAGTATCGCTTTTAGATTTGGTAATTAAAGGTTCTACATATTGGCGTAACGCTTTTGCTTTAGCCAAGGTAGTGGTAATGCGCTTGTGTAAAATAAGCGAAGAGGCCATATTGGCCAGCATAGCCTTGCGATGGGTATCGGTGCGGCCTAAGTGATTGATTTTTTTTCCGTGTCTCATTGTTCTTCGTTTTTCGTGATCGTACCGTCTCTAGTGAGGGAATTACGAACACGTCGCTTATAAATTGTTGTATTATTCTTCGTCTAATTTAAATTTAGACAGGTTCATGCCGAATGATAAGCCTTTAGATTTTACTAAGTCTTGAATTTCGGTTAATGATTTTTTACCAAAGTTTCTGAATTTAAGCATATCCGCTACGTCGTAAGAAACTAACTCAGCAAGCGAACGAATGTCGGCTGCTTTTAAGCAGTTTAGGGCACGTACAGATAAATCTAGATCTACCAATTCGGTTTTCAAGATTTTACGCATGTGTAAAATTTCTTCGTCAACTTCTTTGGTTTCTTCTTTAGCTTGAGATTCTAACATGATGTTCTCATCAGAGAATAACATGAAATGGTGAATCAAAATTTTAGCTGCTTCTTTCAATGCTTCTTCCGGGTGGATAGAACCATCGGTAGAAATATCTAATACCAATTTCTCGTAGTCAGTTTTTTGTTCTACACGAAAGTTTTCGATGGTATATTTAACATTTTTAATCGGGGTATAAATAGAGTCGATAGCAATTACACCTACTAAAGCGTCGGCATTTTTGTTTTCTTCTGCAGAGATATATCCACGACCTTTATTTACAGTTAACTCAATTTCTAAAGTAACTGATGATTCCATATTGCAAACCACTAAATCGGGGTTTAATACGGTAAAGTTATTCGAGAATTTAGTGATATCACCGGCTTTAAATTGATCTTGGCCATTGATAATTACAAAGATTTTTTCTGAATCACCAGAATCGCCAGTTTTGCTGAAACGAACTTGTTTCAGGTTCAAAATGATCTCGGTTACATCTTCTACTACACCTTTAATGGTAGAAAACTCATGAGATACACCAGAGAAACGTACAGAAGTAATTGCGTATCCTTCTAATGAAGAAAGCAAAATTCTGCGTAAAGCATTACCAATGGTAACACCGAAACCAGGTTCTAAGGGACGAAATTCAAACGTACCATCGAAATCTGTTGATTTCTGCATAATTACCTTATCTGGTTTTTGAAATGCTAATATTGCCATTATATCGTTTAATTTAAATGTTAGTTTAACATAAATGAACAATCCTGAGCATAAAAACTCAGGATGATCAGCTTATTTAGAGTATAATTCGACGATTAAGTTTTCCTTAATATTTTCTGGAATTTCGTCGCGATTAGGTAAGTTTAAAAACTTACCTGTAAGGTTTTTTGCATCCCACTCTAACCAACTGAATTTGTTGATGGTACGGCCAGCTACCGATTGGGTAATGGCTTCTAAAGTTTGTGAACGCTCACGAACGGCTACCACATCACCAGAACGTACGCTGTACGATGCGATGTTTACCACTTCACCATTCACGGTAATGTGTTTGTGACAAACCAATTGGCGGGCTCCAGAACGGGTTGGGGCAATGCCTAAACGATAAACCACGTTATCTAAACGGGCTTCTAAGAATTTTAATAAGTTTTCACCCGTAATACCATCTTTAGAAGATGCTTTGTGGAACAAGTTTTCGAACTGACGTTCTAAAACTCCGTAGGTGTATTTAACTTTTTGTTTTTCTTGTAACTGAACAGCGTATTCAGATTGTTTACCTCTACGCTTGTTTGGTCCGTGCATACCAGGACCGTAATTTTTTCTTTCTAGTGCCTTATCAGGGCCAAAAATTGGCTCTCTGAATCTACGGGCGATTTTGGACTTAGGTCCGGTGTATCTTGCCATGTTTGTGTGTTTTAAAGTATCGTTCCCGCTATACGGGGCGAATCTTAGCTTTAAAAAATTGGTTGATTAAACTCTTCTACGTTTCGGAGGACGACAGCCATTGTGTGGCATCGGGGTGATGTCTTTAATTAATAAGACATCAATTCCTACTGTTTGTAATGTACGGATAGCTGATTCGCGACCAGAACCCGGACCTTTTACAAATACTTCTACTTTACGCAAGCCTAAATCGTGGGCTACTTTTCCGCAATCGGAAGCAGCTTGACCGGCAGCATACGGGGTATTCTTTTTAGAACCCTTAAAACCCATTTTACCAGCAGATGACCAAGAAATAGTTTGTCCTTGGTTGTTGGTAAGGGTTACAATAATATTGTTAAAAGTAGCATTGATGTGTGCCTGACCAACAGGCTCGATAACAACAATACGTTTTTTGGTTACTTTTTTAGTTTTTGCCATGTTCTTTTTAGATTTCAGATAAGAGACTTGAGGTAGTAACTTTTTCTACCCCGGCACTCTTATGCTAATTTTTATCTTGTTATTCCAGATTTGAGCGGATTAAACGATATGATTCTCATATCTACAATCTCACAACTCGTATCTATCTATTATTTAGTAGCTTTTTTCTTGTTAGCAACTGTTTTACGTTTTCCTTTACGGGTACGTGAGTTGTTTTTGGTACGCTGTCCACGAGTAGGCAAGCCTTTACGGTGACGTAAGCCGCGGTAGCAACCAATATCCATTAAGCGTTTGATATTCAATTGAACTTCAGAACGTAGAGCACCTTCTACTTTAACCTCATCGTTGATGAAGTTACGAATCAGTGTTAACTGGGCATCTGTCCAGTCTTGCACCTTTACATCGTAGCTAATACCGGCTTTATCTAAAATGCCTTGCGCTGTAGATCTGCCAATACCATAAATGTAGGTTAGCCCTATTTCTCCTCTTTTGTTTCTTGGTAAATCAATACCTGATATCCTTGCCATATTTTTTAGCGAATTTTATTATCCTTGACGTTGTTTATACTTCGGATTCTTTTTGTTAATCACAAAAAGTTTTCCTTTACGGCGAATGATTTTACAATCAACACTACGCTTTTTAATGGATGCTCTAACTTTCATCTCTATTGGTTTTTTTATCTTTCGTAAGATGGAGCGCACATGCTACACGCAGCATGTTTGGTTCATCTTTATTTATATCTATACGTTATTCTGCCTTTTGATAAATCATAAGGCGACATTTCTAGTTTTACTTTATCGCCAGGTAAAATTTTAATGTAATGCATCCGCATTTTACCTGATATATGCGCAATAATTTCGTGTCCGTTTTCTAATTCTACACGAAACATTGCGTTTGATAACGCTTCTTTAATTATGCCGTCTTGTTCAATCGAAGCCTGTTTGGCCATATTTTATTGATTACTACTCAATTAAACCCGTATTATCGGGGACGCAAAATTAAATAAAATTTTCTGAATTTTTAAATATTTAATCTAAAACTTCTTCTATAAATTGGAAAGTAGTTAAAACTTCTGCTTTTCCTTTCTTTATTGCTACTGTATGCTCATAATGAGCTGATGCTTTCGCATCCATAGTACTTACGGTCCAGCCATCTTCCCAAAACTTAACCCCAGCTTTACCCAGGTTAATCATGGGCTCTATGGCTATTACCATACCTTCTTCCAATTTAACACCACTGCCTCGTTTACCATAGTTAGGTACTTCTGGTTTTTCGTGAAGCTTTACGCCCACCCCGTGACCTACCAATTCTCTTACCACGCCATATCCATGCTTTTCAGCATGCTCTTGAATAGCAAAACCTATATCACCAGTTCTATTGCCAACTACCGCTTTTTCAATACCTAATGCTAAACACTCTTTGGTTACTTTAAGCAGTTGGGCATGTTCTGCCGATATTTCTCCAATTGGATAAGTAAAGGCCGAATCGGAGTAAAAATCATTTAAAATTACGCCGCAATCAACCGAGACTAAATCACCCTCTTTAAGCACATAAGCACTCGGAAATCCGTGCACCACCTGATCATTAATAGAGATGCATAAAGAATATGGGAAACCACCATAATTTAAAAAGGCTGGAATTCCACCATGATCTTTGATATACGTTTCCGCTAATTCATTTAGCGAAGCGGTAGTTACTCCCCGGGCAATTGCCTTGGCAATTTCTCCGTGAGTTTTTGAAAGAAGCAAAGAACTCTCTTTTATGAGTGCTATCTCTTCGATAGACTTATAATAGATTTTTGACATGGAACATTAAATTGCTCCAGCTGAACCTGGGTTACGACCCTTAATTCTACCTGATTGCATTAACCCGTCGTAATGACGCATTAATAAGTGACTTTCAATTTGTTGCAAGGTATCTAATACTACTCCTACTAAAATTAATAGAGAAGTACCACCATAGAAATGGGCAAATTGGCTATTTACCCCAAGCTTATTCGCAAAGGATGGAAGAATAGCAATAATGGCCAAAAATACAGCACCCGGTAAGGTTACTTTAGATACAATTGCATCAATATAATCTCCGGTGGTTTTACCAGGTTTAATTCCAGGTACAAAGCCGCCGTTTTTCTTCATATCGTCAGACATTTGAGTTGGATTAACTGTAATGGCTGTATAGAAAAATGTAAATACAATAATTAACAAGGCAAAGGTCAGGTTATAGGCCAATGAGGTATAATCACTAAACGAAGCCAAAATAGAAGACTGTGAATTCGGAAAGAACTGCATCATGGTTGCCGGAATAAACATAATCGCCTGAGCAAAAATGATAGGCATTACACCCACTGCATTTACTTTTAAAGGGATATACTGACGAACTCCGCCTAACTGTTTAGAACCTACTTGTTTTTTAGCATACTGTACAGGTATTTTACGCACCCCTTGTACAATTAAAATAGTAAACATCACCACAAAAAACAAAGCAGCAATCTCAACAATAAATGGAATTAAACCTCCATTGCCCTCCATGCGGGTAGCAAATTCGGCGAAAATACCGTAAGGCAATTGCGCAATAATACCCACCATAATGATTAATGAGATACCATTACCAATACCTTTATCGGTAATTTTTTCTCCTAACCACATTACAAATAAGGTGCCTGCAGTTAAAATAAACATGGAAGAAATAGTAAATAACGGCTCAGACATAATTTTAGCATCGGCCTCAATTTGAGAACTCACATAAGCTGTAGCCTGTAATGCCGTAATAATAATAGTTAAATAGCGGGTGAATTGATTGATGGTTTTACGACCAGTTTCACCGTCTTTTTGTAATTTTTGAAAATATGGAACTACAATGCCTAACAATTGCATCACAATAGAAGCAGAAATATACGGCATTACACCCAAGGCGAATATAGAAGCTCTAGAGAAAGATCCACCAGCAAACATATTCAAAAGGCCTAATAGACCTTCTTTTTCTTCGGTGTTTAACGATGCTGGGTTTACCCCTGGCAATACAATAAACGAACCTATACGGTATATTAAAAGACATAAGAGCGTGAATAAAATTCTCGCTCTTAAATCTTCAATTTTCCAAATGTTGGATAGTGTGGTGAACAGCTTTTTCATGCTTACAATTTAACGCTGGTTCCGCCTGCTGCTTCAATTGCTTTTTGAGCGGTAGCAGTAAAAGCGTGAGCCTTAACTTCTAATTTAGATTTTACTTCGCCACGACCTAGGATTTTTACCAAGTCGTTTTTAGAAGCCAAACCGTGAGCTTTTAACACATCAAAATCAATAGCTGATAGTTTAAATTTATCAGCCAACGTTTGTAAAGTATCTAAGTTGATACCCACATACTCAATGCGGTTTACGTTTTTGAACCCTACTTTAGGTACACGACGTTGCAATGGCATTTGACCACCCTCAAAACCTACTTTACTTTTGTAGCCTGAACGTGAGCCCGCACCTTTGTGTCCACGGGTTGACGTACCACCACGGCCCGATCCGGTACCACGGCCAATACGTTTTCTATTTTTTGTTGAACCTTCTGCAGGTTTTAAATTACTTAAGTTCATAATTAAATGCTTTCTACGGCTACTAAATGATTAACTTTTCTCACCATCCCGATAATGGCCGGGGTAGCTTCTACTTCAACAGACTGGCTAATTTTACTTAAACCTAAAGCCTGCATGGTTTTTTTCTGGCGTTCGCTTCTATCGATTACGCTCTTAATTTGGGTAATTTTAATCTTAGCCATGATCATTATCCGTTAAATACTTTATTCAAATCTACTCCACGTTGTTGAGCCACAGTATACGCATCACGCAATTGCGATAAAGCAGATACAGTTGCTTTTACCACGTTGTGTGGGTTAGACGACCCTTTTGATTTTGCCAATACGTTGTGTACGCCTGCACTTTCTAATACTGCACGCATGGCACCACCAGCAATTACACCGGTACCGTTTGCAGCAGGTTTAAGAAATACAAAGCCCCCAGAAAACTTACCAATTTGCTCATGAGGAATAGTATTGTTGATAATTGGAACTTTAACCAAGTTCTTTTTAGCATCGTCTACACCTTTAGCAATGGCTTCAGTTACCTCTTTAGCTTTACCTAAACCGTAGCCTACTACTCCATTCTCGTCACCTACCACTACGATAGCTGAAAAACTGAAGGTACGACCACCTTTGGTTACCTTGGCAACACGCTGGATGCTTACTAAGCGATCTTTTAATTCGATTTCGCTCGATTTTACTCTTTTTATATTGATAGTTGACATCTTTTTCTTGTATTAAAAGTTTAAACCAGCTTCACGTGCGCCTTCAGCTAATGACTGAACACGACCATGGTATAAATAACCATTTCTATCAAAAACTACCTGTTTAATGCCAGCTGCAAGTGCTTTTTCAGCTACTGCTTTGCCCACCGCTTTAGATTGCTCTGATTTATTTCCTTTTGCACTAAAATCTTTAGAGATAGATGATGCTGATACAATGGTTTTACCGGTATTATCATCGATAATTTGAGCATAAATGCCTTTGTTAGATCTGTAAACAGATAAACGTGGACGCTCAGCAGAACCGGATAATCTTTTTCTGATTCCTCTTTTAATTCGCTCTCTACGAGATAATTTAATTCCTGCCATGATGATTATTTTTTAGCTGCAGACTTACCTGCTTTTTTACGTAATACTTCACCAACAAACTTGATACCTTTTCCTTTATAAGGCTCTGGTGCACGTAACGAACGTATTTTCGCTGCTACTTGACCTAATAGTTGTTTGTCGATACTTTCTAAAATAATGGTAGGGTTTTTACCTTTTTCAGCGGTAGTTGCTACCTTAATTTCTCTCGGTATTTCGAACACAAAATGGTGAGAATATCCCAATACTAAATCCAGGGTATTACCTGTATTCGTAGCACGGTAACCTACACCAACTAATTCTTGTTCTACTTTATAGCCTTCTGTTACACCAAATACCATGTTAAAAATTAACGAACGGTATAATCCGTGTAACGCTTTGTGGCGCTTTTGTTCAGATGGACGCACAACAGTTAAGATGTCGCCTTCTTGAACTATTTTAATATCGGTATCTACATCTTGTGATAAGGTACCTTTAGGACCGCTTACGGTCACTAAGTTTGTATCTGATACGGTTACGGTTACACCGGCCGGGATACTGATTGGAGCTTTTCCTATTCTTGACATCGTTCTTCCTCCTGATTAATAAACGTAACACAATACCTCACCACCGATATTAAGGTTGCGGGCTTCTTTATCAGTCATTACACCTTTAGAGGTAGATAATACTGCGATACCTAAACCATTTAATACACGTGGCAAGCGTTCTACACCTGCATATTTTCTCAAACCGGGCTTACTCACACGTGTAATGGTGCGAATAGCAGGAACTTTAGTTATTGGATGGTACTTCAACGCAATTTTGATAATGCCTTGAGCGGTAGTATCCTCAAATTTGTAGTTCGTAATGTAACCTTTATCAAAAAGTACTTTAGTAATTTCCTTTTTAAGGTTTGATGCAGGAATTTCAACAACCCTGTGGTTGGCCTTAATGGCATTCCTTACTCTCGTAAGATAATCTGCTATTGGATCTGTATTCATTTTTATAGTTTATGATGAGGGTTTCCACTAAGGACCTTTCATCGGTTAATATTCTAGTTTGGAGTTTGGAGTTCTTAGCTTGGAAAATACTCCAAACTGATCGCTCAACACTCAGGACTGTTTTACCAGCTTGCTTTTCTAATCCCCGGGATTTTTCCGTCTAAGGCCATTTCTCGGAATGTTACCCTTGAAATACCAAATTGACGCATGTAACCACGTGGACGGCCGGTTAATTTACAACGGTTGTGTAAACGAACTGGCGACGAGTTTTTAGGCAATTTATCTAAGCCTACTAAATCGCCTGCAGCTTTTAATGCCGCTCTTTTGTCAGCGTATTTTGCTACTAATTTGGCACGTTTTACTTCACGTGCTTTTAAACCTTCTTTAGCCATTAGCTTGTTGATTCTTAAATGGTAAACCGAATTGTTTTAATAATTCCAATGCTTCTACATCTGTTTTAGCAGAAGTTACAAAGGTGATATCCATACCCGCAATTTTATTGATTTGATCAATATTAATCTCTGGGAAAATGATTTGTTCTGTTACACCTAAGGTATAGTTACCTCGGCCATCAAATCCTTTATCGTTAATACCTTTGAAATCGCGGATACGTGGTAATGCTACAGCTACCAAACGATCTAAAAACTCGAACATGGTATTATCGCGTAGCGTTACACGCACACCTACTGGCATGCCTTTACGCAATTTGAAGTTTGAAATATCTTTTTTAGATAATGTAGCCACTGCTTGTTGACCAGTAATAGTGGTCATTTCTTTAATGGCATTTTCAATCAATTTTTTATCAGTAGTAGCACCACCAACACCTTGGTTGATTGAAATTTTCTGCAATTTTGGAACTTCCATTACACTTTTGTATTGGAATTTCTCTTTCAACGAGCTGCGAATCTCGTCTGAATATTTTGTCTTTAATCTTGGTACGTACGTCATTACTTAATTTCCTCCCCAGATTTTTTAGCTACACGAATGGACTTTCCATTGGCATTTTTTTGTTTACCCACACGAGTTGGTTTACCACTTTTTGCATCAACTACCATGAGGTTTGATACATGGAGAGCGGCTTCTTTTTTCACAATACCTCCGTTAGGGTTGGCAGCGTTTGGCTTGGTGTGTTTTGATACCAAGTTAGCGCCTTCTACAACTATTCTACTAGTGGCTAATATTACCTCTAATACTTTGCCTTGTTTACCTTTAGAGTCGCCTGCAATTACTTGCACTAGATCTCCTTTACGGATTTTTAATTTAGGCTGTTTGTTATTTTTTCTTTCCATATTACAATACCTCTGGTGCTAAGGATACAATTTTCATGAACTGTTTTTCACGCAATTCTCTGGCAACTGGGCCAAAAATACGTGTACCACGTGGTTCGTCCTGAGCGTTTAGCAATACCGCCGCATTATCGTCGAAACGAATGTACGACCCGTCTTTGCGTCTAACTTCTTTTTTGGTTCTTACCACTACGGCTTTTGAAACCGTACCTTTTTTAATGTTACCAGCTGGGATAGCACTTTTTACGGTAACGACAATTTTGTCGCCCAGTGAAGCATAACGCTTACCGGTACCTCCTAACACACGAATTACCAAAACTTCTTTGGCTCCGCTGTTGTCAGCAACATTTAATCTTGATTCCTGTTGTACCATTACTTAGCTCTTTCTAAAATTTCAACTAATCTCCAGTTCTTAGATTTACTCAGCGGACGAGTTTCCATTATCAACACCGTGTCGCCAATGCCACACGTGTTAGCCTCGTCATGAGCCATAAATTTGGTAGTTTTCTTAACGAACTTACCATAGATCGGGTGCTTCACTTTACGTTCAACCGCCACAACAATAGATTTATCCATTTTGTTGCTTACTACCAACCCGGTTCTTGTTTTTCTTAATTGTCTTTCCATTTCGACTTTTATTAAACTTATTCAGCAGACTGGTTTACTGCTTCTGCAGCTTTACGATTAGTCAGTTCGGTATTCAAACGAGCAATGTCTTTTCTTACTTTGTTAATCCGTAATGGATTTTCAATAGCAGAAACTGCATGCGCAAATTTCAATTTAGTGAGATTTGCTTTTTCTTCGCCAATACGAGCTACTAATTCTTCTGTTGATAGCTCTGTTATTTCTGAGTATTTCATCTTTTTAAAATTGTGTTCGAGTGAGTGATTAACCCACGCTAACTAATTTATGCTTCTACGTAATCTCTACGTGTTACAAATCTTGTTTGAACCGGTAATTTTTGAGCGGCTAAACGCAATGCTTCTTTAGCCACTTCTAAAGACACACCTTCGGCTTCAAAAATCATACGTCCCGGGCGAACAACTGCTACCCAATATTCGGGAGCACCTTTACCTTTACCCATACGTACCTCTGCTGGTTTTTTAGTAACCGGTTTATCAGGGAAAATACGAATCCACACCTGACCTTCACGTTTCATAAAACGGGTAACGGCGATACGGGCTGCTTCAATCTGGCGGCTGGTAATCCAGGCTGCTTCTAAAGTTTTAATTCCGAAAGAACCGAATGCTAATTCTGCACCACGACCGGTGAGACCTTTCATTCTTCCCTTCTGCATCTTTCTGAACTTCGTTCTTTTTGGCTGTAACATTGCTATTTATTTATTTATCGTTAAACGATGCGTTATAAATCTTATTTATTTTTTCCTTTAAATCCACCACCACGGTTTGCACCAGCACCAGCACCACCACCGCCTCTACGGTCGTTACCACCTGGGCGACGGTCGTTTCCACCAAATGGAGGAGCTACTTCGCCACGGGTACGTACACCGGCTGTTTGGCCAATATTTGGAGATAAATCGCGTTTACCGTATACTTCACCTTTACAAATCCATACTTTAATACCAATTTTACCGTAAGTGGTTAATGCTTCAGATAAAGCATAATCAATATCGGCACGGAATGTATGTAATGGAATTCTACCGTCTTTGTATTGTTCGGTACGGGCCATCTCTGCTCCACCTAAACGGCCTGAACACATGATTTTGATACCTTCAGCTCCCATTCTCATGGTTGATTGGATAGACATTTTCATTGCTCTACGGAAAGAAATACGAGCCTCTAGTTGTTTTGCAATACTTTCGCCTACTAAACGAGCATCTAATTCTGGACGTTTGATTTCGAAGATGTTGATTTGAACGTCCTTTTTAGTCAGTTTTTTTAACTCTTCTTTAATTTTATCTACCTCGGCACCACCTTTACCAATTACAATACCCGGACGGGCAGTGTGAATGGTTACTGTAATGCGTTTTAAGGTACGTTCTATAACTACTTTAGCAACGCCACCTTTATTGATACGTGCAGCTAGGTATTTACGAATTTTTTCGTCTTCAACTAATTTATCAGCGTACTTATTGCCACCGAACCAGTTAGAATCCCAACCTTTGATGATTCCTAATCTGTTACCTATTGGATGTGCTTTTTGTCCCATTCCTAATTAGTTTTTAACTTCATTATTTTTACTATCTACCACCAACGTAACGTGGTTAGAACGCTTACGAATTCTATAACCGCGACCTTGCGGGGCTGGTCTTAAACGCTTCAATTGGCGTCCGCCGTCAACCATAACTGTTTTTACAAACAATTCACTGTCTTCGGGGCGTTGGCCTTCATTTTTAGCTTCCCAATTTTTGATAGCTGACAATAATAGTTTTTCAACTCTTATTGCCGCTTCTTTGTTGGTGTACTTTAAAATGTATAATGCTTTTTCTACACGTTCGCCACGAATAAGATCAACTACTAATCTCATTTTACGTGGTGAGGTAGGGCAATTATTTAATTTTGCTACTGCTTCCATTGCTTATTTTCTCTTATCAGCGTGACCTCTAAATGTACGGGTTGGGGCGAATTCGCCTAATTTATGACCAACCATATTCTCTGTAACATACACAGGGATAAATTTATTCCCGTTGTGTACTGCAAACGTATGACCAACGAAATCCGGAGAAATCATAGAACGACGTGACCAGGTTTTGATCACTGTTTTCTTGTTGCTTTCATTCTGAGAAAGTACTTTACTTTCTAAGTTATGATCGATGTACGGACCTTTTTTAATTGAACGAGCCATTATTTCTTCCTTCTTTCAATGATGTAACGATCTGATGCTTTTTTCTTGTTGCGGGTTTTAAAGCCTTTAGCTAATAAACCTTTACGTGAACGTGGGTGACCTCCTGATGAACGGCCCTCACCACCACCCATAGGGTGATCTACCGGGTTCATAGCCACACCTCTAACTCTTGGGCGGCGTCCTAACCAACGGTTTCTTCCGGCTTTACCTAATACTTCGTTTGATTTCTCGGCATTGGATACGCTACCAATTGTAGCCATACATGTTGACAAGATCATACGGGTTTCGCCAGAAGGCAGCTTAATGATGGCATATTTACCATCACGAGCTGATAACTGAGCATATGTTCCGGCAGAACGAGCAATAGATGCTCCTTGTCCAGGATTTAACTCAATGTTGTGGATAATAGATCCCAGTGGTATGTTTTTCAATGGAATGGCGTTACCTACTTCCGGAGCAGCAGTGGCGCCAGATACTAGTACCTGACCTACTTGCAAACCATTCGGAGCAATGATGTAACGTTTTTCACCATCGGCATAATTTACCAAGGCAATACGAGCCGTACGGTTAGGATCGTACTCAATTGTGGCAACAGTTGCGGGGATATCGTGTTTATCGCGTTTAAAGTCAATCAATCGGTAAGCTTTTTTGTGCCCCCCACCGAGATAACGCATAGTCATTTTACCGGTATTGTTTCTACCACCCGATTTTTTGATGGCAACTACCAACGACTTTTCTGGTACGTTGGTTGTTACATCCGAATAATCGGCACCTACTCTGAAGCGGGTACCCGGGGTAACCGGTTTAAATCTTTTTACTGCCATGATCTAATTAAATATTGCTATAAAAGTCAATAACTTCACCTTCTTTAAGCGTAACAATAGCTTTTTTGTATTTAGGTGTTCTACCTGATACTACTCCAGCTTTAGTGCCACGACTTTTAACTTTTCCTGAAACTACTAAAGTATTTACTGCTTCAATAGTTACGCCATACATCTTTTGGATTGCATCCTTAATTTGTAATTTATTGGCTTTGGGATCAACTTGGAAAGCATAACGGTTTAACTTTTCGGTTAAGCCGGTTGCTTTTTCTGTTAAAATTGGTTTCTTTAAAATTTCCATCTTATTTGGCAAATGCCTCCTCCAATTTTTTAACAGTTTCTGTAGTTAACAAGAGTGTGCCTGCGTTTAACACATCGTACGTGTTAAGGTCGGCGGCGGTAACCACTTTTGCTTTCTTCAGATTTCTGCTTGATAAATACACATTGTTATTTGCAGCTGGTAACACCAATAGGGTTTTTTGATCAGCAACTTTTAAATCGCTTACCAATTTGATGTAGTTTTTAGTTTTAATAGAATCAAAGCTAAAATCTTCTAAAACCACAATGTTGTTATCTTGTGCTTTGTACGTTAGGGCTGATTTACGAGCCAATGATTTCAATTTCTTATTTAATTTAAAACTGTAATCACGTGGTTGCGGACCGAATACACGACCACCACCATTAAACAATGGTGATTTAATGCTACCGGCACGAGCCCCACCTGTACCTTTTTGTTTATATAATTTACGGGTTGAACCGGCAATTTCATTACGTTGTTTAGATTTATGCGTTCCTTGGCGTTGGTTAGCTAAGTATTGCTTTACGTCTAAATAAATGGCGTGATCATTCGGGGTTACCCCGAAAATCGCATCAGGAAGTTGCACCTTGGCACCTGTTTCTTTACCTGAAATATTTACTACTTTAACTTCCATCTTATTTATCCACTATAACGTAAGAACCTTTAGCTCCCGGAATAGATCCGCTAACTACCATTAAGTTGTGCTCTGGATACACTTTCAATACTTCAAGGTTTTGAATTTTAACACGATCGCCACCCATACGGCCGGCCATACGCATACCTTTAAATACTTTAGAAGGCCATGAAGACGCTCCTAATGAACCTGGTGCACGCAATCTATTGTGCTGACCGTGAGTTTGGCCACCCACACCGGCAAATCCGTGACGTTTAACAACCCCTTGAAAACCTTTACCTTTTGAAGTACCTACAACGTCAACAAAATCGCCTTCAGCGAAAATTTCAACGGTTATGGTATCTCCTAGGGTTTTTTCGTCTTCAAAGGTTTTAAACTCAACTAATTTACGCTTTGGAGTCGTTTTTGCTTTCGCAAAATGACCTTTTAGTGCACCAGTAGTGTTTTTCTCTTTTTTCTCGTCGAAAGCCAACTGAACGGCAGTGTAGCCGTCGGCATCGACGGTACGTAGTTGAGTAACTACGCAAGGCCCAGCTTCGATAACAGTACAGGGGATGTTTTTCCCTTCAGCATCGAAAATGCTGGTCATTCCTACTTTTTTTCCAATAATTCCTGACATTTTTCTTAATTCGTTTGTGTCCATCGAAGCAGTAGGGCTTCGTTCAAGACATGGTAAACCCCTCTAAAGGGACGGCAAAGATAGGAAACGCTTATTAATTATCAAACACTTCTGAGATAATTTTAAAAAAATAATCACTTATTTTAAAAATATCGCTAGGAAAGCCGTTTGGCTTAGGTTCTGCTAGTAAAAATCATAGCAACGTTTACCACTATTCTGATTATTATATGATTTTGAACTATTTGGGAAAATGATTTCATAGTTCAGTGCGGCTTCGGTTGTGCCAGCTGTTTTACCCCAGCTTAATTTAGAGGTGGTGGCATCGTGACTTACGCCTACCCGCAATTTATCGTAGGTATCTCTTCGTGGAAATAAATCTAAAATAAGAGTAAATGCAACCGCATCTTGCTGAACACCACTACCTTTATACCAGAGACCTAAATTTACATTTCGGGTCTTAAATTGCAGCCCAGCACTGTATTCTTTAATGGTACCTTGCTGGAAGTATACCACCGATGGAATAAGTTGGGGCGGCTCATCGGCATAGGTATTGGTAGTAATGCTATAGCTAAAATGAGCATTATAACGTGGTTCTAGGGCAAATTTAGAGCCTGTAAGTGATTGATCGGGTTTGTTAATGTGTTGGGCAGAAAAACCAAGCATTAAATTTCCTTTTACCAGATTAATACCAGCACCGGTATCAAAAAAAGACCGGCTATTAAATGGTAAGGCAGATGCTGAGCTCATAGAACCCGGAATAATGCCCGTTACAGGGTCTATTTGATCGGAAAAGAGTAATTTCTCGAAATCAATCTTTCGATTCGTTAAACCCGCTTGCAAGCCGAAAGAGAGCGCACCATTATCAAACTGAACGCTGTATGAATAAATTCCAGAAATATTGGTTTTATTGTAATAAGCAATGCCTTCTGATGATTTAGTAACCATTAATCCGAAACCTCCTCCAAAACGTGGCACCTGATAATCGACCGAAAAGGTATAGTAGTTTAAGGGACCAGGTAGGTTTGTCCATTGGCTGCGATAGATCATATTGAAACGCAAATCACCATTAAACTGCCCATTGAGAGCCGGATTTAGATAATTAGGTGAATTATAAAATTGCGTGTATAAGTGATCTTGAGCTTGTAGGCGCACGCAAGAAAGGCTACACATTAACACAACTAGTTTAAGTACTCTATTCATCACCTTAGCGTATTAAATGAATTGATCCAGTTGCTTTAGGCTTATCGCTAGATTTATAGCGCATACCCGGCCATACCGTTTGGTTAATAAACTTAGCGTCAATAGTCCACACATACACATCGGGTGGTGCAGGTACACCATTCATCAGCCCATCCCAACCTTCAACTGGCGAACCATCACTATCAATCATAGTGGTTTCCCAAACCAACATTCCCCATTTATTAAATATTTGCATACGGTAGCTTTCTATGCCCGAACCCTTTGGTTTAAAGGTTTTTAGCTCATAGGTTTGACTGCTTGGCTCAAAAGCATTGGGCACAAATAAATAACCTGGAACGGTTTGTACTTCCACCTGACGAGTTAGCGTATCTGAACATCCTTCTTGGTTAAAAGCAATTAAATTAACTTGATATTGCCCTATTATTTTATAGGTATGCGTTGGATTGGTTGCTGTAGATGTATTTCCATCCCCAAAAGTCCATTTATAAGATGTTACTGCACCCGAAGTGGTGTTTTGGAAACTAAAGGTATAGTTCGGAATTTTAATTATTTGGGATGGCAGAACCACGAAATTTGCTGTTGGCCGCGGATACATCTGCACCGTTTGCTCTACAGAGGCAGTAGCACAACCCGCTGTATTTTCGGCTACTAAGCGCACGGTTACCGCTCGGTTATTTGCATAGAGCCATAAATTTAGAGGCGTTGCTTGAGTAGATACCAATACGCCGTCAACATACCAACTATACTTATTGGCAAATTGTGAAGTATTGCTAACAATTAATTGGAATGGCGCACAATTAAAGGCCGATGCATTGCTACTAAAGGTTGCTATAGGTGGATTTAATACTGTAAACGATTTGCTAATCGATTTCGAGCAACGTGTACCATCGGGCTGGGTAACAAAGGTAGTAAGTGTAACTAAATAGGTGCCTGGCGTAACAAAGCGATGCTGCGGATTGGTTTGCGTACTTGATACGCCGTCACCAAATGTCCAAACAAAATCACCTTGCGGAGAGGTATTTACAAAATTTATCCATTCATCCTTGCAATAGGTGTTTTTCACGGTAGTATAACTTGATATAGGCTCTGGATATACCACAATGGTCTCCGTAGTTTCACGAACCGAGCAGCCATTAGTAGCAGTCAATTTTACTTGATAAGTACCCCCTGCAACAAAGGTATGAACCATGGTCCGAGCGGCATTTGTAATAATTGGTGTACCATCGCCAAAATTCCAGATAAACTGATTAGCACCAGTAGAATTGTTAAAGAAAGTAACGGTATGAGGAGGGCAGCCTTGTTTCTCAGGACCATTTACCACTAAATTGGCTACCACCGTGTTCGGCTTCACCTTAATAACATAACTCGACGAATCTACGCCACACTCATTGGTCACAATTAATTTGGCGGTATAAAGCGTATTTACCAATACATCTTGGTAAATATGCTGTACGGTTTCTAAAGTAGTGGTTGTATAGGTGTCTCCATCGCCAAAAATAAACTTGTACGTAGCCGGATGGCCTTTAGATTGATTAGTAAAGTTTACAACCACTGGAGCACAGCCTTCTGTCTTATCTGGAGAAAAGATGGAAACTGGTTTAGGACGAACCAATACAGAATCAATGAAAATAGACTCCTGACAATCCGTATAGGCCCTTAAACGTATCACGTACGTCGTATCGCGATTTAATGGATGCGGCTGGAAAGTTATCGCCGGCGGATTAGCCAAGGTAGATGTTTGGCCATTGCCAAAATTCCATTGATATTGAGGCCCAGTCCCTACCGGAGTAGACGTGTTGGTAAAACTCACGGTAAGTGGTCCACAACCAAGGGCTACACTTTTTGTAAAAGCAGCCGTAACATGCTTAATGGTTTGGAATGAAATTACTTTTTCGGCACTATCGCAACCAAACTTACTTAACGTAACTAATTTAATATCTACAGTTACCCCATCGTTTGCAATTGTATATGCAGGGAAAGTTGTTCCTGTACCAATTAAAACTCCATCAGCATACCATTTATAGGTTGAATTTAAATCTGGATAAGGTGTTAACGTAATAACGCTACGCAAATTGAAAGGAGAACAGTCCACTAATTTGGAAGCGGAAAACTCTGCCTTGGCATTTAAGCGAACGATAATTTCGTTTGCAACACTCACAGATTGCTGAGGACCATTACACAAGGCAGTGGTCACAATCCTTCTGAACGAAGTAGTTTGCAACAGAGGTAGAGGCTGATAATCTTTGCCTGTTGCTCCGCTAATATTTGTCCAAGCTCCTGCACCAACTTTACTTTGCCATTGATAGCTAAAGACCCCATCTCCACCTGTAGGACTGGACCCGACGATTATAGCGACAGGTTTGTTAATACAAACTTCAGTAATAGCCGTTATGGTATTATTAGCCAAAGCAGGCTGAACAAAAATGTAAATGGAGTCGCTTACTGAACTACATGGGCCCGAACTGATAATTCTTCGGAAATAGGTAGATGTACTTAAATTGATAGCAAGTGTTAAACCAGTCTGTACAGGCGAAATATCGTTCCAAGTTGTTCCATTAGGGCTCGACTGCCATTTATAAGTATATGTTCCTGTACCTCCAGCATGCGTTTTATCGCTAATCAGAATAGCTTGATCGGCACAAATGGTATCCACAGCGGTTTGTATTTCATTCACAATAGCTGGATAATTTGACAAAGTCATGGTAGCCGAACTTGGGGCACAAAACCCATTATCGATAGTCCACTTGAACGTATACACACCCACTAAAAGGTTAGAAACTGCTGAAGTTGGGTTATGTATATCCGAAATTACTGCAACACTTGGACCACCGGGCAACTGCGTCCATGTACCTATACCTTGTGAAGCCGAATTACCAGTTAGTTGCGAAGTAGTAACATTACACTCAGACAAATTACTTGCGGTAGCTGTTGTTACGGGTGGTAACACCGTAATGGTGGTTATAGAAGAAAATTGTTCGCTACAAACGCCACTCCTTACACGGGCTTTGTATTGGTATTGGGTAATCGTATTTGCTGGCGTAGTGAGGTTAGTATAGATTAGCGTGGCCGTAGTATTTGCTATGGCTGTCCAGCTGGTACCGTTGTTGGTAGAATATTGCCATTCTACAACAGTTCCTACTTGTCCGCTTAAGGTAATGGTACCACTGTTGCTACCTTGACATACCGTATCGGCGCCTGCGGTAGTACCTCCTACGGATGCCGGATCAACCTGGATTTTGATGCTATCGGTATATTTATTGCTTGGACATACGGTGCTTGGACCATCGCTAACTACCAGTGCTCGGTAGTAGGTAGTTTTTAGCAGATT
>CAMBMM010000002.1 GCA_945868825.1 Sphingobacterium thalpophilum
TTTGAGTTATTTTTTTTATTATCGGCTGCCCCACGCAAATCCATGATGGCAAAATTATACTTCAACAAGCGTACATCCAATTCATTACGATCAAATACACGATCGTCTCCCTGGTAATAAATGTTTTGCAATTTAGGTGCATTGGTTGCACCCGATTTTTTGTTCCCCCAAATTACATTGGCGCCTTTGCCTAATTTTTTCCAATCGATTAATTTTTTAGCACCAGGTGCAGTACTTGGTGTTTTGGATTTGATAAAATATTTATCGTCTTTCAAATAATCGATAATGGCAATAGAATCACGAACCCAATTCACAAATTGGCGGTATTCGCTGTTGGTAATTTCGGTTTCGTCCATAAAAAAGGCTGAAACAGATGCCTGTTTGTTTTGCGCCAACTGACCAAAGGTAACATCTTGATCGGTTTGACCCATTACAAAGGTGCCAGATGGAATATATACCATGCCATATGGCACTTCGTTGCTTTTAAAATTTTTTGCACCAGCACCAACTAATTCGCCACTAGCGCCGCTTTTTCCGCAGCTACTAAGTAAGGCTCCAAAAGCCGTAAAAAGAATAAGAAAAATGGTGTTTTGGTGTATTTTTAGTAAACCCATAATGTTCAAAAATATTCCAAATATAAGTATTTGCTATTAATTGTTTGTTAAAAAATAAATTTAAACCCGTTTTTTGGCCCTAATTGTCTTCGAAAAAATTTGCTTAGGTTTACTTATTGGCTAGTTTAATGTATTCATCCAAAGCCATGGTCATGCTAGGAGCCTTTGGTGAAGGAGCCGGAATATCCAAGATTAATTCCCTGTCTAACAGTGCTTTGTGTGTGGTTGGCCCAAAAGCAGCCAAGCGGGTATTGTTTTGCTGAAAGTCTGGGAAGTTCTTGTACAACGATTGTATACTAGATGGGCTGAAAAAGACAATGATGTCGTAAAAAACATCAGCCAAATCAGACAAATCGCTGCAAACGGTTTTAAACAGTACCGCCGTAGTAAAAGTATAGCCGTTGGTCTGCAAAAAGTTTTGCGTTTCTTCTCCAGCTACATCCGAACAGGGATATAAAAAGTTTTCGGCGGTGTGTTTTTTTAACAAATCTGCCAAATCTGCAGCGCTTTGTTTGCCAAAAAATATTTTACGTTTGCGGTATTGTATGTATTTCTGCAGATAGAGCGCAATGTTTTCCGAAAGGCAGAAATATTTCATATCGGCAGGGACCTCAAAACGCATTTCTTCACAAATTCTAAAATAGTGGTCGGCTGCATTTCTGCTAGTAAAAATAACCGCTGTAAAATCAGCAAGGTTAATTTTATCCTTTCTAAAGTCTTTAGCAGGCACCCCTTCTACGTGTATAAAAGACCTGAAATCAATTTTCAGATTATGCTTTTTAGCCAAATCAAAATACGGCGATTTCTCCGTTTCTGGCTTTGGCAATGTAAAAAGAACACTTTTTACTTTTTTATTTCTAATTGATGACGATACCGGCATAAGCTATTTTTCCTAAAATCTGAGAACTTTAATTAGTACCAGTAGGGGGCAAATTTCAAGGGTACAAAAGTAAATAAATAAATAAAACTTTGGAAATTGATAATGCGATAAAACGTGAATGGCCCCTCTAATGGCCTGAAACACAGTAATAAATAACAAAATAGCTATACCGGCATAGATAAATAGCACGGCATGAGCACTTGTACTAAGACTGAAAGCAACAATAAGGGGTAAAAAAAGCAGAGCCGCATGAAAATAACTGAGCAATAAAATAGAGGTATACACCCGTACTGCTTTCTGCACCACTAATAAATAACCTAAACAACGTAAAACGTATACTTTTAAGATAATTAGCGCCATAATTAAGAGTGATAAAATCACATACCAATTAACTCCAGTATACGCATACGATAACTGCAGGTAGCTACCCACTAAATATAAATACATACCAATAGTAAAGCCAAAAAGCACAAAGAGTAGCATAAAAGGCCAAGAGCCTAAAAACCCGACGCTGGTGGTTTGTTGAGTTAAGAACCGATGATCGAAGAATGCATTCATGAGTATCGATATATCATTTCTAAAAGCTATTCGAAGGACAGAAAAGCCCAGCACCAAGCACAGAATAACCAACAATACCCAACGTTGGCCATGTTTTTTCAATTTCCCTTCGCCCTCATGATTAGTAGGATGTCCGAATTTCTTTGCCCAAGCAATAAAATCGAGATTTTTAACCTGATAAAGTTGCATTAAACTATCTATAAAACGATTTTTACGATTCGGATCGGGGAATTTGATATACAACACGGCTAAAGAATCAGAAACTCTTTTGAGTGAGTCGTTCTTTGCGACATTCTGCACACGCCCAATAGAATCGGCCAATTTTGGCGCAGGACTTTGCAACACCGAATCGGTTTGTGCCCACAAGCCCAAAGGCAAAAGCAAAAGCACAAAAAATACGAAACGAGGACAGGTCATTCTCTAATGCGGTGCGTGATTACTAAACCGCAAATTTACCGTAAATTTTAAATCAATGTAGAATAAAAAATGATACTAGGGTAGGTAGCTTAATTTAAACCAACCGGCATAGTCGGCATCTATAGGTATGATAAAATCTTGTTGTTTTACTACTTCATTATCAACGCTTATGGTGAGCGTTGCTTTTTGAGCTTCCTTCAGGTTTGGAGTATAAATAAAGGTCCGTAGTTCTATAGGTTTTTTAATAGTTGGTTTATGTACCAACTCCGTTTGCCAACGTTGAGCCTTAAAGCGTTTTAGTCGTAGGCGGTTGTCGGTATCTTTAAAACCAACTTGCGCACTTGCCTCAAAACTAAATTGTACTGCAAGCGATATGGTACTTGCCGAAGCATGCGACGACACGGCTCTTTTAGAGAATATTTTGTCTAAAACTTTTTTTAACATCTACTGACCCAAGCGACATGCTAGATAAACAACTTGAAAATTATCGCCATAAGACAAATTTATATACAAGGCATGGGGGCTTTCGTCCCATATTTCACCCGTATTGTCCCAATTTTTAAAATAATGGCCACAAAAGGTCCTATAAAACGTAAAACGAGTTAAAAAGCCTAACTTTACGGGCTATGGCTGGCATTTACCTCCACATCCCTTTTTGCAAAAAAGCATGTCATTACTGCGATTTTCATTTTAGCACAAGCTTGGGGCCAAAAGCCGATATGGTTAAGTCCATTTGCAAGGAACTAACGTTAAGAAAAAGCTATTTAGAAGCTGAACAGGTAGAAACAATTTATTTTGGCGGTGGCACACCTACCCTACTTAGCACCGATGAGCTACAAAAAATACTCGATACTATACATCAGCTTTTTACAGTATCGGGTAAGGCGGAAATTACTTTAGAAGCCAACCCCGATGATTTACATGCACAAAAGGTAAAAGAGCTTAGTCAAAGCCCCATCAATCGCTTAAGTATTGGTGTGCAATCGTTTTTTGATGACGATCTTTTATGGATGAACCGATCGCACACCGGTGCCGAGGCCGATAGCTGCATAAAACGGTCGCAAGATGCCGGATTTGAGAACAGCAATGTAGACCTCATTTATGGCTTTCCTTTGCTATCGGATAACAAGTGGGAACAAAATATAGCACAAATTATACACCTTAATATCCCTCACTTATCTAGCTATGCTATGACTGTAGAACAGGGTACCGCTCTGCATCATTTTATCGAAAATAAAAAACAAACGCCGCTAAACGAAGTCCAAAGTGCACAGCAATTTTTGTACTTACTACACCAAACCGAACAAGCCGGACTACAACAATATGAGATTTCAAATTTTGCAAAAGCTGGCAAAGAATCTATACACAATAGCAACTATTGGAAAGGAGAAAAGTACCTAGGCATTGGGCCATCGGCACATTCGTTTAATGCACATAGTCGACAATGGAATGTAGCCAATAATACCAAATACATGCAAAGCATTGCCCAAAATAAAGTACCGCAAAGCATAGAAATACTAAGTTTAAATAATCGATTTAATGAATATCTTATGACAAGCTTACGAACCACTTGGGGTACCGATCTAAGTAAAATTTACACCGATTTCGGACCTGATTTTAAAACACATATTCTTAGCAAATTAACGCAATACGAAGAAAAAGAATGGCTATTTTTAGAAGCCGATCATCTTTTTTTAACAAAAAATGGCAAACTTTTTGCCGATCGTATTGCAGCAGATTTATTTATTGTAGATGATGAAAACTAACCCTCAAATAGTTTGGATAACTGGAGCATCCTCTGGTATTGGCGAAGCCTTGGTGTATGCCTACAGCCAAAAAGGCGCAAAATTAATTATCTCTTCGCGGAATAAAGAGCGTTTATATGAAGTAAAAACAGCCTGCAAGCGCAACCCATTAGACATTCATGTACTAACCTTAGATTTAGATGAAATAGACACATTACCTAAAAAAGTAGCGGATGCCCTAAATATTTTTAGAAAAATTGATGTCGTTATACACGCTGGAGGCCTAAGTCAACGTTCTATAGCTATAGAAACAAATTTATCCGTGATAGAACGTTTAATGAAGGTAAATTATATAAGTACGGTTGCTATTAACCAAGCTTTATTGCCAAGTATATTGGCGCAAGGTAGTGGAACCATTGTCTTAATTAGCAGTTTGGTGGGCAAATTTGGCACGCCATTTCGATCGGCTTATGCCGCATCTAAACATGCACTACATGGCTACTACGATTCGTTACGAGCAGAGTTGGCGAACAAAAACATACAAATTACCCTGGTTTGTCCGGGATTTATAAAAACAAACGTAAGTATAAACGCATTGGTGGGCGATGGCTCGGCACAAAACTCCATGGATGCTGCTCAAGCAAATGGCATGAGCCCCGAACGCTGTGCACAAAAAATAATACAGGGAATTACAAGAAAGAGAGAAGAAATATATGTGGGTGGAAAAGAAATTTATGGAGTTTGGCTAAAACGGTTCTTTCCAACATTATTTTCACGATTTGTAAAAAAAGCCAAAGTGCGATAATCTGTATAAACACGTTTGTTACGCAATGTAACAGAATTGATATTACCTAGTAGGTAAATATACCTATATTTATAAGCGCTATATTAACTAGTAGTATAAAATGCGTTCGATGAATAAAAATCTTGAGCATCCCGATTTTCTTAAAAATGAGCATTTCAAGCTACTGGAGCAGGCATTACATGCGGGCTTATTCCAAATTAGCGAAAATAACGACAGTTTAATTTGCTCTCACGCTTTTTGTGAGCTATTGGGCTACTCAAACAAATCCATTTTATCCAAATCGTTTTTTTCGATCAACTTGTTTTTCCTGCAGACAAAGAAATTCTGCTTAAAGCGGTAGAAAACAACTATCAATCGAGTAAGCAGTTTCTATTAGAAATTCAACTTTTACATAAAGCAGGGGCTTATAAATGGTTTAAAATTGCTGGTAACACAAACAGAACTTCCGAAGGGCCTGCCTATATGCTATGCAGTATAATGGATATCAATGAGCGTGTTGAACAAAAAATTGCGCTATAAAAAAGTGAGCATTTATTAGAAGAAGCTGGCAAAATGGTCCGTGTAGGCGTGTGGGAATTGTATACAAATCCACCCCTACTTACTTGGTCAAAAGAAGTGTGTCATATTCACGAAGTGCCCGACAATTTTACACCCGATCTGAATACTGCCATCAATTTTTACAGCCCACCGGCTATACCAATTATACAACAAGCCGTAAACGATGCGCTAAGCCTAGGTACACCCTTCGACTTGGAGCTAAAAATTTGTACAGCTACCCAAAAAGAAATTTGGGTAAGAGCTATAGGTAGAGCTATTCTGGACAAAAAAACGAAAGAAATTATTGGCGTAAGGGGAATTTTTCAAGATATTAATGAACAAAAAGAGAAGCAAGTAGCCATTGATGAATCTACCAAAATAATTACCAGCCAAAACAAGCGGCTGGTTAATTTTGCCCATATTGTTTCGCATAATTTGCGTGCTCATGCTGCCAATTTAAGCCTTACCCTCGAATTAGAGTCCGATGAAACAGACCCAGTGGAAAAAACAAAGTTGCAAGAAAACTTACGAAAAATTAGTGTATCGTTAAACGAAACTATTACGCATTTAACAGACTTAGTAGTTGCACAAACAGAAACGCATGAAATTAAGAAAAGAGTTGCCTTAGATAAAGCAATGCAACATGTTGAAGATGTTTTGCAAGCCGAAATTCATGAAAGTAAAGCAACCTTAAAAGTGAATTTTAGTAAATGTGCCGAGATAGATTTTGTACCTGCCTATTTAGAAAGTATACTACTAAATTTTACCTCTAATGCACTCAAATACAGAAACCCAAATGTGC
The DNA here is from genome assembly GCA_945868825.1 of Sphingobacterium thalpophilum. Lineage (GTDB taxonomy): Bacteria > Bacteroidota > Bacteroidia > Sphingobacteriales > Sphingobacteriaceae > JAIPAN01. The sequence goes on from CAMBMM010000002.1 coordinate 6,359, forward strand.
CACTGGTGATAACTATAGAAAGTGATATAGAAGCAGGTAAACCCATACTGCAAGTTAGCGACAACGGCTTAGGTATTGATTTAACAAAACATGGTGAGCAGATTTTTGGGATGTATAAAACCTTTCATGGAAACGCAAATGCACGAGGTATTGGTTTATTTATGACCAAAAATCAGGTTGAATCTTTGGGCGGTAAAATTAGTGTTCAGAGCGAACCAAATGAGGGAACAGCATTTAAAATACGCTTTTAACCATGCATAATAAACTGCTTACATTTTTAATTGATGATGATGAAATTTTTGTATTTGCAACGAAACGACTCATTCAATTAAAGAATTTCTGCAAAGATGTGTATCACTTTAGTACCGTTGCTGAAGCCATTGCTTATTTTAAAAATCATAAGAAAAACCCAGATTTAATCCCGGATGTAGTGTTTATTGATATAAACCTACAAGCAGAAACAGGCTGGGATTTTATCAATCATTACAAAGAACTGAGCCCCGAACTAGCCAAAGAAACACATATTTATATGCTTAGCGCATCTTTATCCCATGCAGATTTAGAAAAAGCTACACAATACCCCTTCGTAAAAGGCTTCTTTAATAAGCCACTCAGCAAAGAAAATCTAGCCCAAATTTTCGCTTCTTAAACTGTTGTAATTACAGTTTTTTGGTAAAAAATCATAATTTAGGGCACACATTCAAACCCGCTACATGGCTAACCGAATTTTCATACTACTAACCCTGGTTCTAGTAGTTCTTGCATTAGACTTTTATATCTATAAAGCCATTTTAAGCGCACGAACAAATTGGTCTGAAGCTAAAAAAAAACGATTTAGTATAAGCTGGTGGGCTATTACTCTCCTATTTTTTATTGGCATTTTCCTAAGCATTTACTTCAATATACGCCTAACCATCCGAGCCATTATTCTAGTGGCCTTTTTCTTAGGTTTTGTAGGTAAAGTATTTTTTGCACTCTTTTTATTAGTTGATGATGTACGTAGATTGACTATTTGGGCAACACGAAAAACCACTAAAACAAAATCGAGCAACATTGTTGGCGAACCCATAAAACGTTCCGATTTTTTATTAAAAGCAGGCACCATTGCTGCTGCTCTACCTATTAGTTCCTTGTCTTTTGGTATAATTTCAGGTGCATACAATTATAAAATAGTTCGACAGAAATTGTATTTGGCCAACCTCCCCAAAGCTTTTGATGGACTTAGCCTAGCTCAAATTTCAGATATTCACTCGGGTAGCTTTTATGATCGAAAAGCTGTGTTGGGTGGTGTAGAAATGCTTATGAAAGAAAAGCCCGATCTTATTTTCTTTACCGGCGATTTGGTAAATAATATAGCTAGTGAAATGAAAGATTATCAAGATATTTTCTCAAAACTAAAAGCCCCATTAGGCGTATACTCGGTGCTCGGCAATCACGATTATGGTGATTATTTTTTTGGCAGAGGCCCCTCAACTGCTAAATCAAAAAATCTAGCCGATGTAAAACAAACGCACAAAAACATGGGCTGGAATTTGCTGCTTAACGAACACCGTAGTATAAAAGTAGCTGGAGAAGAAATAGGTATTTTAGGTATAGAAAATTGGGGAGCCGGCCGTTTTGCAAAATATGGGCGCATGGATTTGGCCGTTCAAAACACAGACCATTTTCCGGTAAAATTATTACTTTCTCACGATCCCTCTCATTGGCGTGCGCAAGTACTAGAAAACTACCCACAAATTGACGCTATGTTTAGCGGACACACCCACGGCATGCAATTTGGTGTACGTACTGAAGAGTTTCAATGGAGCCCTGTAGAATATATTTACAAAGAATGGGCAGGCCTCTATCACGAAAAAAATCAGCAACTATATGTAAACGTGGGCTATGGATTTTTGGGCTACCCGGGCAGGGTGGGCATTTTACCCGAAATCACCATATTTGAACTAAAGTCGGGCGTAGCTCCAGCTTAACTCAATGAAAACATACCTAAGGCAAGCCGTAGAATTTATACTTTTCAGCCAATTATTTATTGCAAGCGGTGCTGCTGCACAAACCGCATTTACGTATCAGCTCATTGGGCAGGCTATCGATTTTCGGGTAGTAGCCCTTGTTTTTTTTGCTACGCTAGCGCAGTATAATTTGAGCATGGTATTGTCAAACCCCGGGAAAAACCCAAGTTCTCTGCTAAAAAGAGTGCAGTGGATGAGTAAACATCAGCATTTATGTAGTTCGTTTACCTTAATTGGCGGATTATCTACCCTTTTCCTGAGTTTCTTTTTATCTGCAGCTACCCAAATCGTATTGGCTAGCTTAGCACTTATCTCTATTGCTTACGGCCTTCCGTTAGTACCCTTTAGAGGTGAACGTGTAAGCCTCCGAAACATCCCGGGCTTAAAACTGTTGCTTATTGCACTTGTTTGGGCACTCAGCACCACGCTACTTCCCATTATCGATAATCCAACAAGTTTTAGTGCAGGTATGCTGTGGATGCTCTTAGCTCACCGTATTTTATTTTTTATGGCCATTGCCATCCCTTTTGATGTGCGTGATATTTATCAAGACAGCATATATTCTCTAAAAACCATTGCAGTAAGCTTGGGTAAGCACAAATCTCAATATATTGCACACCTATCTTTAGCACTTTCTTCTGCCAGTTGGTGGCACTTATCTACCTATTCTGTGGGCCATTTAATACCTATTATAGTAGTATGGGGAGTAGCTGCCTGGTGTATACAAACAGCCGACAGGCAGAAAGAATTATTCTATTTTATTGTATTAGATGGCTTACTATTCTTAGCCCCAGCATTGTTAGCTTTACACACTATAGTTTAAATAACACCACTTTTTTCCCGCCACTATAGCTTAGCTCTGTAAATATAGATGCCCGTCCGGCTTGAACCAGTTCTATACGAATATTACGTAGCCTACCAGTTTTACCGCCCGTTATTTCTACCTTTTGGGTGTGTTTACCAGGTATTCCCTTAAAGTTAATTAGCTCGTATTGTTTTTGCGCAATAGCCTGAGGGTCTTTGCCATTATCGTCATAAAGCGTAAACTCCGCTCTCTGGGTGGCATCGGCAAAATAGCGCAACACCAAAGTATCGCCGGTATAGGCCTCTGTATTTTTTAAGTTGATTGTCATCGGTACAATACTTCCGCTTTTAGCAAAAATAGGCAGTTGTTCCAATGGCGCATGTACCACGGATGAATCGCTAGCCACTTCTGAGGTCCACCAATTTATCCACCTGCCCTTAGGAAAGTAAACTGTTCTACTTGATTTTTCTTTTTCTTGTATGGGTGCTATCAACAAATCTTTCCCCCATAAATATTCATCGTTAACAGCCGAAAGCTTGATATTGTTTGGCTCAAAATAATTGATTGGCATAGCCAATGGACGGCCACTACTCGTATTCTGATAGGCCAAAGAATAGGTATAAGGTAAAAAGCGATAGCGCATGTTTACATACTCTTTCACTATTTTTTGAGTAGCATCATCCCAAAAAACAGGCTCTGGTGCGGCTACAGCCGGATCGGCATGTGCTCGGTAAATGGGTGTAAACGCCGCGAATTGCATCCATCGGATATATAATTCGGTATCTTTTTCTCCTTGGGCAAAGCCCCCTGCATCGGCATGCATATAACCAATTCCGCTCATACTCATGCCCAACATAATGGGGATTTGTGCATTGTAGCCACTCCAAGAACGAAACACATCACCACTCCAAGGGAAGGTGGCATAGCGCTGCATTCCTGCACCACCCGAACGAGCCAAGTTAAACACCCGTTGCTCGGGAAAATCTTTTTGATAACCATCAAAAATTGTTTTAGCCCAAGTTAAGGGGTAAATGCTGTGTACATCTCTGGCTTTGCCTATGCTATGCACCACCTCATCGGGGTGTTTCTCGGGTTCGCCCAAATCGCACCACCAACCGGCTACACCCTCAGTAATACGCTGACGGTAAAAGTTCCATAAATACTGTTGTGCCTGAGGCTTAAAAATATCTACCAAACCCGCTGCTCCGGCCCAAAAATCTTCAATTATATAATCTTCGCCTTTGGCATTTTTTGCCAAAAGATTACCCGAGCTAGCCGCAGCAAAATTATCGGAAAGCTTGGTTACAAAGGTTTGAGTAATGGGAATGGTTTTTACACCCAGCTCTTTTAGGGTACGCAACATCTTCTCGGGCTCAGGAAATGAATCGCGGCGCCATGCGTGATTGCCCATAGTTTTTACTTCGCCATACCAAAATAAATCTAATACTGTGGCATCAATTGGATAACCTGCAGCAATAGTTTTTTTAACCGTTTCGATGGTTTCGGTGGCCGATTTATAGCCAAACCGAGATTGTATAAAGCCCAAAGCCCAACGTGGAGGCAAGGGCTGTTTGCCAGTTAAATAGGTATAGGAGGCTAATAATTGGTCGTTGCTCCCCGTCATAATAAAATAAGATGCCTTGCCACTCTCGGTAAGGTAGCGCAACTCATCCGTTTTGGTTTTACCTAAATCGAAGGTACCGGCCGCAATATTATCGAAATAAATACCATAGCCTTTTGAAGAAATGATGAGAGGAATAGAAACGTTGAGATTTTGTTCGCCAAGACTGTAGCCATAATGTGGCTGATGAAAATTTTGAAAGGCAAACCCTCGTCGATTTTGCGCAATGGCTCTAGAGCCGGTCCCATACAGCGCCTCATTTGGCGCCAAACTGAACTGTAATTGTTGGGCATTGGAGCTGACGCTAGTATAGCGATTTTGTGTTTTTCTATTCACAATTTCTATTGCAAGGCTCTGTTTATCAATACGGAGTTGTAGTGAATCGCTTGTTAAACTAATAAGATTTGTATCTTCCTTTATTTTAAGTTTTACGGCTTGAGGGCTAGCTACCAACACAGCCGTAGTATCTGTTGTGGCCGTAGCCGGACCATATACTACCTTAAAAATAGTGGAACTGTAAGGCCGTATGCTTAGCATGCCTTGGCTTGTTTGCAAACTAAAAATTTGAGAGTTATAGGTATAGCTTTTTTGAGTTTGCTGCGCACTAGCTCCAATAAAACTAAGTAAAAAGAAGGTTAAAAATACAGGTACTTTCATGAATGGTGTTGCTTAAACAGGCGAACTAATTTACCAAAAATTTATAGCCCACACCCCGTACTGTTTGTAAATAAAGGGGCTGCTCGGGGTCCGTTTCTATTTTTTTGCGCAAACGCACAATGTGCATATCTAGAGTGCGGGTATTTACATCGGCTTGGTAACCCCACACTTGCAGCATGAGCTCTTCGCGGGTAACCACTTGGCCTAGATGTTTTAAAAAATAAAGTAGAATGCGATTTTCGAGAATAGTGAGTTCTATTTTTTTACCGTTTTTATACAAGAGATGAACATTGGGATGGTGGGCAATGTCGCCAAATGTATGTACCTCCGTTTTTTCATTATTGATAAAGTAGGTCACCTTATTTTGAATCATGGTAACCAATAAATCCATGTTAAATGGTTTGGTTACATAATCGGAAATGCCACTGCCATAGGCATCTATTTTATCCACTTCTTGTGCCTTGGCAGTCATCATGATAATCAATTTATCGAAGCCCGCTTTGCGTAAATCTTTACACACGTCAATGCCCTGTTTTTCTGGCAACATCCAATCAAGCAGTACAATATCGGGTTCAGTGCTACTAATCATCGCTTCGCCTTGTTTTCCATCGGCGGCTTCAAGCACGTCGTAGCCTTCTACTTTAAGCCTATGACTAATCAAAAAGCGTAGATTTTCATCGTCTTCTACTAATGCTATGGTAATTTTCTTTTGCATATTAATGGGTATAAGGAATGCTTACTATGAACGTTGAACCTTTACCGGGCTGGCTTTTCACGGTGATATCGCCCTTCATAAAATTAACCAGTTCTTTACAGAATGCCAAGCCTAGGCCAACACTACCATTTTGGTTGTATTGATTTTCTATACGGTAAAACTTCTTAAAAATATGTTTTGCATTGGCCTTAGTCATACCAATACCTTTATCTTTAAACAAGAACAAGATATGATCACCTTCTTTTTTTATCTCTATGGCCAGTTCTTGCCTATCGGGTGGAGAATATTTATAGGCATTATCCATTAGATTGTTAAAAATACTAGACAAAAGAATGGGGTCAGATTGAATTTCTGTAACTCCCTTAATATCAATGCTAAGTATAAAACTGGGCTTATCTAATAAAAATGCATGGGTAATGTCCGAACAGAAATCGGCTAGCACTATGCGTTCTGCTTTCCAGGTAATAGATTTGTTTTCAAGCTGTGTAAAGCTCAAGAGTTTATTCATTAAGGTATTTAATTTTTCGGCCTCCTGATCCAAAATAGTAGCATAGCGTTTACGCTCAGCAAGAGTCAAATTAGAACTACTGCCAATATTATTGCCAGCAACTTTAATAACACTTAGGGGTGTTTTAAACTCATGAGTAAGGTTATTAATAAAATCGTATTGCAGTTTAAATAATTGCTGATTGATAAACAGATTGCGGTAAATAAGGTAGGCAATGAGTAACAAAAAAGCATAAATAAGTAGGATGGCACCAAAAATTGGTAAGAACCGATGGTAGATTTCGGTTTTTAAAAATGCTGGGGTCGACGAGAAGTATAATTTATACCCAGAAAATGCCCCAGGCAAAGCAATTTCGGTAGTTAACTGTTCCCCCTCAGTACTTAAGGGTTCAAATACGAGCGGTACAATTTTCAATTGCTGATATAGCTCGGGCCGGGTATTTACCAAGCGCAAACGTTTGGGATTGAGATAAAATGTAAACATATCTTTCTCAAACACTGGCGATTTAGGCTGCTTACTCAGCATAAGTTTTTTAAACATGACCAATTCCTCTTTTCGAGTCACATTTAGGTAACTTATTTTATTGGCATCTATGCCGTAAAACGTGGCGAAGGTTTCATCGGGGCTGGGAGCTTGAGTTGTATCTGCCGATTCTACATACTTGCTCAGCTTAATGGCCATTTTATTAAACTCATCGGCAGTTTTTAACGACAGCGTATTGGGGTTTTTGCTGCTAAAAATAACCAGGGATCCTTTACGCACACCGGGACCAATTTGGTAAATAGCTTTCGGTTGAACCGAAAAATAACCGGCCTTAATGCCATCACTAATAGGCCAGTTACTAACCTCCGTGTCGTAGAAAATTACCTTTTCTATAAAAGCATATCGGGCAATTAATCGTCGGGCATAACTATCGGCCGAGGCCGAATCTAAATAGCCATGGTAATAGGATATCTCGGGAATACCTTGTTGGAAAAAATTAGTGTATGGCTGAATGGTTCGCTCAAATACCTCAACTTTATCGGTGGCAAATTCGTTTTCTACATACTTCTTGGTAAAATTATAGGCCAATAAAATAGCAATAAGCAAGGAAACGGTGATTAACACCATGAAGGAAATAATTAGAGATAGATTTTTGCGGTAAATGGGTTGACTATGTTCCATGTACCTTGCCTTAATTTTGTAAATGTTTAGCTAAAAACACTTCTAAATGGCGGTAAAAATCGAGCCTATTTTCTTCATTCCTAAATAAATGACCTTCTTTTTGTTTTACTAAATAAGTAACCGATATACCTCGTTTGCGTAACTGTCTTACCAATTGTTCGGTTTCGTTACTATTTACTCTTGAATCTCGAGCACCTTGTGCAACTAACAATGGAGCAACAATATTTTCGGTATGAAAAATGGGCGATACTTGGCGGAAATAATCGGCATCTGCTTCCGGGTTGCCCACCATTTCTTCGTACATCAATCGGTACGGCTTATAATATGGCGGAATATCTTTTAGATAGGAGAATAGATTGCTTAAACCAGAATAAGAAGCACCACATGCATACAGGTTGGGTTCAAAACATAAACCCCAGAGTGCTGAATAACCTCCGAAACTAAAGCCATAAATTCCTACCCGTTTTGGGTCAACAATGCCTTTTTTAATTAGCAAATGTACTCCGTCGGTAATATCGTGTTGGCTTCGTTTACCCCATTGCTTAAAACCAGCAGTCCAAAACTTTTTTCCGTACCCGGTTGAACCTCTATAATTTACCTGGAATACAGCATAGCCCCTATTCGCCAAAAACTGTACTTCTGCATTATAGGTCCAGGTGTTACGAGCACCTGGGCCGCCGTGAGGCAATACTACCAAAGGCAAATTTTTAGGACTTTTGCCTTGAGGTAAAGTAAGATAACCCTGCAAAGGTTGACCATCCGCAGCGGTGTACGAAACTGGTTTCATGGCGCACAACTCCATAGGTTTTATAGCCGTATTAATAACGGCTAATTGGCTTAATTTTTTTGTTCTTACTTGGTATAGGTAAAATGCGCCTGGGTTTTTATCGGTAAAGGTGCGTATAATCCATTTATCTTCTGTGGCATTGGTACTGCTTAGCCGTATTTCGGTAGCGGGTAGTTTTTTGCTCAAATCGGCAAAAATGCGTTTACTTTCTTCATCTAAAAATACCCGTTGGCTTTTCCAAGTGGTATAGGTGGCATAGCGAATTTTTTGATGTAGGGTAGAGTATTCGGCATCGCTCACATCTACATTTTCTGTGCTAAGAATAACCCTGATTTCTTTACCCGTGCGGCAATCTATTTCTACCAATGCGGTTTTGTCTCTCCCTCTATTTGATAGTGCATACAAACAATCTTTTTCAGGGCAAAAACCTATAGGGCGTACCGATGATTTAAAATTGGTGGTAAACAAGGCCTTAAAAGATTGGGCCTCTGTGGTGCGATATAGAATGGTTTCGTTCACCCCATCGTTAGACATGGCTAAACGCAATTGTCCTTTGGCATCAGCCATCCAATCGGTAATTGTACCGGTATTTTGGGCCACTAATTTCAATACCCCGGTAACAATATTTAAACGATAGGCATCAAAAATAGTGGAATCTCTTTTATTAAGTGCCAATAATACTTCGTTGTTTTGCAAGGCATCGGCACTAATAATACGAACTCTAACTTTAGTATCTGGTATAAGTAACCGGGTTTGGCTTCCGTCTTTATTTACAGCATAAAGACGTCTATTCTCATCTCCGTCATTATCTTTTAAATACAATATTTGCTGGTTATTTGCCCAGTAAAAATTAGAAATATTTCGGTCGGATCCTGAACTTACCCGAAGTACTTTTTCTTCATTGAGCTTGCGTACGTAAATATTTAAGCGATTTTTATAGGGTTGCAAGTAGGCAATACATTGGCCATCTGGCGAAAGCTTAAATGCTGTTTTCTCGGGATTTTTAAAAAAATCTTCGATAGGTATTTGACGCACAGCACCTCCTCCCGAACACGCAAATAAGCCTGCAAAAAGCGAAAAGAAGAAAAATTGCTTTACGATACGTATCATCTATGTTGATGTCTCATTTAGATGTTGTAATTTACTAAACTTCGCATGTTTTTATGGTAACAAATGCACTACATATTTAGCTCAAAGCAATAGCGGCTTCTGTGCAAATACGTATATTAGCAGCATGATTTTGTACAATGTAACGCTTATTTTAGATGCCGATATAGAAGCAGATTGGTTAGAGTGGATGCATGCCGAGCACATTGCGGAGGTAATGGCTACAGGTTGTTTTAGTGCTAAGCGCATGTTAAAAGTATTAGATTCGCCAAACGAGGGCGTAACCTATTGCATGCAATACATAGCAGATAATATGGAAAATTATAAGCGCTACCAAACTGAATTTGCTCCAAGCTTACAAGCTAAGGGGTTAGCCCAGTTTGAAAATAAATTCGTGGCCTATCGTACTTTAATGGAAAGTGTAACTTCGTAATTAGCTATGGAATTTAGCCCAACCCCCATTTCTGGACTTTATAGTATTAAACCACAAGTTTTTTCAGACGAACGTGGCTATTTTTACGAAAGTTATAACAAAGAGGAATTTGATAATACGGGTATTTCTACCAACTTTGTGCAAGACAACCAATCGCTCTCTCATAAAGGAACCTTACGTGGCTTACATGCTCAGGCTCCTCCTTTTGCGCAGGGTAAATTAGTACGTGTAATACAAGGCGAAGTATTAGATGTAGTCGTAGATATTCGCAAAGAATCACCAACCTACGGGCAACAATTCTCTATTCATTTAAGCGGTGAAAACAAAACCATGCTTTGGATTCCACCCGGGTTTTTACACGGATTTATTACCCTAGCCAACGATACTATTTTTAGCTATAAGGTTAGTGGGGCTTTATATAACAAGGCTTCTGAGATTGGTATTTGCTGGAACGATGGCTCTTTAGCTATAAATTGGCAATTAGGAGCAAGCGATATTTTGCTATCGGAAAAAGACAAACATCTGCCGGCATTTGCTACATTCAATAGTCCCTTTTAACAAAAAAGCCCCGAGAAATTCTCGGGGCTTTTTTCGATACTTATTTTATCAACTGATACAATTCATCTAATTTTGGCGAAAGCACAATTTCTATGCGGCGGTTACGGCTCCGCATTTCAGGCGTAGTGCCTTCTGCAACAGGTTGGTACTCCCCTTTACCGGTTGCAGTAATGCGGCTACTTTCAATTTTCTCGGTATCGGTAAGGTATCGTACTACCGAGGTGGCACGCAATACACTCAAATCCCAATTATCTTTTATTTGGCCCAGGTTGTTTACTTTCTGATTATCGGTATGACCTTCTACCGAAATATTAATCTCGGGTTGTGTTTTTAGCACTTTAGCAAGTGCTTTAAGTGCTTGCTCTCCTTTCTCATCAATCACTATACTGCCCGTATCAAACAATAATTTATCGGTAAGCGATACGTATACTTTTCCATTTCGAATTTCTACAGTTAGCCCATTTTGCTGAAACCCTAACAAAGCTTTCTGCAGTTTATCTTTTAAGGCATTGGTTGCTTCGTCACGTTTTTTCAGAATTTCTTCTACCTCGGTTAAACGAGCTTCCCTTTTTTTCAAATCTTCGGCTAAGCGTTTAATTTCTGAGGATGTGTTGTTACGCAAGGCAGTATAATTCGAATCGAGGCCCTGATATTTTGCCTGTAAATCAGCCAATCGTTTGTGTAACCGAGAGGTATCCGCTTTTAAACGATCTATCGATAGCTCTAAATTTTCTACTCTAATTTGCGACTGATCCCAACCTACCGATAAGGAGTCACGTTGAGCTAAAATAGCATTGTATTTTTTTGTAGATAATACCATGCAAGAGTTTAGGGCAGCAAGGGCGCCTATACAACATGCGAACAAAATGATTTTTTTCATGTCAACTAATTTTGTGTTAAGATAATGCATTTCTTAGAAAAACGCTCAGGGGATAAATTTCATTCCATACTGCCAATACATCTTTTACCGCAGTAGCGCTGCATAATGCAGCAGGACTAATGGCATAATGGGCTGTAAAACTCTTTAATTTGAGCAACTCAATAGCTGGATGTTCAACCGTATATCCTTTTGGAACGGTTTTTAACTTTTCGCTAGTATCTAAACTAGTAAAATATTTTTTAAATAAAGGCTTTGCCAACACTGCGCTAAGTTCATCTCCATTGTAATCAATCTCTTGGCGTATGGCTTTTAAATCTTCGGGCTGTGGCATCCAGCAGCCTCCGGCAACAAAAGAATCTTCTGGATGAATGTGCAAGTAATAGCCTGGACCATCAAAATTTTTACCTTTGGGAGAAATGGCAATAGCAAAATTTTCTTTATAGGGAGTTTTATCTTTGCTAAAACGCACATCGCGATAAATGCGCATAACGCAAGATTTCGGATCTAAATCTGAAGGTATTAATGGATCTAATTGAGCTAGGCCTAAAATGAGTGCTGCAGCAAATTGGTGAACGTCTTGCTTTGCTTTTTCGAAATCGGGTTTATGATCTAAAAACCATTCCCGATTGTTATGCTGACTTATCCCTTGTAAAAAATTTAAGGTGGTGGCATGCAGCATAAAGGCGTGTGTTAATTTAGGTTCAAGGTTTCGTCGTTTAACTGATTGATACCAGTTTTACGGCGATACTTTTTATACCACACAAATCCTACGCCTGCAATGGCCAAATAAGGTGCTGCTAAAAGATATAATATGCCATTATTTAAGGTAGTGCCTTGTTTATTGCCATTTTTTACAGAGTTTTCTGCATTAAGGGTACACATAGCGCACTGTGCCACACTTTTTTGCGGGATAGCAAACAAACTAGCAAAAACTAAAAACGTAAAAATCAGTTTAAACAATTTCATATACAAAGATACCTAAAATTGAGTTAGAAGGTATAATACGGAGCAATCATTATGTAAACGATAACACCTGTTACGGTTACATATAACCAAATCGGGAAGGTCCAACGTACCAATTTGCGATGTTTATCCACCTGCAATTTTAAACCACTATTAAAGCTTAATAAAACCAATGGCAAAACGGCTGCCGCTAAAATAATATGGCTAATAAGTATGGTATAATATACTAATCTAATAGCGCCTGTACCCCCAAACGTAGTTTCTTTTACGAAATAGTGAAATAAGATATAGGAAACTAAAAATCCGGATGACAGTATGAAGGTGATAATGTTTAGCCTTTTGTGCATGGCTACGTTTTTGTTCGTGATAAAATAAAGTGATACCAATAGCAAAACAGAACAGGTGCCATTGAGGATGGCATTAAGCTTGGGTAAAAAATAAACGAAAGAAGGAGTGGCAATTGTAACTGGAAGGACCTTCCGATTTAAAATAACTACTACAGCAAATACAAAAATAGAAATAACAGTTACAAGTCTTTTAATGGTTTTATCAGTCATAATTAAGCTTAGTTATCTATCGGTTCTGGTTCTTAATTCTTCGTTTATAAGCACTTTTAATTCATCATCTAATTTTTCCATTTGCTCTTTATTCAACGAATCGTAGTAGCCTCTAATACGTTTTTGAGGATCTAACAAGATCAACATGGAGGAATGGATAATATTTGTAGCTTGAGAAGGATCGGGTAAAACATCTACCAAAAAACTTTGTTTTGCTAGTTCGGCAATCTCTTTTTGCGGGCCCGTAAGTAGCAGCCAATTTATCGAACGAAACCCAGTAGTTTGTTGGTAGCTGCGCAATGTAGTGGGCGAATCATGAGCACCATCTACCGAAATACTCACAAACTGCAACAAAGAATTACGTTGATACTTTTTAGCCAAATAATGTACCTGTTGGTTCATGGTAGCACAAAACACCGTACAGCGGGTATAAAAAAAGTTGACCACGAAAATGCGATGCGTTTTAGCCGGAAAATTAAAGGCCGCACTGTCTTGGTTAAGAATTGTGAAATCACGAACAGTATGATACAAGGTATCGGGAATTTTAACCCCCCGTTTGGTATGAAAGGTACTTGCTACTTGTTTAGGGCCAAAAAATGATAAAGATTTATATCGATTTTTGCCCTTCACGGTCAGCATCCAATATAAAAATCCAGGGAAAGCCAGAATGGTTACCAGGATTAAAATCTTTTTTAAAGTAAATTTTGGGAAGCGCATTAATAGGTTTGGAGGTGTATATAATTGCCTTCTATAAGCATGAGAACAATGAAATAAATAATAAAAAGCAAAGAAAACACTATACTGGCTTTAAATGCAAATTTTTCGAATTTAAGGTGCATGAAATATGCAACAATATAAAATGCCTTTACAAGTGTTAAAATGATATAGGCAAAATTACCAACACCGTGTGATACTATGCCTTTGGGAATGAGGTAAAGCGCAATGATGAATTCTAAAGCGGTAATACCCAACAAATAAAAGAATACTTGCCAAATTTTTCTTTTGGTCATACTTGCATGCTCGTGAGCATGTTCTTGTGTGTGTTCTGCCGACATATGCTTTTTAAAATTATACTAAATAAAAGAAGGTGAAAACGAAAACCCAAACTAGGTCTACAAAGTGCCAATACAGACCTACTTTTTCTACCATAAGATAAGAACCTCGTTTTTCGAAGGTATTGGCTAAAACCATACCTAAAATAATACAATTGATAACCACACCTGTAAATACGTGAAAACCGTGAAAACCGGTAATGGTGAAAAACAAATTAGCAAATTGAAGCGCCCCAATCGTATCTACACCGGTGTATGTTGCTGGAAAGCTACCCCACCAAAAACCCTCATGGTGCAAATGGCTCCACTCTAAGGCTTGACAACCCAAGAACATAAACCCACCAACTATGGTCCAAATCATCCAAGTTACTACTTCTTTTTTGGCTTTTCGATGGCCAGCTTCTACGGCCAAAACCATAGTTACCGAGCTCATAATTAAAATAAAAGTCATAATACCCACAAACACCAAAGGGTAGCCCTCATTGGCAATGCCGGGAATAGATTGAAATACATGATCGGGATCTGGCCAGGTAAGTTTACTAAAACGCTGGGCACCATAATAAATTAAAAATGCGGAAAATGTGAATGCATCAGATAATAAGAAAAACCACATCATTATTTTGCCATATTCTACCTCAAATGGCGATTTGCCTCCGCTCCAAGGGCCTGTTTTTACGTAGTCAAGTGGTGATACTTTAGTACTCATGTAGGAATTTTATTTGAAAGAAATTATTGGTTCAAAAGTAAGAAAACATATAGATAAATCCATAGTATATCTATAAAATGCCAAAAAATGGAGGCCGTTTCTAAGCGGAATAAATTGTTTGCTTGTGGTATGTTTTTAACCCCACCAAGCCAAGCTGCCAATACCATCATTAATCCGGCAAATACGTGTACCAAATGGGCACCGGTAAATACATAAATAAACGATTGTGAGGCATTGGGGTTTACAAAATATATGCCTTGGCTAATAAGTGTTTGCCAAGCGCTGAGTTGCAAAACAAAAAAACCAATACCAAAACCCATGGTTAGCAGTAAATACATTTTTTGTTGCTTCAACTGCAAGCGTTTGGCCGATAAATAGGCCATGTGCATGGTGATACTACTTAGCACAATAAGTAGGGTACTTAATTTAAACGCCTGGGGCAAAATAATTTTTAATCCTCTATCTACACTTCCACCGGTGTATACAATAAAACCGCTGGTTAAACCAGCAAAAAGCATAAATGAGGCAATTACGAAAAGCAAAACCAAAAACTTTTTGGCCTTAAAATTAATTCTTTCTTGTTCGGTCATTGGAGTTATATGAGGGTTAAGAAATAAAATCTAGCAATAAGCCTACCTGTACAAGGGGCAAATATACAAAAGAGACGTACATCATTCGTCGTGCCGATGCAATATCTAATTGCCTATACAATTGAATGGCTGTATATAAAAAATACAAGCCGGCAACAAGTGAAATGAACGCAATACTGTTCCCACCAATGTGGTACAGTGTAGGCATTAAACTTACTGGTATAAGTACAATGGTGGTGAGTAAAATTATCAATGCGCTGGTTTTGTCGGGTTTGGTGGTGGGCAACAAACGGAAACCTGCTTTTTTATAATCTTCATCTAATACCCAAGCAATAGACCAAAAGTGTGGAAACTGCCATACAAACTGGACCAAAAACAAGATAATAGGTGCCCAAGAAATGGCCGGATTTTCGAATGCCGCAAAATAGCCAATAAGTGGAGGCAATGCCCCGGGTATGGCCCCAAGAAAAACCGCAATGGGCGATTTGCGTTTCATGGGGGTGTAGATAAAGGCGTAAAAAAAGATAGAGAATACAGAGAGTACGCCGGTTAAAAAATTAAGTCGCACCAAAATTAGGGTGCCTATAATGCTCATAAAAATACTTAGAACTAAGGCTTGCCCCGTGGTCATCCGCTCAGCAGGAATTGGCCGATCAGCAGTGCGTTTCATTAATTTATCTAAATCTTTCTCAATAATCTCGTTGAACCCATTGGCTGCAGCCGTCACCAAAAAACCGCCAATGGTTAACAAAAACCAATTGGTCCAATTCACAAATCCCTGCTCTTTACTCCCAATTAAAAAAGAGATAGAGGCAGAAAATACCACCAAGAAACTTAAACGTAGTTTTACCAATTTGGCAAAATCGGATAAGAAATTATACATGCGCTCCCTCCTCTTCTTTCCGAGTACTTTTTCCTAAAGCCAGCACTAAATAGAATTGTGCACCAAACAATAAACTAGCAAATACAAGATGTAAGGCCTGGGCCACTGGCGGCAATGCGAAATAGGCTAAGGAAATACCTAAAACTGCTTGTGCTCCAAGAAAAGCGAAGGAGTAGTTTATGGCACGTATAGCCTGTGATTTTTCTGCATACTGTTTTACCAAGCGACGCTCCAATGCAAAAGTTAGTGAAATAACTAAAATGGTTAAACTTCGGTGGACTTTAAAAAAATCTGCTTTATCTACCCAAAGTTCTCGGCCAGTATTATTCATGAATGAAGCAATAGCATCTATTTGCTCACGCACTTCGGTGCCCAATACAATTTGCCCAATAGTCAGTGCAAACAAAAAGAAAGCCATAACCTTTACTGCACGATTTATGGGAAGAGCAACTTTTTGAAAATTCTTAGCATCGTAAAAGGTATACATACTGATGGCGATAATGGCCAAAGCCACTAACATATGTACGGTTACCACCCAAGCCAGTAAATTGGTAGATACCACTATAGAACCCAACCATGCTTGGAAACCTATTAAAAACACGTTGAAGGCACTTAAAAAGAAAATACGTTTTCGAGTTTTTAAATAAGGGAAAGAGAGAAACACCGCCCCTAACAAAAACAAGCCACAAATAGCCCCAATTAACCGATTGATATATTCGGTCCAGGTTTTGGTGGCGTTAAACTCCTCAGGGAGTAAAATACTTTTATCTTCTCTAATGCGCAGGGCTAAATCGCCATAGCCCAATACATCGAGTGTTTTAGCAAAGCGCTCATTTTTAGCTACTCTACCGGCTACATATTTTTCTTGATAATTGGCAGGCAATTGCGAAACCGAGGTTGGCGGTACGTATTGATCAAAACACTTCGGCCAATCTGGGCAGCCCATTCCCGAGCCCGAACTACGCACCACACCACCGGCCAATATCACCAAAAATAAGCTGATAATACCTAATAGGTTGACTCGTAAAAATCGTTTTTCGGCTGCTGAATGCATCGTGCTATAAAAAATTAGGGTATCGGTAAGTTCAAAAAAACTTAGGCCAGATACCCTAAAAATAGGTGATAATTATATCTTAAGGCTTTTTAGTAGGCGTTGTTTTTTTCTTTGCTGCAGGCTTTTTAGCATTTTTTAATACCGCTTTTATCGCCGGCTTAGCCGCATCAACCGGTTTTTTGGCTCCTTTAGCTGCAAACTCTTCTTGCAAACGCTCTGCTTGTGCATTGCCCTCAAAATCGTGCGCCACGTTGGAGCTCATCGTTTCTGAGAACGGTGTAGTTTGCGGAATAAAGTCTTCATCATGACCTGGTTTACTATAATCGTATGGCCAACGGTATACCGTTGGAATTTCTCCTGGCCAGTTACCGTGTAAATGTTCTACCGGAGTAGTCCATTCCAAGGTGTTCGATTTCCATGGATTTTGCGTAGTTTTCTTACCGTAAAAAATAGAATGGAAGAAATTGTACAAGAATGCCAATTGAGCTAATGCTGCTACAATGGCAGCCCAGGTAATAAATACGTTTACCGTTAACCATTCTTTCATAAACTCAAATTCGGTAAAGGCATAATATCTACGAGGCACCCCATCTAAGCCCATAAAGTGCATGGGGAAAAATACCAAATATGCACAAACAAAAGTTATCCAAAAGTGGAGATAGCCTAGTTTTTCGTCCATTTCACGACGGAACATTTTAGGGAACCAATGGTAAACACCACAAAGCATTCCGAAAATAGCCGCAGAACCCATAACCAAATGGAAGTGGGCAACTACGAAATACGTATCGTGTAGGTTGATATCTAAGGCTGCATTTCCTAAGAAAATTCCGGTTAAACCACCAGAGATAAAGAAGGAAACCAAACCAATAGCAAAAAGCATGGCCGGAGTAAAACGGATGTTTCCTCTCCAAAGCGTAGCCAAATAATTAAATGTTTTTACTGCCGATGGCACCGCAATGATTAACGTGGTAATCATAAACACTCCGCCCAAAAACGGATTCATGCCGGTAAGAAACATGTGGTGACCCCACACAACAAACGACAATACGGTAATACCAATTAAAGAGTAGACCATGGCATGGTAACCGAAAATTGGTTTACGCGAATTAGTTGCAATTACTTCAGAAGTAATACCCAAAGCAGGCATCAATACAATATACACCTCTGGGTGACCTAAGAACCAAAATAAGTGTTGCCATAAAATTGGGCTACCCCCTTGGTTGGGTAATACCTGCCCTTGCAACACAATATCAGATAAATAGAAACTGGTCCCAAAACTACGGTCGAAAATTAACAATACCACCGCTGATACAAGTACTGGAAAAGATAAAACCCCAGTTATGGCAGTTAAGAAAAAGGCCCAAATGGTTAAAGGCATCCGCCATAAACTCATACCTTTAGTACGCATGTTTAATACCGTACTGATATAGTTTAAGGCTCCCATTAAAGAAGAGGCTACAAACAATACCATACTCATTAACCACAAGGTCATACCCAAACCTGAACCCGAAATTGCTTTTGGCAAGGCCGATAAAGGTGGATAAACAGTCCAACCGGCACTAGCAGGTCCGCTTTCTACAAAGAAAGAACCCATCATAATTACACAAGCCAAAAAGAAGAACCAGTATGATAACATGTTCAGAAATGGCGAAGCCATGTCTCTTGCGCCTAATTGTAAAGGAATTAATAGGTTACTAAACGTTCCGCTTAAGCCTGCAGTAAGTACAAAAAATACCATCATGGTACCGTGAATGGTTACCAATGCCAGGTAAAAATCTGGTTTTATACGACCGCCCTCAGCCCATTTACCTAAAAAGGTTTCTAAAATTGGGAATGATTTATCTGGCCACCCCAATTGTAAACGGAACAATACGGATAAAAACATGGCAATAACCCCCATAACAATTCCTGTAATAAGAAATTGTTTTGCAATCATTTTATGATCTTGACTAAACACATATTTAGTCAAAAAGGTTTCATGGTGATGACCGTGATCGTCGTGGTGTACTGCTGTATTGTGTGCTGTGCTTGCCATAAACGTTTTTAGTTGTTAGAAGTTAATGCTACTTGAGCGGATGTGCTAGCAGAAGCCATTTGGAGTTCTTTTTTCACATCATCATTATAATATAATGGTTGTTTAGTTAACCACTCTTGATATTCTTTCTCAGATACTACACGCACTTTAACTTGCATATTGTAGTGACCTGCTCCACAAACTTTCGCACATAATAAGATGTAGTCAAACTTGGGATCATTTAATTTTTCACGCATTTCTGCAGTGGTATACTTTGGCGTAAACTGGAAATTCGTTGGCATACCCGGTACTGCATTCATTTGTACCCTAAAGGTTGGGACATAAAAACTATGCAAAACATCTTTAGAACCAATATTGAAACGTACCGAACGATTGAGTGGCAAAACAATATCACCGGCTAAACGGTCATCCCAACTTTTCTTATCGCTAAAATCAATGCCTAAACCGTTGGTAGGGCTTATCAGCTTATAATTACGGGTGCCAATTTGGTTATCGTCACCAGAATAACGAAGAGACCATTTGAATTGCTCTCCGGTAACCTCTATTTGAAGGGCGTTTTTTTGATCTGAATCGGAAATATTGGTAATTCCCTTCCAAGTAAAGAAACCCAATAACACCATCACAGTTAATACAATGGCTGGAGCAATTGTCCATAAACGCTCAATGGTATTATTATGCGGATAGAAATATGCTTTTCTTTTTTCGGAACCTGCATAACGTACTGCGAAACCAAACAATAAAAGATGAGTTATTACAAAAACTATAGTGGTGACAATCACTGTTATTTTAAACAAGAAATCAATACGTTCACCGTGTACGGAACCAGAAATAAAATTAACCATGGACCCTTGAGTGGTATACGACCAATAAGCCCCATATAAACCTACCACCAATACAATGCCTAATAAAACAGCTTGCACTCGATACCAATTAATTCCCTTTTCTTTACCCTGAATACTACGAGTTAATTCGTATGCTTTTAATGACCTACCAATGATGGCAATAAATGAGCAAAACAAGAAAAATAACAAGAAATAGTAACTGAATGATTTGTATATAGGCGTATAATCAGGAGAAATTTTACCAATTTCAACTGGGTTTCCTTGGCCATCGCCCAGGTTCCACGACAATTGCGTGGTATCAACATCTGTGCTAATTAATGTTGGAATTGCAGGACCAGCCGACGCCGTAGTACTGGCAGTATCCATTGCAGTAGTCATAGATACAGCCGTAGAATCTGTTGTTTGTGCCTGAACACTAAGGGCACTCATTAAACCTACAACTAGTACTAAGCTATACAATAAAGGACTTTTGAAAAAATTTATAACTCTCATTTTCTTATCGAACACTAGGTATATTTCGTTTACTATTAAATGTGATGATTTACGCTCTCTTCTAAAAACGGATGGTTTGCAGGCGCCAATGGCTTTTTGCTCAACATGGTTAACATGAGGAAGCTAAACAAGCCTACAAAACAAACAGCAGTACCCACTTCAATAACACCAAAACCACGGTGTTCGGCAACGGTGCCTGGCATAATCATCATGTAATAATCTAACCAATGGCCACATAACAATAAGATGGCTACAAAAATTAATGTATTTTCTTTTCGTTTGGCACCTCTACTCATTAAAATTAATAAGGGAGATAAAAAGTTGATAACAATGTTTAACCAGAACCATGGCATATATTCTGGCTCCCAGCGTTTGTAGAAATACACCGTTTCTTCTGGTATGTTAGCATAATAAATCAATAAAAATTGAGAAAACCATACGTAGGTCCAGAAAATAGAGAAGGCGAACATAAATTTACCTAAATCGTGTAAATGGCTTTCGTTAATCCAACTTATATAGCCATTACGTTTTAATAAAATTACGGTTAAGGTTACTGCAGCCATTCCACTTACCCACATAGCGGCAAAGTTATACCAACCAAACATGGTAGAGAACCAATGCGCTTCTAAAGACATGATGGTATCAAAGGCCCAAATTGGGGTGGTAAAACCAAAAATAACTAAGAATATAGCGGAATAGGTAATGCTTTTACGGTAGTTTTTTAATCCTCCTTCTAAATCTTCGCGGTTAGATAATTTAGTTAAAACCATCGCAAAAATGCTATATACTCCTAAAAAAACAACTAAACGGGTTAAAAAGAAAGGAACATTTAAAAAAGCAGATTTACCAGCAATTAATGCATCGTAATTGGAGCTATTCGGATCCGATAATCCTTCTTCGTTCCAATGGTGGTATAAATTGTGCGTCTGTAATCCTGCTGCACAAACAATAATTAAAATGATGGAGGCTATGGGCAATACTTTGGCAAAAGCTTGCGGAATTCGTAGTAATCCGGCCGACCAGCCTGATTGAGATACAAATTGCAGAGCAATAAAGAACGTTCCGGCAGCACATACGCAAGTAAAATAATAGGCCATTAATAGCAAATTGGCAAAAGTACGCTCAGCATGACCAGAGTAAAAGCCATACACAATGGCAGCAAGGCCAAGTACTATTGCCAATAGGCTCCAGGTTTTTGCTTTCCCTGTAAATTGGAAGTATTGAGCGAAATTATGTGTTTTAGCGTGAGTTCCCATATGGATGTTGAGCAATTAACTACTGTAATTTTTGTAATTCGTGAACGTACATAACAATTTTCCAACGCTCTGTAGGCGTTATTTGGCTGCGATGCGCTCCCATTAAGTTTACACCATACGTAATGGTATGAAATATCTTCCCATCGGTTAAATCTTTCATAGCACCACCACGAGAAGAAGTACCGCCAGCATAAGAAGGAGGGGCAGGAAATTTCTGCATCTTAATAATTGAACCATCTCCCTTACCTTGTAAACCATGGCATTGTGAGCACATATTTAAATAAAGTGATTTTCCTTGTTCTAAGGTTGGCACCGTAACCGGCAATGGGTTGGATAAATTTTTACCCGCAGACTCATAGCCTTCTAAAGTATTAGGGTATTGATCTTCTGTTTTAGAGAAGCCAACAGGCATAGTATGGCTTGGTGGCACCTGCGCCGTTTGGCCATTTTTAAAATTTTTATTAGGCTGATCAGGATTATACGCAATAGGGTCGTACATATTACGTGCAAATTCCCAGCCTGTACTCCTATTACCAGAACAAGCCGAAAGCGCAACTACTAACGCAACAAGTATTATGGTCATGCAAGATTTATTCATAGCTAACATATTTTCTATCGTTGTACAAAACTTCTACGGCCCCAGCATCTTTTAATAAACTTTCTATTTTTTTAGCGTCACGTACTTCTTGAGCATCTATGGCAATAATAAATCGGTCGTTGGTAGCACGTAAATGCATCACCCTTGGGGAGCGGCCCGGAAATAAATGATTTTTAAAGAAAAAAGTGAACACCATACCAAAAGCTGCAAATAATATGGTTAATTCAAACATTACGGGTATAAAATCGGGAAAGGCAAAGGCTGGTTTACCGCCAATGTTCATGGGCCAATCAAATACCAACATATAATAAACCATGGCAAAAGCAGTACAGGTACCTGTAAGACCAAACCAAAAGGCAGCTTTAGGCAAACGCGATGCTTTAATGCCTAATTTAGCTTCAATTCCATGAATGGGCATTGGAGTAAACACATCGTAAATGGCAATATTATGCTCCTGTAGCTTGTCAATGCCAAGCAACATTTCATCCGGATCGGCAAAAGCGCCTAATATGTATTTCGTTTTACTCATAATTAAATTTTTGCGTAATCAGCCGGATTCACACTATCGTATTTGGATAAAGAATCTACATAAAATTTAGTGTGCTCTTTATTTAGATTGCCTTTAGCTATCAGTTCCTTTTTAGCTTGTTCACTAGAAGATTTTACTAGAAGTTTAACCTCGGCCATGGCTATGGCTGGTAAAAAGCGTAAAAACAACAAGAATAAAGTAAAAAATAGTCCAATGGAGCCCACAAAAATAGCTACGTCTACCCATGTTGGATAAAACATAGTCCAACTAGATGGTAAATAATCGCGGTGTAGGGAGGTTACGATAATTACAAAACGCTCAAACCACATACCAATGTTTACGACAATAGATAAAATCCAAGAGGCTGCAATACTGGTACGAATTTTCTTAAACCAGAACAATTGAGGAGAGATTACGTTACAAGTCATCATTGTCCAATACGCCCACCAATACGGACCACTTACACGGTTTAAGAACGCATATTGTTCGTACTCAGCGCCAGAATACCAAGCAATAAATAATTCAGTTAAATAGGCTACACCCACAATAGATCCCGTAACGATGATGATTTTATTCATCGATTCGATATGGAACATGGTAATGTAGTTCTCAAAATTCATCACCTTACGGGTAATTAATAACAAGGTTTGCACCATGGCAAAACCAGAAAAAATTGCACCAGCCACAAAGTAAGGTGGGAAAATGGTGGTGTGCCATCCGGGTACAACCGAAGTGGCAAAATCCATAGATACAATGGTGTGTACCGAAAGTACAAGGGGTGTAGAAATACCGGCTAGGATTAAAGATACTGCTTCAAATCGTTGCCATGTTTTTACCGAACCATTCCAACCAAAAGAAAGCGTGGAATAGATTTTACGACGAAGACCAGTAGCACGGTCGCGAATAGTGGCAATATCTGGCAATAAACCGGTATACCAAAATATCAGGGATACGGAGAAATAGGTAGAAATAGCAAACACGTCCCATATCAATGGGGAGTTAAAATTTACCCATAAAGAACCAAATTGATTAGGTAAAGGCAATGCCCAATAAAATAACCATGGGCGGCCCATGTGTGAAACAATATATGTAGCAGCACAAATTACAGCAAAAATGGTCATTGCCTCTGCCGAACGATTGATGGAGTTACGCCAATTCTGACGGAAAAGTAAAAGTACTGCAGAAATTAATGTTCCGGCGTGACCAATACCTACCCACCATACGAAACCTGTAATATCCCAGGCCCAACCCACAGTTTTGTTTAAACCCCAGGCACCTATACCCGTCCAAAAAGTATAACTTACTGCAATTACCCACAATAAGGCGCCAAGCGATGCAATGGTGAAACCAATCCACCAGGCTTTGTTCGCTTTGTTTTCCACAGGAACCAATACATCTTCAGTGATTTTAGCATACGTGATGTTTTCACCGGTAATTAATGGTTCTCTAAGTATTGATTCGTGATGCGATGACATAATTTTTTAATTACTTTTCTACGAAATTTTATAGTTCTGACGTATTTCTAACTTTTACTTGATACCCAACACCTGGCTGAACGTTTAGTTCTTCCAACACATAATACGTACGTTCGCTTTTTAATGCTTTGGACACCTCTGAGTTTGGATCATTACCGTCGCCAAAAATAATGGCATTGGCCGGACAAGTTTGTTGGCAGGCAACCTTAACATCACCATCTTTCAAGGGACGTTTTTCTAATTTTGCTTGCAATTTACCAGCTTGTATACGTTGAATACACATAGAGCATTTTTCCATTACCCCACGTGAACGTGTAGTAACATCTGGATTTAATACCAATTGTGTAAACTCATTATTTAAATAGTTGTCAAAACGAGAATCGTTCCAGTAGTTAAACCAGTTGAAACGACGTACTTTGTAGGGACAGTTGTTCGCACAATAACGAGTACCAATACACCGATTATAGGCCATTTGGTTAATTCCCTCTGAAGAGTGCGTAGTAGCCAATACCGGGCAAACTGTCTCACACGGAGCATGCTCACAATGCTGACACATCATAGGTTGATGAATCACGGATACATCGTCCAGGTTTTCTAAATTGGCAATCTCGTTTTCTTCGGTAACAGCAGTACCATTTTCAGTATAGCTATAGTAGCGATCGATACGGATCCAGTGCATTTCACGACGACGACGAACCTCATCACGGCCTACCACCGGCACATTATTTTCGGCACTACACGCTACAATACACGCACCACAACCCGTACATGCATTTAAATCGATTGCCATTACCCAATTATTGCCTGGCTTTTCATATTTATCCCATAAATCATAGGTTTTATGGTCTGAATGCTTGTTGCCTGCATGTGGATCTTTTAAATATTCCTTTAAAGTGGTTTCTCGAATAATATTGCGACCCTCAATAGAATGATGAGTTTGTGTTTGTGCCAACTCATATCGGCCACTTACCTTACTTACGCTAGCTTTTGCGACCGTTTGAAAGGTTCCATTTTCGAAAGTGATAAAAGGATAGGCATTTTTACCAACCTCATTACCAGCTTGACCCGCTTTAGTTCGGCCATAACCTAGCGCTACAGATATTGTTCCGTTGGCTTGACCCGGCTGAACCAGTACTGGAAGTGTGATGCTATATGTAGCCGTTTTTATTTCAACTAAATCAAATTCAGTTACACCTATTTCTTCAGCATAGGTCGAAGAAATAGCGGCGTAGTTATCCCAAGTTACTTTAGAAACCGGATCTGGTAATTCTTGTAACCACGGGTTATTGGCCACTTGACCATCGCCTAAAGCTACATTTTGGTATAGCTGAATTTCTACTCCTTTGCTACCGGCAGCTAGCTTAGCGCTTTCAGCAACAATAGTATTAGCAACCGCAGTAACATCTAAATTAAATGATACTGGAGTAGCGTTTGCCGAGCCGGTGTTTACAAAACCTGTTTGCAATACATCGTCCCAAGATTTACCACTGCTAGCCAATACTGTTTTCTCCCAAGTATTACGTACAAATTGGAAGTAATCTGTAACCGCACTTCCCGACCAGTTTAATAAACTTTCTTCGGCCATACGGGTGTTGTAAACCGGATTAATAGTTGGCTGAACCAAGGTATAATAACCTGCTACAGGGTTGCTATCTCCCCAAGATTCTAAATAATGATTTGCCGGAGCAATTACGGTACATAAGCTAGCGGTTTCATCGGCACGATCGGCAAAGGAAACACGTAAGCTCACGAAACGGAGAGCATCGGTAAATTCTTTAGTATTTACGTAGCTATAAACTGGGTTACTATTCAAAAAGAATACCGCACCTACTTCGCCACGTTTCATCTCATTAATAAGCGCTACAAACTCAGCGTCGTTTCCGGCAAATTGATTTGAAGGGTTATTAAGATTAATGGTGCTACCATAACTACCCAATAAAGCATTAATGGCATTTACTATAATTTGACTAGAAACATCGTTAGAACCACAAACTACTAAGGCTTTGCCTTTAGCGTTTGCCAATTCTCTAGCTGCTAGCTGAATGGCTTTATCTGCTTTAGGGTTATTGGCTAATTTTTTAGCGCTTACCTTACCACCCAAAGCTTGGTATAAGTTTAATAATGCAATCCCTTCTTCAGATGGTTTAATAGCAATACGAGCATCGGCATTGGTACCGGTTAAGCTCATGCCTGTTTCAAACTGAATGTGGCGTGACATCTTTTTGTTTTCCAACGATGCTGCACCACGGTTTGCGGTATACTGACGAGTAAATTCTACTGGCGAAATCCACGTTCCTAAGAAATCGGCACCGAAACTTACAATAACATCTGCCTTATCAAATTGATATTGTGGTAAAACCGCTTTGCCAAAACTGTTTTGATTGGCCTGGATGATACCTGTATACGATACGGCATCAACCTGAACTAATTTTGCAGTTGGATTGGCTGCTACAAACTCAGCAATAACTGCTTTGGTTGAAGGGCTGTTTACAGTTGAGCTAACCAAACGAATTTTTTTGCCACTAGCTCTCACTTTAGTCAATTCGCCTTTTACAAAGCTATCAACCTGAGTCCAACTAGTTTCGCGGCGGTTTAGTACTGGTGCTTGCAAACGAGAAACATCGTATAAATCTAATACCGATGCCTGAGCTTGGGCATTTAAGCGTCCGCCACTAAGCAAACATGCAGGGTTACCCTCTACTTTAATAGGTCTACCTTCGCGGGTTTTCACCAAAATACTATGGCCATTATAGCTCGATGCATAATAGTTAGGAATTCCTGGAACAATTTCTTCTGGTTTTACCAAGTAAGGAATTGCTTTGTGAACAGGGGCTGGCTGACATGCGGCAAGGGTAACTGCACCTACCCCAAAACCCAATGCTTTCAAGAAATCTCTACGAGGCGTAACGGTACTTAAACCAGCTTCATTTAACACTTCTTCAATTGGCAATGATTCTGCGAATTCGTTTTTGCTTTGTTTAACAAATTCGGGAGTTTGCTTTAGTTCTTCTAAACCTTTCCAGTATTTTTTATTGCTTTCCATTTAAGCTATATAACTCTATTGAAATTCTACTATTAATAATGACATTTGCCACACTCTAATCCACCTAAAACGGCTGCAGTAATTTTGCCGCCTTTTTTCAATTGCTCGTGCGCAGCAATCAACTTATCGTAATAGGCATTGCCTTTAGTTTTTACTTCCGTTTCGCGGTGGCAGTTGATACACCATTTCATGGTTAGTGGAGCATATTGATACACTTCATCCATATTTTGAATTGGACCGTGGCATTTTTGACACTGTATACCAGCTACAGAAACGTGTTGAGAGTGGTTAAAGTAAGCCAAATCGGGTAAATTGTGAATACGAATCCATTCAACCGGTTTTTGATTAGAACCATATACTTTGGTATCTGGGTTATAATCTAATGCGGTATAAATTTTAGCAATCTCGGGAGAAATTTCGCCGTTATATTTTTCTCTTGCTTGCACGTAGTTATGACAATTCATACATACATTTAAAGAAGGAATAGAGGCGTTTTTAGATTTAAAAGCTCCGCTATGGCAGTATTGGCAACTCACTTGGTTTACACCTGCGTGTAATTGATGCGAAAATTTAATGGGTTGTACCGGTTGATAACCTGTATGCACACCAGTATTCCACATACCCATCCAAGCAGCAGTACTTAATCCGCCCAATACGAATAGCACTACAAAAAATACAATCTTTTTATTTTTACCTAATTTTTTAAGTTGGGCTAGGCGATTCTTAGGAACTTTAACCTCTTCTTCTACTTTAATGCCTTGTTTCTTTAAAGACAAGGATTCCAATGTAGAATTTACACGGTTTAATACTAAAATCACCAAGAAGGCGACTATAATTAAAACCACAATACCACCAATCATCAAACTACTAACCTCTTCGTTCTGAGAAGCTCCGGCAGTAGCAGTACCTGCGGCTGGTGCCGCGGGCTTGTCTCCTTCTTCTTTGATATAAGTTAAAATGCTTTTAACATCGTTATCACTTAGCTCAGGAAAAGCGGTCATTGCCGATTGATTGTACTCCTTATACAATTTCACTGCATAAGCATCGCCAGAGGCGATTACAGCCTGCGAATTTTTTATCCACGGAATCAGCCAAGCTTCGTCTCTTCGTTCGAGGATTCCCTTAAGTGCCGGACCAATTACTTTTTGGTTGAGTGCATGGCACGAGGTACATTTCTGTTTGAATAGTACGGCTCCTTCTGCTGCACTCTCTGCAGAAGCAACATTACTGCTTACTAGGCTTAATGAAACTAGAAGGATGAAAGACCGTAAAACATTGTAAAAAATGAATGAGATGCTTCTCATATTGAGTATGTTATGCTTTAAATTATTGAATTTTATCGTATAAAAATAGCAAACGAAAAAAGAGCAAAAACCCTATTTTCGTCCTGCAAAAGTATGATTTATTCAAACAAGGCTTATAATAAGAAGGCGATAAAAAACAATTTATAATCATTCTAAATAAGAAGTTCCGTATACGTATAAATTAATAGATTTTATTGCTTTAAAATCCATGCAAAAATTAAAGGGACAACAATGGTCGCATCACTTTCTACAATAAATTTTGGCGTGTGAATATCTAATTTACCCCAAGTAATTTTTTCGTTAGGCACGGCACCCGAGTACGAGCCATATGAAGTTGTAGAATCGGAAATTTGACAGAAATAACTCCAAAACGGAATGTTCTCCATTTCCATATCTTGATACAACATAGGCACTACGCAAATAGGAAAATCGCCGGCAATACCACCGCCAATTTGAAAAAAGCCTACACCTTTTCCATCCGAATTTTTTACGTACCAATCGGCTAACCAGGTCATATACTCAATACCACTTTTCATGGTGCTGGCTTGTAACTGGTTTTTAATTACGTATGAAGCAAAAATATTCCCCATAGTAGAGTCTTCCCAACCGGGTACTACAATTGGAATATTTTTTTGAGCGGCAGCCAACATCCAACTGTTTTTAGGATCAATTTCGTAGTACTGCTCCAAATCGCCACTTAAGAGCATTTGGTACATATACTCATGCGGAAAATAACGTTCGCCTTTATCTTCAGCATCTTTCCAAACTTGATGTATGTGTTTTTGTAAACGGCGGAAGGCTTCTTCTTCCGGAATGCACGTATCGGTTACTCGGTTGTAATGGTTTTCCAATAAATCCCATTCATCTTGCGGACTTAAATCGCGGTAGTTGGGCACCCGTTTATAATGAGAATGTGCCACCAGGTTCATAATATCTTCTTCTAAATTGGCTCCAGTACACGAAATAATAGCCACTTTATCTTGACGAATCATTTCGGCAAGCGAAATACCCAACTCGGCAGTACTCATAGCACCAGCTAGGGTAATCATCATTTTTCCGCCTTCGGCTAAATGGGTTTCATAACCTTTAGCAGCATCCATTAGGGCAGCGGCATTAAAATGCAAGTAATTTTTTTCAATAAACTGAGAAATAGGTCCTCTGGTAGTGCTCATGCGTTCAAATTTTGGCCAAAAATAACAATATATACTGGGTATAAAAAAGGTTTTATCGGCTTAAAATCGGATTTTAAAATCTTCTTTGGCTTGACTTTTTCTAAAGTAAACCAAACCTACATAAAATAGGTCGATAGTGACCGTTACGGCCGAATGGGCTTGTATCAATTTCCATTGATTTTTCAACTCGTTGCTATCGTAAATATCCAGAATGATGAGGAGCGTATCCGGCTTGGCTTGAGCTAAAACTTCGGCGGATGTATTTGGGGTTTCAATAATAAATACGTTGGCAAAATCGGGATGTGCTTGCAATACCCTGCCAAGCATGGCTTGGACTTTAGGAGCTAGTTTTTTTAGACTTTCGGGCAAGGAAATTAGCTCGATCGATTGCGTGTCATAAATTACCTCATCTACTAATTGGTATACAAAGGGCGAATGCACGCCATGACGGGACTTGGCGCTTAGCCAATGCCACACATAATCGAGCAGTTTTCTGAAAAATTTCACATGCAAAAATACGCAATGCTTTGGCTTCGCTAAAAAAATGTGTATTTTCATAGTGATGGATATCAAAAAAATTGAATCACTTATTAAACTGCTCGACGATCCGGATACCGAAATTTCTAGTCACGTTACCGAAAAAATTAAGGAATACGGACCAGAGGTTATTGTGTATTTAGAACAAGCTTGGGAGCAATCGTTAGATACGCAATTACAAGAACGTATCGAAAACTTGGTTCATCAACTCCAATTTGAGCAAGTAAAAACCGATTTGCAGTTGTGGGCACTTAGCGGAAGTTTCGATTTATTGCAAGGCATTCTAATTATTAACCGCTATCAATACCCCGATTTAGATGAGCAAAAAATCATCATTCAATTGGAAGATATTAAACGGGAGGTGTGGATGCAACTCATTTACGACATGGGTGCGCTAGAAAAAGTAAAACTACTCAACCACGTATTTTACACCGTTTTTGGCTTTAGCGGCAATACCAAAAATCACCACGATCCCCAAAACTCCTATTTAAGCCACGTATTGGAGAGTAAAAAGGGAAATCAAATTTCGCTTTCTATTATATATGCCACCATTGCGCAAAAACTAGACATCCCGGTATATGGCATTAACCTGCCCCAGCATTTCATTTTAGGATATGTAGATAAAACCAAAGAATACGATGTAGATGGAGGCGTTTTATTTTATATTAACCCCTTTAACAAAGGTTTTGTGTTTTACAAACGAGATGTAAATGCCTTTTTGCAACAGTTAAAACTATCTCCTAGCGCACAATTCTACGAACCCTGCAGCAATACCGATATGGCTATTCGGGTACTACGTAACCTCATAAGCGCTTACGAAAAATTAGGCCAAAGCGAAAAAGTAGCCGAAGTAAAAGAATTATTAGCTGTACTACTCTAAAACTCCATCAAATACGCCTTCAAAAAGTCGTTTAAATCGCCATCTAGTACCGCCTGAGCATTGGAAGTTTCGTAATTGGTGCGCAAATCTTTTACCAATTTATACGGATGCAATACGTAATTGCGTATTTGCGATCCCCACTCAATTTTCTTTTTATTGCCCTCAATAGCCGCTGTGGTTTCCATGCGTTTACGCAATTCAATTTCGTATAACTGCGATTTTAACAAACGTAAGGCGTTTTCTTTATTCTGTAATTGCGACCGCGACTCCTGGTTTTTAATGACAATACCCGAAGGTTTGTGGTATAAACGCACGGCAGTTTCTACCTTATTTACGTTTTGCCCGCCGGCACCACCCGAGCGGAAGGTTTCAAATTCTATATCGGCTGGGTTGACTTCAATTTCAATCGTATCGTCAATTAAAGGATATACATACACCGATGCAAAAGAAGTATGGCGTTTGGCATTGGCATCAAAAGGAGAAACACGCACCAAACGGTGCACCCCATTTTCGCCTTTTAGATAGCCGTAAGCAAAATTTCCTTCAAACTGCAACGTTACCGATTTAAAGCCGGCTACATCACCCTCTTGCGAATCTTGCTCACTAACTTTAAGGCCGTTTTTTTCGCCCCACATGATGTACATCCGCATAAGCATGGCCGCCCAATCGCAACTTTCGGTACCGCCGGCACCGGCCGTAATTTGCATCACGGCATGCAACTGATCTTCTTCGGCACTCAACATGTTCCGAAATTCCAACTCTTCTACTTTTGTGGTAGCCAAACGAAACTGTTCGTCTACTTCGGCTTCAGTAGCTTCGCCAGCTTGGAAGAAATCAAACAGCACTCCGGTATCTTCTACCGCCGAGGCAACATGTTCAAAATCATCGGTCCATAATTTTTTAGACTT
The DNA here is from genome assembly GCA_945868825.1 of Sphingobacterium thalpophilum. Taxonomy (GTDB): domain Bacteria; phylum Bacteroidota; class Bacteroidia; order Sphingobacteriales; family Sphingobacteriaceae; genus JAIPAN01. The sequence continues at coordinate 38,479 of CAMBMM010000002.1, forward strand.
TATGGCATGCAGTACTTTTTCTGCCGCTTTAGGGTTGTCCCAGAAACTGGGACCCAGGGTTATTTGTTGTTCGGCATGTATCTCATCGAGTTTTTTATCGATGTCAAAGATGCCTCCTCAGGGCCGTTACTCTGTCCCTTAAATCTTGTACCTGTTCTTTGGTCATGCAGCAAAAATACAGATTTCTATCGGAAAGCATATGCTTTTAAGATTTTGTATCTTCGTAAAAAATTAAAGCAACACATGTTCCCAAGCGTTTCCTTTTCCGATACCAAAGCCTATAAGCAATTAAGTCAGCATGCCGCAAGTATAAAAGCGCTGCATTTGCGTGATTTGTTTGCTCAAGAGCCTAATCGTTTTGCCGAATTTTCGCTTCGTTTTGAAGATATTTTAGTCGATTTTTCTAAAAACAGAATTACCAGCGAAACCCGTAGTTTGCTGCTTAGCTTGGCAGAAGAATGTGGATTAAAAACTGCTATTGCCGCCATGTTTAGTGGCGAAGCCATTAACAAAACGGAAAACAGAGCCGTGTTACATACTGCTTTGCGCAACCCCAGCAAAACGGGCATTGCGTTAAATGGAAAAGATATTTTACCCGACATCCATCAGATATTGAACCAAATGGAGCAATTTTCTGATGCCGTGCGTTCGGGCGCATGGAAAGGCTACAGCGGCAAAGCCATTGAACATATTGTAAACATTGGCATTGGCGGTTCCGATTTAGGTCCGGTAATGGTTACAGAAGCTTTAAAAGCGTACCAAGACCCAAAATTATCCCTACACTTTGTATCGAATGTTGATGGCACGCACATTGCCGAAACGTTAAAGAAAGTAAACCCAGAAACTACCTTATTTATGGTGGCTTCTAAAACTTTTACCACGCAAGAAACCATGACCAATGCTTTTACGGCACGTACTTGGTTTTTAGAAAATGGAGGAGATGCCGCAGGCGTAGCCAAGCATTTTGTGGCTATTTCTACGAATGAAAAAGGGGTAAAAGAATTTGGTATAGATATCCAAAACATGTTTGGTTTTTGGGATTGGGTTGGTGGACGTTATTCATTATGGAGTGCCATTGGCTTATCTATTTGCTGTGCCATTGGCTATAGCCGTTTCCGCGAAATGTTGGATGGCGCTCATGCCATGGACGAACATTTTCGTAACGAAAAATTTGAAAACAACATACCCGTAACTTTAGCACTTTTAGGCATTTTGTATAATAATTTTTTTGGTGCCGATAGCCATGCTATTTTACCTTACGACCAGTATTTACACCGCTTTGCGGCCTATTTCCAACAAGGAGATATGGAAAGCAACGGCAAGCAGGTAGACCGCAACGGCAAAGCCGTTGATTACCAAACCGGACCCATAATTTGGGGCGAACCGGGTACCAACGGGCAACATGCGTTTTATCAACTCATTCACCAAGGCACCAAATTAATTCCCTGCGACTTTATTGCACCGGCACAAAGCCAAAACCCAATTGGGCAACACCATCAATTGTTATTATCGAACTTTTTTGCGCAAACAGAAGCCTTAATGAACGGTAAAACCGAAGCGGAAGTGGTAGCCGAATTAAAAGCTGCTGGAAAAAGCGAAGCCGAAATTGCAAAGTTAAAAGCCTTTAAGGTTTTTGAAGGAAACCGCCCGAGCAATTCTATCTTGGTAAAGAAAATTACGCCACGAGTATTGGGCGCATTATTGGCCATGTACGAACATAAAATATTTGTGCAGGGTGTAATTTGGAACGTATTTAGTTTCGACCAATGGGGTGTAGAATTGGGCAAGCAATTGGCCAATCAAATTCTCCCCGAACTGGAATCGGGGACCAAAGTAAGCAACCACGATAGCTCTACGAATGGCTTAATTAATCAGTTTAAAGAATGGCGCTAGTTTTTAAACAATGCTATCTGAAATAGTTTCGCCCAATTCTTACCGGTTACATACAGCTTTTTACCTGCTGAATCGTAGGCAATGCCGTTTAACACATCAGTATTGGGATAGCGGTCTTTAGGTTGCAGAATGCCGCTCAAATCTATTTCGCCAGTAACGGCACCCGTCTTCGGGTCTATAATCACAATTTTATCGCTTTGGTAGACATTGGCATAAATCTTTCCGTCAATAAATTCCAATTCGTTGAGTTGATCTACCGGCCCTTGGTTGTTGTATACTTCTATAAAGCCTTCTTCTTGGTAGGTATCTTTGTTTAAAAAATAAATCTGGTTGGTACCGTCCGATTTATAAAAGCGTTCGCCGTCGTTACATAAACCCCAGCCTTCGCGGCTGTTTTGATACGGGAACTGCCCCTGCAAAACCAAGCTGTTTTTATTATATATTAAACCTACATTTTCTTGCCAGGTAAGTTGTACCAATTTATCGCCCAATATACTTAGGCCTTCAGCAAAAACTTCGTTGGCTAGGTCTTGCTTTTTAAGCACTTTGCCGGTTTTAAGCTCCACTTTACGCAAACTAGAGCTTCCGTATTCGCCATCGCTTTCGTAAAAAATACCGTCGTGAAATTCCAAGCCTTGGGTATAGGATGATGTATCGTGGGCAAAGGTAGCCAGCACTTTGTACGAAAACTGTTCGGGGGCTTGGGCAGGTTTTAAAATCACATTGGTGCTTAGTTCTTGGGCTTCGCCATTGCTAAACACCTTGGCTGTAAATAAACGAGAACCAATTTTGGCGCTTGCGGTTGGGAAAACCACCAATTGGCTGTCTTTAACCGCCGAGAAACGTACATCATCTACAAAATACACCACCGAATCTGCAGATTTTCCTTCCGGAAAACGCAACTGAAGTTTTATTTCATCGCCCACTGAAACGCTCGTTCCGGCTTCTGGGCTTAAAAAATAAGTGTTTTGGTTTTTTGAAGAATTGGTGCAGCCTACTAAAGTAAGCAGAGCACATAAAAAGCAATAAAGTAAGTTTCTCATAAAATTTATTCGGGCCAAAAGGCATCAATTATATGGTTAACGCTGGGTTCTTGATCTTGGTTTACCAAAATGGCGAAAATATCAAATCGTACTTCGCCTTGGTGGTTCATTAAGCGAATATATTCTTCGGCGGCACGTTGTATGTGTTTTTGTTTGGCTGCATCTACAAATTCTTCGGGTTTACCAAAGGCTTGGCCACTACGGGTTTTTACTTCAACAAAAATTAGGGTTTCATCTTGGTAGAGTATTAAATCAACCTCAGCTCGATCAAAGGTCCAGTTTTGTTCTAAAATTTCGTAATGCTGTTTCAAAAAATAGGTCCGAGCCCATTCTTCTCCTTGCCTACCCAATACACCGCCAGCTGTCATTATTTTATAATTACCGAACCCAATTGCTGCGAAATCAATTTCTCCATATCTTTCACCTGCATGTATTTTTTCATCAAAATAGCCTGATTATCGGGATCATTTTCTTCTTGTATTTCGGCACGTACGGCTAAAATAAGTTGGTCTATTTTTTTCTTTTTGAGGTGAAAAATGCCACCCAAAATAGTTCCTTTTAGATTTTCGGCTTCAGTACGTACATATATTCTACGCTTAGCATACCAATTTTCACTTAAGGAATATGGGGTTGAAATTAAAGATATAGCCAAATCGGCTAAAGCCGAGTCGCGGTGTTTAATAAACTCTTGGTCGCTTGGAATAGTACCCATTGCCAACTGTTTTTTGTACTCTTCAATAAATAAGGCACAAACGGGATGTTCAAAGGCTACATCGCCTAAATTGGCCATTACATAAGGACCAATAAAGGTATTGGTATGGCTATCCCAATCTACTTGCTCTTTCCCATAAGCCAATAGCAGGCGTACAATTTCTTTTTCTTGATTTTCATCGCCAGTTGAAGCCCTAGAAACACTACTTTCAATAAGCGGCTCTTCTAGTTGCGGAGCGCTAGGCTGTGGAAAGGGCACTCGTTTTTGCTTGGCTTGCTTAATTTTATTAAGCTCGGTAAGCAATACCCGCTCTTCCATTTGCATTAGAGAGCTACATTCTCGTAAAAAAACCGAGGCAATAATACTATCGGGAATTTTGGCAATGCTCTCTACCACTTCGCGAATAAGTGCGGCCCGTTTTAAAGGGTCGGTACCGGCATCTTTTAATAAGATGGCGGTTTTATACAAAATAAAATCTTTTTTCTGATCTTCTATATAGGTTTTAAAGGCCGAACTACCCACTTCTTGAGCATAGGAATCGGGGTCGTGCCCTTCAGGAAAAGAAACCACTTTTACATTCAGCCCCTCTTCCAAAATCATATCTAATCCTCGTAAAGAAGCTTTAATACCGGCAGCATCGCCATCGTATAAAATGGTGATATTTTTTGTAAAACGACCAATAAGGCGTATTTGTTCGGTAGTTAGAGAAGTGCCCGAAGAAGCCACCACATTTTCGATACCGGCTTGTTGTACCGAAAGTACATCGGCATAGCCTTCTACTAAAAAACAATTGTCTTCATCGCGAATGGCTTTTTTTGCTTGAAATAAGCCATACAACACACTCGATTTGTGGTAAATATCGCTCTCTGGCGAATTCACATATTTAGGTACACTTTTGTCATTCTTGAGGGTACGCCCTCCAAAACCAATTACACGCCCAGTAAAATTGTGTATAGGAAACATCACCCTACCGCGAAAACGATCGTAGGTTTTGCCTTTATCGTTGCGAACGCTTAGGCCAGTTTCTTCTAAAAATTCTTCTTTAAAGCCTTCTTGTATGGCTTTCTGAATAAGCGCATCCCAATCTTCGGGCGAATAGCCCAATTCAAATTTCTTTACAATATCATCGCGAAAGCCACGCTCTTTAAAATAACTTAAGCCTATGGCTTTGCCTTCTTCGCTTTCCCATAATTGTTCTTGAAAAAACTTGGCTGCCCAGGCCGACACAATGTATAAACTTTCTCTCCGGTTATTGTGTGCTTGTTCTTCGGGGGTATTTTCTACCTCGGCAATTTCAATCTGGTATTTTTGGGCCAAATATTTTAAAGCCTCGGGGTAAGAATACTTTTCATGATCCATTACAAAATGAACCGAATCGCCACCTTTGCCACAACCAAAACATTTGTAAATGCCTTTGGTTACAGAAACGTTAAAAGATGGTGTTTTTTCGTTATGGAACGGACATAAGCCAATAAGGCTGGTGCCCCGTTTCTTAAGGTGTACGAAATCGCCAACCACCTCTTCAACACGGGCGGTTTCTATAATTTTATCGACGGTTTCTTGTGGAATCATGAATGGAAAATTACGCAAAATAGCGTGGAAGATAAAATTTTGAAAAGAAGCGTGAACTTAATGCTTGTTTTTAACCTATTTTGGGGTTTTTAGTCCCATTGGGTTTAAGGGAATAAATGAGCGAAACCCCATTGATATGGAATAAGCGGTTGTAGGTTGCTTTCGCAAAATCGGGGCGATAAATATAGTAGGCGTCTAGTTTAAGTTGTTTGCTAAACTTATACTTAAAGCCAATGGTATTTCGCCAATTGTCTATAAAATATACGCCGCCAAACTTCATAATGGGTTCGGTTTGCACGTACATATCTAACTTCTTAATTAACCCAAATTTGGCCCCTAAACGCACTCTCCAATAGCCACTTTTATCATTTTGTACCGTTGAATCATCAAAATCTTGAATTCTGTTTTGAATGATTGCCCTTAAAGAAATATCTACCGGGCCCAATTCATGACTAGCTTCTGCACCTATGCTAAATCGGTGAGAGGTTATTCCGGAAACTAAGGCCAAACGATATTCTGCTTTCAAGCTTAAAAAATCGCTTACTTCTTTACTTGCGCCAACAGATAAATAAGACCCGTTAAAGGTGCGAACATTGTTAAAATAGCGGGCTTGGTAATCTAATTCAGCAGCCCATTTATTTGGTAAATTGATGTCTAAAGTACCACCAAACCAGCCTTGCACATCGGTAGGATCTGCTTTGCTAGTTTGCGCCAAAACAGATTGGTACGCCCCTATAAAAAAGAGTATACAGAACAACTTTTTCATGTACTTAGTTGAAATAAACGGTGAGCACACAGGTATCTTTTAAAAAATCAATTTCACTGACTTCATACCGATGAATAGTTAAGCCCGTTCTGTTTTGTAAATCGGCCAAAAGTTCGTCCTCTCTACCAGCTTGTATAAGCTGTACATTATCGTACACAATGATATTTATTTGTTCTTTTTTAACCACCCATTTACTCTCTAATAAGAATATGAGTAAAAGCATGGTTAAACTCAAAATAGATAAAGAAATAAAATCGGCCGGGGCAACTGCATTTAGCATACCCAGGGTAATGCATAAAAACAGATAGGTCATATCTTTGGTAGAAATGCCCGTAGTACGGTAACGTAGCATAGAAAATACGGCAAACAAACCAAAGGCCGAGCCAATACTCATATCTACCCGATTAAGCATATACGAAGTAAAAAATATAACTGTATTGAACGAAAAAAAGGTTAAAAAAAGATCGGTGCGTTTGTAATTAGTGTAATAAATCCCTCTAATAAGTATAATGGTAGCCAACAAATTAACTACAAATCTTACTCCAATTTCGCTAGTGAGTAAATTTAGGTATGTCATTTAAGATGCTTGATTAAGTGCAGCAAATCTACGATAGATTGGCTTAAATGCATTGGATTTTATAGGTTGTTGGAGTGCGATTAAACCCAAACAATATTTACTGATAGCCCCACTGCGTATGGCTAACTGTTTCATCAATTTTGCAAAGTCCATATCGCGGCCTCTTTCTGTTTTAACTTCTACAATCACTTGGTTAGAAAAATCGGCGGTGGCCTGTTCTTTACTAAACTTCAGATTAAAATCGAAGGTAACTTTTTCGGGTTTTGTTTTATGTAAAAGCGTAATTCGTTGGTACTGAATGGCCAAACTTTGGACTAAAGCATCGCTTTTAATAGCTGTATTATCGAAAATAAAGTCCGAAGCCGTTGTTAAATCGCTTGCCGGTATTCGGTACTTTTCGGTAATTCCTTTATTGTTTTTTTTCTTCACCTCTACAAAAGTTTCGCCACTGTGCACATATACACGTTTACGCACCTTAAAACGGTTTCCTTTACCCTGATGATGATGGTGATATAAAGTGTACTCAGGTGTATCGTAATACCAGGTATCGTAATCAAAAACGTGCTGGCTATGTATAGTTAATAGTTGATATGCAGATGCACATGCTGCCAATACTGCCGGCAATGCCTCTTTTGGGAGTACATATTTACGGTCAACCCGGCGGTTCATAGGCGCACGCTCCTCCAGTTCTTCCAAAGAAAACTGATCAAAAAAACCCAGCTCAGGAGCTTGCATCTATTAAGAATAAATTCTTAAAGTTGAATTTGTTAAAGAGGTATTATAGCTTTTTAAATTGGTAGTAGCTGGACCAAGTGTAACCATACCCGTACTGCTAAATTTTGCACCATGATTGGGGCATACAAAATTATTGTTTGCCGAATTGTAGTTTACTGTGGTGCCTTCGTGGGTACACGCAGCCGATACAGCTAAAAATGCACCGGCATTGGTACGAGCAACTAAAATTCCTTGACTAACCAAAAAACCTCCATTGCTTGCTAAAGCTCCCGAACTCACATCAAGGGTAAAATCTACATTGCTAGGTGCAGTAGGTACACTAGAGGTTGAGCCTGTAGATGATTTGCCACATCCGGCAATACCGCCCAAGCAAATAGGGGCTAGAAATGCAGCGGCACCAACGCCAACCTGCGATAAAAAATCTTTTCTGTCCATAACATCTGGTTTTTAATTAAAATCAATTTACCAAATTTTACGCACAAAACGAAAAAACAAGCATTAAAAATGTTAAAAACAAGTATTTTTTTTAATTACCCAATCGTTTTAAGGCAATATAGGCCATTAATCCGGTGCTTATGGCGAAAGCATTTTCATCGATATCAAAGGTTGGCGTATGCACGGAAGAAGTAATTCCTTTGGCTTCGTTACGGGTTCCTAAGCGGTAAAAACAAGCATCAGCTACTTGAGAATAGTAGGCAAAATCTTCGGCAGCCATCCAAATATCTAGGTCGAGCACATTTTCTTTTCCTAAATATTCTTGGGCATATTGTTTGGCTTGTGCGGTTAGTTTTTCTTCGTTTACTAAAAATGGATAGCCTATTCTAATTTCGAATTCGCAACTTCCACCCATACTTTCGGCAATACCTTCGGCCATTTTTTTCATGCGGATGTGCGCCTCGGCACGCCAAGCTTCGTCCATGGTTCTAAAGGTGCCCTCTAGCTTTACTTCGTTGGGAATAACGTTGGTAGCGCCATTGGCTATTACCTTACCAAACGACAATACCGATGGGGTATTCGGGTTGGCCGTACGGCTAACAATTTGTTGTAATGAAACCAAAATCTGAGCGGTTATCATTACCGGATCGATGTTCTGCTGCGGTTGAGCAGCGTGGCCGCCTTTACCTTTTACGGTTACATACAACTCATCGGTAGAGGCCATGTATTTACCCGAACGAAAGCCTACTTTACCGGTTTCGATAAAAGGCATAACGTGTTGACCAATTACTGCTTGAGGGGTTGGATTTTCTAGCACGCCTTCTTTAATCATTTGGTTGGCACCGCCAGGCAATAGTTCTTCTGCCGGTTGAAATATCAATTTAATAGTGCCGCCAAATTCCGCTTTTAGTTCTTGTAAAATAGAGGCCGTTCCCAATAAAGAGGCAGTATGCGCATCGTGCCCACAGGCATGCATTACGCCGGCTTGGGTTGATTTGTAAACAACTTCATTCGCTTCTTGAATGGGTAAAGCATCCATATCGGCACGCAGAGCAACCACTTGGTCGGAAGGTTTATCACCTGTAATAAGCGCTACCAAACCGGTGTTAGCCATAGGCTTATAGGCAATTCCCAATTCATCGAGTTTAGCGGCTACAAACGCAACCGTTTTATGCTCCTGAAAAGATAATTCGGGATGAGCATGCAAATGTCTTCTGTTTTGAATAGTTGATTCCAAAACACTAGCGGCTAATTCTTGAATTCGATTTTTAAGCATAGTTAACGCTATTTAAGCAAGTCCCACCCCGTGGCAAGCTTTGTATTTTTTGCCACTTCCACACGGACAAGGATCATTACGACCTATTTTTTGTTCTACTCTAATCGGTTGGCTACGTTGTAATTCACGGGTATCATCCATGGGTACACCGTTTGCTTGTTGCACCAATTCGGGTTTAGATATTTTTAATTTACTTAAATCTTGTTTAGGTTGAGGACGGGCTTCGCGAACAGGGTCTTGGCCTTGGTTAGGAATGATACCTTTAAACAAGAGACCTACCAATTCTTTATTCACGTTTGCCAACATGTCTTTAAACAAGTTGAAGGCTTCCATTTTGTACACAATTAATGGATCTTTTTGCTCGTAAACGGCATTTTGTACCGATTGCTTTAGCTCATCCATTTCGTGTAAATGTTCTTTCCAGGCTTCATCAATAAGGTATAATACCACCGTCTTTTCAAAGGCTTTAAATACTTCTTGGCCTTCGGTTTCTACGGCTTTTCTCAAGTCAGTTGTTACTTGTAAGCCACGAATACCATCGGTAAATGGCACCACAATGCTTTCAATTTGTGCACCACGCTCTTTTAATACGTCTTTTAATACCGGTAGCGTTTGCTGAGCAATACTGTCTTTTTTACGTTGATAAAAGGCACTTACCTGAGCAAATACCTTATCGGCTAAGGCATCCATACTTGTCGAAGCAAATTCTTTCGCATTCAGTTCCGGATCTACCGAGAAAATACGAATCATTTCCAATTCAAATCCCTCGAAATTATCGGTGTCTTTATACTCTACCACAATATCTTCGACTACATCAAAAATGGTATTGCTTAAATCTACATCTAAACGTTCGCCAAAGAGGGCGTTTTTACGCTTGGCGTATACCACAGTACGTTGCGCATTCATTACATCATCGTATTCTAACAAACGCTTACGAATACCAAAGTTGTTTTCTTCTACTTTGCGCTGGGCTCGTTCAATAGACTTGGTAATCATAGAATGTTGAATCACCTCTCCTTCTTCAATACCCATACGCACCATGATGTTAGAAATACGTTCTGAACCGAACAAGCGCATTAAGTTATCTTCCAATGAAACGAAAAATTGCGATGAACCCGGATCGCCCTGACGACCGGCACGACCACGTAACTGACGATCGACACGACGAGATTCGTGACGTTCGGTACCTACAATGGCTAAACCTTCGGCTTCTTTTACACCCGCTCCCAATTTAATATCGGTTCCACGACCGGCCATGTTGGTGGCAATGGTTACGGTGCCCGATGTACCTGCTTCGGCCACGATATCGGCCTCTTTTTGATGTAATTTGGCATTTAAAACGTTGTGGCGAATGCCTCTTAATTTGAGCATACGGCTCAATAATTCAGAAATTTCTACCGAGGTGGTACCCACCAATACGGGGCGTTCGGCTTCGGTTAATTTCACAATTTCATCGGCAACGGCATTGTATTTTTCTCGAGTGGTGCGGTACACCAAATCTTCTAAATCTTTACGCTTGGTGTTTACGTTGGTGGGAATTTCTACCACATCCAACTTGTAAATTTGCCATAACTCACCGGCTTCGGTGGTGGCGGTACCCGTCATACCACACAATTTGTGATACATACGGAAATAGTTCTGCAAAGTAACTGTGGCATAGGTTTGGGTAGCATCTTCTACCTTCACATTTTCTTTGGCTTCAATGGCTTGGTGCAAGCCATCAGAATATCTACGGCCTTCCATAATACGGCCGGTTTGCTCATCTACAATTTTTACTTTGCCTTCATCAATAATGTATTCCACATCATTTTCGAACAAGGTATAGGCTTTTAAGAGTTGATTTACTGCATGAATACGTTCCGATTTGATAGAGAAATCACGCATTAAGGCGTCTTTTTGAGCAATTTTTTCTTCGTTGCTCAAAGTTGATTTTTCCAATTCGGCAATCTCAGTACCCACATCCGGCATCACAAAGAACGTTGCATCTTCACCAGAACTGGTGATTAATTCAATACCCTTTTCGGTTAATTCTACCTGATTATTTTTTTCATCAATTACAAAAAACAACTCAGCATCGGCCTTTGGCATTTCTTTGCCTTGATCTTGCATGTAGTAGTTTTCTGATTTTGTAAGCACTTGTTTGATGCCCGGCTCACTTAAAAATTTAATTAGGGCTTTGTTTTTAGGTAAACCACGGTACGAACGCAATAAGGCCAAGCCCCCTTCTTCAGGGCCGGATTTTCCGTCAGTAATTGCTTTTTTGGCTTCGTTTAAAGCCGTGTTGATGTAATTTTTTTGCGCCGTTACCAAACGTTCTATACGTGGTTTTAGTTCATGAAATTCGTGTTCATCGCCTTTTGGAATAGGACCCGAAATAATTAATGGGGTACGAGCATCATCAATTAACACCGAATCCACCTCATCTACCATAGCAAAGTGCAATTTGCGTTGCACCAAGCCTTCGGGGTTAAGTGCCATGTTGTCACGTAAATAATCAAAACCAAACTCGTTGTTGGTTCCAAAAGTAATATCGGCTAAATAGGCTTGGCGACGCTCTTCTGAATTGGGCTGATGCTTATCAATACAATCTACACTTAAGCCATGAAATTCAAATAAAGGGCCATTCCATTCCGAGTCACGACGAGCCAAGTAATCATTCACCGTTACAATATGCACCCCTTGACCGGCCAAGGCATTTAAATAGGCAGGCAAGGTACCTACTAAGGTTTTACCCTCACCGGTAGCCATTTCTGATACTTTTCCTTGATGCAGTACAATACCGCCAATCAACTGCACATCGTAATGCACCATGTTCCAAGTAACTTCGGTACCAGCGGCAAGCCAGGTATTTTGGTGAATGGCTTTATCGCCTTTAATTTGCACGTTTGGTTTACGGGCAGCCAAATTACGGTCGAATTCGGTGGCGGTAACCTCTATACTTTTATCCTCTGTAAAGCGGCGGGCAGTTTCTTTTACCACGGCAAATGCCTCAGGTAAAATCTGCAACAATACCTTTTCCAATTGCTCATCGCGTTCTTTTTGTAAACGGTCTAAGTTTTCGTAGATAGCTGTTTTTTGAGCAATGCTTAAGTCTAATGCTTCCGACTGTGTTTTCACTTCAGCCAGTTCAGCATCAATATTGGCTAAAAAGCTAGCAATAGTTTGCTTAAAAATCTGTGTTTTTACACGCAGCTCGTCGTTGCTTAATGCGGCTAGTTGTGGGTAAACTGCTTTTATTTGCTCAACTAGGGGCTGAATTTGCTTAATATCTCGATCGGATTTACTTCCGAAAAGTTTACTGAGTAGTCCTAACATATTTTTTATATCAATATCTTCTCTGCTTTACAACAATACTGCCAAGCTTAAAAATAAGCCATGCTGACAGTGGAGGAAGTAAAATTACTGATTTTGATTAATATAAACTTGCTCTTTTGTAATACCTTTGCAAACATGAATATTCTGTTGCTTGGCTCGGGAGGCCGCGAAAATGCATTTGCCTGGAAAATGGCCCAAAGTGAACATTGTTCTACGCTATTTATTGCCCCAGGAAATGGCGGCACCGAACGTTATGGGAAAAACGTTGCCCTCAACCCTACAGATTTTGACGCCGTAAAAAAATTCGTACTAAATCATGCTATTGAGATGGTGGTGGTAGGCCCAGAAGAACCTTTGGTGAAAGGTATTCATGATTATTTTTTAGCCGACCAGGCCTTGAAACATATTGCGGTAATTGGACCACAAAAAGAAGGTGCGCAATTAGAGGGAAGTAAAGATTTTTCGAAGGCTTTTATGCAGCGTCACCACATACCCACGGCCGCATACGCTACCTTTACCAAAGAAACTTTAGAAGAGGGGCTAGCCTATTTAGAAACACAAAACCTACCCATTGTATTAAAAGCCGATGGCCTAGCCGCCGGAAAGGGCGTATTAATTTGCGAAAGCTTAGCCGATGCTAAAACAGAATTAACGGCTATGCTAGCCGATGCCAAATTTGGTATTGCTAGCCAAAAGGTTGTTATAGAAGATTTTTTAAAGGGTATTGAGCTTTCTGTATTTGTTTTAACCGATGGGCAGAGCTATAAAATTTTACCCGAGGCCAAAGATTATAAGCGCATTGGCGTTGGCGATACCGGATTAAATACCGGAGGCATGGGCGCTATCTCACCCGTGAGTTTTGCCGGAGGCGATTTCTTGAAAAAAGTAGAAGAACGAGTAGTCATTCCAACCATTGAAGGCTTAAAAAAAGACAACATCCCGTATAAAGGATTTTTGTTTATTGGCCTAATGAATGTTGGCGGAGACCCTTATGTGATTGAGTATAATGTGCGTATGGGCGACCCTGAAACAGAAAGTGTATTGCCTCGTTTAGAATGTGATTTGGTAGATTTATTTTTAGGCGTAGCCAATGGGAATTTAGCCCAAAAATCATTCAGCATTTCTCCAAAAACTGCTGTAACCGTAATGCTAGTAGCTGGTGGCTACCCCGGCGATTATAAAAAAGGAGACGCCATTACCGGGCTAAACAATATTCAAAATAGCCAGCTTTTCCATGCAGGAACCAAAGCACAAAATGGCCGTATTGAAACCAACGGAGGCCGAGTTTTGGCCGTAACAGCTTTGGAAGATTCGCTAGAAGAAGCGGTGAGTACCGCTCTAAACGATGCCGCTAAAGTAAGCTTTGAAGGAGCTTATTTTCGTAGCGACATTGGTGTCGATTTATTAAAATTTACCAACCCCCAATAATCAATCTCAGTTTTCCCCAAAGTTCATTATCAAAACCCGAAACGGCAAATTGAGGTGTTCCTGCAGCATTTCCCATGCGAATAATTACCAAATTTTGCGACGGTACCACATACACTTTTTGATCATTTTTGCCTAAGGCTGCGTATAAATCAGTGGGGGCATTGGGTATTAACTGGACAGGAAATACGGTTTGAAATCCGGGAACCATACTGCTACTTTTCCCATTTAACCAAGTTAAATAGCCATAACTTAAATTTAAATTTTGCGAAGTTGAAACCATGCTGTTAAAATAATTTTCATCACCCAAAATTGCAGTAGTACTCCATTTACCCTTATTTAATAAAAGCAAGCCAAACCTAGCCATACTACGAGCATTACTGTATAAAACGTTATTGGAGTTGACGGATTTTATCCAAAAGCCGTTCATACCAATACGATCTCTCAATTTATTTTGATAATATTGATTGAACGTGCTTCCAGTAGCGTTTTCTATTACCTTATCTAACAAGGTATAGGCTGAATTGTGATAGGCCCAGCGTGTACCAGCATCAGCTTTATATTGCAAACAAGTGGGTAAAGTACAATCGGCATCCACTACCCCATCATCCAAGCCAGTAGTCATAGTTAGCTGATTTTTAACCGTAATTAGTTGCTCTTTGCTTTGCGGCGCTGAAGTCCAGCCATTACCCAAATATTGAGAAGTTGGGAGTTGAATATTTAACTTTCCTTCTTGTTGTGCAATACCAACTAATAAGGAGGTAACTGTTTTGCCGGCAGAGGCCCAATACCATAAACTATCTTTTGTAAAGGTTCCAAAATACTGCTCTGTAACTATTTTCCCATTTTTGAGTATGATGAAGGCCTTTGTATTTTTGCTTTGTAAATAAGTATATAACGAATTCAATTCTGTTAAATTCCACCCTAAATCTACCGGAGAGGTGGTTTCCCATTCTGTGCCGGTTGTTGAGGGAAAATAGAGAGCTACGGAAGATTTTGGGATAGAGGTTTTTTTACAAGAGCTGTAAAGCAAAAGCGATGCTAGTAAAAGAAATAAAACTCTTTTCATACATTTTTTATCCTATGATTATTTGACTTCGCTTTAGTTTAATCTCAACTAGTGAATAAACTTAGCTAAAGTGCTACCCAGGTCTTCGCCACGTAAATTTATGGCAATAATTTTACCTTTTGGGTCTAGCAAGAAATTTGCGGGAATGCTATTTACATCGTATAAGCGGGCCACCGCATTATTCCAATATTGAAGATCAGATACCTGAGGCCATACTAAGCCGTCGTCTTTAATGGCTTTTAGCCAATTTTCTTTGCTTCGATCTAAAGAAACGCCTAAAATGGTAAAGCCTTTATCTTTAAATTGCTTGTAAGCAGCCACCACATTCGGATTTTCCTGGCGACAGGGGCCACACCACGATGCCCAAAAATCTACCAATACGTATTTACCTCTTAATGAATTTAAGGCTAGCGCTTTGCCCTCGGGCGTATTTTGTGTAAAATCTGGGGCAATGGTTCCAATGCCAGAACTGGTTTGGGCATGAGCTGTATTAAAGAAGCTTAAACCTAGAATAAATAGAACAATGGGAAATAGCTTTTTCATAATCATACAAGTTTTTGTTGTGTGCGCCACCATAAATTGGGCATTTCGCCATTTACGGCTAATTGATAATCGTCGTAACTGCAAGGTACTAAATGATAGCGTTCATTTTTAGAGGAAGTACTCGGATAGGCTACTTGCATCCACCAACGATCGGTTTTTTTACTTTTTACAAATAACAATTCGTGGCCATCTTCTTTTAAAGACGTACGGTAAATTAAATATTGCGATTTGGGCTGTAATGGGATATCTTTTTTACGCTGATAAAATCCATCTACAAAATACCAAATCATTTGTGCCAATAACAAGGCTGTTTGACCATTTTGGTCGAAAGCAGGATTAAATTCATAAAAACCAATAGAACTCAACTTATCGTTCATACCGGCATAGCGACAAATTTGGCAGGCCTCTTCGCCATAAAACCCATTCGGGCTTGCATTGGCATTGGCGCACGCATCGGAAGAACGTATAGCCGATATATCGAAACTAATCATGCTAGCATTGCGAATAAGAGGTTCGGCAGCTTGCATATTGCCAGAAAACTCCCCCAAGCGGTGCGCATCAAAAAATAATTTATCTAAGGCCTTTACGCTATCTTGATTTACAAAATAGGTTTGATAACCCAAATTGGTAAAGTTGAATAAGTAGTTTGGCTGATGCAGTAAAATTTTCTGCAAGTAGGCCTGGGAATTCGTTTCTATCGTATTTTCTGAAGATTCATCTAAATCAAAATGCGAATCTACTGCTAATAAATCTACCTTTTGTTCTAAGCCTTCATAGGCCATGTACTGGGCATAGGTTAAATCTTGTCCACCTCCTAAAATAATTGGCACAATATTTAGTTTCACCAGCTCGGCAACCACCGTTTTCAAAGCTATGTACGTATCCGAAAGTTCTTTTCCGGCTTTAATATTTCCCAAATCAACTATTCGGGTGGTAAAATTTCCTTCGCTTAATGTATACAATTGCCCACGAACATAATCGGGGCCTAAAGCACAGCCCTGGTTGTTCAATGCTCCGCGATCATCGAGTACGCCAATAAGCGCTAAGTCGTACGCATTGGGCTCTAGGCTAGGAAAATGATCGGTAAAGCAGTCTATTTTAGCCCCTAAGTGGCTGGTATAAAAGCCGGATGATGGACTAAGCTTATCAAAATCAATGGGACTAAAAAAATCGGCTAATGACATGTTTTATCGTGATGTATACTGCCAAATATCCAATTAATCCATTACTTTTGAAAGCATAAAGGCATTTTTTCTTAAATGATTGTAGTTACAGGCGCAACAGGATTTTTAGGTTCGGTACTTACTCGGCAATTGCTGAAAGACGGGCATGCGGTTCGTGGCCTAAAACGTAGCAGTTCTATCATTCCTCCTTATTTAGAAAATCAGCCTCAGCTAAGTTGGCTGGAGGGCGATATTTGCGATCCCTTTATTGTGGAAGAATTACTAGCAGGAGCCACGCAAGTATACCATACTGCCGCAGTAATTTCATTTAATCCGGCAGCAAAAAAACACATGCTTCATACCAATGTAACTGGAACAGCTACTGTGGTAGATGCTTGCTTAACCCATCCTGGTATTCGTTTGGTACACGTAAGTTCGGTAGCAGCCCTAGGCGAAGTTAAGCCCGGAACAGCTACCACCGAAGAAGCGAATTTAGAACTAAATTCACAAACGAATGGTTACAGCCTATCGAAACATTTAAGCGAATTTGAAGTATGGCGTGGCATTGCCGAAGGTTTGGATGCGGTGATTGTAAACCCCTCCATAATTCTTGGTAAAGAGTGCGGCCTGCAAGGTAGTGGGGCTTTGGTTAAGTCGGTTATAAAGGGATTAAGCCATTACCCAAGCGGCAGTTGTGGCTTAGTGAGTGTAAGCGATGTAGCCACCTGCATGATTGAACTAATGGATAGCAAGATTAGCGGCGAACGCTACATTATTAATGCCGAAAACTGGTCATACAAAGATTTATTTACCGAAATAGCGAAGAAATTGGGCGTAAAAGGACCGAAAAAAGAAGTAAAAAATTGGCAATTGCTAGTACTTGCACAACTAGCCGAATGGAAAGCTAAAATCAGCAAGAAACCCCTACAATTAAGTACAGATACTGCCCGTAGTGCGGGTAAATTATCCAAGTATTCGAACAAAAAAATTAGAAATACTACCTCCATAACTTTTAAACCTATAGCGCAAGAATTAGCCGATATATGCCGAAGCTTATCCTAAAACCTTCTTATTACATCATCGATTTTGATAGCACCTTTACCCAAGTAGAGGCCCTCGACGAATTGGCTCGTATTTCTCTCAAAAATCATCCCGACAGAGAAAAAAGAATTGCAGAAATAGATGAATTAACCCATGCTGCTATGGAAGGTCGTCTCTCTTTTGGCGAAAGTTTAGCCGGCCGAGTACGCTTATTAGATGCCAATAAAAAACACCTCGATCAACTTATTAGCCAGTTAAAGAAAAAAGTATCTTCCTCTTTTTCCCGCAATAAATTATTCTTTAAAAAACACGCCCAAGAAGTGCTCATTGTTTCGGGTGGATTTAAAGAATTTATTACACCGGTGGTGGCTCCGTACCATATCCAAAAAGAGAATATTTACGCCAACACCTTTCTGTTTAATGCCGATGGGCTCATTATAGGCTTTGATGAAAAAAATCCCTTGGCTACCGAGGGCGGCAAAGTAAAATTACTCCAAAGCATGAAGCTACCCGGCGAATTGTATGGAATTGGCGATGGGCACTCCGATTTTCAACTCAAAGAATCGGGATTGATTAAGAAATTTTACGCTTTTACCGAAAACATCGAACGAAAAACAGTGTCGGCCAAAGCGGATCATATTGCACCCAGTTTTGATGAATTTTTATACGTAAACAATCTTCCAAGGGCAATCAGCTATCCTAAAAACCGCATTTTATGCCTAGCTGTGGGCCAAATACCCGAAGAAAGTTTACAACTATTAAAAAAAGATGGCTTCTCTATTCGGCATAAAACAAGTTTTGAAGAAAAATACGTGGCCGATGTAGGTATGTTGTTATTAGGCAAAGGCGAACGCATAGAAGACGAAAAGCTGAAACGTGCCGTAAAACTTAAAACTATTGGCTATTTGGGTGCTAGTAAATTGGCATTATCAGAAAGCATATGCACCCAAATGGGGATTGTGCTGTTCGACGATGCAAAAGAGAATCCAAGAAATAGTCGCTTTATTCCACAACGCATGGCCGATTTTATAAATAAAGGAGACAGCTATTTAAGTAGCAATTTCCCGAATTTGCAATTGCCTAAAATTGCCCAAGCACATCGCCTCATTCATATACACCATAATGTGCCAGGTATTATGGCACAAATCAATCAGGTGTTTGCACAACATCAAATCAATATTTTAGGCCAATTTTTAATGACTAACCCACAAATTGGCTATGCCATTACCGATGTTAGTGCCGAATACGACAAAGACGTGCTCAAGAAATTAAAACAAATAGAGCATACCATAAAATTCAGGATATTGTATTAATTTGACACCCATGAAAGAACTTTTATTAGTTTTTGGTGGCGGCGGCCTAGGTAGCGTTTCCCGCTTTTTAATAGGCAAATGTTATCCTGCCGGACTTAGCGTGTTTCCTTGGGGCACCCTAAGTGCCAACTTTTTAAGTTGTGTAGTATTTGGGATAGTATTGATGTTTGGCGTAGAAAAAATAAATCTAAGTTATTCCTTAAAACTGCTGCTCATTACCGGTTTTTGTGGTGGCTTTAGCACCTACTCTAGTTTTACCTTCGAAACCGTAGATCTTTTTAAACACGGAAATACAGGCCTAGCCCTTACCAATATTGTGGCTAACTTTGCACTAAGCGTTGCAGGCTTATACCTCGGCACCAGCTTAGCCCGTTTCATTTAACAGCCCAACCATGGAAATTACACCAGAAATTCAAGATCGTTTAGAAAAACTCCAAGCTAAATACGAAGCCATGGGGCAAGATATGGTGTCCTATTTAGACGGTTTATTGCATGCTAATTTTTTAACCTATTGGGACTATATTCACTTGGATACACTCTTGAGTTTACAAACACCCAAGACTTCTTTTCCTGATGAAGAAATTTTCATACTATACCATCAAATAACCGAATTATATTTTAAGCTAACCCTACACGAATGCAAGCAATTAACCGAAAAAAGCGATTTGACAAGCGACTTTTTTACCACTCGACTTAAACGCATCAATTCCTACTTTACGGCACTAACCCAATCGTTCGATATTATGGTTGAAGGCATGGAAAAAGAGCAATTCCTAAACTTCCGCATGTCGCTCTTGCCTGCAAGCGGTTTTCAATCGGGGCAATACCGCATGATTGAAATTTATGCCACCGATTTTGTTCAATTAGTTGATAAAGATCATCGCGAAGCTCTAGCAAAAGCCGATCTGAAAACCCAATACCAGCATATTTATTGGAAATACGGCGCTACCGAACTCTCTACAGGCAAAAAAACACTAACCTTAAAACAGTTTGAGAAAAAATACGAAAAAACCTTTTTAGAATTAGCCGAAACTTGCCAAAGTAAAAATTTAAGAGCGCTTTACACCCAATTAAAAGCCCAAGGCCACAGTACTGCCGCTTTAGAAACCGAACTACGCCAACTCGATGTAAACGTGAATGTAAATTGGCCACTTTCTCATTATAAATCAGCCGTGCGCTATTTAAACCGCCAGCCCGAAGAAATAAAAGCTACCGGTGGCACTAATTGGCAAAAATACCTTCCTCCACGCTTTCAAAAACGTATATTTTATCCAGAATTATGGAGTACCGAAGAACTAGAAGAGTGGGGAAAAACGTGGGTTTATAGTGTACTTCCTACACTCGAAAAATAAAATATCTTCCATAAAAAAGGGATTTTTTTAGCTAATTTTGTGGCAACTAACCACCCAATACGTGACCGATCTATTAGCTATAAACGTAATCCCTACCAAGCAATCACGCCTGGCAAGTACCAACTTCAGTAACCTTTCTTTTGGGCATGTATTTTCCGATCACATGTTTACTGCCGATTTTGAAGATGGTGCTTGGAAAAATTTGCAAATTATACCCTATGGAAACATCGAAATAAGCCCTGCGGCTTCTTCGCTCCATTACGGACAAGCGATTTTTGAGGGCATAAAAGCATATAAACATCCCGATGGCAAAGTAGCCATTTTTAGACCCCAGAAAAACTTCGAACGCTTTAATATTTCTGCTCAACGCATGGCTATGCCAGTGGTACCCGAAGCTATTTTTATGCAAGGTATGGAGCAGCTTATAAAACTAGATAGCGCTTGGGTGCCGAGTGGAGAAGGACATTCTTTATACATAAGACCCCTGCTGTTTGCTACCGACCCCATTTTGGGCGTGCATGCATCTGCTAATTATAAATTTGTGATTTTAACTGGCCCGGCTGGAGCATACTACCCTAAACCGCTAAAAGTTAAGATTGAAATGCACTATGCTCGAGCCATAGAGGGTGGCGTAGGCTATGCAAAAACAGCCGGAAATTACGCCAGCTCTTTATTACCTACAAAATTGGCACAAAACGAAGGCTATGATCAGTTGATTTGGACCGATGCGAAAGAGCATGCCTATATAGAAGAATCTGGTACTACAAACGTGATGTTTGTGGTTAACGATACACTCATCACCCCATCTACCCGCGATACTATTTTAGATGGCGTAACCCGTCATTCTATTTTAGATTTAGTTAGAGCATGGGGCATGAAAGTAGAAGAACGCCGTGTAAGCGTTGCCGAAATAATAGAAGCCGCAAAAAATGGCACCTTACAAGATGCCTTTGGCGCCGGAACCGCCGCTACCATTGCACATATTGCCGAAATAACCTACCAAGGCGAAACCTATACCCTTCCAGCGCCCGAAAGCAGGGTGTTTTCGAATAAAGCATTGCAAACACTTAAAGAAATTCGGTATGGCTTAAGCCCCGACGAATTTGGGTGGAATCGAATCTTATAAGTCATCTTCATATAAAAACCCGCTCCAGAAGCGGGTTTTTTGTTAAAAGATTGCTGACATTCTGTCATTAATTCTGTATTTTTGTATTGAATATGGATATGTTGCATACAACAAAAGAACACGACGAAAGCCGCCAAGGAGAAGCCCTGCTACTAGATGGCAAGCAAAATATATCCAACGGCCGTAAAGTATATATCGAAAGTTATGGCTGTGCCATGAACTTTTCCGACAGCGAAATTGTGGCCTCGGTAATGGTAGACATGGGCTTCAAAACCGTAGGAACCTACAAAGAAGCCGATGTAATTTTTATCAATACCTGCTCCATTCGCGATAATGCCGAACAACGTGTGCGCAACCGCTTGCGTGAGTTCGGATCCATTAAAAAACACAAACCCGGAGCCCTCATTGGCGTATTAGGCTGCATGGCCGAACGCCTCAAAGCCAAGTTTTTAGAAGAAGAAAAATTGGTAGACTTAGTAGTTGGACCAGATGCCTACCGCGATTTACCAGGTTTAATCAATCAGGTAGATGAAGGTGAACGAGCGGTAAATGTGCTCCTTTCAAGAGAAGAAACCTATGCCGATATTAGTCCGTTACGCCTAAACAGCAATGGCATTACCGCCTTCGTATCTATTATGCGGGGCTGCGACAATATGTGTTCCTTTTGTGTAGTTCCTTTTACCCGTGGCCGCGAACGTAGCCGTGATGCCCAGTCTATTGTACAAGAAGTACGCGATTTGGCAACAGCCGGATATAAAGAAGTAACGCTTTTAGGCCAAAATGTAGATTCCTATAAATGGGCAAATGAAGAAGGCACAGAAAAAGTGAATTTCGCCCAATTATTGGCCCTCACTGCAGAAGTGAATCCAAATGTGCGGGTACGCTTTTCTACCTCACACCCCAAAGATATTACGGACGAGGTATTGCACACCATGGCCCAATATGAAAATATTTGCAAGTACATTCACCTTCCTATCCAATCGGGTAACTCCAGGGTGTTAGATATTATGAACCGAACCTATACCCGAGAGTGGTACTTAGAACGGGTAGATGCCATTCGCCGTATTTTACCGCAGGCGGCCATTTCTACTGACATTATTGTGGGCTTTTGTACCGAAAACGAAGCTGAGCATCAAGATACCATTAGTCTAATGGCCGAAGTGAATTTCAGCTTTGCATATATGTATATGTACTCGGAGCGCCCAGGCACCTTAGCCGCTAAACGCTTTAGCGACGATATTCCAGAAGACGTAAAAAATCGTCGTCTAAACGAAATTATTGAACAACAACACCGAAGCAGCCACAAGCGGGTATTGGAGCAATTAGGTAAAGTACAAAAAGTACTTATTGAGAGTTTTTCGAAAAAATCTACTAAAGATTACGCAGGGCGTAGCGATCAGAATACTACTGTTATTTTCCCAGTAGACGAGCGCTTTAAACCTGGCGATTATGTGGATGTATTGGCCGAGAGTTGCACTACCGCAACCCTAATTGGTAAAATTATTGACTAATATGGATCTTCAAACCATCAAAAATCGTTTCGGTATTATTGGCAATTCGCCATTATTAAACCGTGCCATTACCATTGCCCAGCAAGTAGCCCCCACCGATATTTCGGTATTAATTACCGGCGAAAGCGGTAGCGGTAAGGAGGTTTTTTCGCATATTATCCATCAATTAAGCGCCCGCAAACACGGTCCTTTTATTGCGGTAAACTGCGGAGCCATTCCCGAAGGAACCATTGATTCGGAATTATTTGGACACGAAAAAGGCTCATTTACCGGTGCCCACGAGGCCCGAAAAGGTTATTTTGAAGTAGTGGATGGCGGTACCATTTTTTTAGATGAAGTAGCAGAATTGCCCCTAGGCACCCAAGCCCGTTTATTACGGGTATTAGAAACCGGCGAATACCTGCGTGTAGGTTCATCTAAAGTGCAAAAAACCAATGTGCGGGTAATTGCCGCTACCAATGTAGATGTATTTGATGCCGTACGTGCCGGTAAATTTAGAGAAGATTTATACTACCGATTAAATACCGTTCCGCTTAAAACACCAGCTTTAAGAGAGCGTAAAGAAGATATTTTCTTATTGTTTCGGAAATTTATTGCCGATTTTACCGATAAATACCGTAGCCCTTCGGTGCAATTAGATACCGATGCGCAAAACGTATTGAGCAATTACAGCTGGCCAGGAAATGTGCGCCAACTAAAAAACATTGCCGAACAAATTGCGGTTTTAGAGAAAGACCGAAACATTACGGGACAAAGCATACTCACCTATATTCCTAACGAGCAAAACAATCAGTTGCCTATGCGAATAGACAAGCAAGGCAAAGAAGATTTTTCGGAACGAGATATTTTGTACAAAGTGTTATTTGATATGAAAAAAGATATGCTCGACTTAAAAAAGTTAGTAGCAGAAATTATTCAGAACAATGGCAATGGATCTCAATTATCGGTAAATCCGCAGGCATTAAACCAACTTTACACCGATATAGAGTTACAGCCAACAGCGGCAGAATTGCACGGTTCGTCAACGCTAACCATTCATCAGCCTGGTACCGAACCTCAACATTTCGATATTTTACAGCATGAAGAGGAAGAGGAATCTTTATCTTTAATAGACCAAGAATCGGATTTAATTAAAAAAGCACTGAAAAAACACCGCGGTAAACGTAAATTAGCGGCACAAGAATTGGGTATTTCGGAGCGTACCTTGTACCGAAAAATTAAAGAATTGAATTTAAACTAATGAGAATTTATACCACGCATTGGATGAAAAAAGTGGGCTTTTTAGCTATAATAATGCTATTTTTTAGTAGTGGCTGTGGTATTTATTCCTTCACCGGAGCCTCTATTCCGGTGGAAATGAAAAGCATTAGTGTACAATTTTTTGAAAACAATGCCCCATTGGTAGTTCCGTATTTAAGTCAGCAATTTACCGAAGATTTAAAAGAACGCATCCGTAACCAATCGAGCTTGCGCTTGGTTCGTACCGATGCCGATGCCAACGTTGAAGGCCGAATTACCGATTATAGTATCCGCCCATCGGCCATACAAGGCAACGAGCGGGCCGGCCTAGAGCGCTTAACTATAAGTATCAGCGTAAAATATACCAACGTGCTAAAACCCGAATTAAATTTCGAGAAATCGTTTAGCCGATTTAAAGATTTTTCTACCCAAAGCAAGCCCTTGCAAGCGCAAGAGCAGCAGCTAATAAAAGATATTAATGTACAATTAACAGAAGATGTTTTTAATGCCGCCTTTGCCAATTGGTAAACAAAAACAACTCGTAATTTTTCGATGAGTACCCTACCACAAACAAAAACATTTAGCAACATAGTTACCATGCCGGCCAGCTTACAGGCTGGCG
This sequence comes from Sphingobacterium thalpophilum, assembly GCA_945868825.1. Taxonomy (GTDB): domain Bacteria; phylum Bacteroidota; class Bacteroidia; order Sphingobacteriales; family Sphingobacteriaceae; genus JAIPAN01. The sequence goes on from CAMBMM010000002.1 coordinate 63,207, forward strand.
ATGCGGCCAGTTATGAAACGTTGGTAGAAAAATATCCGTATTGCCAGATTTTACAATTTGTAGATGCCAAACTGAATAATGCGCCCGAAAAAGCAGCAATTTATGCTCCAGAAGGCGCCGTATTAGAAAAATTTATCAATCGCCCCGAAACGCTAATTAGCTTACCAGCCTACCAAGCCGAAAGGCTTGATCCGCTAGAGCAGGCAGTGGTTCAGGATATGAACGAAATGCCTGAAGAATCGGTAGAAGCAGAATTGCATTACCGCTTAGAGGAAGACCCCATAGAAGAATTGGCCGACGATACCCATCAATTAATTATGGAAAATATTGCTTCCTCGGACTTTTTTGCCTTGGAAGATAAAGTAACCGAGCCAAAAGCTGAAGCAAGCACAAGCAAAGAAGTTTCCCGCTACGACGATGAACAGCTGCCCTACACCTTTTTATGGTGGCTCAATAAAACCCGAAAAGCGCATGCAAAAAGCTATCGCCCCTATGTAAGTTTTACCCTCGATACCTCCGAAAAAATTGAGGAAAAACCAAAGCAGGCACCCGATATAGATTTAAACGCTTGGACCGAGCCGACATCCAAAAGAGAACAAAATTCGCCTCCTACAGCAGAAAAACGCAAAGTCGACGACATTATTGAGCGTTTCATTCAGCAAGAGCCACAACTGTCGCCACCATCGGCAGATAAAATGAGCCCGGAGAATAAAGCCCGTAAAAGTGCCGAAGATTCACTAGAAGTGGTATCGGAAACATTGGCCAAAATTTACACCGAGCAACTACTCATAGACAAAGCTATTGCTACCTACCAGAAATTAAGTTTGAAATTTCCCGAAAAAAGCACGTACTTTGCTAACCAAATTGTTGCCTTAGAGCAACGGAAAAATTAATATTAAACGATTATGTATTTCGCACTTGTAATTATTGCCATTTTAGTTTGTGCCCTTTTAGCACTATTTATTCTCATTCAAAATCCTAAAGGAGGTGGTTTATCTTCCGGATTTTCAGGTTCAAATACCATTATGGGCGTACAACGTACTGGCGACTTTTTAGAAAAAGGAACTTGGTTTTTAGCCGCTAGCTTAATGGTACTGGCTATTTTGGTAAATATGGTAATCCCTAAATCGGGTGTTGTAAACGAAAAAGCAAACGATTTGCAAAATAAAATAGAAAAAACAGCCCCTATGAAGGCCCCTGTTAGCTTACCAAGCGCACCTTTAAACGGCGGTAAATAAGCCAATACTATACGTACTTCAGAAAGGCTCCCTTTTGGGAGCCTTTCTTGTTCCCACAAACTGACAGCATGACACTGCTGCTGTAAAAATTTTCAGTAAGCAAGGAAAAATTGACAAAAAAAACCCTCAAAATAGGCTTGGCACAATTCATGACTATCTTGAGTAGACTAAATTCACACACAAAATAAAATAAATATGGCATTATCATTTAAACCTCTTGCAGACCGAGTAGTAGTAGAAGCGGCTCCGGCTGAAACTATGACTGCTTCTGGTATTTATATCCCCGAAACTGCCCAAGAAAAACCACAACAAGGAGTGGTTGTTTCGGCTGGACCCGGTAAATATGCAGACCTAACCGGAAATTTAATTCCACTAAGTGTAAAAGTTGGCGACCAAGTTTTATACAGCAAATATGCAGGTACCGAAGTAACTATTGATGGCAAAGAATACCTAGTAATGCGTGAAGCCGATATTTTAGGAACATTATAATTGGGATAGCCGTTTAACACGGTGCGTTAAACCATTAAAAAACAATCAAAATTAGAGTAGTGAGCCTTTAACTAACTACTTCATACTAAATTACTCTATACTAACAAAAAGACAATGGCAAAACAAGTAAAATACAACGTTGAAGCTCGTGACGCTCTAAAAAGAGGCGTAGATATTCTGGCTAATGCCGTAAAAGTAACCTTAGGCCCTAAGGGTCGTACGGTTATTATTGATAAAAAATTCGGCTCACCGGCCATTACCAAAGATGGTGTAACGGTAGCTAAAGAAATTGAATTGAAAGACCCGATTGAAAACATGGGTGCTCAAATGGTAAAAGAAGTAGCTTCTAAAACCGCCGATATTGCAGGTGATGGAACTACAACTGCCACCGTATTGGCACAAGCCATCATTAAGGCCGGCGTTAAAAACGTAGCCTCTGGTGCAAACCCAATGGATTTAAAACGTGGCATAGATAAAGCCGTTAAAATGATTGTTGAAAACCTAAAATCTCAAAAACAAGATGTTGGTGATGATTTCAGCAAGATTAAACAAGTGGCCTCTATTTCTGCTAACAACGATGATGTAATTGGCGAAATGATTGCCGATGCCATGAAAAAAGTAGGTACCCAAGGTGTAATTACCGTTGAAGAAGCCAAAGGAACCGAGACCGAAGTGAAAACCGTAGAAGGTATGCAGTTCGATCGCGGATACCTTTCTCCCTATTTTGTAACCAATGCCGATAAAATGGAAGTAGAATTGGAAAATCCCTATATCTTAATTTATGATAAAAAGATTTCATCCATGAAAGAATTACTGCCTATTCTAGAAAAGCAAGTTCAAACCGGCAAACCCCTAATTATTATTGCCGAAGATTTAGATGGCGAAGCCTTGGCTACCTTGGTGGTGAATAAAATTCGTGGATCCTTAAAAGTAGCAGCCGTTAAAGCTCCGGGCTTTGGCGATAGACGCAAAGCCATGTTAGAAGACATTGCTGCCCTAACTGGCGGTACCGTTATTTCTGAAGAAAAAGGCTATAAACTAGAAAGTGCTGAACTAACGCACCTAGGCCAAGCAGAAAAAATTACCGTTGATAAAGACAATACCACCATTATTAATGGATTTGGCAAGCCCGAAGACATCAAACAACGGATCAATGAAATTAAAACCGCTATTGAAATTACCACCTCCGATTACGATAAAGAAAAACTACAAGAACGTTTAGCGAAACTTTCTGGCGGAGTAGCCGTATTGTATATTGGCGCTGCTTCTGAAGTAGAAATGAAAGAGAAAAAAGACCGTGTAGACGATGCCTTACACGCTACTCGTGCAGCCGTTGAAGAAGGTATTGTTGCCGGAGGCGGTGTAGCTTTTATTCGTGCTATTGAAGCCTTGGAAAACTTAAAAGGCGATAACGAAGATGAAAATACCGGTATCCAAATTGTAAAACGTGCGGTAGAAGAGCCTTTGCGCCAAATTTGCGAAAACGCAGGTGTTGAAGGTTCAATTGTGGTACAAAAAGTAAAAGAAGGCAAAGCCGATTTTGGTTACAATGCCCGTACCGATAAATACGAAAACTTGATTGCAGCCGGTGTAATAGACCCGACTAAAGTGAGCCGTGTAGCCTTAGAAAATGCAGCTTCTATTGCCTCTATGTTGCTGACCACCGAGTGTGTGTTGGCCGATGAGCCGGAAGAAGATAAAGGCCATGCAGCCATGCCTCCAATGGGTGGCGGTATGGGCGGCATGATGTAAGCCATAAACGTTACCCATTAAAAAAGCCCCCCGAAATTCGAGGGGCTTTTTTTGTATAAAACTAAACGAAATTAATCTTTTACCAAACGGAGCGAATAACCATTAGATTTATAGGGCGATCCGATCGAAACAGTTGAATTCACATTAATTAATTGGACGGCTTTGGCACTAATAGCATTCGTTTCAGTAGATGTCCAAAATGTAGCTAAATAAAAAAGTTGGTTAAAACTTCCATCCCCCCCATCAATAAATCCTCCAGGAAGAACCGTTAAACCACTTTCATTCGTTGCATTTGTAGCAGGAGCAGCCCAATGCGTAGTACCAATTTCCTTTAATTTATCTCCAGCATTCGCCCCTAAAGCCAGTATCAGCGTTTGCCATTCAGCTTCTGTAGGCACATGCCAACCTGCAGGTGCTATTTTCGGATCTGTAGCCGCATAATAATTGTACAAAGGGCCATAGTCTGGTTTATTCACAAAATTGAATCCGTAATAGGCAAAGGCAGGTGTATTCAAATTAACAAAATTTGCTTGTACATCAACATAGGGAATGGAACTCCCATCGTTAAATTTAGTAGATCTTAAATTTCCAGTCGTCCAAATTTGGTTGCCTATTTTTACCGTTTGGTACACATTGCCTTCAAAATCGCTTACCGGTGTAGAAGGGGTAGAAAGAGCCACCGGTGTAGGTGTTTTATCTCTTTTACAAGAAAGCGTTAAACTAAAAAGCAGTATTAAACCGCTTAGCATGGGGGTATAAAATTTGTTTTTCATAATCTTTAATTTTTAATGTTGGTATGAAAGTAGATGATTGTGCGATATAGCAGAAGATATATCCGACCAACACCAACATAACGCCGACGAACAGCAAAAAGTATAGGACGAATGGATATGCCCCTTTTTATCCCTATCATTGTTTTTTAAATTCATTAAGGCGTGCGTCTCAATAAATTCATCAGCGAAAGTGGTTTGTGTTCCCGCAGGGAGGCCGACCGCTACATCAGTCAGGGTAGCGTATTTATTAATAGCCGTAAAGCCGTTATTGGCGACCAGGTACAGCCCGGAGATCAAGTTAAAGTGAATGGCAATTTGCTAGAACCCCTAGCCGCAGAAGATTTGGTGTTTATTGCCCTCAACAAACCGGTGGGCATTACCTCCACCACCGAAGATAAGATAGCCACCAATATAGTCGATTTTGTAAACCACAGTTCCCGTATTTTCCCCATTGGCCGATTAGATAAGGATTCTCAAGGTTTGATCTTTTTAACCAATAATGGCGATATGGTAAACAAGATTTTACGGGCCGGGAATAAGCATGAAAAGGAATATCTGGTAACGGTAAATAAAGCCCTTAATCCGGCTGTTATAGAACACATTGCCAATGGCGTACCCATGTTGGGTGTGGTAACCAAAAAATGCAGTATTGTACAAGAAGGGCCTCAAACGTTTCGAATTACCCTCATACAAGGTTTAAACCGCCAAATACGCCGCATGTGCGAATATTTTGGCTACGAGGTTAGCAAATTAGAGCGGGTTCGTATTATGAACATTACGTTAAAGGGTTTGGCTCTTGGCGATTGGCGGGATTTAAGTCCCGAAGAAATGAGCACGATATACGAGGCTATAGTAGGCTCTTCTTCGGAGCTTGTAAAAAAGAAAAGTACCATAAAACAGCCAAGTTCCCTATCCAAACCAAAAATAAAGGCTAATACTAGTACAACAGCTAAACCCGCTGCTAAAAAAAATAATCCCGATAAGCGAAACCGAAAATCGAGCGCCAAACCGAGCCGAAAGCCAGCAGCTAGAAAAACTGGAAGAAGATAAACTAGGCGATTAGCTGCTGCACCCACTCCGCATACATTTTCTCCGAAGGATGCAGGCCATCGGAAGCCAAAAAGCTAAAATTGGTAGTTGCTAGCCGTGAGTGTGGCGTAATATTTATAAAAACTACGCCCAACTTTTCGGAAATTTCTTGTCCAGCTGTGTTAAATGCATCTATTTCTTTTGCAACATTTTCAGCCAAACGACCTTCTTTTTCAGCAAAAAGCGTTACGCCCCAATCGGGTATAGAGAGCACCCGCACTCGATCTACATCCTTTCCAGCAAAGGCAATAGCCTGACGCAACAATTGTTCGAACTCTACACGATAATTTGCCACAGAATAACCTCGGTATTGGTTATTTACGCCAATAAGCAAGGTAACCAAGTCATAAGGCGGACTCAGCGTTTCGGCAGCTATGGCAGTTTGTAATTCATCTGTTGTCCATCCAGTTTGGGCAATAATCTGTATACTTTCTACCGGATGGCCCTGCTTTACTAAAGCCTCTTTTAATTGATATGGGAACGACTCGGCAGCGGAAACCGCCTCACCAATGGTATAGGAATCACCCAGAGCTAAATAGGTTTTTACGGCTTTCATTCGGAGAGTTGCATGGAAAATAGAACGGTAATATGTTGCTTCAATTTTTGTTTCACCTCTTCCATGTCTAAAGCTTTACCCAGCTCTTGCGCCATAGAGGTTACGGCTTTATCGTCTAGTCCGCAAGGTATGATGTGCTTAAAATAGCTTAAATCAGAATTTACATTAAAGGCAAAACCATGCATGGTTACCCAACGGCTACAGCGAACACCTAGTGCGCAAATTTTTCGGGCAGTGGGTAAATCGGGGTCCAGCCAAACGCCGGTATAGCCGGGGTAGCGCCCTGCGGCAATTCCGTAATCGGCTAGGGTTAAAATAACCGCCTCTTCCAAGGTGCGTAAATACAAATGGATATCAGTGAAGAAATTATCTAAATCGAGAATGGGATAACCTACCAATTGCCCGGGGCCGTGGTAGGTAATATCGCCACCACGGTTAATTTTATGATATTCCGCTTGATTCTTCGATAATCCTGCATCATCTAAAAGCAAATTTTCGGGCTTGCCACTTTTACCTAGGGTGTACACATGCGGATGCTCCACGAAGACCAAATAATTGGGTGTAGGCTGAGGGTTTTCGGCCCCTCTATTTTGAGTTTTAATAGCCACCGTATCGGCAAACAAGCTTTCTTGCTTATCCCAAGCCTCTTGGTAGCCCACTGTTCCCCAATCCTGAAAAATAACGTGTTTATTTTGCATAGCTCTCCTCCCCACAAACATACGCCAATACATACGAGCCAAAGCGCTCAAAAGCCACTTCAAAAAACAATTTTGCTGCTTTATTTTTTAAGCTAGCACGTATCGTTCCTTTTTCGGAATGAGCGAAAGGCTCTAAATGAATGTGCTCTTTGAAAGACACTCCACTTTTACCTTGTAGTTTATACACCGCCTCTTTTGCTGCCCAACAGGCATACAAATGTGCAACAGCATGATCGGGGTCTATAAAAGAGCGCTCGGCTTCAGTTAAAAATTTAGGTGCCAGTGCTTCTATTTTTGGTTTAACCAACTCTATATCGATGCCTACGGCTCGTGTTTCACTAATCATTACCGCCGCATAATCGTAGGAGTGGCTTAACGAAATATGGTGTGGAAAATTAACCAAATAAGGTTTGCCATGCGCATCGGCTTTGCAATCGATGTAATGCTCGGTTTGCAAGAGTGTACGTAATAACACTCGGGTAGCCAGCCAATGTACTTGGCGCTTATGTTGAACCAAGCTCTCAAAATAGGCTTGTTCTTGCTCGTCTAGCTGTAATTGAGCTATTAGTTCATCGGCCGATTCTTCAATCTTCCAAACAGCTAGCGTAGCCGAATCTTGCAGTTCTTTTTGATAAACGAGTGCCATGGTAGCTCAAAAATACGCCATATATTGCAGGGCGCAAAAAAAGAACAGCCGCTTGCTGTGTATCGTAAAAATAATTTATAAATTTAGTGCAACAGATATAGCAAATACATGATACTTTCAGACAAACGCATTTTAGAAGAAATTGAAAAAGGCACCATTATTATTGAACCCTATAAGCCCGAATGCTTAGGCACCAATTCTTACGATGTGCATTTGGGCAAATACTTGGCCACCTACAAAAACCGAGTACTCGATGCCAAGGCGCACAACGAAATTGATCATTTTGAAATTCCGAAAGAAGGCTTTGTATTGAACCCTGGAACCCTGTATTTGGGCGTAACATTAGAATATACCGAAACACATGCACATGTGCCTTTTTTAGAAGGAAAATCGAGCACTGGCCGTTTGGGAATTGATATACATGCTACTGCCGGTAAAGGCGATGTGGGTTTTTGCAATACCTGGACCCTAGAAATCTCTTGCGCACAACCCGTACGCATTTATGCCGGTATGCCCATTGGCCAACTTATTTATTTTGTGGTAGAAGGCGATATTGCCACCATGTATAACAGCAAGGGAAATGCGAAATACAATAACAAAACCACACGCCCCGTAGAGAGCATGATGTGGAAAAATCAATTTTAAAAAACACGTAAATGAATACCATACAAGTTAGTGTACAAGATCACATTGCCTATATTACCTTAAACCGAGGAAGCTCTAACGCTATTAATGGCGAAATGGTAAGCGAACTTAGCGACATGATCAAAAACCTGGAAGCCGATGACCAGGTGGGCGGGGTAATTTTAACAGGTAAAGAAGGCTTTTTTTCTGCAGGCTTAGACCTTATTGAACTGTATACCTACAACGAGGAGCAGATTAGACAATTTTGGAAAGATTTTTTACACATGGTATCGGTTTTAGCGGGCTTTAAAAAACCCCTTATTAGTGCCATAAGTGGGCATAGCCCAGCCGGTGGTTGCGTATTGGCTATCTGTTCCGATTACCGCATTATGGCCGAAGGCAAATTTATTATTGGACTGAATGAGGTACCCGTAGGCATTATTGTACCCGATAGCATTTTTCATCTTTACGCCTTTTGGCTTGGCCAAGGTAAAGCCTACCAAAGTTTATTAGAAGGTAAATTATTTAGAGCTGATGAAGCTCTAAGCATTGGCTTAGTAGATGAGGTAGTAGCTCCTAATGTAGTGCTTACTACAGCCCAACGCAAAATGAAACAGTATATTGGACTTGACTGGACCACCTGGCAACAAACTAAGTTAAATCTACGTGCCCAATTGCTAGAAAAAGTTCGGGCCGACCAAAATGCCACTCTCGAAGTGATGCTGAAACAATGGTGGGCACCAAGTACACGTTCTATTTTACATACTATCATCCAAAACCTACAAAAAAAAGCGAATGTATAACGAACCCATGTTAAGAGAAAATGCCTTAAAGGGCAAAACCATTGTAGTTACAGGCGGTGGAACCGGCTTAGGCAAGGCCATGAGTACCTATTTTTTAGAACTAGGTGCCAACGTGGTTATTACCAGCCGAAAGTTAGACGTATTACAAAAAACAGCGGCCGAATTGGAAGAAAAAACGGGCGGAAAAGTATTGGCTTTGGCCTGCGATGTGCGCAACGATTTTGAAGTAGAACAGGTACTGAAACAAACCCTAGAAACTTTTGGCGCTGTGCATGGCTTATTAAACAATGCAGCCGGAAACTTTATTTCTCCTACCGAGCGCCTTTCGGCGAAGGCTTTTGGGGTAATTATTGATATTGTTTTGAAAGGTACCGTAAACTGCACCTTAGCATTTGGTAAACATTGGATAGCCCAAAAACAGCCAGCCAGCATTTTAAATATTGTAACCACTTACGCTTTTACCGGTTCGGGCTATGTAGTGCCTTCGGCTTGTGCCAAAGGTGGCGTATTGGCCATGACCCGTTCTTTGGCTGCCGAGTGGGGCCACTATGGTATTCGTTGCAATGCCATTGCTCCGGGGCCTTTCCCTACTAAAGGTGCATGGGATAGATTATTACCTGGCGATTTAGCCAAGAAATTCGATTTTAAAAACCGTGTGCCGCTTAAGCGTGTGGGCGAACATCAAGAATTAGCCAATTTGGCGGCCTATTTAATTTCCGATTTTTCGGGATATGTAAACGGTGAAGTAATAACCATTGATGGGGGCGAATGGCTACAAGGAGCCGGACAATTTAATGGCCTAGAAGCCGTTACTCCTGAAATGTGGGATATGTTGGAACAAATGATCCGTAATACCAAAGGAAGTTAAACACCGGTTTTTGTATCTTTATAAAATGGGCACCCAAACTCAGGAAGAAACCTTTACCCTCGATGAGATACTAGTATCCCTAAAGTCTATTCATAGGCTCATTTTATGGAATGACGAGGTAAACACCTTTGAACATGTGATTTACTGCTTGGTGAAATACCTAGACTATTCCGAGCTACAAGCCGAAAAAATTGCTTGGCTGGTACACACCGAAGGAAAAACTGCAGTTTTAGAAGGTTCTTTTACCGAAATGGAAATTTATCGTAAAATCTTACAACAAGAGGGTTTAACGGTTAGTGTGGAATAATCGATATCTTTAGGTACACACTTGGTCCATCTTACATGAAAATTTATATTAAATATAGCTTTGCCATTTTATGTATAGCATTGCTTGTTAATGTTAGCTGCCGCAAAGCAAGTAGCCTCTCTTCCGATGCTAATGAAAGTGCCTCCCTTTTTCACCTAGAAGATATACCGGAAATTAACTTGGAGGTGAGCCAAGCAGATTGGAATACCTTTCTTGCTAACTACGATTTAAACCCTAAAAACGAAGAATACATCCCTACTAAACTACGTTTTACTCTAAATGGAGTACCTACCATTTTAGATAGTGTAGGCCTAAAATTACGTGGAAATACAAGCAGAAGGCGACCTGAGGGGAGCACAGGACAAACCCATCAGTTGGTTAACCCCGATTGGCACCATAGCCATTTTGCGCTCGATTTTGAACAATATAAGGCCAAGCAAGAACTACGTGGTTTAGAAAAAATGGTGTTGAAATTTGCGAATAACGATCCAACCTATGCCAGAGAAATTTATGCCTACGATTTGTTCCGCCGTTTTGGTGTATGGACAGCCCCCAGAGCTTCTTATTGCCGCTTAACAATAAAAGTTGCCGGCGATGCCACCGCTGCTTATTTTGGTGTGTATTATATGATTGAAAATGGCGATAGCGATTTTGTAAAATACCGCAAAAAAGAATGGGGAAGCACCGTGGGCTACCTTTGGAAGTGTTTATACAACGGTGGAGGCCCCGCTAATTTACTCAATGCGTACAGCATTGGTATTGAAAGTGTATCGCTCAACCCAAATACGTCACAATATTATAGCTACGATTTAAAAACAGAAAAAGCATCTTTTATAACAGCAAAAGCTCAACTTACCGAGTTTATTACCCAGCTAAATACTAAAACCGGCTCTGATTTTGAAACTTGGATAGCCCAAAAAATGGATGTGGACTTATTGCTTAAAACCTTTGCGGTAAGTGTTTTAACCGGTAATTGGGACGATTATTGGGGGAATGGCAATAATTACTTTTTGTACTTTAACCCCAACGGGAAAGTATATTATATTCCGTATGATTACGACAATTGTTTAGGTACAGCCATACCGTATTGGGGCTTTTTTAATACGGGTACTCAAGATCCGTTGAACTGGGGTAAGATGAACGAAAGCCCACTGATTACAAAAGTACTTCAGATTGCAAAATATAGAGATCAATACAAAGCTTATATAAAGGAATTGGCTACTAAGCCCGAGTATTTTAATGCAGAGGAAAGTATGCAACGCATTGCCGCTTGGCACAGCAAAATTTCTCCTTACCTCAGCAACGCCACTGGCCAAGATATGAGTATTACAGATTTACCCGCTCCTTGGTCAACCGAGCAATATTACCGCTTGTTAAGTGGCAACGATTTGGCTGGACAAGGTGGACAGCCATCTAATTATTTCAAAACCCGAATCAAAAATATTCCCTGGTAATTAATCCAAGCCATCAACTTTAATAGCCACCTTGCCCTTTGCTTCTAACATAGATACAATGGCTTGTGGAGTTAAAATAAGTTTGCCGGGTTGTATGGTAGTTAATGCACCGCTCACATGAATGCCTTTTACGGGTTGATATCCCTTAAGGTAGGCTGCAGCTGTTTTTTCTCCGTTAGTTAAATACTCGGCAATAGAAAAACGGCAGCTTTCTTGAATTTTTTTGGCAATTAGCCCATGTACCAACCAATCGCCGGTTTTAAGTAATTTATTTTTAGAATCTAGTACAAAATCTACACCCTCTAAATACACCTCTTTTGTGGCGGCATCGTATTTAGGTATTCCGCTCAAGTAAAAGGTCCCAGTTACAGTTCCGCTCATGTTTAGCGCAACTATTAATTTACCTTCTTTTCCCCACAAATCGATGTGGTTAATGGTAACCGCTCTTTTACCCGAACTAAAGGTTTGCCCCGCAAAATTTTGCTGCACCAAGGCCGCAGCATTGGCGTAGGTTATAATATTGGCTACGCTTAAATTAAAATCGGTTGTAGGCAGGGTATTGGGAACCAAATTGAGCTGGGTTTTATCGAATTTAAGACTAGGTTGGGCGTTAATTGACGTTTCAATATAGGCTTTCATACCCAAGTTGAAACTGATTTTTTGATTGGCCACCGTAGTAGGGCTAGCATACAAAGCCAAGGGCTGCATGCCCACCCAAACTTTATACGCTGGGTTTACTTCTATAGGCTTAGCTAATTGTTCTAGGGCCGCTACTACATAAGGTTTTATATCGAAAGATTGGGCAATGGCATCGTCTACTTTTTTAGCTAGTTTGCCTTTAAATATAGAAAGTACCGGATTGATGAGGTAGGTCACAGGCAACTCTCTGCCGGCAATAACAATGCTCGGACTTTCTACCCAATCAATATCTTCTATTTGGGTTTGGGTTGCCAATTTCCAGTTTTGAACGGCAACTGCAGAATTTAATTTAATTACGCCATTTAAATTTACTTCACGGGTATCGTATACCGAGAGGCCGAATTTATCGATACCGTATTTCACTTTTACCCAGATTTTTAAAGGCAATTCCATAGCCAATCTGCCATTCACTTCTTTAATTACAATGGGTGCTTCTTTCCATACTTTTAGCATCACCTTATCGTCTTCCAAATTGACATCTTCATAAATTAAGCCACTTAAATGCGTATTGGTTTGATTTTGAAGATCGGCTACCTGAATTTCTAAAGGAATATTGGCATAAGAAATCTGTTTATCGTAAACAATCTCGGTAGTATAACTAGCCTCAGGCTTTAAGGCAGCAATTTTAGAGCTGGTTCCGCAGGCACTTAGTAATGTAGTCGCACCAATTAGTACAGCTAGAAGATGGGGGATTTTCATATGAGGTTTTATGATATACACAAAGGTATCGATGCACTTTGGCTTTCTAAAACGAATAACATTATTTAACATTATGCCAGGCATTTAGTATATTAGAATATTGTGAATTTGTATCAATAGGAAAAAATGAAATTAGCTATACTTTCTGCCATTGTTGTAGTGATATTAATCATTATGCGAAGAAATAGAAGATAACATGTCCATCATACGTCTCAAACACACAGAAAATGGTTTTAATTGGATAGATGTAAGCAACCCAACCACTGCCGAATTGCAAGAACTAAGTGCAGAGTTTGGCTTAAACCAGTATACCTTAGCCGACTGCCTAGAACCCGATCATTTGCCCAAGGCCGAAGACCTGGGTGCTGTTAAATTTCTAATTACCCGAAAAATACTAGATGAAGTAATAGGTCAAAAGCTGCACACCGTACAACAATTAAGTACCAAGGTGGCCATATTTTTTAACGAAGATTTTATAATTACCGTACACCGCTTGCCCCAAGCATTTATTACAGAGTTACAAGCTTCTTTCGAGCAAAAATTGGTGTACAAAAACCCTGCTCAGCTTGCCGCTAAAATTTTGTTACAGGTTTTACAATCGTATAATAACCCCACTTTACAGTTAGCTGCCGAACTCGATAAATACGAAACGGCTGTATTTTTGCGCCGTACCCAGGCAAACATTTTAAGTGAGTTGTATTACCTAAAGCGCAAAATAAATATCATTATTAAGTTACTGATTTTAACAGAAGATATAATGCATGCGCTGAATGCCTATAAAGCGCATAATTTGGCCTTACAAGATGCCAAAGACCTACAAACCAAATTGCTCACCCTCTTTAATCAATTGCATGATGATGTAGGGAATTTACAGCAGATTTACCTCTCCATATCGGCACAAAAAACAAATGAGGTAATGAAAGTATTAACTACTTTTTCGGTGTTCTTTTTGCCCCTCACCTTTATTGTAGGGGTTTATGGCATGAATTTTAAATTTATGCCCGAGCTAGAAAGTGCCTGGGGTTACCCTATAGTATGGGCTAGTATGGTAGCCATTACGGTAATAATTTACTGGTGGTTTAAGCGTAAAAAATGGTTTTAGTGCTCTATGCGCCTTAATTGTTGGAGCAATAAGGCGTTCTTCTCCATCATCTTCATCAATAAGGAATTATAGCTGGAGTATCTATCACGGAATACTTTGCATTGAAATATTAACTTATCTGCTGTTAGTATTTTCTTCGTTTCTGGTAATTGAAATATAAAGTCGTGATACTTCTTCGCATTTATAGCAGAGTTTCCGCTCTTTATATCCGTATTACTTACTTGATCTGGCCTTGTAATCAATAAATGACCAATCGGAAGGTTGCGATCGAAAAAATCCATACCATCTTTATCGTAAATGGCATTGTTGTCTTGCAATTGCTTAAACATTACCTCGTAATAGTACGAAATTTCGAAACGTAGCGAACGTGCACTGATATAACTGAGCATGCCACTCGATTGTATATTTTTAAAGGTGGTATTATTTATAAAAACCGTATTGTAAGATGGGAATGGTTTCATTGTTTTATATACCGCTACCAATTGCTCATAGCTTATGGCACCCGAATGGTAGTCATATAATAAGTTATCGAATTGTAAAAGTGTTGAATCACCTTGCGGATAACTAGCTATTAAGGAGGTCATTTTAGTGGAGTCTGATCTTAAATCCTCCACCAATGACTGATAATTTTCTTGCATTTTGGCCTCTATTAGGCTATGTTCCCGGTAATTTTCGGCAAAAAAACCAAGCGTAACGGCGGTAAACAGCATTAAAAATTCGGTAAAATATTCCGTTATTTTTTTGGGGATATGGTGTTTATGGTGTACTTCCACAAGTCTTAAATTATATGTTTAACCAAACATAATAATAAGATTGTATACAAAAAAATGAGGTTTAAATAATTACGCTCAGTTATTAACTAATACTTTGACCGGATTATAATCTTGCAAGGGATAAGATGATTGACCATTACCGGAATTTGTTTGGCAATGAGTTTTTCGATATCCTTGTAGCGCTGGCTAGTAGGATGAAAAATGGTTTTAAAGAATAGAAAATAGACCCGAAATTAAAAAAACATGAATTTAACCATTTGGGGTGCAGCGCAACAGGTTACAGGTAGTATGCACCTCCTTCAAACAGATCAGTACCAGATATTGATAGATTGTGGGCTCGATTACGAACGCAACAGCTCCCAAGAACAAAACGAAGAGTTTCCTTTTAATCCGGCCGAAATTGATGTAGTCATTTTAACCCATGCCCACATAGACCATTCGGGTAATTTACCCACTTTAATTCGCATGGGCTTTACTGGCCAAATCCTGTGTACTCACGCCACTAAAGATTTAGCCGAACTACTGCTGTTAGATTCAGTAAGTATTTTCTTAAGCAAACAAAGGGCACGTGCTAAAGGAAAACATAGAAAAAGCCAAGGCCCCAATCCGCTATACTTACAAAAACACGTTCACGAAACCATCGATAAGATGGTAGATATTGCTTTTAATAAGCCTTTTCAAGTAAACGAACACATTGCGGTAGAATTTATACCAATAGGCCATTTGTTAGGTGCCGCCGCAGTGGTATTACGAATTGTAGAAGCAGGTATAGAGAAAAAAATAACGTTTACTGGCGATATTGGTAGAAAAAACTATCCATTACTCCCAGATCCACAAGTTTTGCCTTTAGTTGATTTTCTGGTTTGCGAATCTACCTATGGAGGTCGTTTTCATAGTCAAGGAACAAGCATTGAAGAAAAATTAACAGAAACTATCCAACAAGCCTGCATTAAAACCCCAGGCCGTTTAATTATTCCGGCATTTAGTATAGGGCGCACTCAATCGCTTATATATACGCTTAACCGCATTTTTTTAGAAAAGGGGCTCCCTCCCGTTCCTATATTTGTTGATAGCCCTTTAGCACAATACGCCACAGAAGTTTACCGTAAACACCGCAACTTATTACACCCAGAGGCGCAAGCTTTTTATGCGCATCATGGCGATGAATATGAATTCGAAAACCTTACGTACACCCAAAATTTAAAGGAGAGCAAAGCCATCACCAATTTTTATGAGCCTTGTATTATTATTTCATCAGCCGGCATGCTAGAAGGTGGCCGTATACAAGATCATTTATATTATAATGTACAAAACTTCTACTGCACCTTGCTATTTATTGGCTTTTGTGCCCCAGGCACCTTAGGCCATAAATTATTACGTGGCGATTCTTTTGTGCGTATTCGCGATAGGGAGTTGCCCGTGTATGCCACTATTGAAAAAACCGATTTATTGAGTGGACATGGTGATCATGCTGATTTAATGCAGGTAATTACGCAGCAAAAAAATCTGCAAAAATTATTTTTAGTACACGGAGACCCTAATAGTATGAAAGAACTTGCCCAAAGTGCTTCTGAATTGGGTTTTGAGGCTTGTATTCCTAAAAAAGGGACGCAGTATACGCTCTAAAATAGCAATAACAGGTTATTAATACTTCGACCGCGATTTTGCAAACCAACTTCTACCGCCTGTAGCCGGCTTAGCGCTTCCTTGGGTTTTGGGGGTTTGATGACCTTTATCGCGACGACCCTGTTGTTGTTTAGGTGCTTTTACCGGGTTGTGGTCTTGCAGGGGATAGGGGTGATTGGCAATTACCGGAATTTGCTTGGCAATAAGTTTTTCGATATCCTTTAAAAAGGCTTTTTCTTCCGCATCGCAAAAAGAGAAGGCACTGCCTTTTGCTCCTGCTCTACCAGTACGACCGATACGGTGTACATACGTTTCCGGAATGTTGGGCAATTCGTAGTTCAATACATATTCCAATTCGTCTACATCAATACCACGAGCGGCAATATCAGTAGCTACCAATACCCGGGTGGTTTGGGCTTTAAAGTTATTTAAGGCCCGCTGACGGGCATTTTGCGCCTTGTTGCCGTGTATAGCTTCGGCCGTAATGCGGTATTTTAGCAAAAGCTTTACCACTTTATCGGCACCGTGTTTAGTACGGGTAAATACCAACATGGTTTTAATTTCTGGGCTTTTTAGAATATCTACCAATAGCGCTGCTTTATTCCCTTTATCTACAAAATAAATAGCCTGATTGATAATTTCTACCGTAGAAGAAACCGGCGTAACCGATACTTGTTTAGGCTTATTTAAAATACTGTCTGATAGTTTAATAATATCGGGCGGCATGGTGGCCGAGAAAAACAGCGACTGGCGTTGCTTAGGCAACACCGTAAGTAGTTTTTTTACATCGTGTATAAAACCCATATCGAGCATACGATCGGCTTCATCGAGTACAAAAATTTCTACATCTCTGAGGCTTAAAAAACCTTGGTTCATTAAATCTAACAAGCGGCCGGGCGTGGCAATAACCACATCTACTCCAGTTCTTAGGGCATTTACTTGAGCACCTTGGCTTACTCCGCCAAAAATAACGCTGCAGGTAAGTCCTGTATGACGGCCATAGGCTTTAAAGCTTTCGCCAATCTGAATGGCCAATTCTCTGGTGGGGGTAACAATTAAACTGCGTATTTTTTTCTTCTTATCGAAGTTTTTATTGGCACTTAATAACTGTAGAATAGGAATGGTAAAGGCAGCTGTTTTTCCGGTGCCGGTTTGCGCACAACCTAATAAATCGTTTCCTTCTAATACTAAGGGAATGGCTTGTACTTGTATGGGTGTTGGGGTAGTATAACCTTCGTGTTTAAGCGCTTTTAAAATAGGCTCTATAAGGTTTAAATCTTGAAATTGCATGTATGTGTTTAAGGGTGATGTTGGAGCAATGAGAACCAATGCTCTCTAAAATTTGTGCAAGATACGGCTTTTATTTCGGACAAGCCTTTCTGCATCAAAAAAAGGCCTCTCCAAGTAATGAAGAGGCCTTTTGAAAAGAGGTACTTTTATTTTAAAACAAATACTTCGTACTTAAGAAATTAGAACTGTGGGTATCTACAATCTCGTTAAACAAATGCTTATTGCTATCGTTTAATTTGGTAGCTACCAAAGATCGGATAGAAAATGCACGTAAGGCATCTACTACTGAAAGTGTTCCTTCGGCACTATCTTTACGGCCCGTAAATGGAAACACATCGGGGCCACGTTGGCATTGGCAATTGATGTTTACTCTACTTACCTGATTTATTAGCGGATCAATTAAAGTGGCTACTTCGTCTTTATCTTGACTAAAAATACTCACTTGTTGTCCGTGGGTAGATTCGATGAGGTAGTTGATAGGTTCTTCCAAATCATCAAAAGGTACTACCGGAATAAGCGGACCAAATTGCTCTTCGGTATAGAGTTTCATGTTTTTGTTTACCGGATACAAAATGGCCGGATACACAAATGATTCTACCGTTTCGCCACCACCTGGGTTTATAACTTTGGCACCATGGGCAAGGGCATCAGTAATGCATTCTTTTAAATAGGCCGGTTTTTGCGGTTCTGGAAGTGGGGTTAATGCCACACCCGGATCCCAAGGCATACCGGGTTTAAGAGCCGAAACGGCTGCTGTAAGCCCTTTCAAAAATTCATCAACTAGGCTACGGTGTACAAATACTATTTTAAGTGCTGTACAACGTTGTCCGTTAAAGGAAAGTGCGCCCAACACGGTTTCTTGAACAGCTAATTTTAAATCGGCTTTAGCCGTAATTATAGCTGCATTTTTAGCATCTAAACCTAAAATAGCACGCAAACGATTCACTTTAGGGTGCAATTTTTTCAATTGATTGGCTACTTTACTAGAACCAATAAGGGTTAATACATTAATTTTTCCCGATTCCATAAGCGCCGGAACAATGGTATTTCCTCTGCCATAAATGGTGTTTACCACACCCTTTGGGAAACATTTTTTAAAGGCTTCCAACAAAGGGTAATGCAATAAAGTACCGTGTTTAGGTGGTTTAAACAATATGGTATTGCCCATAATAAGGGCCGGAATAAGGGTAGTAAAGGTTTCGTTTAGTGGATAGTTAAAGGGGCCCATGCACAATACCACACCCAGCGGCGAACGGCGAACTTGAGCAATAATGCCTTGTTCTATTTCAAATCTAGAAGATTGACGATCGATATCTTTTAAGGCATCAATAGTGGCGTAAATGTACTCTATGGTGCGGTCAAATTCTTTCACAGAATCGCCATGCGATTTGCCAATTTCCCACATCAACAATTTAACCACTTCGTCTTTTTTCTCTATAATTTCATGCGTAAAGCGCTCAACACAGGCAATGCGTTCGGCTACACTCATGGTAGGCCATTCGCCACGACCATTGTTATAGGCCGCTACGGCGGCATCTAAGGCTTCATTGGCTTCTTTTTGGGTACACAATGGGTAACTGCCTATCACTTTTCGCTCTAGGCCATTGGCTGTTTGTATACAAATGGGCGACGATACGGTATGGCGTTCACCATTCCAGGGTTTCATTTGTCCATTACATAGGTATTCGCCTTGGTGTAACTCAGAAGTTAAACGAAAAGCTTCCGGAATTTGCGCTTCGGCAACAAAAATGTTTGTTAGTGTTTCTTGTAAAATCATAGGTCAAATGTAAAAAATAAATCTACCAATAAATAGTGTATAATGCCGTAATAATACCCATTACCAATACCGCCCCTACAATAAACGAGGGCTGTGGCTTAAACATACTTTTATCTATTTCTAAACCTTTCGGGTTGTTGCCATTTCTGTTTTCGAACAAGCTGATGATAACCATGGCTAGTACCGCAATGGCAAATACAAAACCCATACGGTCTATAAATGGAATTTCATATACAGCGCTTCCATTGGCTTGGGTAACCAGTTTCGAAAATCCATAGGGACTTAAAAAGGCTAGGTTTGCAAAGCTGGGTAATACTTTAAAAAATACGGATAAGCAGAAACCACCAATGGTAGCAAATAAGGCAGCGTTTGATGTAGTGCGTTTCCAGAAAAAGCCAAGAATAAACATGGCAAAAACACCTGGTGAAACAAAGCCGGTATACTCTTGAATAAATTGGAAGCCTCCTTTTTTATCGATACCTAAATGTGGCGCAATAAGTATGGCCAGTAACATAGCCACTACTACCGTAATGCGACCAATAATGACTTGTTTATGCTCGTTGGCATCTTTATCTACTAGTTTCTTATACACATCTAGGGTAAAAATGGTGGCAATGCTATTGGCCTTACCGGCTAGTGAAGCTACAATGGCAGCAGTTAGTGCGGCAAAAGAAAGTCCTTTTAAACCGGCAGGCAATAAGTTTAGCAATACCGGATAAGCTGTATCGGGCACCAGTTCTCCATTTCTAAGCATATCGCCTTGGAAATTTCCGTAACCCTCTTTATACAATACAAAGGCGGCAATACCTGGCAATACCACGATTAATGGCATGAGTAATTTTAAGAAGGCAGCGAATAAAATACCACTACGAGCAGTTTTTAAATCGGCACCAAGGGCACGTTGCGTAATATATTGGTTGCAACCCCAGTAGTTTAAGTTTACAATAAGCATGCCTCCTATTAATACCGATAAGCCAGGCAAATCCATATAATGGGCATTATCTTGTTTAAAAATCATATGGAAATGATCGGAAGCTTTTTGGGTAACTAAGTTAAAACCATTGAGCACGCCAGAGGTACCAAAATGGTTGGCTACCAATTGTAGGGCTAAATAGGTGGTTACCAATCCCCCTAAGATTAAGAAAAATACTTGAATGACATCGGTATACCCAATTACCTTCATACCACCCAGCGTAATAACAATAGCGAAGATGGAGAGTAGGTACATACACACCGTAATATCTAAGCCCGAAATGCTATTAATGGCCAATGCGCCTAAGTACAATATGGAGGTAAGATTGACCACCACATAAAGCAATAACCAAAAAATAGCCATAATCATAGCTACTGTGCCGTTATACCGCTGATGTAAAAATTGCGGCATGGTATAAATTTTGTTTTTAAGGTATACCGGAATAAAAAATACGGCTACAATAATTAGCGTTGCGGCAGCCATCCATTCGTAGGTGGCAATGGCTAGGCCCATGGTAAAGCCCGAACTGCTCATGCCTATAAATTGCTCGGCGGAAATGTTGGAGGCAATGAGAGAGGCGCCTATGGCCCACCAGGTAAGCGAATCTTTGGCCAAGAAAAAATCTTTAGAATTTTCGGCATCGGCCTTTTTTTGGCGGTACACGTAATAGCCGTACAGGGCTACAATTAAAAAGTAAACTAAGAATACCAGGTAATCTGCGGTTTGTAAGATTTTCATATAGGTATAGGAACGGTTATAATTGGTGATTATAAAAGATGAAATTAAAAATAATATTATAAAATGGGCTATAAAACAAAAAACCTCCGCAATAGGTTGCGGAGGTTTTTTGTTTTACAATTGCATGAGTAGTAATTTTTCGAGTTCCCTGGGTTTTATCTCGGGGTTAAGGTAGTAATTCATCATCCGTTTATCTTCTTCATTACCTACCCTAAGAATAAACTCTTGACCTTTAATAATGGGTTGTACTTTAGTATTTAAAGAAGCAATGATACGGTTTCTGATTTGCCGTTGATTGTCGTAAGACTTATCGTTGATTTGCAAAATGGCGTTTAACTCTAAACTAGATATGTGTTGATCTATTTCTAGTTTTGTAAACACATGTAGGAGTTGTTCTTCATGATCGGAGAAAAGTTTGTCTTTTCTTTTTTGTTTGTTTCTGAATACCAGTACTAGGCCAAAGAGTAGGCACAAGATAAGTAGACCAAAAATATAATACTGATACCGTTGAAAGGTAGAAAGATATACGGGGCCAACTAACTCGGATTCTTTAACTAGTTTTTCTACGGCTAAACTGTCTAACAAATAGGTTGCTCCTGTTTGTGTGTTGTTGTATTGCAAGGAATATAGTTTACCGTTTTGGTAATATACTCGGGAATTGTCAAGAAAAAACTTATCGGTATGCTTGGTATACTTGAATAATTTATTGTTAAAGGGGTCGACAATAAATAACAGATCTAAGCCATAAAAACAAATTAAATAGGTGCCAGTCCATACACTACCAAATTGTTTTTTAGAAAAAGAGCGTAGTGCTGGATTGAGCGCCCCTTTCTTCAACCAAGTTCGGGTGTTAAAATCAAAGAAATAGGCAAAAATTTCTGTATCGTAGGGCTCGGGTCCAGGATCTATATAAGCTGAAAAAAACTGTTTGTATTTGGAGGAGTACCCGCTAAAATGAGCGCTAGAAGGTTGTTCGTTCTTACTGCCTGATGTATATAAACTCCATTCTTGGATGCGGGTATTGTAATAGGTTATTACATTATGACGCAACCAAAATCCTTGGCCACCAACAGAAAACAAGGTATCGTTATGCAAAAATTGATTGGCGTTAAAATTATACCCTCTAAAAAAAGTTCGGTCTAAGCGCTTTACACTAAACGCCTTTGTATTTAGCTGATAAACTTGTCCGGTACCGGGTACGCTAATGGTGGTAGTATCTCCTTTATGAAATACACTTACATCAAAATCTTTAGGCAATTCAGAAAAAATTCCTGCAGGACTAAATACCCCTAATTTTATTTTTTCTCCAGCAGCATTATTGACTAAAAACTCCTGAGTTGTTGTATTTACCTCATAGAATTTGCTATCAGGGGCCATCCACTTAAAGCCTTTATGCCACTGGGCATTGGCAACAGTAGCGGATATAATAAAAAGAAATGAAAAAAAATTTCTCATGCGGATTATTTATATCCTAAATATAACTATTGATTATAAGAATATGTAGCAAATTGTGTTACAATGCGTGACAATACACGTTTCACATAAAATAACTAGTAGCCCACAAACCACTTTGCTAGCTTGGTGTATATTATATAAAACTGGAGACCAGCAACCAGTAAAAACGGGGCGGTGCCGAAAAGCCTTATGAGTAGGAACAAACCAAATTTTAACATTATGAAAAAAACAATGACAAAACTTGTATTGATTTGCTCTTTGGCAATTTTCTTTACTTCATGTGTAACCACAAACAAAGGATTTCAGTCTTCACCTGTAATTTCGAGAAATGTTATGCTAGACCCAATTAAAGCAGACATTAAAGTAAACGAAACTGCTAAACTTTCTGGACAAAGTAAAAGTACTTATTTTTTATTTTTCAGACTAAGTGGAGATAAAACATCGGCAGACAATATCAATTACAGTGCAGATGCAGATGGTATGGGATTAAGTCAATACAATCCATTTAAAATAGTTAAAACTGCAATGCTAAGAAAAGTAAGATCAGCTGCTGCATACAAAGCTCTTTCAGCGGGTGATTACGACTTTTTAGTACATCCGAATTATACTACGACTACAAAAAATTTCTTAGGTATAGTTCGAGTTTATGATTGTAATGTTTCAGGGTATGGAGCAAAATATCAAAACTTTAGAACTGAGAAACAAAAAACTGTCCTTTTAGAAAACGGTAAAGAACTCGTTCTTCAAGATAAATAGTATAACAAAACCAGACCTTAAAAAACCTCCCCGAAAAATCGGGGAGGTTTTTTTGTTTCTATCTTATAAAAGATAGTTCAGAAAGTATAGCAAGCGTATTATTTAGCTATAAAATCAAACTGACCAGTGCAATACAAAACGTTGTTAGCTCTATACCCTTTAAGCGTACCTTTTATTTGACCCGGGTAGGTGCTTTTTTCAAATATCACTTCTGTTTTAGAAACATTTATGTCGGAATTATTTAAACTTCCGTATAAAGCTACTGTTCTTGTACTGGTTGAGGTATAGGTTGTACCGTTTACTATGGCTGTTGGTATGATTACATCTAGGCCCAAATCGTTATTATTATCTACTAAGATAAAAAACATCCAATTGCTACCCGTAGTACCATAGGTTTGGTATTGTAGCGAAAAGGTGCCATTGGCTACAGGTATAGGAATATTTACGTATTTCGTTGAGTATGTTGCGCCAGCCGTTGTAGTTATACTGAATGTGCCTGAGTTAGCGGTGGTGTCGCTAGATTTTTTGCAACTTAAATTCAAAAAGATTACTAAAGAGAAAAGTGATGCAATGGTTATGTTTTTCATTTGATGTGAAATAATTTGAATAAATAATTGATTTGTTTGGCATGAAGTTACTCATAGAAATAACTAGGCCAAATAAAAATTATGTGAATTGTGTTTTTTGTCGCTTTGTCACAGATACGTTGGCGGAATTACCCTTCCAACCAATTCTTCATCATGCTTTCCCCATTTGGTGTTAATACACTCTCGGGGTGAAATTGCACGGCCTGCACCTGGTACTGGGCATGCTGAAAGGCCATGATATTTCCGGCTTCGTCTAGGGCGGTAATTTGTAATTCTTTTGGGAAATCTTCTGGGCTTAGCACCCAACTGTGGTAGCGCCCTACCGAAAATGTTTGGGGTAGGTTTTTAAATAGTGGGGAAGCCGTGGCGGTTTTAGTTATGGGCGTAGCCACCCCATGAGCCACCTCCGCTAAATTAAGTAGTTTGGCACCAAACACCTGGCCAATGGCCTGATGGCCCAAGCAAACACCTAGTATCGGTTTCTTATCGGCATAGGTTTGTATAATGGGTAATAACAAGCCGGCATCGGCGGGTAAACCCGGCCCTGGTGAAAGTAAAATACGATCGTATGCTGCTACTTCTTCTAAACTGAGTTCATCGTTACGGCGAACCGTTACCTCATACGTTGCGCCCAGTTGCTGTATGAGGTGAACCAGGTTATAGGTAAAGGAATCGTAATTGTCTACTAAAAGAATTTTCATGTGCGGGGCTACACAAAGATGCTGCTCTGGCTTGGGATATGCAAGGGGCTCTTATTATATTGGGGAGGGGTGTTTGGGTTTACCTTTTTGCTTGATCAAATTCGAAGGCGAAAGACGACCGATAGGAACGTGCAAAATTGTCAGTTTGCATGGAAGTTTCTGCCTTATTTATAAATCAAATACGTATCCTTCACATCCGAATATTTCAGCGAAAAAACGTCTTTAATATAATTCTGATGAACTTTCCAAGGTGCTTCTGAGCCTTGTTTTGGCAAAATATCTTCGGCTCGTAAAACATACCCGGCGTTGAAATCCAATAGACGCTCTGAGGTTAACTTATCGTAATCAAATTGCGGAACAACGACCGAGAAATTCTTTTCCTTCATGTAATTGAGCATTCGTGCAACAAATTGGCAATTCAAATCGCATTTCAAGGTCCAGGAAGCATTCGTATATCCGATGGCGATGGCAAAATTCGGAATTTCGCTAAACATTACGCCCTTATAGGCGTGAATTTTGCTGGTATCAACCAATTTATCGTCAACAAAAAGTTTCATGCCGCCTAATAGTTGAAGGCTCAACCCTGTTGCAGTTACGACAATATCTGCAGGCAAAATTTCGCCTGAATCGAGTTCAATTCCGTCTGCATGAAATGTTTTTATCGTGTCGGTTACTATTTTTCCTTTTCCGCTTTTAATGGTTTCAAACAGATCATTGTCAGGCACCAAACAAAGTCTTTGATCCCAAGGATTGTATTTCGGGTCAAAATTCTTCTCTTCATATTTTTCGCCGAGTTGTTTTTTCACCCCGTTTTTCAAAAGATTCTTGAGAAAAGCAGGAAACAATCGGGATGTTTGGTAAAGCGCAATTCCGAGCAAAATATTTTTCCAGCGGGACATTTGATGTGCCCATTGAGCAGGCAAAACCTTTTTGAGGAAATTCGCGGTCGCATCTTCCTTTGGCAGATTCATGATATAGGTGGGCGAACGCTGAAGCATGGTTACGTGTTTTGCCTTTTTCGCAAGTTCGGGAAGCAGCGTTACGGCGGTAGCACCGCTGCCTATGATCACGATGTTTTTGTCGGAATAATCGAGGCTTGTATCCCATTTTTGCGGGTGCATTTTGATGCCTTGAAAGGCTTCGCTATTCGGAAATTTGGGTTCGTAACCGTGCTCGTAATTGTAATATCCGCAGCAGGTAAAGAGAAAATTACAGTCGATTGTTTCGCCGGTTGAAAGTTCGAGCGTCCATTTTTTATCGGCGGAATTCCAAGCTGAAGACGTAACCCTTTTTTCAAACTGAATATGATCGCGGATCTTAAATTTATCGGCGGTTTCATTGATGTATTTCACAATCGAAGGTCCATCGGCAATTGCCTGCGGATTTTTCCAGGGATTAAAGCCAAACCCAAACGTGTACATATCCGAATCTGAACGAATTCCCGGATATTTAAACAAATCCCAGGTGCCACCCACTGCTGAACGGCCTTCAATAATCGCAAAATTGACCTGCGGACACTTGTCTTTTAAATGATAGCCCGCACCGATTCCCGAAAGCCCTGCACCGATTATGACTACGTCGTATGATTTTTTTATGCTCATTTTTGTAAAGTAAAGAATAAATAGGTATGACCAAACTTACTATTTTGACACTACAGATTGGGCTCTTCCTTAGTATGGTGGTTTTTTCCTCTATACGGATATGGACCTACTCTGTGCATGTATTTATTTCAAATTTAATAAATCATAGCTAATCTGTTTATGAACAAGCGTAAATTGCGTTACAGAAGATTTGTCTCTCAACATTTGCTACAAAACAGGTATCATGTGTGCTATTATCTGAATTTAATAAAAAAGAAGTATTAGCCCACCCTCAAAATATCTTCCCAAGCGGTGGTGTAATTTGGGCTTACGTTTTCTCGTTTCATGGCCCAATGTTTCTGATACCCTTCTGAAGCCATGCGGATGGTGCCGCTGCCGTAGTGGGTATTCAGCTTATCCA
The DNA here is from genome assembly GCA_945868825.1 of Sphingobacterium thalpophilum. Classification (GTDB taxonomy): domain Bacteria; phylum Bacteroidota; class Bacteroidia; order Sphingobacteriales; family Sphingobacteriaceae; genus JAIPAN01. The sequence goes on from CAMBMM010000002.1 coordinate 89,681, forward strand.
TTAAGGTATTTGTTATTAATACCAATATAGTATAACTTAGATGTATAAGTTCATTCACTAAATTTTAACAAATTAATTGTAACTATTATGGCACAAAATGTTTCAGAAGATGAGGTTTCCACTTTCGACGCAGTTTATAGCTTAGTCGTGTTGGCACTAATGATTTTTGTAGTACTTGGAATATTCCTTAAAAAGGAAACAGTTGTAACCAAGAGCAACTTTACAGAGTTTAGAGCAAAGTATATGGGTAAAACCGAAGATGAAATTAAGAAAGAATTCGGGACTCCCTTTCTATACCAGCCTCCCCAAAAAGGCATCATAGGTGGTATGTCCTACAATGAATCCAAAAGATGGATTTGGTATGTAATCGATGGTATTGGTGGAGATGGCTTTCATGAGGGACTTCATTATAAAAATAAAATGGATTACGAAGACCCCATTACTTTTGTTTTAAACAAAAAATTTGTAGTGGTAGATATAGAATCTAAGGGTTTAGATATTGATGGTGTTGAAAAACCCGAATTGGATGTAACGCAATAAAAATTTAATACAACTAGTATTTTAAAAACCCTCCCTGATTTTTTTGGGGAGGGTTTTTGTTTTTGGGGATTGGTGTTTTCATTTACCCCACCCTCAAAATATCGTCCCAAGCGGTGGTATAATTGGGGCTTACATTTTCTCGTTTCATAGCCCAGTGTTTTTTATACCCTTCGGAAGCCATACGGATGGTGCCGCTGCCGTAGTGGGTATTCAGCTTATCCATTAAGCTACTTACCGCATTGTTCTTCGGACCATTCCAGGGGCTGAACAAATGCAATTGCACTTCTTGTTCTGGGATTAATCCTGTGGCCATCACCATCACTTTACTATACTGATACCGCGGGCTGTACAGCGCTTTTACGCCACCAATGGCGGCTTTTACCAAATCGGGGGTATTGCTTATGGGGTGTGCCAAAGGCAGGCTGATGTAGGGATTGTATTGCGGCAAATCGGGTCGGAAGCGGTTGGTTAATAGTTGTACGTGGAGCAGCGTGGCACAGCTTTTATCTGCCCGAAGTTTTTCGGCTAGGCGGCTGGTGTAGGCGGTGGTGGCTTCTATCAATTCCTCTAACTTATTAGTCAGTTTTCCGAAGGAACGGCTGGTGCAAATGCCTTGTTTTCTATCCAATACTTCTTTGAGGGGAATGCAGGGTCGGCCCCAAAGTTCGTGGTAGAGGCGCAAGCCTTGTATGGTGAGCATGTGTTTTACCCAAGCAGGGGGTTGGGCTCTGAGTTGGGCGGCGGTAAATACATTTTCGAGGGCTAACTTTTTATGGTAGGCCCGGCCTATGCCCCAGAGGTCGCCAATGGGGAAGTTGTTTAGGGCATTTGTTATCTCTTCTTCGCTTTGGATTACACAAATACCTGTGGGACTTTTCTTGGCCAGTTTATTGGCCAGTTTGGCTAGGGTTTTGGTGGGGGCTATGCCCACACTTACAGGTATACCTGTGTTGTGTACCACGGTGCTGCGCAGGGTTTGGGCATAGTCGGGTAGGTTGGAAATGCCGGTGAGCCCCAGGAAACATTCATCTATACTGTACACTTCTACTTCGGGACTAAAGCGTGCCAGGTTGTTCATGATGCGGGCGCTGATATCGGCATAGAGGGTGTAATTGCTGCTGAAAATGGCAATATGGTGTTGCTCTACGAGTGCTTTGATTTGGAAATAGGGCACGCCCATTTTTATGCCCAAGGCTTTGGCTTCGTTGCTTCGCGATATGGCACAGCCATCGTTATTGGAGAGCACCACCACGGGCCGGGTGTTTAGCTCGGGGCGAAAGAGGCGCTCACAGGATACGTAAAAGTTATTGGCATCAACGAGGGCGTACATAGCATTTGGGTTTGTGTTGGTGTGGGCGACAGCTCCAGGTGACTACGCCTCTTATCAGTAGTTCTTCGCTTACCAATTCGGGTTCTTCGTTTTCTTTTCCGGTGCCTAAATACACGTGTTTGCCTATCACATAGTATTGGCGCACTTTCCATTCTCCTCGATACCACAGTACGACTAAGGCATTGTGTGTTGCTTTCAGGGAGGTATCGTATACGAAGAGTGTGCCTTTGCAAATGCCCAAGGCGCTTAGCTCGTTGGAATCTGCTTCGGCGTAATAGGTATTTACGGGATCTTTTACCAGGCGCTCTAAAATACTTAGGCGTCCTTCCAAATAATCTTCGGCTGGGCTTACAAAGCCCGACGCTTTATCTGGATGGAGCAAAGGCTCTAATGCGGGGTCTTTAGGGGTATGTACTTGTTTTAACACGGTTCTTAATGGGGAACCAATTTACTAATATTTTTAGTAATTACAAGTTGGAACGGGTAAAAAATTTTGGGTAAGGGTGTATTTATTTTGGGGATGGTCGTTTTTATTTCGGGGATAACTGTTTCATGATTTTGTGTGATTGTTTTTATTTTCTGGATGGGTGTTTTGATTTTGGGGAAGGTTGTTTTATAATTTTGGGTGGTGGTTTTTATTTTTGGGATTGGTGTTTTGGTTTTGGGGATGATGGTTTTTATTTTCGGGAATAGTGGTTTTATTTCCAGGGTGGTTATTTTACCTTTTTGCTTGATCAAAAGGGTAAGAAATCTATTTTTATTCATCGGTGTCTGCTTGGTAACTCACCCTAAGCAACTCCTGATGCAGGAGCACCATGGCGTAGGTATCTTGTTCGCAATACTGCAGAAGTTGTTTTCTAGTGAGCGTTTCATTGCCACTAAAAGAACCTAAAATCATGCTTAAGAAGGTATTGCTAGCATCGGTGCCATTGCCAATGGCTAAATTGTCGTAGCTAAGTTCGGGGAATAAGGCGGGTAGCACGTATTTAATGGAATAAGAACCTTGCATGGCGGACGTATAATACCAGCCTGCTTGAAACACGTCCATTAAATCGACAAAGCGTTCGGTAAGTTGATGGATAAATGCTGCATCCTCGGGGTATGCCGTGGCTAGGGCTTTCAACACGGTTTGCTCGAAAACGGCATTGTATGCCAGAATGGTTCCTTGGTGTTGGAAATCGGTTTTGAGCTGATTAATCAAAGATTTTAGTGGATCGGCACCCTCATTTTCGGTAAAGTCGAGGGGATTGGCCAAGAAGGCTGTATGTTCAGCCGGTTCACCTGGCGCATTCACCCGGTGCAAGGAATATTGAAAGGGCACTTGCTGAAAGGGCTTGGTACCATCTAATATAGGGATGGCTGAATTGATGGTTTCAAAATCGAAATAATAAATGGGATAGGTTAAGCCCTCCACAAAGGAGGCAATGTTTTCTTCTTCAATATTTACCTTGTCGTATTTCACACCGTCTATGTGGAGTTGCTGACTTGACGTTAGGTTATAGCCAACGGGCACATCCGCTAGGTGGACCACTCCTTTTGCGTATAAATCCCATTCGCGGCCTCGAGCATTTTTTAAGTCGAAAACAGAATTTTTGCTTGGAATGTGTTTCCAACAGTGGGGTTTGTAATCGCATTCAAAAGGACTTTCACAGTGTTTGCCAATGGGTATATCGGGTTCTTGGTTTGCTTGCAAAGACTTTAAAATGGGGAGTTTTTCCGTCACCCGGGCTTGCTTTTCTTTCACTTCTGCAGTAATGTCACTTAGCGTGAATAAGCCCTTAGCGTCAATGGGACCTTGCTTTACGTATGCGTTATTGATGTGCATTAAGAAAAACTTATCGGGTGTAAAGCCCGATTGCGCCATCACCCAATATTGCAAAGCGGCATCTTGCAGGTGATAGTCTTTTACAGCCGTGCTACTTTTTACTTCGATGGCCCAGCGTTCGCCATCTTGGTGATGCAAAATATCTAAGGCGGCTAATACTTCATTGTGGTAAAAGGCGGCTTCGTAAATAGTCTGCTGACCTTTGGTAATGGCCTCACTGGTTTGGTCGATGGCATCGGAGAAATCGTAATAGGTTTCGGGACTTAGATCGATACCTCCCGGAAAGACCTGTTGCGCCAGGTGGCCAATCTCGTGCCCGGTATTAAAAAGGGCTTGTTGTTGGGGGCTTACGGGCGGCTTTAAGTCTTTTCGAAATAAATCGAAGTAGAGTTTCTTTTGGCACTGGGCTCCGGATACAAATCGGGATTTGGAAATTTTATGGGGATAGCGGGACATGGGTTCTAAGTTAGGTTTAGTAATAAGTATCTCCAACTAATACCCACTGGTGTTTAGCTATCACAACCGACATATATGTCGTGAATTCCCTTCCGTTAGGAATTCGCACAAAGCCAATACCTATGTCTTTTAAATATTTAGTATTCATCCCTATCCCTAGCAAGTGATTTCTATGCCCCATCGAAGGAACATATTTATCGATAATTAAACCTTTCACAGCAGCAATACCATCCGAATACCCTGCACCCAAGGATTCAAAATAATTATTCTTAGGATGGTCTAACCAATCTTTCTCTAAGACATATCCAGCTTTATTAATAAAATGATTCATCCCATAGCCATCGGGGTCTACATGCTCAAAATAATTGCGTTTTGCCATATCCAAAGCTTTTTGTTCTGCCACTCGAGCCAGGGTGTCATTCCAAACCAACTGGGTGGATGTAATTTTCAACGAAGCATTCAGGTTTAATTCCTTAAAATACGCCGCAGGATTTTTACGCACCTGGTTTATTAGCACAAAAGCCTTACGAGCTTCCATTCTATCTAAAGTTGGAGCAGGTTGAGTTTGGAATGATAATGTGCTAGTTAGGACCATCCCAAGAAGTACGCCTATGATGTTCTTTTTCAAAAATCTTAATTTGATACGAGATTAAGGTAGTAATAATTTAATCCTTTCGGATTGTTGCTTTTTGCACAAAAACCTGACCTACCCGATCTAGGTTCGGGCCTTGGGCTTTAAGTTTAGCCAAAAACTGTTTTCCTTTTTTGCGAATCCGTGCAGCTTCTCTTCTTGCTAAAAAATTAGCGTATAGCTGTTTAATTATGTTGATCATGTTGTTAGGGAATGCTTAAATTTATTCTTGATCTTCTTCAAGTTGAACGGAATAGCCGCACTCTTCTTCTAACTCTAGTTCGGCATCTTCATAGCCTAAGTCCAATGCCTTGTACAAAGATGTGCATGCTTCGTCTTTTCGTTTTAAAGCAATTAGCGTTTTTGCAAACCAAAAATGAGTTTCGCCAAGCTAAAACAAAAAACCCCTAACTTGTTGTAAGTTAAGGGCTTAAGTACGTTCTTTGCGGACCGGACGGGACTCGAACCCGCGACCTCCGCCGTGACAGGGCGGCATTCTAACCAGCTGAACTACCGGTCCTAAAAAAAGTGATCCCGCTGGGATTCGAACCCAGGACCCCAACATTAAAAGTGTTATGCTCTACCGGCTGAGCTACAAGATCATATTATAAAGAACATCTTAAGGGCCAGTTTCCCCAAAAGAGAGGGCAAATATAGCGCATTAAAACAATGTGTGCAACAAATAATGTAAAAAATTAAGCAACCGTACCCTCTTTCATTTTTTCCGCATTTTCGGCCAATTGAAGCGCATCAATTACATCTTGTATGCTGCCATTCATCACCTCAGGCAAATTATAAATGGTTAAGCCAATGCGGTGCTCGGTAACCCTACCCTGCGGATAATTATAGGTGCGTATTTTAGCAGAACGGTCGCCAGTAGCCACCATGGTTTTACGCTTTTTAGCCATTTCTGCATTCTTTTTAGCCAACTCCATCTCGTAAATACGGCTACGTAAAACCGATAAGGCCTTATCAAAATTCTTCATCTGCGATTTCTCATCTTGGCATTGCGCCACAATACCTGTAGGAATGTGTGTTAAACGAACCGCCGAATAGGTGGTGTTTACCGATTGTCCGCCGGGGCCCGAGGAACAAAACAAATCCTTACGGATATCGTTCATATTCACCTGCACATCAAACTCATCGGCCTCGGGCAATACCACCACGCTAGCCGCAGAGGTATGCACCCGGCCCTGCGTTTCGGTATCGGGTACACGCTGTACACGGTGCACCCCACTTTCGTATTTCAACTGCCCATAAGCATCTTCGCCCGTTATCTCCAACACCACCTCTTTATAGCCACCTGCCGAACCTTCCGTTACATCCATCACCTGAATTTTCCAGCCCTTACGCTCACAAAAACGCATGTACATGCGGTACAAATCGCCGGCAAATAAAGCCGCCTCATCGCCACCCGTACCGCCACGAATCTCCAAAATAGCATTCTTAGCATCTTCCGGATCTTTCGGAATCAACATCACCCGAATCTCCTCTTCCTTCGCCTCCTTAGCCACCAACAAGTCATCCAAGTCCATCTTAGCCATTTCCCGCATTTCTTCATCCTTCTCGGCAGCTAAAATTTGCCTATTGGCCTCAATATTACTTACCAAATTGCGGTAAATCTTATACTCATCCACAATCTTAGTGAGGTCTTTATATTCCTTATTCAGCTGCGCAAAACGCTTCATATCGCTCATCACATCCGGCGAACTCAACTCACGCTCTACAGCTTCCCAACGAACCTTAATAGCTTCTAACTTATCTAACATATCTTATTTTTCAGAAAATCAATACCCGTACAACACAGGTCACACAGTCCCGCTTTCCGTCCCGATAAATCGGGACTACAATCGGGTTTATTAAACCCACAAAAGCGCACAAAAGTAGCTAAAACTTACGACACCAGGGTTAAGGTCTCCCCATCAAATACCGCATACGATTGGTAATTCATCCATTCGCCCAAATTTACATAGCGGCTTGTGGCGCTCAACTGAATATCCAAGGGTAAATGGCGGTGTCCAAATACAAAATAATCGTAATGGGTATGCTTAAGCACCTCCTTGGCATAAGCCACCAACCACTCCTTGTCTTCGCCGGCAAAAACTTCTTTATTCCCATTAGCCACGCGGCTTTTTTGCGAAAAATACGAAGCCAAGCCTATAGCAAAATTGGGATGCAACCGAGCAAATAACCATTGACAAATTGAGCTTCTGAAAACTTTTTTTAATAGCTTATAGCCAGCATCGCCGGGGCCTAAGCCATCGCCATGGTGCAAATAGAATTTCTTCCCATTGCGCTCCAACACCAACTCATCCGACACGATGTTTACACCCAACTCCTGCTGGAAATAGCTAAACATCCACATATCGTGGTTTCCTTTAAATAGGGTTACGACAATGCCGGCATCTGTTAATTCGGCAATTTTAGCCTGCAAACGCACAAACCCTTTCGGGATAACAGTGGCGTATTCGAACCAAAAATCGAACACATCGCCCATTAAAAATACTTCAGCGGCATCGACTTTAATTTTATCCAACCAAGCCACCACTTGGGCTTCCCGCTCTCTGCTTTTGGCATAAGAAGGCGCACCCAAATGAAAATCGGAAGCGAAGTAAATTTTTTTAGCGGCTTGCATCGTTCAAAAGTACAGAAAAAATTAATGTCACCCCAGCCGTATCTAGTAAACAAAGTTGAGTCAAATAGCCTGGGGCCGACAAAACGGCGGGCCAAGGTAAAGGCCTTGTGGGTGGAAGCATCGTTTTGTCTTGATTTTTTATTTCCTTTTTGATCAAGCAAAAAGGAAAAGAAGACTAAAAAATTAATGCGCCTCCAGCCAGTTCGTACCCTCACCAATTTCAACTTCAATGGGCACATTTACGGGCATGGCGTTTACCATCCTATTGTGAATAATGAATTTTAACTTTTCTACTTCTCCCTTGGGTACATCAAACACCAATTCATCATGCACCTGCATGGTCATACGGGCGGCTAACTTTTGATCTATGATATCTTGGTGAATGCGAATCATGGCCAGCTTAATCATATCGGCAGCCGATCCTTGAATGGGGGCATTAATGGCATTTCGTTCGGCAAAACCACGCACCGTAGCATTTTGCGAATTGATATCACGCAAGTAGCGTCTGCGGCCCATGATGGTTTGTACATAGCCGTGTTCTCGGGCAAAAATCATGGTATCTTGCATATAGCGTTTTACGCCGGGGTATTGCTGAAAGTAATTGTCAATAATCTCGGCCGCTTCTTTTCTCGGAATGCCTAAGTTTTGAGAAAGTCCGAAGGCCGATTGGCCATAAATAATACCAAAGTTTACCGCCTTGGCATTTCTACGTTGGGTAGCGTCTACTTCGGCCAAAGGTACGCCATATACTTTTGCCGCCGTAGCGGTATGAATATCTAAGCCTTGGGCAAAGGCCTCTAACATATTGGCATCTTTACTAATTTCGGCAATTAAGCGCAACTCAATTTGCGAATAATCGGCAGAGAGCAACACGTGGTTGGCATCTCTCGGGATAAAGGCCTTGCGCACTTCACGCCCACGTTCGGTACGTACCGGAATGTTTTGCAAATTGGGGTTATTAGAACTTAAACGCCCCGTAGCCGCCACCGCCTGGTTGTAGGAAGTATGAATACGCCCCGTTCTCGGGTTAAGTAATTGCGGCAAAGCATCTACATAAGTAGATTTTAATTTTTGTAATTGGCGGAAATCTAAAATATCCTGCACAATATCGCTCTTATGCGCCAAGGCCGATAAAACATCTTCGCCGGTTTGGTATTGGCCGGTTTTGGTCTTTTTGGCTTTGGGGTCGAGCTGCAATTTATCGAACAGTACTTCGCCCAATTGTTTAGGCGATGCAATGTTAAAGCGGACCCCTGCTTTTTCGTAAATGGTTTTTTCTAATTGAACAATATCTATCTCCAACTGCTTGGATAATTCTTTCAGCGCAGCGGTATCTAAAGAAACGCCTTCCCGTTCCATATCGGCAAGCACGTACACCAAAGGGTGTTCCATGTCGGCCAATAAGGTATCGCCATTTACAGGCTGCAAAAGCGGTTCAAAAACCTGTTTCAACTGGAGGGTAATGTCGGCATCTTCGGCGGCGTATTCGGTAATTTTATCAAAAGGCACATCTCTCATACTACCTTGCCCTTTGCCTTTGGCACCAATTAAGCTGGTGATGGGAATGGGGGTATAGCCTAAATAGTTTTCGGCTAAAATATCCATACCATGGCGACTATCGGGGTCGAGCACGTAATGCGCCAACATGGTATCGAATAATTTTCCTTGTACCTCGAGGCCATAATTTTTCAATACCAAAATATCAAACTTAATGTTTTGACCAATTTTACCAATGGCCGGACTTTCTAAAATGGGCTTAAAAAAAGAAAGCAATTGCACACAGGCTTGGCGGTTTTCGGGAGCAGGAACGTACCAGGCTTCTCCGGGTTTAATGGCAAAAGACAGTCCTACTAATTCACACGTATTGGCATCGGTGCCGGTAGTTTCAGTATCGAAACAAATTTCGGATTGCGCTGCTAATAGACTAATTAAGTTGGCTTGTTTATCCAATGTATCTGCCAAATGATAGCTATGCGGCGTATTTTCAGCGTTCTTAGCCACTTTCATCGGCTCATCAAAAGCATCTAAATGCAATTGTTTGCTCACTACTTTTTCTATATCCACCGTATTGCCAAATAAATCGGTTTGGGCAGCGTGGTGCACCGGGGCTGCGGTACTGCTTGCTTGAGTGGCTGCTACGCTAAACTCTTCGCCAAAAACTCTACGGCCTAGGGTTCTAAATTCGAGCTCGGCAAATAAAGGTTCCAGCAGGCTGCGATCGGGCTCTTCAATTAATAGGCTTTGCGGATCTAGGGCCACGGGGGCATCTAAAATAATGGTGGCTAGTTTTTTGGAAAGCAGGCCTTGTTGCGCAAAATTTTCTACGTTTTCACGCATTTTGCCTTTTAACTCGTGGCTGTGGGCAATGATATTTTCCATAGAACCGTACTGCTTAATAAGCAGCTTGGCCGTTTTTTCGCCAATGCCCGGAATGCCCGGAATGTTATCTACTGCATCGCCCCAAAGGCCTAAAATATCAATTACTTGATCTATCCGATCTATCTCCCATTTGGCCAACACCTCTTTTACACCCATAATTTCTACATCGTTACCCATACGGGCCGGCTTGTAAATAAAAATGTTTTCGGAAACGAGTTGCGCAAAATCTTTATCGGGGGTCATGCAGAAAACGGTAAAGCCTTCTTGCTCTGCTTTTTTAGCTAGGGTGCCAATTACGTCGTCGGCTTCGTAGCCATCGGAACTAATTACGGGAATGTTAAAGCCTTCAATTAAACGAATAATGTAGGGAATGGCGGTAGCCAAATCTTCTGGCATGGCTTCGCGATGGGCTTTGTATGCTGCGAATTCTACATGGCGTTCTGTTGGTGCCGAGGTATCAAATACCACGGCCATATGGCTTGGTTTTTCTTTTTTGAGCACCTCTAAGAGCGTATTGGTAAAACCCATTACGGCCGATGTATTTAACCCGGCTGCGGTATAACGGGGGTTTTTACTGAAAGCAAAATGTGCCCGATAGATGAGGGCAAAGGCGTCTAAAAGAAATAATTTTTTCATGAATGCAGGTACTTGCCAAAGCGCAAGCTTCCAAATTTAATAATTGGCGGTGTAATAACGGGTTTTTATTTCCTACAGATACAATCTACCAGATGATCGTTTACCATGCCGGTGGCTTGCATGTGGGCATAACAAATGGTGGTGCCAAAAAATTTAATGCCTCGTTTTTTGAGGTCTTTGGCAATTTTATCGGAAAGTTCGGTGCTAGCGGGTACGTCTTTTAAACTTTTCCAATGATTTATAATCGGCTTTTTTTCGGGAAGATATCCCCAAATAAATTCGGAAAAACTCCCAAATTCTTTTTGAATGTCTAAGAAAATTTGGGCATTGCGAATGGTGGATTGTATTTTTAATCGGTTGCGGATAATGCCGTTGTCTTGCATCAAGCGTTCCGCATCATCGGGGGTAAATTGCGCCACTTTTTCGGAATCGAAATTCGCAAAGGCTTTGCGGTACCCTTCGCGGCGACGCAAAATAGTAATCCAGCTTAAGCCAGCTTGCGCCCCTTCTAGCACTAAAAATTCAAACAAGGTGCGATCGTCATACACCGGTTTTCCCCATTCTTCATCGTGGTATTTTACGTACAAGGGGTCGGTACCGCACCAGCCGCATCTTACTATCGAATCGGAAGCCATGAGTTCTATTAGAAAATAGTTGAAAACTCAGGCTTATGCATTCAGCTCATCCCAATACTCTACCGCTCTGCGGTAATGTGGAATTACAATAGAACCGCCCACTAGATTGGCAATCATAAATATTTCGTTCATCTCCTCAGAGTTTACCCCGGCTTCGTGGCATTTGCCCAAATGATATTTAATGCAATCGTCGCAACGCAAAACCATAGAGGCTACCAAGCCCAACATTTCTTTAGTTTTTACATCCAAAGCGCCATCGGCATAGGTGGTAGTATCGAGCGCAAAAAAACGTTTGATATTGGTATTGGCACTATCCATAATCCGATCGTTCATTCGGTTACGGTAGTCGTTAAATTCGTTTACTAATTTTCCCATGGTTTAAATTTACGCTTCTAAATCTAATTCTAAAGAAGGATCCCAAAATAGGTGTTTAAATTCTGCTACTTGATCGTTGGACACCCGTACTCCTTCAGCTTCTAGCAATTCTTGCATGCGGCTGGGACTCTCGAAATGAAATTTACCCGTGAGCAAACCTTGGCGGTTTACCACCCGATGGGCCGGCACCGGTGGATGTACAGTATGTGCCCCGTTCATGGCATAGCCAACCATTCGCGACGAACCTTTGCTACCCAAATAGGCGGCAATGGTTCCATAAGAAGTTACCCTGCCCCGCGGAATTAAGCGGACCACTTGATATACTTGCTCAAAAAAATCAGCTCTTTCCATTAGGCAAAACTAAAGCGTACGTAATTGATGTTTTTATTATGGGTCAAGTATTTTTTCTCATAATAGGTTTTTATCGACAATACCTCGTTTACCAAATCAGAACGGTATAAATCTTCGGTGCGTACGTGTAGCTTTAAGCCAAGCTGATCGATAGTCTCTAGCGTAAAGGCATAAAAGTCGTCGTTATCCGTTTTTAAATTAATAGGGGCCGATTCTTGAAGAATCACTTTGTATTTTTCTAAAAATCGGGGAGCTGTTAGGCGTTTTTTCTCCCGGCTTACTTGCGGTTGTGGATCAGGAAAAGTAATCCAGATTTCGCTCACTTCATCCGTATCAAAATAGTCTAGTATGTGCTCAATTTGAATACGAAGAAAGGCCACATTTCCAATTCCGTCTTCCATAGCGGTTTTAGCACCACGCCAAATTCGGTTGCCTTTATAATCTATGCCAATAAAATTTTTATGGGGAAATAATTGCGCCAAGTTTACGGTATACTCTCCTTTACCACAAGCCAACTCCAATACTAAGGGAGCAGTATTTTGAAAATGCGTTGTAATCCAGCTGCCTTTTAATGCTTTTCCGGCATCTAATTCGTATACATTGGCGAATGTTTCTATTTCTGCAAACTTGCGAAGTTTATCTTTACCCATGGCATTGGTTTAGGGCAACAAAAATAGTTTTATCTTTGAAGCAACAGTGGAAAAAAACGCAAAAATATATGTAGCCGGTCATCGGGGGATGGTGGGCTCGGCTATTTTAAGAAAATTACAAGCCGAAGGCTATAGCAATTTGGTCATTCGCAGTTCGCAAGAACTCGATTTACGCAACCAACAAGCCGTTGCCGATTTTTTTTCGTCCGAAAAACCAGACTATGTTTTTTTAGCCGCCGCCAAAGTAGGTGGCATTGTAGCAAACAATACCTATCGGGCCGATTTTCTGTATGAAAATTTAGCCATACAAAACAACGTAATCCATCAATCGTATCTACAAGGAGTTAAAAAATTACTCTTTTTAGGCTCCAGTTGTATTTACCCTAAATTGGCACCGCAACCCTTAAAAGAAGAGTATTTATTAACGGGTTTATTGGAACCCACCAACGAACCTTATGCTATTGCCAAAATTGCCGGCATTAAGTTATGCGATGCCTACCGCAACCAGTACGGCTGTAATTTTATTTCGGTAATGCCTACTAATTTGTATGGTTATAACGACAATTACCACCCCGAAAATTCGCATGTATTGCCCGCTTTAATTCGCAAATTTCACGAAGCTAAAACAAGTGGTACTAATAGCGTGACTGTTTGGGGAACGGGCAGCCCGTTACGAGAGTTTTTGTTTGCCGATGATTTGGCGGACGCCTGCTATTTTTTAATGCAAGAATACAACGAAGCTGGCTTAATAAACATTGGCACGGGCCACGATTTAAGCATCAAAGATTTAGCACTATTGATAAAAGAGGTAGTAGGTTTTACAGGCGATTTGGTGTTTGACAGCAGCAAACCTGATGGCACTCCCCGCAAACTATTGGATGTTTCTAAATTGCATACCCTTGGTTGGAAACATCGTATAACATTACAAGAAGGATTGGCCTTGGCCTATCAAGATTTCCTAAAAAAATTATAAAAACATGAAAAAATTAGCATTAAGCCTATTATTTATTGGTACAAGCCTAACTATTTTCGCACAATCTGTCGAAAAAATTAAGGAAAAGAATGTAAGCCGTATTATTAAAACCCTCACAGCCGACGATATGGAAGGCCGAGCCACTTTTTCGGCAGGGATTGATAAAGCCGCCACGTTTATTGAAAACGAATTCAAAAAAATTGGCTTACAAACGCTCGAAGGAGAAACTAGCTTCCGACAATCTTTTAGCATGAACCGCATTAAGCCGGGCACTGCTACAGTAAGTTTAAATGGCACAACCCTACCTGCCGAGAAGGTATTGGTGAGCAGTGATCAAGCAACTCTAAGCTGGACCGAAGCTAGTGGCATAGAAAACATTCAACTAGCTTCTGGAGCAACATTTGTAAATCGCTACCGCGAAATTCTACGAGCCAATAAATCGGCCATCGTTTGGGTTGATCGTCAATATGCCGATGCCTTTAAGCGTCTTCGCGATGCCTCGTTTAGAACCCGTATGGCGGAAAAACCAAAGGCAACTTCGGTAGTGTTTATTTTAAGTGATCAGATAGCCCCTTCTTACAGCATTACGGCAAGCAATAGCATCGATCAAGCACCGCTGTTTAACGTGGCGGGCATGATCCCAGGAAAGTCTAAAGCGAAAGAATATGTGGTTTTCTCAGCACATTACGATCATTTAGGAATTGTTAAAGCGGTAGAAGGTGATTCTATTGCCAATGGTGCAGACGACGATGCTTCGGGTACTACCGCAGTAATTGAATTGGCTAAATATTATAAAAAGCTAAACAACAACGAGCGTACCTTAATTTTTGTGGCCTTTACAGCCGAAGAAGTGGGTGGATTTGGTTCTAGATATTTCTCTTCTAAGCTAAACCCCGATGATGTGGTGGCTATGTTTAACATTGAAATGATTGGAAAAGAATCGAAATTTGGTAAAAATAACGCCTTTATTACCGGCTACGAACGTTCGGATTTTGGAGAAATTTTACAGCGCAATTTAGAAGGTACCGATTTTAAATTCTATCCAGACCCGTACCCTAGCCAGAATTTATTTTACCGCAGCGACAACGCAACCCTAGCGGCATTGGGCGTTCCAGCACATACCATTTCTACCGATCAAATTGACATTGATAAATTTTATCACACCGTAAATGATGAATTGGAAACACTAGATGTTTCGAATATTACGGCTACAATTAAGGCCATTGCCCTAAGTTCTAGAAGTATTGTGAGTGGTAAAGATGCGCCAAAGCGGATACCGAAATTATAAGGCTTTACGCATTATATAATCGTTTAACACGAAGGTGTGATACGGAATGTCCAAGCTTTGGTGAATGTCAAACCCTTGTTTTTTGTAAAATTCAACCGCTTTATTACCGCGGTTTACATTAAGTTCCAAAATAAGTCCGCCTAAATTTTTAGATAGAGTACTAACCTCATCTATCAGCAATTTACCCGTACCCTTGCCTTGTTCGCTAGGCAAGAGGTAAAGTTTGTGCAGCTTGAAAACCTGCTCCAAGATATTCGTTTCACTAACTGCTGCAAACCCCACGGCCAATCCGTTTCTCTCGACTAGTAAAAAGGTGATTCCTTCGCTAAACTGTTGCGCTAGAGCCTCAGGAGAATACATCTCGTTAAGCATGTAGCTAATCTGTTCGGCCGAAATAAAAGAACTGTATGCTGGCCACCAACTCTGTTCGGCCAATTGACCAATAGTTGAAATATCGGTAGGATTTGCCGTGCGAATACTCAAACTCATAATTCTTCTGCAATAAATAAAAAGGGTTGTTCAAATTTAAGAGCGTAAAAGCCATCTTTTTCGGTTTCGAATTCATGAAATCCAAGGCGCTTTAAGCCTTCTATTTGCAGATTTTTGGCATCGTGGAGCAAGTGTACTTTTTGCCCACCTATTTGCCATTTACTAAATCCGGAACGGATAGGCATAATTTTTTTACCGGAGGTGAAAATCACCAGATTGATGATATCAACAAATAACACGTAGTCTTTTAGCAAAAATTCTTTGGCAATAACATTTACGGCCGGATACCCTTCGGCCACCAAATATTTCAAAGCATCTTCTAATGGCTCGTATTCGGTAAGCACGATATGGGTGTGCTCTTGAGCAATAAAATTTGGATTATTGGTAACTACAGCATCAATTTTAATTCCTAAAGAATCGGCATATTCATACACTTCTTGGGTTACCATAACGGTTGGGCTCCACTCTAGTAATTGGCCCAATTGTTCGTTAGCGAAATGCGCCAAATTGACTATAAGAAGAGCTGGTTCTTGTTTTTCTCGAACGATATGGTGCGACGACATCTATTTAATAAGTTCGTTTACCGGAGTACCTATGCTGCCGTTGGGCATTTGTACATGCAATAGTGCCGCCAAGGTGGCTGCAATATCGGTCATGTAAGTAGGTGCATTGGTTTTGCCATGTTTTACCCCCCAACCCATAAACACCATTGGAATATGCGCATCGTAAGGGTTCCAACTTCCATGAGTAGTTCCCGTAGCGCCATAACCGGCAAACCAACCGGGTTGTAAAATGAGTTGGATGGCTCCGCTGCGTTCGGCATAATACCCATTAATAATTCGGCTACGTAACACATCAGGGATAGGGGCTTGTTGCACCGCCTTTTGATCAATTGCATTGGCCACTCCTTCTTGGCTTTGCAGGTACGCAATGCAATCAGAAATAATAGCTTGTTCGTTTAATTTAGCTTCGGCAATGGTCAGGTTATTTAAATTTACCTGGTAATTATCTAAACTCAATACTAATTTTTTGGTTTGATATTTCTCCTCTAACAAGCTATTAAGGCCGGCCATGATTTTGGTTGCCGGCCATAAACCTGCCGGAATTTTTTGGTCGTTCAATAAAGTTGGGTTGGTTGCACAACCATGATCGGCAGAAAGAAATATAGTATAATTGCCTTTGCCAACAGTTTTATCTAAATAGGCGAAAAATTTAGCAAAATCTTGGTCTAAGCGCAAATAGGTATCTTCTACTTCAATAGAATTCGGACCAAAGGTATGGCCAATATAATCGGTAGACGATAAACTTACAGCTAAGAAATCGGTTACCGTATTTTTACCCAATTGCTCATTTTCAATGGCCGCTTTAGCCATATCTAGCGTAAGTGAATTCCCGTAGGGTGTAGTGCGTAGGAGTTTATAATTAGGTAGCCCACCCTGATTTAAAATTATAGGAAATACCGGTTGATTATTCCCTGCCAATTTACCTTCGTAGGGATTGTTATCTTTAAAACTTTGCGTGTAGGTATCTATTGAATATAGGGTATTCCAGTTTTGCTTTAAATAGCTTTCGGCTTTTTTCTGATCGTTAAAATTTTTAACCCAAACAGGCAAATCCTTCATATAATAGGTGCTGGTTATCCAGCCGCCTGTTAAATCATCGTACCAGTAAGCTGCATCAGCACTATGGCCTGCAGGCAAAATACCTCCACGATCTTTTAAGGCAATACCAATTACTTTTGATTTGAAATTGGTGGCCAACTTTAACTCATCGGTTATGGTGGTAGTTAATAAATTACGAGGCGACATTTGTCCGGCTTTGGACGTACTACCTACCGTTTGTACCGTTTCGTCTTCGGTACAGTACATTGTTTTTCCGGTTTTTTGGATAATAAAATCGTTACCAGCAATGCCATGAATGGCCGGTACCGAACCGGTATAAATGGTCGTGTGGCCAATAGCAGTTACCGTAGGAATATAATCAATCATGGTGTTTTCGCAAGAAAAACCTTCGTTGAGCATACGCTTAAAACCACCCGCTTGATAGCGGTCGTAATAACGATACAAAAAATCCCAACGCATTTGATCTACCACCAAGCCTACTACCAATTTTGGTCTCGGTAAAGAGGTAGAGGTGTTTGACGTTTTCGATTGTGCCTGTACAAGTACTGCACTAAAAATAAGAACTATAGATAGGAGATTTTTGATTCTGCTCATGGGTTATTTATTATGGTGCAAATATCGTTAAAACTTCAGGTTTAAAGAAATTAAGAAATTACGTGTAGCCTGCGGATAATAGTAGTTTTCGGTAGTGAAATTGCCCCCATAGATATAACTAAAGGTATACCCACTGGCCTCGTATTTCTTGTTAAACACATTATTCACCAACAAGGTTAGGCCAATATTTTTAGTCGATTTTAAGTTGAAATTATACTGAAAACGGAGGTTATGAACCAGCATGTCGTTTAGTTGGCGTGCCTTATTGGCGGTATTGTCTAAATATTGACGACTCACGTATTTGCCAATAAAAGCGATTTCGGCGTGCTTAAAAGGGGTAAAATCCCATTCGGCTGAAGCCACGAATGCTGGCGAAAAAGCAATATCGGTATGTGTATATTCTGTGCTTATCTGCGTACCATTATCGTAATCATCAATATAATTGGTAAAGCGTTTAATTTTATTTTGACTCCAAGCTATATTGGCTTTCCAAGACCATTTTTCACTTAGTTTTAAGTTAGCATCTAGCTCCAAACCTAGGCGATAACTATCGGGCACATTGCTGCGGCTATATTCGCCTACATCATTAATAGCCCCCGTTAAAATAAGTTGGTTTTTGTACTTCATAAAATAACCGTTTAGCGCTGCCCTGAAATTGCTACGACTAAAACGATAGCCCGCTTCTATATCGGTTAAACGTTCCGGTACTGGGCGACTAGCCGGTGTAGCATTCACAAAATCATTGCGGTTCGGTTCTTTATTGGCTACCGCCAAGGAAGCATAGAGCTGCTCCTGAGGATTAATTTGATAACTTAATCCCACCTTCGGATTGAAGAAATTTAGGGATACTGCTTGCTGAATGTTTTGCAAATTGGTATCGTAGCCCACAAATTCGTGATTCACCCGGCGATATTGCACATCGGCATAGGCTACCCAGCGGCCACGTTGCCAAGTTGATTTTCCATACACATTAAAATCAGTTTTAAAGCCATCGTTATCGTAGTAATGCTGGCGAATTTGGCTATCAGAAGCATACGTTGCCCAAATAATTTCGCCAAAATGACGGCCTTTGTATTCATTGTAAGCGCCCCCCAGGGTGAAATCCAATCCGTTTTTAGGCGTATAATTTAAAGCAAAGGTACTGCCGTAAAAATCGTTATCTAACCAACGGCGGCGGATTAAATCTGTTTGAGAAATGGTGTTTCCGCCAATCAGCACGGGGCTTAATCCATAATCAGCAAAATCTTGATCGGCTTTATATTCTTCGTAATAGCCACGGCCGTAGGTATAATGAAAGGCACCGCTTAAAGAAAGTTTAGGCGAAAAGCTGTGAGCGTATAAAAGTTGATAGTGGTCTTGTGTGTAATTATCCGTTTGATCGGCGTACGTGAAGCCATTGTAGGTTCTGTTATTTGTCAATTCTGATTCTGGAACACCATTCCAAGCCTGGTAGGTTTTCTCGTGACCCGAAAACACATTGGCCCGAATAAGGGTGTTGGCACCATACCAAGCACCACTTAAAAAGTATGATTTTAGTTTAGATGACGCCCTATCGATATATCCATCAGACTGAATTCTAGATAACCGACCATCAAAGATAAACTGATTGTTTAGCAGCCCCGTACCAAAATTTAAGGTGTTTTTTTGGGTATGGTAAGAACCCAAGGTATTGTTTAGCTCGGTATAGGCCGAATCTCTGCGAACGGTGGTTTGTATGTTTATACTGGCCCCAAAAGCACCAGCCCCGTTGGTAGAGGTGCCCACTCCTCGTTGCACCTGAATATTATCTACCGAAGAAACAAAATCGGGTAGATTCACAAAATAAGTAGCCTGGCTTTCTGGATCGTTAAATGGAATTCCGTTTAGGATAACATTTATTCGAGAAGCATCGCTGCCCCGAATACGGAGGCCTGTATAACCAATACCTGTGCCCGCATCCGAACTCACTACCACACCCGGTGTTTGATTGAGCACAAAGGGTAAATCTTGGCCTGTATTATTTTTTTCTAAAACTGCTTTATTTATGTTGGTATAGGTAGTAGCGCTCTGTTCAGTGGCTCTAGTAGCTTTAATTACCACTTCATCGCCAGGGAAAATATTGGGTTTTAGCACGATTTCTACTTGAGCTTTAGCGGGTAAAGCAATTGTTTTTTCTATAGGTTGATAGCCTACAAAACTCACTTTTAGCACATAGTTTCCGGCTGCAAGACCGGTAAACGAAAATAGCCCTTGGCCGTTGGTGGCAAGAGTTTGATTAGAGTTTAAACTTACCGTGGCACCCACTAGTCCCAATTGTGTTCGTGCATCTAATACTTTTCCGCTAAAAGTAAATTGCGCAAAAGCAAGAACCGGCAAAAGCATAACCAACAGCGCAAAAAATAATCCTTTTTTCATTTTTATAATTTTAAAATTTAACAGCTACTTTAAAGGGGTAAAAGCAACTTTTATTAAATTTTTACCTTCCCTACGCCGGCATTATCCGGATCAGGTGTTCTGATAGTTCAACATAATAGGAACTAGCAGATGGGTATATTCTCAGCCCGTTTTTGTGTTTGCAAGAAACAAGGCACCCCTATTTGATGATTCAAAATTAGACTAATATTCTGAATTTTAGGTACAAATTGCGTCAGAAATAATACTTTTGCAGTACTATGCTCAGAACACACACTTGCGGAGAATTAACCTTAGCAGATTTAGGAAAAGAAATTAGCCTTTGCGGCTGGGTGCAAAAATCACGTGATTTAGGCGGAATGACTTTTGTGGACATTCGCGACCGCTACGGGATTACCCAATTGGCTTTTAATACCGACGATAATGCCGAGTTACGTGCCAAAGCCCGTGAACTAGGCCGTGAGTTTGTAATAAACGTACAAGGAACCGTAATTGAACGTTCGAGCAAAAACCTAAAAATGCTTACTGGCGAAATAGAAATTAGCGTTTCGGCTATCACTATTTTAAATCCGGCTAAGCTTCCTCCATTTTTAATTGAAGATGAAACCGATGGCGGCGACGAGCTGCGGATGAAATACCGTTACCTCGATTTACGTCGCAACCCGGTTCGTAATAATTTAGTACTTCGCCATAAAATGGCACAAGAAGTACGCCGTTACCTCGATGGGCTAGACTTTATTGAGGTAGAAACCCCGGTATTAATTAAATCTACGCCAGAAGGTGCCCGCGATTTTGTGGTACCAAGCCGCATGAATGCCGGCGAATTTTATGCCTTACCCCAATCGCCCCAAACCTTTAAGCAATTGTTAATGGTATCGGGCTTCGATCGCTATTTCCAGATTGTAAAGTGTTTCCGCGATGAAGATTTACGTGCTGACCGCCAGCCTGAGTTTACTCAGATTGATTGCGAAATGGCTTTTATTGAGCAAGAAGATATTTTAAACGTATTTGAAGGCTTAATTAAACAACTCTTTAAAAACGTTAAAGGCATTGATTTAGGCGCTGTACCTCGTATGACCTATGCCGATGCCATGCGTTTATACGGATCTGATAAACCCGATACCCGTTTTGGAATGCAATTTGTAGAACTCAACGATGTGGTAAAAGGAGCAAATTTCCCTGTATTTGATGCCGCCGAATTGGTAGTTGGTATTAAAGCTGAGGGCTGTGCCGAATATTCCCGCAAACAATTAGACGAATTAACCGATTATATAAAACGTCCGCAGGTAGGAGCAACCGGATTGGTGTACTGCCGTTACCAAACTGATGGAACCTTAAAATCATCGGTAGATAAATTTTACAGCGAAGAACACTTAAAAGCATGGGCTACTGCATTTGATGCAAAGCCCGGCGATTTGATCTTAGTAATGGCCGGCCCTGCTGAAAAAACCCGTAAACAACTCAACGAATTGCGTTTAGAAATGGGCAATCAGTTGGGCTTGCGTGATAAAAACACCTTTGCTCCACTTTGGGTACTCGATTTCCCACTATTGGAATGGGACGAAGAAAGTGGCCGTTACCATGCCATGCACCATCCGTTTACCTCACCAAAGCCAGAAGATATTGCCTTGCTTGACAGCCAACCCGGCGACGTACGAGCCAATGCCTACGATATGGTTGTGAACGGAACCGAAATTGGTGGCGGTTCTATCCGTATTCACGATAGGGCGCTACAATCTATTATGTTTAAGCATTTAGGCTTTAGCCCCGAAGAAGCGCAAAAACAATTTGGCTTTTTATTAGAAGCCTTTGAATATGGTGCTCCTCCGCATGGTGGCATTGCCTTTGGTTTCGATAGGTTGGTATCTATTTTCGCTGGATTAGATTCTATCCGCGATGTGATTGCCTTTCCTAAAAATAATTCGGGCCGCGATGTAATGATTGATTCGCCATCTACTATTTCTGAAGAACAGTTGAAAGAATTGAGCATTAAAACAACAACATAAGTTAAACTAACCTTCTATTAAAAGCCAGACCTAAATCTGGCTTTTTTATTTTATACAGATTTTAATACATTTAGAGTTCAAACCTACATCCATGAAAAAAAACATACTTTTCCTACTCTTAGGAGTTTCCCTCTCAGCAGTTGCACAAACAGACGCTCTAAAAGCAAAAATTAGTAAATCGGCCGATAAAATTGAAGGACAAGTAATTGCTTGGCGTCGCGATTTTCATGAACACCCCGAATTGGGGAACAATGAAGTGCGTACGGCAGACATCGTAGCGAATTACCTAAAATCTTTGGGTTTAGAAGTAAAAACCGGCGTGGGTAAAACAGGTGTAGTAGGTATTTTAAAAGGTGGCAAACCTGGCCCGGTAGTAGCCCTGCGTGCCGATATGGATGCACTACCAGTAACAGAAAGAACTCCTGTTGCTTTCGCATCTAAAGTAAAATCGACCTTTAACGGGCAAAGCGTTGGCGTAATGCATGCCTGCGGACATGATTCGCATACGGCCATGCTCATGGGCGTAGCCCAAGTGCTTAGTAGTTTAAAAAGTGAGCTTAAAGGAACGGTAAAATTTATTTTTCAGCCTGCAGAAGAGGGCCCGCCATTTGGCGAAGAAGGTGGAGCTGAATTAATGATTAAAGAAGGCGTGATGGAAAACCCACATGTAGATGTAGCCTTTGGTTTACACATTAATTCGCAAACACCAGTAGGAACCATTACCTATCGTCCGGGTGGTACTATGGCCAGCGTAAACGATATGAAAATTACGGTAAAGGGTCGCCAAGCCCATGGCGCCTATCCGTGGTCATCGGTAGATCCGGTTGTAGTATCGGCACAAATTATAAATGCTTTACAAACCGTTGTAAGCAGAAATTTAAATGTAACAGAAAATGCTGGTGTAGTAACCATTGGTTCTATACATGGTGGCGTACGCTCTAATATTATACCCGAAGAGGTTGAACTTATGGGCACCGTACGTAATCTGAGCAAAGAAGATGAGCAATTATTTATTGAACGTATAAAAACCATAGCCACCAAAACTGCTGAAGCAGCAGGTGCAACGGCTGAAGTGAAAATTCCCTTTAGTGTACATTATCCGGTAACCTATAACGATCCTAACTTAACCGCTCAAATGTTACCTACCCTGCAAAAGCTAGCCGGTAGCCAAAATATTAAATTGAAGCCCGCAGGTACAGGCGCCGAAGATTTTTCGTTTTACCAAGAAAAAGTACCCGGATTATTTATCTTTTTGGGAGGCATGCCTAAAGGAGGCGATCCGCTAAAAACGCCATCACACCATACTCCCGATTTTTTTATTGATGAAAGCGGCTTTACACTAGGCATCAAAGCCTTGGCCAACCTAGCGATTGATTATATGGATCAAGCGAAAAAATAAAAGAAAACAACTCCACAAAAAACCCTGAAGCATGCTTCAGGGCTTTTTTATGGCCTAAAATGGTAAATCGTCATCGGGAGCCGATTCATCAAAATCTACGGGCAACTCCTCAGAGTTTCGTTCTGCAGGAGGTTTACTGCCATCGTAATCACTTTTACGACCAAGCATGGTAAAATTATCGGCAACTATTTCGGTAGTATAGCGCTTATTTCCCTCCTTATCATCATAAACACGGGTACGAAGTTTCCCTTCTAAATAAATCAACTTTCCCTTTCGAAGGTATTTTGCAGCAATTTCAGCCAACCCACGCCAAATTACTACATTGTGCCATTCTGTTTGCTCTACTTTTTTACCATCTTTAGTAGTATAGCTTTCTGAAGTGGCTAGCGAAAAACTAACCATGCTTGAGCCGCTATCCAAATGTCGAACTTCAGGGTCCTTGCCCAAATGTCCAACTAAAATAACTTTGTTAATTCCAGACATATCTTTAAGATTTAATTAATTTAATTTGAAAGTAAATAATTTTATTATAAATTCAAAAATCAATTTTGGTTGTGCTAAATTTTCTAATTCTGCCAAGGGTAAAAACTGCTCTTTATGAGCTAAAAAATAAGTACCCGATACTTCCATTACCACAAATTGTGCAAATATACGTTGATGGGATAGCAAATGTTTTACTGGCCCATGCACCCATTTAATATGGCTAAGGTCTTTAAATTTTTGTTTAAAATCGTCAGTACAAACCAATTCTCCGGGTGAAAGTGCTGTACGGCTTTCGAGTAAAGGGAATTCATACAACCCTTGCCAAATATCGCCAGCACCGCGTTGTTGCATGGCAATGCTATCGCCATGTAGCAAAACTATGTAGTTAAAAAACCGTTCCCGAGCCGGCTTTTGTTTCAATTTCACAGGCAAATTTTGAATTTGATTGGTGCTAAAGGCAGTACAACCGGTACGTAATGGGCAAGTTTCGCAAAGTGGACTTTTGGGTTTGCACTGCAAAGCACCGAACTCCATAATGGCTTGATTGTATACACCAGCTAATTTTGGAGGTAATAGTTCTTGCGCCAATGCCAAAAATTGTTTTTTTCCTTCGCTAGAATTTATGGGTGTATCTATTCCAAAATATCTAGCCAAAACACGAAACACGTTGCCGTCAAGTACAGCCCTTGCCTCATTGCTCGAAAAAGAAGAAATTGCAGCAGCTGTATACTCTCCTACACCTTTCAAGCGAAGTAAATCATCATAAGCACTAGGAAAGCGTCCATCAAACTGCTCCATAACCATTTTAGCGGTGTGGTGCATGTTCCGAGCTCTCGAATAATAACCCAAACCCTGCCAATCGTTTAAAATTTCACCTTCGGTAGCAGCAGCAAAATCTGCTATGGTAGGATAATGAGTTAAAAATCGATGGAAATAAGGTAAGCCCTGATCGACCCTGGTTTGTTGCAAAATAATTTCAGATAGCCAGAGCACAAAGGGATTGGTGCTATGCCGCCAAGGCAAATCACGTTTATGCTCCTGGTACCAGGCTATTAATTCGTTTGCAAAAGTCATTTAGTTATAAATTTGGTGGTATGTAGGCCACAAAAATAGCTTAGTATTTGTTTTATAGCGACTTGCTGTAAAAAAACGTCTATTTATTTTCCAAATTCATTTTAAAAAGATACCTTTGCAACCCAAAAACAATACAAATATTATACATAAAGCTATATAACACTACACTATGACTAAGGCAGAAATTATCGCAGAAATTGCTACAAAAACCGGAATTGAAAAAGGTGATGTACAAGAAACCGTTGAAGCGTTTTTTAAAGTTGTAAAAAACTCAATGGTAGGTGGAGAAAACGTATATGTAAGAGGTTTTGGCAGTTTTATAGTGAAAAAACGTGCTAAAAAAACAGCTAGAAATATTTCTAAAAATACCGCCATTATTGTGCCTGAGCATTTTGTGCCTAGTTTTAAGCCGGCCAAAATTTTTGTAGATAAAGTAAGAAATGGTAATAAATCTAAAATTGCCTAACACACGCAATGTTTAACGCCAAACAAATAGCCGTACTCGTATTAATTGCCGTACTTGTTACTGCCTTGTTTTCGCTAAATATTAAAGGATTACAAAAAGAAGAGGCTTCTAAACCAACAACTGATGCAAAAGAGCAAGCAGTAGTTGCAATTAGCCTCGAACAAGTTTCTAAAACAGCTAAACAAACCATAAATGCTAGTTTAGCCGCAGAAATTACTAGCTTAGAAACAGCACTTAAAAACGCTGATGAGCAAAGCAAGCTTGCCTTATATAAGCAACTTGCTCTAAAATGGGACGATGTAAATGTGGCTATACCAAGTGCATTTTATAAAGAATTGGTAGCACAAACAGAGTCCTCGTACGAAAATTGGGTTTTAGCCGGTGATCAACTAACCACCGCTTACCAAACTACTCAAGATTCAACCATTCAGCCAACTTTGGTACAAAAAGCAATTACTGCTTACCAATCGGCACTAAAATTAAACCCGGGAAGCTTAAATGCAAAAACGGGCTTAGGCACTGCATACGTTAGCGGAACACCTAACCCCATGCAAGGGATAACTTTATTACTCGAAGTAGTAAAACAAGATCCTAAAAACGTAAAAGCCAATACGAACCTAGGCCTTTTTGCCATGCGTTCGGGCCAATTTGACAAAGCGGTAACACGCTTTAAAACAGTTATTGAACAAAAACCCGATCCGGAAGCTTGGTTTTACTTAGCAACTAGTTACGAAAATCTGGGCCAAAACAAGGATGCCATTCTTGCTTATGAAAAAAGTAAAGAATTAGCCGCCGAACCCGGATTGAGTAATTTTGTGGATCAAAAAATAAAAGCATTAAAAAAATAACAGAATTTTAAAACATTAAAAGAAAAGCTATGCCAAGCGGAAAAAAAAGAAAAAGACATAAAATGGCTACTCACAAGCGCAAAAAGCGTTTAAGAAAAAACAGACACAAGAAAAAATAAGCGCTTTTTAAGCACTTCATATTCTAGGTAACCTCCCGTGCTTACGCGGAGGTTATTTGTATTTGTTTTAGAAATCAATTCTTAAAAACATGTAACCGGTGCAAATCGGTTAATAAATGAGTAGCCCTTGGTTAAAGAACTAATTATCAATTCTGGACCTCAGGGGTCCACAATTGCCTTATTACAAGACAAGCAACTCGTAGAACTAAACAAAGAACAAGTCAACAACAATTATGCTGTTGGCGATATTTATTTGGGTAAAATCAAAAAGATTATGCCCGGCTTAAATGCTGCTTTTGTTGATGTTGGCTACGAGAAAGATGCTTTTTTGCATTACCTCGACCTTGGTCCGCAGGTAAAATCGTTGATGAAACTGACTAAATACATCAAGTCAGGCAATCATCAAGATAAATTATTAAACAATTTTAAGCTAGAGGAAGAAATTACCAAATCGGGTAAAATTGCCGATTTAGTAAGTCGCAACATGTTGTTGCCTGTACAAATTGCCAAAGAGCCCATCTCTACTAAAGGGCCCCGCTTAAGTGCCGATTTGTCTATTGCCGGTCGTTTTGTGGTACTGGTGCCTTTTTCAGACGCCACCTCAATCTCTAAAAAGATAAAAAGTAATGGCGAACGTACCCGTTTGCGCAAAATTATCGAAAGCATTAAACCCAAAAACTTTGGCGTAATTATTCGCACCGTATCTGAAGGGAAAGGCGTAGAAGAATTACAAAAAGATTTATTGGACTTGGTTGCTAAATGGGAACGTTTTACTACCCGTTTAAAAACAACCAACCCAGCAGAAAAAGTGCTGGGCGAAATGGGCCGCACCTCTACTATTCTTCGCGATATTTTAAATCCGGATTTTGCCAATATTTATATTGATGATGCCGCTTTATATGAAGAAGTACGTGCCTATGTACACGAAATTTCTCCAGAAATGGAGAAAATAGTAAAGCACTACAAGCAAAAAGAGCCTATTTTTGAACATTTTGGTGTAGATAAACAGATTAAAGCCGCCTTTGGCAGAACAGTTAATTTACCGGGTGGTGCTTATCTAGTAATTGAGCATACAGAGGCTTTACACGTAATTGATGTAAACAGCGGCAACAGAACGGCTAGCAAAGAAAATCAAGATGAAAATGCTTTCTTGGTAAATAAAGAAGCCGCTCGTGAAATTGCCCGCCAACTTCGTTTACGCGATATGGGTGGTATTGTTGTAGTCGATTTTATAGACATGCACAAACCGGCCAATCGCAAAGAGTTGTTTGATTACTTACGTGAGCAAATGAACTTAGATCGGGCTAAACACACCATTTTACCTCCAAGTAAATTTGGGTTGGTGCAAATTACCCGCCAGCGTGTTCGCCCTGAGATGAACATCATTACCAACGAGAAGTGCCCATCGTGCGATGGTACAGGCGAAATTAAAGCCAGCATTGTATTGTTAGATGATGTTGCCGCCAACTTGGCCTTTATTATCAAAGAACAAAACGAAAAAAATATTACTCTTTGCGTACATCCATACATTGAGGCCTATATTAAAAAGGGAATTTTCAACTTACAGTGGAAATGGTTCTCAAATTACGGCCGTTGGATTAAAGTAAAAGCAGAACCTTCTTACCACCTTACAGAATTCCATTTTCTGAATAGTAAAGAAGAAGAAATAAAGTTATAAGTGATGGGTTTTAGGTTGTTTGTTTTTAAAAATTGATAAAGAACCTGTAACTTAAAACCCACAAAAAAACCTTTAACTCATTGGCTAAATCTAAATCTGCGTATTTCTGTCAAAGTTGCGGCTACGAGTCGGCCAAATGGCTGGGCAAGTGCCCCTCGTGCAACCAATGGAATACCTTTGTAGAAGAAGTTATTGAGAAAAATTCTGCTGCTATACCCGATTGGAAAACAAGCAATTCGGGCAAAAGAGCCAATAAACCAGCTGCCATACACGAAATTTCGTTTAAAGAAGAAAATAGATTAGTTACCCCCGATGCCGAACTGAACCGAGTGTTGGGTGGAGGCATTGTTCCAGGATCTTTGGTATTAATTGGGGGAGAACCCGGTATTGGCAAATCTACCCTCATGTTACAGGTTTCCTTAAACTTGCCGGGCTTAAAAGTACTTTACGTTTCGGGCGAAGAAAGCGAACAGCAAATTAAAATGCGTGCCGAGCGCTTAATAAAAGCTAGCAAAGCCGATTGTTATATCTTAACCGAAACCTCTACACAAAATATTTTCAAACAAATTGAAGCCATAGCGCCTCAATTGGTGGTTATCGATTCTATACAAACACTGCATTCGGCACATATCGAATCTACTCCGGGCAGTGTATCGCAAGTACGCGAATGCACCGCAGAATTGTTGCGTTTTGCCAAAGAAACCGGCACGCCCGTATTTTTAATTGGCCACATTACCAAAGATGGCACCATTGCCGGACCAAAAATCTTGGAACACATGGTAGATACTGTTCTACAATTTGAAGGCGACCGACACCACGTGTACCGCATTTTACGTTCGGTAAAAAACCGTTTTGGCTCTGCTGCAGAATTGGGTATTTACGAAATGCAAGGCAGCGGCCTCCGTGAAGTTTCTAATCCATCCGAAATATTACTCTCTCAACGAGATGAACCCCTAAGCGGCATTACCATTTCGGCCATGTTAGAAGGAATGCGCCCCATGCTTATTGAAACCCAAGCCTTAGTGAGCCACTCGGCCTATGGCACGCCTCAGCGTTCGGCTACGGGCTTTGATACCCGCCGCATGAACATGTTGTTAGCCGTATTAGAAAAGCGCTGTGGATTTCGCTTAAGCACCAAAGATGTGTTTTTAAATATTGCTGGTGGCTTGCGGGTAGAAGATCCGGCAATAGATTTAGCCGTAGTCGTAGCCATTATCAGTTCGCACGAAGATATGCCGGTACCGACCAAGGCTTGTTTTGCAGCAGAAGTAGGTTTATCTGGAGAAATTAGAGCCGTTAACCGCATTGAACAACGCATTGCCGAAGCTGAAAAATTAGGCTTTGAGCAAATTTACATCTCCAAATACAATAAAAAAGGCTTAGACTTAAAGCGCTACCAAATAGAAATTAAAACCGTAGCCAAAGTAGAAGAGGTGTTCTCGGCACTTTTTGGGTAAAATACGCTGTTAATTATTTTCTTTGTAGCCCATACTTAGGTTGGTGTCGCCGTTTAATTTGATATTAATCACCGCTACCTCCTTACCTAAATTTTTAAAACTCACTCGGTTATCCTTAGCCACACTGTATTCCTGTTTATCTCCTTTATTAAGCACCCCCAAAGAGGTACTCACTTCAGATTGATATTTTTGGATAAATACTTCTACCGGGGTGTTAGTGGTGTTTTGTATTACCGCTGTATAACTTCCATGCTGGCCTTCTCCCAAAACAAACGACTTTTCAGAATCAATAGTAGTTTGAGAAGTTAGTACGCCGAAAATACTGCACGATTGAAAAAAAACAAAGCTGAATAGCAACAGAAAAAGAACTCTTCTCATTTTATAGGTTGACTGATTGATACATTTATTTACTCAAGTACATCGATTTCTCTTTGTACAATTTAATAAAGTACGGATCTTCTAAATCTTTAATAAAACGAATGGCTTCGCCGGTAGATTTCATTTCTGGACCTAATTCCTTTTCAATTTCCGGAAATTTATCGTGAGAGAAAACTGGTTCTTTAATGGCATAGCCTTTTAGCTTGCGCTCAATGGTAAAATCTTTCAGTTTCTTAAAACCTAGCATCACCTTGGCAGCAATATTAATGTAAGGTACATCGTAGGCTTTAGCAATAAATGGCACAGTACGTGAAGCACGAGGATTGGCCTCAATAACATATACATCTCCATTTTTTACCGCAAACTGAATGTTCAACAAACCGCGAACGTTTAGGGCTTTAGCCAATTTAATGGTGTATTCTTCCATCTTATCCTGTACCGTAGCTGGTAGGCTAAATGGTGGCAATACCGCACTCGAATCGCCGGAATGGATACCAGCAGGCTCAATATGCTCCATCATGCCAATAATATGTACATCTTCCCCATCGCAAATAGAATCCGATTCGGATTCTTCCGCTCTATCTAAGAAATGATCTATTAATACTCGATTACCCGGCATAGCTCGTAATAATTTCACTACGGCGTTTTCTAAATCTTCATCGTTAATTACAATACTCATTCCTTGGCCACCCAAAACATAACTCGGGCGTACCAACACCGGATAGCCTACTTCATGAGCAACCACTAATGCCTCTTCGGCACTTTCGGCTACGCCATATTTAGGGTACGGAATGCCTAAATCTTTCAACAAATCGGAGAAACGACCACGATCTTCGGCAATATCCATATTGTCAAAAGAAGTGCCTATAATTTTGATGCCGTTTTCGTGGAGCTTTTCGGCCATTTTTAAAGCAGTTTGGCCGCCCAATTGCACAATTACGCCTTCGGGTTTTTCTAAATCTATAATTTCGCGAACATGTTCCCAAAACACCGGCTCAAAGTATAACTTATCGGCCATGTTAAAATCGGTAGAAACCGTTTCTGGGTTACAATTTATCATAATGGCCTCGTAACCGGCTTCTTTAGCAGCCAATAATCCGTGTACACACGAATAATCGAATTCAATACCTTGGCCAATGCGATTTGGACCAGAACCCAATACGATTATTTTTTTCTTAGCGCTCACCATCGATTCGTTTTCGTCTTCAAACGTAGAGTAGTAATACGGCGTTTGTGCCGGAAACTCGGCAGCACAAGTATCTACCATTTTATACACCCGTTTAATGCCTAATTCGCGGCGGCGATTATACACCTCATCTTCCGTTACGTTACTCAATAGCCAAGCCAATTGCGCATCCGAATAGCCCCGCTGTTTTAGGGTGATGAAAAAGTCCTTAGAGATTGTTTCTAACGTAAAGTTTTTTAATTCTTGTTCTAGCGTAACCAATTCTTGAATTTGCACCAAGAACCACTTATCTATGTGGGTAATTTTCCGAATAGATTCTAGTGGCACCCCTAAACTGAAGGCATCTTTTACGTGGAATAAGCGGTCCCAGCTTGGATGCTCCAAGCTGTGCATAATTTCTTCGAGATTGCGGCTTTGGCGGCCGTCGGCGCCCAAGCCTAAACGGTTGGTTTCTAAACTCTGGCAGGCTTTCTGTAAGGCTTCAATAAAGCTGCGGCCAATACCCATTACTTCTCCTACCGATTTCATTTGTAAGCCCAACTGGGTATTTGCTCCTTTAAATTTATCGAAGTTCCAGCGTGGAATTTTAACAATCACGTAATCTAGCGTGGGTTCAAAATAGGCCGACGTAGTTTTAGTAATTTGATTTTCTATCTCATCTAAATTATAACCGATAGCCAATTTAGCGGCAATTTTAGCAATGGGGTAACCGGTTGCTTTAGAAGCCAGTGCCGATGAACGAGAAACCCGTGGGTTAATTTCAATGGCAATAATTTCGTCGTTAGCAGGGTTTACCGAGAACTGTACGTTACAGCCACCGGCAAAATTGCCGATTGCCCGCATCATTTTGATGGCTTGGTTACGCATATCTTGGTAACAACGATCGCTCAAAGTCATGGCTGGAGCCACCGTAATCGAATCACCAGTATGGATGCCCATCGGATCGAAATTCTCGATAGAGCAAATAATAATCACATTGTCTTTATTATCGCGAAGCAATTCGAGCTCAAATTCTTTCCAGCCCAAAACGGCTTGCTCTACCAATACCTCGTGGGTAGGCGATGCTTGCAAACCACGGCTTAAAGCCGCATCAAATTCTTCTTTTTTATGTACAAAACCTGCACCCTTGCCACCCAATGTATAACTTGGCCGTATAACCAGCGGGAACCCAATATCTTGAGCAGCTTCTTTTCCTTCTAAAAAGGAATTAGCAATTTTCGATTTCGCTACCCCTATTCCAATCTCTACCATCAACTTGCGAAACTCTTCTCGATTTTCGGTTTTTTCAATGGCTGCTACATCTACCCCAATTACTTTTACTCCATATTTTTTCCAAAGTCCCTGCTCGTCTGCCTCAATACAAAGATTTAAGGCCGTTTGGCCACCCATGGTTGGCAATACCGCATCTATTTTTTGTTCCTTTAAAATCTGCTCAATACTTTCACAGTTCAGCGGCAATAAATACACATGGTCGGCAATTACCTTGTCGGTCATAATGGTAGCCGGGTTTGAGTTGATGATGGATACACTGATGCCTTCCTCTTTTAAAGAAAGTGCAGCTTGCGATCCGGAGTAATCAAACTCACATGCTTGGCCGATGATAATGGGTCCAGAACCGATGATCAGGACAGATTGTATGGAGGTATCTTTTGGCATAGGGCTATTAAAATGGGGGATTTTCCTATGCTCTTCGAGCGAAAATCCCGACTTATGTGTCGGGGCATAAAGATATGAAATAGGACTTAATTAGTAGGCTAAAAAACAAAAAAAATGTGGCTTGTAAAACAATTTCATTTCTTGTTACGTTATAGCATAGTAATCTGAGGTGCTTGGTTTCTTACACCAAATACTTTTGTTAGTTACAATTTGGTTGGTCAAAAATCCCCTTGATGAAAATCGAGGGGATTTTTAGTAAAAATTGGCCGAGTTCTTCTTAAGTTTGAAAAAAATCTTACACATAAAAAACAATTTGGCTCTGTATTGATCCTAAACGTGTTATGGAAAAATAGTAAGGGTTAGCAAATTGTACTGCAAAGTACACACACCAACACACCGTGATTGAAACACTAAGCACATGGCTGCAAGAGCAGTCACTTTTAGAAACAATTGGCGTAATTACAGGCATTTTGTGCGTGTATTTAGCCGCCAAAAACAACATTTGGAATTGGCCTATTGCCATTGTAAGTGTGGGCATTTATATTGTTATTTTTTTAGAAGCCAAACTTTACGCCGATACCGGTTTACAGGTTTACTTTTTGGCCATGAACGCATACGGCTGGTGGTTTTGGAGCCGCAAACCGGCCGATGCACTCAAGGTACCCGTAAAGCGTATTACTAAAACAGAAATCCTGCTTTCACTGCTTGGTATAGCCGTATTTACTGCCCTTATTGGCTTTTTTCTGTACCATAAAACCGATGCTGCTTTCCCATTTATTGATAGTTTTTGCACCGCTTGTAGCCTAGTGGCACAAATTTTCTTGGCACGTAAAGTAGTAGAAAACTGGCTTATTTGGATTTTTGTAGACATTATTTATATAGGCGTTTACCTAGCTAAAGGCCTTCACCTTACCGCAGGCATGTATGCCTTATACATATACATTGCGCTCATGGGATACCTAGCTTGGCGAAAAGAGTTTAACCAACAAAAAGTATGAGCATGGGGATAAAAAAAATAGCCATTGTTGGGCCCGAATCTACAGGAAAATCGAGTATTTCAGCGCTTTTAGCCAAACACTACCATACCGTGTGGGTGCTTGAGTATGCCCGCGAATACTGTGAAAAATTGACTGCACCTTGCACCTGGCAAGATGAAATAAACATGTTTCACGGACAATTGGCCTTAGAAAAAGAACTGCTGCCCAAAGCCAACAAACTCTTAATTTGCGATACTACCTTTATTACCGTAAAAATTTGGAGCGATGCCTTTTTTGGCAAATCGCCACAAGAAGTGCTCGATAAATTACCCAAACATAGCTACGATTTCTACCTGCTTATGGATGTAGATTTACCTTGGGAAGAAGACCCCCTACGAGATTTTCCGAACCAACGCGAACATTTTATGGAGATTTGGCACCAAGAGTTGAAAGCTATAAACGCCAATTACCAAGTAATTTCGGGGCAAGGAGAACTACGCTTTCAGCGGGCAGTGCAGGCAATTGATAGATTTTTAGCGGTATAAATTGTACTTTCGTTTTATGGAATTTTTAAGCAACCCCGAAATTTGGATTTCGTTAATCACCCTAAGCATATTAGAAATCGTTTTAGGCATCGATAACATTATTTTCATCTCTATTTTAGCCGGAAAATTGCCGGAAAATCAACAAAAAAAAGCCCGTCAGCTGGGTTTAGCCCTAGCCATGATTACCCGGGTATTGCTATTACTTTCCTTAAGTTGGATGATGACCCTGACCACGCCCCTTTTCAACGCGGCTAATTTAATCGGCCTTACTGAAGGTGAATGGGTAGAAAAACTAGCTATTTCGGGCCGAGATTTAATTTTATTGATTGGAGGCTTGTTCCTAATTTATAAAAGTACCAGCGAAATTCACGAGAAATTAGAAGGTGCTAATCACGCAGATGGAGGTAAGAAAAAACTTTCTTTTTCGGCAACCATCGTACAAATTCTATTATTAGATATTGTATTCTCTCTCGATTCGGTAATAACCGCTGTGGGTATGGCCAGCCATGTAGAAGTAATGATAGCCGCTGTAATTATTGCCGTAATCGTAATGATGCTAGCCGCTGGAGGCATAAGTAACTTTGTAAATAACCATCCAACTGTGAAAATGTTGGCGCTCTCGTTTTTATTGTTAATTGGTGTGTCGCTCTTAGCAGAAGCCTTTGAACAACACATACCAAAAGGATACGTGTACTTTGCTATGGCCTTCTCGGTATTGGTAGAAATGCTCAACTTGCGTGTAAAAAGCAAAACTAAACCGGTACAATTACATAACACCCCAGAGGCACCTAAAGAAGATTAAAATACTCTACAAAGAAGCCCTTTTAAATATTCTCCCTCAGGAAAAGAAGAGCGTATCGGGTGATCTTCGGGTTGGCAAAACTGATCAATAAACTGCACTTCTTTGCCGGCATCTAAAGCAGACCAGGCCAAAATTTGCTTAAACGTACCTATATCTAATGCTCCCGAGCAAGAAAAAGTAGCCAAAAAACCCCCTTTATTCAATAGGCCCATGGCCAATCGGTTTAAGTCTTTATACGCTCTAGACGCCTTGGTTAAAGCCGAGCGTGAGGGTGCATATTTAGGTGGATCGAGCACAATAAGATCGAATTTATCGCCACTCTCTAAAAAAACACGAAGTTGTTTATTTACATCAGACTGGATGGATGTTTGTTGCGAAGCTTTAAATCCATTCAACTTGATGTTTTTTTTCAGCGTATCAATAGCCAAAGCAGAACTATCTACACTCACTACCTTTTTAGCGCCTGCAGCCAACGCATTTAAGGTAAAGCCGCCCGAGTACGAAAAGCAGTCCAATACCACTTTAGCATTGGTTCGGGCCGCTACTTTTTTACGATTCTCCCGTTGGTCGCAATAAAAACCAGATTTTTGCCCATCGGCAATATTTACTTGATAACGAATGCCGTTCTCAACCACTTCAATAAATTCGGGTGGAGCTTCTCCAGCCAAAATACCCGAGGAGGCTTGTAGTCCTTCGTGGGCTCGAGCATTAGCATCGCTACGGTCAAAAATGCCTTTTGGTTTTAACAATTTTTGCAATTCATCTAAGCAAATAGCCTTGGCTTTCTCCATGCCCGATGTTAAAATTTGTACCGATAAAAAATCGGCATACTTATCTACAATTAAGCCAGGCAAGTAATCGGCTTCACTAAAAATCAATCTACAGGTATTCGTTTCACCAGAAGCCAATAATTGCGTACGGGCCGCAACGGCTTGCTGTATTCGGCTACGCCACCACGTTTCATCAATCACTTGCTCGGCATTCCAGGCCAAAACCCGTACCGCCACTCTCGACTGGGCGTTATAAAAACCAGTAGCCAAAAAATCACCTTTGGCGTCTAATACGATAACCAAATCACCGTTTTCAGGCTTACCAATTATTTTTTCTATAGCTCCCGAAAAAATCCAGGGATGTAATTGCCTTACGGCCTTTTCTTTTCCTTTACGTAAATAGATGCTGTGCATGGCACAAATCTAGTCAAAGATTTCATTTCATTTTCTACCTTTGGCATACCATGAACTATGTGAATTTTGGCGACGAGCCTAGCTTAGCGCCCGATGAGTTTTTTATGAACGAGGCTTTAAAAGAGGCTCGTAAAGCCCAAGAGCTAGACGAAGTGCCTATAGGTGCGGTTATTGTGTGTAAAGGACGTATTATTGGCCGCGGACATAACCTTACCGAACGCTTAAACGACGTAACGGCCCATGCAGAAATGCAAGCATTTACGGCTGCTGCCGATTATTTGGGTGGAAAATATTTAACCGATTGCACCTTATATGTAACCCTAGAACCCTGCGTAATGTGTGCGGGTGCTTCATATTGGACCCAAATTAGTCGCATAGTATTTGGCGCCTACGATATGCAACGGGGTTTTACTCGGATTAATCAAACGCTAACTCATCCTAAAACCGAACTCATTGGAGGCATAAAAGCCGATGAATGCGGAGAACTGGTGAAAGCATTCTTCAAATCAAAACGGAGTAAAAGTTAAAAACCACGCACGTTATACCCCTAAGCAACGTATATTTGTATACCCTATTCATTTAAAAATTAATTAAAATAAACAACATATGGCATTTGAACTACCTGCATTAGCATATGCAACCGATGCGCTAGAACCGCATATTGATAAAATGACCATGGAGATTCACCATGGAAAACACCACCAAGCGTATGTAGACAACCTAAATAAAGCCTTGGCTGGAACCGATTCTGCAAATGCAAAAATCGAAGATATTTTAAAATCTATTTCTAAATTCCCAATGCCGGTGCGCAATAATGGTGGTGGCCACTACAACCACAGTTTATATTGGTCAATTATGTCGCCAAATGGTGGCGGTACACCTACTGGAGATTTAGCAAAAGCTATTGATAGCGCATTCGGAACATTTGATGCCTTTAAACAAAAGTTTGCCGAAGCAGGCACTACCCGTTTTGGTTCGGGTTGGGCTTGGTTATGCCTAAAGGCTGATGGTACGTTATGCGTGTGCTCTACGCCAAATCAAGATAATCCTTTAATGGATATTGCCGAATGCCCAGGCACTCCACTTCTAGGAATGGACGTGTGGGAACATGCGTACTACCTAAAATATCAAAATAAACGCCCCGATTATATTGCTGCGTTTTGGAATGTAGTGAACTGGACTGCTGTTGCCGAACGCTTTGCAAAAGCGAAATAAGTCGATACAGTATAAAAAAGTCCTCCCGAAATTTCGGGAGGACTTTTTTTATTAGCGTTTACTTATTTTGTTGAATGTAATTTGTTTTTGCAACGTACATTTAAATCGGTTTATGGCTAGACTGCGCTTTTGGGCATGTTTCTGGCTCACCCCGCTATTTACCCTTTTTCTCCACAAATTAAAGCTGGTTTTCTTTAATGTTTTACGCATTAAGGCAATGGTATCGGCTTCTGAAAAACCAAATTGATAAAATATGGCTTCAAAGGGTGTTCTATCTTCCCAAGCCATCTCAATAATACGGTCTTGATCTTGAACGCTTAAGGAATTAATTTTTTCATCCATAAAGTTTGGTGCTTCCTAGGAATAGCTGTACCGGTAAATTTACTTAAAATAGAAAAGTTAGAACCACTTATTTGGTTTTGTGATATTCTGATGATGAATAAGATGCACCTAATTACAATATGGTAAACCACATTAATTTAGCGGTTTTTTAGCATGTATTAAGAACGAATTTTGTGGAGATAGTTGGTATATTCGTTCAAGTCAAATACGTAACATGAAAAAAATAGTCTGCATTTCACTCTTACTGATGCTTGGTTTTGCCGTGCGGGCACAACAACTCGTTGGGTCGGGCAAAGCTGTAGATCCATATAAACGTATAAGCCAAAAATCGGGGGTATTTAGCCAAGGTGCCGTTGCAAGCGCCAGCCCTCTGGCCAGCCAAGTGGGTGTAGAAATTATGAAACGAGGAGGCAATGCATTTGATGCAGCCATTGCCACACAGTTGGCTTTGGCAGTGGTTTATCCCATTGCCGGAAATATTGGTGGCGGTGGATTTTTGTTAGGCCGTACTGCAAAAGGTGAACTCCTCGGTTTAGATTTTAGAGAAAAAGCACCAATGGCAGCAAGTCGCGATATGTATTTAGACAAACAAGGCAATGCCCAATTTGATTTTTCTCAAAATGGACATTTGGCTAGCGGAGTTCCGGGTACCGTTGCGGGACTGTTTGCTACCCTGCCCTATGCCAAACTGCCCTTCAACGAATTAATTCAGCCTGCTATTGATTTAGCTGAATTTGGCTTTACACTCAGCCAAAATGAGGCCACAGGACTGAATTGGACCAAGGAATCGTTTCAGAAATATAGTACACAAGTAAGTGCTTTTGTGAAAAATACCGATTGGCAAGCAGGCGATACCCTCATACAAAAAGAATTGGCCACTACCTTAAAACGTATTCGCGATAAAGGTGCTAAAGGATTTTATCGTGGTAAAACTGCCCAACTTTTAGTAGCCGAAATGCACCGAAGGAATGGCATTATCAGCAAAAAAGATTTGAGACAGTACGAAGCCAAAAAAAGAACACCGCTTCAGTTTAACTATAAAGGAAATGAGGTAATTGGCTTCCCTCCACCCAGCAGTGGCGGCATTATTATGGCTCAAGTACTCAAAATGCTCGAAGATAGAAAACTAGAAACCCCAGGCTTTCAATCGGAGAAAAGTGTGCAACTTTTAATAGAAGCCGAACGTATAGCCTTTGCGGATAGGGCCGAACATTTGGGCGACCCTGATTATTGGCAAGTGCCCGTAGAAAAATTGTTAAATAGTGGGTATTTAACCAGCCGAATGACTGCTTTTACAGAAGGTAAAGCAGGTAAAAGCAGTGAAACTAAGGCAGGAAATTTTAGCGAAAGTACCGAAACTACGCACCTGAGCATATACGATAAAGAAGGGAATATGGTAGCCGTAACCACTACGCTAAATGGTGCTTATGGTAGTAAAACCGTGGTAGGCGGGGCGGGGTTTTTATTAAATAATGAGATGGACGATTTTAGCATTAAAGCCGGTGTACCCAATATGTATGGCGCCGTGGGCAGTACGGCAAACGCCATAGAACCAAATAAACGCATGCTAAGCTCTATGTGCCCTACCTTGGTGTTAAAAGATAACAAGCCATATATCATTGTGGGTACTCCTGGCGGAACAACCATACCCACCTCCGTGATACAAACCTTGATAAATCTTATCGACTTTAAATTAAGCCCGATGGATGCAAACAATAGTCCGAAATTTCATCACCAATGGTTACCCGATGTGGTAGCTGTAGAAAAAGATTTTCCGCAAGCTTTAAAAGATCGCTTAATAGCTATGGGCTATACGCTGAGACTGCTTGATAGCATAGGCCGCACCGAACTTATTGTAATTGATGCTAATGGGACAATACAGGCAGTAGCCGATATACGTGGTGAAGATAGTGTGGCTGGTTTTTAATTAGCCTACTTCATGGCGCTAAATAAATTAGGGTAATCGGAAATAATTCCGTCTACACCCAATTTTAGCATTGTCTGCATTTCGGGAAGGGTATTTACTGTCCAAACAATAACTTGCATGCCTTTTTTATGGCAGTTATCCACTAGTTTTTGATCTACAAATTGATAGGCTGGACTAAAAATGGTGGGAACAAACCCCAGCGTTTTCAATTGAGTGTTTAGTTTTTTAGCACTGGTATTTTCCACCAAAAAAGCAGTTTTAAGTTGGGGGTATTGTTTATGAACAAGCTGAATGGTACGCAAATCAAAACTTTGAATAATGGTTCTAGGTGCAATGCCTTTACCTTGTATAACTGCTAAAACTAAATTTACAAATTCAGCAGGTTTAGGATGATAGCTATCATCACCTTCTGGGTCAGATTTCGTTTCAATATTGTACTGTACCGGCGGTAAATTATGCATCCGAATGTAGGCTTCTACCGCATCTATCACATCGGCCAATAAAGGTTTTGTTGCCGGTGTTTTTTCTTGCTGAGGAAAGCGTGGATGTGGCTTTAAGCCCACATCCCATGTTTGTACAGCAGCATAATCTAATTGGTAAATGTTATATGTTTTTTCTTGAGCTGCAGTGATGGATTTCCCCTCCGGATTTGTGGAAATTTCGGCACTCATGAAAGGTTCGTGCGATAGAATGACCTGTTTATCTTTGGTAATTACCACATCTAATTCTAGGGTACTTACACCTAAATCTATGGCTTTAAGCATAGCCTGAATGGTATTTTCGGGGTATAGCCCTCTACAACCTCGGTGACCCTGCCAATCTATGCTGCGCTCTTGAGCCTGTGTTATAGATAAACACAAAAAATTGACTGCTAACACGAATACTTTTTTCATACCAAGAATAAAGCTTAATCTAAAACCAATTAATAAACAACCTTAAACTTAAGTTTTAACACATCATCTGCAGCTACACCCAACAAACTAGGTGGCTCAATTTTGAACTGGGTCATTTTAAGCGTAAATGCACCACTTACCTCTAAATTAGATCCTGTTGTTTTTCGTTTTGCCTCAAAATTTATGGGCTGAGTAACGCCATGGAAACTTACATTTCCTTTTACCAACACTACATCACCTTGAGTTTGAATGGAGGTGCTAGAAAAACTAATAGTTGGGTATTTTAAGCCTTCGGCCACTTCAATCATGTGCGAATCTCGGTTGGCATTTTTGCTATCAAAAGAACCCAATTTTACACTAACTGCCACTTGTGTGAGTTGCGATTTATCGGCATTAGTTAAAATAACCGAGTTCACCTCTTTGCTTGTTCCATCCCAAGTGTGTAAGGGGTGACGCATGGTATAGGTTATACTCGATAATTTTTTGTCGGCAAAAACTTTTACGGTTCCTGCATCTTGTGCAAGTGCAGTGCTGACTAATCCAATGAACAGCAGGAAGAAAAATATGTTTTTCATAAGTTAGAATTTTATTGCAATCATTGATGCGGCATAAGCGCCAAATGCAGTATAGGCTGCTGCCCGG
Source organism: Sphingobacterium thalpophilum (assembly GCA_945868825.1). Taxonomy (GTDB): domain Bacteria; phylum Bacteroidota; class Bacteroidia; order Sphingobacteriales; family Sphingobacteriaceae; genus JAIPAN01. Next base: position 130,758 of record CAMBMM010000002.1, read on the forward strand.
TGGTATGCTTTTAAATTCGGGTTATCTTCTGTCATCCCGGCTAATACATTGGTAGCAATCATAGCCGACATGTGCACTACTGCCAACCATTTATGCAATTTAATGCTGCTATATCCTTTACGCTCATCAAGTGCTTTGGGTGGCGCAAATAGCGATAGGGAGGCCGTAGTAAAATAGCCTATATTCACTGCAGCACCTAGCGCCTCGTGAGTATCTTTTAAATCGTAGCGACCATTGTATAATTTACCCCCAATAATGCCTTGGGCTACCATACCGCCAAGCGTAGCAAAACCTAATATTTGGTGTACACCCAACATGGTACGGCGTAGTTTTAACTCATTTTGTCGTTTTTCTGGCGTTAACTCAAACCTATTAAAGCCTCTCATTAAACCCTTTGGGCCCCATAATAAGCGTTGGCTGGGAATCATTTTATTGGGCAACAATTGCACTTGGCTCGAATCTGCTAGGGACAAATCTTGTAATAAGTTATTGGTTTGGGTAGAATCGGTTTGGGCAAAACTTGTAGCCAAAAAGAAAAAGAAAAGGCTACATGTGAAAAGTAATTTTTTCATGGTGAGGAAATTAGCTAGTGTAATATACGAAAAAAAGTGCGTAAAAATTGATTTTAACTTAGTTTTAACACCCGATAGGATGTATTAGGCAGATAAGCTTGAAACAATGTGAGGTTATTCCACCGTAACAGATTTAGCCAAATTACGCGGTTGATCTACATTACAGCCTCTAAGTACAGCAATGTGGTAAGCCAATAACTGTAAGGGTATGGTAGCTAAAATAGGTAAGAATGCTTCGTCGGCATCGGGTATTTCAATGGTATAATCGGCCATTTCTTTCACCACTACATCACCCTCGGTTACAATGGCAATTACTACGCCTTTGCGGGCTTTTACCTCTTGTATGTTGCTAATTACTTTTTCGTACGATGAGTTTTTGGTGGCTATAAAAATCACCGGCATGTCTGCATCAATTAAGGCAATAGGGCCGTGTTTCATTTCGGCAGCCGGGTAGCCCTCGGCGTGTATGTAAGAAATCTCTTTTAGTTTTAGGGCGCCTTCTAAAGCAACTGGGAAACCGCTACCGCGGCCCAAGAATAGACAATTGGTGGTGTCTTTAAATTTCTCAGCAATTTTTAAAATACCCGCATTGGCTTCTAAACATTTCTCTACCAGGTTAGGTATTTGATCTAATTCGGATAATAAACCGATTAATTTAGATTGAGAAATGGTGCCTTTTTGTTGGGCAATGTAAAAAGCCATTAAGGTTAAAACCGTTACCTGAGCGGTAAATGCTTTGGTAGAGGCCACTCCAATTTCGGGACCAGCGTGGGTATACACTCCCGCATGTGTTAAGCGTGGAATAGACGAACCCACCACATTACAAATACCAAAAATAGTAGCGCCTTTTTCTTTGGCCAATTCAATGGCGGCCATGGTATCGGCCGTTTCGCCCGATTGGGAAATAGCTATTACAATATCTTTTTCGGTAATAATGGGGTTTCGGTACCGGAACTCCGAAGCATATTCTACTTCTACCGGTACACGTGCAAATTCTTCAATTAAATATTCGCCTACCAAGCCTGCATGCCACGAAGTACCACAAGCTACAATAATAATGCGGTCGATATTTTTAAGCTTTTCAGCATATTCTTTAATACCTCCTAATTGCACCAAACCTTCATCGGGATAAATACGACCACGCATACAATCTTTAATAGAACGTGGCTGTTCGTAAATTTCTTTGAGCATGAAATGATCGTAACCGCCTTTCTCAAGCATCTCTAATTTTAGTTCGAGTTCTTGTACGTAAGGGGTTTTTACTACATTATCCAGGTTCTTGATCAGTAATTCATCACGCTTTATATAGGCAATTTCGTTATCGTTTAAATAGATCACGTTTTTGGTATACTCAATAATTGGAGAGGCATCGGAGGCGATGAAGTATTCGTCTTTACCAACTCCAATAACCATGGGGCTGCCTTTACGGGCGGCTATAAGTTGGTCGGGCTCATCTTTGCTCATAATTACAATGGCATAAGCTCCAACTACTTCATTAAGGGCCACACGTACGGCTTCTCTCAGATCTAATTGCGTTTTTTTCTGAATTTCTTCGATCAAGTGGATGAGCACTTCGGTATCGGTATCACTCTTAAACACGTGCCCTTCTGAAATGAGTTCTTCTTTCAGGGTGGCGTAATTTTCTATAATTCCGTTGTGAATAATAGTTAAACGATCGTCTCCAGAAGTATGTGGGTGTGAGTTTCTATCAGATGGTGCTCCGTGGGTGGCCCAACGGGTATGGCCCATGCCAATATGGCCAGACACATCTTTATCGGCAGAAAAATTTTCTAATTCGCTAACTTTTCCAGCTTTTTTGTAAATGCGTAAACTTCCATTTAATAGAGCTACCCCAGCACTATCGTAGCCACGGTATTCTAAACGATGAAGTCCTTTTATAATTAATGGCCATGCTTCTCTATGACCAATGTATCCAACAATTCCACACATGCGATGTAATGCTTAAAAGGTTAAAACCAATTAATTGTTTAGCAGAGAATATTTTACTCTAAGTTTCATCTTAAAGTTAGCACTACTTTTACCACTTCCCAAAACAACTTTGCTAGCAACTCCTGCAGATGGCTTAATAATATTGGCTAAATTAGACATCTCTGTTTCTGTGGGTGCTAGATAAAGGGCGTATTGCTTGGATTTACCAATTAATAAGTCTTGAATATAGGCCGTTAGGTTAAAGGTATAGGTTTTAGCCGTGCTGGTATACAAACCGCCAAAACCACCTACGCTTATAAATCGAGAATCATAAGGATCTAAATCGGGTACTAATTTACGCTGACTTGCAATATCTGTTTGATAGAGAATCATTCTAGGAGCCGGAGCAAATGGAACGTCGCTACCGCCCTCTACACTCACAATTAATTCGGCTTTATTGATGTAAATAGCACCAAGCTGTTTTAACTGATTGATATTGGGGAACGTAACTTTAGTTCTTAAGCCGCCCAAAGCTTGGGTAAATACTTTGTTGTATTCTACCGCTGGATTGGCTAATTGTGTGGCCACTTCGGTACCTGTATAATCGTGGCTAAACGTGGCGGCTACCGTCGACATAGAATTGTTGATACTAAAAGTTACGTAGTTGGTATCAATCTTTGCGTTTACATTGCGGTAGTATAGCTCTAACTTGCTGGCACCAGAGGTTAAATCAAAAAATGGAATTCCTCCAGCTTTGCCACCACCAATAGGATCAACCTTAATATGTAGCCCTTTAATATGCGTTAAGAAAGCAGCAGGTTTAAAGAAATTAGCCGCAGCAGCATTAATAAATTGGCTATTTATAAAACTTGCATCAATCGGTATGCGAACCTGTGGCGCTTGTTTTGTAATGGTATCTAGTTTGCCAACACGTATTTGATTTATAGCAATACTATCTTTCAATTTAATTTTGTTAATCACTTTAAATCCAATTTCTGTATTACCATAGGCAAGAGGCATATCGTTGTAATACGAGGTAAGGGGATTTAGCTTTGCATTAAGTTGGTGTACCGAAAAACGATAAGTAGAGGTAAGCGAATCGCCATAAAATTCATTGGCATATTTAAGTACCAATACCGCCGAATCTAATACCGCATTGGTGCCAAATTTTAAACTATCGCTAAGTAAATTAATACTTGCTCCTGCAGCAGTTTCGGTAATTCCTAAATCCGGATCTATAAAGTATCCGATAGGGTATTTAGCCAAATTATTGGTAAAAATCTTTTCTTCGGGTACAGTTAAGGCCAATACAGTCGTATTATCATCAATAGCCGTGTTTATACCATTATTGGGATCTACATCCAAACCAATTTGATCTGGATTGTTACATGCACCTAAACTAAAAAGACCTATCAACAGGGTTAATAAGTCTAATTTATATACTTTCATAGTAAACCTTGGTTAACAATTAAGCCAATGAAACAAGTTCGTCGTTTGAAATTTCTTGGTAAAGGTTGTAATAATTTTCGAAATCGGCTGTTGAAATGTATTCTAAAACCGGTTTATTGGTTTTTTTAACAAACTTTAACACTTCTTCATTTATTTGCTCACTTCCGTACACCACTGCATCAGAATAATGAATTGCTCCTTGATGTAAGGAAGTTACATCTGCAGCTTTATACAAATCCATGTGGGTAGCATCCATACCATTCATAACGGCTTTACGTGCAAAATCGGTATGTAAATTTCCTTCAAAAGCATCTTCATCATAAACAGAGTAAATTACTTTAGAATTTTTATACGCAGGATCTTCTTTATACACGGTTTTCATGTAAGCAGGTACCAATGCGGTCATCCAACCGTGGCAATGCACTACATCTGGCGACCAGCCTAATTTTTTAACTGTTTCAAGTGCACCCTTACAAAAGAAGATGGCACGCTCGTCATTATCTTCAAAAAACTTATCATTTCCATCGGAAAACACGTGCTTACGTTGGAAATAATCTTCATTATCCAAGAAATAAACCTGCATCCGAGCTGCCGGAATAGAGGCAACTTTTATGATTAATGGATTGTCGTTATCTTCAATAATAATATTCATCCCCGATAAACGTATAACTTCGTGTAAACGGTTCCTACGCTCATTAATATTGCCAAAACGTGGCATCAAAATTCGGATCTCGAGACCCTTATCTTGCATAGCTTGAGGAAGTTTTCGAGTAATTTCTGCGATCTTAGTCAATTCCAGAAAAGGCGACATCTCGTGAGTAATAAACAGTAGTTTAGTTTTTGCCATCTCCGTGAGTATATTTTTGATTGTTAAGCAATTGAGTCTGCAAAGATACGAAAAATATTGGTATTTAGGTAGGTTTCCTGCTTTCCACTTGGAGTTGAAGGGATTAATACCCATTTTTGGAAGGCAAAATTTGATTCTATTCTTTTGAAAATACTTCGTACCCGCTCCGAAATTTCGGCCTATACGCTTCAACAAAAACAACAAGGCAAGCGAATTGGCTTTGTACCCACTATGGGCGCTTTACACCAAGGGCATATTTCGCTCATCAACCTTGCGAAAAAAAGAAGCGACTTGGTGGTATGCAGCATTTTTGTAAACCCTACTCAATTTAACGATCCTAAAGACTTAGAAAAATATCCACGGCCCATTGAGCACGATATTGCCAAATTGGAGGAAGCTGCTTGCGACATACTTTTTATGCCAGAAGTTGGTGAAATGTATAGTAAAGATGAAGAATGGCAAGTAACCTTGGATGGATTAGACGAAATACTGGAAGGTAAGTATCGGCCAGGCCATTACCAAGGGGTTACACAAATTGTTTACAAACTATTTTCGTGCACCCATCCCGATGTTGCTTTCTTTGGCCAAAAAGACTACCAGCAAGTAATGGTGATTGAAAAAATGGTACAAAAGCTACAACTAGCTGTAGTATTAGAAATGTGCCCCATTATTCGGGAAGCCGATGGATTGGCCATGAGCTCTAGAAATGTACATTTAAGCCCTACGGAAAGAGCACAATCCTTAGCCCTTTATCAAAGTTTAAACCATATAAAGGAAGGTTGGGGTAAAAAATCAGTGCAAACACTGAAGCAAGAAGCAATCGAATTTTTAGAAAAAAGCCCTGGTATAAGCTTGGGCTACCTAGAAATTTGCACAGCCAACAACCTGCAAAATAACCAACCCACTAATCAATCTGAGGCGGTAGCATTAGTAGCTGCTAGCCTAGGCCAAACACGCCTAATCGACAATATATTACTCCCCTAAGCCATAGCTATGGGCAAAAACTGTTAATTATTACTATTTTTGTAAGATGATTATCGAGATACTGAAGTCTAAGATTCACAGAGCACGTGTAACCCAAGCCGAACTTAACTATGTTGGCAGCATTACTATTGATGAAGACTTAATGGATGCAGCCCATATGATTGCCAACGAAAAGGTGCAAGTAGTAAATAACAATAACGGTGCACGTTTTGAAACCTATATAATTAAAGGTGAACGTGGAAGCGGTGTAATTTGCTTAAATGGCGCTACTGCTCGGTTAGCACAAGTGGGCGATGTATTAATCATCATGTCGTATGGGCAATTACCCCTAGCCGAAGCGAAAAACTACCAACCTTTATTGGTTTTCCCCGATGATCAAAATCGTTTAGTAAAATAAGCAGATTGAAACTATCGCTAATTAGCATACTCAAATACCTACTATTTTTAGGCCTAGCCGGCTTGTTACTCTACTGGGCATTTAAAGGGCAAGATTTGAATAAAATGGCCCAAAGCGTAAAAGAGTCAAATCCGTATTGGATACTAGCTTCGGTACTAGCTTGTTTATTGGCTCACGTATTTCGGGCATTACGCTGGAACATGCTTATTAAGCCTTTAGGCTATAGTCCATCTGCAAAAAATTCCTTTTACGCCGTAATGATTGGCTACCTAGCCAACCTAGCCATACCCCGAATGGGCGAAGTGTCTCGTTGTGGTGTACTCAAAAAAAGTGACGGCATTCCCGTAACACCACTTATTGGCACCGTATTTACCGAACGTCTGTCTGATTTGGCTATGCTACTAAGCATAAGCGCACTCACCCTGCTATTAGAGTTTGAGCGTATTGCTACGTTTATGTATCAATACGGTTGGCTACGTGTAAAACCAATGCTTAGTGGTACACTATTCCTAGGTTTGGTATTCTTTTTGGGTATGCTATATTTCCTAAAACCACTACTGAAGAAATGGCTTAGACCACTTGAAAATACACTAAATTCCTTTAAAATTGGAGTATTGTCGTTTAAAAAAATGCCGAATAAATTGGCGTATTTGGGCTATTCGATGGGTGTTTGGGGCTGTTACTTTTTATCTACCTACTTAGCCTTTTTTGCCTTAGCAAGCACTACGCATTTAGGCCCAATTGCTGCTCTGGCGGCATTGGTTTTTGGCAGTTTAGGTATGATTGTGCCCGTACAAGGAGGTATTGGTGCTTTCCATTGGATGGTAGCCGAAGGACTTACCCTTTATGCCTTGCCTAAAGCCGAAGGTTTGGGCTTTGCCACCCTCATTCACTCCTCACAAATATTGGTTATTTTGCTAATAGGCGGTATCAGCTTAGTACTTATTGCCACCAAAAGAAGCCTAAAACCCGAACATTAGGACCATTTGTCTTTCTTATATCAAAAATGCAATAGCCACCTCTTTTCCAAAGAGATTAAATGTTATTTTTGAGTCGAAAAAACAAAAGTCTACCCCCTATGGATTTCCAATTAACCGAAGAACACCTTATGATACAGCAGGCCGCTCGAGATTTTGCACAAACCGAGCTAAAACCTGGCGTAATAGAACGAGACGAACACCAGAAATTTCCGGCAGAACAAATAAAAAAACTAGGCGAACTGGGTTTTTTAGGCATGATGGTAAGCCCCGAATACAATGGCTCTGGCTTAGACACCATTTCCTATGTATTGGCCATGGAAGAATTATCAAAAATAGATGCCTCTGCCTCGGTAGTGGTATCGGTAAATAATTCCTTAGTGTGCTACGGATTAGAAAAATATGGCTCCGAAGAGCAAAAACAAAAATATTTAAAGCCACTAGCCGCTGGTGAAATTATTGGTGCGTTCTGTTTATCAGAACCCGAAGCCGGTTCCGATGCCACTTCACAGCAAACTACCGCCATAGATATGGGCGACCATTATCTCTTAAACGGCACCAAAAATTGGATAACCAATGGTGGAAGTGCATCCGTATATTTGGTAATTGCCCAAACCGATGTGGCTAAAGGTCACCGCGGTATTAATGCGCTTATTGTAGAAAAAGGCATGGAAGGCTTTAGCATTGGACCAAAAGAAAATAAATTAGGTATTCGTGGCTCAGATACCCACTCCCTCATGTTTACCGATGTAAAAGTGCCCAAAGAAAACAGGATTGGCGAAGATGGCTTCGGCTTTAAATTTGCCATGAAAACCCTAGAGGGTGGCCGCATTGGTATTGCTGCCCAAGCCCTTGGTATTGCCTCTGGCGCTTACGAGTTAGCGGTACAATACGCCAAAGAACGCAAGGCATTTGGCAAACCCATTGCCGAACACCAAGCCATTCAATTTAAATTGGCCGACATGGCTACCCAAATTGAAGCCGCCCGCATGCTTTGCTTAAAAGCAGCCTGGTTAAAAGACCAAGACCTGCCTTATGCCCAAGCAAGCTCTATGGCAAAACTATTTGCATCCGAAGTAGCCATGAACACCGCCGTTGAAGCAGTACAAGTACACGGAGGCTATGGCTTTGTAAAAGAATTTCATGTAGAACGTTTAATGCGTGATGCAAAAATTACACAGATATACGAAGGAACCTCCGAAATACAACGCATTGTAATTGCCCGAGAGGTATTAAAATAAAATCAAAATCATGAAAAAAATTATTCTCCCGTTTATTGTCCTTTCTATGTTTGCTTTGAGCAGCTGTAAACAAGCCGGTCTAGCCGATTTACAAAACGGCACCTGGCGGGCTACCCTTAAAACAGAAAGCGGTGTAGAAATTCCTTTCAATTTTGAACTAGCCGACTCGGCCGGGATAAGGCAATTAGACATTATTAACGGAGATGAGCGTTTGAGAGTAAATGAAATTAGCCAAGAGGGCGATTCAATTCTCATTCAAATGCCTTTGTTTGATTCGGAAATTAAAGCCGTACTCACAGGCGGTTCGCTATCAGGCAAATGGACCAAACACCTAGCCACTACCGATGTGGCCATGGAATTTACTGCCACTCCAAATACCCATTGGCGTTTTTTCAAAACAGAAAGTGAACCCAAAGGAGATTTAAACGGAAAATGGTCGAGTACCTTTATTAGTGCCGATGGGAAAGACACCAACGTGTATATAGGCCAGTTTATCCAAAAAGGAAACCGATTAACAGGCACTTTTTTAAGCACCACTGGCGATTACCGCTTTTTAGAAGGTACCGTAAACGGAAACAAATTTTACCTTTCTTGTTTTGATGGATGCCACGCCCTTTTATTCTCAGGAACGGTAAATGGCAATACCATTACCGATGGCAAACTCTATTCGGGTTTTTCGAGTATGGATAATTGGACAGGCACCAAAGACGATAAAGCCGAACTGCCCGATGCCTACAGCTTAGTAGGCTTAAATCCGGGTTACAAAAGCATCGATTTTGCATTCCCCGATTTAACTGGCAAGCTCGTATCGCTTAAAGACGAACAATTTAAAAACAAGGTGGTAGTAGTACAATTTTTTGGCTCTTGGTGCCCAAATTGCATGGACGAAACCGCCTTTATGGTTCCTTTTTATAACCGCTATAAAGATAAAGGCTTGGCCGTTATTGGTTTGGGTTATGAGCGCTCTACCGATGTTGCCCGTGGACGCAAAAACATTGGTCGTTTACAAAAGCGCTTCAATGTACCCTACCCTTTATTGCTAACCGGCTATACCAACCAACCGGGCGAAGTGCTAAAAAGCTTACCTATGTTGAACAAATTTATGGCCTTCCCAACCACCATTATTATTGATAAAAAAGGAGAAGTACGTAAAATACATACTGGTTTTTCTGGCCCTGGAACAGGTAAATACTATACCGAGTTTACCGAAGAGTTTGATAAGCTAATTACCGATTTACTAGCAGAAAAATAAGCATGAAGCCACTCTAAAAGAGTGGCTTTTTTACTGCTTTTTCTCGGGCTTAAACCAATTGAATATAATTTTTAAGAGGCCCAACACGATAGCAAACCAAGCGGCAGAAATAAAACCGACGGTATGAAAACCACTTACAAAAGCATCTACCAACAATACCATGCAAACTGTAATGATAAACGATACCAAGCCAAGCGTTAAAAAGTTAAGCGGAATAGTAAGTATGTGAAGTACAAAACCAATGGTTGCATTAACCAAGGCTAATAATAATGCTACCCAAAGAGCCGTTACAAACGAATCTACACTTACACCCGGTAAAATATAAGCTGCTAGTAATACAGCAATACCACTCAATAAAATCTCTAAAAGCGTTTTCATAGTGTAAATTTGATTAAAAAAGATGAGAAAATTATTAGCACATAGCCTACTGGTTTGCTGTTTTGGTATTTTGGCCTGCACACCCACTAAACAATCTAACGAATTAGACTTAGCAATTAGCCTTTCGGCAGATAAAAAAAGTGTGTTGGTAAAAAATATCCCAGCAGACTTACTCTCTAGCATAAAAAAAGATAGCCTGCAATTGGTGGCATTTTTTGCCTTATACCCTACTAGTAACGATCCAGACATGCAGGGTTTAGAATCGCCTATTCCTGGAAACTTTTCGGAGCAACACGAAGTACTTGTATTTACACCTATTAGCCAACTCAGTAAAGGCACAACTTATCGAGCCGAAATTTATGCACAAAGTCGAGAATTTTCAGTCATCAGTTTACTACAAAAACAAGAAAAATTGGGAGGAAATAACCCTATTACCTACACATTTACCTTTTAGTTGCTTGTAAAAACAATTATTTGTACTATATTTGTATCGAATTAAAGAGGGGACGGTGTCCCCTCTTTTTATTTACCATACCCTAGCAACATGAAGGTAGAACAACGCATACTAGCTCTGGTAGCCGAAAAAATAGCCGACAGACCCGATTTATTCTTGGTAGAAGCAAAAATGCACGCCAATGGTAAATTGATGATTCTGATAGATGGCGACAAAGGCGTTGCCATACAAGATTGCGTTGCTATTAGCCGCCATGTAGGTTTTCATTTGGAAGAAGAAAATTTGGTGGATACCGCTTATACACTAGAAGTATCGTCGCCGGGAGTAGACTTTCCCTTAACCTTGCTAAGACAATACGCTAAAAACGTAGGTCGTAACCTAAGTGTTAAGTTTAAAGACGGCAACAAAACAGAAGGAAAATTGGCCGAAGTACAAGAAGGTCACATTCTTTTGCAAGAACTGAAAAAAGAAAAGGGCAAAAAAGCCCAAACCGTTGATAGGCTAATCCCTCTCAATGAAATAACAGAAAGTAAAGTTTTAATTTCATTTAAATAAAATGAGCAACATTAATTTAATTGATTCCTTCCAGGAATTTAAAGATTTCAAAAATATCGACCGTCCAACGGTGATCAGTGTATTAGAAGAAGTGTTTCGTAGCATGTTGCGCAAACGTTTCGGAACCGACGAAAATTGCGACGTAATTGTGAACCCCGATAACGGAGATTTGGAAATTTGGCGTACCCGTATGGTTATGGAAGATGGCTTTTCTGAAGATGACGATTTAGAAATTGAATTGGCTGAGGTTAAAAAACTTGACCCAGACATGGAAGTTGGCGATGAATTCATCGAACAAATTACCTTAGAAAGTTTTGGTCGTAGAGCTATTTTAGCTGCCCGCCAAACCTTAGTTTCTAAAGTATTGGAATTAGAAAAAGATGAGATATTCAAAAAATACAAAGATCGCGTAGGCGAAATTGTAAGCGGCGAAGTTTACCAAGTTTGGAAAAAAGAAACCTTGGTATTAGACGATGAAGGAAACGAATTGTTGTTGCCTAAAACCGAACAAATTCCAGCTGACTTTTACAAAAAAGGCGACTCGGTACGTGCGGTAATTAAGGAAGTAGAAATGGTAAACGCCAGCCCGAAAATTATTATTTCTCGTACTGCACCAGAATTTTTACAACGTTTGTTCGAAATGGAAGTACCGGAAATTTTCGACGGGTTAATTACCATCAAAAATATTGTACGCGAACCAGGCGAACGTGCCAAAGTAGCCGTAGAATCGTACGACGATCGTATCGATCCTGTTGGTGCATGTGTAGGCATGAAAGGCTCTCGTATCCATGGCATTGTACGTGAATTGAAAAACGAAAATATCGACGTAATTAACTACACCAACAACTTATCTTTATTTATTACACGTGCTCTAAGCCCAGCGAAAATTACCAGTATTAAATTAGACGATGTTGATAAAAAAGCAGCCGTGTACTTAAAGCCAGATCAGGTATCATTGGCTATTGGCCGTGGTGGACATAACATTAAACTAGCCGGAAAATTAACGGGTTACGAAATTGATGTATACCGCGAAAATGCCGATGAAGATGAAGAAGATGTAGATTTAGAAGAATTTGCAGATGAAATTGACGGTTGGATTATTGACGAATTAAAGCGTGTTGGTTTAGATACTGCAAAATCGGTATTAGCGCTAAACGCAGAAGAATTGGTAAAACGTACCGATTTAGAAGAAACTACTGTAGAAGAAGTATTAGGAGTTTTACGTGCCGAATTTGAATAAGCTAAACCGCATTTTCATACTTGCCACTAAAAAAAACCTACTTTTGTTATTATAATTTAAAGCGAACGCTTAACCCTATTACATGTCAGAAGGTAAAAACATCAACTTACTAAAAGCCGCCAAGGAACTAAACATTGGTTTATCTACCGCTGCCGAGTTTTTAAGCAAAAAAGGCTTTGCTGTAGAAGCAAAACCTATGTTTAAACTCGAAGGAGCTATGTATGATGCCTTATTGAAGGAATTTCAGGGCGATAAAATTGTGAAAGAAGAGGCCAAGCAACTTGCTATAGACAAAATTCGCAAAGAGGAAGTAACCGAACCTGTACTAAAACCTGCACCGAAACGTCCGGATATTTTTGAACAAGAGGAAATTCTGATTAAAAACACCGGTTCATTTACGCAACCAGAAAAACCAAAAGAAGTAATTGCAAAAGCAGACGAAAGTAAGGGAGTTAAAATAGTTGGTAAAATTGATTTAGATGACTTAAAACCAAAAGCTAAAGCCGAAGAAAAAGCACCAATAGAAACCCCTAAAATAGAAGAAAAAGTGGTAGAGCCCGTTGTAGAAACACCTGCAACTCCTCCTGAAACTTCAATTGATGAGGTGGTAAGAGCCCGTGCGGGCAAATTAAGCGGACCAAACGTAGTAGGTAAAATTGATTTACCACAAGCACGTAAAGCCAATCCAGTGGCTTCATCTAATGCCGCTGCCGACCAAAAGCGTAAGCGTAAGCGTACCGCCTTTACCCCAGGCCAGGGGCAACCGGGGGGAGCAGCGGGCGCTAATACCAATCGTCCGGCACCAGGTAATCGTCCGGCACCAGGTGGCCGCCCAGATTTTAGAAATAATAGGCCCAATAATACACCCTCTGCTCCAAAAGGAGAGCCTACAGAAAAAGAAATACAAGATCAAATTAAGGCAACACTTGCCCGTTTAAGCGGAGCAGGTAAATCCGGGAAATTTGCTCAACGTGCTAAATTACGTCGCCAAAAACGCGATGATGTAGCCCTATCTGCCGAAGAGGCAGCCATAGAGAAAGAACTTCAATCCAAGGTTTTAAAGGTTACCGAGTTTGTTACCGCAAACGAATTGGCCAATATGATGGATGTGCCCGTAACCCAAATCATTTCTACTTGTATGACCTTGGGCTTATTCGTATCTATTAACCAACGTTTAGATGCCGAAACATTAAGCATTGTAGCCGATGAATTTGGTTTTGAAGTAGAATTTGTAAAACCAGAAGACGAAGAAAACTCTACACTAGAGGAAATAGATACTCCGGAAGAATTAAAAGATCGAGCGCCTATTGTTACGGTAATGGGTCACGTAGATCATGGTAAAACCTCCCTGCTCGATTTTGTACGGAAAACCAACGTAATTGCTGGTGAAGCCGGAGGTATTACCCAACATATTGGTGCCTACGAGGTAACCTTAGACAACGAACGTAAAATTACTTTCTTAGATACACCGGGTCACGAAGCCTTTACGGCCATGCGTGCTCGTGGTGCCAAAGTAACCGATATTGCCATTATTGTAATTGCGGCTGATGATAGTGTGATGCCTCAAACCAAAGAAGCTATTAACCACGCTCAAGCTGCTAACGTACCTATTGTATTTGCATTTAGTAAAGTAGATAAACCGGGTGCCAATGCTGATAAAATTCGCGAACAATTATCAACCATGAATATTTTGGTAGAAGATTGGGGTGGTAAATATCAAAGTCAAGAAATTTCGGGTAAAACCGGCCTAGGTATTGATGCTTTATTAGAAAAAGTATTATTAGAAGCCGATTTATTAGAACTAAAAGCCAACGCAAACAAGCGGGCAACTGGAACTGTAATTGAAGCTGCTTTAGATAAAGGTCGTGGTATTGTAACCACAGTTTTAATACAAGCCGGAACACTAAAAGTGGGTGACCCTATTTTAGCGGGTTGCTACAGCGGTCGTGTAAAAGCCTTAACTAATGAACGTGGCCAAAAAATAGAACAAGCCGGACCAAGTACCCCGGTACAAGTATTGGGTATGCAAGGTGCACCAACTGCGGGCGATAAGTTTAACTCGATGGAAAGTGAAGTAGAAGCCCGCGAAATTGCTACCAAGCGTATGCAATTGCAACGTGAGCAAGGCTTACGCAGCCAGAAACACATCACACTGGATGAAATTGGCCGTCGTTTAGCCATTGGCAACTTTAAAGAATTGAACATTATTGTTAAGGGTGATGTGGATGGTTCTATCGAAGCCTTATCCGATTCATTATTAAAATTATCTACCGAAGAAATTCAGGTAAACATCATCCACAAATCGGTGGGTCAAATCTCCGAATCGGATGTATTGTTGGCTTCGGCTTCCGATGCCATTATTATTGGTTTCCAGGTACGACCGTCGCAAGGTGCACGTAAATTGGCCGAGCAAGAGCAAATAGACATCCGTTTATATTCTATTATTTACGATGCCATTAACGAAGTAAAAGCCGCCATGGAAGGCATGCTTGCCCCTGAGTTTGAAGAAAAAATTACTGCGAATGTTGAAATTCGTGAGGTATTCAAAATCAGCAAAGTGGGAACTATTGCCGGCTGTATGGTATTGGATGGTAAAATTACCCGTAACTCGAAAGTGCGTATTATTCGCGATGGCGTAGTAATTTATGCCGGTGAATTAGCTTCCTTGAAACGCTTTAAAGAAGATGTAAAAGAGGTGGCTACCAACTACGAGTGTGGATTAAACATTCAAAATTTTAACAACATTGAGGTAGGCGATATTGTAGAAGCATACGAACAGGTGGAAGTGAAACGGAAACTTTAATTAGCTATTCTAGCTATCCAAAACCCGCCCCGATGATATCAGGGCGGGTTTTTATTTGTATATTTATTTTATCAAATGAGTTCTATGGCAGATTTCAAAAAATCCGAACTAATATCACTACCAAAAATCTTAGATAATAGGGGTAATCTGTCCTTTATTGAAGAGAACACGCATGTTCCCTTCAACATAAAAAGAACCTATTGGATTTA
The DNA here is from genome assembly GCA_945868825.1 of Sphingobacterium thalpophilum. Taxonomy (GTDB): domain Bacteria; phylum Bacteroidota; class Bacteroidia; order Sphingobacteriales; family Sphingobacteriaceae; genus JAIPAN01. Next base: position 146,045 of record CAMBMM010000002.1, read on the forward strand.
CGATGTGCCTGGTGGAGAAATACGAGGCGGACATAGTTATAAAACAAACCAAGAACTTATCATTGCTTTATCCGGAAGTTTTACGGTAGTAATTAACGATGGCGTGAAAGAAGAACAATTTTTGTTAAATAGATCGTACATGGGCTTGTATGTTCCCCAAGGTATTTGGCGTCATATGGAAAATTTTTCAACCAACTCATGTGCATTGGTGCTAGCCTCCAACCCCTTTGATGAAACTGATTATGAGCGTGATTTTGAGAAATTTTTAAAAAAATAGTGATCATGAAAATTTCAGTCGATAATTGCAATCTGATTGAATTGCCTAAAATTTATAACAGAGCAGGCAATATAACCCCTGTTCATGAAAATGTTGAGGTACCCTTTGAAATTAAGCGTATATTTTATTTATACGATATTCCCGGAGGTGAATCAAGAGGAGCGCATGCACATAAAAAATGTCATCAGTTTTTAGTGGCAGCTAGTGGCAGCTTTGAAGTGATATTGGACGACGGAAATGCAAAGAAACAAGTCTTGTTGAATAAACCCAATTTAGCTTTACATATACCGCCCGGCATTTGGGCTTCAGAAATTAATTTTTCAACAGGAGCTATTTGTTTAGTATTAGCCTCTCATAAATATGATGAAACAGATTACATTAGAGCGTATGAAAACTTTAGATCATTTATAAAATGAAACAATTAGTTAGAAGTGTAAAAATAATTGGAACTGGCGCATATCTACCTGAGCAAAGAGTAACAAATGCAGATTTAGAAAAAACGCTTGATACAAACAGCAAGTGGATATTTGAAAATTTAGGTATAAATGAAAGAAGAATAGCACAAAGTAATCAATGCACAAGTGACCTTGCTACTTTAGCAGGAATAATGGCTATTAAAAATGCAGGATTGCATAAAGATGATATTGAATTAATTATTGTTGCAACAGCCACTCCAGACAGATTAGCTCCTTCCACGGCTTCAATCGTTCAAGATAAATTACAAGCATACAATGCAGTCGCCTTTGATATATCAGCAGTTTGTAGTGGGTTTTTATTTGCTATGTCTGTTGCCTCTCAATATATTGCAAGTGGTGTTTACAATAATGTTTTAGTAATTGGTGCTGATACCTTTTCTAAAATTACTGATTGGGAAAGAAGAGATGCTGTTTTTTTTGGCGATGGTGCTGGTGCGGCTGTTTTAACTCACACGTCTGAGAACGAAGGATTTTTGGCATACAGGTTATATACAGATGGACGGGGTAAATATGAGTTTACTATTCCGGCAGGTGGGTCTGAAATGCCTGCAAACCAAGATACCATTGATAAAAAGCTTCATTATTTTAAAATGAATGGACGAGCAGTATATGAAACTGCCACAAAAGTTTTACCCATTGCAATTAACCAAGTGTTATCAGATACCAATTTAACAATTGATGAAATTGATCTAATGATTCCGCATCAACCTAGTATTAAAATATTGGAGAAAACAGCTGAAATTTTAGGGTTCCCATTCGAAAAGGTAATGACAAATATGGATAGATATGCGAATACATCTGGAGGTACAATACCGATTTTATTACACGAAACATTTGTGGCGGGGAAAATAAAAAAAGGTTCAAATATATTATTTGCGGCAGTGGGTAGCGGTTGGACTTATGGAGCTGCCATTATTAAATGGGGTTAAAAAAATAAGATTTATGATATTAATAACAGGTGCATCAAAAGGAATAGGTAAATATTTATGTGAAGAATACTTACGAAAAGATGAAAAAGTAATCGGATTATTCAATACAACAGTTATTGGAAATAACCAAGGTAATTATTACAAAGTAGATATTACCGATACTATTCAGGTTAGGGATTTTATAACTGAAAACGCAGAATCACTGAACCATATCACCTTAATTAATTGTGCAGGAATTAACTATAATTCATTCGCCCACAAAGCGGACATAATGAAATGGCAAGATGTTGTTAAGGTAAATTTATTTGGCACTTTTAATATAATTAATGGTATCCTTCCTATAATGAGGGAGCAATCATACGGAAGAATAATAAATTTCGGATCTGTTGTTTCAGAACTTCCATCACCAGGTATTAGTGCTTATGCAGCTTCAAAATCTGCTCTTTCAGGAATGTCGAAGTCCATCGCAGTAGAAAATGCAACCAAAAACATCACGATAAATAACATTAATCTAGGATATTCGGAATTAGGCATGATTAATGAAGTTCCAGAAATTTATTTGAATCAAATTAAAGAAAGAATACCTTCCAATCAGTTGTGTAAATCATCCGATATTTTTAATACCGTGGAATTTTTGAGAAATACGGAATATGTAACTGGATCAAATATTAACATCAATGGAGGATTAATATGATTTTAGATTTAATTGATGCTAGAAAAGATATACTCTATAATTATTCCCAATATAGTTTCTTTCAAAGTTCTAATAAGGATAAGATTTTTAAGCACACCATTGTAGATACTATTTTAAATGATGCACATGATGAGAATGTAGAATTTGTAGAAATTGATATTTTGGGTTATAAGCATGTTTTTATAATCAAGTTTTTGAAATGGGATTCTGATTATTTTAAAATCAAAACTTTTAAATTAGTACACGTTCTCTATAGCCATACTAACTATGATGCATTAAAACAGGCAGCTCAACTTTTTTCAAAAAAGTTCTTTGTCGAAAATAATGTTTATTGTTTTTCAGAAATTCCTAGCGAAGATATTTTTACAATTCAGGCCTTAAACGAATGTGGTTTTAAGTTGGTTGAAAATAGATTGACGTATTATTTAGATTTGAATAAACATGACTTTGAGCGCAATGAAGTAAGATCTGCAAAATCAGAAGATATACCAAATTTAAAGAGAGTTGCTAGAATGATGAGAAATGATTACGATAGATTTCATGCAGAACCCATTTTTAATGCTCAACTAGCAGATGAGTTCTTAGCAACATATATTGAAGAGTCAATCAATGGTTTTGCTGATTATGTAATGGTTCCAAACGAGAAAAACATAAAACCGGATGCTTTTTTAACAGCAAATTATTTGAAAAATGATTGGGAAATTATAAACGAAAAAATTTCAAAAATGGTACTATCTGCTGTTTCTTCCGAAAGCTGTAAGGGTTGGTATATCAAATTGATCAGTGAAATGGCCTATCATTTGAAATCTATTGGTGCGAACTATGCATTTATGCATCCCGCAACTACAAATAAAGCCGTAATTCATTCCTATGAAAAACTTGGTTGCAAATATGGTAAATGCGTTCATGTTTTAACTTTTTCCAAATGATAAAATTTTTAGACCTACAAGCAATCAATCATCAGTATAAAACTGAATTAGAAGAGGCCTGTTCTCGAGTAATAAATTCGGGTTGGTACATTTCTGGCACCGAAGTAAGTGCATTTGAACAACAATTTTCAACCTATTGTGGGGTTAAACATTCTGTGGGAGTTGCAAATGGCTTAGATGCGCTTATTCTGATTTTTAGAGCCTATAAAGAGCTGGGCAGATTAAAAGATGGCGATGAAGTATTGGTTCCTGCAAATACCTATATCGCCAGCATTTTAGCCATTTCTGCAAATGGTTTAGTGCCCATCTTAATAGAACCCAACGAGCAAACCTATAATGTAGATGTTAGCTTAATAGAACAAAACCTCACACCCAAAACAAAAGCCATTTTAGCAGTACACCTTTATGGCCAGTTGGCCGATATGCCAAGCATTATGAACCTTGCCGAAAAGCATAATTTATTAGTTGTTGAAGATGCAGCACAGGCGCATGGTGCACGTATAAAAGGTAAAAAAGCGGGCAATTGGGGCCATGCAGCTGGCTTTAGTTTTTACCCGGGTAAAAACTTAGGTGCTTTAGGCGATGCTGGTGCCGTTACCACTAACGATGAAGCCTTAGCCACTATGATACGCAGCTTAGGAAATTATGGCTCCGAAGTAAAATACCACAATGCATATAAGGGCATCAATAGTCGCCTCGATGAGTTGCAAGCAGCCCTTTTGAGTGTAAAATTGAAACATTTAGATATAGAAATTGAGCGAAGACAGACGATTGCAAACGCCTTTTTAAATGGCATAAAAAACCCTAAAATAAAACTGCCGCTCATACAATACCAAGAGCAACACGTATGGCATTTATTTGTAGTACGGGTAGAAGATAGAGCAAATTTTCAATCTTATTTAACCGAAAAAGGTATTCAAACGGTTATTCATTACCCTATTCCTCCACATAAGCAAAAGGCGTATAGCGAACTTAATCAGTTAAGTTTTCCCCTTACCGAAAAAATTCACGAACAAGTACTCAGTTTGCCCATAAGCCCGGTATTAACAAATACCGAAGTACAGAAAATAATCGACGTAGTGAATGGCTTCTAGCACACCCCTAAATAGCCAACCGCTCGTAAGCGTGATTGTACCCTGCTACAACCACGAAGCCTTTATAGCAGAATGCATTCAGAGTATTCTTAATCAGAACTATCCAAACATTCAGCTAATTGTTATTGATGATGGATCAAAAGACAAAAGTGTAGAAGTCATTGAGAAGCTAAGGAGCAACCACCCTTTCATTTTTGAACAACAAAAAAATAGAGGTCTTTCAGCTACACTCAATAAAGCTATTCGTACCTATGCTAAGGGAAAATATATAGCCAATATTGCGTCCGACGATTTTTGGGATGTACATAAAATTAAACTACAGGTGGATTTTATGGAAAACCATCCTGAAATAGCCATGTGCTGCTCTAAAGCAGCTATTGTAAATCAAACATCCGAAATTATTGGGGAATTTGATACGAAATCCTTCGTACAGCCATATAACTTTTCGAATATTGCTCTAGGCAAATCCTTGGTACCCGCATTAACGGTGATGGCTAAAAAAGAAGTATATGACTCAGTAGGGCTTTTTGATGAAACCTTACTAATTGAAGATTTAGATATGTGGTTGCGTATTGCCGATGTGTACCCCATAGGTTTTATAAATGAAGTGACGGCATTTTATCGGCAGCATGGAAGCAATACCTCCTCCAGAGTAGTAGCCATGACCGAAGCTAGATTTCAAATTTTGGATAAGTGGAAGCACAAAAAAGTTGTATATCGTAAAATGAAGCGGAATTTTGAGTTGCTGGCTCTCAGCGAATTGGGTAGAGATTTTCCTGATGAAGCAAAAAAATACCTACACGTAAGTCTTATTAATTTTTTTCATGCAAAATATCGTAAGTTCATTTTAAAATATCTTTTTACCGGTCAATTTGTTTAAGCTATGAAAAAAATTCTTTTTATAACGCCTTATTCTGGTCGTACAGGATCTGAAATGCAGCTTTTTTATCTCTTAAATGCCTTAGATCGCCAAAAATATCAACCCTACCTATTTTCTAGAGACTGTGGCATTTTATTAAAAAATCTACCTAAAGATATTCCACATTCGCCTGGGTACAAAAAACACCCCAATGTGTTATTCAGGGTATTTCGTTTAGTGTTATTCGCATTTGGTATAAATCCGGTTGAATTTCAACTTCGCAAAATACATCGGCGTTTTAAACCCGATTGTTGGTACATAAACACCATTGCCAACCGCGATGCATTAAATCTAGCCAAAAAGCTGAAGGTAAAGCTTATTACACATGTACACGAATTGCCCATGTCGTATAGCATGGTTCAAGCACCCACCATACGCAACATGGTGGAACATTCAACAATGGCTATCGGTTGCTCAAAAATTGTGTGCGAAAAACTTCAAGACATGGGTATGAAAAATGTACACCTATTGTACGGATTTATAGACGAAACCCAAATTAAACTAGATGCCAACGAAAAAGATATTAAGAAAAAATTAGGCATAAACCCAGATGACTTTGTTTGGATAGTGGCTGGAAGTGCATCTACAACCAAAGGAATAGACTTTTTAATTCCCTTACTTAAAGAACTAAAACCTAATCATAAAATTTTATGGTTAGGCTCAACCATAACAAGTGGTACGAGTTATTATGTAGAAAAATCTATAGAAACACATTTTGATGATCGTGTACTATTTACCGGACCACGCATAGCAGACTATTATAGTTATTTTAACATTGGACATGCTTGCTTATCCCTTTCACGAGAAGATTCATTCCCCTTAGTTTTACAAGAGGCAGCACACTTGGGCAAACCTATTGTAGGTTTTAATTCGGGGGGTATTAGCGAATTTGTTAACGAACGGATAGGAACGGTTGTTGACCAACTTAATTTTAAAGAGTTGGCAAAAGCCATGGAAAAAGTAGAACAAAATTATAGTAAATACGACCCGAAATACATCAAGCAATATGCTAAAGGGTTTAATGCAGGCCAACAAGCAAAAGAGCTAAGCAGGTTACTCGATACTTATTGATCAAACACTTGCATCTCCACCAATTTGCAGTACATGCCTTTTTGTTCCATAAGCTCTTGGTGGGTACCCGTTTCAGTGATTTTTCCTCCTTCTAGAACTACAATCTTATCGGCCCGCTGAATGGTACTTAAACGGTGGGCTATGACCAAAGAGGTGCGATTTTCCATTAATTTATTAAGGGCATCTTGTACCAATTTTTCCGATTCAGTATCTAGGGCTGAAGTGGCTTCATCTAAAAGCATAATAGGTGGATTAGCCAATACGGCTCTTGCAATACACAAACGTTGACGCTGGCCACCCGAAAGTTTCAAACCGCGGTCGCCAATATTAGATTGATAGCCTTGCTCGGTTTCCTCAATAAAATCGTGAGCGTTGGCAATTTTAGCGGCAGCTAGTACTTCTGCTTCCGTGGCATTGGGTCTGCCAAAGGCAATATTATTAAAAATGGTATCGTTAAAAAGTACCGAATCTTGATTTACGACACCCATTTGTGAACGAATGCTATCCATTTTAAGGGTTTTTATGTCCACGCCATCAAACAAAATATGTCCTTGCTGCGGATCAATAAATCGAGGGATTAAATCCATTAAAGTGGATTTACCCCCACCCGATGGCCCTACCAAAGCCACCATTTTGCCAGCCGGAATACTTAAATTAATGTCTTTTAAAATAGTCCGATTGCCATACGAAAAGGATATGTTTTTACATTCGATGCTGCTTGTAAAGACCGAAGCAGAAGGTGCATTTGGTACATCGTTTACTTCTGAAGGGGTATCGATAAGTGCCAATACCCGTTGGCCGGCAGCAATACCTTGGTGTATTTGGCTGAAAGAGTCTGTAATAGCTTTGGCCGGACGCATCACTTGAGAAAACAAAGCGATATACGCTATAAATGCCGGTGCTTCTAAGCCCTTATCTCCCGATAAAATGAGGTAACCACCATACAACACAATGCCACAAACTACTAGTACACCTAAAGTTTCTGATACCGGCGACGCCAACTGTTGCCTACGGGCCATAGAGCGTAATAAGCCCGTATAGCGTTTATTTTCGGTATTAAATTTATCTTTTACTACCTCGGTGGCATTAAATGCTTTTATAATTTTTATACCCGATAAGGCCTCGTCTAAAAAGGTGATCATACTGCTTAACGATTCTTGAGCGGCTACCGCTTGCTGGCGTAAGCGTTTCACCAAGCGGGCAATTACCAAACCCGAAACCGGAATAATAAGCAAAGCAAATAAGGTGAGTTTTGCCGAAATTAAAAACAACATTATAATGTAGGCAATCAGTTGTACGGGTTCTTTAAATACCACCAAAAGCGTGCTCGTTACCGAATATTGCACCACTTGCACATCCGACGATACTTTAGACATGATATCCCCTTTACGTTCGTTATTAAAATAGCCTAAATGCAAGTTCATGACGCTATTGAATACCGATTTGCGAAGATTTAAAAGCGTATGCGCCCGTAAATTTTCCATAATACGCTGAGATAGGTAACGAAAAATATTAGCCAATACCACCGAGCCAATGATACAGGCACAAACGATTTGCAAGGCACCCCAAGTGCCGTATTGCTCTATAGCTAATTGAATGTAGTATTTAAATTGTGCCATAATATCCCAGCTAGAAGTAGGTGGGACCAATACTTTCGATTTCCCATTCTGAAAAAACAACGTTTCCAAAAGAGGGGCAAGCAAGGCTAAATTGAGAGTGTTGAAAATTATAGACAGGATGGTTGTAAAAATATACGGTAGGGCAAATTTTTCAATGGGTTTAGCAAAAGAAAGAAGGCGAAAATAGGTTTTCATGAATATTGTTTACGGTGTAAAGTTACACTTTTGCTCGAATGTGCCTTAAATGAATTTGGCTTAGACTTTTTCCTTGCCAGGTTGTACATCTTGCCCCGCTAAAAGCACTCTCATTTCTTGTTGAACATCGGTAAAAGTTCGGGTGCTTCGGTGTTTTTTCTGCAAGGCCAAAAAACGTTTCTTTGCATCATTAATATCTTCAGAAAGATCGAAAAACTGCTTTAACGAGCTATAAAAATAAAAATTACCCGCTAGCCACATTACGCAAGTTTCTAAGAGGGTTCGCAAGTACCAGCCTAGCTTTTGTACACCCAATAGGTGTAAAGCATGAACCATTAACTTATTTCTAAAATAAATACCTTTTACCCAGTTTTTAGTTTGATAGTTTTTGGTGGTGGCTGCATGATCGTGTAAACAAAAGCGATCGGGGTAGTAATAACACTTCCAACCTAGACGCCATGCTCGTAAGCCTAAATCAAAATCCTCGTAATAAAATGGAGAAAAGCTTTCGTTAAAACCGCGTAATTCTTTCAACTTTTCGGCATCTAGTAACGCATTTGCGCCAGATAGGTAAGCGGTTGGAATAAGCCCCGAATGATTTACCACATGAAAAAAGGTGTTGGGTTTTAGCTTTCCCCATTGTAGCCTAAAACTGCGGGCACTGTCTTGTATTTCTCCGTTTTTGGCTCCTCTAATTTGAGCCATTACGCCAAAAGTATCAGCATGTTTAAAATAGTCAAATTGGCCATCTAAATAATTTTCGGGCAATTTAATATCGGTATTTAAAAGTAGAATATAAGCATTTTTGGCTTGGTGTATGCCCACATTACAGGTAGCAGAAAATCCACTATTTTTTTCTTTTACCTGTAATTTTACTTCGGGGTATTTTTTCTGAAGAAAGGCAACCGAATCATCCGTAGAGCAATCGTCTACCACCAAAACTTCATAAGGAATGGCGGCGTGCTCCAAGGCAGCAAACACCGAAGGCAAATTGTTTTGCAATAGGTTTTTACCGTTGTAATTCGGAATAATTACAGAAATACTAGCTGCCTTCATAGGAACGTAAAGGTACAAATATACCTGCTAACGCATTATTCGGGGAATGATTTTGGAATACAAATAAAAAACGTGTTTTTTGTACTGACTTTTGGGTGTAACGCATGCTAAATAAAACAGATTTTAAGGAGTTATCGAGAGCCCTCAGCTTGGTAGAAAATAGCGTAGAGGGCTATCGCGATATCTTGCTCGGACTACAGCCCAATGCTACGCCCATTATAGGTATTACTGGCCCACCAGGGGCGGGCAAAAGTACCTTGGTAAATGCGCTGCTAAACCACTGGAGCGCCCAAGGAAAATACGTAGCGGTATTGGCCATAGATCCCACCTCTCCTTTCAATTTAGGTTCTTTACTCGGCGACAGAATTCGCATGGCCGAACAGTTTACTAAACCTAACGTGTTCATTCGTTCCTTAGCCACTCGGGGTTCATTGGGTGGCTTGTCTGCCAAAACCATCGAGTTGACCGATATATTACGTTCCGCAGGTTTCGATTATATTTTGGTGGAAACCGTAGGCGTAGGCCAATCGGAAGTAGAAATTGCCGGTTTAGCCGATATTACTTTAGTGGTATTGGTTCCCGAAGCAGGCGATGAGATTCAAGGAATAAAATCGGGTTTAATGGAAATTGCAGATGCGTTTATAGTGAACAAAGCCGACCGTGAAGGAGCCGATACTTTTGCCAATACCTTAAAAAAACTAAGTCAGCAAAAAGCAGAGCCCGTACCTGTGTTAAGTACCGTGGCTAGCAAAGCAAAAGGTATTGAAGAACTCATTGCCTTTATAGATCAGTTTGAGAAAAATACCTCAACCAAAAAACAACAACTATTGGCACAAAAAGCCTGGCAATTGCTGCAACAAAAACTTACGGCAGGCCTAAACAAAGAACAGCTCCAACAAGATCTTGCTGAAGCTGTTCAAAAAAGTGATTTTAATCTCTACCAGTTTATAGATAACTGGACTAGCCGTTCATAATATCTTCCAACTCTTCTACCTCTACCGGTATATCAGCCATCAAATCAATATTACCATTTTTAGTGATTAAAATATTATTCTCGATACGAATACCCAAACCTTCTTCGGGAATGTAAATACCCGGTTCGCAGGTTAAAATATTACCTACTTCAAAGGCTTTATAGCGACTTGCAAAATCGTGTACATCAATACCCAAATGGTGTGAGGTACCGTGCATAAAGTATTTTTTATAAAGCGGTGCCGCCGGATTTTGTTTGGCTACAGCTTGCTTATCCAACAAACCCAACCCAATTAACTCGGCCTCCATAATGCGGCCTACTTCATCGTGGTAGTTGTTCCAAATAGTACCAGCAACCAATAATTTTGTGGCAGCCCTCATTACCCTTAATACCGCATTATACACCTCTTTTTGGCGTAGACTAAACCTACCGCTTACCGGAATAGACCGACTCATATCCGCATTGTAATTGGCATATTCTGCACCAAAATCAAACAAGATAACATCGCCGGCGTTACACACTTGATTATTATCGTTGTAGTGCAAAATATTGGCATTTGAGCCCGAGGCAATAATGGGGTTATAGGCATGCCCGGTAGCTCTTTGGCGAATAAATTCGTGGATAATTTCAGCCTCTATTTCATATTCACTTACACCAGGCTTGGTAAATTTTAATACCCGAACAAAGGCATCACGAGTAATTTCACACGCTTTTTTGGTCAATTGAACCTCTATTTCCGATTTAATGGGGCGTAAATCACGCAATATTAAAGCACTACGCTCATACTGATGCAGCGGATAGCGCTCCTTCAATTGCTGTATAAAACGTAAATCGCGGTAAGGCACTTCGTACACCGAACGATCGTTCTCGTTGGTATTTAAATAGATGTTTTCGGCATAGTGAATAATTAATTGCAACACGCCCCAAAATTCATCAAGCCAAAAAACTTGCTCCAGCCCAGAAGCCTTTTTGGCTTCCTCTTTGGTGTATTTGTGGCCTTCCCATACCTTTATATGGTCGTTGGTTTGACGTAAAAAAAGTACCTCCCTGTATAGCGGATTAGGACAATCTGGAAATAAGATTAAAATACTTTGCTCTTGATCTATGCCGCTTAAATAAAATAAATCAGGATTTTGCTTAAAGGCAAAATTCTGATCACCACTGCGTAACTGTTCATCATTCGCATTAAAAATAGCTATCGATTTCGGTTTTAAACGCTGGGCAAAATTCTTCCGATTAAGCATGAATAAACTAGCATCAGGGGCTATATATTTCATAATAATTTAATATTATCTATAATGATTTTTAGTATAATAATTTTATCTTTACAAATTAAAACACATTTACGAAAAATAGTATAAACGTACGATAGTTTGCTCGAACCAAACTTATCATTAATTTTGCAAAAAAATTATACATAAAGAAATAGTTTAACCTTAAAAAAAGAATATGATTCATTCTACATGTAAAAAAGTTGTTGCCCTCTCTATATTTATTTTGTTGGGTCTTTCTGTCGTTTCAAATGCACAAGAATCGGCCACAAGCTCAGCCCCTAAACTATTTGGTGGTAGAACCCAATACAGAACCTGGTCGGTAGGTTTTAATCTAGGAGCTACTGCACCTAGTACCTTAGCAGGAGGTGTAAAGGATTATGCTGATGGTGATTTAAATCTAGCTTACGGTCTTTCATTGCGCAAGCAATTGGCTCACTCATTCGGATTAGAATTTGGATTTGGTGCTGGTAAATTATCTGGAACTACTGGTATTGGTGGCAATTTAGCTTATGAAACCAAATTGGCTTGGACTACAAGTTTGAGTGGCGTAATTAATGTAGCTACCATAGATTTCTTGAATAGAGAAAATGCTGTAAATTTCGTTGCAAAAGCCGGATACGGAATTGCTGGATATGCATACAAAGTTACCAATGCATTAAACGTAGCTACCGATTATAAAGGTACTTATGGTGCTAGTGGTACTAAAAAATATGCTCAAGACAACTTTATTCCCGTTGGCCTAGGTGCTAAATTTAAAGTATCAAACCGTGTTAATTTCGATTTAGGATACACCATGAACTTCATTAACACGGATAACGTAGATGGAACTGTTGCTCCTGGAAACGATAGCTGGTCTTATACCTCAGCAGGTTTAGAATTTTCTTTGGGTGCAAAAACCAAACCAAATTTAGATTGGGTTAACCCGATTGCCTTAATGTATGATGAATTAAAAGATCCTACATTACGCAAAGAATTAGAAGCATTAAAACAACGTGTAAGTACTTTAGAAGCTGCCGATTTATTAAAAGATAGCGATGGTGACGGTGTTGCTGATAAATTAGACAAATGCCCGAACACCGAAGCAGGTGTGAAAGTTGATGGTGGCGGTTGCCCTTTAGATACCGATAACGACGGTGTGCCAGATTCTAAAGATAGCTGCCCTACTGAAAAAGGTACTGCAGAGTTCAATGGTTGCCCAGGCTCTCCAAGCTCTTCAGCAAATGCTATTCAGTTTGAGTTTAACTCATCTGTGCTAAAAACTTCTTCTTACCCTGTATTAGATCAATTGTCTGATGACTTAAGAAGCAAAGTTGTTTTAAAAATAGAATTAGGCGGTCACGCTTCTGAAGAAGGTAATACAGACTATAACTTACAATTATCCAAAGATCGTGCAAATGCTGTTAAAACCTATTTGGTAAACTCTGGTGTTGCTGCAAGCAAAATCGTTACTAAAGGTTTTGGCGAAACTCGTCCAGTTGCTTCAAACGCCACCGAAGAAGGTCGTCAGTTAAACAGACGTGTAGAAGTTGTGAGATAATTCGCTTTCTTAAAACCCTCACAAAAAAAGAGTCTCGGTACACATCGCGACTCTTTTTTTGTTTATACCTTTGGTACCATGTATTTCTTCAGAAAAAAAGATCCGAACAGACCTGATAGTTTCAATCTAAAAGTCATGCATGCGATTAATACCGTCGCTATCTTGTTGTTTTTAGGCGGCATTATTTATAAACTAATCCAGTGGGTTACACAAAGATGAGTAAACAAGTACTTTACACCAAGCAAGCACCCGAACCTATTGGCCCATATAGCCAAGGTATTCAGAGCGGACCATTCCTGTTTTTATCGGGCCAAATTGCCATTAACCCTGGCACTAATGAATTGGTAGAAGGCGATATTGTGGTAGAAAGCACCCAGGTAATGGAGAATATTAAAAAACTCCTCCAAGAAGCAAATTGTACGTTTGAAAATGTGGTGAAAACCAGCATTTTTTTAAGTGATATGAGCTACTTTGCTCAAGTAAACGAGGTATACGGCAGTTATTTTAGCGGCACTTTCCCTGCCAGAGAAACTGTAGCCGTACTTGGCCTACCCAAAAATGTAAACGTAGAGATATCGGTAATAGCCGCAAAATAGTGAAGGAGAGCAGAGTCAAGTATTTTATAGCTGCCCTAACAGCCACGGCACTTTGGGGCTTTTTTTCTATCCCATTACGTATGCTCAAAGCATACCCCTCAGATGAAATTTTACACTACCGCATTCTCACCTCTTTATCTATCACTTGGGTAGTAATTGCCCTATTTAGACGACATAAATTAAAAGAAGATATCGCTCGGTTGAAAAGCTTAGATGCCCATCGGCGCAAGCGTATACTTTTGCTCACACTGTTGGCCGGAGTGTTGGTTACCGCCAATTGGTTTGCCTTTATTTACGCCGTAAACCATGTAAGTTTAACTTCTGCAGCTTTTGCCTACATGGTTTGCCCACTATTAACGGCTATGGGTGGTTTTATCCTCTTAAAAGAACATCTTACCCCTATTAAATTTATAGCCATTGGCATTGCCTTAATTAGTATTTTAATTTTAGCCCAAGGTTCTTTAAGAGATGTATGGTGGTCGGTGTTAATTGCCAGTTTATATACCGGTTACCTACTTATACAACGGGTAGTGGTAGAAATAGATAAGTTTAATATGTTGGGAGTGCAGCTCGTATTATCCACCCTAATTATGCTTCCTTTCTTTTTATACCACCACAGTAGTTTCCCCTGGGATGCTCATTTTTGGATGGTAATTTTAGTCATATCGGTAGTGTTTACCATTATCCCTTTATTTTTAAGTTTATATTCACTTATTGGCTTGCCCTCTTCTACCATGGGAATTCTCATCTACGCCAATCCATTAGTTGCTTTTGCCGTAGCTATTTTTTATTTTCAAGAATCAATAAACCAACAACAAGTATTTGCTTATATATTGTTACTGCTAGCAGTAATAGTATTTAACTGGGCACTTGTAGCTAGTTTATTAGCTAAGTATAAAAAGCAAGTAGACTAAACGAAAAATATGCATAAACTAAGTACTCCTATTGAGTACCTAAAAGGTGTAGGACCACAACGGGGCGAACTCCTCAAAAAAGAGTTGGGCATATACACCTATGCCGATTTATTACAAAACTATCCCTTCCGATACATTGATCGTACCCGATTTTACAAAGTAAACCAGCTCAATGCCGAATTGCCTCATGTGCAGGTGTTGGCCCGAGTACTGAGCAAAGCTGTGGTGGGCGAAAAAAGAACCAAGCGTTTGGTAGTTGAGTTAAAAGACGATACTGGAACCTTTGAAAGTGTGTGGTTTCAGTCTATAAAATGGTTTGAACGTAACATACAAATAGGCTCAGTATATGTGTTTTTTGGCAAGCCTACTGTATTTAATGGACGTATCTCCATGTCGCACCCCGAAATAGAGGTATATAACCCAAAGGCCAAAAAACAAGGAAACCTACACTTACAACCCGTTTATTCATCTACCGAAAAATTAAAATTAGCTACCTTAGATAGCAAAGGACTACAACGTTTGCAGGCGGCTGTTTTAGAAAGCTGCATATCCGAAGTAGAAGAAAACTTACCCGAATACCTAAAAGAACAACACCAGCTCATTGGCCTTAAACAAGCGCTCATTAATATTCATTTTCCGGAAGATGCCCAGCTATTGGCCACGGCACAAAAACGCATAAAATTTGATGAATTATTCTTTATCCAACTCAAAATATTAAAAAACAAACTGCTTAGAAGTAGAAAGTTTAAAGGCGTAATTTTTGGAGAAGTGGGCGAAAAATTTAATACTTTTTACAATACTAGGTTGCCCTTTCAACTGACCGAAGCACAAAAACGAGTACTCAAAGAAATTCGCCTCGATACCCAGAAAGGCGTTCAAATGAACCGTTTACTACAAGGTGATGTGGGAAGCGGAAAAACTATTGTAGCGCTAATGACCATGCTTTTGGCCATAGATAACGGTTATCAAACCTGTTTAATGGCCCCTACCGAAATATTAGCAAGACAACATTTCAACTCTCTAAAAGAATTGGTGGGCGATGGATTAGTAAACATTGAACTCCTCACCGGATCGGTAAAAGCCAAACAACGCAAAATAATTCACGAGGGCTTAGAAAATGGGCAAATAAATATTTTAATTGGTACCCATGCACTTATTGAAGACGTGGTTCAATTTAAAAACTTAGGCCTAGTAGTTATTGATGAACAACACCGCTTTGGGGTAGAGCAACGAGCAAAATTATGGAAAAAAAGCCCGGTTCCACCCCATGTTTTAGTTATGACGGCCACGCCCATACCTAGAACTTTGGCCATGACCCTTTATGGCGATCTGGATATTTCGGTAATTAATGAATTACCAGTGGGCAGAAAACCCATCGAAACTCGGCATTTTTACGAAAGCCAACGCTTACGCATGTTTGGTTTTATGCGGGAAGAAATTGCCAAAGGCCGACAGGTTTACATCGTATACCCGCTTATTAAAGAAAGTGAAAAACTCGATTTATTATATTTAGAAGCCGGTATAGAGGCCGTTAGCCAAGAGTTTCCCCTGCCCGAATACCGCATCAGCATGGTGCACGGAAAACTAGCCGCCGCCGACAAAGAATTTGAAATGCAGCGTTTTGTAAAAGGGCAAACCCAAATTATGGTTGCCACTACGGTAATTGAAGTAGGCGTAAATGTGCCCAATGCCAGTGTTATGATTATCGAAAATGCCGAACGTTTTGGCCTATCGCAATTACACCAACTTAGGGGCAGGGTGGGTAGGGGAGCTGAGCAGTCGTATTGCATTTTAATGTCGGGAAATAAACTAAGCAACGACGCCAAACTACGGCTCAACACGATGGTGCGCACCACCGATGGCTTTGAAATTTCGGAAATTGACCTGCAATTACGTGGGCCCGGCGATATTGAAGGAACGCAACAAAGTGGCGTACTCGATTTAAAATTGGCCAACATCACCCAAGACCAAGCCCTATTACAAGAAGCTCGGCAAGCAGTTATTTTACTCTACGAAAACGACCCTGATTTACAAAAACCAGAAAATGCCATCTTGCGAACGTATTTCGAGCAACGCAATCCGGGCATTAGCTTGGATAAAATATCCTAAAATTAATGCCCAAAAAAATTACATTTGTTAAAATACTAAACATATGAAAGTAGTAAAACTCCTTCTAGCACTAGTCTTATTAAATACTAGCCTTTTTGCACAATCGGCCGATTCTATTTTTCTTCGTAAAATATACGATGAAGCTTTGGTTAACGGAAAAGCATATCAAAATCTAAACTATTTATGCAAGCAAATTGGCCCCCGTTTAAGTGGCTCAGCACAAGCACAAAAAGCAGTAGATTGGACCAAAAAACTCATGGAAAGCTATGGCTTTGATCGGGTGTATTTGCAAGAAGTTTTGGTGCCACACTGGGTACGTGGAGAGAAAGAGGTGGGTAAAATTTTGCTTGGTAAAAAAGATATAGAGGTGCCTATTGCCGCCCTCGGCGGTTCGGTAGCAACACCAAAACAAGGTCTCACTGCCGAAATAATTGAGCTACAAAGTTTGGCAGAGCTTAAAACATTAGGCGAAGATAAAATTAAAGGAAAAATTATCTTCTTTAATCGTGCTTTTGACGCTAAACCCATTGAAACAGGTACCTCCTACGGTATGGCTGGCGACCAACGTCGTGCCGGAGCTTCCGAAGCAGCTAAATATGGCGCCCTTGGTGTAATTGTTCGATCGTTAACCCACGCCATAGACGATTATCCACACACCGGTGCTATGAATTACGAGGCCAATGGAACAAAAATTCCTGCCGCCGCTATCTCTACCAAAGGTGCAAATGAACTCAGTAGATTACTAAAATTAAAGTCGGCAGAGCCCGTAAAATTCTTCTTTAAACAAAACTGCGAAACCTTACCCGATGTACTTTCCTACAATGTTATTGGTGAATTAAAAGGCACAACCACCCCCGATGAAATTATTACTATTGGAGGGCATTTAGATTCATGGGATTTGGCCGAAGGTGCCCACGATGACGGCACTGGAGTCATGCAGTCTGTAGAAGTATTGCGCATACTAAAAAGCTTAGGTTATCAGCCTAAGCATACCATCAGAGCTGTGTTGTTTATGAACGAAGAAAATGGCTTGCGTGGCGGACAGAAATATGCCGAAATAGCAAAAATTACAGGCGAAAAACACATTGCGGCCATGGAATCGGATGCCGGAGGATTTACCCCTCGTGGCTTCGGCATTGATGCCCCTACAGATCTTTTCAAAAAAATAAAAGGCGATTGGGAAAAATTGTTCGAACCCTACCAAACCGATCGCCTAACCTTAGGTGGTGGTGGTGCCGATATAGGCCCACTAAAAACCGCCAGCCCAGGCATTGTACTTATTGGTTTTAAACCCGATTCGCAACGCTACTTTGATATTCACCACACGCCGAACGATGTGTTCGAAAATGTAAACCGAAGAGAATTAGAGTTAGGTGCCGCTGCTATGACCAGTCTTATTTACTTAATTGACCACAACGGATTGAAGAACTAATTTTGGCAAAAACCGACCCATATAGCGCCTTACGTTTTCCCGAATTTCGGGCCTATGTGGGCATGCGCTTCTTTCTAACATTTGCCTACCAAATACAAGCCGTAATTATTGGTTGGCATATGTATCAGCTCACCAAAGATCCGCTTTCTTTGGGTTTAATTGGTTTAACAGAAGCCATACCAGCCATTACTATTTCTTTGTACGGAGGTTATTTAGCCGATAAATCAGATAAGAAAAAACTATTGGCTTGGGTAATTGTTGCCATGACCATTTGCTCGGCAGTATTACTTTTAGTAACCTCCCCATTAGTAACTAGCTACTTAAGCAAACATGCCATTATTGTCACGATCTATCTTATGATTTTAGGCATTGGTATTGCCCGAGGATTTTTTTCTCCCACTGCATTCTCATTAATGGCCCAAATTGTACCCAAAGAACACCTAACCAATTCCTCAACCTGGAACAGCTCAAGCTGGCAAATAGGCACTATTGTAGGACCAGCCATAGGTGGTTTATTATACGGATTTAGTGGCGTAACCACCTGTTTTATTGCAGTTTTTCTATTTATGTTGGTGGCCTTGGTTTGCACCCTATTCATCAGCAATAAACCGGCGCAATTCATCTCCCAACAACCTATTTTCGACTCGTTAAAAGAAGGAATTCAGTTTGTGTTTAAAAGCCGAATGCTTCTAGGCGCACTTAGCTTAGATTTATTTTCGGTGTTTTTTGGTGGTGCCGTAGCACTCATGCCCATTTTTGCCAATGATATTTTAAAAGTAGGACCCGAAGGATTAGGTTTTCTACGAGCTGCACCTGCCGTAGGTGCTGTACTTGCTATGCTGCTCATGACCCACTTTTCGCCCATGAACAAACCCTGGAGAAACCTGCTATTAGCGGTTACGGGCTTCGGCATTACTATCATATGCTTCGGGCTTTCCACAAATTTTTACCTCTCTTTGGTGATTTTATTTTTCGAAGGTGCTTTTGACAGTGTGAGCGTTATTATTCGTTCCACTATCTTACAAATTCTCACCCCCGACGAAATGCGTGGACGGGTGGCTGCTGTAAACTCCATGTTTATAGGCTCATCCAATGAAATTGGAGCCTTCGAATCGGGTCTTACCGCCCGTTTAATGGGTGCCATACCATCGGTATTGTTTGGCGGCACCATGACCTTGTGTGTGGTGGGCTTTACCTACCTAAAAACCAAACGATTGGTGCCGCTTAGTCTCAAACAAATTAATCCGCATTAATTCTTAGGTAGTTTTTTGCTGATAACACCATCTTCCGAAAATTGTAATGCTGCTTCGGGAATATCACTTTGGGTAAGCTGTTTTAGCAATTGAAAAGCCTTGCCGGTAGGGTCTATAATCAAATGCTCATTATCTTGCTGAAAAATAGAAGTCACCTTTGCCGAAATAAACTCTCCTTTTTCGGTAATGTTTAATGCCAAAAGTGGAGCCACGCCGTTGGGACCATCTAAATTAAACATACCATAGGTGCAAAAATTGCCCAAACTATAGGCTATAAAGCGGTTTTTATACACATCAACCGCTCGGGTAACATGCGGGCCACTGCCCAATACCACATCGGCACCGGCATCAATAGCCATACGAGCAAAAGCGTACGCATTACCTCGGTTCTCACCATAAAAATATTCGGTTGCTCGGGTAATGTGCTGAAATTTTGACCCTTCGCCACCACCATGAAAATACACTACCACAATATCACTTAGTTTTTTTAATTCGGCAATGCGCTTTTTTGCAGCAGCCCAATCGTGTAAAGAAGCCGTACCCTCATTGGGGGCAAAAGCACAAACGCCATACTTCACTCCGTTTTTCACATATAAAGTGTATGGATGCGATTGAAAACCGGCAAACTGAATACCGGCATCGCTCAATGTTTTAGCCGTTTGTATACGTCCATTTTCATTAAAATCACCCGAATGATTATTGGCAACACTTACTACATCGAAACCGGCATCTTGCAAATTTACTACATAACGCTGGGGCATACGAAAGGCATAGCAAGCCTTACTATTTTTACATTTATCGCTTATGCCATCATCTAAAAATACACCCTCTAAATTACCAAATGTTAAATCGGCATTACGCAGCAAAGGCAAAACCGCTTTAAAACTTCCTTTTCCATCGTCTTTGGGCAACACAGGAGCTGGAAAAGCAGAGCCCATCATGATATCTCCAACTGCCACAATACGCAAGGTATCAGGGTGCGCTAGCAAGGCCTGCACTGTGCCAACAAAAAGATAAATGAAGAGGAAAAGCCGTTTCATAGGGATAAAAATAAAAAAATCCTGCCGAAGACAAGATTTCATATGTACTGATGAGGTAAAAATACTTTACTCTATAGGTGCATTTAAGCGACCGCCTTTGTAAAAATAGCGTTTATAATAAGGCTCATCTAAATTACTCAATACCACTCCACGGCTAGATGAAGCATGTGCAAATCGGTTATTGCCTAAATAGATACCCACATGCGTAATGCTGCGGCTTTTGATTTTAAAAAACACCAAATCACCTTCTTTCAACTCTTCGCGGCTTACCGGAGTAGACATGCTAAAAATTTCTCTGGAGTTACGCTGAATAACGGTATTAAATACCTTCGAATAAATTTCTTTAGTAAAAGCAGAGCAATCTATTCCTTTACGGCTAGATCCGCCAAAGCGATATGGGGTACCAATCCAATCGTATACAAATTGGTATAATTTTAAATTAGAAGTAGCAGATAGCGCAACGCCCATTACCTGCGAAAAGTAGTCCGAAAGTAAGTTATCCGGATCTTCTGTTTTTACAGGCTCCTTTTTGGCCACAGTAGTTTGGGCTTGCGCAGAAGCAAATAAAGCAGTAAGAATGAAAATTGTTAATATCTTTTTAAGCATAAGCTAGGGCTTATTGTTTGTATAAATTGTGGTAATTGCTTGTTAATTAACACATTCAAACAACACAAAGGTAGCGTAATTAAACAAGTTAAGCAAAGAAGTTTGTCTTTTTAACATTTTTTCACATTTAAACGTGGGCCAAAAACTTCGTGTAAACAACACAATAACTCTTCTTTTTTCTGTAAGATATGATTAGATTTGTGATCCCTAAAAACGATATATACAAGAGAATGAGTTCAGTAGAAATTACGAAAGATACCTATCTCCAGTGGTACGAATCGATGCTTTTGATGAGAAAGTTTGAGGAGAAAGCTGGACAATTGTACGGACAACAAAAAATTAGAGGCTTTTGCCATTTGTATATCGGACAAGAAGCCGTAATGGCTGGTGCGATGTCGGTATTAGGCCCCCAAGATTCCATGATTACTGCGTATCGCGAACATGCACACGCCATTGCTCGAGGCATATCTGCCAACGAAATTATGGCCGAATTGTATGGTAAAGCAACCGGTTGCTCTAAAGGCAAAGGTGGTTCTATGCACATGTTTAGTAAAGAATTGGGCTTTTACGGTGGACACGGGATTGTGGGTGGGCAAATTCCTTTGGGTGCGGGTATTGCTTTCGCCGAAAAATATAAAGGTACCAACAACGTAAACGTATGTTATATGGGCGATGGTGCTGTACGCCAAGGTGCCTTAAACGAGGCCTTTAATATGGCCATGTTGTGGAAATTACCTGTAGTATTTGTATGCGAAAACAACGGATACGCCATGGGTACTTCGGTAGCCCGTACCACCAACATGTTAGATATTTATAAAATTGGTTTAGGTTTTGATATGCCTTGCGCTCCGGTTGACGGAATGGATCCGGTAGCGGTACACAACGCCATGGATGAAGCGGTTAGCCGTGCTCGTAAAGGCGAAGGCCCTACCTTCTTAGAAATGCGTACCTATCGCTATAAAGGACACTCTATGTCTGACCCAGCGAAATACCGTAGCAAAGAAGAAGTAGAGGAATTCAAAGCTAAAGATCCTGTAGAAAGTGTAAAAGAAACCATTCTTCGTAAAAAATATGCCACCGAAGCTTGGATTGAAGAAATAAACGAAAAAGTAAAAGCGATTGTAGACGAATCGGTGCGTTTTGCAGAAGAATCTCCATTGCCAGAAGCTCAGGAGTTATATACCGATGTATATGCACAGGGAGATTATCCTTTTATTCGTGATTAAGTTTACCTTAAATCAATAAAAATATGGCTGAAGTAGTGCGCATGCCCAAAATGAGCGACACCATGACTGAAGGGGTGATTGCGAAGTGGCATAAAAAAGTGGGTGATAAAATAAACTCTGGCGATTTAGTTGCCGAAGTAGAAACCGATAAAGCAACCATGGATTTCGAATCTTTCCAAGAAGGTACCCTACTTTATGTAGGTATAGCTGAAGGTCAGGCCGCTCCAGTTGACTCGATTATTGCTATTATTGGTGCCCCAGGCGAAGATTACCAAGCATTATTAACTGCTAGCCCTGCCCCTGCTGCCGAAAAACCAGCACCTATTGTGCTAGAAGCTGCCCCGGTTGCAGCGGCTCCTGCAGCTAGCGCAAGCGTAACACCAGAATCATTAGGTGCTACGGTTATCCGCATGCCTTTATTAAGCGATACAATGACCGAAGGGATAATTGCAGAATGGCACAAAAAAGTGGGTGATAAAATAAAAAGCGACGATGCCTTGGCAGACGTGGATACCGATAAGGCAACCATGGAAGTAACAGCTTATGCCGAAGGAACCTTACTCTACGTAGGTGTAGAAAAAGGACAAGCAGCCAAAGTAAATGATATTATTGCCATTGTAGGCAAAGAGGGTACCGATGTAACGCCTTTATTAACAGCAGCCCCAAGTACTCCGGCGCCTATGGCTGAACCTGCCCCAGTGGCAACAGCAGCTCCCATTGCTGCTCCAGTTGCAACAACAAGCAATAATGCGGCATTTGTTACTAGTAGCGACGATTCACGAGTAAAAGCATCGCCCTTGGCTCGTAAAATTGCGCAAGAAAAAGGGATTGATTTACGCCAAGTACATGGCAGTGCCGAAGGTGGGCGTATTGTGAAGAAAGATATCGACGGCTTTGTACCGGGTGCTGCTCTGGTTGCGGCCACTAGCGCTACTCCAGTAGCTAGCACATCTGCTACACCAAGCATTCAGAGCTTTGTAGGCGAAGAAAAATATACCGAAGTACCTGTTTCGCAAATGCGTAAAGTAATTGCCAAACGTTTAGGAGAAAGTTTGTTTACCGCTCCTCATTTCTACTTAACCATTAGCGTAAACATGGAAAATGCCATGGCCGCTCGTACACAAATTAATGCGGTAGCGCCGGTAAAAGTATCTTTTAACGATATCGTGATTAAAGCCGTGGCCAATGCATTAAAGAAACATCCGGCTGTAAATTCATCGTGGGGTGGCGATACCATTCGCTTCAACGAACATACCAATATTGGCGTTGCCATGGCGGTAGAAGATGGCTTATTGGTTCCGGTGGTGCGTTTTGCTGATGGAAAATCGCTTTCTCATATTTCTGCGGAAGTGAAAGAATTTGGTGCTAAGGCTAAAAAACTTCAACCTGCCGATTGGGAAGGCTCTACCTTTACCGTATCTAATTTAGGCATGTTTGGTATTGATGAGTTTACGTCAATTATCAACTCACCCGATGGAGCCATTTTATCAGTAGGAGCCATACAAGAAGTTCCAGTAATTAAAAACGGAGCCGTGGTACCAGGAAATGTGATGAAATTAACCTTAGGTTGTGATCACCGTGTGGTTGATGGCGCAACAGGTGCCGCTTTCTTACAAACCCTTAAAGGGTTATTGGAAGAGCCGATACGGTTATTAGCCTAAAACACCTATTCGTACATAACAAAAAAACCATCCTGAAAAATCAGGATGGTTTTTTTATATTGCCTAATCAACTCTTTAGTCTAAAAAGAACGAGAAAACGTAATACAGTATAGCCGCTAATAAAGCAGAAACTGGAATGGTTAATACCCATGCCCAAATTAGGTTTACGGTTACTCCCCAACGTACTGCAGAAATTCGTTTACTCAATCCAACTCCAATAATTGATCCAGTAATGGTGTGTGTGGTAGAAACTGGTATTTTAAAGTGTTCGGTAAAAAATAAGGTTAAGGCTCCTGCAGACTCGGCGGCAACTCCTTCAAATGGCGTTACTTTGGTAATTTTAGAACCCATTGTTTTTACAATTTTCCAACCACCACTTAGCGTTCCTAAAGCAATTACCGTGTAACAAGCTAAAGGAATCCACCCTGGAATATGACCTGGGTTATCGCCATTTGGCAAGGCCACATCTAACCAAGCCGGTAAGCTTTCTTGCGCAACGCCCGAGGTATGAATGTAAACAGCTACGGCAGCGGCAATAATACCCATTACTTTTTGGGAATCATTACCACCGTGGCCCAAACTAAAAGCTGCGGAAGATACCAATTGCATTTTACGCAACCATGCACTTGCTTTTATTTCGCTTAAGCTGCTAAAAATTAAACAGAAGAAGCCTATCGAAAAAACAATTCCAGCAAATAAAAGCCATTTTAAATTGTGTGATTCTGCAACAACACTCCAGAAATGAGAATCGAAACGGGGTTTTTTAATTTCAAATATCATTCGGCTACGTACAAACAACGCTGTAACGGCCATAATTATCAAGGTACAAATTTTAGGTAAAATTGCTTTTTTAGAAGAATGTAGCAACCATACAGATAAGAAATAGGAAACTAACATGCCAATAAGTGGAGCTAATACGATGAAAGATGCAACAACCAATACACCCGAAGGCAAACCACCATCTTTACCGGCTGTAAACCATACTACCGAGCCTACACCGGCGTGCGCAACGGCTGCACCGGCAAATCCACCAATTAATGTATGCGATGAACTAGATGGAATACCCAACCACCACGTTAATAAGTTCCAAGCAATGGCAGCGATAATACCAGCTAAAATAACAGTAAGGTTAATATCCATGGTGTTTGCCGTTTTGGCAACGGTATCGGCAACGCCAAAGCCAAATACCCAATAGGCTAAAAAATTAAAAAAGGCAGCCCATACTACTGCCTGAAATGGACTAAGTACTTTGGTGGAAACTACTGTGGCAATAGAATTGGCTGCATCGTGAAAACCATTGATATAATCGAATACCAAGGCAAGCCCAATAATGGTGAAAAGTAGCGTTAAGCCCATAGCTCTTGCTTAAGCGTGTTTAACTAAAATAGATTCCAATACGTTGGCTGCATCTTCGCACATATCAGTTGCGGATTCTAGTGCCGCTAATACTTCTTTGTATTTTATAAGTTGAACGGCATCCTTTTCGAAATCAAATAGTTCGCCAACAGCTTTATCAAACACATAATCGGCTTGGTTTTCAATGCTGTTGATGCGTATACAAGAATCGGCAATAGCTCTTTTATTTTTTAAATTTTTCAACTCCCTAATAGCCTTATCCAAGTCTATCACAGCTTGTAAAATTAATTCGGCCAGTTTTTGAATAGGTTCAGTAATGTGGTCCACATTATATAAATGCATTCTATTTGCTGAACCATGGATATAGTCAGCCACATCGTCAATTGCACTAGCTAATTGATGAATATCTTCTCTATCAAATGGGGTTATAAAGTTTTTACTAAGTTCTAAATAAATTTGGTGGGTTATATCGTCGCCGATATGTTCCATCGTTTCAATCTCTTTAAAAAGCTCCAAGCGATCATCAACATTTTTGGTGTTAACGGCTTTGTTTAATACTTCGGCCATATTAATCAAATTGTTGCTTGCCTGCTCGAAAAGTGGGAAAAAATTCTTGTCCTTAGGTATAAAGTACTGAAAAATGGTGTTTAATGACATTTGAGTTGATTTTAATTAATCAAAGTTATAATTGCTGTGTTAAGTTAATGTTAAGTCTATGCTTTCTGGAGGGTAAATCCAAAGGTAGAGCCTATGCCCTCGGTACTGCGAACAGTAATGGTTTGATTTTGGGCCTCGAGCATGTGTTTTACAATGGCCAACCCTAAGCCAGAACCACCAATTTCTCTAGAACGACTTTGATCGGTTCGATAAAACCGTTCGAAAACACGGGACTGATATTTTTCTTCTATGCCCACACCATCATCGGTTACTTCAACCAATATTTGATCGTGTAGTTCAAATAATTTTAAGGCAGTAGTACCATTGGGTTTGCCATATTTTAAAGAGTTATCAATCAGATTAACCAAAACTTGTCTTATTTTTTCTCGATCGGCTTCTACCTTGGTTACGGTTTGGTATTTGTCTTTAAATTCAAGGTTTATATGGTGTTTTTTTGCTTGCAATTCAAGCGATTCTACCACCTCTTGCAACAAGGCGCTAATATCAAAAATTTCGTAATTGATAGGTAATTCGCCGCTTTCGAGTTTAGAAATGGCATCTAAATCTTTTACCAAATAACTCAATCGGTCTACATTTTTGGCTGCTTTTTTAAGAAACCTTTCGGTTTGTTCTGGGTTAGATAACAAATCGTCTTGCAGCGCTTCAATATAGCCTTGAATAGCAAAAAGTGGCGTTTTAAATTCATGAGAAATATTGGCCAAAAATTCTCGACGAAACTCTTCTTGTTTCTTTAAACTATCTATCTCAGATTTTTTATTAATGGCCCACTCTTTTACTTCTTGCTCTACATCGTAAATGGGATTATCGCTCACATATTCGCCAAGCGCATCTTTTAAATCTTTCCCCAATTTTAAATTGTGAATAAGCTTGTAGATAAGCTTAATTTTACTGTACACAAAACGTTCGGTAAGGTAGTAAAATACAACAAAACTGGTACCCAGGGCAACCACCAAGGTAGCCAACATATATAGCCAATTGTGCTGAAAGTAGAAGTTTAACAGTGCTAAAGATAGGGCAACAGCTAAGGCATTAATCAACACTAAAACAGAAAGTTTCATAAATTAGTTAAGCTAATGGGGCTGCATCCGGACTTTCTCTTCTGCTGCCTTCGTATAATTCATATTCTAATAAACGGCAATCTAATTTACCATTATAAAATTCTATTCTTCGCGAAGCTCTTAAGCCTATACGTTTCGCCAAATCGGGGTTACCAGTAAAAATATAGCCTCGGTAGCCTTTGGCCTCTTGCTTCATAAAATCGCCTATGCGTTTGTAGGTGGCCTCTAGCTTGGTGTGCAGGCCCATACGCTCACCATACTCGGGATTAAACATAATCACGCCCAGTGTACTCGGAACGGGTGTTTCGGCAAAATCGCATACCTTAAACGTAATTAATTGATCTACGCCAGCTGTTTGTGCATTTTTTTGAGCTATATCTACTGCATCAGCCGAAATATCGGTGGCAATAATTTCAAAATCGATGGTTTTAACCGATTGATCTTTTAATAACCTGCGTTCCGTAAAAAACACCTCTTCCTCGTAACCCAATACGTGCATAAAGCTATAATTCATGCGGAATAAACCTGGGCGTTTGTTGGTTGCCAACAAGGCGGCTTCTATGGCCAAGGTACCCGAACCACACATGGGGTTTACGAAAGGGCTTTTTTGATCCCAATCTGTTGCCATAATGGTACTAGCTGCTAAAGCCTCCAACATAGGTGCTTTGCCAGGCAATTTACGATAGCCGTGTTTGGCCAAAGTTTCGCCCGATGTATCTAAAAATATGTCCGCTTTATCATCTTTCCAATACAAGTGGATAACGACTTTATCTAACTCCGGTCCGGTATTGGGGCGAATTTCTTTTTTCTCTTTAATTCGATCTACAATGGCATCCTTTACCTTTAAATTGGCAAACAAAGGGGTGGTAATGGTTTCGTTATCTACATTAGAGGTCACGGAGAAATAACCGGTGAAATCAATTAAATTCTCCCACTCCATTTCAACCAACTCTTTATATAAACGAGCGGGGTTATCGGCTATAAAGCTTTTTAATGAATAAAGTACCTGGCTGGCGCAACGCAAATTAAGATTGAGTTTGATACAATCGGTTACGGTACCTGTTAATTCTAAACCAGTACTAAACACCCTATCGGGAGTAAAGCCTAGGGCTTCTACTTCCGCTTGCAAATAAGGCGCTAGGCGCTTATTACAGGTGATGATAATTTTATTTTTGGTGTGGAAAACTTGCATGATATTTTGCAAAGTTAATCAATTAAAATATGGAGATTTGTTACTGGTATTTTAAAAAATAAGAATTAATGGATATTAAAGGAAAAGTACACGAGGTTAGCGAAGTAATTACCGTGAGCGAAAAGTTCAAAAAACGTGAAGTGGTAATTGAATATGCAGAAAATCCGAGCTACCCGGAATACGTAAAATTAGAAGCAGTACAAGATAAAGTAAACTTACTTGATACTGTAAAAGTAGGCGACCAAGTAGAGGTATTTTTTAACTTACGTGGCCGTCCGTGGACTGATAAAAACGGAAAAACACAATATTTTAACACCCTTTCGGTGTGGAGATTAAACATTTTGGGAGGCGCTGCTAGTGCTGCACCTACACCAGAATTTGCTGCACCTGCAGATTTATCTGCTGAACCGGGTGCTGAAGATGATCTTCCATTCTAAGAAAAAACTCTTTTAGCAAAAAAGCCGTTCCGAAGAAATTCGGAGCGGCTTTTTTGGCATTACACAAACCAAAAAATATAATCTAACCCTTTATACTATTAATTACATTTAATAAGTCAAAAATAAGGCGCTACTTCCTAGTATTTTGTTAAAAGCTTGTTAAAAAGTGTTAAAATAGGTGGCGCTACGCCAAGCTTGGGTATTTTTGAAGCATGAAACGGAAAAACATTGTGCTCATAACCGGCCTAATGGCTATAGCCCTATTGGGTGTATTGGCTATGCAATGGTATTTCCTTAACCAATCTTATCAATTAAAATCGCAACTGTTCGATCAAAATGTAAACGAGGCGCTTAGCAATGTGGCTAAGAAACTAGAACGGCAAGAAGCCTATAATTTTTTATTAAAAAAGGCAGTAAACACCAGAAATGAATCTCAAAAAAGAATAAATCTAGAACAAGCAACCAGCCAGTTGAAGCAAAATTCGGCAGCCCGAAAAGAATCTTATGCGCAATTTTTAAGCAAAGAACAGCAAAAAGCAGATAGTTTGTTTACCATACGAGACAGTTTGCTTCGGGCCCGTTACCCAGTAGTATTTTCTTACGACGCTACTAAACAACAAGTAGAAGAAGAGGGGGAATTGCAACAAGAATTGGTACAATTTGTAGATCCATTTGGCGGCATACATCAACAAGTATTACAGCATCGGGTTCCGAAACTCAGTTTTACAAAACAAAACCCGGTAGATTCTATTCGGCAGTACATTGTCTTCGACCCGCAAAATGGACCTAAACTTATTACCCTAGCTAAACCAAGGCTCACAAACATAAGTAGAAGCGATGCGACTACTGCGCCTGATGAACAACTCGTGCAGCACTTCTTAGATTCTGTACAAGCAAGTAAAAAAAATGTATTGCAAGATTTGGCACAAGAATTTGGTTCGGCTAAAATGCCGTTAAATAAGCGCATACAATCAAATATGGTAAAACAACTTCTGCGTAAAGAATTACAGAACAAAGGCATTACCGGAAGTTTTACCTACAAAATACAGCAAGCAAACGCCACAAATAAGATAGACACCCCAACTGAAACTATCGAACATTCGCATACCGGTGAAGTGTATAAAACACAACTCTTCCCAAAAGAAATGATTAAAGAAAGCGGTTGGCTTTTGCTTAGTTTTCCGAACAAAAGCAAATATATTTTGGCAAATATGGCCTGGATTATGGCGCTTTCTGGAGGTTTATTACTCATCTTATTGGGTAGTTTTGGATATACCTTGCAACTTATTTTAAAACAGAAAAAAATATCGGAAATGAAAACCGATTTTATAAACAACATGACCCACGAGTTTAAAACACCTGTAGCTACCATTATGATTGCCAGTGAGGCTTTAAAAGATGAAGAATTGAGTGGAGGCCGGGCACAGATAGAGCGCTTAGCTACTATTATTTACGATGAAAATATTCGACTTGGAAATCACATTGAACGTGTTTTACACCTAGCCAAAGTAGATAAAGAAGATTTTAAACTAGAAAATAGAGCCATAGAATTAAACACCCTCATTGCTGCCGTAGCCGATAGCATGAGCTTACAACTCGAAAAACAAAAAGCCAAAATTCAGTTAGATTTACAAGCAAAAAATGATGTGGTATTTGCCGATGAATTACATCTATCGAACGTACTATTTAATTTAATAGACAACGCTCTTAAGTATTGCGATGGAGAAGCAAAAATTAAAATTAGTACACAAAACCTTGGGAAGCACGTAGTATGTATAGTAAAGGATAATGGCCTAGGAATGAGCAAAGACCAAATTGATAAAATTTTTGATCAATTTTATAGAATACCTACTGGCAACGTACACAATGTAAAAGGATTTGGCTTGGGCTTAAGTTACGTAAACACTATTGTGCGCTTATTAAAGGGGCAAATAAAAGTGAAGAGTGAAAAACACAAAGGTTCTACCTTTGAAATTAGTATCCCACTAGCATGAAAAAAATACTATTAGTAGAAGACGACCCTAACCTGGGGCTACTCTTACAAGAATATTTGCAACTCAAAGGAAAGTTCGAGGTAGTACGCTGCAGCGATGGCGACGAGGGATTACAAGCCTTCACCAAAGAAGCATTTGATATCTGCATTTTAGATGTAATGATGCCCAAAAAAGACGGCTTTACCCTTGGCAAAGAAATTCGGAAAATAAATGAGCACATTCCGCTCATTTTTGCAACCGCCAAAACCATGATTGAGGATAAAACAGAAGCTTTTACCCTCGGTGGCGACGATTATATTACCAAACCATTTAGAATCGAAGAATTACTTCTGCGTATTAATGCGCTCTTAAAACGAGTTTCAGAAAATAAAAACGATGAGACAATTGTGCAGCAAAGCAGCTTTCAAATTGGCGATTTTATATTTGATGTGGCGGCACAGCGAATTATCTATAAAGAAAATACCCAGCGATTAAGTACCAAAGAAGCAGAATTGTTAAAACTATTGTGCCAGAAACAAAACCAAGTATTAACCCGAGAAGAGGCACTTTTAGCCATATGGCACGACGATAATTACTTTAATGGCCGTAGCATGGACGTATTTCTCAGCAAATTGCGCAAATACTTAAAAGCCGATCCGAAAGTAGAAATAATGAACGTACACGGCAGAGGCTATAAGTTATTCATCCATTAAGCCGAACAAGCAATTCAGTTACTAAGTACCTTGTTACCTTACTAAGTAATATTAAGTCCCATAATTATAAAAAGCCTTACAGTAACAAACCAGGCACTCGTTTAGTGTAGAGATGTGGAAAACTAAATCTATAAGAAAGACATTTTTGAGGTATTTTAAACATTAATTAGTCTTGGCAAGATTATTGATGATATAGCTTTAAAAGCGCATATTAGTTTACGAGGATGGAAGAAGAATTTGAATTTGGATTTAGTGAAGATCCTAAATTTTCAGTAGAACGCTACGAAGAAATGATCCGCAATCAGGATCAGTATTTCTTCGATGCGCAAGCATTTGAAAACATCATAGATTATTATATCGAAAAAAATGACCCCATAAAGGCACTTCAGGTAGTAGAATATGCCCTAAGCCAACACCCCTTTGTCTCGGTATTTTTAGTAAAACAAGCACAATTATTTTTAGTAACCAACCAACTAAACAAAGCTTTTGCTGCCTTAGATAAAGCCGAAACCTTAGAAGCATCTGACCCTGATATTTACACCCTAAGGGGCACCATTTTTGAAGGCCTAGAACAACATACCGAGGCACTAGAAAACTATAAAAAGGCCTTAGAAATGACTGAAAGTAGAGATGAAATTCTCTTACACATTGCCTACGTTTACCAAAATATGGCCGATTATGAATCGGCAATAACCTACTTAAAAGAGTGCTTAGAAAGCAATATGGAAAACCAAGAAGCCCTTTACGAGTTGGCTTTTTGCTACGATGTGCTCGATAAACAAGAAGAATGCATTGAATTTTATAAACAATACATTGATACAGAGCCCTACTCATACGCCGCTTGGTACAACCTAGGCAATGCATACAATAAATTAAATTTATTCGAAAAAGCCATTGATGCTTACGATTATGCCATTTTAATCAAAGAAAATTTTTCATCGGCTTATTTCAACAAAGGCAATTCATTGGTTAATTTAGATCGCTACAGCGAAGCTATTGAGGTGTATAAACAAACCTTTGAGTACGAACCACCCAATGGAGACACCTATTGTGCCATTGGCGAATGCTACGAAAAATTAGAGCAAATGGACGAGGCTCGTAAATATTACAAAAAGGCGGTAAAAATGGATCCCGAACAAGCCGATGCTTGGTTTGGCATAGGCGTAACGCTAGACTTTGAAGAACGCTTTTTTGAGTCGCTCCATTTTTATAGAAAAGCGTTGGAGTTAGACGATCAAAATCCAGATTTTTGGTTTGCCATTGCCGATGCGCAATACAAGCTCAAACAATTAGACGAATCTGAAAAAGCCTACGAAAAGGTAGTAGAACTTAATCCCATAGATATTGAAGCTTGGTTAGATTACTCTTCTATATTATTTGAGCAAAAGAAACTTGCCCAAGCAATTGAAACCATTTCGGAAGGTATTAAAACCAACCCAGATGCAGCCGAACTCTACTACCGCATGGTGGCCTACCTCTTTGCCGATGGACAATATGCAGAAGCGTTGGCTTTCCTAGAAATTGCACTCAATACCGATCCGGAAAAACATCATATCCTATTCGAATACCTCCCCCAATTACAAGAAAACAAGGTAATTATCGATGTCATTAATCGGTATACCAGATAAACACTCACAACACTTTAATAGTTAGATTTTTTTTGGACATTTGCAGCATGAATTATACCTTAAATAATATCCCCGAACGCACCCAAAAACCAAGAAATAGTGGCATAACCATGGTTATGGATAAGGGCTTAAGTATCCGTGAAATTGAAGACTTTTTAGAAGTTTCCGGAACACATACCGATATTGTAAAACTGGGCTGGGCTACTTCTTATGTAACACCCAACTTAGACAAAAAACTGCAGGTATACAAAGATGCAGGTATTCCAACCTATTTTGGAGGTACATTGTTCGAGGCCTTTGCCATTCGCAATCAATTTGACGATTACCGCCGAGTACTAGACAAATACGATATGCAATATGCCGAAGTATCGGACGGTTCTATGGATATCGAACACGAAGAAAAATGTGAATACATTCGTAAACTAAGTGAACAAGTAACCGTAATTTCTGAAGTAGGATCTAAAGATGCTGCTAAAATATTTGCCCCATACAAATGGATTGCCCTCATGAAAGCCGAAATTGAAGCCGGTTCTTGGAAGGTAATTGCAGAAGCTCGTGAAGGTGGAAACGTAGGTATATACCGTGATTCTGGAGAAGTAAGAGAAGGTTTGGTAGATGAAATTTTAACCCAAATACCCGCTGAAACCATTATTTGGGAAGCCCCCATTAAAGCCCAACAAGTATGGTTTATAAAACTAATTGGTACCAATGTAAACCTAGGTAACATCGCCCCAGCAGAAGTTATTCCATTAGAAACCATCCGACTTGGTTTAAGAGGAGATACCTTTAGTCGCTTTTTAGATCAAGGGAAGTAATTTCTGCATTCATAACATGAAAAAATACGGCATTATCGGGTACCCATTGGCACACTCCTTTTCAGTTGGCTATTTTACAGACAAGTTTAAAAAAGAGAGCTTATCAGATCATGAATACGTGGCTTTCCCCATCGAATCCATTAGCGATTTCCCGGAAATTATAAAGAGTAATCCCGATTTATGTGGATTGAATGTTACCCACCCGCATAAAATTGGGATTATTTATTATATGGATAGTCTAGATGAAGCCGCTAAAGAAATTGATGCCGTAAACTGCATTAAAATTGCCAATAGCCACCCGGTTGAAGACTTTTTTAGCGGAGAACTATCCTCCACACAAATTCGTTTAATAGGCTACAACACCGATGCCTATGGTTTTGAGCACTCCCTAAAACCCATGTTACACAAGCGGCATCAAAAAGCCTTAATTTTAGGAAGTGGTGGGGCATCCAGAGCAGTGGCCTACGTACTTAAAAAACTGCATATAGAATACCAAATAGTGTGCAGAAGAGCCCGTAGTAAACAATTGGGCTATGCTGATGTTACCGCCGATTTACTAAAAGAACACCTGCTCATTATCAATACCACACCCTTGGGCACGTCCCCAAACATAAACGAATGCCCCGATATTCCGTACGAACACCTTACTGATAAACACCTGGTGTACGATTTAGTATACAACCCCGCAGAAACCGAATTTTTAAAAAGAGCCAAACAAAAAGGTGCCGCCATTAAAAACGGCTTAGAAATGCTACATATTCAAGCAGAAAAAGCTTGGCAAATTTGGAACAGCTAATCCATGAGTTTTCTGAAAGTACTCCTAGCTGTATTGGGTATGGGTTTGATTTTTAGTGCTTGCGGGAGTAATTATACACCTAAGCCACGAGGTTATTTTAGAATAGATTTTCCAGAAAAAAAATACCAAAGCTATCGGACAAATGCTCCTTACGGCTTTGACTATCCGGTATATGCCCAGGTGCAGGCTGATACCCGAGCAGATGCCAAACCCTATTGGATTGATGTCGCATTTCCGCAATTTAACGGTCGACTACACTTGAGTTATTTACCCATAAACTCTCCGAAAATGCTCAACCAACTGAGCGAAGATGCCCGAACTTTCGCCTTTAAACATACCGTAAAAGCCACTGCCATTGATGAGGGTATTATTTATTACCCCGAAAAAAAGGTATACGGCATTTATTATACCATAGCAGGTAATACCGCATCGGCAGTACAGTTTTACCTTACAGATAGCAGTAAAAACTACCTACGAGCTGCCCTGTATTTTAACGAACAACCTCGAATAGATTCTATAAAACCTGTGCTCAACTTTATAAAAAAAGATATTGATGTATTCATCAAAACCTTTAAATGGAAAAATTGAGGTGAAAGCTGAGTAATCTGCGACAAACTAAAAAAGTGTTATTTAGCCTGAAGGCATAACTGAATATTCGTTTTAACCTTGTTCCTAAATTTTATCAACTATTGCTTTTAGGAAGTCTTTTTTTAATGGCTTCAACCAATAACTCGTCGATACAATAAAACAAAAAGGCAACAATAAAAAATTTGCAGAAGCCTATCCAAAAGAAATCATTCGCAAAGAGTTCTTTTTGACTGGTTTGAATTTGGAAATTTATAAATGTTGGCATCCAAAAAAGGGCGGAGGCATAAAGTCCAGATTTTAAATAAACTCTCCATGGTTTATCTGTTTCATCACCTACATAATAATTTACCTCATTATTTGAAAGGGGGCTTTTAATAATTAAATCCACTAGAAAATTTACAAACCGATTAATCGCAGGTATAGTGACTATTAGGGCCATCATATACTTAAGATATGTGCTAAAATCGATTTCAGCATTAAAAAGAGTGTGTATAGTTACTGAAGGTACACAAAAGGTTATGGTAAGCCACCAATAAATGATGTACAATACCACGGCTAGTTTTATTTTTAGAGCATTTTTCATTTTAAAAAAATTAATTTAATTTAAGTGTG
Source organism: Sphingobacterium thalpophilum (assembly GCA_945868825.1). Classification (GTDB taxonomy): domain Bacteria; phylum Bacteroidota; class Bacteroidia; order Sphingobacteriales; family Sphingobacteriaceae; genus JAIPAN01. The sequence goes on from CAMBMM010000002.1 coordinate 181,771, forward strand.
CGTTCAAATAAGTTAAAAATTCGTTTGTACTCATCCGTCCAGCTGGCTGGCTCGGTAAAGCCATGGTCTTCTACCGGATAAACGGCCAACTCCCAATTGTTTTTACCCAACTCTATTAAGCGTTGGCTAAAGCGAACAATATCCTGAAACTGTACATTTTCATCAACCATGCCGTGGCACATCAATAAATTTCCTTTTAAGCCATCGGCAAAATAAATGGGCGAACTTTGTTTGTAGGCTTTTTCATCTAAAACAGGTTCGTTTAAAATGTTGGATGTGTAACCATGGTTGTAATGCGCCCAATCGGTTACCGAGCGCAGGGCTGCTCCCGAGCTAAATACTTCCGGTTCGGTTAGTAAACCCATTAGGGTAATAAAACCACCATAAGAACCGCCGTATAAACCTACGTGTTTAGGATTTACACCGTATTTCTCTACCAACAGTTTTACGCCATCCACTTGGTCGCTTAAATCTTTTCCGCCCATATGGCGGTAAATACCCGTACGGTGATTGCGGCCATAGCCCGAACTAGCCGTATAATCAATATCCAAAACGGTATAACCCGCATCCGTCAATAAATTATTAAACATGAATTCTCTAAAATACTGGCTCCACCAATAATGCACATTCTGCAAATAACCGGCACCATGCACAAACACAACAGCTGGTTTATCGGGGTGTGGTTTAGCAGGCACATACAGCCTAGCATATACATCGGCACCATACCTGTTTTTAAAGCTAATCATGTCCGGCTCTCTCCAGGCATAGCTCTTAAACTCAGCCGAAGTAGATTGCGTAATTTGTTTGGCTTTGGCGCCTGGCTTGTTTTCTTGGAGATACAATTCCCAAGGTTTATTGCTGTACGAATAGCGAATGGCCAACCACTTTTCATCGGGCGAAAGGCTTACTTCGTTACCACCCTTCATGCTGGTGAGTTGGATAATTTCCCCTCCATTCGTCGGTATGCGGTAGAAATGCGTAATACCAGGGTGTTGCTTGTTTGCACTAAAGTAAAAGGTTTTTTTGTCGGTAGATAAACGCAGGCTTTGTACCTCCCAAGAACCAGAAGTAAGTTGTTTTTTAGCCCCACCGCTTATCTTTTGCGTGTAAATGTGCGAATAACCGCTGGCTTCACTTTGATAATAAATAGTTTCGTTGTCAATCCACCCCATGTTGGCACCGCCAAAGCTGCCGCCAATACCCGGACCACCAATCCAAGCCTCATCACGCTGACGATCCAATAAACTTAACTGCCCAGTGCTGGGATCTAACTTCATCACCCAGCGGTCTTTATTATCTAATGCATAAACCAGTACCGCGGCTTGTGTAGCGGCATCGTTCCAATACGGACCCACAATACTCACCTTACGGTCTTCATTCTTTTTAGTGCGTTCTTCTAATTGTTTAGGGTAATCTTTCACATAATCGGGTAAATCTTTAATGCCCGGTATGTCTTTGGTAGATATGGCATAAATAGTATCGCGGGTGCGATCGTACACATAACTTTGGTACGTAGTCAATTGATTACCCACTTTGGTACGCCCCGGAATATCTTCTACATAGCCGGAGGCGGTAATGTAATTGGGCACAATGGTATTCTGATTTCCTTCCGGATTTTTACTGATTTTGAACACCAAATAACGCATATCAGGGCTAGCCTTCATGCTGGTCAAGGAACTCTTATCGTCTAAACTAAATTCTTTTGGGCGGTTAGGTTCCTTTGCCTTACGCTCGGCCTCTGCGGTTTTCTGCTGCTCGGCTTCTTGGCGCACAAAATCGAAGGTTTGCAATTGATCGGTTTTTAACCACTGATCTTGTTTGCTTAAACTGGGCTCTCCACGCTTTTTAGCTCTAGATAAATTACTTAGTTGCGTTAAACTTCCATCTACTAAAGAAATGCTAAATAGGTTTTCTCCTTTTTGGAAAATAACGGTGCGCTCATCCCCCGAGAAAGAAGCATTACTTTCTCTTTCAACAGTATTGCTTAGCGCTTTTTCTTTGCCGGTGGCAATAGTTAAAAGAAATAAATCGCCATTGCGCTCAAAAAGAGCTTGGGTGTTTTTCTTGTTGAAAACCACATTGCGTCTGTTTAAGCTTTGCTCTTCAGCATCGCTAACTACTTGCGGTGTAGTGGCAATTAAACCAATGCTAAATATAGGATCGGTTGTTTTTTTATCCGGATTCCAATTAAAATATACTTTGTTACTACTTAAGCCCCAAGCAACATTGCTGGGCGCTACGCCTATCCATTGCGGATTGCGCATAATTTTTTCGACACTTAAGGGAGCTAAATTTTGTGCAAATAGCTTTACAGAAGCTAAAAACAAAAGGGTTATACCAAGTCTTTTCATCAAATTTTAAAATTGAATAAGCAAGATAATAAGTAAAAAGCATATTGCCTACACCTATCTTCGGGCCTTAGCTATGAGTACATCACGAGCAAAACCGTATCTTTGCTAGCTATGCAGGCTACCAACATAAGAGTACGATTTGCGCCCAGCCCTACCGGTGGATTGCACCTAGGCGGCGTAAGAACCGTGTTATTTAATTATTTATTTGCAAAAAAACACAAGGGCACCTTTGTGTTACGCATCGAAGATACCGACCAAACCCGCTTTGTAGAGGGGGCCGAACAATACATTTTAGATTGTTTAAACTGGTGCGGTTTACTGCCCGATGAAGGTCCGCACGTGGGTGGGCCCTATGCGCCTTATCGCCAAAGCGAACGTAAAGCAAACTACCGCAGCTATGCCGAACAATTGGTAGCCCAAGGGCATGCTTATTATGCTTTTGATACCCCCGAAGAATTAGATAAATGGAGAAAAGACGTTCCTAATTTTCAATACGGGCAGGCTTATAGAGCGCAATTACGCAATTCTACTAGCCTGGCGGCAGAAGAAGTAGCACAACTTTTAGCCAGCGGCGTACCACATGTCATACGCATTAAAATGCCAACCAACGAAACTGTACATTTTACCGATATGATTCGCGGTGAAGTAAGCTTTGATACCAATTTAGTAGACGATAAAGTATTGCTAAAAGCCGATGGCATGCCCACCTATCATTTAGCCGTGGTAGTAGACGATTATTTAATGAAAATTAGCCATGCCTTTAGAGGCGAAGAGTGGTTGCCCTCGGCACCAGTACACTTATTAGTATGGGAGTATTTGGGATGGAAGGCAGACATGCCACAATGGGCACATTTACCCCTCATATTAAAACCAGATGGCAACGGAAAATTAAGCAAACGAGATGGGGATCGACTCGGATTTCCGGTATTTGCCATGAATTGGAAAGACCCCAACTCAGAAGAACTAACCCCCGGATTTAGAGAGTTGGGCTTTTTACCCGAAGCATTTTTAAACTTATTGGCACTATTGGGCTGGAACGACGGTACCGACCAAGAATTGTTTAGCCTAACCGAATTGATTGAAAAATTTGACTTTAGCAGGGTAAGCCATGCAGGCGCTAAATTCGATTTTGAGAAAGCGAAATGGTACAATGCCGAGTGGGTAAAACGCTTAGACAAAACTCGATTGGCAGAGGAAGTACACCGCTTTTTGGCGAAACCTGAAATTGCCAACGATGCCTATTTTAAGCGCATACTCGAATTGGTAAAAGAACGCCTTGTACTCTTAAGCGATTTTTGGCCACAAGCCTCCTTCTTTTTTACAGAGCCAACAAGCATAGATATAGATTCGGTGAAACCAAAGTGGAGTGCCGAAAAAGGAGCCTTTTTTACTAACTTGATTCATCAATTTAGCCAATCAAACTCTTGGGATAGTGTCGCACTAGAAGAGCTGTTTAAAACCCAAGCCGAACAGGCCGGATTAAAAGTAGGTGAACTCATGCTTCCTTTCCGCATTATGTTGGTAGGCGGAAAATTTGGCCCCGCTGTATTTGATATTGCAGCAACTATTGGTAAGGAAAAAACCTTACAAAGAATACAACACGCTTTACCGCTATTTGCTAACTAACGCCTATGCGCAAAATTGCAGGAATCGGTTTATTAGTTCTGTTAGCCTCTTGTGCCAGCAACCCCTATAAAGGGAGTGAGAAAATATACAACACGCAAATTCGAAGCTTTACAAAAGACTTAAAAAAGAAGGAAACAAACGCCTATTTAGATTCTGCAGGAAATGCGCTGGCAAGTCAGTGGGTATCTACCGTAAACTTCAATCTGCGTAAGCCAAATTATGTAATCATTCACCATACGGCCCAAAAAAGTACAGCAGAAACCCTTAAAACCTTTACGCTAGCCAAACCACAAGTAAGTGCCCACTACATTATTGGTACCGATGGCAACGTAACGCAACTACTAAACGATTATTTAAGAGCATGGCATGGCGGTGTGGCCAAATGGGGAAGTATTACGGACATCAATTCGGTAGCTATTGGTATTGAATTGGATAATGATGGCTTTAGCCCATTTAGTGATGCACAAATCAATGCGCTGATAGCCGTATTGCAAAAACTAAAAACAAGCTATACTATTCCACAATCTAATTTTATTGGGCATTCGGATATTGCCCCTAGCCGAAAGGTGGACCCCAGCACCTATTTCCCTTGGGCAAAATTGGCAGAAAAAGGTTTTGGTTACATGCCAGCACCTCTGCTTACCGAGCCTATTCCAACTACGTTCGACCCATTACTAGCCCTCCGAGTTATTGGATACGATACCAAAGATGGCGCCGCAGCTATGGCTGCATTCAAACGGCATTTTTTAGGGAAAAACGATGGAAGCGATTTAAATGAGGAAGATTTACGAGCGCTTTACAACGTATACTGCCAGTATTAATTCTCAGTTGGAATGAATAAAATAAGCGCTAAAAAGTTCCTATAAGAGGCTAGCGTTGTGTAGAAACAGTAGCTCTTAATACCTCTTTAGAATTGGTACCCACCATAATATCATATTCACCTGGCTCTACCACAAAAGCGCCCTTATCGGTATAAAAGCCCAATTCAGCAGCAGTTAAAGTAAAAGCTACTTGAATACTTTCGCCTGGTTTTAGGTTAATTTTCTTAAATCCTTTTAGTTCCTGAACGGGGCGCACCAAACTAGCTACTTTATCCCTAATATACAGTTGAACAACTTCTTCTCCAGCGTATTTGCCCGAATTGGTCACTTGTACACTTGCTAGGATAGTTCCATCTGCAGCAACGGTAGTTTGCAAATTGCTATACGCAAATTGGGTATAGCTTAAGCCATAACCAAAGGGATACAAGGCATCGTTAGATTCATCGGTATAATGCGACCAAAATACTTCTGATTTAGGTCCCGGGCGGCCCGTAGAAAAGTGATTGTAGTACAAAGGCATTTGGCCTACACTTCTAGGAAAACTCATCGTTAATTTTCCACTCGGATTGTAGTCGCCAAACAATACCTGTGTAAGTGCGGTACCAGTGGTGGTACCCAATTGCCAAGCTTCTACAATAGCCGGAATATGGATATTGGCCCAAGTTAACACTAAAGGGCGGCCACTCATAACTACCAATACGATGTTTTTATTTACTCGATACACCGCTTCTAAAAGTTGCTGTTGTACCCCGGGTAAATCTAAATTACTGCGGCTACGACCTTCACCAGATTGCATGCCGTGTTCGCCTAAAACCATAATAACTACTTCGCTTTTTTTTGCCAAGGCCACTGCTTCAGCAAAGCCCGTAGTATCGCTGGTGTTAATTTGTAATTCTACCGGGAAAGAGGCTTCGTTGGTAATAACATCAGCACCTTTTGCATAACTAAATGCTATTCCAGCTGCGGTTAAGCCTTCGGTTACAGAGGTAGCCGAGTTATCGTCAGATCCCATACGCCAATTACCCAATGGGCTATTTTTATCGGCTGCCAAGGCACCTATAACCGCAATATTTTTTTGTGACTTCGCTAAGGGAAGTAGGTTTTGGTTATTTTTTAATAATACGATTGATTTTTTAGCCATGTCTAGCGCTGTGGCTAAATGAGCAGGGCTATACAGTTCTGTTTTCTCCCGTTTTGCATCGCAATATTTATAGGGATTATCGAATAAACCCAATTCGAATTTAATGCGTAAAATTCTGCTTACGGCATCATCAATTACGTTAATGGCTACCCTGCCTTCTTCTACCAATGTTTTAAGGTAGGCAACATAGGCATACGATTCCATATCCATATCGCTGCCGGCATTAGCAGAAAGTTCGGTAACTTGTTTTAAATCTTTGGCAAAACCATGGTCTACCATTTCTAAGCCTGAGCCCCAATCGGAAACCACAAAGCCTTTAAACCCCCAGGCATTTTTAAGAATATCTCTTTGTAAAAATTTATTGGCGGTGGATGGAACGCCATTAATAATATTAAACGAATTCATAAACGTGGCTACGCCAGCATCGGAGGCAGCTTTAAATGGAGGAAAAATAGTATTGAACAGGGTATAGGTACCTATATCAACGGTATTGTAATCTTTACCCGATTCGGCAAAACCATAGCCTGCAAAATGCTTGGCACAGGCCGCAATAGACGTTTTATCTGCCAATGATTTTCCCTGAAAACCTTTTACACGTGCTTGTGCAATGAGCGCCCCCAAATACGGATCTTCTCCGGCACCTTCCATTACCCTACCCCAACGGGCATCGCGGCTAATATCTACCATGGGCGCAAAAGTCCAATTTACACCAACCGCACTGGCTTCTTCAGCCGCCATACGGGCCGATTGTTCCATAGCTTGCAAATCCCAACTAGCCGATTCGGCTAAAGGAATAGGAGAAAGCGTTTTATAGCCGTGTACCACATCGGAACCAAAAAGCAAGGGAATGCCCAAACGAGTTTGCTTTACAGCTATTTCTTGTAGTTTACGCACTTCGGCTACACCACGAACATTGAGCACTGCCCCAACTAAACCACTTTTTAAATGATCGTATTTTAGTTTGGCACTGCCTTCTTTGGGTGCTGGGCCGGTAGCCTCATAAAACCCATTGTACTGATTCATTTGTCCTATTTTTTCATCTAAAGTCATTTTGGCTAATAGGGTTTTTACTTTAGTTTCAATGGGATCGGTTGCTTTTTGCTGCTGTGCGAATACGCCTTTGCTAGCAGAAAAAAAGACAAACAAGAAGCAAATGAAGAATAGGTTTTTCATGAATAAGAGTATAAAAACATGCATTTGACCCGTTTACGGGTCAAATGCATGCAAAGAAAGCAATTGTTATTTATAAATGCGGATATAATCTACTTCCATGGTGGAACTTGTAAAGGCCGGATCTACAGAACCACCAAAAGTACCGCCCATAGCCACATTTAAAATCAAGAAAAATTCTTGATTAAAGGGCAAAGCATTGGAATTGGCAACGGTATGTATCAACTGGTCATCTACATAAATTTTGATGCTGGTAGCAGACCAGTCTACACTATATATATGAAATTCGGTTGAAGCATTGTTAATAACCCGTGTAGAACCATCGGGATTGCCACCAAAACGACCTGGGTAATGGAGTGTGCCATGAATCCGATTTTGATCGTTTCCTTTATGCTCCATAATATCAATTTCGCCGCAATTTGGCCAACTCACCGCATCAATGTTATTCCCCAACATCCACAATGCAGGCCAGGTGCCACCACCCGCAGGCAGTTTTGCCCGAATATCTATGCGGCCATATTTTACCGAAAATTTTCCTTTAGATAACAATCGGGTAGAAGTAAAGGCAAATCCGTTTGAATTTTCTCGTTTAGCAATAATTTTAAGCGTACCGCCACTTACCAGCACGTTGCTGCTATTTTGGGTATAATATTGTAATTCTTGGTTACCCCAACCACCTTGGCCATTTCCTAGATCGTAACCCCAAGTAGCTGTATTGGGTGCGCCGTTTACATCAAATTCTTCGGCCCAATATAAGCTTGGTGCGCTTGGAACTACCGTAACCGAAACCGAAATGGTTTTAGAAACCGATTGCCCATTGCTTGCTGTTGCGCTTACCACTACACTAAAGGTATTGGTACCAGTAAGGGTATACTTGTGTGTTAGTATGCCAGTTGGTTCGGTTTTAGTTATACCATCGCCAAAAACAAAGCCATAAGAAGCCGCATTGGTGGCTGTGGCGGTAAAGTTCACGTTGCCGCTACCATCAAGGCTTACCTGCGTGCTCACTTGCAAATTGGCGGGGGCTGAAGGCTTTACGCTATCGGCCCCTGCTTTTTTGCACCCAATCAATAACAGGCATAAGAAGATATATAAACTTAGTTTTTTGGTATAGTACATATTATTTTACTTTAAATTTTTGGTACCAGGCATTGCCATCGGCACCAATGCTACGCACAGAAAGTGTGGTTGAAGTAATCTCCAAAATTTCATACGTAGACGTACCCACACCCCAGCTCAATAAACCATGGCCCGGTACTGTAAATTTGATACGGGTTGAATTGGCTGTGGTGCTATTAGAAGTGGCATCAGTAAAGGCCAAGGCTTTTGTACCTGTGGTGTTTAGAGTATTTATACCACCAGCTAAACTATAATAACCGGCATAATCGGGTATAATAAAAGTATTACCCTTATTATCCAATACCAAAGAAATGGAATTGGGTCCGGTTTTGGTGAAAGTTAATTCATCGTCGTACTCGGCAGCAGTACGACTATTTGCAGCTGCACCATACCATTCTGGATAAAAAGAAGTTGCGGGACCAACACCAATATGACCCCAAGCACCTTTATCGGCAATCCAAATTTTGGAAGTACCGCCGGTTAAGCCGGTCATAATGGCTGTTGGAATATTGAATAAACGCAACACGGTTATTTTTTTACTTAATGTTGATACCGCTCCACCCGTACCATTGGCCGTTACGGTAATGGTATACTCAAAAGTACCTGGATTGGCGTATTGATGTACCAAGGTTCCCGGAGAAACCAGTTGTGTTTGGCCATCGCCAAAATCAATTTTAAAATTAATAACGTTGCTGGCCGCCAAGGTGATAGATACATTACCCGAGCCATCGCCAGTAGGTGTGGCAGCAGCAACACCTTGCAATGCGGTAGTAAGGGCTAAGCCCGATGGGTTTTTTAATTCCCCAAAACTATATTCTTCTTTTTTACAGGCGCTTAGTAACGTGAAGCATCCGATTGCAAAAAGACTGAATGATTTTACGATTGTTTTCATAATCTAATTCGTTTTATGTATTAATTAAGAGTAATGTCGTCGAAATAATAAATACTGCCGGGAACATGGCCACCGCCACAGTCAAAATCGAAAAACACTACCGCCACTTTAAGTGGGTTGGTTGGTGTTAGACTAGTAAAATCGAAGGTGAGTTCTTCCCAGCCATTGGCTACGGTTGTTACCGCATCTACATCTATACCACTTCCATCGCCCAAGCCATAATCGAACTTAAATTTCACGGTTTTACCTACAGCAGGAGACCATACTTTCATTTTTATCACTTTTTGCGTGAAGTTGAAAATTGGATACTCTAAAGGCAGTGAAGTACCAGACCAGCATTCATTTCCTTTAATGGATTTCCCAACTTTCGAGCTTGTGTTTATACCACTTACATCTGGGTTGTTTTCAACCGTTGCGCCGGCACCTCCAAAACTATCTAGGAAATAATTAGTCATAGAGGATTGGAAATCGATAGGTAAGGTTTGTCCTATTTGGCTTTGCAAACGGATGTCGTCCATATAGAAGGTGAAGTTTGCACTACCATCGCCCATGGTTCCATTATCGAAAATAAACACGAGGGTAGTATAATTACCGGCCGGAATATTGCTATAATCGAAAATTAGATCTTCCCATTCGTTGGCTACTGTTGTGGAAACTGTTTTTTCATAGTTAATTCCGCCAGCGCCTTCAACTTTTAACAATACCGTAGCGCCCACTCGTGGCGACCATACTTTCATGCGGAAAATTTTACCGGCAGAAAAATTGATTGGACCAGAAAGTGCCATGGTACTACCACCCCATGGTTGTCCACCATTTTTTACCATTTTAAGTACTTTGGTGGTGGTATTAATGCCAGTAGCCGCAGGATTATTTGCCACAGTTAAAGCACCCCCATCAAAATTTCCAATAAAGGAAGCATAGTTTAAGGTGGTAGATTGTAAAGTTATAGGTAAGGTTACCGGATCTTCTACAACTACGCTTTTGGTAACCGTTGTGCTAGCTACACCACCACTTAGGGCAGTTACAGTTACTGTATAAGTACCCGGTGCGGCATAAATGTGGTTTTTGGTTTCGCCCTCTAAGAACGATACCGGAACCTCATTGGCACCACCATCACCGTATTTCACTTTAAACAAGGTTTCGTATAAAGCCGTTGCCGATACGTTTACTTTGAACTTATTACCAGCATCAATAGTTGCGGTAACTTGTACATTTTCTGGTGCACGAAAGGATACGGTTAATTGTTTAGTGCTTTCAGAAATTTTACCACTAATGCTGTAGGCTACTGAACGCACAGAATACACCCCTTCTGGGTACACGTGGGTTACACTTGCACCAGGCAATACACGAACGGCGGTAGCTGGGCCATGACCATAATAAATGTCGTAGGCGGTAGCACCCTCACCATTTGGCGTGATGGTTACCAAGCCGGTATTGTCTTGGGTGATGTTAAAAAACGGATTCAAGTTTGCAGGTGCACTGGCTGTTTCCAGAAAGGATAGGTCGTTAAACGTATCTTTTTCGCAACCTGCAAATACAAGCAGCACTAGGGCTATGCTTAGTATGTTTTTGATTGATTTCATCTCTATATATCTATTTAATGATTAATTATAACCAGGGTTTTGTGTTAATCCCGAAATATCTACCTCGGCTTGTGGAATAGGAAATACCTCGTTTTTATTGGCTACCCAACCCGTAATTTTACTAGCTGCTTGGCCGGTTCTTACTAAATCGAAGAAACGCTGACCTTCCATACCTAATTCTAAACGGCGTTCGTCCCAAATGACCGTTTTTAAGGCGGTGCCCGTTGCGGTACTTCTGTGTAAAATATCACCAAAAGCACGATCACGTATACGGTTTAAGTATAGCAAGGCTTTAACATCATTTGGTGAGGCCATACGGTTGTTTGCTTCGGCTGCCATTAACAATACATCGGCATAACGAATAGCACGGTAATTGTTTAAGTAGTTTAATTCTACCTGACCTGAAGTTTGGCCTACTCTTGGTAAATACTTTTGATTGTATAAACCCGTGTTTTTGTATGGAGCCACGGTATAGGTAATATTCATACCTGCATTGGCTGTTTTATAGGCTTCAATATCTAATACGGTGACCGCTTTACGGGTATCGCCGGCAGCAAATGCTGCTGCTAAATTAGCCGTAGGCAAGTTGGTACTCCAGCCCGATGCATACGAGCTAGTGCCGGTTAGGTTACGAATGCCGCAAATTTGTACGGCTAAGTTTCCTTGTCCTCTACCCGGGTTAGACCAATCGTAAAAAGGACTTCCATTGGAGTACTGCACTTCAAATACCGATTCGGAACCATTTTCGCCGGCTTGCAAGAATATATTGCCGTAATTAGTTAACAAACTAAATGGTCCTGTTACCACATTTTCTAACATGGCTGCTGCTTCGGTAAATTTATCTTGATATAAATATACTTTACCTAATAAAGCTTGAGCAGCATACTTGGTTGCTCTACCTTGTTGTGAATTGCTTACAGGCAAAGCAGCAATAGCTGCTGTTAAATCAATCTCAATTTGAGTGTATACCTGCGCTTTGGTAGCACGTTGGAATTTGTTAGAATCGCCCACCGATAAACGCTTGGTGGTAAATAAAGGCACACCACCGAACATTTTTACCAACTCGAAGTAGTAATATGCTCTTAGGAAATAAACCTCTCCGTAAAGTGCAGTTTTACCGGTAAAATCTAATTTAGCTTTGTTTTCTTCTAAATAGTTAGCACGATTAATGCCCTCGTAACAAGATTTCCAGATTTCAGTTAAGTTGCCATTATTAGCAATTATCTGATAGTCGTCTATTTGTTGTAAGGCCACTTGATCGGTGGCATTTTCGCCGCCTGTTACCGAGTTATCAGAAGCAATTTCGCCAATTACTGGCACTGCCCATAACCATTGCATGGGTGAATAAACCCCAATGGCCATTTTTTGATAATCTTCGGCTGTTTTAAAATAATTATCTGCCGTAATTTGATAATCTTCTTGAGGATTGTAGTCGACAAATTTGGTACAACTGCCAAAGGTGCTTACTAAAAATAATCCGATGATGTATGTATACTTTTTCATGTGCATATTTTTAACTGTTAAAATTTAACATCAAGTCCGAACGACCAAGTTCTGGCTTGTGGATAGGCTCCACGATCAATTCCGGTATCGAAAATACCACCCGAAATTTCTGGATCGTAGCCAGAGTACTTGGTAAATACAAAGGCGTTTTTAACCTGAGCATATAGTCTTACTTTGCTTACGCCTAAACGCTTAAGCGTAGTGTTAGGTAAGGTATAGCCTAATTGTACGTCTTTAATTTTTAGAAAGCTTCCATCTTCTACATATCTATCAGATACACGGGTATTCTGATTGGCATCTGTAAAACTATAGCGTGGATTTCTTGGATCGTTGGTAGAACCTTCACCGGTCCATCTAGCCAATACACCTCTGTATTTATTGGTCATGGCTAGGTTACGCTCGTAGGCTCTGTAAATATCATTACCTACAGATGCGTAAATAAAGGTATTAAAATCAAAAGCCTTATAGGTAAGGTTTAAGCTCCAACCCAAGGTAAAGGTTGGGAACGGATCGCCAATTTTAGTTCTATCTAAATCAGAAATCAATCCATCTCCATTGATATCGGCAAAACGAATATCACCCGGTACCGCATTGGTTTGCGTAGGTGCACCAGCAATTTCGGCGGCATTTTGGAAAATACCCACGGTTTTAAATCCGTAGAAATATCCAGGGGTTTGTCCTTTTTCAAAACGGGTTACGCTTTGGTACGGAATACCATATCCACCGCCGGTAATTAAACCATTGTTAGTTTCGGTTACTTCGTTTTTAGCAGTAGTAAAGGTAAGGTTAGAGCTTACTTTCCAGTTTTTACCTACAGCATTGTTATAACCTAGGTTTAAATCGAAACCGCTTGTTTTGGTGCTACCAATATTTGCAGTTGGCGCAGAAGCTGTACCTAAGTATAGCGATAAGCTTGGGGTAAACAATAAGCCACTAATTTGTTTCTCGAAATAATCTGCTGTTAAGGAGAATTTGCTATTCGCAAAATTTAAATCGAAACCGGCATTTAATTGCTTTTGTTTTTCCCATCCTAAATCCTCGTTTTTAAACGAAGCAATGGTTGCACCAATAGAGGTTGGATCGTTGCCAAAGGTATATCCGGCATTTTGGCCCGAACCATATGCATAGGTTAAGGTAGAAATTCGTTGGAATTGTGGGCTTACGTTTTCGTTACCTGTAATACCAAAACTTCCTCTTAGTTTTAAATAATTGATGAAGTTTACTTTGAAAAAATCTTCGTCTGATACGATCCATCCTAATGATCCTGCAAAGAAATTACCAAATTTATTATTGGCACCAAATGCATATGAACCATCTCTACGGGCAGAGAAAGAGGCTAGGTATTTATCTTTGTAATCGTAATCGATACGGGTAAAGTAAGATAAGTTTCTGCGCTCATATTGGTACGAACCTACATCTAACCCAGAGTTTGGTGCAGTACCTGTTGCTGAAGAAATGTCGGCAAAATCCCAAGAGTTAAACGGAACATCTTGACGAGAACCGCTCACTGAATTTCCGGTTACTTTAGCCATGGCCATACCAAAAACCGTTTCGAAATGATGATCGGTATTGATATTGAAGTCATAGTTGGCAAAGTTTTCTAAATTGTAATTGTAGTACGAGGTTTTTACTTCATACACGTTATTGTGCGAACCAACTTTGGTAGTACCATCGGCATTTAAAGTAGAGTTAATATGGCCGGTACCATAAAATGATAGCGGTGTAAAGGCCTTGCCTGTTACATCGGTATTGGTATAGCCATAACGTGAGGTTACTTTTAAGTTTTTAAGTAACTGGTACTGTAACTCAAATTTACCGTACGTTTTATTGGTATTGTATTGGTTGTGTGTATCGTCTAACTGCGTAAGTGGGTTGTAAATTTCTGATAAAATAGTGTTACTTACACTATACTTACCATAAGTACTAGCCACATTGTTATAAACGGGTACTGTTGGGTCGAAGTTTAAAGCATTAGATATAACACTATTGATAGCGTTTTCTGGAACACCAGCACTACGAATATTTACAAAGCTGGTATTTACAGTAGCTTTTAATCGTTTGCTTACATCAAAATTTAAGTTTGCTGTAGCGTTGTAGCGATTAAAGTATGACTTATCGGCACCACCTACAATACCGCCCTGACCAGTAAAAGCACCTGATACAAAATAGGACATATTATCGCTTCCACCTCTTGCGGTTAAGCTATGAGAGGCAAGCGCAGCATTTTTAAAAATTTGATCTTGCCAATTGGTGCCCACTCCTAAAGTGGATAAGTTAGGGAATAAAATAGCACCGCCCGATGCTACGCTACCCTCGTTTAACATAGCAGCATATTCAGAAGCATTTAGTACACCAATGGTGTTTAATACTTGTTGGTTACCAAAGTTGCTACTATAATTTACTTCAGTTTTTTGATTTTTCTTACCAGATTTAGTAGTCACAACAATTACACCATTACCACCTTTTACACCATAAATGGCGGTAGTGGCTGCGTCTTTTAATACGTTTATCGACTCTATATCGGCGGCATTAATTGAATTCAAATCGTCGAGGCTTTGAATGGATCCATCAACTACCACTACCGGATCGGTACCGGTGTATGAAGGAATACCACGAATAAGCACCGTAGGTTTAGCACCCGGCGAACCGGTTGATACTACAGTTACCCCGGAAGCTCTACCCTGTAAAGCATCCTCAGCTCTAACTGGTTTTAGTCTTTCAATATCGGCACCTTTAACGGTAGATATTGCACCAGAAATTTTGGTAATTTTTTGTGTGCCATAACCTACTACTACCACCTCGTTCATTAAGGTGTTTAGGTCTTCTAAACTTACTTGTATAGTTCCCGCTTGGTTAACTACGTACTTGTAAGGTTTAAAACCAGTGTAGGAAATACTTAAGGTGCTTCCCTTAGTAACGCTAAGGGTGAAATTTCCTTTAGCATCGGTTTGGGTTGCTTGAGCAGTTCCAACCGCACTTACGGTAGCACCAGCTAAAGGCTCGGCTGTTGACTTACTCTTTACTGTACCAGACACCTGAAGTGTTTGTGCAGCAGCTTGCTGAATAAAACAAGCCATAAGTAACCCAACACAGAACAATGTGAATCTAAATTTCATATTGAAATTGGTTTAATTAATAAAAATTGGTTAGTAAAAATTACAATTGGTAGGATAAATATCAGCGATACGAACACAACAACCAAAAAAATAACTACATCAATACTACATCAATACCAATAAATAATTCAATTTTAATAGATTTACACCATACAACACTACATCAATACGTTTTGAATGCTTGCTCAATGCATTAAATTTGAAAATATATGAAGAGAATTATCTTATTCATTCTATTGCCTTTTAGTTTAATGGGCCAAAACACCATTGGCTTGCCAGATATTGTAAATCATACCAAACAAACCTATGGCGCTGGTTTACAAAATTGGGATATTAAACAAGATGAAACTGGCTTAATGTATATAGCCAATAACGAGGGCTTATTAACTTACGATGGAAGTTATTGGCACGTATACCCCCTACCTAACAAAACCATTGTACGAGCTATAGAAATTAAGGATGAGAAGATTTATGTTGGCGGGCAAGACGAGCTTGGCTATTTCAGCCCGACACAAAATGGGACTTTGGCTTATCACAGCTTGGTATCAGCCTTGCCAAGCAAAGTGCGATCATTTGGAGATGTATGGGATATTGTAAGTATAAATAAACAAGTTTTTTTTAGAACCAGTGGGGCTATTTTTAAGTTGAGTGAAGGACGCATGAGTGTGTATGCCCCAAATTCAGAATGGTCGTTTTTAGGCATAAGCGAAGGCAAGATATATGCCCACGATTTTAAAACCGGGCTTAAAACTTTTGAAGATAACGCATGGGTACCCCTACCGAATCAAGAAAAATTGCCTCCATCGGTAATTCCTACCGCAATATTGCCCCTAAAAAATGGTACATCTTTATTAAGCACACTTAAACACGGACTGTATACGATTGATAAAGATGGTATAACCAAACTCCAAAAAAACACAAATGCCCTTTTTGAAAATGAACGCCTCTACTCAGCTACTGCTATTGATGGAAAAAGTATTGCACTAGCCACTACCAATGGCGGTGTATATATCATTAATCTCAATGGAGATATTCTACAAGGATTTTCTAAAAGAGAGGGATTGCAAACCAACAATATTTTAAGTGTTTTTGCCGATAAAGAAAATAATTTATGGCTGGGCTTAGATAATGGAATTGATTTTGTAGCATACAACAGTCCCATTAAACAATTGAACCCGTTGTTGCAAAATGCTTCGGGCTATACGGCCATGGTATTTGAAAATAAATTTTGGTTGGGTACGTCTAGTGGTTTATATACTGTTCCCTTACAAAACACTAGCGACCTTAGTTTTAGCAAGGGAGCATTTAGTTTAGTTGCAAATACCAAAGGGCAAACATGGAACTTATCAAAAATTAATGATCAGTTGTTTTTGGGACACCACGAAGGTGCATTTATGATTAAAAACAATGCTGCAGTTCCTTTAGCAAGTGGAAAAGGTTTTTGGAATTTTTTGGCGTTAAGCGCAACTATGCCTAGTTCAGAAATTATTGCAGGAACGTATACTGGCTTAGTAAGCTTTAAAACACAAGGTAACACTCTTATTAAAAAAGATGACTTATTGGGTAATTTCAAAGAATCATCTCGTTTCGTTAGTATAGACGATGGCGGAAATATCTGGGTATCGCATCCGTATCATGGTGTTTTTAAATTGGTTAAACAAGCAAATAGGCCCATATCAATATCTAAGTATTCCGAAAAAAAAGGATTAACCTCTAGTATGGATAATCAGGTTTTTAAAATCAATAACCAAATTTTGGTGGGTACCCAAAAAGGGGTATATCAATACGAGGCAGAAAAAAATCGGTTTAAACCAGCACCATTTTATCAGAAGCTTCTAGGTAAAAAAAGTATTCGTTACTTAAAAGAAGATGGAATGGGTAATATTTGGTTTATACACGAAAAAACATTGGGTGTAATAGATGTTAGCGACAAACAAGCAAGGATAATTTATCTCCCAGAACTTACAGGTAAACTGCTAAGCGGTTTCGAATATATTTACCCCTATAACATGCAAAATATTTTTATTGCAGGCGAAAAGGGTGTATTCAATGTGAATTATGAAAAATATAAATCCAACATACCCAACCTACGTGTAAGCATACGTTCGGTTAAAATTAGCGGTCAGAAAGATAGCGTACTTTTTGGTGGATATCGTATTACAAAGATCCGAAATGAAAATCCAAAAATTGGACATACCTGGAAAAATATGCGTTTCGAATTCTCTGCTGCAGTATTCGCAAGCTTATCTACATTAGAATACAGCTACCGAGTAAAGGAATTAGATAATACATGGTCTGAATGGAGCCCACGTACCGAAAAGGAATTCACAACACTGCCTGCCGGTAGCTATACCTTTGAAGTAAAAGTTCGCAATAATTTGGGTAACGAATCGCCTATAGCCAGTTACCAATTTGAAATTGTACCACCTTGGTATCTAACGCTCTGGGCAAAACTAATTTATGCCGGCTTGGTGTATGTGGGTATTGTATTTTTACATACTTGGTATAAACGTAAATTGCGATTACAACAAGGCAAACATAACGATGAACAACAGAAACTTAAATATATACACGAGCTTGAGCTCTCTAAAACAGAGAGTGAGTTGGTTAACCTACGCAACGAAAAGTTAGAAACTGAAATTACGTTGATGAATACAGAATTAGCCTCTGCAGCTATGCATTTGCTTAAAAAAGGTGAGGTTTTGGCTAAAAATAAGGAGGAGTTAAGCAAGGTATTAAAAGTGGTTGATCATCCAGAAGCAATTATTGAGCTAAAGAAAATGATGCGGAACTTAAATGATGATGAAAAAATGGACCAAGAATGGGAAAGTTTTAGTAAACATTTTGATAAAGTACATAGTGACTTTTTAGCAGGCCTAAAAGAAAAGTACCCGACAATAACCCCAAATGAATTAAAATTATCGGCCTACTTACGTATGAATTTATCTACCAAAGAAATAGCTCAATTAACCAATATTTCGGTTAGAGGCGTAGAAATTGGCCGGTATAGACTGCGAAAAAAACTCGAAATTCCAAGTGAACAAAATTTATTTGACTATTTAATGGGCTTTAAACACTAATACGTAGTGGTCATATCTTCGGCTACACAAATGATGTAATCGGCCTTGTTTTTGTTTTCTGAAAGCAATTTGCCCAACTCTTTTTGGCTCACCGTAGTTACTGTGGCCACCTTAAGCGTGGCTTGTGCTTGTTTCAAATACCATCCAATGCCTTCGTAATTTTCGGAATGGTAGCTGCCGTTGTAGTGAATAAATAAATGGTCTGGTTTACGTGTTTTTAAGATGAAATGAGCCATGGTAGCGTCTTTACTAGCTTGAGCTTTTACCATATTAATGGTTCCGTGCCCAGCCATCATAGTTAATATATTTTTATAACCAGGCAAATCGGCATTAAAGCTAATGGGCAAAGGGGCAAGTTGCAATTTTTGTAAAGTACTTAAGGTATCTAAAGCCTCAAATCCGCCTTTAGAAACCAGAGAAGCATACTTTCTGGGAATATTGGTGGCGGTAAACGTTAGTTTATTTACTTTCGCAAAATCTACCAATGGTGCATAATCTGTGGTATAGTTTTTCCATAAACGAGCGGCAGAATCTAGCCCTTTTGCAGAGAGTTTACCTGCCAAATAAGCATCTAAAGCTGCCTGATTATCTTGTTCAAACATCTCAGCGCCCAAATTCAACTTTCGGGTTTTGGCGCAATCTGAAGTAATGCCCAATTCCATCCAATGACTTATAGGATTGTTATGAAACTCTCCAATAAGTACCACATCTTGCTTGCACAGTTGTGTAATCATCTTTGTATAAGAAACCTTTTTACCTTGGGCATTATACAATACATAAGCCGGTTTTTGTTGGGCGCTACAAAGTACTACACCAAAGCATGCAGCCATTAAGAAGAGTGCGTTTTTCATAGGGGATATGATTAACAACAAAAGCGCCCTTGGGGGGCGCTTTTGTAAACGGTTTATTATTTTTTCTGAGCTTCTTGCATCGGGTTAGTACCAGATGAGGCTCCACGAATACTTTGTTGTTGTCTGTATAAATCGAAACGTGATGGCGCAAACCTACGGGGCCAAGAATTATTCACTTCATCAATATCGGCCGTTTCACGGTTAGGATCTAAACGAATAGACGCCACCTCTTTATCTTTTGCGAAAACTTTGGTTACTTTTTGTTCGTCTTTGCGCCAAATATAGGCCGGTATTTTATCAACTTCTTTGGTGCCATCAGTAAACGTCCACTCCACAATAAGCGGCATTACCAAGCCACCTTTATTTTCGAAATCAATTTCATAAAAATTACGTTTCTTGTCATAAACTGCTTTATCGGCCGTACTTAAGTTGTTGTAAAATTTATCGTAAGCGATTTTTGATGATGGGGTAATGGCATAGCGATCCCATTTATTATAAAAGTCTAATAATGTAGTGTCTGCTTCAACAGCAAAAGTAAGCCCAGCATCTTTGTTGCGTTTACGACTAATTACATACCCTTCATGGTCTGCCTTTTGCTTATCATAAGCAAGCTCCACTTCCGGATTTTTGGTATTCATGCGGAAATAACGCACATCGTTAATGGCAATATCAACCGGGGTAGTTTCATAAAACCAGCCTCTCCAAAACCAATCTAAATCAACTGCCGATGCATCTTCCATGGTACGGAAAAAATCGGCTGGCGTAGGGTGACGGAAAGCCCAGCGTTGGGCATATTCTTTAAATGCATAATCGAATAATTCACGGCCCATTACCGTTTCACGCAAAATGTTTAGTGCTGTGGCTGGTTTAGCATAGGCATTGGGGCCAAAGCGGATGATGTTTTCAGAATTGGTCATAATTGGCTCTAACTCGTTTTTAGGGAGCTTCATATAATCAACAATTTTATGTGCCGGCCCACGACTAGATGGGTAATTGTTATCAAATTCTTGTTCGGTTAAATACTGAACAAAGGTGTTTAATCCCTCATCCATCCAGGTCCACTGGCGCTCATCCGAATTCACAATCATTGGAAAGAAATTGTGCCCCACCTCGTGTATAATTACCCCAATCATTCCATATTTAATAGATTCTGAATAGGTGCCATCTTTTTCAGCACGACCATAGTTGAAACAAATCATGGGATATTCCATGCCACTAGCTGCTTCTACCGAAATGGCCACCGGATAAGTATAGGGAATGGTGTATTTTGAATAGGTTTTAATGGTATGCGCTACCACCTTGGTAGAGTATTTGCTATATAAAGGGTAAGCCTCCGGACCATAGTACGACATGGCCATTACTTTTCTACCCCCTTCTACTTGAGCAGGCATAGCATCCCACACCAATCTACGAGACGATACAAAAGCGAAATCACGCACATTCTCGGCTACATACGTCCAGGTTTTTTTGGCTTTAGCTTTGCCTTTCATGGCTTGTTTAGCTTCATCAAGTGTAATTACTTCTAGGGGTGCGTTCGCATTTTGCGCTTGTTGCCATCTGCGGTATTGTGTTGCTGTAAGCACTTGGCTATAGTTTTGGCATTCGCCAGTAGCGCCTACAACATGATCGGCCGGAACGGTAATATTTACCTTATAGTCGCCAAACGTTAAAGCAAACTCTCCCGAACCCACAAATTGCTTGTTTTGCCATCCCTGAAAATCAGAATAAACTGCCATACGTGGATACCATTGTGCATTGGTATACAAGTAATTTCCATCTTCAGCAAAATATTCATAGCCTCCACGGCCTCCACGTACCATGCGATCGGTAATGTTATACGACCACTCTACTTTATAGCGAAAACGTTCGCCAGGTTGTAAGGTTTTAGGCAATTCTATACGCATCATGGTTTGGTTAATGGTATAGCGTAATGGAATCCCATTTTCGGTAGTAATTTTTGCAATTTTCACCCCAGCATCTTCGGTAAAACCAGCAATGGCTTGCAATTCGCTTGCGCTCATTTGCTCACGCATTTTACTACCATTAAATAGTTGATTATCGCTTTTAGCTTGATGTTCGTTTTCATCTAACTGCATCCACAAATAGCTAAGTGGATCTGGCGATTGGTTGAAATAGGTAATAGTTTCGGCACCAACGATGCGTTGTTTTACATCATCAATTTCTACGTTAATGTCGTAATCGGCTTTTTGCTGCCAATATTTAGGGCCCGGTGCGCCCGAAGCCGAACGGTACATATTGGGCGTTTGAAGCATGGTTCCTAATTGTTCAAACTTATTCCCGTGGTTAGAGCCAGGGTTGTTTAAATTTTGCGCCAGTGCTATGCTTGCAGTAAGCATAAAAAGGCAAAACAGGTTCAGCGATTTTTTCATGTTTATGATAGGAGTGTGGGTAATCGTTCTAAAGTTAATAGTAGTGCTATACCAAATATAGCAGAAGATAAGAATAGTACCCAATTTTTACGTGAAATATGTAGCGATTTGAGTGCCACTTGGCTTAGCAGTAAGAATATGCTTACCACAATAAGTTGTCCGGCCTCTAAACCTATATTAAAAGCGAAGAGTTGACTAATAATTGAATCTTGTGTGCCTAATAGGCTTTTTAAATAGGCAGAAAAGCCCAGGCCGTGTATCAATCCGAAAATAAGCGTAATAAAATACGTGCCTCCTTGAGTTTGGGTATAGGGTTTATATAAATTTACAGCGCAAGTAGCCAAAATGGTTATGGGGATTAAAAATTCAATCCAGTTGGGAGAAATAAATACCAAGTTAAACACACTTAAGGCCAAGGTAATACTATGCCCAATGGTAAAGGCGGTAACCATACCCAATATCTTGCGCCAATCTGCCAGCACGTAGGTAGCACACATGGCGGCCACGAACAATATGTGATCGTAACCACGCCAATCTAAAATATGTTGCCAACCCAGTTCGAAGTATAAAGCAAAATCTTGCATTAAATTCTTTTTTTTGATTTGGCCTTTAAAGTAGGGTTTTTGTTGTTTTATACCAAATGGGGGGTTGGGCTTTTTGCTTTAATTACCCACGTGTTTTAGGAGAGGGTGCCCGAAGGGCGGGGTGGTAAAAGCCACCCAACTAGCAGTTTTTTATTTTACCTTTTTGCTTGATCAAAAAGCTAAGAAAAAATCAAGACCAAACGATGCTTCTGCGCACAGGGCTTTTACGCTGGCCCGCCGTTTGGTCGGGCTGGGGCTTTTTCTTTAATTCCCCTCCTATTTAGGAGGGGTGACCGAAGGGCGGGGTGGTAAATTCATCCGCCTTTAACAAGTTTCATTGGCAAAGTAACCATTTGCACCGCCACAGTAAAGAGTTTTATCAGCGCAGTAGCCATTTGCACTGCCACAGTAAGGAGTTTCATTGGTGCAGGAAGATTTCACAGCGCCGCAGTAGAAGATATACAGCAAAATCTTGCATTAAATTCTTTTTAGTAATTTGGCTATTAATGTAGGGTTTTGCCCTTTTATACCAAACTCGTACCCATGATGTTACATATTTTCAGCCTGCTAATGGCACTACTACACCCTTATTATGTGAGTGTAACCGAAATTAAACACAATGCCAAGGCACAAAGCATAGAAGTAAGCTGCCGCATGTTTAGCGATGATGTGGAGACTGCGTTAAAAAAGATAAGTGCTGACCGGGTGGATATTTTGAATCCTAAAAGTAAGGCGCAAATAGATCTATTGGTTAGTAAGTATGTTCCACAACATGTAAAAATAGTGGTGAATGGTAAACCCATTGAGTTACAGTATATAGGTTACGAATTCGAAAGTGAGGCTATTTGGTGTTATTTTGAAGCTAAAAATGTGCGCTCTGTAAAACGCATTTCGGTAACCAATAATTTGCTGTACGCCGAGCATGCCGAACAAATTAACATGATGCACGTAACCGTAAACGGCGAACGTAAAAGTACGAAGCTAGATAATCCGCAAAGTTCGGCTGCGTTTAGTTTCTGAAACTAGGCAGCAAAAAACCAGCTTGCAACAAACACGGCTGTAAATACGCAAATCAGATCTACCAATAACATAGCCCCTAAGGTATAGCGGGTATTTTTCACATTTATAGAACCGAAATAAACTGCCACTACATAAAAGGTGGTTTCGGCACTACACTGAAAAATACATGAAAGACGCCCGGTAAAAGAATCGGGTCCGTAGGTATTCATAGAATCGAGTAAAAAGCCTCTCGAGCCACCCGAGCTAAACGGTCGTAAAAGTGCTACAGGTAATGAGTTGGTAATATCTTGGCTCACCCCTACTTTAGAAAAAAGGCTACTGATACCCGAACTTATTAATTCGAACAAGCCACTATTTCTAAATAATGAAATGGCTACCAACATACCCAATACGTAAGGAAAGATTCTAACTCCAGTATTTAGGCCCTCTTTAGCTCCTGTTACAAAAGAATCGAAAATGGTGGTGCTACTTTGGGTAAATTTTTTCTCGTTAAGTACCGAGTACACCATAATAAACAAAATAATACCAAATAAAATAATGCTCGAAAGGTTGGTGGTAAACAGGGTTTTGCTAATAAAATCGAGCTGATTGATATAAAAAAGTAAGCCCACTATAGCAGAAACAGCCACCATAATAGTCAGTATAAGCACTTTACTAAAAAAATTAATACGTTGTTTAAATCCCACAAGCAGCAAGGCGGCTAAAGTGCCTACAAAAGAGGTGATAATACAAGGTATCATTACGTCGGCTGGATTCTCTGCATTTGCAGCAGCTCTATACCCAATAATTGAGGTAGGTAATAGCGTTAAGCCTGCCGCATGCAAACACATAAACATAATTTGCGCATCGCTGGCTTTATCTTTATCGGAATTTATTTTTTGCAAACTTTCCATGGCCTTTAAACCAAAGGGTGTGGCGGCCGAGTCTAGTCCCAAAAAATTAGCTGCAAAATTTAAGGTCATGTACGAAATAGACTCGTGATTTTTGGGTACGCTTGGGAAAATTTTTACAAAAAATGGGCTCGAGAATTGGGCCAATTTTTCGGCGGCGCTGCTATCAATAAGCAATTGCATGAGCCCACAGAAAAAGGCTAGGTAAGCTATCAATGGAATAATAATATCGGTAAGGCTATTTTTGCAGGTAGCAAGCAGGCCATCTGTTTTTAGGGTACCGGTATATATTTTAACCACATTATTTTTTAGTTCGTAGGTTTTTTCTTCGCCGCTGGAGCTTACTTGGGTAAGTTTGTTTTCGGGGGCTTTTAATAGTGTGTCCTTTAAATTGCTTGGCAATTGGTTAAGGTATACTTGCGATACCAGAATGGGATCGTCTTTTTTCCCGTTTAAAAAATCATCTAATGCATACTTTTTGTTAGATAAAAAACTAAAAAAGATGAAGAGTATAGACGACAAAAATAGGACGAGCCAAAATCTACTTAATACCACAGGGCCTGTATTTAGGGTGAATGTTTTTTTAAAAATTACGGAAAGTTATAAAAAAGTAGGGGCTGTGCGAATTAAAATGAAAATTGCTGGGATAGTAGTATGCTAACTGGTAGACTTCATTTTGAAATAAACTAAACTACCAAAATGTCTTAAAATCTTCTGGCAATTTCTTTTTCACAATAGCTAAAGTCTTTTTGTATTGATCTAATTTATAGACATTTTCGTTTGTAGGTTTTTGCACCGTATGTAGGTCGACTGAATACCAGTCGATAATATGAGATGTAAAATGATTTAAGTTATCA
This sequence comes from Sphingobacterium thalpophilum, assembly GCA_945868825.1. GTDB lineage: Bacteria > Bacteroidota > Bacteroidia > Sphingobacteriales > Sphingobacteriaceae > JAIPAN01. Next base: position 206,765 of record CAMBMM010000002.1, read on the forward strand.
TCAATTGATTTGTTTTTATCATAAAAATCATACTCTTTCATATAAGATAGTATGGTATTCTCCAAAAGAGTTAACTGATTCTGCTTTATAAGATCTACCACTAAAACAGACCAGGTATAAAGACAATACACCACTATCAAAACTAACGTAAGTAGGGTTATTGCAGGTTCTCCATATTTTTGATTTATTGAATTAGAAACTTGGGGTATGTAGAGGATTAAAAGGGTAAAATAGAAGACAATGGATTCGGGGCGTAATAATGGGAGTTTTTTAGGGCCATAAGTAGTTCTTAAAAAACTAGAATCACTGAATTCTAACCCATAAAAGTTAAAACATAATTCTCTGTAATAAAATTTAGGGTTAAATGGGGAAACAAAGGTGCCATCTACAAAAAAAAGAACCACCACTGTTACAAAACCCGCAAGCAAATTAACGTATTGAAAAATAATCAACGGCACAATTCCACCAGCCATAAAGGTTAGTATTGTTGAAAGTGCAATCGATAGTAAGATTAAAAAGCTTAAAAAGCGGCCCATAAATTGGTGTATTGATTTATAAAGTTATTAGAAAATATGAAAAAGCGAAACTTTAAATGAAAAGTCGATTGGTAGCCCCGAGCAGAATCGAACTGCTATCTAAAGTTTAGGAAACTTCTATTCTATCCGTTGAACTACGGGGCCATAAAAAAGCAGGATACTCAACCTGAATATCCTGCTTAATTGCTTTTTATATTCGGCTTACTGCTTCTTAATCTCTACCCTTCGGTTTAGCATCCTTTCATCCTCACTTGTATTGGCGTTTAAAGGTTGATTGGCGCCAAAGCCTTGTGTGGCTAAATTAGCAGCATTTACACCAGAATTAACCAAATAAGCTTTAACCGCATTGGCTCTATCTACAGAGAGCGTCATATTACGGGCCTCGGTTCCTTCCGAAGAAGCATGGCCGTTTATTTGGAACATTTTATCTGGATATTGTCTCATTAAGGCTGACATTTCATCTAACAAAGCGTAAGATGAGGTTTTGATAACCGATGAGTTGAACTCAAATAAGGTGTTTTCAAAATTAAAACTTGGTTCTGGTTTAGGCGGACAACCATTATTAGAGGCCAAACCAGCTACTGTAGGACATTGATCTACCGAATCTGGCACACTGTCCATATCCGTATCAACTGGTGCAGGTGGTGGCGGAGGTGGTGTTACTGGGGCAACAACCTCAACAGGTGGCGGAGGTGGCGGTGCTACTTTTTTAGCTTTACACGATGTAAATAATACACCGGCCAATAAGATAGCCAACAAACTCAATGGCACAAATTTGGATACTTTTTTCATAATTTTATTTTTAGTGGAATACATAAATTTACTATAAAAACGCAGCAAAACAAATACTATTGTACAACTATCTTATGGTACTTCCAGTAGGCATAGCGGTGCTAGGTGTTACAAAACATAAAGTACCTTCCGCATTTTCGGCCATTAAAATCATTCCTTCCGATACTATGCCCTTTAATTCTCTTGGCGCTAAATTTACCAAAATACTTACCTGTTGGCCAATAATGGCTTCGGGTGCATAATGTTCGGCTATGCCCGAAACCACCGTACGGGTATCAATACCCGTATCAATGGTTAATTTAAGTAGCTTTTGGGTTTTCTCTACTTTTTCGGCGGCCACAATGGTGCCTACTCTAATATCCATTTCCGAAAACTGATCGTAACTAACAACAGCTTTAGCCGGGGCTACTGCGGCTGATTGCTTGGGTGTTTCCATACTGGTTTTTTTAGCGTTTAATTTTTCTATCTGACGTTCAATGACCTCGTCTTCTACTTTTTGGAAAAGTAATTCAGGTTGATTAAGCTGATGTCCGGCTTCAAATGCAATAGCTTCATTAAACTGATAGCTTTCTTTTAATTGAAGCATGCGGAACAATTTCTGAGCAGTTTCGGGCAGAAAAGGTTGCAGCAGTGTGGCCAAATGCCCAATCAAAATCACGCATTCATGCAGGGCCTCTCGGGCGGCTTCGGGTTGCTCCGCAAACGTTTTCCAAGGCTCTTTGTCTGTTAAATATTTATTACCCAAACGAGCCACATCTAGTACTAGCTGTTGCGCTTGGCGGAATTTATAGGCTTCAAACGAAGCCCCAATTTCATCGTATAAAATACCCAATTGAGTATTTAGGTGCTTATCTGTTAAGGTAGTTAGTGGTGTATTCATTTTACCATCAAAATACTTGTGCATCAACACAAATACCCGGTTTACAAAATTGCCTAAAATGGCTACCAACTCGTTGTTAATACGAGCCTGGTAATCTTTCCAAGTAAATTCACTATCGGCAGTTTCGGGCGCAATGGCAGTAAGGTAATAACGCAACTCATCTACCCGAGTAGGAAAATCGTGCAAATATTCGTGCATTTCAATGCTCCAACCTCTCGAAGTGCTCATTTTATCACCCTCTAAATTCATAAACTCGTTGGCGGGTACGCTCTCAGGTAAAATAAATTCGCCATGCGCATGCAACATAATCGGGAAAATGATGCAGTGAAATACAATATTGTCTTTACCTATAAAGTGGACCAATTTGGTGTCTTGCGCTTTCCAATAGGGCTCCCAATCTTTTCCATGATCTATGGCCCATTGTTTAGTGGCCGATATATAGCCAATGGGCGCATCAAACCACACGTATAATTTTTTGCCTTCTGCATCTGCCGCAGGCACATCAATTCCCCAATCTAAATCGCGGGTAATGGCCCGGGCGGTTAGGCCGCCATCAATCCAACTTTTGCATTGACCGTACACACTGGCACGCCAATCGTGCTTGTGGCCTTTTAAAATCCATTCCTTTAGCCAATTTTCATACCTATCCATAGGCAAATACCAATGCTTGGTTGATTTAAGAACCGGCTTATTTCCTGTTAAGGTTGATGTTGGATGAATTAGTTCTTCGGGACTTAGTGCAGAACCACATTTTTCGCACTGATCGCCATAAGCACTATCAAAGGCGCATTTTGGGCAAGTACCTATTATGTATCTATCGGCTAAAAAGGTTTGTGCTTTATCGTCAAAATATTGCTCAGAGGTTTCTATTGTAAACACCTCTTTTTTATCCAATACTCTAAAAAAATCTTGAGCTGTTTCGTGGTGTATGGGGGCGCTGGTGCGGTGATAAATATCAAAAGAGATGCCTAATTTCTCAAAGCTCTCTTTATTTAAAACATGGTATTTATCAATAATAACTTGCGGTGTGCTGCCCTCTTTAATGGCTTGGTTGGGAATGGCCGTACCGTGTTCATCGGATCCGCACACAAATACCACATCTTTACCCGAAAGGCGTAAATAACGGGCGTACAAATCGGCAGGGATATAGGCGCCTGCCAAATGTCCAATATGTTTTGGACCATTTGCATAAGGCAAGGCGGCTGTTACCGTATACCGTTTAAATTTATCTGCGTTCGACACTGTTTATTTGTGCTATTTTGTAATTTGCACAAAGATAATTTAAAAAAATGAAGCTTCCCCCATATCTAAAAAAAGGCGATAAGGTAGCCATTACCTGTCCGGCTAAAAAATTAAGCGAATTACCAATAGATGCCATTAATTTATTGGAATCGTGGGGATTGGAGGTAGTTTTAGGCAAAACCGTACACGGTGCGCATCACCAATTTTCGGGTACAGATGCAGAGCGTGCAGCCGATTTACAGCAGTTTTTAGATGATAAAAGCATTAAAGCCATTTTTGCCGCCCGTGGTGGCTATGGCACCATCCGCATTATAGATGAACTAGATTTTAGCAGTTTAGCTAAACAACCCAAATGGATTGTAGGCTTTAGCGATATTACCGTGCTACACGCACACTTGCAAGCACAACTAAACCTGTGTTCGATGCATGCGCAAATGCCACTCACCATTCCCGATGGTTCTAGCGAATCCTTACAATCTTTACACGCTGCTTTGTTTGGAGAAACACTCTCCTACAGTTATGAAAGCCAAACACAAGGAAGAAATGGCGTAGGCATTGGCGAATTAATTGGCGGGAATCTAGCCATTATGCGGGCTTTATCGGGCTCGGTATCTGAACCAAATTACCGGGGTAAAATTTTATTTTTAGAAGATGTGGGTGAATACTATTATGCGGTTGATCGTTTACTGTGGGCGTTAAAACGTTCGGGCAAATTAGCAGAGATAGCTGGCTTAATCATTGGCGGATTTACCGGATTGGAAGATAATGAACCTCCTTTTGGAGAAAGTGTAGCCGATATGGTATTGGCACTAACCGCTGAATATAGCTACCCCATAGCCTTCGATTTCCCGGCTGGGCATTTGGCAGATAATCGAGCGCTAATATTAGGAAAACACGTAACTTTAGAAGTAACAAACACGCACACACATTTACAATTTTAATATGGCTATTTTCTCAAACCTTGGTAAATACAAAGACAGCGGCTTACTTTTTTTAAGAATAGGTATAGGTACCCTCTTTATGTTTTATGGCTACCCTAAATTACTAGGTGGCCCAACAATGTGGGCAGGCATTGGTGGCTCCATGAAACACTTGGGTATTACTTTTTTACCCGAAATGTGGGGCTTATTGGCGGCACTCACCGAAACCTTTGGTGGTTTTTTATTGGTATTGGGCTTAGCCTTTAGGCCGGTAAGTTTCTTATTGGCCTTTACTATGGCTATTGCCGCTCTACACCACTACAAAGCCGGCGATGGCTTGCAAGGCTATGGCCATGCATTGGAAGCGGGCATTGTATTTTTAGCCTTGGTGCTTATTGGACCGGGGAAATATAGTGTGGATGGAAAATAAAAAAGCCTCCGCTACATTGCTGTAGAAGAGGCTTTGCACCAAACCTATTAACCCTATTTTATTCTCGATCTTTTTTGAATTTCCACACTTCGTCCCAAGTAGTACGAATAGACGGGGGTGCCGGTATTACACTAGGTTGGCACATGTTATATTTAATAGTAATTGTTTTACTTACGAGATCATAGGTATTAACACCAGAAGCAAGCACAAAATTAAACTGTAGCGTAGTACTTTTTTCATAAATCCGTGTATTTAGTTGATTAATCTAACGTAAAGTTAAAGTTAAATTGTATTCACTTGCAAATAAATCGGATAAATAAATTTACTATCGTTTGGTGTAAGTTTTGTGTTTTACGCGATAATAAAGGGTTAAACTTTGTTTTCGCAAAATTTTGGGCATAAAAAAACCCCCACCAAATTGGTGGGGGTTTTTTACTTATCGGCTTAGACTATTGTCTTGGACCAATATATTTCCAAGTTTCATCAATAAACGTACGAGGACCTACAGCTACAACACTTGGCTGTACCATAAAGTACTTGATACGAATAGTTTTAGTTGATGGATTGTAATCGTTAAAACCAGTTGGATCTAATTCTGCAGTACGACCATTACTTGATACATACAATGGTGCAGTACCGTAACGGTTGTATACACTTGTGATGGTATTAGTTGCACCATCAAGGGTTAATACCGGAGAGAATGATCCGTAACCGCTAAAACCTGTACCAGTATAAAATGGTACATAGAAACCACCGTAAACACTTGCATCAAAAACCTCACACTGCGTAGCAGAAATGGTACGCAATTCATAGGTTTGAGTTTCACCATAGGCAGCTAAGCCCACATTTACATGCGACCAAGCACCACCAGATGTAGACACATCGAGAAATGTACCGGTTGCTTCATAAACACCATCCCAAGCATTTTTAATGCTCATGGTAACTGTCATAGTAGCTTGGCCTGCGGCAACTTGTTTAGATCCGGCATCAAACACCTTGTAGTATTTGCCATATTTGGTACTTAAGTTAGTCCATGCGGAACCGTTTAGGTTTATTTTCAAGTCTTTTGAAAATTCGCCTGCGGCAAAACGCAAGGTTACTTTACCAGCGGCTACGGTAATACTCGGATCGGCTACTAAAGTGTACAGAGCAGCTGGTAAATCTGTATAACCTGCCGGAATTAAAGTAGCATCTTCTGCCAAGGTAATTTCTACCGGTTTTTGTAAATCGGCAGCAGAGTTTGCATCTCTACGAAAGGTAAATAGTGTTACTACTTTAACGTTCGTAAATGGGCTGTAAAATATGGCCTTTGTAGGGCCGTCGTTAAATTTGATAATGGTGTTTCCACTTGAACCCAATTCAGGCGAACTGTCTTTTATACAAGAGCTGATGCCTAAAGTAAGTAGGAAACCCACTAGCAAGATTGTTATTTTCTGTTTCATATTGTTCATTTTTTAAAGTGAATATTATAGCAGCTTATTGATCCCACCAAATTCTGGCATCTTGACTATCTGCGGCACCTGGTAGCAAAGCTACAGCAGCAGTTACACTAACCAAGTTAGAGGTATACTCTCCACTAGAATAGGTATATCTGCGTGGAATAAGACCGCTAGTGTTGGTAGCTGCAGGAGCTGCAGTTAAAGCAGGGAAACCAGATTTACGCCAAATGTTCCAGCCTTGTAATCCATTTGGATACGAAGCAATGTAACGCTGGGTAGAAATTTTCTGAATATTTCCGGCAGTACCTACGGCACCTACGGCATTGGCAGCTAAATAACCAGCTGGTACAGCAATACCCCACTGTCCGTACGATAAGGTAATACCTGCATCGTACAGCGTGCTTAAGCTTTCGGCAGTCCAACCACGTTCTGCAGCTTCGGCACGAGCCAAAGCAACTTGAGCGGCACTAATTACAACGATATCGCTGCTTTCAGTACGGAAATCGCCACGTAAAATACGTGCCCAACCGGTATTGGCTGCAGTAAAGGCCTCGGCAGTTGGACGAGTCACACCATACGGAACGCCTATATTAGACGTAACACTTGCATTTGCAGAAGTTTGATCTTGCGTTAGACCACCAAAAGCCAATTGACGATCATCTGATAAAGACGACATTAAAGTGGTCATGGTTGCACTTTCGGCATAATCTTTACGACCATTGTAGAGGTTCCACCAATTAGATTTGAAGTTACCACCTGGATAATCTACTATCATGTTTTGGGCATTGGTGCTAATGTAACCACCACCATCGCTTAAAGCTTCGCCAAATGCAGTTGCGGCATAGGCACCTGCAGAAGGATACTTTTTAGACAATTGAATGGCCATTAACATGCGCATAGAGTTGGCAGCACGTTTCCATGCAGCTACGTTACCGTTAAAAATAACATCGCCTTTCACCAATGATGTACCATCAAAAGCAGCTACAGAGGCTTTTAAGCTAGCAATCATTCCTTTATAGATATTTTCTTGTGTATCGTATTTAGGATTGGTTTTGCTGGCACCTTGTAAGGCTTCAGAATAAGGCACATCGCCCCAACGATCCGTAATGGTCCAAAATACATACTGTTGTAAGATATTGGCCACTTGGGTCATGTTGTTGCTCGAATTTACATTTTTAATAATTTGTAAATCGGTTAAAACACCAGAATACTCTCCGGTAAAGGCTAATTGTGGGGTACTATACACAGAAACATCGGTATACTGTGTTTCAGAAAAGTATTGTGCGTATAAACCACCACGGGTTTGTGCAGCATATCCGCCAATGCTAGCTTGTGCATTGGTTAACAAAGCCTGAGGTACAGGCTGTGTAGTTGCTGCCGGATCGAGGTTGGTATTCCCAAAGTCTTCCAACTTTTCACATCCGCTAGTTCCTAATAGGAGTAACGAAAGGGATACATAAATTAAATTCTTTTTCATATCTGTTTTATCTTTTTATCGAAATCAATCAATTAAAATCCTACTCTTAAGTTAAAACCAAAACCACGGGTACCTGGGTATTGTGCGGTTTCACCAACGGTAGCAGAAATTTCAGATGGATCGAAATCTTTGCTGGTTGCATAAATTAATAATGGATTTCTAGCTACAATAGCAAGGTTGGCATTTTGGATGTATTTACCCAAGCCTAACTTTTTAACCGGGATATTGTATCCTAAGGCTACTTCTCTCATTTTTACGAAAGTTAAATCGTAAATATATGGATCGAATGTTTTATTGTAGTATAAGTTATGGTAGTAGGTTTGTGCATCTACATAAACATTGGTTGGAGTACCATTTGCAAGCACACCAAATACGTGTACACCACCACCATCGGCAACGGCATTACGTACTGGGTTACCTTTATCGTTGTAGGTTGCAGTTACAGCGGTTAGACCACTAAATGAACCCCACTGGTTTGATAAAGAAACGAACTTACCACCAGACTGGAAATCGATATTCACGTTTAAGTTGAAATTTTTAAGGAAGGTAAAGCTGTTTTGTACACCACCGGTGTAATCTGGCAATACCGAACCGAAATATTTAGCCGGATCGTTTACATAGGCACCAGCTGCAGTAATGGTAGGTTGACCGTTGGTCATTTTAATACCATTACCAAAAATTTGTCCCCAACGCATCCCTTCTTTATGTACCAAGTATGGCATGGTTGAACCCCATACGCCTTGTATACCAGCAGTTTGGGTAATACCATACTGTGGACTTAAGCTTACGATATCATTGGTTATTAATTTAGACCAAGTCGCATTAATTTTCCAGCTAAAGTTTGCAGAAACAATAGGCTTGGCATTAAATTGAATATCAATACCTGATTTGCTAATTTCACCAATGTTGGTTAATAAGGAAGTATAACCCGAAGCACCATTCACAGAAAGTGCATACGGGAAATCTTTCTCAGAACCTTTCCAGTACGTAGCAGAGAAACCTAAACGGTCGTTCAAGAATCCTAAATCGATACCGTACTCACCTTGAGTTACTACCGAACCTCTAATGTTTGGATCAACCAATGCATCAGCTGCACCCATTAAGAAGTTAGAACCCCATTTAAAGCTACCTACACCATAAGCAGAACCTGGATAACGATAGGCACCAAAGCTTTCGTTTGAACTACCCAAAGCTTTAGGAATTTCACCCCATGATGCTCTTAATTTACCAAAGCTCACAAAAGGTAATGTTTTAGCAATCATATCGCCGAATATAAACGATCCACCGAATGATTTAGAAACCACGGCATTTTTACCAGCAGGTAAGGTAGAGAACCAGTCATTACGTACCGTAATATCGGCAAATAAGATGTTCTTGTAACCGAAAGTTCCTTTGGCTAATACCGCACGGTATTTTTCTTCAACTCTACCGTTACCTACACTTGGTTGATCAACCGAGTTGGCAATGGTAAATAAATCGGCCACACTTAAACCGTTATTGGTATTAGCAGAATTGCTTTTGCTCACCCAACGGAAGAAATCGGCACCTACGTTAGCCTCAATGCTAAAATCTTTGATTTTTTTGGTATAAGTAGCCAAAAATTCAATGTTTCTACGGTTTGAGAAGGACGTTGAAGTAGCGTAAGATCCCAATTGGCCAGTTTGCAAAGCACTAGTGCCTAACTGTGAGCTGTATTTGCTCTCACCAAATGTGGTGTTTTGTTGCTTACGATAGGTAGCGGTAATTTTAAAGTCTTTGTTTAATTTGTAGGTAAAAGCAAGATTACCGTATAAACGGTCACGCTGACTTTGTACATCTACTAAGTTAAAATAGGTATAAAAATTATACCAATAGTTACCCGCATAAAAACTTCTTGGATCAGCAGCATCGTAAGAATCAGGGTTTGCGTGGTTCCAAGAAGCGTAAACGCCATCTGAAGTACGTAATCCTTGTAATTCTTTAATAATGCCCATATCCAAATCGCGGTGGAACCACTGACCGAATGAACCAGTTGATTGGTTAGAGTAAGCATCATCTATTTCACCTTTTTGAGTTTGGTTGATGTAGTTGATATCTGCACTAATTTCAAATTTATCGTTCAATTTATACGATGAGATTAAGTTAATGGTATTCTTTTTTAATTCTGAATTGTAAACTAAACCAGAAACATCTTGGTTACCGTAGGTAAACTTAAATTTAAGTTTATCGGTAGCAGTACTTAAGGATACCGAGTTGTTACGCGTAATACCAGTACTAAAGAAATCTCTAGCGTTGTTTGGTTGCGGGTTTAAGGCAGTAGTTTTGTACGAACGATCATGACCACCATACCAAGCATACCAAGGAATGTGTTCTTGACCCACCATACGAGGACCCCAAGAAGCATCATCGTTATAATCGTGGTAATATTTACCACTCAAGGCTTGCCACTCCACCGGATCGCCGGCTTTATAGGTGTATTGCATTAAATCGCCAACACCACCACCAGCATATGAATTTTGGTAGTTCGGCATAATATAGGCATCCTCAAATTGAATACCGGTATTAACCGTTACACCTAAATTACCATTTGCATTGCTTTTACCTTCTTTTAAGGTAATAATGATGGCACCGTTTGCACCTTGAGAACCGAACTGTGCAGCAGCAGCAGCACCTTGTAATACCGATACGTTTTCGATGTCATCTAAGTTGATGTCATCCGCATTTGGTAAAACAGTTCCGTTTACAATGTACAATGCACTTGTACCTGTACCAAAACCAGAAACACCACGCAAACGAACCTCGGTATTTCTACCTAGAGCCGCTGCAGACTGGCTACGTACCTGAATACCAGATACCTTACCCGCCAAGGCGTTGTTTAAGTTGGTTTGACGAATCGTGTTTAACTGCTTTTCGTCAATAACTTGTGCGTTATTGGTTGTTGATCTGGCTGTACGTTTTGTACCCAAAGCTCCTACAACAGTTACTTCTTCAAGTAAACGGCTATCAGATGCCAAAGATACATTCAGTTTGTTAGAAGCCGGAACGGCTGCTTCAACAGCTTTGAAACCAATAAATGAGAATTGTAACACAGGCGAAGCTGCGGTTACCTTAATGCTAAATTTACCGTCAGCGCCGGTTTGAGTACCCGTTGTAGTTCCTTTGACTTTTACGGAAACTCCAGGTAATGGTAAACCATCTTCTTTAGCGATTACCGTACCCGTTACAGTTCGATCTTGTGCCAAGGCAGCCGAAGCTACGAGCATCAAAATGAACAAACTTTGTAAGAGTTTTTTCATACAATTTTTAATTAGGTTGATTGTTAAGTATATATTATTTCTAAAATTAAATATCCTGATTATATATGTTACAACAAAATAATTCTTAACATATTTTAACAAATATGGTGTAATTACTTGTATATCAGTTATTTATTGTTTTTGTGTTATCCACATTCTTTTCATTGTTTTGAATAAAATGGGCTAAAAATGAACAACAAACGGACGCAATTTAGGCGTAAAATTGACTTAAAATGTATGATTTATAAGCATAAAAAAAGCCACCCAAATGGGTGGCTTTTTTTATAAAATTATAGGCTAATTAGTAGCCTGTGTTTTGGGCAATAATACCACCTGAGGTTAATACCTCACGTTGTGGAATTGGCCATAAGGCTCTAAACGTATTGTCAAATACACCCGAGATACCAAACAAAGATGCACCCAAGGTACTAGATAACGTATTTGTACGCTTTAAGTCGAAGAAACGATGTCCTTCGTGTGCAAATTCAACACGACGCTCTTTTAAGATAGCGGTCATTAGATCGGCAGTGGTTGCCGCAGCAGATACCGCTAAACCGGCACGAGCTCTTACCACGTTTAAATCGGATAAAGCACCTACTAAATCGGTACCAATTTGTGCTCTAGCTTCGGCACGAATTAAATACAATTCAGATAAACGGAACATCACCACGTTATCATCACCAGTGGCTACACGGGTAAATTTAAGTGTTTTTAAGTTTGTTGCTGCGCCTCCTGTTGTACTTGCATTTACCAACTGGCGTAAATCGCCGGCTTCATGCGCCGTATTTAAACCACTAGCAGTAGCAATTTCGTTACGACCACCAGTAGCTGTAGTATAATAGAAAAAGGCAATACTGTTCGAGTTGGTTGGCTCGTATTGAATTTCCCATAAAGACTCACTGGTGTTTTTAAGCGCCCAAATGTTTTTATAGTCAGCGCCTGCGGTTAAGGCATAACGGGTTGAAGTAATTAATTCAGTAGCATAGGTTTGAGCCGTAGCGTAATCACCCATGTATAAAGCTACACGAGCCCGCAAGGCTTTGGCATAATCTTTACCCACACGACCGGTCACGTTTTTGTTTGCAAATGTAGAAATACCAATGGCAAAATCTAGGTCGGTAATAACTTGACCCAATACCGTAGCTTCCGTAGCACGAACTCTTGGAGCTGCATCTGCCTCAACCAAGGTTGGGGTTAATACCAATGGAACACCTACACCGCCGGCTTGGTTAAAACCGGTTTTAGAGCCGCCCCAATAGCGAATTAAGTCAAAGTATACATTGGCACGTAAAATACGAGTCTCTGCAAGTACATTGTCTTTAACCACCGATTGATCAGCAATGCTTGGTATCGCTGCAATAACCGTATTGGCACGGTTAATGGTTGAGTACATAGAATTCCACATGCTACCCACCTCAGTATTGTCGGGCAATATTTGCTTGTTAGCAATGGTAGCAAAACTTGGGAAAGTACCCGTGTGGCTCATATTATCTGCATATAAATCTGCAAAGGCAAAATAACGCAGGCCATGATAGCTTCCACTTTGAAAACCACTGTAAATACCCAATGTAGCCGCAGTTAAGCTGGCCGCATCTTTAATAGCCGTAGTGGCATCTAGCGAAGCTTGTGGCTTTTGATCTAGGGTTTCTTTTTGACAAGAAGTACCTAGAACTGCACTTAAGCTTACTAGAGTTAATACTAATTTATAATTTAATTTCATGTTCTTAAGATTTAAAATCCAACATTAATACCGAACGTATAGGTTCTGGCTTGTGGGAAGGTTAAGAAATCGGTTCCTGGTGCAGTGTTGGTATCAGAGAAGGTAGAAACCTCTGGATCTAAACCTTGGTATTTGGTTTTGGTCCATAAATTCTGACCGGCTACATACATTCTCAATGAATTCAATTTCAAGCGTTTTGCTAATGCTGGGCTAAAGGTATAGCCAATGTTCGCATTTTTTAAACGGATGAAATCGCCATCTTCTAACCAACGGGTAGAGGTTCTTCTATTGTTAGGCGTATCTCCATAAATAGCTCTAGGTACCGTGGTATTGGTATTGGTTGGTGTCCAACGGTTTAATACCGCATCTGTTTGACCAAATAAACTATTCATACCTTCTGAAAATGCACGAGTGTTGTTGTAAATTTGGTTACCACCAGAGAATTGGAAGAAGATTGATACATCGAAGTTTTTGTATTTGATGTTATTAGTTAAACCACCAAAGAACGTTGGTAAGCCTTGACCCATAATTTGCTGATCTGCAGAGGTAATCTGATTATCGCCGTTCAAATCTTTAAACTTGATATCACCAGCTTTGGTTGAACTAGACTGAAGTGGAGAGGCCGATACATCGGCAGCAGATTGGAATAAACGATCAACAATGTATCCTCTAAATGCACCTAAGGGTTGGCCTTGTTCTACCCAAGAAGCAAAACCAGCACCAAAAGGAATACCACCATATAAGGTAGAAACCTCGTTCTTGTTCTTGGTGTAGTTAAAGTTAGCATCCCATTTAAAGTTTTTGCTATTTACGATAACAGCATTTAACCCCAATTCAAGACCTTCGTTTTTCACGGCACCAATATTTTTTTGAATACTGGTAAATCCTGAAGCACCTACTAAAGGTTGCGCTAACAATAATTCTACGGTATTTCTACGGTAACCATCAACGGTGAAACTTAAGCGGTTATCAAAGAAACCTAAATCGAAACCAAAGTTATAGGATTTAGCAGTTTCCCAAGTTAAATCGGGGTTACCCAATTGTGTTGGAACCAATGATCCACTTTGGATATAGGCGCCTACTCCAAATAGAGGTAGTGATGAAAAGTTACCGATCTCTTGGTTACCGGTTAAACCATAACTGGCTCTAAATTTTAAATCGCTAATGAGTTTAGAGTTATTTAAGAAGTTTTCTTCCGATGCTATCCAAGCTATTGAAGCAGCTGGGAAGGTAGCGTAACGGTTGTTCGCACCAAAACGTGATGAACCGTCTACACGAACCGAACCTTGAACAATATACTTATTGGCAAAGGTATAGTTTGCACGAGCTAGGTAAGAAACCAAGCCATAAGAAGTACCTCCAGAAGAAGCGTCGGTTTTAACCGCACCAGCAGAAATTCTGCGAATACTATTTCCTGGGAAAACGGTGGCTGCCGCATAAATACTTTCATATTTAGAGGTTTGGTAAGTTACCCCGGCAACTGCGTTTAAGGCATGCTTACCACCGAAAGTTTTGTTGAACGATAAAATGTTTTCATTCACTATGTTCATCTCTTGGTTATACCCCTCAGCACCCGATCCTTTTGATCCTCTACCTGCATTTACGGTAGTTGGATAGAAACGACGGTCTTTACTTTGTACATAATCTACACCAAATGAAGATTTAAACTTCAAATTGTCGGTAATTTTATACTCACCAAATGCATTGGCAAATAAACGGTTGTTTACAGCCGTAAAGGTAGTTTCATAAGCAGAAGCCACTGGGTTATCTACAGATGAAAGTGGGTCGCCTCCCCAGGTTCCGTCAGGATTTTTAACGGGTACATGTGGACCCAATAAAACAGAACCAGAAACTACACCATAAATATTATTATCGTTATTAACACGATTGCTGGTAGCATTACTAAAGCTTGAGCTGATACCAACACTAAATTTATCAGAAATTTTATTATCGATGTTTACTCGACCAGAATAGCGTTTGTAACCCGTATTAATCACAATACCATCTTGATCGAAGTAAGAACCCGATACCGAGAATTTAGTTTTATCGGTTCCACCACGAATAGATAAATCGTAGTTTTTAACTACGGCCGTTTGAAAAATCTGATCTTGCCAATTGGTTGAAGGATAATCTGCTGGGTTTTGACTTAAGCCCGTTAAAGCTGTATAACCAAGACCAGCACCGTAACGATTTGCAACAGCTTCGTTTAATAAGGTGATGTACTCTTGTCCAGTAATTACCGGTAATTGTTTTTGTGCTTCTTGTACACCATAATAACTGTTAAAAGTTAAACGAGTAGGTTGGTTGGCACCACGCTTGGTGGTAATTAATACCACACCACCAGAGGCTCTAGAACCGTAAATAGCGGTTGCAGCAGCATCTTTTAATACTTCTAAAGATTCAATATCGCTTGGGTTAATATCGCCCAACGAGTTGGTTAACTGACCACCAGCGGCTAATTGCGTGTATGAACCAGTATTGATAGGCACACCATCTACAATATATAAAGGCTGGTTGCTGGCACCAATAGACGATGGACCACGCACACGAACCGAAATACCACCACCCGGCGTACCAGATGATTGCGTTACTTGCACACCCGGAGCTCTACCTTGTAAGGCTTGCTCTGGCGACTGAATTGGCGCATTGGCAATATCGGAAGCTTTTACGGTTGATTGAGAACCTGTAATTTCTCTTTTGCTTTGCGTACCGTAGCCCACAACAACCACCTCAGATAATACTTTAGAGTCAGAATCTAAGCTTACGTTGATGTTTGAGCCATTACCAAGGGTAACAGTTTTTGGAACAAAGCCAATAAAAGAAAAAGTTAAGGCGCTCTGTCCTTGTGCTACTTTAATGCTGAATTTACCATCAGCACCGGTTTGCGTACCAACTTTGGTACCTTTTACCTGGATACTTACTCCTGGAAGGGCTGAGCCATCTTCCTTAGCAGTAACTGTACCTGTAATAGTTCGATCTTGAGCAAAGGCTGCAGAAGCTACCAGCATCAATACGAACAAACTTTGTAAGAGTTTTTTCATACAATTTTTAATTAAGAATCTAGTTAATTATTAGTTATTTATAGGTTAAATATCAGCAGCAAAAGTGTTATAACAAAATAAATTCAAACGTATTTTAACAAATAAATAATAATATATTGATTATCAGGTAATTAATGTTTGTTTGATAGACAAATAAGTAGGGCCATGAACCGCAATTTTTTCGAGAGATAGGGCAATAAAAAGGTGGTTTTGCTGTATGATTTAAATAATCATGAATTATCTAATTGTAGCAGCTAAAAAAACATTTTTAAAAAAAGTTGAATTATTTACTACTATGTATTGCATATTACCAAGTAATACCTATATCTTTGTATCATGATACTAGCAAATACGCAAACCCAAATGAGGAAAGGAATTTTGGAATATTGCATTCTATCCATTATTTCCCGAGGGGAAATATATGCCTCAGATATCATCAATGAGCTTAAAGAAGCTAAGCTTTTGGTGGTAGAGGGTACACTGTACCCCCTTTTAACCCGTTTAAAAAACAACGGTTTACTCAGCTACAACTGGGTAGAATCAACTTCTGGGCCCCCGCGAAAATATTACCAATTAACAGCGGAAGGCACAAAAACCTTGGAACAACTAAACAACACCTGGAAAGAACTGGCCTTTGCCGTTGAAACAGCCAGGATTAAAAAAACGAAAAAATAACGGTCATGAATAAAACGATTATTATAAACATAAACGGCATAGTTTTTCATATAGAAGAAGATGCCTATGAGGTATTAATTACCTACATGAACCAAGTGAAAAAACATTTTGGTTACAGCGCAGATAGCTACGAAATAGTGGGCGACATTGAAAACCGCTTGGCAGAAATGTTTAACGAACTACTCACAAAAGACAGCAAACAGGTAATTGTATTGGCTGATGTAACTACGGTAACCCAACAAATGGGTAGTCCAAGCGATTTTGAACTTCCGGATGAGGAAAGTGACGAAAACGCAGTTCGGGTGGACAAAAGATTGTTCAGGGATACAGAAGATCGGATTTTTGGCGGTGTTTGTGCGGGTATTGGTCATTATTTCGACCTAGAAGCTCGGTGGATTAGGCTTATCTTTCTCCTGAGTTTCTTTTTCTTTGGAACGGGTTTCTTCCTATACCTTATTTTATGGATAGTACTGCCAAAGGCAATTAGCCGAGCAGATAAATTAGCCATGAAAGGAGAAGCCGCCACCTTACAAAACTTTAAAAAGAATTTTGATGAGGAAGTTGCCGCTGTGAAGGAACACCTACATACTGCTCAAAAGGAAGTGCAGCCATTTTTTCAAAGACTAGGCCGCTTTATTGAGCAACTCTTTTCGCACTTCGGCAAGTTTTTAGGAAAAACCGGTTTGGTGATTATTAAAATTATTGGCGGCTTTAGCATTGCCATTGGGGTATTGATTTTATTCTCCCTTTTTGTAGCATTATTAGCCGTTCTGGGAGTTTGGAATAGTTCGGAATTACCCATCTTTCCATTTAGTATTGTAAACCCCGAATTCCAAGCGGCAATTTACATTTCGGCTTTCTTGGTTGTAATCATCCCCTTGGTATCGCTCATTTTATTTGCCGTGCGGGTATTGTTTAATAAAAGCACTATTGGTAAAAATGGCTCCTTTGCCCTGCTGATTGTGTGGCTAGTAGCCCTATCTATTGGTTTATACTACGGTTTTAAAACCGCCGGAGAGTTTAAACAAGAGGCTCGTTTTTCACAAACTCAAAATTTAAAAACCTATCCTACCTTTTATCTTCAACTAAATAAAGATAAATTTTTAACCAAAGAAGACAGCTTAAGCTACCACGTAGATGGGCACTATACCAAAGGCAAAATAGTTATCAATCAGAATGACCACAATTCTCCGGATAATATGCGATTGAATATTGAACCCAGTGATGACCAAAGCGCTTCCATAGTGGTACAATATATTTCGAATGGTAAAAACTTCGAGACTGCACTGGCGGCGGTTAAACGCATACAATACCGGGTACTTCAACAAGATTCAGTATTGCTTTTCGATGAGGCAATACACTTAATACCGTCCGAATTGTGGCGCAACCAACGTGTAAAGGTGACGCTTAAGGTTCCGCAAAATTCTCGGTTGGTTATACAGGCCGATTTAAATGAATACCTGGAGCATTACAATTTATACGATTGTATCCCAACCAATGCACAAAATTACCAAGCCGATGGTAGCGGAGCGCCAAGCACCTGGATGATGGGAAAAGATGGGCTTACCTGCACCACCGACTCCACCTTATTAAAAAAATAAACCCCTAAGCCACGCTTTTTAGCGTGGCTTTTTTTTGCTTTCTTGGGTAGCTTAGCTTCAATTTGTATATTGGTACCCAATGATGCCGATTGAAGAACTTTACGAGATTTATTTAAAACACCCCGTTATTTGTACCGATACCCGAAAAATAACGCCGGGCTGTTTATTTTTTGCACTAAAAGGGGAACATTTCGATGGAAACACCTTTGCCGAAAAAGCAGTAGAATTGGGCGCTGCTTACGCCATTGTAGATACTAAAACCAACGAAAATGAGCGTTTAATTTTAGTAGGCGACGTTTTAATAACTCTACAAGAACTGGCTACCCACCACCGCAAACACATACACATTCCGGTAATTGGTATTACCGGTAGCAATGGTAAAACCACCACCAAAGAGTTGTTTTATGCCGTGTTGAGTCAACATTATTGCACTTTTGCCACCCATGGTAATTTAAACAACCACATTGGTGTTCCGCTAAGTATTTTGTCCATCGGACCAGAGGTAAAAATTGCCATCATAGAAATGGGTGCCAACCATCAACAAGAAATTAGCCAGCTTTGCCGCATTGCGCAGCCCACCCACGGCCTAATTACCAATATTGGCAAAGCCCACCTAGAGGGTTTTGGTGGTTTAGAGGGCGTACGGAAAGGAAAAGGCGAACTTTATGCCTATTTAGCCGAAACAGATGGGATAGTATTTGTAAGTCATACTAATTTCGAGTTAAACGCACTTTGCAGAAAGTATCCGCTTACTAAATTGGTTTTTTACGGTGCCGGTATGGATAATTTTATTTCGGGAAACAGCACCACTGAAGTTCCTTTTTTAAGTGTGGCTTGGAAACGTGAACGGGTGGAGTTTGACGATTTAAAACACGAAGTAAACACCCACTTAACAGGTGGGTACAATGTAGAAAATGTATTGGCAGCCATTTGTGTGGGCGCATTTTTTGACTTACGCACCGAGGAAATAAATGCTGGCATTAGCGGATATATTCCAACAAACAACCGCTCTCAACTGACTAAAACAGAGAAAAACACGCTTATTTGCGATTACTACAATGCCAACCCCAGTAGCATGCTAGGGGCTTTAGAAAATTTAGAAAAACTACCGGGAGCAAATAAGGCGCTTATTTTAGGCGATATGTTTGAATTGGGTACCGAATCTCCAGCAGAGCACACCGCTATTATTGAAAAAGCCTTAGCCATTCGGGCTACCAGATACATCTTTATAGGTGTTGATTTCTTCGATCAACAAAAAACAGGTAAGGCCGAGTTTTACAAAACAGTGGCAGAAGCCGAAGAAGCTTTACGCAAACTGCCCATTGAAAACACCACCGTATTAATAAAAGGTTCTAGGGGAATGGAATTAGAGAAACTAGTGGGTTTATTGTAACCTTAAGGCCGTTTTTCTACCCGTAATCCAATATCGCTAACCTCTTTTAAAGGATTATCTCTCATATTTTGTTCTAGCTCAAACACATAGGTACCCACCTGCGAAAAATGATGGTTTTTGAACAAAACCAATTGGTGGCTTCGTAAATTTCCGGAGCCGGTACCAAGCCACTCTCCCTCTAGGTTGGACAAGGTGTATTCTTTTCTCCAAACTGTTTGGGTTTTATTGGGATTGCGTTGCTTAATACGGATAAAAATATTGGAATAGGCATACGCTTCGGTATGGCGTAAATTTATGAAAAGAGTATAAGCTGCGGCCGTATCTACAATGGGTACCTTTATTTTAATGGGATTGACATAGGACCACCTAGCTTGGTTGATAGCTTGATTTTCATCTACCACTACCTGCTGGTTTTGACACGCAAAACCCAATAAAAGCATCCCCCCCAAGCAAAAAATAAAAAAAATACGTTTCATTACCTACTCTGGTTTTGGGGTATTGGTATTGGGCCTACGTGGTGGACGCCTGCGGTTGTTATTGATTCGCGGAGCAGCATCTGAAGTGGACGTGTTAAACGAAGCACCTTCTTGAGGGACATTGCTATTCGGATTTTTTGGACGGTTATTGCGTCGGTTTTTATTGTTACGGCCTTTATTGCGATTGTCTAAACGGGTTAAACTATCCTGCCCAACCACATTCTCGTAGTCAAAGGTTTTTACCGGTGTTTTCTCCGCCAACTCTACCGCACTATCATTTAAATCGTCGGGCTTTTCGCCGTTTTTATTCAATTCTTTTATTTCTCTTACTCTAGCTGCGTGTAACGGAATCCAATCTTCGTTATCGGGGTAGCTATACCACATCAATTTTTTAAAAATATCTGTTTTCTGAAGTCGGGCTAAACCCTTTCCGGTTTCTAGTTTATCTACATTGTTTGGAATGTCTTTTAAGGCATCCATATAGGTATCTAACTCGTAATTGAGGCAACATTTCAGTTTGCCACATTGTCCGGCTAACTTTAAGGTGTTTAGCGAAAGGTTTTGATACCGGGCTGCTGCAGTAGAAACTGTTTTAAAATCGGTAAGCCAAGTAGAACAACATAACTCCCGTCCGCAAGAACCAATACCACCTAGGCGGCTAGCTTCTTGACGCATACCTATTTGGCGCATTTCAATACGCACGCGGAATTTCTCGGCCATACGTTTAATCAACTCTCTAAAGTCAACACGACCTTCGGCCGTATAATAAAACGTGGCTTTGGTTTTATCGCCTTGATAATCTACATCGCTCAACTTCATGGCCAAGCCTAATTCTTTAGCCAATACACGAGCTTTGTGCATGGTTTCAAACTCGGCCTCTTTGGCCAGTTTCCACTTTTCTACATCGGCTTCGGTAGCCTTGCGGATAATTTTTTTGATTACCTCGTCGGTTTTTACATTGCGTTTTTTCAATTGCATGCGCACCAATTCGCCGGTAAGCGATACGTGACCTACATCAAAACCACTCGATCCGGTTTCAACCGTTACCAATTCACCAGGCTCTAGGTAGAGGTTACCGGTATTTATAAAAAAATCTTTACGTGAACCCTTAAACTTGATTTCGAGAATATCAAAGGGTTTATAATTGCTAGGCATGTCCATGTGGGCAAGCCAATCATATACATCTAATTTGCTGCAACCATTGGTAAGACAAGCACCATTACTTTTACAGCCGGCTGGGGCACAGCCTCCAGAAGAACAACTTCCACATCCCATAATTTAAATCCCTATATATTGAATCCCCTCAGGGAGTGTATTAAACCTTAATATCTTAACGAATTGTAAAGATACATCTAAAAATAAAATTTTTGGGTTTGCATTCCGCGAAAGATGGTAATGTGCTTTTTCTAATTCAGCAATAATAGCCTCTGCTTTAGCTAAACTTAGTACTTTTTCGGAGAAATTAACCGCTACAAAATATTCGTTTTCGGGCAAACGGATGAGTTCTTTGGCGCCAGAAAGGTAGACCATACATTCTCGTAAAAAATGAATACCGTAGCGCAAAAATGCTTTCTGGTTCTCCCTCCCCGATTTGGAAATTTGTTCTACAAAATCTAATATGATTGGACCTTTATCGCCAAAAGTCATGCGTAACCAGTCGGTAAAAAGTGCGAAATTGTCACTCTCTACCTCATTTACCAAATTTAGAGCTACCTGTACATTCCCTTCACTTAAGAAAGCCAATTGTTTGGCCCGTTCGGGCGACACAGAAAGACTCAATAAATGGCGCTCCACCTCGGTATCGCTAAGGGCGGGCACTTTAACCAATTGCGTTCGCGATAAAATGGTGGTTAATATGTATTCCTGCTGCTCGGCCACCAAAATAAATAGGGTTTTCTGTGGGGGTTCCTCCATAAGTTTTAAGAGGGTATTTCCCGCTTTATCTAAATACTCGGGCAACCACATAATTAAAACTTTATACTCGGCCTCAAAAGGTTTTAAACTGAGTTTTTGAATAATTTGGTGGCACTCTGCAATATTAATATTAGCCTGCTTATTTTCAGCATCTAAGCTGTTTCGCCAAGCATCTAAACCTAAATAGGGGTTGCCCA
This sequence comes from Sphingobacterium thalpophilum, assembly GCA_945868825.1. Classification (GTDB taxonomy): domain Bacteria; phylum Bacteroidota; class Bacteroidia; order Sphingobacteriales; family Sphingobacteriaceae; genus JAIPAN01. Next base: position 228,773 of record CAMBMM010000002.1, read on the forward strand.
GAAAAGCCTCACGCCACTCCGAAATAAAGAGTTGTGCGGTATCTTCTTTGTGCTTGGCAAAAAACGGATACGAAAAATGTAGATCAGGATGAATGAGTTTTTCGTACTTACGGCAAGAGCCGCATTCGCCACAACTATCGTGGCTGCTTCTGTTTTCGCAAGAAATATATTGTGCATAGGCAACCGCCAAGGCTAAACTTCCCGAACCTTCGGGCCCCAAGAATAATTGCGCATGGCTCACCCTGCCCAATTGAACGCTTTCTAGGAGGTGTTTTTTAAGTTCTTCTTGACCGATAATGGCACGAAACTGCATGGTGCAAAATACCAAAAATTTCGGCTTCTCATACATAATCGTAACCTTTGTGCATGTCACGCATTATGGCTTTTGATTATGGTACCAAGCGAATTGGTATAGCGGTTACCGATCCCTTGCAATTAATTGCTACCGGATTAGATACCGTGCACCCGCAAGATATTCTGGCTTATTTAAGCAAGTACCTGCAAACCGAAGCTGTTGAATGCTTTGTGGTAGGTGAGCCAAAGCGTATGGATGGCTCGGCCTCTCAGGTAGAGCCGCACATCAAGGGCTTTATCGGTTTACTCAAGAAAAACTTTCCCAGCATTCCAGCCGAACGTATGGACGAACGCTTTACCTCTAAAATGGCAAGCGCCTCCATTGCCCAAAGTGGCTTGAACAAAATGGATAGGCAAAACAAAGAGCGGATAGATATTGTTTCGGCCACCATTATTTTACAATCTTACTTAGAGAAAAAAGCCCAAGGCTTTTAAAAAAGCGCTTTTTTCAAAATCCGTACCTTTGTAGCATGGATATTATTTCTGCAACCCTTCAATCTTATTTAGAGAAGTTGAGCACTCCCGAAAGTGCACTGCTTCAAAAGATTAATAGAGAAACCCATCTGCAGGTATTAATGCCCCGTATGTTATCTGGCCACTACCAAGGCATGGCGTTGAGCCTGTTAAGCAAACTGCTAAAACCACAATGCATACTAGAAATTGGCACCTTTACGGGTTATGCCACCCTTTGCTTGGCAGAAGGCTTAACTGCCGATGGTGAATTACATACCGTAGATTGCAACCTAGAATTAGAAGATCGGGTACGTGGATACTTTAACGAATCGGATTGGGCAAAGCAGATTTTTTATCACCTAGCCAAAGCCGATGAATTTTTATCTGGCTGGACCAAACCGATTGACTTGGTTTTTATTGATGCGGATAAAAAAAATAATGCACTGTACTACGACTTAATATTTGACTTTGTAAAACCCGGCGGTATTATTTTAATTGATAATGTGCTGTGGAGTGGTAAGGTGTTAAACCAAGATAAATTAGATAAAGATACCAGCGGTATTGTAGCACTCAACGAAAAAATTGCTGCTGATAATCGGGTAGAACCCCTCTTGTTGCCCATTAGAGATGGCCTTTGGGTAATCAGAAAAAAATAAGCACCATGAAAAAAATAGTGTTTTTGCTCGTACTTATTTTAGTCCAAATCCGCGGATTTGGCCAAACAGCGGCTAACTTGTATATAAACCGCTATAAAAGTGTGGCTATCGAAAAAATGAACCAAACAGGTGTGCCAGCCAGTGTTATTTTAGGTATTGCCATGCACGAGTCGGGTAGCGGAACGAGTAAAATTGCCCGTCACCTCAATAATCACTTTGGCATTAAGGGTAAAAATCGGGTAAAAAGCATTAAATCTGCTTATAAAAGCTACGATTCGGCAGAAGATTCGTATGCCGATTTTATTGCTACGCTAAAAAAACATCCTTCATTTGCCAAATTATTCAAACAATATAGGTCTGATGATTACAAGAATTGGGTACGAGGCATTCAACGGGGAGGCTATGCCCATAGCAAAACCTGGGGCACCCAAGTACTGGGTTTTATCAAACAATATAAATTAGACCAGTTTGATAGCCGCCCACCGCAGTTCATTCCCGAAATGCTTGTAGATACCGTGGCAAAACCTATACCTGTGGTGGCTAAACCTATTCCGCATCATTATATCGTTAAAAAAGGTGATACCCTTTCGGGCATTGCCAAGCGCTTAGGTACAAGCGTTTCGGCCATTATGAGAAAAAATAAATTGAAAACCTCCCGCTTGCATCCGGGACAAAAATTGACATACTAGTATGAAGAACGTTGGGATATTTTGCCTAGTATTTTCGCTCTTTGGAACCTCTTGTGGCATACGTACTTTCTTTAAACCCGATGCCCCAGCTACAAAAACCATAGTTAATAAACCAGGAACGGGCAATAGCACCGCCGAGTCCTATATTGAGCAGTATAAAAATATCGCCATTCAAGAAATGAATGCGAACGGCATTCCGGCAAGCATTACGTTGGCACAAGGCTTACTAGAAAGTGGGAATGGAAAGAGCGACTTAGCCCTACAAGCCAATAACCATTTTGGCATTAAATGTGCCGGAGATTGGACCGGGAAAACCATCTTAAAAAACGACGATACCGAAAACGAGTGTTTCCGAGTATATAAAACCCCCGAAGATTCGTATAAAGATCATTCCGAATTTTTGAAACGGAAGCGTTATGCCACACTTTTTCAATTGGATAAAAACGATTATCAATCGTGGGCTAAGGGACTAAAAGAGGCCGGCTACGCCACCAACCCAAAATACCCCGATTTACTTATTGGCTTAATTGAACGCTATCAATTAAACCGATTTGATGTAGGCGAAAAGGCTGGAGAAAAAATTGCCAGAGAAACCAAGGTGGAGGCAGAAATTAAAAACAACAACACAGTAGCACCCAATACCGAAGACATAAAAGCACCTATAAAAATGGTAATTTATGAAGTAAAGGCCAACGATTCACTTGCGGGCATTGCTCAGCGTTTCAAGGTATCGGTAGAAAGGCTTAAACAAGCAAATGGCCTATCTGGCGAAATCATTAACCTGGGACAATTATTGATAATTACCAATTAATGACTGTTAAGGTGTGTTAAAATAACATACCTCCTCTAAAATTTAGTGTAGTTTTAACCCTGTGAAAAAAACCATATTCATTTTTCTACTTTGCCTAAGCAGCTACAGCTTTGCCCAAGAGCGTATGGTGCAGGGTGTGGTTTTTGACAAGGATAGCAAGATTCGCCTTGCTCGGGTATTTATACTAAACACGGAAACACAAAGTGGGGTATACAATAACTCTAAAGGAGAGTTTAAACTTACAGCAAAAACAGGCGATGAATTGGTGGCCCAATTAGAAGGGTTTCGCTCCGACACGATTAAGGTATCGGGTGCCGGAGATTTAGTATTTTATTTACGCCGAAACAGTATTCGGCTACAAGAGGTGGTGATTAGAGATTCGCTAAAAACCCCGTCTAAGCGTTTACAACAAATTCAGGAAGAGTATAAGGATATTTACCGCATTGGGAACAGTTCCGATCTGCTACAAACCGGTGGTGGCAGTGGCTTGGGCGGTGTAGGCTTAAGCATTGATGCCTTGTATAGTTTATTTAGTCGGCAGGGTAAAAATGCCCGAAACCTCCAAAAAACCATCGATCGCGATTTTAAAGATTTGGTGATAGACTATAGATACACCCCGGCTCTAATACAACAGGTTATCGGTTTAACTGGAACTAAAGCCAAAGATTTTATGCAACAATATCGTCCGGCTTATTCCTTTGTGCTAGAGGCCAACGATTACGATATGATACGCTTTATTCAAGAAGCCTACCGCCGGTACCGACAAAACCCTGCAGCTTATCGCCTGCCCCCACTCAAAAACTAGCTACTTCGTTTTCTCAGATTTAAATAATCAATATAATACAACAACTTTAACGAAACGGTGTTATTTTGTGGCGATTTGAGTGTATTATTAAAATTCATTCCATAACCTGGTTTGGCTGTATTGTCAAACGTTTGTGCTGCGTTTTTCCACGTTACACTAAACTCACTGCCCAATGAAAACTGCCACGTATACACCATATCGATGTTAAACGTATTGTAATTCACATCAGCAGTTGGGCTTAATACGTAGGAGTTGGGAGCTTGTAATCCTCCTTCATTGGTAAGTGCATAGGCCTGCTTGTTGCGTCTGTCCGACCAATAATGACGGGCCCTAAATTGAATACCCATTTTATTACTAAATGAATATTTGCCATCAATAGAGCTTTCAACTGTTCGGCGATCGTACCGAGAAAAAATAATTTCATCGCTTGCCGAAACATAATCTAAGTAGTTGGTATAATTAAATTGGGGGTTCACACTTAAGTCGGCTCCAAAAGCCAATTTATCATTTACCCGAAAGTTCTGATAGCAACCATAGGCATAGCCTCTACCATTAAATTGTTCTTGAAAGCGCATGGATACAAAAGCTCCGGCACTAAAGCGTTTTGAACGGTTAGAATTGAAACGCACATTAAACCCCTTATTACCAAGCGTTTTATAAACCTTGCCCACTTGTCGGGGTTCAAAAAAATCGTTTCCGGCAAATTCCCAATTAAAATTATAATTAAAGGAATTAAAACTTTTAAGTTGTACCCACGAACCAAAATTAAAGCCCGATGATTGGTAATTATTCGGTTTGTAGCGCAGGCTGTAATACGCCTCAAACCAATTGTTCATTCGGTTATACCATTTACCTGGCTTAAATAAATTGTATTGCAAATTTACCCAGTTATCAACACTATTGTTGGTAAACAAAATACCCATATCATTGGGGTCAAATTTATCGTCGGTAATGCCATGCATCACATTCCAATTGAAATTACCACTCTGTTTACCAGCGTTTAGTTGGTAGCTTGTTCCGGCGCTAGCAGTGTTATATAAGCCCCGAGATAGTTTACTTAACTTAGCAGAGCCTTTGGCGAAATAGGTGTTTTTTTTGTCGTTGATATTGAACAAAAAAGCGCTCACATTGGCATCATAAGCACTTCCTTCTCGAGTTACATTGGTATTTATAAAACTAACCGATGAGTTGTTTTTTAAGGTTTGGTCGAACACTAAAATATTGTAATTACTTAAGGGTTGCGTTTCAATAAAACGACGTTCGCCTAGGTTATTTTCTACCACCGCTTCCATTTTATTGGTAAGGGCATTAAAAAATCCAATACCTAAGCCCTGGGCCGTTCTGCCGGAAATTTTGGTGGCGTTCAGCAAACGGCTCTCCGATGGATTTTCTACAATATATTCGTTTGCTTGTAGCTGATTTTGCACTTCGTAAAAGTTAATGGGCCGAGCACCCACTCGTCGCGAATAAAACAAATCGCCCTTATTAAAAAGCTCGGTGCCCTCGGTAAAAAACGAACGATTTTCATCAAACTTAACCTCAAAAGGGCTCAAGTTTAACACTTGGTTGTCTGAACGCACTTGTCCAAAATCGGGTACCAGCGTCATATCGAGTGTAAAACTTTGGTTAATGCCATATTTTACATCCATACCCCCATTAAACGAACTTGTTGTGCTCGGAATACCCAGACCTTGCGATGGATAGTGGTTTACATAAGAGGAGATATAAGGCGAAAAAGAGAGGCGCAGCGGTGCTTTAATGTTTTGCAAATTTTCCAATTCACCCTCTTGGTTAATAAACCCATTTACTGCTGGGTTTAGTGGGTTCCAAAACAATTGCTGATTGGCTTTTTGGCGTTGACGGGAGAAATTAATACCCCAATTTTGTACTGTATTACTTGAAAATCGCAACGCCGAATAAGGTATTTTAAACTCCGCAGACCAGCCTTGAGCGTCGGCGCTTACCGCACTTTCCCAAACAGCATTCCAGTTTTCATCTTCATTATCGGTAGAGTATTTAGCATCAAACTGCGAACCTGCTGCAGTTACATAAAAACCATTGGCATTAATTTTATCAAAATAAGTATCAAAAACCACCCCAATATAATCGGCATTTCCCACTTGGTCGCGGGCTGCAAACTCATGCGCAATGCTATCAACATTACTTTCAAACATTCTGGCGGCAATGTAAATGGCCACATCATCATACAGTATACGTATTTCTGTACGCTGATTTTCTGCTTCTTTACGTCCAGGATTGGGTTTCAACTCTACAAAATCGGAAAAAATGGGAGCGTTTTTCCAAACCACATCGTTAAGTTGCCCATCTATTTTAGGGGCTCTGTCTATTCGAGTAACCGTCATTTTTTTGGGCACTTGACCGAGAAGGGCTGTACAACAACAAATAAATAGTAGTGTATAAAAGCCTTTTTTCATAAAATAGAATTAGATGTTAGCATTAGTATGACTCAACAAGCAGCGAAAAGTTGCAGCAGATTGAAACATTATTTTTGATAGCAACGGAAATCAGCACCGAATTGGTTTAATACCTTTAAATTGTATCAAAATTGATACCTTTGTATGTATGTTAACTGCAATTAAACGTTCGTAAAACCATGTTTCAGAACCTACAAGATAAATTAGATAGAGCCTTTAAAGTACTTAAAGGGCAAGGTACCATTACCGAAATAAACGTGGCCGAAACCATGAAAGAGATTCGGAAAGCCTTGTTAGATGCCGACGTAAATTATAAAACCGCCAAAACCTTTACCGATGAGGTAAAAGAAAAAGCATTGGGACAGCAGGTGCTAACCGCCGTATCGCCGGGGCAATTGCTTACCAAAATTATGAACGACGAGCTTACCCAGCTCATGGGTGGTGAAGCTACCGAACTAAACCTAAGTGCCAACCCGAGTATTATTTTAATTGCTGGATTAAACGGTGCGGGTAAAACTACCTTCTCGGCTAAATTGGCCAATTTCTTAAAAAGTCAAAAAGGTAAAAAGCCCTTATTAATAGCCGCCGACGTGTACCGCCCAGCCGCTATCGATCAATTGGAAGTATTGGCCGAACAAACCGGAGTAGCGGTGTATACCGACAAAGAATCTAAAGACCCCATTGCTATTGCCATTGCCGGAATTGCCGAAGCAAAAAAGAATGGCAATAACGTAGTCATTGTAGATACCGCCGGCCGATTAGCTATTGACGAAGAAATGATGAATGAGATTGCAGCCGTAAAAGCAGCTACGCAACCTCACGAAATTTTATTTGTGGTGGATGCCATGACCGGGCAAGATGCCGTAAATACCGCCAAAGCCTTTAACGATCGCCTCGATTTTACCGGCGTGGTATTAACCAAATTAGATGGCGATACCCGTGGTGGTGCCGCACTATCGGTTAAATCGGTAGTAAACAAACCGATAAAATTTATTGGTACCGGCGAAAAAATGGAAGCACTCGATGTATTCCACCCCGATCGAATGGCTTCCCGAATTTTGGGCATGGGCGATGTGATCTCTTTGGTAGAACGTGCGCAAATGTCTTTCGATGAAAAAGAACAAGCCGAACTACAAAAGAAAATTCGCAAAAACACCTTCGATTTTAATGATTTCTTGAACCAAATTCAGCAAATCAAAAAAATGGGCAATATGAAAGATGTGATGGGCATGATACCTGGTGTGGGCAAAGCCATAAAAGATGTAGATATTGACGACGATGCCTTTACACCGGTAGAAGCCATTATCCGATCCATGACCCCTTACGAGCGTGAAAACCCCGATAGCATTGTGACTAGCCGACGCAACCGCATTGCCAAAGGCTCGGGAACCAATATTACCGAAGTAAACAAACTCATTAAACAGTTTGAAGATATGCGCAAGATGATGAAACAATTTTCTAACCCTGCAGCAGCAGCCAAAATGATGCGAAACATGCCACAAATGCCCGGTATGAAACGCTAAATATTTCGTTTCCAACAATAAATAAAAGCCATTTCTGTTTATACTTAAATGGTTTTTTTATGCTCGTAAAAACCTTCGGAAGTGCGGTCTTTGGTATCGAAGCCTTGGCCATTACCATAGAAGTAAACATCAGTGCCGGCACGCAATATTATATGGTGGGCCTGCCCGATAATGCCGTAAAAGAAAGTCTGCACCGGGTAGAAAGCGCCATTCACAGTGCGGGCTTTCGCATGCCACGGCAAAAAATTGTAGTCAATTTGGCGCCTGCCGATTTACGCAAAGAGGGTTCTGCTTACGATTTAGCCATTGCCATAGGCATCTTAGCGGCATCGGGGCAAATTCAATCGGAACAGCTTTCAAATTACCTGTTAATGGGCGAACTATCTTTAGATGGAACTGTGCAGGCGATAAAAGGAGCCTTGCCCATTGCTATACAGGCCAAAAAAGATGGATTTATGGGTTTGTTTTTACCCAAGGCTCAAGCCCGTGAGGCCGCCATTGTTGCCGGTTTAGCGGTATACGGCCTAGAAAACCTAAAAGAACTGGCCGATTTTTTCAACGGCACGTTTCAACCGGAACAAACCACCGTAAACACCCGAGAAGAGTTTTTAAGAAACATAAATAGTTACGAAAGCGATTTCTCGGATGTAAAGGGACAAGAAAACATCAAACGGGCGCTAGAAATTGCTGCAGCGGGTGGGCACAATGTCATTCTTATTGGTCCGCCAGGGGCGGGGAAAACCATGTTGGCGAAGCGCTTACCTACCATTTTACCACCACTCAATTTACAAGAGGCTTTAGAAACCACCAAAATTCACTCGGTGGCGGGCAAACTTTCTGCTAGCGATGCACTTATGACTGTTCGCCCCTTTCGTTCACCCCACCACACCGTGAGCGACGTGGCTTTGGTGGGTGGTGGCATGCATCCACAACCCGGCGAAATATCTTTGGCCCACAATGGCGTGTTATTTTTAGACGAATTACCCGAATTTAAACGCACCGTTTTAGAGGTGATGCGCCAACCGCTCGAAGAGCGAAAAGTAAATATTTCTAGAGCCCGATTTTCAGTAGACTACCCGGCAAGTTTTATGTTGGTAGCCTCTATGAATCCTTGCCCTTGTGGGTTTTATAACCACCCCGACAAGGAATGCATTTGCGGACCCGGCTTGGTACAAAAATACCTCAGCCGAATCTCAGGACCACTTTTAGACCGTATTGATTTGCATGTAGAAGTGACGCCTGTCAATTTTTCGGAACTATCCTCGGAGCGTAGCAGCGAAAAAAGTGAAGAAATTAGAGAGCGGGTCATACAGGCACGGGCACTCCAACACGAGCGCTTTAAGAATAAAAAAGAGGTGTATTGCAATGCCCAAATGAGTCCGCAAACCGTACGAAACTTGTGTAAAATTGATGCCGCCGGACAAACCCTTCTAAAACAAGCCATGGAAAAACTCGGCCTCTCGGCACGGGCCTACGACCGCATTTTAAAAGTAGCCCGCACCATTGCCGATTTAGCGCATAGCGAAGAAATTGCTCTCGAACATTTGGCCGAAGCCATCCATTACCGCAGTTTAGATAGAGAAGGTTGGGCGGGGTAAAAGCTAGATTTATTGTCTAAATTTGAGCATGATTAAAAAGCTATTCATCATCCTATTCATGGGCTTGTCTTTCAGTTCTTGCCAAGCCCAAAGCAAAAAAAATCAAACCAATCGGGCAGTTTCTTTGGTGGCCCCCAAGGGCAAAGCCGTGGCTGCTTTTGCCGAAGGTTGTTTTTGGTGTTCAGAACATATTTACGAATCGATAGCAGGTATAGATTCTGCCATTGCCGGATATTCTGGTGGAAACACCGTTAACCCAACATACGAAGAGGTATGCTCCGAAACTACCGGCCATGCCGAATCGGTATTGATTTATTACAACCCAAAAATCATCAGTTATAAAGAGTTGATTAAAGTATTTTTCACCTCACACGATCCTACCACACTCAACCGCCAAGGTCCAGATGAAGGAAGTTCGTATCGCAGTGTGATATTTTATCAGAACGAAACAGAAAAAATGTTGGCTAAACAGGCGCTAAGCGATTTAACCCTACGTGGCGCATTTAAGCGCCCCATTGTAACCGAGCTACTCCCGCTAAAAACATTTTGGCGTGCCGAAGAATACCATCAAGATTTTATTAAAAAAAATCCGAATCAACCTTATGTAAAAGGGGTATCTATGCCTAGGTTTGAGCAGTTTAAAAAAAGCTATAAACCCAGCAAGAGCAAGTAAAAGCATGGACCATCACGTATTTAGCCTAGCCAACGGCATTCGGGTTGTGGTAAAACAAGGAAACACCGAAGTGGCGCATGCCTGCTTGTTGGTGCACAGCGGTAGCCGCGATGAAGATGATGGAAAAGATGGCCTTGCTCATCTTATTGAACATTTATTATTTAAGCGCACCGAGCGCCGAAGTACCAACCAAATACTTAACCGATTGGAAGTAGTGGGTGGCGATTTAAATGCCTATACCACCAAAGAGTATACCTGCATTCATGCTTCTTTTTTACGTCCACATTTAGAGCGTGCCTTAGATTTGTTTGAAGATGTGATTTTTCATTCCACCTTTCCGGAAGAAGAATTGGTAAAAGAAAAGAGTGTTATTTTAGACGAAATTGCCTCCTATTTAGACCAACCCGAAGAAGCCATTCAAGATGATTTTGAAGAACTCGTTTTTGCCAACCATCCGCTAGGCAGAAATATTTTAGGCACTCCCGATACGGTAAGCGCCCTGCAACAAAAAGATATTAGAGAATACTTGGCCAAAAACTACCGCACCAACGAAATGGCCATTGGCATTATTGGTAATTTCGACCTAAAAAAAGTAGAAGCGGTGGTAAACAAAATTTTTGGCACTATTCCGGCAAATAATTCGGCTAGCAAGCGTACTAAACCCCTGGTAAACCCGGCAACAAACAAACGCTTGGCCAAACCCATTAACCAAAGTCACGTACTTTTGGGCAGCCAGGCCTATTCGGCACACAGCCCGAAACGTGAAGGTTTACTTTTACTAAACAATTTATTGGGTGGTATGGGTATGAGTTCCCGCTTAAATCTAGAAATTCGCGAAAAATACGGCATTGCCTACACCATAGAATCGAGTTACATTCCTTTAAGCGATACCGGTTTATTCACTATTTATTTAGGTACCGACCCTGAAAAAGTAGGCAAAGCGCTAAAATTAGTTAGTAAGGAGCTGAAAAAACTTCGTGATACTACCATAGGCATTTTGGCATTGCACCAAGCGAAGCAGAAATTTATGGGACAAATTGCCTTAGCCGAAGAGGGGCGATTGAACTTGCTTATTTCGCTTTGTAAAAGTGTATTGGATTACGGCATGGCCGACTCCTTAGAGCAGGTTTTTGCCAAAATAGAACGTATTGAAGCTGCTCAACTCTTAGAAATTGCCAACGAAATCTTTGAGCCTGCCAACTTAAGCAGCCTTATTTTTGAACCACAAGAGTTCTAAACCCAAATTTGTACCTTTGTGTAATGAAATTGCCCATTGTAGCCTACGGAGATCCGATATTGAAAAAAGTAGCCGGTGAGATTGGTCCAGATTATCCAAACATCGATACCCTTATTGCCGATATGTTTGAAACCATGTACCACGCACAGGGTGTGGGATTGGCCGCTCCACAAGTGGGCTTATCTATCCGTTTATTCGTGATTGATGCTTCGCCTTTTGAAGAAGATGATGCCCAACTAAAAGGCTTTAAAAAAGTGTTTTTAAATGCGCAAATTACCGAAGAAAGTGGCGATAAATGGGCTTTCAACGAGGGTTGTTTAAGTATTCCAGATATTCGGGAAGATGTAAGCCGCCACCAGCACCTGCACATTCGCTACCAAGACGAAAACTGGCAATGGCATGAAGAACGTTATCATGGATTAGCCGCCCGGGTAATTCAGCATGAATACGACCACATTGATGGGAAATTACTTACCGATAGACTAAGCCCTTTACGCAAAGCGATGTTAAAAAATCGCCTAGAAGCCATTAGTAAAGGAATGGTGAAGGTAGACTACAAAATGAAATTTCCGAATCTGAAAAAGGGGCGCTAGTTCTTATCCCGCTCTTTATCGCCCTTAAATATTTGTTGCATAAATTGCGCCCAAGCAAAAGGGTTCAACAAGGGGTTATTGTAGCGCTGATTGATGTTTTTATTCATCATGGAGCGGTGCATATTTTGGTAATTCATCGATTGAATTTCTTGCCCATCTCTAGCAAGACTGCCTGCTAAAGCCATAATACTGGTTCTAGACACATTCTTTTTTGCAATTTCTAAGTCATCATCTGCATACTTCATGGTCAAAAACTCTTTTTTGAATTCATCTTCGCTGGCCCAAGGATATACCCGAACCATGGGCAAACTGATAATTTCTTGTTTCATCTTTACCAAAACAGTGTATTTATCATCGGGCAAACTCGTGGGAATAATCACTTGCTGTTTACCAAAGCCTACGGCACTAAATTGTAGGGTATCGCCCTCGTGCACCACAAAAGAAAAATAGCCTTTATAATTGGCTATGTAACTTAGTTTATCGTTTAAGGTTTTATTAGAAATAGATACGTAGGGAACAGCCGTATTGCTATCTCGGTTTAGGGTTACTCCAGAAAACTGCACTAGCTTTTGAGCAGATTTTTGTGCAAAAACCGCTGTGCTAAATAACAAAAGACCGATGAGTAAGCGAAACTTCATAATACGAAGGTAATTATTAATTGCCTAGGCGCCTGTTAAATTATGTTAATTGGCCGGAGTGGGCAGTACCGCATTGGGGTCATTTATATCCGTAAGGTTTACTGCCTCTACCCGTATAATTTCGGGTACCGATTTTTTAATGGCCTCTTCAATTCCCGCCTTTAAGGTCATAATGCTCATGGGGCAAGAGCCGCATGCACCTAGTAAGCGCAATCTCACCACCTTATCGGTAGTAATTTCTTCCACAGATACGTTTCCGCCATCTGCTTCCAAATAAGGGCGAATACTGTCTAGGGCTAATTCTACTCGTTGCAACAATTCCATAGTTAAAGATACGTTTTTTTAAACGCCTACCGAAGCGTTTTGAATGGCCACTTGCTGGGCTACCCGGGTTGCCAAAGTAGAAAAAGCTGCTGCCATGGGGTTTTCCGCCTCTAAAATGATCGGCTTGCCAGAATCGCCGGCATCGCTAATGCTTTTTACCAAAGGGATTTCTCCCAAAAATGGAAGATTAAACTCCGTGGCCAATGCTTGGCCACCGCCTGTTCCAAAAATATAGTATTTATTGTCCGGTAATTCAGCTGGGGTAAAATACGACATGTTTTCTACCACGCCCAAAACCGGAACGTTAATGCTATTCATCATAAACATACCAATACCTCTACGAGCATCGGATAAAGCAACCTGTTGTGGCGTGGTTACGATAAGGGCCCCGGCAATCGGAAATTTTTGGGTAAGTGTAATGTGAATATCGCCCGTTCCGGGAGGTAAATCGATTACTAAATAATCCAATTCGCCCCAATCGGCATCGTTTAACAATTGGGTTACCGCGGTAGAAGCCATGGGCCCACGCCACGGCACCGGCTGATTGGGATCGGTAAAGAAACCAATAGATAAGAGCTGAATACCATATTTAGTAATGGGCTGAATGCGTGTTTTACCATCTGCGGTTTGACTGGTTTGTGGTTTTGCACCTTCTAAACCAAACATCATGGGAATAGAAGGACCATAAATATCGGCATCTATTAAACCAACCTTGGCTCCGCTTTGTGCTAAACCAAGAGCCAAATTAGCCGCTACCGTAGATTTACCCACACCACCTTTGCCACTGGCTACGGCAATAATATTTTTAACTCCCGGAACGCTCGGGTTGGCCTGAGTACTCACATTGGCGGTCATAGTTATGTGAAGGTCTATATTTTTATCGATGAAATGGAAAATGGCATTTCTACAGGCATTTTCTAACATATCTTTCATAGGACAAGCCGGAGTGGTTAATACCACAGTAAAGTGCAAGGTATTTCCTTCAATTTGTATGTCTTGAATCATACCCAAGGTCACCAAATCTTTTTTTAAGTCTGGATCTTCTACATGACTGAGGGCCTGCAATACCTGTTCTTTGCTAATCATACGTGTGTGAGCTGCTAATTTTACCAAAAATACCAATCTATTAGCAGATGTGGTTTTTTTATACGCCTTTTTACAGATATTTGACCTCGAATTAAACACGATGCTTAAAAGACTAAAAATAGTTTTACAAAAACAGTCGGTGCGCAAACTAGTGCGTATAAGTACGTGGATAATTGGCGGACTTTTCGCGGTGCTACTGGTGCTGGGCATAATAGCTTTTGCTTATCGCGATTCCATTTTAAGAATGGGGGTAAAAAAAGCAATTACAAAGGCTAAAGAAAGCTATCAAATCGATCTTCAAATTAAAAATGCACATTTCTCGGGCCTTAAAACAGTAGCTTTCGACGAAATTACAGCCGTTCCCGAGCAACGCGATAGCCTGGTAGCGTTGCATCACTTGCAGCTTAGTGTTCAACTTTTTCCGCTCTTATTTGGGACTATAAAACTGGATGAATTAAGCCTAGATCGAGGATTTGTACACTTGGTTAAACGAGATAGTTTACGCAATTACGATTTTTTGTTTAAAAAGAAAAAAAATGCTAAGGCCAGCCAAGGACTTCAATTGGGTAGTTTGGCCAATCGCTTGCTCAATAGTGTGTTTTATAAGATACCTGAAGATTTAGCGGTAAATAAACTAGAATTGGCCTGGATAGAAGATAGCTCAAAGGTGGTATTTGACGTTAAAAACACTCAAATTATTTCTGGAAAAGTAAATGCCACCATCGATGTGAATCAAAAAGAATCTATTTGGCACATTAAAGGATCGGTTGATCCGGGCGATAGGCAATTGGATTTAACCCTATTTGCCGATGGTAAAAAATTGGCCCTGCCTTATTTAGAAAAACGATTTGGACTGAAATTAGATGTAGATACGTTACACACCCAAATGGAGGATGTAAGTTATTTTGGAGGCAAACTCAGCATCTCGGGCAGTTGGGGAGTAAAAAATCTACGGGTAAATCACCCTAAAATTGCCGCCAACGACGTGGTGGTAGCCGATGGGGAATTATTGGCCGAAATGGTTATTGGAGCCAATTATGTAGAATTGGCCGAATCATCGGTGATAAAATTGGGCAAAATTCAGCTAAACCCCCACCTACGATTTACGCTTAAGCCCAACAAAATTTATGAACTAGACCTGCATACCGAAGAGTTGAATGCGCAAGATGTATTTAATTCTTTCCCAAAAGGCTTGTTCGAATCTTTAGAGGGAATTCGGGTACAGGGTAATTTGCAATACGATTTGCATTTTTTACTCGATGAAAGTAAACCCGATGCTGTAGAGTTTCATTCGCAACTCAACAAAAGCAATTTCAAAATTTTGGGATACGGAAAAACTAATTTGTCTAAAATTAACAACGATTTTATCTACACCCCGTATGAGTATGGCAAGCCCATGCGAAATATTTTAGTGGGTGTGTCGAATCCGTATTTTACACCTTTAGATCAGATCTCTCCTTATTTAAAAAATGCGATGCTTACAGCCGAAGATCCTTCTTTTTTTGGACATGGTGGCTTTGTGGAAGAGGCTATTCGGAAATCTATTGCAATCAATTTTAAACAAAAAGCCTTTAAACGTGGTGCCAGTACCATTTCTATGCAATTGGTAAAAAATGTATACCTCAATAGGCAAAAAACACTGGCCCGTAAACTAGAAGAAATGCTTATGGTGTGGCTCATCGAAAATAATCGACTATCGAGCAAAAGCCGAATGCTAGAGGTGTATTTAAATATTATTGAGTGGGGAAATAACGTGTATGGCATTGGCGAAGCCAGCCGCTATTATTTCGAAAAAACACCTGCAGAGCTCAATTTGGGCGAAAGTATTTACTTGGCCAGTATTGTGCCTAGGCCAAAATCATCCTTATACTATTTCGAATACCAAGGCAATTTACGTTCGAGTATGGTGGGCTATTTTAATACCATTGGCGGCCTAATGGCTAAGCGTGGGTTTACCCCAGCTGACAGTACTAGCTATGGTTTTTATACCGTACGTTTAAAAGAAAGTTTACGCTCTTTATTGGCACGACCAGACTCTTTGAGGAGCGATAGTTTATTTAACAACGAAGAGGGTGGCTGGTTTGAACAGGAATTGCCGAAAGGTAAAGCCGATAGTTTGCTTATTAAAAAATAAAGAATGCACATAACCGTTGGAGATAAATTTTTTGAACCCTTATTGTGTAGGGAAACGATTGAAAGCCGGGTGCTTGAATTAGCCGCTCAACTGCGTGCCGATTACGAAGGAAAAACGCCCGTTTTTGTGGGGGTGCTTAGTGGTAGTTTTTTGTTTTTAGCCGATCTTATCAAATCGGTAAATATGCCTTGCGAAACGCAATTTGTTAAAGTTAGCTCCTATTCAGGCGATCAGTCTACGGCTAAAATTACCGAGAGCTTGGCTTTTTCGGAAGAACTTAAAGGTAGGCACATTATTATTGTAGAAGATATTGTAGATAGCGGCCACACCATGCATTATCTACTCCAAAAGCTTATCCCAATAGCACCGGCTTCGGTAGCAGTGTGTAGTTTATTACTAAAACCAAATGCCCTGCAATACACCTTTCCGGAACTTCGCTATGTAGGTTTTGAACTAGCTAACGACTTTGTGGTAGGCTACGGTTTAGATTACAATGGCCTGGGTAGAAATCTGCCGGAAATTTATAAAGTAGTGGCTAATTAAGATTTTTTTAGCATTTTTGACGCATGTTTATAAAAATGACCCTTCACCGCGAAGGCACCACCACCATTGCACTAACCATCTTGTTTGTTTTTCTTTTAAACACCTTGGTTCAGTTTTTTTTAGCCGATTATGCACTCATTCGTTGGTTTATATACCTGCTTTCAGTGGGTTTACTATATATTGTTTTACAGTTTTTTAGAAACCCTAAAATAAGTACCACACACGGCGAAAATTTAGTGATTTGCCCTGCAGATGGAAAAGTGGTTGTGATTGAAGAAACCACCGAAAGCGAATACTTTAAAGACAAACGTTTGCAGATATCGGTATTTATGTCGCCCTTTAATGTGCACATTAACCGCAACCCCATAGCTGGTGTGGTGAGTTATTTTAAATACCATCCGGGTAAATATTTGGTGGCTTGGGATCCCAAATCATCTACCGAAAACGAACGCACCACCGTGGTAGTTAAACACAAAAGCGGTATAGAAATCTTATACCGTCAAATTGCCGGAGCCTTGGCCCGTAGAATTGTATGGTATATTAAGGAAACCGATTCGGTTATACAGGCAGAAGAATTTGGCTTCATAAAATTTGGTTCCCGGGTAGATGTTTTCTTACCTTTGGATACTAAGGTGAATGTGCAATTGGGAGATATTGTAAAGGGGGGAATCACCGTTATAGGAGAATTAAAACAAAAAAAATAAATTTATTATGAAAAAAGTAATTGCTGTACTTGCACTAGCCGCCTTTATAGGTGCTGCTGTTGCACAAACTACTCAACCAAAACCAGCAGCTAAAAAAGAAGCATGCTGCAAGAAAAAGGATGGGAAAATGGATTGCAAAAAAGATTGTAAAATGGCCTGTTGCGCTAAAAAAACCGACGGAAAATAATTAGTCATTTTATTACAAAAAAGCCCCCGAAATTTCGGGGGCTTTTTTTATACCAATTGTTTTAGCGCTGTTTCAAAAGCTGTTTGCGATACCTTTATTTTTGCTGGGTGGTGCTTGTGTGTATTCTCTAAAGCGTTACGAATTACACGAGAAGCATCGTTAAAAATGGCTGCATCGCTCATCTCTACATCTTTTTGCATCAAGTAAGCAAATACACGGGCCATTCCGCAATTCGAAATGAAGTCGGGAATTACCGCTACATGCTCATCAGCATATTCCATAATGGGGCCAAAGAAAATCTCCGAATCGGCAAAAGGCACATTGGCACCACATGCAATGACTTCTAAACCTGAGGCAATAAGTTGTTCTACCTGGTTTTTTGTTACCAATCTAGAGGCAGCAGCGGGTACAAAAATTTCTGCCTGTGTAGCCCAAATTTGCTCATTTATCTGCTCAAATGGAATTAGTTTATCGGCCACCAAAGTATTGCCTTCGCGGTTTAAGAATAGTGTTCTAATTTCTTCGAGCGTATAGCCCTCGGTAGGTATCAAACCACCTACCCGATCAATAATACCTACAATTTTTACACCTTGCTGGGCCAAGTAAAAGGCAGCAGCAGCACCAACATTACCCCAGCCCTGAATAATGGCTCGTTTTTGGCTAATATCGCCGCCGTAGAGACTATAAAAATGACGGATAGATTCTGATACTCCATAACCGGTAATCATATCTGCTACCACGTATTTACGCTTCACATCGGGAGAAAAATTGTTGTCTTCTAATACTTTGGAAACACCATAACGCAATTGACCAATTTGGTGAATACGTTCGTTCTCTTTGGCCTTATAGTGCCCATTAATAATTCCTTCTTGTGGATGCCATAAGCCATAATTCTCGGTTATTGGAATTACTTCATGAATTTCATCTACGTTTAAATCGCCGCCGGTGCCATAATAATTTTTTAGTAAGGGAATAACTGCTCTGTACCAACGCTCTAAAACGCCCTTTTTTCGTGGATCCGCCGGATCGAAATTGATACCCGATTTAGCACCACCAATAGCCGGCCCCGAAACGGTGAATTTCACTTCCATGGTTTTGGCCAACGATTCTACTTCTCGTTTATCCAAACCCTTACGCATACGGGTACCACCACCGGCTGCACCTCCACGTAGCGAATTGATAACCACCCAGCCTTCGGCTTCCGTTTCAGAATCCTTCCACTCAAATACAATCTCTGGACGTTTTTCTTCGAATTTTTTTAAAAGGTTTTTCATATCGGTTTTGTTCAAACAAAAAAGCCCCGATAAATATCGGGGCTCTTCATATATAATTTAAAATTATACTCTTTTAGATTTAATACGGGCAGCTTTACCGGTTAATGCACGCAAGTAGAACAATTTAGCTCTGCGCACTTTACCAAAGTTTACCACGTCTACTTTCTCAATGTTTGGCGAATTGATTGGGAAGATACGCTCTACTCCAATTCCGTTAGACATTTTACGAACAGTAAAGGTTTCGTTTACACCTACACTATTGCGTTGGATAACCACACCCTGATAGATTTGGATACGTTCTTTATTTCCTTCGCGAATTTTATAATGTACGGCAACAGTATCTCCCGCTTTAAAAGAGGGAACTTCTTGTTTTACGATAGCCTGTTCTTCTACAAATTTTACTAAATCCATGGTTTTAAGCTTTTAACACGATTTTTAACACGTCAAAAATCGGACTGCAATGTTAGGGAATTATTTTGATTTTTAAAAGAGGTTTTAGAAGTTTTCCACATTTTATCTCAAAACATTTTTATAGTCCTCCAGTAATTGGGTAATATGCTTACAACTAATTCGGGTATTTTGCAGCTCTCCAGCACTTAAACCAAACATTTTTTCCAATTGAACCACCTTTTGGTAGGGAATGTCTTTTCTTTCTCCGGCCTTTATGTTGCGGTAGTTTAAAAATGTATTGGGCGAAACACCCAATACCAAGGGGATAACCTTCAGTGCATTCTTATAATCTCTCATTGGGAGATTAGACAAGTTTTCATGAATTAAATATTTATACATAAGAGAAATTTTTATAGATTTAAAGAAAAATTTGTATATTTTATCAAACTATTTAAGGCCTTATAATTCCTTTAGTAATTATTAAGAATAAAAATAAGCATTACAATTAATATATTATACTTTATACTAAATTTTTTATGTATTTGAAAGAAACGGTAGCTAGGTTGCTAAAAAACAAGAATCGCTCTCTTAGTTGGTTGGCGCTTGAAATGGGTAAATCTTTTGATGGGCTTAAGCTAAGTTTGGTAAAGGGTTCTATCAAATACCTCGATATTATCTTAATGGCGAAGATTTTAGAAACCCATCCGGGAGAACTTTTTGAAAGTGAGCATGCGGGATATTCACCAGAGGAATGGCGTAATGCACTGGAAGAAGGCGAAACGCAATATAAAAATATAAAAAACGAGTTAACTGCCTGCCGAGAGCTGAACGAGGCGCTTAAAACACAGGTGAACGATAAAGAACGGATAATTGCTTTATTGCACCAAAAATAAAGTAGAGTTTATTTTAATAAGTCGGGGCGACGAGTTTTGGTGCGCTCTAGGGCTTGTTCATGGCGCCACTCATCAATCAATTTCTGATGACCACTTAATAAAATATCGGGCACCTTTTGTCCACGCCATTCGGCTGGTCGGGTATAAACCGGGGCGTCTAATAAATCATCTTGAAAAGAATCAGAAAGGGCCGATGTTTCATCATTTAACACTCCGGGAATTAGGCGCACTACAGAATCTACTAAAACTGCGGCGGCCAACTCTCCACCAGAAAGCACATAATCTCCAATAGAAATTTCTCGAGTTACATAGGTGTCGCGGATACGCTGATCTATGCCTTTATAATGACCGCAAAGAATAATTACGTTTTGATGAGAAATAAAATGATTGGCAATTTGCTGATCCAAACGTTCTCCATCTGGACTCATAAAAATTACCTCATCGTAGGTGCGCTCGGCCTGTAGGGTTTCTATACTTTTGGCAAAGGGCTCAATGGTCATTACCATGCCGCTACCTCCTCCGTAAGGATAATCGTCTACGCTTTTTTGGCGGTGTTCGCTATACTCCCGCAAATTGTGCACATGAATTTCAACGAGGCCCTTTTGTTGGGCTCGGTGCAAAATTGAGTGGGAAAAGGGGCCCTCTAATAAGCCGGGTAATACGGTAATAATATCGAAACGCATGGTCAAATTTACAGATTAATCACCGGGTTCTAACTCAAAAATTTCTTCTACGGGTTTCCCAAAATAACGTGCAATTTTAATTGCCAATGCCGTTGATGGGATATATTTAGCCAACTCCATACTATTAATTGTTTGCCGACTCACCCCAATTGCCTCAGCCAAATCAGCCTGTGTGCTGTTTTTTATGGCACGTTGTATCTTTAGTGTGTTTTTCATATTTCTCTTATGCTTTATTTTCTAAGTTAAATACTACTCTGTACCGAATAATAAATAATAATAGAACACTAAACATATTGTAAACCATTACATCTAAAAAAGCTGTCCCGTGAACAAAAATAACCTGAATGGCCAATACCGCATAATTTAAATAAACAGCAAAATGCAATGAATCGAGGCGTATTTGAGCAACCCGTTCATCTTCTATCTTTTCTTTAGAAAATGCAATAAATAACAAACTTAAAATCATTCCAAGGGTTGCTATTTCATCGCTCAAATTAATACTATTGATAGAAAAAATACTTTCGAAGGTGCCGGGTGCCGGGTTTTTTCCAAAAGATATTTCTAAGAACTCAACCTGAAAATCGTTGTACAAAACAGCCAAACCAAATACTAAAGAAGGAACAAATAATAACCAACCTATGCGGCGATAGCTGTGGGGAAATAAAAATCTAGTTTTCATAATTGTAAAGTTTATTTTAACAAATGTAAAACAAACTTTACATATATAGTAGATTTTTTAAGAATTTAAATACAAATCCACCAAGCCCTCTGGCAAATTCACGTATAGCGTGTTTTTGTTTTGATCAATTTCTGTTATCAAATCTTCGCTTAGCGGAAAAAGAATTTCCCGATCTTGGTAAATCACCGAGGCTACAAATTGCTGAGGATATTCGTGCACTTCTTTTATTTCACCTAATTCACCCTGGTTGGCATCTACAACCAAAAAGCCTTTTAAATCGCTAATAAGAAATTCACCGGGCGCACGTTCTGGCTTTTTAGTATTGGGTAAGTATATTTTTTTGCGAACCAGGGTTTGTGCTTTTTCAATCACATCTACATCGGCTAAATAAATATTGGCAGTTTGGTTAGACTGCAGGACAATTTCTTGGGTGAAATAAGGTACCAGTTTGCCATTAAACTCTAAAAAAAGAGTGTCTAATTCCAGATCCTCGGGCTTTGGATATTCGAAAAATACCTGTACCTCACCTTTAAGGCCTTTTGTTTTGGTAATATACCCGATATAAAAACTGTCAGCTAAATTCATGTGGTCTGTAAACAAAAATGTCATCCCAAGCTTTGCTAAGGATGACATAAATATAGGTTTTTAAGAATTACTCAGCAGGAGTTTCGTCTGCGGGAGCCTCTTCGCTTAGCGTTTCGGCTGCTACTGGGGCTTCTTCCACTACTTCTTCTGCAACAGGAGCCTCTTCGGCAGCTGGTTCTTCTACTACTTCCTCGGCTACTTCTGCTACTGCATCTTCAACCGTTTCGGTAACTTCATCGCTAGCTGGTTCTTCAACTGCTATTTCCGCTTCTGGAGCTTCTTCAATCGCTTCGGTAATTTCTTCGCTAGCCGGTTCTTCAACTGCTACTTCTGGTGCTTCCGGCGCATCTTCTGAAACTACGGTTTCTTCTGCAGCTACTTCAGTAATTTCTTCGGTGTTTTCTGTTTCTTCTGCTACTGGAGCTTCTTCAACAGCCACTTCTTCTACTTCGGCAGGAGCAGCATATTTTGCTTCAATAGCTGCTGCTTTGTCTTCTTTACGTTTCGCCTCGGCTACTAAAGCAGCTTTTTTAACTTGCTCTTTAGTTTGCGTTAAGCTATCTTTTTTGCCAATAATTTGAGCGTCTTTGCTGGTTAACCAAGCTGCAAATTTTTCATCGGCTTGTTCTTGCGTTAAGGCGCCTTTTTTAACACCACCTTCTAAGTGTTTTTTGTATAAAACACCTTTATAAGAAAGGATAGCACGACAGGTATCGGTTGGTTGGGCACCTTGGTTTACCCACGATAAGGCTTTGTCGAAATTAAGGTCGATGGTTGCTGGGTTAGTATTGGGGTTATAAGAACCAATACGCTCAATGAATTTACCGTCTCTTGGAGCACGTGAATCTGCTACCACTAGGTGATAAAAAGGTTTTCCCTTTTTACCGAATCTTTGCAATCTGATTTTAGTTGCCATGTTTTTTAAGTTTTATGTATCCAACATATTTCCCGGAGTCTCCTACTGCGGGGCGACAAAGATAGTAAAACCTTGATAATTAAAAAACTAAAAGCTAAAAATTGATTATAGGGATAAAATATCGACGATTTTAAGCAGATTAGTATCTACTTCACCCAAGTGCTTTATGGCTTGTTTGAAAGGAGTATATTGAATTTCGTTATTCACCAAACCCAACATTTCGCCACGGCGGTTGGCTAAAAGTGCTTCCACAGCTCCCACGCCCAAGCGGCTAGCCAATACACGATCCATACACGAAGGACTACCGCCACGCTGCATGTGGCCTAAAATAGACACACGAGTATCAATGCTCGGAAATTTTTCTTTTACCGCCTTTGCTACCACAAAAGCTCCGCCTACGTCATCGCCTTCGGCCACAATGATGATTTTGGAAGATTTATCTTTTCTACCCGATTCTAATCGTTCTAATAAATGAGTAATATCGGTTTTGGTTTCTGGAATTAAAATGGCTTCTGCACCTGTACCAATGCCACTGCGTAAAGCAATTAAGCCAGAATCTCGGCCCATAACCTCTACAATAAACAAGCGGTCGTGCGATTCGGCAGTATCGCGAATTTTATCCACAGCATCCACCACAGTGTTGATGGCGGTGTCGTAACCAATAGTAAAGTCGGTGCCTATTAAATCGTTATCAATGGTGCCGGGTAGACCCATTATGGGTACATCAAACTCCTCGATAAAAATACTGGCTCCGGTAAAGGTACCATCGCCACCAATGCCCACCAAGGCATCTATTCCATGCTTTTGCACATTTTCGAAAGCTTTTTTACGGCCCTCAACAGTTCTAAAATCATCGCTACGGGCAGTTTTTAAAATGGTACCGCCACGTTGTACTATATTGGCTACCGACTTGCGATCCATCGGAATAATTTCGCCAGTAATTAAGCCCTCGAAACCTCTCATAATGCCCACCACTTCGAGGTTGTAATACAATCCACTTCTCACCACAGCCCGAATGGCTGCATTCATACCCGGGGAATCGCCCCCTGAGGTAAAAACCCCTATTTTCTTAATTGATTTCATGCTTATTTTTTGTTAAAAGCCGATTTGCCGCTGTCTAAAAAACGGATATAATTGCTAATATCCAAATTAAATGCTTGTGGAACCACCAATTGTTTGCCATCAGCATCAAGCAATACATAATAAGGTTGAGAATTGGTGCCAAAAGTGCTGGCCTGAAAATCGCTCCATTTTTGACCGATGGTTTTAATGGTTCTACCGCTAAATGTCGAGGTATACTTTTCGTTTTCGATCAATGCTGTTTTATCATCTACATATAAAGAGATGAGGATATAATCGTTTTTTAATCGCTTCAATACTTCGGCATCAGCCCAAACGCTTGCCTCCATTTTACGGCAGTTGGTACAACTCCATCCGGTAAAATCTAGTAAAATGGGTTTGTTTTGTTGTTTTGCAGCTGCCAATCCTTCCTCATAATCGTAATAGGCATTTAAACCGTAGGGGGCATGAAACAGGTTGGCATATTTCTTTGTAGTCGATTCAGTGGTAGTTGTGGTGGTAAATTGCTTGATATACAAATCGAATTCTTGGGTACTTGCCGGTGGCAACCACGCATTAATGGCCTTAAGTGGCGCACCCCACAAACCGGGAACCATATACAGGGTAAAACCCCATATTAACATAGCGAATAAGAGTCTGCTTAGTGAGATAAAGGATAAATCGCTATCGTGTGCTAATTTAATTTTACCCAAGAGGTATAAACCCCAAAAGGCAAAAATCACAATCCAAATAATCAAGAAAATATCACGATTAAGTATCCCCCAATGGTAGGCTAAATCTACGTTAGATAAAAACTTAAAGGCTAAGGCTAATTCTAAAAATCCCAAAGAAACCTTTACGGTATTTAACCAACCACCCGATTTAGGCATTTCTTTTAACCAGGATGGGAAAATAGCAAATAGTGTAAACGGAATGGCAAGCGCTAGCGAAAAACCAAACATCCCCATAGCCGGACCAAGATAAGCTCCTTTAGAAACGGCATCTACCAACAGCGTACCAATAATGGGACCGGTACACGAAAAAGAAACCAGTGCCAATGTAAAGGACATAAAAAACAAACCTATTAAGCCGCTTCTGTTCGATTCTGCATCCATTTTATTAACCAATGCTGCGGGCAGGGTAATTTCAAAGGCTCCCAGAAACGAAAGCGCAAAAATGAACAATAAGCCAAAAAATAAGAGGTTAAAGGTGGCGCTACTAGCCGCTTCGTTTAAGGCCGAAGTGCCAAATAGCAGGGTAATAACCAAGCCTAAACTCACATATATGGCCACAATAAAAAATCCGTAAAGGGCAGCACTACGAATTCCCTTAGCCCTAGAACCAGATTTCTTGGTAAAGAAGGAAACGGTTAATGGAATCATGGGGTAAATGCAGGGCATGAAAAAAGCTGCCAAACCACCGAAAAATCCGGCTATAAAAATAGCCCAAAGAGAATCGCTGTTCTCGGGATTGACAATAGTCTTTGGCTCTTCTAATTTAGGGCTGGTATTTACCAAACCAGGGGGGGATGTATCAACAGGGGCAAGCGTTGCAGCCACAGACACATCAACTAGAATACTAAATTCCTGTTCGGTGGGTGGTAAACATTTATTGTCATTACAAACCGTATACTCCAACACACCCTTCAGGGTAAATTTATCGCTGGTGGTTTTTATTTTTTGAGTAAAGGTTACCTGAGTTTCGTGCCAAGCTATTTTCATCCCAAAGTTGGGGTCAAAAGCTATAACAGCCTTGGGGCTTTCGCCCACCTTTCCCAGCAATTGGTAGTCATTAGAGGGGCTAAAAATAAAGGAGGTGGGAATAGGTCCACCATCTTCTATAAATTGTGAATAGAGGTGCCAGCCTTTTTGAATGTCGGCCTTAATGAGAATATTCGCCTCGTTTTTGCCGGTTTTTTGTGCACTATAGCTCCATTTTACCGGATTTTCTATTTGTGCCTGGCTTTGCAAAACAAGCAATACTAAAAGTAGCGTATATAGTTTTTTCATAGGTGTTTAGTCAAAACAAAAAGCAATTTCTTTAAAACCAACTATTTGGGTTCCCTTGGAGGTGTGTAGCTCCAGCAAACCAGTGGGGCTTACTCCCATAATTTCGGCCTCTATCAACTCGTTAGCCACTCTAAATTTGCTTTGTTCACCAAATTTAAACAAATGCTGCAGGTAATCGCGATGTAAATCAGCAAATTTTTGTGCTCGTACTTGTAAATACCGCCTTTCCACTGCCACACAAAGGTCGGCCAATAAACTGTTTAAATTATACTCGGTTTGTAAAACATTTTTTATTGAGGTAGCTCTTGTCAAATTCGGCGAAAATTGAGTTTGGTTGACATTTAGTCCGATACCCACCACGGCTTGTTTCCAGCGGCTACCCTGCACACTATTTTCAATTAATATTCCGGCTATTTTTTTGCCAGACACTAAGATGTCGTTGGGCCATTTTATCGATACCTCGGGGCCTAATAATGGGCTTAATACATCTAAAAGCGCTAAAGAAACCGCCTTGTTTAACTCAAACTGTTGCCCAACAGTTAAGAAAGTTGGTTTTAATAAGATGCTAATGGTAAGATTTTTGCCATCTTCGCTCTCCCAAACGTTCTGCAATTGGCCCTTACCAGCAAACTGATGGTCTGCCATAATTACAGTACCCTCTACAAGTGGCCCAGAATTTGACACTAGTTCTTTTAAATAATTATTCGTAGAGGCTACACTGGAAAGTTTAACCAAATTTTGACCGATAAATAATGCTGAAAAAGTGTTATTTTGCAAGAGTTAAGCCCTCAGTTTAATACAAGCAAAACTAAATTTATTTAATGGTAAAAACTAAAGCTGTTCAAGAATCAACCCGAATTTCAGAGATGGTAATTCACGGGATGCAAGAGAAAAAGGGAAATGATATTGTTCGCTTAGATCTTAGAAATATACACTCTGCCGTGGCCGATTATTACGTGGTTTGTCATGCCGAATCGGCTCCACAAATACGGGCACTAGCCTTAAGCGTAGAAGAGGAATTATACAAAGCCTTTAAAGTAGATCCTTGGAAAAAAGAGGGTCAGCAGCACGCAGAATGGATTTTATTAGACTATGTGGATGTGGTTGTACATATTTTTAAAACAGATAAACGCCAGTTTTATGGCCTAGAAGAACTTTGGGGCGATGCCGAAATAGAATCGTACCAAAGCGCTTAATTACACAGAAAAGTTATATGAAAGAAAATAAATCAAGCACACCAAAATCGGTGAAAAAAATACCAGGAAAAAAAATTGTTCCCAAACCACCCCGCTTTAACATTATGTGGCTATACGCCGCTATTGTTTTAGGACTTTTTGCAGTTCAATTCTTTTTTAATAACGATGCCGTGAAACAAATTTCCTATCAAAAATTTGAAAACGAGGTATTAAAATCCCGAGACGTAGAAAAGTTAGTGGCCTTTAAAAATCAAGACTTGTTAACCGTAGAGGTTTACATTAAAAAAGATCGATTAAGCCAACCTAAATACAAAGAGTTTCAAAAGAAAAACTCGTTGGGAACACCCAATATTGGTCCGCAATTTTATTTTACCGAGGGTTCTGATCAAGCACTTCAGGCAAAATTAAGAGAGGCCGAGAAAGATCTTCCGGCAGAACAGCGTACTCCATTAATTTTCGAAACCAGAGAAAGTCCGTGGGCGGGTTGGTTTATGACCATTGTGGTACCCATTATCCTTTTTGTGGGTATTTGGTTATTTATTATGCGCAAAATGGGCGGCGGCTCAGGTGGTGGTGGTGGACAGATTTTCAATATCGGAAAATCTAAAGCAACGCTGTTTGATAAAGAATCACAAGTAAATGTAACCTTTAACGATGTAGCCGGCCTTGAAGAAGCCAAGCAGGAAGTGATGGAAATTGTCGATTTTCTAAAAAATCCAACCAAATACACCAATTTAGGCGGTAAAATTCCGAAAGGTGCTTTACTAGTGGGTTCACCAGGTACAGGTAAAACCCTGATGGCCAAAGCTGTTGCCGGTGAGGCACAAGTTCCTTTTTTCTCCCTATCGGGCTCCGATTTTGTAGAAATGTTTGTAGGCGTGGGTGCTTCCCGTGTTCGCGATTTATTTAAACAAGCCAAAGACAAAGCACCTTGTATTATTTTTATTGATGAAATTGATGCCATTGGTCGTGCTCGTGGAAAAAACAGCATGATGGGTGGTAACGACGAACGTGAAAACACACTCAACCAATTATTGGTTGAAATGGATGGTTTTGGTACCGATTCGGGCATTATAATTTTGGCAGCCACCAACCGCCCCGATGTATTGGATAGTGCCTTGTTGCGACCAGGCCGTTTTGATAGACAAATATCTATCGATAAACCAGACCTATTGGGCCGTGAACAAATTTTTAAGGTTCACTTAAAACCCATAAAACTTGCCGAAGGTGTTGATGCCAAAAAATTGTCGGCACAAACCCCTGGTTTTGCAGGAGCAGAAATTGCCAACGTTTGCAACGAAGCAGCACTTATTGCCGCCCGACAGGATAAACAAGCGGTAGATATGCAAGATTTTCAAGATGCAATTGACCGTGTAATTGGTGGATTGGAAAAGAAAAACAAAATCATCTCTCCAGAAGAAAAACGCATTGTTGCCTACCACGAAGCAGGCCACGCTATTGCGGGCTGGTTCTTAGAACATGCCGATCCTTTGGTAAAAGTATCCATCGTTCCTCGTGGAGTAGCTGCTTTGGGTTATGCGCAATACTTGCCCAAAGAGCAGTTTTTATATACTACCGAACAACTAATCGATGGCATGTGTATGACCATGGGTGGCCGAGTAGCCGAAGATTTGGTTTTTGGTAAAATATCTACCGGTGCACAAAACGATTTGGAACGCATTACCAAGTTATCGTACGCCATGGTAACCATTTATGGCATGAACGAAAAAGTAGGTAACGTATCTTTTAACGATAACCAGGGCGAATACCAATTTAATAAGCCTTACTCCGAAAAAACCTCTGAACTAATAGATAATGAGGTGCGTGGCTTAATTGCGGAGGTGTATAAAAAGACGAAAGATTTACTCACCGAAAAACGAGATGGATTAGAAAAATTGGCTCAAAAGCTATTAGAAAAAGAAATTTTGTTTCAATCGGATTTGGAAGAAATTCTGGGCAAACGCCCCTTCGAAACACGCACTACCTACGATGAGTTTGTAAACGGAGCCGATAAAACTCCTGCCAAAAAATCGCGGAAGAAAAAAGTTGCGGAAGACGAAGGTATGATAGACCATAATGCCGATTTACCAGAAAATCGTTCATCACAAGATTAAGAGCTGCTAGCAATCTGTTTACATGAAAGACTCTACGGCCAAAGAGAAAATGCTCAAAAAAATCCGCAAGGCCCTGCTGGATAAACGAGACAACCCCTATCCAAATTTGGAAGAGGCCTCGTTATATGCCAAAGCCGACGATTTTTTAGAGGTATTGTTTGCCGAACAATTTACGGCTGTTGCTGGTTCTTTTCTGTACTGCGAAAACGAAATTCAGTTTATAGAAACACTTTTAGAATTGGCTGAAGAAAAGAAATGGCGAAAAATGTATTGTTGGGAACCAGCACTACAAGACATTCTAAACACCTACGAATACCCGTTTTATAGCAGCGATACCGGTTTTTTAAATGCAGAAGTAGGCCTAACGCTTTGCGAAGCACTTATTTCCCGCAATGGAAGCATCTTGGTGAGCAACCGGTCGGCAGCCGGACGTAGGTTGAGTATATATCCTGATACGCACATCGTGCTAGCGTATACTTCTCAATTGGTGCTCGATTTAAAAGATGGATTTAAGCGCCTAAAAGATCTTTGTGGCAATAGCCTCCCTAGCATGGTAACTACCATTACGGGGCCTAGTAGAACGGCCGATATTGAGAAGACCTTAGTGTTAGGGGCACACGGCCCAAAAGAGTTATTTGTTTTTTTAATAGACGACAGTCAGAAATAGGTTTAAGAGCATATTTTAAACTGTATTTGGGCGCAGATAACGCTCCCATAAAAACCACTTTCTCATAAACTAGTTTGTTTTAACGTATAGAGAATAGTAGGTTTGTTTAGCAGAAGCCTTTATACAAGGCTGCTAATTTTAACAAAAAAACCAATGAGTACTATAAAATCTGTAATTATTGGCACAGGCAGTCATCTGCCGAGCCGAGTAGTAAAAAACGATGCCTTTTTAAAAAATCGCTTTTTTGAAAAAACCGGCGAAGCCATTGAAAGAGACAATGCCGAAATTATTTCGAAATTTAAAGATATAACCGAAATAGAAGAGCGTCGCTATGCCAACGACGATCAGATGGCTTCTGATTTAGGCTACTTAGCAGCTTTGGAAGCGATTAAAAGCGCTGGGATAGATCCAGAAACCTTAGACTACATTATTGCAGCACATAACTTTGGTGATATAAAAGCGGGCGATACACACGTGCAACTTATGCCTAGCATCGCAGCCAAAATAAAACACCATTTGGGTATCGAAAATCCAGACTGCGTAGCCTACGATTTACCTTTTGGTTGCCCGGGCTGGGTACAAGGAATTATTCAGGCAGATTATTATTTGAAATCGGGCGATGCCAAACGGATTTTGGTAGTTGGTACCGAAACGCTCTCTCGGGTAAACGATCCCTTCGACCGAGATAGTATGATTTTTGCCGATGGTGCCGGAGCTACTATTTTAGAAGCTCGTAGCCATTCTACCGCGGGCATTATTGCACACAAAACACAATCACATACAGTTAAAGAAGCGTATTACCTGTATTGTGGGCCATCTTGCAACCCCGATGTTAAAGACAATGAATTGTATATAAAAATGGATGGACGAAAGATTTACGAATACGCACTTACCAACGTACCTCTGGTTATTAAAGAGGCTATTGATAAAGCGGGCTTAGATATTTCGGACATTAAAAAAGTATTAGTACATCAAGCCAATGGCAAAATGGATGAAGCCATTGCGAAGCGGTTGTTTAAATTATATGACCGAAGCGATATGCCAGAAGGAACTATTCCGATGACTATTGCCACACTGGGCAATAGCTCGGTAGCCACCATACCTACCATGCTCGATTTAATACTCAAAAACAATATGGATACCCACGAACTAAACGAGGGCGACACGGTGGTGTTTACTTCTGTTGGTGCTGGTATGAATATTAATGCGGTGGTGTACACCTTTTAAAAAACATAAACAAAAAAAGCGACGTTAAATCAAACGTCGCTTTTTTTATGATCACTAAGAAACAATTATACCAATTGATCAGATAATTCCTCACCTACCAAAATTCTACCGCAATGTTCGCAAACAATAATTTTTTTACGTTGACGAATATCCGACTGGCGTTGTGGTGGTATTTGATTGAAACAACCCGAACAAGAATCACGTTGAATGGTAACTACCGCTAAACCATTTTTGGCGTTTCCGCGTAAACGGTGATACGCAAATAATAAGCGTTCATCAATTAGGGTTTCTGCTTTGGCTGCTTTGTTACTTAAATCTTCTTCCTCTTTTTGAGTTTCAGAAGTAATAACATCTAGCTCTCCTTTTTTAGTTTCTAGGTCTTTTTTGCGACCATCTAAATCTGATAGTGCTTTCTCATACACTTCGGTTTTGGTAACAATATCAAAACCAAACTCTTTAATTTTCTTTTCAGATACCTGAATATCTAAGCCTTGTATTTCTACTTCTTTTGATATGGCTTCGTATTCGCGGTTATTTTTTACTTCGTTTAATTGAGCCTCATACTTTTTAATTGCAACACCGGCTTCTTTAATGGTGTTTTTGCGGGTTACAATCGCATCTTCCAAATCATCCAAATCGGTTTTTATTTTTTGGATACGGGTTTCTAAACCGGCTACATCATCTTCTAAATCGGCTACTTCAACAGGCAATTCGCCACGAATTTGGCGGATTTTATCAATTTGGGTATGAATGGTTTGCAACTCGTATAGGGCTTGCAATTTTTGTTCTACTGTTTTTTCCATTAAATTAAATACTTGATGGGGTTTGTAACTTGTTCTGTTAAATGGAGTGCAAAGTTAGGAAAAATTTTAGTAATAGTTTCAAACAAAAGCATTTGCGTAAACTGTTCACTTTCAAAGTGTCCCACATCGGCAATAATTAGTTGCTTATCGGCATCAAAAAATTCGTGGTATTTATAATCGGCCGTTACAAACAAATCGGCACCAGCGGCTAGGGCGTTGGGTAGCAAGAAACTACCCGATCCGCCACAAATTGCCACTTTTTTGATTTTTTTACCCAATAACTGGGTATGTCTAATTACGGGTACACCCAATTGTGCTTGTATGTGTTTTAATACGCTAAGCTCTTCTTGCGCTTCGGGCAATTCTCCAATCATGCCCGATCCAATTTCTTGGTGGGCATTACTAATTGTTTGTAGAAAATAGGCTGCCTCCTCATAGGGATGTGTAGCTTTTAGGGCTAAAAGCAATGCTTTTTCAATATGCTCAGGATATATTACCTCTATGCGCACCTCCGCTTCGGTTTGCGGGATACCAATATGGCCCACAAATGGATTTGCGCCTTCTTGAGCTGTAAAAGTTCCTTCGCCTGCCACATTAAAACTGCACTGAGCATAATGCCCAATTTCGCCGGCACCGGCAGCAAACAAGACGGCTCTAAGAGTTTCGGCGTGCGCAGTGGGGCAAAACGTAACCAGCTTTTTTAAAATTCCGCTCTTAGGTGACAAAATTCGCAGATTGTGTAGGCCTATTTTTTCTGCAAGGGCTTTGTTTACCCCGTCGGCTACATTATCTAAATTGGTATGAATGGCATAAATTGCCACGTCATTCTTTATTGCTTTAATTAAGGTGCGGTCTACATAACCGGAACCAGTAAAGCGCTTTAAGCCCTTAAACACAAGTGGATGGTGTGAAATTACCAGATTACAGCCTTTTTTAATGGCTTCGTCTATCACGTCTTCGGTGCAATCTAGAGAAATTACTGCGCCAAAAATAATCGTGTCTGGGTTTCCCACCAACAAGCCGGAGTTATCGTAGCTCTCTTGGTAGGCCAAGGGAGCAACCGACTCTAGATACGTACAGAGTTCTTTTAATTTCATTTCGTACTAGGCACCCATTCTACTCATTTGGGCAGCTTCCATAGCTACTTTTTGATTATATTCTTGTGCGATTGATTTATGGTTCACCAAATCAACGATAGTGCCAATGAGACAAAGGCCGCCAGTGAAAAGATACAAAAGACCCATACCTATTTGTCCAACTACAAAACGCTGCACACCGGCAACCACCACCAGGCCCAAAAGGGTAAACAATAAAATATCTTGGGGATCTTTTCTTTTTCCTGTATAAAACATGGTAAAGGTTTTCAACTGTCCCTCGGACATGCTTTTGGTTAATTGCTCTAAAAACTGATATTCTGCGGGGGTGATGCCCTTCAGTTGCATAAAAAATTGTTGATTCATACTAGAGGATTTAGTTTTTTAAAGATAAAATAAATTGCTTGGAAAGCTGGGCTATTCTAAAAAGCAAAATGGCTAAGGCTGGAAATACAAACCAATGTAGGGCTTGAGCTTGTTTAATGTCTCCATGAAAAGCATAGGTTATGGCACGTCCTAGTCCACAACCCGGGCACCACGTAATCCCGATATTTGCCAATGGACAAAGTGTGAAGTGATTTGCCCCGGGTGTGCTAATGGCCAATAGAATCAGGGCTATAATCCAAAAAAACAACTCAGGGGGTGGTAGATATTTTTTCACAAATTAAATATACAAACACGTTCCCTATTATTTTAGGCCGCAGGTGCTATATTTGCAATGAAAACAGGATTGGTGACAATTAGGGAACTACTACTACGGTACCAAGCCGACCCCCGGGTAAACGAGTTGGCCACAGCGCTACATTCGGACAAAAACCCAAGGGTACAGCTTAAGGGTCTCATCGGATCGAGTGATGCGGTGCTGGCGGTAGCTTTGTTTATATTGCAGCAAAAAACTATGCTATTTATACTTCCTGATAGAGAAGAAGCCGCTTATTTCTTAAACGATTTAGAAAATATATTGGGGAATGAAGCCTTATTTTTCCCAGCATCGTGTCGCAAAGCCTTCGATTTTACACAGCCCGATAATAGCATGGTGTTGCAACGGGCTGAAGTGTTAAACGAACTAAAAAAAGCTCAATCTGCTCCAAAATTGGTAGTAAGTTATCCCGAGGCGCTTTGCGAAAAGGTCATCAATCGCAAGTCTTTAGAAAAAAATACACTCGAAATTACCGAAGGTGCCAAAGTTGATATAGCCTTTATAGCGGATTTTTTAACCGATTATGAATTTGATCGGGTAGATTTTGTGTATGCTCCTGGGCAATTTGCGGTACGTGGCGGCATTGTCGATATTTTTTCCTTTTCACATTTCAGACCCTATCGCATAGAATTTTTTGGCGATAGCATTGAAAGCATCCGCGATTTTGAGATTGAAGACCAGTTATCTGTAAGCAAACTCAAATACATAACCATTGTCCCCAATGTGCGGGCCAGGTTTTTAAGTGATGATAAAATTTCGCTTTTAGAATATTTAGGTGGCGATTGTGCGGTTTGGATAAAAGATGCGCAAATGACGCTTGATGTGGTTAAAAATGGCTACAAAAAAAGCAAGGAGTTATGGGAAGCCATACCCGAGGCGGATAAAAAGCAAAACCCGGAATGGCTAAACCCTAACCAACAATTGCTCGATGAAAAAATGCTGGCCAGCCAGTTACAAGATTTTGCAGTACTGGAGTTTGGTAAGCAGTTTTTTTACCAAGCTGATCACGTTTTTTCGTTCAATTTAAGTCCACAGCCATCTTTTAATAAAGATTTTAGACTGCTAATTCATAACCTAAAAAAGAACGAAGCAGAGCGCATAGAAAATTACATTTTTACCGATTCGGCCAAACAATCGGAGCGCTTGTACAGCATTTTTGAAGATTTGGATAAAACAGTGAAATTCACACCCATTCACCTTTCGTTACGAGAGGGTTTTGTAGATAGGGACCAAAAGTTAGCCTGTTATACCGATCATCAAATATTCGATCGCTACTATAAATACAAACTAAAAAAGGGGTATGTGCGCTCTCAAGCGCTCACCCTTAAAGAATTAAGAGATTTAAAACCCGGCGATTTTATTACCCATATAGACCACGGGGTGGGTAAATATGCCGGATTAGAAAAAGTGGAGGTAAACGGAAAAACTCAAGAAATGATTCGCTTGGTATATGCCGACAATGATTTGTTGTATGTAAATATCAACTCCTTAAACCGCATTGCTAAATTTTCGGGCAAAGAGGGCGCCATACCCAAACTGAATAAGTTGGGTACCGATACTTGGGATAAACTAAAAAAATCGACCAAGAAAAAAGTAAAAGACATTGCTCGAGACCTCATTAAATTATACGCTCAGCGCAAAACAAAAGAAGGCAACTCCTTTAGACCTGATACCTATTTACAAACCGAATTAGAGGCTTCGTTTATTTACGAAGATACCCCCGACCAAGAAAAAGCCACCGCTGATGTTAAAAAAGACATGGAGGCGCCTCACCCAATGGATCGCTTAATTTGTGGCGATGTGGGCTTTGGAAAAACGGAGATTGCCATTCGGGCGGCATTTAAAGCCGTAACTGATGGGAAACAAGTAGCCGTGTTGGTGCCCACAACCATTTTGGCGCTTCAGCATTTTAAAACCTTTGTAGCCCGATTGGGGGAGTTTCCCTGCACAGTAGATTATATCAATCGCTTTAAAACATCGGCACAAATAAAAGAAACCTTGCAAAAACTGGCCGATGGCAGGGTAGATATTATTATTGGCACCCACCGTTTGGTGAGTAAAGATGTGCAGTTTAAAGATTTGGGCCTACTAATTATTGATGAGGAACAAAAGTTTGGCGTTGGGGTAAAAGAAAAATTAAAACAGTTTAGAATAAACGTAGATACGCTCACGCTTACCGCAACTCCTATTCCAAGAACGCTACATTTTTCTTTAATGGGTGCTCGGGATTTAAGTATTATTAACACACCACCACCAAACCGACAAGCGGTGCAAACCGAATTGCATGTGTTTAACGAAAAACTTATTCAAGAAGCGTTAGAATTTGAGTTGTCTCGTGGCGGGCAAGTGTTTTTTATTCATAATCGGGTGCAAGATTTGGCCCAGCTCGGAGGGCTTATTCAAAAACTAGTACCAGCGGCTAGAATTGGTATTGCCCATGGGCAACTGGAGGGAGATGCACTAGAAGACGTGATGCTCAAGTTTGTAAACGCCGAAACTGATGTATTGGTAGCCACCACTATTATTGAGGCCGGGTTGGATATACCGAACGCCAACACCATTATTATTAACCATGCCCACATGTTTGGCTTAAGCGATTTACACCAAATGCGTGGACGGGTAGGCCGATCTAATACGAAGGCTTTTTGTTATTTACTAAGTCCGCCGCTTTCTACCCTCACCGGCGAAGCCCGCAAACGTTTAAGTGCTATTGAAGAGTTTTCGGAATTGGGTAGTGGGTTTAATGTAGCCATGCGTGATTTAGATATTCGTGGAAGTGGTAACCTTTTGGGTGCCGAACAAAGTGGCTTTATTGCCGAAATTGGCTTTGAAATGTACCATAAAATTTTAGACGAGGCCATTCAAGAATTAAAAGAAGAAGAATTTAAGGGCCTTTTTGAAGAAGAAAAAGAGCGTGATTTAATTTCATTTACACAAGTAGATACCGATTTAGAAGTGTTGATTCCCGATGAGTATGTAACTAGCATTGCTGAGCGTTATAATTTATACAGTGCGCTTTCTACCCTACAAACAGAAACTGATTTATTGGCTTTTGAACAAGGCCTTATCGACCGATTTGGACCACTACCAGATGCGGTAAAAGAACTAGCCAACACCCTGCGCTTACAATGGTTGGGTAAGCATATTGGCTTTGAGAAAATATCGCTAAAGAAAAATGTATTGCGTGGTTATTTTATAAGTAACCAACAATCGCCTTACTTTGAATCGGAGGCATTTGGAAAAGTGTTGGCATTTGTACAAGCCAGACCAAGATCTTGTAACCTAAAAGAGGTGAAGGGTGTTCTTAGAATTGCCTTTGAAGATGTGCATGGCCTTAATCGGGCTATTTTCTTACTTAATGAATTAGCGGGCTAATTACCCAACATAAAGGTAATGGGAAGTACGTAAGAACTTCGAACCTCTACTCCATTTAAACTTCCTGCTTGCCAGTTTGGCGATAGGCGCAATACCCGAAGTGCTTCTTCATCGCAACCGGCACCAATTCCTCGTAAAACCTTAAAATTGCTGAGTTCTCCATTGGTCTCAACTATAAAGTATACGAAAACCTTACCCTCCACACCTTGTTCTTCAGCACCGGCTGGATAGTGTAGGTTTTTATTTAGAAAGCGTACTAATTTTTTTTGACCGCCCCTAAATTGTGGTGGAATATCTAAGGCGCCCGGAGCATTTATGCTTTCCTCCTGAATGGGTTTGGGTGGGTCAACTTTTGGTTTAGACACTAATTCTGGGCTGAGCGTTTTTAGAGTTACTGGGGCGGTTCCCGCCAGTGGAGTGCTGCTTAAATTTAATACCTCTAGTTCTTTAAGAGAACATATTTTTCCATCCTTGGTAAGTTTAAGCTCTAGTAAGATATCGGCATTAACTTGTACCATTTCACTAGCCCTAATATAGCTCTGCTTGGTCCAATAGGTGGCCACCAGTGTGTCTTTAATGCGGGTTACACTTAGGGTGTGCACCAACCAGTTAAGGGTTTGTTTTTGGTATGCCACCCGGCGCTCCTGATTAATAATTTTGAGTTGCTGGTATGTTAAGTGGTGATAATTATAAAAGGTGTCGGTAATAGTGTTGAAGTAACTAGGTGGATCGAAATATCCTTTTTTCTGATCTACATAAAAAGCCTCAATAAATTTAATTAAGGCGGCTTTCACCTCCTCATCGTTTAGGTTTTTGGTTTTTTCTAGGGGTTGGGGTACCTGATTTACCGGAGCTGCTTTTGTGGGTGAGGGATTAAGTGCATGGCGGATGTCTTCTGAAAAAATAGTGAGAAGTGCTAAAAAGAGTACCAATACCCCCATGGAAAGGGCAAAACGCCAAACAGATTTATCGGGAATAATTTCAGGTTCTGTAAATTCGTTTGCGTCTTGCATGTGGTTTTAGCAAGCAAAATAAGTGAGGTAAATATACACCAGAGGGGCGGCAAAAATGAGACTATCAAAGCGATCTAAAAGTCCGCCATGGCCGGGCAGAAAAGAACCCGAATCTTTAATATTTAAACTACGCTTAAACATAGATTCTACTAAATCTCCAAAAGTGCCAGCAACACCAACCAATATAGCCAACGCCAACCAGTGTATGAGCGCTA
Source organism: Sphingobacterium thalpophilum (assembly GCA_945868825.1). Lineage (GTDB taxonomy): Bacteria > Bacteroidota > Bacteroidia > Sphingobacteriales > Sphingobacteriaceae > JAIPAN01. The sequence goes on from CAMBMM010000002.1 coordinate 267,108, forward strand.
TAGTATGCACATAGCTGCTCAAAATCCATGCCACAAGGCTTGCAATCACTATACCGCCCACAAATCCTTCCCACGATTTTTTGGGTGAGTGACGCTCAAAAAGTCTGTTTTTACCCAACGTAATACCAAACACATAGGCACCAGAATCGTTTGCCCATATGAGCAAAAGAAGAGAAAGGGGTAAAATAAAAGAAAAACTAGCGCCCATAAAACCCAGGGCAAGGAAAAAGGAAAAAGGAATAGCTACATAACACACAGCCAATAGGGTTATGGCAATATTTTGAAAGGGTGTACTACTTTTTCGGTATAACTCGGCAACAAATACCACCAATACTATGGGCACCAATAAAAGCACATTTTGTAGACTCTTGTTGTATACTAAAAGCGAAAATGCCAGACCATATACCGCCGAAGAAAGCATTAATCCAGCGGGAATGTTGGGAGACAATTCGGTGCTTTTTACCAGGCGATAAAATTCTAGAATACCCACCACCAATAATAAGAGGCCAAAAGCTGCAAAAACAAAAGGACCAAAAAAGAGGGAACCCAACATGCAGCTTGCAAAGAAAAATGCGGTAATGACTCTGGTTTTCATATATTAAAATAGGTTATCGGATAGGAGTTTTTGTGCGGCTTGGCTATCTTTTTCGGGTACCAAAACCTGCACATCTCCAAAATGATAAGAAGAATCTTGTTTGTTTAAGAGCACCGCCTCTATGCCGTTCTCTTCTAATAATTGTTTGCTTAGTTCAGCTGTAATGGGGTCGCTGGTAGTATATACTTTAGTCCAAATTGGGGTCATGGTTGAGGGGTTGAGGGTATACTGTTTTTTGCTGGGTGTATTGGTAAAATTTATACAATAGAAAAAGGGTAATAACCGCCGAAAGTAGCACGCCGAGTACATAAAATTGGTTATCTAACGGCTTGTCTTGTTTCATAGCTTCGGCAACCGAAAACCCCTTTTGTTGATAAATAAATACAGCTACCACTGCTGATCCGTTATTTAAAAAATGGCCTAAAATGGGGTACCACAAACTGTTTCCATAGTAATATAAATAGCCAAAAAGCGCACCCAATAACATTCTGGGAATAAAACCGTAAAACTGCAAGTGAATAGCACTAAACAAAATGGCTGTCAACCAGATACCCACATGGGCGTTTTTGGCCAATCGGCTAAAAACAGGTTGCAGGCATCCCCTAAAAAGGAGCTCTTCTCCAATAGCCGGAATAAGCGCAATCATAAGCAAATTTATGGCCACATCTACAGACGATGGCATGTATAAAAACTTTTGTGTAAGAGTAGTTAGTTGATCTTCTTGCTGGCGCATCCACTTTTCTACATCATCTAAAAAAGCGGGCAAGTGCATAGCGTTGTTAAGATCTATTGTCCACTGAAAAAAGGTGGTGGAAAAATAAAAGAGTAAACCTGTTAACAATAAAAGCCGCGGATAAATCGGGATGTTAAATTTGAAAAAAGCTGGGGGTGGGTGGCCCTCTTGTTTAGCAAACCACCAAGCCGGAAGCGCAAAAGAACCAATACTAGAAAAAAGTTGAACAATGCGTAAAAAGCCTATGTTTTCATTCATAGATGAAATGGCCAACACCGGTTGCCTATAGCAAAGCGATCCTACAAGAATACCCAATAGCGAAAATAAAAACATCCCCAATACAACCAAAACCAATAGTTTTAGAAGTGCCAAGCCGGGATTTTTGATACAAGTGGACATGATGTGCCTATATTTTGTACTTTTGAAGCATAAAGTAACAAAAAATTGAGGGTTTTTGTGGTATGTCTGTAAAGATTGGAACAATAGATTTAGGTGATTTTCCGCTATTGCTTGCCCCCATGGAGGATGTAAGCGATCCCCCATTTAGATTGGTGTGCAAACAAAATGGTGCGGATTTAATGTATACCGAATTTATTTCGTCGGAGGGGCTTATTCGTGCGGCAGCAAAAAGTAGAAAAAAACTTGATATATTCGAATATGAGCGCCCTATTGGTATTCAAATTTTTGGTAGCCTAATAGAAAGTATGCGGGAAGCTAGCGAAATTGCCAGCCAAGCACAACCTGATTTAATAGATATTAATTATGGCTGCCCCGTTAAAAATGTAGCCTGCAGGGGAGCCGGGGCCAGCCTATTGCAAGATATTGATAAAATGGTAGCTATGACCAAGGCAGTTGTGGAAAGCACTCACCTTCCCGTAACGGTAAAAACCCGTTTAGGTTGGGATGATACTACCAAAAATGTATACGAGGTAGCCGAACGCCTGCAAGATGTGGGCATCAAGGCGCTTACCATCCATGGGAGAACCCGTGCGCAAATGTATAAGGGTCAAGCGGATTGGAATCTTATTCGGGAAATTAAGCGCAACCCTAGAATTCAGATACCCATTTTTGGAAATGGCGATGTAGATAGCGTAGAAAAGGCTGCAAATTGGCGGTTAGAATACGAAGTAGATGGTATTATGGTTGGGCGGGCGGCTATTGGCTATCCTTGGATTTTTAGAGAAATAAAGCACTTTTTTGCTACTGGCGAAAAGCTGGCGGGACCAACCCTGGCTGAACGGATTGCCGTTTGCCGCACCCACCTAGAAAAATCTATCGAGTGGAAGGGGGAGAAAACCGGGATTTTTGAAATGAGAAGACATTATGCCAATTATTTTAAGGGTATACCCGATTTTAAAGAATACCGCATGCGGCTGGTATCCTTAGAAAATGTAGACGATATTTCTTCCGTTTTAAGTGAAATTGAGGAGAAATTTGAAGATTTTGTAGCAGTATAATATGGTTAAAGCAAATACATTAGGAGTTACTGTTTCTGTGGTAACAAATTATCAAGCCGATTTTTCTGACCCAGCCAACGGGCGTTTTTTATTTGCATATCAAATTACCATTGAAAACGAAACTCAAACAGCTATTCAGTTGCTAAGTAGACACTGGGATATTGTAGATGCCAGTAGGTTAAGTAGGGTGGTTGAGGGTGAAGGGGTGGTAGGAGAACAGCCGGTTATTTTACCGGGAGAATCACACCAATATGTTTCGGGTTGTGAGTTGGCCACCGAAATGGGATCTATGCAGGGGTATTATACTTTTAAACAAGTAGATAAGGCTGCTTTATTTAGAGCAAACATACCGCACTTTACACTGGTAGCCAATTATAAATTAAACTAAAAAGCCCCAAATGTTTCTAAATGGGGCTTTGTTGTTCGTTTTAACCTTAATCTCTTCTGTTACCCAATAACATACTGGCGTAATAAACCAGTGTTGCTAATGAACCAAGAGCGGCTATTACATAGGTCATAGCAGCCCACCAAAGGGCGTCCTTTGCTTGTTCGTGTTCTGAAGCATTGGTAATCGAAGCACCAGAGGTGTCTAACCAGGCTAGGGCTCTTCTGCTAGCATCAAACTCTACCGGCAAGGTAATAAAGCTAAACAGTGTAACCAGAGCTAGGGCGGCTACGCCAATGGCCAGTACATAGGGGTTTCCGGAAAACACCATGATCATTACTCCAATAAACAAAGTCCATTGAATTAAATTTGAAGCCAGGCTTACCACGGGCACCATAGAAGAGCGGAATTGCAGCCAAGAATAGGCTTTAGCGTGCTGAACCGCATGTCCACATTCGTGGGCAGCAACAGCAGCGGAGGCCACACTTTTACCGTGATATACCTCGGGGCTTAGGTTTACTGTTTTGTTTTGTGGGTTGTAGTGGTCGGTTAGTTGACCTTCAACCGAAATAATTTCTACATCAGCTATACCGTGATCGGCCAACATTTTTTCGGCAATTTCTTTACCGCTTAAACCAGAAAGTAAGCCGATTTCTGAATAGGTTTTAAATTTGCTTTTGAAGCGCCATTGAACTGCAAAGCTTATGAGTCCGACGGCTATTAATAAGAAAAGTCCCATATTTTGTTTTTTTTATAAATATAATTACCATTTATCAAAAAGCATACCACTTAAATACAAAATATCTGTTTTTGTAATTTATTGTGTGTAAATATAGTGTATGGATTGATTTTGGGCTTATTTTGTTGGCTGGACTCGGCTTGTCAAAATGGCTGTTTATTTTTGTATTTTTAAACCTTATTAATTTATATGGATGTAATCATTTTGGGTATAGCGGCGCTAGTTTTGGTAGTGGCTATGATAATATTTGTTAAACGACCTCTATCTGCAGATGGTATTTCTGCAGAAGAGTTTTCTCGATTAAAACAAGAAAACGGGGGTTTGTTGGCCGAGGTGGCCAGAACCACCGAGCGGGCTGAAAATAGTGCGGCAGAACGCCTGCGCTTGGAGGTTAAATTACTTGAGGTTGAAGCGGATTTAGTAGCTAAAAACGAACGGATTGTAAAAGCTGAAGAGGCTTTTAAGTCGCAAAGAGATCGACTAAGTGAGCAGGAGGCCTATATTTTAACCCTACAACAACAGTTTAAATTGGAGTTTGAAAATATCGCCAATAAGCTATTAGACGAGAAATCGAAAACTTTTACAGAGCATAACCGCACCCAGTTGGATGTGATTTTAAATCCCTTTAAAGAAAAATTAAAAAATTTTGAAGAGAAGGTGGATAAAGTATATAAAGCAGAATCGGATGAGCGAAATGTGTTGAAGGGAGAGATTAACAAGCTAGTTGAAAACAACCGCTTAATGAGTGAAGAAACCCAAAACCTGACCAAGGCGCTCAAGGGTGACCAGAAAAAACAGGGGAATTGGGGGGAGATGATTTTAGAGAAGGTGTTGGAGCGCTCGGGCTTGGTTAAAGACCGTGAATACCGAATACAGGCAAGTATGGTTGGCCCTGATGGAAATCGTTTACAGCCCGATGTGGTGATTGATATGCCTGATGGAAAACACCTTGTTGTGGATTCGAAAGTATCGTTGGTGGCTTATGAGCGTTTAGTAAATTGCGATAGCGATGCTGAGCGGGAAGTATATGCCAAAGAGCATGTAAAATCGATACAAAACCACATTAATGATTTGTGTGGTAAAAATTACCAGGATTTATATCAGATCAATTCTCCTGACTTTGTGTTATTATTTGTGCCTATTGAGTCATCGTTTAGTGTAGCGGTGCAGCTGGATGAGGATTTATTTAATTATGCCTGGGATCGCCGGGTGGTTATTGTGAGCCCTTCTACTTTGCTGGCAACCCTGGGTACTGTGGCTAGTATTTGGAAACAAGAACGTCAGAATAAAAACGTATTAGAAATTGCTCGTTTAAGTGGTGCTATGTATGACAAGTTTTACAATTTTGTAGAGGATTTAGAAGATATTGGTAAGAGTTTAAAACAAACCGAAAAGGCCTACGACAAAGCCATTAATAAACTATCAACCGGTGCAGGTAATCTCACTGTAACTGCCGATAAAATTAAAAAACTGGGTGCTAAAGCCAGTAAACAGCTTGATCAAAAATACATCGATGACGAGGAAGAGTCTGTTTAAAAAGCCTTCCAACCCTGCGCTTTTAATTCGTGCATATTATTTGATTTAGATACCAATTGACAACCTGAGGCGGCATCGGTCATGTGGCCAATAATAGTAATATCTGGGCTGTTTTTTACCTTATCGTAATCACCTTGGTTAATGGTGAATAACAACTCGTAATCTTCTCCTCCGTTTAAAGCACAGGTGGTTGGGTCTAATCCAAATTCACGAGCGGTATCGTAAGTCATTTGATCTATTGGGATTTTTTCTTCGTACACGTGGCAACCCACATTAGATTGCTTACAAATGTGTTTTATTTCAGAGGCTAGGCCATCAGAAATATCAATCATAGCTGTTGGTTTAATCTTATTTTCACGTAAATAATCTATAATATCTTTACGGGCCTCTGGTTTTAATTGGCGTTCAATTACATAGTCTTTACCCTCTAAATCGGGTTGAATATTGGGGTTTTCTAAAAAGATTTGTTTTTCACGTTCTAATAATTGTAAACCAATATAAGCTCCACCTAAATCACCAGAAACACACAATAAATCACCTTCTTTTGCACCTGATCGGTAAACCACCTGATCTGCATCTATATAACCAATACTAGTTACACTTATTATTAGACCTTGTTTAGAAGCCGAGGTATCACCACCCACCACATCAATATTATATTTTTTACAGGCTAGATAAATACCATCGTAAATTTCTTCTACAGCTTCTAAGGGAAATTTACTCGATAAACCTATAGATACTGTAACCTGAGCAGCTATACCATTCATGGCATAAATATCACTGAGGTTTACTTGTACGGCTTTATAACCCAAGTGTTTGAAAGGAGTATACGCTAAATCGAAATGGATACCTTCTAATAATAAATCGGTTGAAACCACTATTTGTTTCTTACCAGCTGATAATATGGCTGCATCATCTCCTACTCCTTTAATGGTGCTTTCTTGAGTGATTTCTATTTTATCTGTTAAATGGGCTATTAATCCAACCTCTCCTAATTGTGCTAACTCTGTACGCTCGGTATTTTCAAACATAATTTCTTTTTTTAATATTCTTCAAAATTATCCTTTTATACACACACTAAATAATTACTATTTATTATTTATAAAATAAACTATGGTTTATTAAGGTGTTGGTATGGTGTATAATATGGCTGCTATTTATTTCATTTTGTAGTTATACTATTTTTATACACAAATAACTATCCAATTTATAGAATAAAACACTTGTAAATAAACAGTTATAAAAAGTATAATTATCAATACACACTATTTTGTTAATAAATTAAGGATGATTTAAAAGTGAACAACTAGTACAAATTGCTGTATAAAAAGAGTAGAAATTTATAAAAATGAAGTAAACTTTAGCCACTTAGTTAGTACTACTTATTTATCTACATTTTTTATACCACTTGTTAACAGTAATCCACAGCTTAAACTAGGTTAAAAGAAAGAATCTACTTACCTTGTTCTATTAATAATCCGTTTTATGCCTCTAATTTTACCTATAAAAGGAATTTTTCCAACTTTTGGTTCCGATTGTTTTATTGCTGAAAACGCAACTATTGTTGGCGATGTAGTGTTAGGTACGCATTGTTCCGTTTGGTTTAATGCCATTTTACGTGGCGATGTGAATAAAATTAGAATTGGTAATTATACCAATATTCAGGATGGGGTTACGGTTCATTGTACACACGAACAAGCAGCCACCACTATTGGAAATTATGTATCGTTGGGGCACAACGCTATTATTCACGGCTGCACCATAAGAGATAGGGTACTAGTTGGTATGGGTGCAATTATAATGGATCACACCGTGGTGGAAGAGTATTGTATTATTGCAGCGGGCTCTATTGTTTTAGAAAATACGCTTTGTGAATCGGGATATATTTATGCCGGCGCACCCGCAAAAAAAATAAAACCCATTAGCGAAACTCAGCGTGCCTTATTAGATCAACTACCAGACAAGTATGTAGTTTATAGCGATTGGTTTAAAAATCCACAGGAATTATAATCTTTTCCTCTAAATCCCAGTTTGCTCGTAGGCCAATAGTTTTTTCAAAAAACCACACTTTTTCAGGCTGGGTGTTTGTTGCTAAATCTCCACTATCCCACTTTCCATTTTTATTTTCATCCAATACCACCCGAACACTATATTTTCCAACAGGATAGGTTTTATAGCTTAAAGCACTAGCCCGTGTAAGAATATTTTCTTTAACAACCACCTTTTGTTCATTTAACAATTGTACTACATACCTTTTACTTGTATCACTTAAACTCACCAACAATCCTAAATTCCCATAACTATCTAAACCATCTTGCATAAAAGTTTTAGAAAAAGAGGCATTTTTTAAGCCAGAAATCGCCTTTATAGCTCCTTCAGAAACCTTTATTGTATAATTTCTTCCCGCCTTAAACGGATATAGTATCGACAGCGACTGGACCAACCCAACCTGTTTTCCAACCTTCCAGCCACTTAGTTTTACCGAATCCGAATACAAGCTTATTTTGGTGCTATCTATCAGTTCTGCTGGCATGGTAAAAAGCAAGGAGTAACCCAACCCGGGTTTCAATCTGTTCCCCAGGGTATTGTCTTTTATAACCGGTGTTCTATTGTATGCCTCTCTTTTGTTTCGGTTAATATTAACCGTATTAATAAGCCCCCCGTCAGAGTATATTCCTAATTTTAAAGAATCATACGTCAGCTCTGGCGACCAAATCAGAACAGAATCACCTAGTTTACTATATTTTTTGATGCTGTTTTTTAGATAGTCGGTTCCTTCTAACTCTTTTACACTCAATTCTTTCACAGGCTTATTATAAACCAACAAAAGCCTTCCATCTAGTTCTACTTTCTTTTCTATAACCTTAAAATCTTTTGGCAATTCTTTAAACACCCTAAGATCCACACCCGGTGTATTTTTTCCTAATTTAATTTTGGTAGAACTAAAGCCAACCTCATCTACCCCTTGATTGTAAATTTTATCTGCGCCGGTTTCCTTGAGTGCATATACCGAATATTCATCAGCCCGCAGGTTATTTAACTTATAATTACCCGCATCATCTGTCATGGTATAGGTACTTGGCTTCTTTTTACCCAACAAACTGTCTTGTTTGTTTGTAAATAAAAACACCATCACATCTTTTAGGGGTTCATTTGTTGTGGCGCTAGTTACTGTCCCGCTAATAGATAGCGAATCGACCACACTTCCGCTCGAAAAAACATAACTATAGTTTTTTAGCAAATTATTTTCGTTTACATCGCCAATGGCTTTGCCGAAATTTATGGTGTAGGTGGTGTTGGGTTCTAGCGTCTGATCTAGCTTTATGCTTAACATCTCTTTGCTTGCTTTGATATCGAGTGGTTTTTCTAGCGAAGGGCTTACTGTAATTTCCGCGAAGGCATTATTTAATTTTATAAATTCATTAAACGTCAGTTCGATTTCAGAAGCCGAAAAACTCGTGCTTAAATTTTTGGGTTTTTCTTTCACCACCTTCGGCGCCCCGGCGTCTTTTGGTCCACCGCTCGGCGATTGCATGCTGGCACAACCAGCCAGTGTCCACAACCCAATGCCAAAGCCAGCCCCCAACCACCACATTCTTTTAAAGGCCCCTATCGAGCCGTTGGTTAAAAAAAAATATTTTTTGGAAGAAGTAGTCAAATAATTCTCAAAAGTCCCGCAAATCGCTTTATTTTGTGTCACCCAATTTTTTATTTAAATTATTGATAAACAGATACTTAACTATTATTTTGTTAAATGAACCATTAAAACTGAAATATCTGATGGAGAAACCCCCGAAATTCTAGAAGCTTGCCCAAGCGTTCTCGGTTTTACCCGAAACAATTTTTCTCTAGCCTCTTTGGAAAGCGAACCCAGAGTTTGGTAATCAAAATTTGGATTAATTTCTCGGTCCTCCATTCGCTTCATTTTCTCTACAATTTCCAATTCTTTTTCAAAATAACTTTCGTACTTCACCCGAATTTCTGCTTGTTCAACCACCTCGTTCGAGTAGCCCTTTAGTTCTTCCTTTAGTCCCGGGTTGGCAGCGCTCAAATCACGAATTCCAATTTGTGGTCTCCCCAACAAGTTTACCAATTTTACTTTTTGATTAATGGGTGATGTTCCCAGGGTATCGAGCGCTTCATTTATTTCTTCGGGCTGTACCGATACTTGCGATAGATAAGCCACTAATTTATCGGCTGCAGCCACCTTGGCGTGTACCCCATCCATGCGCTCATCAGATATTAAACCGAGAGAATGACCAATACCGCTTAAGCGCAGATCGGCGTTATCTTGTCTTAACAATAAGCGATGTTCGGCTCTAGAAGTAAACATTCTATAGGGCTCCTCCGTTCCCTTGGTTACGAGGTCGTCTATTAAAACGCCTATATATGATTCTGAGCGCTTCATAATAATCTCTTGTTTGTCGTAAACGCTATTATGGGCATTAATACCAGCAATAAAACCTTGGCAAGCGGCTTCTTCATAGCCGGTAGTTCCGTTAATTTGACCAGCAAAAAACAGGTTCTTTACCAACTTGGTTTCTAGTGTAAGCCCAAGCTGCGTTGGCGGAAAATAATCGTACTCTATAGCATAACCCGGGCGAAACATTTTGGCTTTTTCAAAGCCAGGTATTTGTTGTAAAGCCCGAAATTGCACATCTTCTGGCAGTGACGTAGAAAAGCCATTCACGTAAATTTCTACCGTATTCCAGCCTTCGGGCTCTACAAATATTTGATGCCGCTCACGTTCCGCAAATCGGTTAATTTTATCTTCTATAGATGGGCAATAACGGGGACCCAAACCCTTAATACGACCGGTAAACATAGGCGATTTTTCAAAGCCCTCTTTTAGGGTCTCGTGTACCGCCTCGTTGGTATAGGTAATCCAGCAACAGCGTTGCTCGGTTTGTAAAGGAACGTCTGTATATGAGAAACGACCCCGTTCTTCATCTCCCCATTGTTCCTCCATTTTGCTATAATCCAGCGTACGTCCATCTACTCGTGGTGGTGTTCCCGTCTTCATTCTACCTGCTTCAAAACCAAGCGTTATTAACTGTTCGGTAATGCCCGTAGCCGCTTTTTCGCCGGTTCTACCACCACCAAAACGCTTTTCTCCTACATGAATTACCCCATTTAAAAACGTACCATTGGTTAAAACCACCGAAGATGCTTCAATCTCTATCCCCAGAGAGGTTATTACCCCAGCAACACGCTCACCATCTAACTTTAATCCCACCACGGTATCTTGCCACAGATCTACATTGGGTATTTGTTCTAGTTGCAGGCGCCATTCTTCCGCGAAACGCATGCGGTCTATTTGTGCTCTAGGGCTCCACATAGCCGGCCCCTTAGATCTATTTAACATTCGGAATTGAATGCTGGTTTTGTCGCTAATAATACCAGAGTAGCCGCCCATTGCATCAATCTCTCTCACAATTTGTCCTTTGGCAACCCCTCCCATAGCCGGATTACAGCTCATTTGTGCAATGGTTCCCATATTCATGGTTACCAACAACACCGTTGAGCCTAAATTTGCTGCGGCTGCCGCCGCTTCACAGCCCGCATGCCCAGCACCCACCACAATTACATCGTATTTTTTAAACATATTCTTTTTGTTTCACGTGGAACAGTACAAAAATAATCAAATTCGTTCGCACGTTTTCTATTTCGTTCCACGTGGAACATTTTTAAAAAGCGCATATAAACTCACCAATACCCAAACACCCTCCAACACCACAAAGGGGTAAAAAGAAATGAGGTAGGCAGATACGCCACAAAGAGCCGCACCCACCATGTTTAGCAGGATGTAGCTCACACTATCTACCTGTATTTTTTTAAATAGGATTAATAAGAAAGCCACCAAAAGAAGGCTCACCCCCACTGTACCCAAACTATCCGAAACACTCATGATGATTGTATTGTTTGCTCAAAAATAACGTTAATGTCACAAAACAGAAACCCAAATACAAACAGTCGACACATTTTATGATATTTGTGTGTTTAAACATCAATAAACATGAAAACAATCTGCCATCCTGCAAACCAAAGAGGTTTTGCCAATCACGGTTGGTTACAGGCCGCTCACTCATTTAGTTTTGCCCAATTTTATGATCCAAATAAGGTTCAGTTTGGCTTGCTAAGGGTGCTTAATGATGATATTGTAGCACCAGCTATGGGCTTTGGCACGCACGGACACGATAATATGGAAATTGTGACCATTCCCCTACGTGGTTCTTTGGCGCATAAAGATAGCCTGGGTTCTGTGGGTACCATTACACCCGGTGAGGTGCAAATCATGTCGGCAGGTAGTGGTATGCAACACTCCGAGTTTAATGCTTCAGAAACCGAAGAGGTGAATCTGTTACAAATTTGGGTGTTACCGAAAGAGCGCAACATTAGCCCGCGGTATGATCAAAAAGCATTTGATGTTAGTTTAGCACAAAACAGGTTTCAATTGGTGGTTTCACCATTCGAAAAAGACGGGTCTATGTGGATTAATCAAGATGCCTGTTTTTCTCTAGGAAGCTTTGATGCGCATACGGAAGCTAGCTATACCTTTAATTTTACAGACAATGGAGCTTATGTATTTGTAATTGAAGGAGAAATTAACCTTGCTGGTCAGGAATTGGGAAGACGGGATGCTTTGGGTGTGTATGATACCAATGAACTAAGCTTTACCATTCAGCAAGCCGCCAAGGTTTTGGTGATAGAAATACCCATGCATTAAACCACAAACGGTCGTAGAGCCAAGTAGTGGTTTTCTTTTTCGGTCATTTTGTCCTTCTCGGCTTTGCTTTTATCGCCATACCCCAATAGGTGTAAGAGCCCATGAATCATTACTCGGTGTAATTCATCTTGTTCGTTTATGCCGAATGTTTGGGCGTTTTCACGAACTCGTTCTACGCTGATAAAAATATCCCCCTGTAGTACTTCATCGCTTTCGCTGTTATCAAAGGTTATGATATCGGTATAGGTATCGTGATTGAGGTAAGATTGATTCATTTCCAGCAAATAGGCATCGCTACAGAAAACATAATTTAAGCCCTTAATACGAGCGCCCTCTTTTTTTGCAGTGGCTATAAACCAATTGCGGAGTTGCGCTTTGTTTTTAAGCAGTAATTTAATATCCTCTGTAAAAAACCGAATTCCTCGAGTTGTATTTGCCATATTATTACCCCAATAAAAGACTAAACAACTGATTTACAAAACATTACGAATTTAAACGATTTATATTGCGTCAAATGAAAACACTTGAGTGCTACCCGCAACCTTTTTAAAACCCGTTCCATCTAAATTAACAGAACAAGCCCAATATGGCCCCCAACCACTTGTATAGTTATCATCGTATGCTTGAAAAAATATTTTCGTACCATCTGGTGATACAGACACCTCACTAATATCAAAACGGAAACCTACTGGCAAATCCGTTATTTTGGTGTGTTGAGTTCCATCGTAATTACACTTCCAAATTTGATTATTACCAGCACCCGAATTATTTGTAGCAAGTTCTTTTGTATAAATTAAAAGCCCCAGACTTTTTGGTGTGGTGTCTGTTTGTGCTATAGATTCCTTCTTACAGCTAATATCAAATATTAGTATAGAAATAGAGAAAAGTAATAGAGTTATTGTGGATAAAAGTAGTTTTTTCATGATGTTTATAATTATGTAGTTGATTTTTAATTTATATAAAACCGAGAGATAGGCCCCCAATTCGTTCTAATGCTAAAAAAAAGCGCCAATCGAAAGATATGGCGCTTTTTTTATTAAAATCCTATTTATTTTGGATCTAACACATTTTGAATGCTTACTAAAGCATCTTCTAAATGTGCTTTTACCACAGGGTTACTAAATTTAGCCAAGCTGCTACGAATTTCAGCCGCTAGGTTTTTCAACTCTCTACGTGCCATCGGTCTGATGTCTGAAGTAGTGGCATCAAAACGTGGTCCTGCCGGCATTCCAGGGAAAGCAGCAGGCGCAGGCGTATCTTGTTTGTTAATTAAGAAGCCAAAACGATCTATATAGGCACGTTGTAGGTTTCTTTTGTATGTATCTATATTAGAACCACTGGCCAATTCGGTCCAAACGCCCTTGTGTACATCGGCAAAAAGTTCGGTTAAACCATAAGCCTGGTCGCCGTTTTTAGCACTATTATCAATTACACGAGCTAATCTAGCGGGCTCTAAAACACCATTTAAAACATTTACTTGCGCCCCACGTAAACGCTCTATAATACCCGCTTGATCAAATTTGTTCAATACGGATTTATCTAGCATCCAGGTTGGGGTAGCAAAAGCTTGTGCATTAATAAAGCGCAGTGCTTCTTGTTGTTTTGCTTTAGCTACGTGGGTATATACATCACCTTTTTGTTCGTAGGTTTTATCGTTTTCGTAAATACCACCAATGTTTGAGCGTACGTGGCCCATGTAGCGGTTCCATTGGCCTAATACTTCACCATATAACTCTCTCAAATTATCGTATGGCTTTCCTTCTTCAAAGGTCCATTTTTCGATATTTGGAAGGATACGCTTTAGGTTAGCGATACCGTAAGCCGAGGCTTTCATGGCATCATCACCCAAATCTTCAGATTGTGCACGTGGGTCAATTGGGTTACCAGTTTGCTGTCCGTAGAAGTATTTTGGATTACCAGCACGCTCAATGGTCCACTTGTTTAAGATCTTAGCATCCTCATCAGCAGAATTGGTATCGAACCAAGTATAACCCCACTTAATGGCCCATTTATCGTATTCGCCAATACCTGGGTACAATACCACCTCGCCATCGCCTGGTTGTGCAATGTAGTTAAAGCGGGCATAATCCATAATAGACGGTGCGGTACCACCCATTTTTTTGGTGAAAGCTGCAGAGCGCAACGAATCAACCGGGAAAGCTACACTTGAACCGAAGTTATGTGGTAAGCCAAGGGTGTGACCCACTTCGTGTGAAGACACGAAACGGATTAATTTACCCATCAACTCGTCTTTAAATTTAGGTGTTCTAGCATCTGGGTTAATAGCTGCGGTTTGAACAAAGAACCAATTGCGAACCAAGTTCATTACGTTGTGGTACCAACCAATATCGCTTTCTAATATTTCTCCAGAGCGTGGATCGGCAACGTGCGGACCATAGGCATTCGCAATGTTTGAAGCGAAATATCTAATTACCGAGTAACGAGCATCTTCTGGGCTCCAGTCTGGATCGTTTGGTGGGTCTAAACATACAATGGCGTTTTTAAATCCAGCTTTTTCAAAAGCCGCATTCCAATCGTTTACCCCATCTTTTAAGTACTGACGCCATTTTTGTGGTGTAGCCGGATCGATGTAGTAAACAATTTGTTTTACAGGTTCTACCAATTCGCCACGTTTGTAAGCCTCTTTATCTTTTGGCTCTAATCTCCAATGACGGGCATAACGGGTAAGTGTTGCTTTTTGAGCATCGATGCCGTAGTCGGTTTGTGCCTGTGAAAAGAATCCCACTCTATCATCAGCCAAACGTGGTTTCATAGGCACTTTTGGTAATAATAATAAAGAGTTGTGAATCTCAACCGTTATCGAACCTAAGCTTTCGTCTACCGGTGCGGCAGCAGCTCTATAGGTTTTGGTGGTGGTTACTTCCACGTTTATCGGGAAACTTTTTACGGTATCAATGTAAGAACGAGCCTCGTCTAATGCTGAAATTTTATATCTTGTTCTTACCGCTGTTGGCAAGCCGATTGACAATACATCTTTTGTAAACAAATCGGTTGCATCAATAACCACAGAAGCCGAATCTTTGTTGATGGCTTTGATATCGAATGAACTTAAAATAGCATCTAAATTTGAGTTTTTAACCGATTGATACATATCTGTACCCTTAGCGGCTATGTTGTCATAAGAGGGTACACGAAGCAATACTTGCTTATCGCGTTTTTGCCATATCCATACCTGCTCGTTTAATTCTTCACCGCCGTAAGTTCCGTCAACTGCCGGAGTTTTTACATAACGGGTAACCATAAGCATTTCTCTACCAAACAACGAATCTGGTATCTCATAATAATATTTTCCATCTACTTGATGCACCTTAAACATTCCCTTATCGGTTTTTGCTTTTTCTGTAATTACATCTTTATAGGGTTTAATGCCCGGTTTGGCAGGGCCTGCCGGAGTGCTAGCTGCCGCTGGGGCCGCTGCTGGAGTGCTTGGCTTTTTTTGTGCCATTGCGCCAGTAATTCCTAGGGCAACAAACATCAAACTTAGGGCCAAGTGACTTTTAATACGAATGGTTTTAATCATGGTTTTTTGTTTTGGTTGTGTTAACAAATATAAAAGTTGCAAGAAATTTTTTGTACATCTATCCTTAAAGTTACAAATTAGGTACAACTATTTCTCAAAGTAAATATATAGCATTCTCATTAACCTAACACATAAATGCTATCAATTTTTAAAAGAAAGCCCGCTTGTGGGCGGGCTTTAAAGTATGGCTATTTTATAGAAAACGGAAGGTAAATACCTACTGTAATGTTTCGCCCCGTATTATAAAAACCAAGGCTCGTATCGGTTTCGTCTAACCTACCTGGTTTTAGTCGACTGAGGTGGTCGTAGTATTTTTTGTTTAATAAATTATTTCCTGCCACATGAATTTTTAGTGGCAATTTATGTATTAAAACGCTGGTACCTATGCCCGCATTTAATAGGGTGTAAGCTCCCGTGCTTATTTCAAAAACATCAATACGCTTTTGGGCAAATACGTGTTCTAGCCCTAAAGACAAATAAGAGTTTTTTAATCCTTTAAGTTTGGGCTCTAAGCGAAAATCATTTCTGATTACCCCTGCTGGAATAAAGGGGAGCGCCCGCCCCGTTGTTTTGTTGCTAGCACGGGTATAGGCAAAACTACTTTCAATGTGCAATACATCCATTGGGTGAAGCGTGATGCTAAACTCGGTTCCGGTAAGCAGCGCATTGTCTTGACCAAACCGGTAAACCGGTAAAAGGGTTCCATTGTCGATAATAGTTTCACCCCCCAATTGGCGGGCATAGATGTATCGGTTAATTTGGTTATAAAAAACAGTCCAATCAACATCTATTTTTTCAGTATGAAAACCAATTCCCAAATCCGTGTATAAACTTCGCTCAGGTTTTAACGCATTGCTTCCAATTTCGTAACGAAAAACACCTTCATGAACCCCATTAGCAGATAATTCGGCAATATTGGGCGCCCGAAATGCCGAGCCCAAATTGGCTTTAATGTTCCACACCTCTCCAAACTCTTGGGTGAAACCAATTGCTGCGCTTAAGTTGCTAAATTTATTTTCAAACGAATTGAAAATAGTTGTTCCATTTTCAATCAACTCTTCAGATTTGTTTTGTTTTTGATCCAAACGGAGTCCAACATTTAAACTTGTTTCTTCCCAACTCTTTTTTAGGTAACCAAACATTCCCCATTCCATTGAGTTATAATTCGGTACCAAAAACTCTTGCCCCTCATTACTGTTTATTTGGTTTACCGTAGAAACGCCGAATACCCGTTCTAAACCATTTTTATCCGGAAAGAAATATTTAAAGTCACTACTTAATGTGTTTAAATCAAAAAACAACCCGGGAACCGATTGATCATCTTCAAACTCTTTCCGTTGGTTTTTTTGAAAGGAAATATTACTTCTAAGTCTACCCGAACCCAATAGCACGTTACTATTAAAGGCTATTTTTTTATGCAGTATGGCCTGGTTGGGCAACAACAATTTTCTGCTATTTATTTGATTCTGGGTTAATACATTACCACCCCCATCTTCAAATTCTCCATTTGCATTTGGTAAAAAATCGGGCAAGCCCACATTGCTATTAAAGCTCGACACGTTTAGGTGCGCATAACCCCAATTTTTGTTTATACCCATTTGTCCGCTTAAATTTTGTTCGTTAAAGCCTGTATTGGGAACTCTTCCGATGGGCGTTTCGTAACCCTTTGCGCTTTTAAACGATATTCTCGATCGCCAAACAAAGCCGTTTTTGTTGCCAAAAACCATCGCCGAGTTTCCAAACATCGCACCATTACTTGAAAAATTACTTAGTACTTCTCCTTTAATTTGACCCTCGGGTGCTGGCAAAGGGTCGATCATATTAATAACACCACCCAGCGCATCCGAACCATACAAAAGGCTAGACGCACCCTTTAACACCTCCACCTTATCAACATTAAATTGATCTATTTCTATACCGTGTTCATCTCCCCACAGCTGGCCCTCTTGTTTTGCACCATCAGCCAAAGTAATTACCCGATTATAACCTAAACCACGAATGATTGGTTTTGACACCCCACCGCCAGTGGTAATTTGCGAAACCCCGGGTATTTTGCTAAGCGCATCTATAATATTGGTAGACTGATTGAGTAATTTTTCCCGTTCAACCAAACTTATACTAGCACTATTTTTTCGATTATCTGCACTTGATGTGCTTCCGGTAATTACTACTTCGTGGGCTTCGATGCTACTTTGCCCTAGTTTAAAAACTAATACGCCCGTTTTTGCAAAATCAACACTTTGAGTGCTAGTTTTGTAGCCCATGAAGCGTACTTCTAACAAAAATAGGCCCCTAGTCGGGGTATTACTCAATATAAATTCGCCTTTACTATTGCTAGACGTACTTAGCCTTAAATCGGGAATGGAGATGGTTGCCCCGACGATATTTTCGCCCGTTTTTGCATCTTGAATATACCCCTTTACCACGCCCTGTGCCCAAGAGCCGGTATATATCAGTTGAAATAGGATGAATGCCATCCAAAAAATCTTTTTCATAAAAAATCAGTTAAAATAAAACAGATCACACAGATTTTCTGTGTGCTTAATACAAGCAACTACTTATGAAAAAGCGGGCGGCCCCCTAAGACTATAATGAATACTCGTTGTTTTAAACAAACGAGTTGTGTGTTGTACAATAAATGATAGGCCAACAGGCTCTACTAAAATACGTGTAGCCGATGCAGTAACAAACGATTTTTCGAAATGTACCGAACAGGCCATGCAGAAACTATTTTTTAAGGCTAGGTGGTTTTTATGCTGACAAGTTTGTCCAGCCGCTTTACTACACGAATTTTGTTTATCTGAAATCGTTTGGTGTCCGTGAAAAAAATCAACAGGAATAATCTGCAGTGAGAAACACAGCAAAAGAATTACCGAAAGCGCACGATTTCTAAGTGTTTTCATTATTATTAGCTAAGTTAAGTAAAAAAACAATTTTACTACCTTCGCATAGGTAATAAAACCACTACCCATGAATACCGAAAAAATAAATTTGTCTGTAAAAAATACCCCAACCGGTACTAAGCTAAGTTGTAAGGGTTGGGTACAAGAAGCAGCCTTGCGTATGCTGTTAAATAATCTCGACCCGGATGTGGCCGAGCGCCCCGAAGATCTCATTGTTTATGGAGGCAGAGGAAAGGCAGCCCGAAACCAGGAAGCGCTGGCTTTGATTATTAAAGCGTTACAGGATTTAGAAGAAGACGAAACCTTATTGATACAGTCGGGTAAGCCGGTAGGTATTTTGCCCACCCACAAAGATGCCCCTCGTGTAATAATTTCCAATTCGCAGTTGGTACCGCATTGGGCAACCCAACAACATTTTGATGAGTTGGAAGACAAGGGTCTTATGATGTATGGACAAATGACCGCAGGTTCTTGGATTTATATTGGTTCGCAAGGAATTGTACAAGGCACTTATGAAACATTCGGCGAATTGGCCCGTCAGCATTTTGGCGGCAGCCTAAAACACACCCTTTCAGTAACTGCGGGTTTAGGGGGCATGGGTGGTGCACAACCCTTAGCTATTACCATGAACGAGGGAGTTTGTTTAGCTGCCGATGTAGAAGAATGGCGTATTCAGAAACGACTTGAAACCCGTTATATTGATGAAATTTGTTACGATATTGATGAAGCCATTGACCGAGCAATTCAGTATAAAAAAGAAGGTAAGGCCCTATCTATTGGGGTAGTAGCTAATGCGGTTGATTTATTAAACCGCATGATTGAACGAAATATTACTCCAGATACGCTTACCGATCAAACATCAGCCCACGACCCACTTGTGGGTTATTTTCCCGAAGGGCTATCGGTGCAACAAGCAAATATACTTCGTGAAAGCAATCCGATAGAATATACCAAACAATCTTACGCAACCATGGCCAAGCATGTACATTGTATGCTTGAATTGCAAAAACGGGGAGCCATCACCTTCGATTATGGGAATAACCTTCGTGGCAGAGCACTCGAGGTTGGGGTAAAAAACGCTTTTGATTTCCCAGGCTTTGTCCCCGCCTATATCCGCCCACTTTTTTGTGAAGGTAAAGGCCCATTTAGGTGGGCAGCACTCAGCGGCGATCCCGCAGATATTGCGGTAACCGATCAAGTAATACTCGATCTTTTTCCTGAAAATGAAGGCCTCCGTCGTTGGATTACCATGGCGCAAGAACGTATTGCTTTTCAGGGCTTACCCGCCCGAATTTGCTGGCTGGGCCAAGGCGAACGAGAAAAAGCCGGATTGGCTTTTAATAAATTAGTGGCTGAAGGTAAAGTGAAAGCGCCTATTGTTATTGGTAGAGATCATTTAGACACCGGTTCGGTAGCATCGCCAAACAGAGAAACCGAAGCCATGAAAGATGGCTCTGATGCCGTAGCCGACTGGCCCATTTTAAACGCCTTAATTAATACCGCTGGTGGTGCTAGTTGGGTATCTTTACACCATGGCGGCGGGGTGGGTATTGGCTACTCTATTCACGCCGGAATGGTTATCGTGGCCGATGGAACCGCTGATGCTGAACGTCGAATTCAACGAGTTCTACACAACGATCCGGCTATGGGTGTTATACGCCATGCCGATGCTGGCTACGATATAGCAAAAGATACTGCCCGAAAACATAAATTAGATTTAAAACAACGTTTATTATAATGAGTCCAGCCGAAGTAAATAAAAGATTTAAAGCCTTGCAGGAAGGTATTGCTCAAAATTTCGATAGTGAAGCCCCCGATTTAAAGGTTTTTCTCTTTTTAATTGGCGTACAAGAATTGGGGCAGGGTCCGCAAAAATTTAGCAAACGCCAAAAAGAAGAATTGATGCATATTGCCAATTGTCGGCTTTTTAGCGAACTAGGTTTTTATGAATTGGAGGGCTTAGATCAAGACGGTTGGCCACATTGGAAATTAGTAAAACCTGTTCCTGCTTATACGCTTTTAGAGCAAGAATTAGTACTTAAATCACTCATTGTTACTTATTTCGATAATTAATAAACAACGTATATTTATAGAAACAGCATGTTATGAAAAAATCACTTATTGTCTGCCTGGTATTCCTTTCTTTGACTGCCTTTGCAGCAAAACCCAAACATCAATTTGTACGCATTAGCACCGATAAAGGCTCTTGCGTGGTTCTTTTATACAACCAAACACCGCTGCATCGCGATAATTTTGTGAAAATAACCCAAGAGAGTAAATTAAGCGAAACGCTTTTCCATCGGGTAATTAAGAGTTTTATGATTCAGGGTGGTGATCCCGATTCTAAAACAGCAAAACCGGGCCAAGCCCTTGGCGATGGTGATTGGGGCTATACCGTTCCTGCAGAATTTCGCGATAGCCTTTTTCATAAAAAAGGAGTAATTGCGGCAGCTAGAGATGACATTCCAAGCAAAGCATCTAGCGCTTGCCAGTTTTATTTGGCGCAAGGTAAAGTGTTTACGGATGAGCAGTTGGATTTGTTAGAACAAAACCGTTTAAAACGAAAAATCCCCACTTGGCAAAGAGAGGTGTATAAAACATTGGGAGGTATTCCGCATCTCGACCAAAATTATACCGTGTTTGGAGAGGTGGTTCAAGGGATTGAACTCATTGATACCATTGCAGCTGTAAAAACTGGTGCTGCCGATAGACCGGTAGACGATGTGCGCATGACCGTAACGGTTTTAAAGAAAAAAGAAGCCAAAAAGTTAGAAAAATTACTAGGCTTGGCTAGCAAACCATGAAAATAATTACCTACAATGTAAATGGTATTCGGGCCGCACTAAGTAAAAACTGGTTAGATTGGCTAAAGGCCACCCAAGCCGATGTGGTGTGTTTACAAGAAATTAAAGCCAGCCCCGACCAGTTGGTTGATTTGCATTTGCTCGAAGAGTTGGGTTATCAGCATTATTGGTATCCGGCCGAGAAGAAAGGCTATAGTGGTACCGCTATTTTTACCAAAATTACGCCAAAACATGTAGAATATGGTTGCGGCTTGCCCGATTACGACCGGGAGGGAAGAGTAATTCGTGCCGATTTTGAACATTGCTCGGTATTAAGTACCTATTTTCCCTCGGGTTCAAGCGGCGATGAGCGCCAAGCATTTAAATATCAATTTTTGAATGATTTTCAGCTCTACATCAAGGCATTAAAAAACACCCTACCTAACTTAGTAATCTGTGGCGACTACAATATTTGCCATAAA
The DNA here is from genome assembly GCA_945868825.1 of Sphingobacterium thalpophilum. Taxonomy (GTDB): domain Bacteria; phylum Bacteroidota; class Bacteroidia; order Sphingobacteriales; family Sphingobacteriaceae; genus JAIPAN01. The sequence continues at coordinate 288,989 of CAMBMM010000002.1, forward strand.
CCCATCGATATTCACAATCCCAAATCGAACGCCAACTCTTCTGGTTTTTTACCCGAAGAGCGGGAGTGGATGGAAAATTTTATTCAAAGCGGTTTTGTAGATTCCTTCAGGCATTTTAACGAAGAACCACACCACTATACCTGGTGGAGTTACCGTGCAGGTGCCCGCTCTAAAAATTTAGGTTGGCGTATCGATTATACTCTGGTGAGCGAATCCCTTAAATCGAACTTAAAACGTGCCGCCATTTTACCCGATGCGAAACATTCGGACCACTGCCCAGTATTGGTAGAGTTAGCCTTTTAATATGGAAACAAGCCTTTTCACCAACATCCACACTCTAGTGGGTATACACGATGCCAATGTTCGGCTGCTTCGTGGTACCGATATGGCTCAACTCCCTAGTCTAAAAAATGCCTGGTTGTTGGTAGAAGATGGCCGTATTGCCGCCCTTGGTTCTATGGATGCTTTGCCCCCCAACGCTTTGCAATTCAAGCAAATCTCATTAAATGGTGCTTGGGTTTTTCCATCTTGGTGCGATTCGCACACACATTTGGTTTTCGCTGCCAGCCGAGAAGATGAGTTTGTATTAAAAATTAAGGGTAAAAGTTATGAAGAGATCGCCCTGGCCGGTGGTGGCATTTTAAACTCGGCACAAAAGATACAAGCCTGTTCCGAAGAAGAGCTGTTTGTTTTGGCTCAACAACGTATACAAAAATTAATCGCCCTTGGAACCGGAGCTATTGAACTGAAAAGTGGTTATGGTTTAAGTGTAGAAGGCGAATTAAAAATGCTTCGGGTAATAAAACGCCTGAAGGAATGGTCCCCCATTCCCATAAAAGCGACCTTCTTGGGTGCCCATGCCTACCCACAAGAATTTAAAGAAAATCATCAAGGATATATTGACCTGTTGCTTAAAACTCTCTTGCCCCAAATTAGCGCTGAGGGTTTGGCCGATTATATGGATGTATTTTGTGAACAAGGATTCTTTTCTTTAGAGGAAACGGATCACATTTTAACAGCTGCCACACAGCTTGGCTTAAAACCTAAAATACACGCCAACCAATTATCTGCCAGCGGAGCAGTAGAGTTGGCGGTGCGCCACCAAGCTCTCTCGGTAGATCACCTAGAAGAAATGAATGACGCTGCGGAAGATGCACTAGCTTCGGGCAACACCATTGCTACCCTTTTGCCCAATTGTTCTTTATTTTTGGGTATCCCTTTTGCCAATGCCCGCCGCCTGCTTGCTAAAAACGTTTGTCTAGCTCTGGCCTCCGATTATAACCCGGGTTCTTCCCCTTCCGGAAACATGAATTTGGTGGTTTCCCTGGCTTGCATGCGCCAAAAAATGCTTCCCGAAGAGGCTATTAATGCCGCTACCCTAAATGGTGCTGCCGCTATGGAACTGTCGGATATGTACGGTAGCTTAAGTGTAGGCAAAGTGGCCAATTTCTTTTATACCAAAGCAATGCCTTCATTGGCTTATCTCCCGTATTCATTCGGAGATAACCTTATTGAAGGTGTATTTATTAACGGAAAACGCTACGAAAATGAGTAGGCTACATATCTACAGTTCTGCCGATTTACTGCCGCTTACTTTTTGCAGAGATGGGGAGACAAAACTAGGTCAAGAGTTTGCTACCGTTTCATCTTTGGAGCAGTTGACTACCAGTGCTGCCAGATTTGTAGTGGTAGGTTTAGCCGAAGATATTGGCGTGTTAGCCAACGGAGGCAAGCCCGGGGCTGCCAACACCTGGTCGGAAGTTTTTCCGGTATTGTGCAATATTCAATGTAGCGAAAAGCTTGTGGGTGCCGATGTACTGCTTTTGGGTTGTTTAACTTTTGAGGAAGAATTGAAGCAAGCTAAAGGAGCCGATAAGGTACAATTAAGGACGCTGGTTAACACCATTGACAAAGCTGTGGTGAAACTTGCTCAAGCCATTTTTGCAGCCAGAAAGGTGCCCATTTTTATTGGCGGTGGCCATAATAACGCTTACCCCATTTTAAAAGCATTTTCGCAGATCAATAATCAACTTGTAAATACGATTAATATTGATGCCCATGCCGACTTTAGGGCGCTAGAAGGACGACACAGTGGTAACGGATTTTCGTATGCTTTTCAAGAGAGTTTTCTACATAAATATGCCGTATTGGGACTACACGAAAACTACAACTCCCAGTATTTAGGAACCGAATTATCCAACAATACGGATCGTTTACAAGCGACTTATTTTGAAGATTTTTTAACAGGAAAAACCACACCCGAACAGGCCTTTGAAAATGCCCTGGTATTTACTCGTGGACTTTGTGGTTTAGAAGTAGACTTGGATAGCATTGCCGGGATTTCAGCCAGTGCAGCTAGCCCCACCGGTTTTACCGCCGAACAAATACGTTCCTTTATCTATCAAACTAAGGGTACAAAACTGGGTTACCTCCATATTTGCGAAGGGATAGCAAATGCAGAAAACCTAGTAGCCAAACTTATTGGTTATTTGGTGAGTGATTTTATAAAAGCACAAAGCAATTAAAAACGCCAGATTTTTTCTGGGTTAATGCAGGCGTTAAGCATTACATCGAAAGAGTCAGTATCCTCTATCAAATCTAGGGGCTCAAAATACGATAAACCTACTTTTTGAACGTTTGCATTGCACTTGGCTAAAAAACGATCATAAAAGCCCTTTCCGTAACCCACTCGGTTACCCTGCAGATCGTAAGCTAACAACGGAATCAGTATCATATCCAACTCTTTTTCTTCTACCTCTAATCCGCCGTTTGGTTCGGTAATACCCCATTGATTGGTATGTAGTATGGTATTTTCATCCCAAACAAAATGACGCAGTGTGTGCTGTTCGGTGTCGCTTTTAGAAAGCACCAAACGAATAGCTGGCAGGTTTTCTCGTAACCAATTGGCTAATAGTTGGGTGTTCACTTCGTTTTTAACCGCTATGGGTAAGAAAAGATGAAGGTATTTGATGCCCGAAAAATCGAGTGTTTCAAACTGAGCAAGAATTGCCATATTAGCTTCCTCTACTTGTTTTTCGGACAAGGATTTGCGCATGTTTAAAAAATGAGCTCTGGCTTCGGCTTTGTTCACACTATAAAGGTACTAAAAATAAAAAACGGCCCCGGATTACTCCTAGACCGTCTATAATCAACTCAAATCTTAAATTTAATTAAAAGTTTTATTTAACCCGCTCAATGTATTCGCCGGTTTTGGTGTCTATTCTAACCTTTTCACCCTGGTTAATAAATAGAGGCACTCTAATTTCTACGCCTGTTTCTACGGTTGCACTTTTAAGCGCATTGGTAGAGGTATCGCCCTTTACGGCAGGTTCGCTGTAAGTAATTTCTAATTCAACACTAGCTGGAGCTTGCGCCATAATAGGCTCTTCGCTTTCGAAGGCAACAATTACATTCATTCCTTCTTTCATAAATCGAGCGGCATCGCCAAACAAAAATTTAGGGATGTTATACTGTTCAAAAGAAGTGTTGTCCATTACTACAAAGTAATCGCCGTCTTCATATAGGTATTGGTAATCATTGGTTTCTACACGACAAATTTCTACCTCTTCGTCGGTACGGAAGCGGTATTCTACCAATTTTCCGGTTTTTACGTTACGCATACGAGCTTGGTAGAAGGCCCGAAGGTTCCCCGGTGTGCGGTGAAGAAATTCTTCTACTGTAACCAACTCTCCGTTAAACCGAAGAATATTACCACTTTTTACTTCTGATGCTTTTGCCATAAAAACCGAATTAATGGTGCCTTAATGCATCCATTTTTGTGCTGTAAACTTAGGATGTTTTTTACTATTTAACAATACCTACCCCGCTATTGATGCGGTGTTAAATTTTTTGTAATCTGCTAGTTGTAATTGGTGAGTACAATAGTCGTATTCGTGTTGTTGGTTAGAGCAAACCACCAAGGTTCTGTTCACACCATATTTGCTTATTAATGAACGGTACCATGCAATTCCTTGTTCATCGAGGTTAGATGTGGGTTCATCGAGCAATAAGAGTGGTGTATCTGAGAAAACCGCTAAAGCTAGTTTTACCCGTTGTTTCATGCCCGATGAAAAATATTTAATTGCTTTTTGCTCTGCTCCTTTAAGGGCTAAGGTTTTTAACAAGCTTTCTTTGTTGGTCCCAGGGAGTTGTTTTTTAAACTGAAAGTGAAAGTCTATTTGTTCCTCGAGGGTAAATTCTTCGATAAGTTCTAAATAGGGTGCGGCCAAACTCAGGTATTGGTAAACATCTTCCCGTTCAAGTTTTTTACCCCCAATTTCGTAGTTAATTTTTCCTTCAGATGAACTAAGGCTAGCCGCAATAAGTTGTAGTAGGGTAGATTTACCACTGCCATTACTTCCCAAAATGGCATAAGACTGTTCGGGTTCGAGTGTATAAGACAGCGATTTAAAGACCCACTCTTGGTTAAATCTTCTCCCGATATTTTCAAGAACAATCTTCATGTTGTTTAGCCGTTGCCAAAGCCCTTCATTACTCCACGGTTGGAGTTACGAATGAAGTTTATAATTTCATCACGCTCTTCGGTGGGTTTAAAACCAGCTTCTACTAAATCGAGTGCTTTGGTTGTATTGCTATTTTTTAAGAATAGAACACGATAGATGTCTTGTATTTCATTTATTTTTTCGGAGCTAAACCCACGCCGACGTAAACCCACCGAGTTGATACCCACATACGAAAGTGGTTCTCTACCCGCTTTGGTATAAGGTGGTACATCTTTACGCACTAAAGAACCACCCGAAATCATGACATGAGCCCCAACACTTACGAATTGATGTACCGCACTCATTCCACCAATAATGGCAAAATCATCAACGGTAATGTGGCCGGCCAATTGTACACCATTGGCTAAAATACAATTATTACCTACCACACAATCGTGTGCAATGTGGGTATAGGCCATCAACAACACATTGTTACCTACACGTGTTTCTTTTCTGTCTGATGTTCCACGGTTAATAGTCACACATTCTCTAATGGTGGTGTTATCACCAATAACCACTAAGGAGTCTTCGCCGCCAAATTTTAAATCTTGCGGTACAGCAGAAATTACTGCCCCCGGAAAAATACGACAGTTTTTTCCAATGCGTGCACCATTCATGATGGTGGCGCTTGAGCCAATCCAGGTACCTTCGCCTATTACTACATCTTTGTGGATGGTAACGAAAGGATCAATAACTACATTTTCGGCAATTTTTGCTTGTGGATGTATATATGCTAATGGTTGAATCATAGATTTAGTGAGTTTTTCTAATTATTTGCGCCATTAATTCTGCTTCTACCACAATTTTGTCGCCCACGGTTCCCACGCCTTTCATTTGAGCAATTCCACGTCTAATGGGTGTAATTAAATCGCAACGAAATACTAGGGTATCTCCAGGTAGCACTTTTTCTTTGAAGCGTGCATTTTCAATTTTTAAGAAATAGGTGAGATAGTTTTCGGGATCGGGAACAGTGTGCATTACTAAAATGCCACCGGTTTGAGCCATTGCTTCAATTTGTAATACACCTGGCATTACAGGTGAGCCGGGGAAGTGACCCTCAAAAAAAGGCTCTCCCATACTTACGTTTTTAACGCCTACCACGTGATTTTTGCTTAATTCTAAAATTTTATCTACCAATAAAAACGGTGGACGATGTGGCAAAATATTCATAATTTGAACCGTATCGTATACTGGCGTGGCGTTTAAATCATATTTGGGCACATGTTTTTTACTGGTATCTTTTTTCCACTGTGCTTTAATCTTTTTTGCAAAGGCTACGTTGGCAGCATGGCCCGGACGGGCTGCCATAATATGCCCTTTTATAGGAACACCCACTAGGGCTAAATCACCAATCATATCTAATAATTTATGACGGGCGGGTTCGTTTTGGTGACGTAATTTAACATTGTTTAAAATGCCTTCACGGGCCACATCAATATCATCTTTATTGAAAATTTTGGCTAAGTGTTTTAACTCTTCTTTGCTTATCTCTTTATCTACCACCACAATGGCATTGTTTAAGTCACCACCTTTTATCAGATTGTTCTCTAATAACATTTCTAATTCGTGTAAAAAACAGAACGTACGGCAAGAAGCAATTTCTTTTTTGAATTCACTAAGTGTGGTAATGGCCGCATGTTGACTTCCTAAAATGGGTGAATTGTAATCAATCATGCAGGTAAATCGGTAATCGTCTAGTGGCATGGCTACCATTTCTACTTTGCGATCAGGCTCAGTATAGTGAATATTTGCTGGTATGGTGTAGTATTCCCTATCGGATTCTTGATCTACAAAACCTGCTTTTTCTAGTGCATCTATAAATTCGATGGAACTGCCATCCATAATAGGAACTTCAGGCCCATCCAATTCCATTAATACGTTATCTACTTCACAACCCACCAATGCAGCCAATACATGCTCAATGGTGCTTACACTGGCTCCATTCTGAGAAATAGTGGTTCCTCTGGAGGTGTCGGTTACATTGTCTACATCCGCATCTATAACGGGATTGCCAGGTAAATCTACTCTTGCAAATGTATACCCATGGTTATCTGGAGCGGCTTTAAAGGTTATTTTTACGGCTTCTCCGGTATGTAAACCTACGCCCGAAAGCGAAAATGATGATTTTATGGTTCGCTGTTTGATATTCATAGTTGTTTTGTATAGTAGGGTATCTCAGTGAGCGTACTCTTTTATTTTTTTAAATTTTTTAATTCGTTTTCTAGTTCTGCCAGTCGGCGCTCTAGTTCGGGCAAGCGCTGATAAACTACTTGAGAACGTTGATTATTGATAAATGGTGTGGCCGGAACTCCAGCCCATTTTTTACCTTCTTCTGTAAGCGACCGAGTAATACCCGATTTTGCTTGTATTTGACTACCGCTGGCAATATTTATATGCCCCACAATTCCCACTTGTCCACCAATTATATTTTGATCACCAACCTTAGCACTTCCAGAAATGCCGGTTTGAGATGCAATAACGGTATTGGCGCCAATTTCTACATTGTGTGCTACCTGAATTAGGTTATCTAGCTTTACCCCTTTGTGAATAATGGTAGAACCCATTGTGGCTCTATCAATAGCGGTATTGGCACCAATTTCTACATCATCTTCAATAATTACATTGCCAATTTGGCTCACTTTATTGTAGCTGCCATCGGCTAAGGGTGCAAACCCAAAACCATCGCTACCCACTACAGTTCCCGAATGAATAATTACGCGGTTTCCTATACTGGTTTCGAAATATAATTTTACGCCAGGAAATAAAACACAATCTGAGCCTACCGAAACACTGTCTCCCACGTAAACCTGTGGGTATATCTTGCTGTTATCGCCAATTATGGTATTGGCACCAATGTAGGCAAAGGCTCCAATATATACGTTTTTGCCAATTTTTGCGCTCGGGTGTATAAAACTAGGCTCTTCTATCCCATGTTTATCCATTTTGGCGGTGTTGTACATTTCTAATAGCACCGAAAAGGCGCTATAGGCATCAGATACCCGAATAAGAGTCGAATTTACTGGCTGCGTAGACACAAAGTTTACATTTACAATTACAATAGATGCTTTAGTGCTGTATAAATAGGGTTCGTATTTCGGATTGGCTAAAAAAGATAAGTCGCCAGCTTGGGCTTCCTCAATTTTGGCCAACTTGTTTACTGCCACATGGGGATCTCCCTCTATGGTTCCATTTAATAATTGCCCTATTTGTTGAGCAGTAAATTGCATGCCTTAGGTTTTTGTTGAACTTGGTATTTAACTCACAAAGTTAACCTTATTTAGTGTTTAGCCTAACAAAAAGTAAATTAATGGCTAATGCACCAATTCTTTAAGATAACAAAAAATGTATTTCTTAACTGTTTTTGCCAATGCTTCCAGGTTAGAATTATCAGATGCTTGGGCAATATCTACCACAGAGCCATCTTTCATTAAAATTTGAATACTTCCATCTCCAGGGCGATAGGCGCTGTTTTTAATGCTATCTGTAAACACAAAATAGGTGGCGTCGTCTTCAGAAACACGATATGCAGTTTTGGCTTTTTCAACCATTTGGGTAATTACATGTAATTCGGGTGCCTGATTACTTATTTCTACTTGATATAAATTTCTAGAAATGAGATGTTTACAAAGAGTGGATAAAATAAGATCAGCATCTTCCGCCCATACTTTTATGGAGGTAAATATGTCGTGATCGTCTAAAAGGGCAAAGCGCTCTAGGTGTAGAGGGTTATCTAAAAAGTCTTCTTGTTTGATAATATTGTTTAGAAAATGTGCTAAACTAGGTGTGGCAAACAATATTTTCCCATCTAAGGCTAGTTCTCTTGCACGTTCTAAAATTTTAATAAGCAATTGTTCACCAGCAATTACCGTTTTGTGTAAATACACCTGCCAATACATCAACCTGCGTGCAATAAGAAATTTTTCGATGGAATAAATCCCTTTTTCTTCTACCACCAATTGTCCGTTATGCACGGTGAGCATTTTAATAATTCGGTCTGAACTAATTACCCCCTCCGAAACGCCAGTAAAAAAACTATCGCGGTTTAGGTAATCCATACGATCTATATCTAGTTGCCCAGAAATCAATTGCGAAAGGAATACTTTGTGATATTTTTTAGTAAAAATGGAAATAGCTAAATCTAATTTGCCACCAAACTGGATATTCAAGCTATCCATCAATAGAGCGGATAGGTGTTCATGCGAAACCCCTTCGATTAACACATGTTCCAGGGCATGTGAAAATGGCCCATGGCCAATATCGTGCAGTAAAATGGCAATTTGTACCGCCTCTTCTTCTTCTGGCGTAATCTCTGCACCCTTTGATCGTAGGGTTTCTACAGCCATGCCCATGAGGTGCATGGCTCCTAGTGCATGATGAAACCGGGTGTGTAAAGCCCCCGGATATACCAGGTGCGTCATTCCCAATTGTTTAATATAGCGCAAGCGCTGCATGTAAGGATGTTGCAGTAAATCGAAAATCAGCGCTGTGGGTATGCTGATAAATCCGTAAACCGGGTCGTTGATGATTTTTTTCTTATTCAAAGTGATGCAATATACACTACAAAAATTGCTAAATTAAATGAGACTAAAAACAACGAATGTTGCCGTATCTTAGAGGTTTAATTGAACCAATACGGCATGCAAGAAACGTATATACTTTGGGCAGACGACGAAATTGATTTATTGCGCCCCCACATCTTGTTTTTAAACGACAAGGGTTATAAGGTAAAAACAGTAACCAATGGTCGCGATGCGCTCGAGGTATTTAAGAAAGAACATTTCGATCTTGTTTTTTTAGATGAAAACATGCCGGGTTTAACCGGTCTGGAAACCCTTACCGAGATAAAGAACATTAGTCCCGAAACCCCTGCCGTATTAATTACCAAGAGCGAAGAAGAATATTTAATGGAGGATGCCATTGGATTTAAAATTGATGATTACCTGATAAAACCCGTTAATCCAAAACAAATTTTACTCACCATAAAAAAGCTGATTGACAATAAACGCTTGGTGAGTGAAAAAACCTCTATGGCCTATCAACAGGATTTTAGAAACCTGGGTATGATATTGAACGAAAAGCTGAATCACGATGAATGGGCTGATGTATATAAAAAACTAGTTTTTTGGGAGCTTTCTTTAGATAATTTGGAGGATGCCGGCATGCACGAAATCTTAACTACCCAAAAAGAAGAAGCCAATGCTCAATTTTTTAAATTTATAGAGAAACAATATGTGCACTGGGTTAAAAACCCCGATGATGGGCCCTTAACCTCCGATCAACTATTTAGTAAAAAAGTATTTCCCGAACTCAACACAGCGCAGCCCACATTTTTTATTCTAATAGATAATTTACGTTACGATCAATGGCGGGTGCTTAACTCGGTAATTACAGAATATTTTCGATTAGAAGCGGAGGAGCACTATTACAGTATTTTACCTACTGCCACTCAATATGCCCGAAATGCTATTTTTTCGGGTTTAATGCCCGCAGAAATGGAAAAAAAGTTTCCACAATATTGGCAAAATGATGAAGATGAAGGTGGTAAAAATTTGCACGAAGCGGATTTTATAAAAGTACAATTGGCCCAAGCACACCGCAAAGATTGTCGATTTAGTTACCATAAAATTTTAACCGCCGAAAAGGGCCGTGAATTAACCAATAGTATCAGCAACTTACTATCCAATGAACTCAATGTATTGGTATATAATTTTGTAGATATGCTTTCTCATGCCCGTACCGATATGGCCATGATTAAAGAATTGGCCAGCGACGAATCGGCTTACCGTTCACTTACACTTTCGTGGTTTATGCATTCTCCACTATTGGATACGCTGAAAAAATTAGCCAAGAAAAAAGTGAAAATAATTCTCACTACCGATCATGGAACTATTCGGGTAAAACACCCAGTAAAGGTAATTGGAGACAGAAATACCAATACCAATTTGCGGTATAAACAAGGTAAAAACCTCAATTTTAACCCTAAAGAGGTTTTTTTGGTTAAAAAACCCGGCGATGCCAAACTACCACTACAACATTTAAGCTCTAGCTTTATTTTTGCCAAGCCCGATACTTTTTTTGTGTACCCCAACAACTACAACCATTTTGTAAACCACTACAGCGATACCTTCCAGCACGGAGGAATTTCCTTGGAAGAAATGATCATTCCCTTTGCCACTTATTTACCTAAATAGTAATTTGCGACATGATCAAAATCGTTTCTTCTATAGAAAAACTCGATGAAGCTGCACAAGAAGTACTCCACTATGCAGGTGCGTATAAAACGTTTTTGTTTTTTGGCGATATGGGAGCGGGTAAAACCACACTCATTAAGGCTATTTGCAAATCTTTGGGTGTAAATTCAGCGGTGAGTAGTCCTACCTTTTCTTTGGTAAATGAATACGAACACCCCGGAGGCTTGCTCTATCATTTCGATTGCTACCGATTAAAAACACCTACCGAGGCCCTTGATTTTGGCATAGAAGAATATCTGAGTTCCGATAGCTATTGTTTTATTGAATGGCCCGAAAAACTAGGCGATTTTTTGCCAACTACTTACCTTAAAGTTAGTATTAGCCACCAAGAAGATCCTCAAAAACGGTATATCCAATTAGAGAAAATAGGATAATGCTATGCAATTGGGTACGATCTTAAAAACTGTACCGATTTTTCTATATCCGGAGCTAAAAAGCGATCTTTTTTTAAAACAGGCACTACTTCTCGGTAGGCCAATACAATTTTTTCTAAAGCTGGAGAGGTTTTCTTCGGTCGTCTAAAAGAAAGCGCTTGGCAACCATTCATTAATTCGATGGCAAGAATGCACTCTAGATTGTTGCATACCCGTAAACATTTGGTGGCTCCGTTGGCGCCCATACTTACATGGTCTTCCTGTCCATTGCTCGATACAATAGAATCTACCGAACTTGGCGTACACAGTTGTTTATTTTCGCTGGCTATACTGGCTGCAGTGTATTGCGGAATCATGTACCCAGAATTTACTCCGGCATCTTGTATTAAAAATGGAGGTAAACCACGCTGGCCAGATATTAACTGAAAAATGCGTCTTTCGGAGATAGATCCCCACTCTGCTAAAGCAATACTTAAAAAGTCTAGCGCTAATGCCAAGGGTTGCCCATGAAAATTACCTGCTGAAATAACTTCTCCGCTTTCGGGAAAAATATTCGGATTGTCAGTTACCGAGTTTAACTCCGTTTCTAGTACCGAAGTCACATAGCGCAAGGCATCTTTGCTGGCTCCGTGCACCTGGGGCATACATCGAAAAGAATACGGGTCTTGCACCTGTTTCCCGTGCTCGTTTACCAATTCACTATCTTTTAATAAATTAAAAAGACGATCGGCTGTTTCTACTTGGCCACGGTGCGGTCGAATGCGGTGACTATTGGGTTTAAATGGATCTATGCGGCAATTAAAACCGTCTGCAGAAAGGCTACCGGCAATATCAGCCCAAGCAGCTAATTTATGTGCTTTTAATAAAATATATACCCCATAGGCCAACATAAATTGGGTACCATTTATGAGTGCCAAGCCCTCTTTAGATTGTAATTTAAGTGGTTTTAGACCGTGTTTAGCTAGTGCTGTTTTTGCAGGCACTTGTTTTTCTCCATCCCAAACTTCACCTTTGCCAATAAGCGGCAATGCCAAGTGTGCCAAAGGGGCTAAATCTCCCGATGCACCCAATGAGCCTTGGGTATAAATTACTGGTACTATTTTCTTGTTGTAAAAAGCAACCAAAAGTTCTGCGGTTTCTAGCGCTACCCCCGAATGCCCATAAGCCAGCGATTGAATTTTTAGAAGCAGCATTAATTTCACCACCTCTTGGGGTACAAATTCGCCTGCGCCGCAAGCGTGTGATAGCAATAAATTGTGTTGCAAATCTATTACTTGATCATTGGATACTTTTACGTTTTGTAGGTATCCAAAGCCAGTATTGATACCATAAATAGCTTCTGAACCAATAGCAATTTTTTCATCTAAGAAAGTACGACATACCCTAATTTTTTCTTCGGATTCGGGACTAATAGATAGTATGGATTCACTTTCAATAATCTCTTTAATAGTTGAAAGTGAAAGCGCTTGGTTGCCTATGGCGAATGTTTTCATTCTTTCTAATTGGTTCCCAAAAATGGAAAAAAGGAATCAATAAAAGGAATTAATTTTTGAATGGGAGGTAATTTAGGGTAGCATGTACGGCAATGCGCTCGGCAATTTTATTAAATACCAATTTGGGAATATCAATTTTATGGTCTGCCAAGGTAATGTTAAAGCGGGTGTCGAGTTTTATTCCCCATTTACTTATGCTAATTTTTCCTGTTAGGGTACGTTTTTGGTCAACTCCGTGTAGATTTAATACACCCACAGCCGAAACGTCGTAAACACCATCTTTAGAAAAATCTGTGCCCGCACCCATCTTACCCTTAAAGGTGGCATAGGGGTAGCGTTCGCTTTCTAAGTATTTTTCATTAAAATGCTCCTGCATGAGTTTGTTTTGAAACTCAAATTGATTGATGGGTATACGAACCAAAATTTCTAAGCTTTGGGTATTTAGCATAGAAATTACTCGGTTGTTTTTTGCATCAATATCTTCGAGCGGTGCACTAGAAAAGAATGTTATCTCCCCTTTGGTGGTAGATACCACATTATCTTGGGCATACATTCGAAATATGCCAATACCCATTATTAGGCCAAGCAAAAGTGCTTTCTTATTCATGATGTATTATTTAAACACAACTAAAACGCACAAGCCCTGCAAATTGTTATAGAATGCCTTAAAATTAGCCCAATTGAGCTAAAATAGCTTGTATACTAAGGGTATTTTGCTCTCCGCTTTCCATATTTTTTAAGCTTAATAAACCCGAAGCCATTTCCTCATCGCCAATAAGTAGTACATAAGGAATGCGTTTAGCATCGGCGTAGCCCAATTGTTTTTTAAGCTTGGCTGCCTCTGGGTATAGTTCCGTTGCAATGCCCGCAGCACGCAATTGGCTTAATAGGGGAAGGGCAAATTTCTCCGCAGTTTCATCAAAATTACTAATAAGCACTTTGGTAGTTTCGTTGGTATTTTTAGGGAACGCGTCCAATTCTTCTAACAAGTCGTAAATGCGGTCGGCACCAAAAGAAATGCCCACGCCACTTAGGTTTTTTAAGCCAAACATGCTGGTTAAATCGTCGTAGCGGCCACCACCACCAATGCTACCCATAGCAACCTCGTTACTTTTTACTTCAAAAATAGCACCGGTATAATAGTTTAAACCACGAGCTAAGGTGATATCTAGCTCTACATTCGGTCTAGGGGATGGGGTGTTTGGAGCTTGCAGTTGTTGGATATAGTTAAAAATACTTTCCAATTCCTCCACACCCTTTTGACCAATTTCTGAATGAGCCAATACCTTTTTCAGGGCATCCATTTTTTCAGAGTTGCTACCTTTTAGTTCGATAATAGGTTGCAGTTTTTCTATATCATTTTGTGTAAAGCCACGCTCTAATAATTCTTTGCATACACCGTCAAAGCCAATTTTATCTAGCTTATCAATGGCCACCGTCATATCAATAATGAGTTCGGGTTTCCCAATAATTTCGGCAATACCCGATAATATTTTGCGGTTATTTATTAGGATGCTAAAATCTCTTAAGCCTAATTTACTGAGGGCTTCTTGGTAAATAAGCACAAATTCTGCTTCGTTTAGCAAACTTTCGGAGCCCACCACATCGGCATCGCATTGGTAAAATTCTCTATAACGTCCCTTTTGCGGCCTATCGGCCCGCCATACGGGTTGTATTTGAAAACGCTTAAAGGGCAAAGAAATATCGTTTTGATGAGCCACCACATAGCGGGCAAAGGGTACGGTTAAATCGTAACGCAATGCTTTTTCGGATACCTTGCTGGTAAGTTTTTTGGCATCGGCTGTTTGTAATTCTTCGGGGCTTACTTTGGATAAGAAATCTCCAGAGTTCAAGATTTTAAAAATCAATTTATCGCCTTCATCGCCATATTTACCCGTTAAGGTTTCCAAATTTTCCATGCTGGGCGTTTGGATTTCTTGGTATCCAAACTTGCGAAACACGCTTTTAATGGTATCGAAAATAAAATTTCGTTTCACCATTTCTTCGGGCGAAAAATCGCGGGTGCCTTTAGGAAGTGTGGGTTTGCTAGTGGCCATGGATATAAAGGTAGTAAAAATCAGCTTTTATTAGTTTTTGCTTCGGCAATGTATTGCTTACAGCCCTGTTCTATGAGCTGATAAACGGGTTCAAAGAGTGCATCATCAAAATACGGATCGGGAACAAAATCAGTGCCGAGTAGTAGCCGCACCTTTTGTTTATCTTTTTCTGTTTGGGCTAAAGCCACTACATTTTTTAGGTTTTGGTCGTCCATCACCAAAATATGATCGAAACGATCGAAGTCTGCTTGTTCAAATTGGCGTGCACGTTGCCCAGAAATATCTACGCCCATTTTCCGAGCAACAGCTACCGACCTACTATCGGGTGGATGCCCAATATGCCAATTACCGGTTCCGGCCGAATCAATTTCCCAGCCCAAGCCCTCTGTATTTGCCAGGTGTTCTAGTATGCCATGTGCCAAAGGCGAACGACAAATATTACCCAAACAAACCAGTAGTACTTTCATGAATTTAGCTGCCGAAAATTTGGTTCAACAATCCTGCCAAGCGAACACCACCTTTTAGCAACTGATTGTTTACCGTGTTTAGGTTGTCGTAAATGTAGCGGTAGCTCAATTTATCGCCCAGGGCTACGCCACCGTAAATGTTTTGTGCCATTCCGTAGGTTTCGGTAATCCATGCATTAATAGGTGCGTGTTGCCAATCGGCTTTTTGTTTCGCACTGCAAAAATTAATGGCCTGGGTGTATTCGGTATAACTCAGTTGTTGCGATTCTACCAATTCGGTATCCCAAATGCTGTGTAAATTACTCGATTTTCCGAACCAGGTCAGTTTTACATCGTTGCCCCCTTTATCTTCGGCACGACCAGTGTGCATGGGTTGGTGTATATCACCTACAATATGTACCAATAGGCGTATATATATAATTTTTTGTGCTTTGGGTAGGTTTTTCTTCTTCAGTTCGTTTACTAAAAAATTAATTTTTGTGTAGGCATTTACCGCGGTATCGGCTTTTAACATTCCTTTTATATCGGCGGAGCTTAAGCCGGCACCAAAATTTACAAAATGCCAATTGTATAGGTAATCGTAGCTTTTATCTGATTTTACAAAATCAGCCCAGTTACTGCTCATAGCTAAGGTTTCGTTACCTAAAATACCCTTGAGTACTAATTTGGTTTTGGGGTTTAAATTTGTTTCGGCTATTTGTGCCACTACCCGGTGACCCAACATACCCCAAGCCATACTTTGCGATGGAAGGTTAAGTAACAATCCGAATATTAGGAGTTTGTTTAATACAGAAGTTTTCATTCGTTTTAGTTTAGTGGCTTGGGTGTGCATTCCCAAGACTGGGTTAGTTTTAAAGCGATTGGGTTTTGTTGATTTAAACTTTTAAGGGTCAAGGTATCGCCCTTGGTTTTTACAATTACCATTGTGTTTAGGTATTGACCAATGCGGTAGCAACCCGAAATTTTTTGTTTACCATTTGCCTTGGTGAAGGTTCCGCTAAGGTATAAGGTATCGTTTTGAGATTCGTAGATGCCCCGAGCATATTCTTCCCATTGCCCATTGTTAAAGCAACTATCTACATACACGTTGTTTTTGGCCGTGGTATTCAGTTTCACATAAAATGAATCGCATGTAAACCGAAATTGATGTTGGGTGTACTGCAATAATTCATTTTTATAAGTAGGGGGAACCTCTTCCCACAGGCCCTGAACACGGTTAGACCCCTTACCCTGATAATTAGGGTTAAAGCGGCAAGCCACAAACAAAACACTTACTAACAAGAAAAATATGTATTTCTTTCGCATATTATTTTAGACCGCCAATCATATCTTCGGGCCGCACCCAAGCGTCGAATTGTTCGTTGGTAAGCAAGCCCAATGCTAGGGCCGCCTCACGCAGCGATGTATGTTCTTTGTGTGCTTTTTTAGCAATTTTCGCAGCGTTTTCGTAGCCAATGTGTGGGTTTAGGGCGGTAACTAACATTAAGGAATTATCCACGTGTTTTTTAATACCCTCGTAATTTGGCTCAATACCCACAGCACAATGGTCGTTAAAGGAAACGCAGGCATCGCCCAATAAACGAGCCGATTGCAAAAAATTGGCGGCCATCACTGGTTTGAACACGTTCAATTCGTAATGTCCGTTAGAGCCAGCAATGCTAATGGTTACATCGTTACCCATTACTTGGGTAGCCACCATAGTAAGTGCTTCGTTTTGGGTTGGGTTTACCTTACCAGGCATAATAGAAGATCCTGGTTCGTTTTCGGGGATGTACAATTCGCCAATACCCGAACGTGGACCAGAAGCCAACATGCGGATATCGTTTCCAATTTTCATGAGCGATACGGCTAATTGTTTTAAGGCACCGTGGGTTTCTACTAGGGCATCGTGGGCAGCTAAGGCCTCAAACTTATTCTCGGCTGTACGAAAAGGAATGTTGGTGAATTTGGCAATATATGCTGCCACTTTTACATCATAGCCTTTCGGGGTATTGATGCCTGTACCTACTGCAGTTCCTCCCAAAGCCAATTCGGCTAGGTGGTCTAGTGTATTTCTCAAGGCTTTTAAACCGTGGTTTAGTTGCGAAACATATCCAGAAAATTCTTGCCCTAAGGTAAGTGGCGTAGCATCCATAAGGTGGGTGCGGCCAATTTTAACTACATCTTTAAAGGTTATGCTTTTTGCCTGTAGGGTATCTCTAAGTTTTTCTACACCCGGAATGGTAACTTCTAGTACCGCCTTGTAAGCGGCAATGTGCATAGCAGTTGGGTAGGTATCGTTAGAAGACTGTGATTTGTTTACATCGTCGTTTGGGTGAATAAAAGGGGTTCCTTCTCCCAATTTATTTCCCTGTATTACGTGTGAGCGGTTAGAAACCACTTCATTCACATTCATGTTAGATTGTGTGCCCGAACCGGTTTGCCAGATTACCAAGGGGAACTGATCGGCTAATTTGCCAGCCAAAATTTCATCACATACTTGGGCAATTAAATCCCGTTTTTCTGTAGAAAGAACACCGCAATCGGAATTGGTATAGGCTGCTGCCTTTTTTAAAAAAGCAAAGGCCTCAATAATTTCCTTTGGCATAGAAGCTTCCGGCCCAATTTTAAAGTTATTGCGTGAGCGTTCTGTTTGTGCTCCCCAATACCTAT
Organism: Sphingobacterium thalpophilum; assembly: GCA_945868825.1. Classification (GTDB taxonomy): domain Bacteria; phylum Bacteroidota; class Bacteroidia; order Sphingobacteriales; family Sphingobacteriaceae; genus JAIPAN01. Next base: position 306,785 of record CAMBMM010000002.1, read on the forward strand.
CGGCTGGTACTTGTACCTCACCCATAGTGTCGTGTTCAATTCTGTATGTCATGGCTTGATTGTTAAACGCTCACAAATTTAACTTTTTTTATTCCAAACGCACGATTAGCGGCGGTCTAAAATGTGCAAAATTCTTTTCGTTTTTTACACCCAATTATTTATAATTTTCGCCCTTATTTTCATACCCCTGTACTATGCGTTTTTCTTATTTTTTTTCTTTTTGTGCCCTAATGGGTATTTGTTTTTTAGGTGCCTGTGGTTCTGCTTCTCAGAAAAGAACGATGGAAGACGATCGCAACGATAGTTTGGCTCTAGTTGTTCATCCGGATGGGCTGAGCGGTGAAATAGAGGCATTTATTCAAAAATTGCATAAAACCAAACAGTTTAATGGTAATGTACTCATTGCCCGAAAAGGAAAAATTATTTACGAACGGGCTATTGGCTGGGCCGATTATTTGCATCGCGATAGCTTAAAAATTAACGCTGTTTTTGAATTGGCCTCGGTTACTAAACCCTTTACAGCAACCGCTATTTTACTTTTGGAGGAGCAGGGAAAACTCAATTTAGACCAAAATGTAAAGGAGTTTTTCCCCGACTTTCCGTATGAAGGAATTACCATCCGTTTGTTGTTGAGCCATCGATCGGGCATGATGAACTACGTGTATTTTGCCGACGATATTTGGAAGGAAAAGATGAAACCCATGAGCAATATGGACGTGATGAAACTGATTGCGCAGTACAAACCCGCTCCTTATGCGCAAGCTGATAAGATATTTCATTATAATAACTCCAATTACATGGTGTTGGCTGCTATTATTGAAAAAGTGACTGGCAAAAGCTACACCCATTTTATGGAGAATTCTATTTTTAAGCCCTTAGGTATGAAAAATACACATGTATTTTCTACTACGGTTTTTAAAAAAATTCCGGTTGATGTGGTGGGACACGATAGGGTTTGGCGACGCTCTGTGGTTCAAAATTTCTTAGACGGCCCGGTAGGCGACAAAGGAATTTACAGCACCATTCACGATTTGTATTTATTTGATAGAGCTATGAGAGCCGGTAAGGTTTTGCAAGAAGCAGCTAGCCTAGATTCAGCTTATACGCCCCGTAATCCACTACAATACGAGCATTTTAGCTACGGCTATGGTTGGCGCTTGTTTGAGGCACCCAACCAACAGGTGGTGTACCACACCGGTTGGTGGCATGGCTTTCGCCACATTTTTGTTCGCGATTTAAAAAACGACGTAACGATTATTTTTTTGAGCAACCTTACCAATGGCAGTTTACTCGGATTAGACGATTTGTATCGGTTGCTGCAGGTACCCGTAATTCGTAGAAATGCCTATTCGAGAGCCGGTGATTACATAGGTGGTGCTTCGGCAGAGGCCGCAGACGATTAGCCTATAGCCGGTTGGTATCAATAGTGGCCAATCCCTTTTTTAGGGTGAACAATACATATTCCCGGTTGCGGTGCAAACGCTCCATTAAGTGCGCAATTAGGGCTTCTTCTTTTCCCTCTTGAAAAAATAAATCTTCTTCAGTTAGGTAAATGTATTTGCGTTTTAATTTGAGTTTTAAACGCTGCCAATCGGATGTGCTGAGATGTAGTTCGTTCATACCCTGCAAAAATAACATATTGATAGCAATTTGTAGATGTTTTGTTTTGCTTTTTTAGCTCGGAAAACTCAATTTACCCATGCTTAATGCGGGCATAGTTCCCAATGCAAAGGGATTACCCACCAGGGTTTCGTTGGCCAAAACTGCAAATAAAACAGCTTCTTTTGCTTCCGATTTTATCCCGAGATTTTCTACCGTTCTGATGGGGGTATCGGGTATTGCTTGCTGAAGTAAACGCATTAAATGAGTATTTCGAACGCCACCACCACTGCAGTATATTGCTGTATTTTTTCTAATAAAAGGCTGCAGCTGTAGGGCAATGGCACTTACGGTAAATTGGGTAAGGGTAGCTAATAAATCAACAGGACTTAAATTATTAGCGTGTTGAGTAAGTAGTGGATTAAGACTTTCTATATTAAATAACTCGGGTCCGGTAGATTTAGGTAAAGGCGCTTTAATAAAAGTGCTTTGCATTAGCGCATTCAATACCGCTTCGTTTACATTACCCGCTTGGGCCAAAAGCCCATCTCTATCAAAATCTTGCCCGAATTCTTTTTTTACTACCTGGTCTAAAAGTGTGTTTGCCGGACCGAGGTCACTGGCTACCACATCCTCCGATTTTCCACCCATAGCCAAATACGTAAAATTGGCAATTCCGCCCAAGTTCAACAAAATACGATACTCGGTGGAGCTGTTGTAGAGTAAATAATCACCATAGGGAACCAATGGTGCACCCTCTCCACCAAAAGCAATGTGCTTTTGTCTGAAATCACTTAGAGTTAGTATACCTGTTTTTACCGCCAAATGGTCACCATCGCCTAATTGTAGGGTGGCGTTGCCAAAGTTGGTTTGTTGGTGAAAATGTGCTGGAGCGTGGTATACCGTTTGCCCATGGCTGGCCAACACATCCACTTCCGAAGGCCATATGTTCCACTCGGCTAAAGCAGCTAGTACCAAGTCGGCATGTTCCTGAGCAATAGCGCCATGTAAGAGGGTTAGTGTTTGCAAATCGACTTGTTGCTGTGCAAAAACCCCAAGAATAAGCTCCTTAAATACGGCGGTGTATGGACTGGTTTTAAATCGTTCCAATATTACCTGGGTTTCTTTGCCGAAGCCGTTTATCTTGCATAGGGCAATATCCAATCCATCGAGCGAAGTGCCCGACATTAAGCCTAAAATTCTACGCTCTGGCTTTTGGCAAATACCTAAGAGGTTTGTTAGATTCTTATTCACAATAAACGAAGATACTAAAAAGCATTTTTCCACTTATTTATGTAACTTTTCATCTCTAATTTGTTCTAATATTTAGGATTTATACATTTTGTTTCAGACATTTAAGAACCAAACACACCTATATGAAAATTACACTCAAAATTTATGTTTTAGCAACCTTAGTTGCGGTAACTTTAACTACACAGGCTCAAAACAAGCCCTCAGCAAAAAAGGCAAGCGCCTCTAGCCAAATTTTACCACTAGACCCCAATGTAAAAACCGGTCGTTTAGCCAATGGATTCACCTATTATATCCGTAAAAATGTAGAGCCTAAAAATAGAGCAACCCTCTATTTAGCTAATAAAGTAGGTTCTATTTTAGAGAACGATGACCAACAAGGCTTGGCTCACTTTATGGAGCACATGAGCTTCAACGGAACCAAGAATTATCCTAAAAACGATTTAGTTGGTTATTTGCAAAAAGCGGGTGTTCGTTTTGGTGCCGATTTAAATGCATACACCAGTTTTGATGAAACAGTGTATCAATTACCCATTCCGACCGACGATCCTGAGGTGTTTAGAAACGGCATGCAAATTATGCGTGATTGGGCGCAAGATGCTACCCTAGATTTGGAAGAAATTAACAAAGAACGAGGTGTAGTTTTAGAAGAAAAACGATTAGGGAAAGGTGCTGCACAACGTATGCAACAACAATATTTACCGGTAATATTTAATGGTTCTAGATACGCAAATCGTTTACCTATTGGTACCGAAGAGGTATTGAAGAATTTTAAACCCGAAACCATAAAATCATTTTACACTGATTGGTATCGCCCCGATTTACAAGCACTTATTGTAGTTGGCGATATAGATGTGGATGCGGTAGAAAAACAAATTAAAGTACAGTTTGCCGATTTAAAAAAACCAGCAAAAGCAAAACCACGTACCCAATACAACATTCCCTTAAGCGGTACCAATCAATTTATAGCCGTAACCGATAAAGAGTTTCCTGTTACAGTGGTACAAATGATTATTAAACACCCCGAACAAGTTATTCGTACCGATGCCGATTACCGAGCCAGTATTATTCAAACGCTATTTAACCGGATGATGCAAGCCCGTTTTGTGGAATTAACTAAACAGGCCAATCCTCCCTTTTTACAAGCCGGTGGTAACGTTAGCGGTTTCTTAGCCGGATTAGACGCTTTTACTTTATTTATGGTGGCCAAACCAGGTGAATTAGAAAAAGGATTTAAAGCTGCCTTAACCGAGTCGGAGCGTATTAAGAAATTTGGTTATACCCAAACAGAGTTAGATAGAGCGAAACAATCTTATCTTTTGCAAGTTGAATCTTCTTTTAAAGAAAAAGATAAAACACAATCGGATGCCTATGTGAATGAATATTTACAATATTTCTTAAAGGGGCAAGCCGCTCCGGGTATCGCGTATGAATACACATTGTCGCAAAAACAAACTCCAGAAATTACACTTGCCGAAGTTAACGAATTGGCTAAAAAATATATTGTAGATAAGAACCGCGACATTATAGTCATGGGCCCAGAAAAAGATAAAGCTAATTTACCTACAGATTTAACTGTAAAAACTTGGGCACAAAGTGTAGCCATATCGGCCCTTGAAGCCTATGTAGATAAAGTATCAGACAAACCGCTACTAGCCACCAAGCCAAAAGCTGGAACTATCGTTTCTGAAACTAAAACTCCCGAATTGGGCATTACCGAATTGGTATTCAGCAATGGGGTTAAAGCCATTTTAAAGCCAACCGATTTTAAAAACGATGAAATTAACTTTACTGCATTCAGTCCAGGTGGCACCTCTTTGTACAGCGATGCTGATTTTCAATCGGCTAGCAGTACAGCTGGTATTGTACGTGGTAGTGGCTTAGGCGAATTTGATGCATTACAACTACCTAAGTTATTGAATGGTAAAAAGGTATCGGTTTCGCCCTACATTACCGAACGCTCTGAAGGCTTATCTGGTTTTACTTCACCAAAAGATTTAGAAACCGCTTTACAATTAAACTACCTTTATTTTACTGCACCTCGTAAAGACGCCGAAATTTTTAAGGGCTTTATTGCACAGCAAAAAGGTGCTTTAGCTAACCGAGAAAACGATCCGAATAGTGTGTATAGCGATACAGTTTCTGCGGTATTAGGAAATTATAATATCCGCCGTACTGGTCCAACACTACAAAAAGTAGATCAAATTAATTTAGATAGAGCATTTGAGATTTACAAAGAACGCTTTACCGATGCCAGCGATTTTACTTATGTGTTTGTGGGTAATTTTGAGGTAGAGAAAATAAAACCCCTGCTTGCCCAGTATTTAGGCGGATTGCCTTCGGTTAAACGAGTAGAAAGTGCTAAAGATTTAGGTATTAAGTCTCCGGCTGGTTTATTAACTAAAACAGTGTATAAAGGCACCGAGCCAAAATCAACTGTTCGTTTGGTGTTTACAGGCGATTATACCTACAATGAAGAAAACAACACCATCTTAGATGCTCTCGGAGAGGTATTGCAAATTAAATTAATAGAACGTCTGCGTGAAGACGAGGGTGGTGTTTATAGCCCAGGGGCATTCTTCAATTATAGCAAATACCCAAGCGGTCGCTACAACTTTACCATCGCTTTTGGTTGTGGTCCAGAAAATGTAGACAAATTAATTGCTGCTTCTTTAGATGAAATTGCCAAGATTCGTAAAAATGGGGCCCAAATGCAAGACATTGAAAAATTTGTAGCTGAAGACCGTCGCTCTACCGAAGTGCAATTAAAAGAAAATAGTTTCTGGTTGAGCTATTTGGTAAATCAATACCAAAACAATGAAGATCCTAAATTAATTTTAAGTCACTTAGATGCGCTAAAAGTAGTTAGCCCCGAACTATTAAAAGCCGCAGCCAATAAATACTTAAGCGGCACTAATGTGATTCAATTGATTTTACAGCCAGAGAAAAAATAAGCAACAATGCTACCGTTTAAAAACCGGCCAATTTCTTGGCCGGTTTTTTTATTAAAACAAGTTGGTCAAGTATTTTAATTGACTTTTACCGGGCTGCTGTTAGACGCCTCACTTTCATTTTTAATACGATCTAGAGCAGTAATTACATAGGTATAACGCTTACCTTTTTCTACCGTTTCATCGGTATAGCTTGTTAAATTAGCGTCAAAACTAATTTTTACGATAGCACCAACGATTGCGGTGTTTTCAGTTTCTCCTTCTTTAAATCTATAAATTACAAAACCACTGGCGGTATCGCCATCTTTTGCAGGGCTTGGTGTTTGCCAGGTTAAGATTACTCCAGTTTTGCCAGCTACGGCATCGATAAGTAGGGGCGCATTTGGTTTGATGGCATCTAACCAAGGCATGCTGGGTGGTAGAGCGGGATATTTATAGAGATTGGTTTGCAACGAATCGTTAAAACCGGCCAAATTATCTCGTAAAGATTTAGAGCTAAAGAACACGGCACCGTGTGTATATTCATTTTCTCTCAAATACCTAATTTGTCGGGGTAATTGATTTTTATCACGCCAACCCGGTCTGTTTTCTGTAGCCCTATAAGCCCCAATTCCCACATAAAAGTGTTTCCCAAAGCTATTATCTGCCCACCAATCTACTAGCTTCTCATAGGCGGCTGCGCTATAATTAAAGGGAAAATAAATCTGCGGATTCACGTAATCTATCCAACCCATTTTTACCCATTTACGGGCATCAGCAAATAACTTACTATAGCCATCTAGCCCATTAGTTTCAGATCCACCGGGGTCTTGAGATTTGTTTCGCCAAATGCCAAAAGGGCTTATGCCAAACTTTACATATTTTTTTACATGATGAATGCTGTCGGAAATACTATGAATAAGAGTATCCACATTTTGTCGTCTCCAATCGTTTATGGAGCTAAAACCTTGGCCGTATTGTTGAAATGTTTTGGCATCATTTAGCACATGGTTGGCTTCCGGATAAGGATAAAAATAGTCGTCAAAATGCACCCCGTCGATATCGTAATTGCGCACTACATCCATAATAATGGAGGTAATGTATTGGCGAACTTCCGGTAGGCCTGGGTTAAACAATTTTTTACCTCCGTAGGTAATAAACCATTGGGGCTTCTGTTTGCTAATGTGTAGTGGATGCGTATGCGAATCTATTAAATCAAAAGTAGCCCGATAGGGGTTAAACCACGCATGCAACTCCATACCCCGTTTATGAGCCTCCTTGATCGCAAAACTTAAAGGATCGTAATACGGTTTTGGAGCCTTACCCTGTTGTCCGGTTAAAAATCGACTCCATTGTTCCATGCTTTGACCATAAAAAGCATCGGCTGCGGGACGTATTTGTAACATGATGGCGTTGATACCGCTTTTTTGATGCTGATTTAGTATGGCAATGAATTCTTTTTGCTGCTCTTCACTACTTAAACCCGCTTTTGATGGCCAATCGATGTTTACCACAGTGGCTACCCAAACACCCCTAAACTCTCTTTTGGGATGATCTACTATTTGCGCCCGAAGCTGTGAACACACAAAAAAAAGCGTAAAAAAAAGCGTAAAGAAGGCGGATAGGCGCATAGTTTGTTTTTGGTTCGCCAAATATAGTTAAATGGTGTTTTTTACCCTAAATTTATATCAGTTGAATACCAAAATCTCCTCAATTAAATCAACAACATCATTGTTTAAACAATTTTTATCTTTGTCGAGTATAATTTTAAAATAAACGAGCGTTAAATACGTTCTCATAGCAACCCTGTATGGATAAGCACGATCAGTTATTTGGTTCTCTTTTGTATCTTTTTCACACCACCGGTATGCAGGGTTTGGGTAAACTAATGAATCCAGTAAGTAATAAAATCGAGAAAAACAATGTACAAGCTAAAGAAAGCATTGATATGCTAGAAATGTTGAAAGAGAAAAGCAAAGGCAATATTTCACCAGAACTTAGCCGCTTATTAGATCAGTTTTTAACTGATTTACGTTTAAATTATGTTGACGAAATAAAAGATATCAACCAATAACACCCTATGGAAAACACAAACGAATTTCAAGAATCCAAAAAGAATAACAACAAAATTTACCTTTTATTGGTAGTTGTTTTAGCATTATTTACCACAAACGCTATTTTATACATTCGTAATAAAAAAGCCGATGAGCGGGTGGTTCAACTAAGCGATGATAAAACACGCATGCAAACCGAGATTGATAAAATTGAGGCCGATTTAGATAAAGCGAACACCAATTATGCTGCTTTGTCTGACTCAATGAAAAAAGAACAAGGGAGTGCCCGCGAAAAAATTAGTCAATTGCGTGAAGCCTTGCGCAAAGGAGAGCTTACTCAAAAACAATTAATTTTAGCTCAAGAAGATGTGAAACAGCTTCGCTATTTTGTTACCAAGTACGTTGCCGATATTGAGGTATTGAGGCAACAAAACGATAGCTTAAAAACAAGTGTGGCAGTAGCCAATGAACAGGTAAGAGCGTTAGAAGGCCAAAACAAAGATTTAAACAAAAAGGTGAGTGCTGCAACCGCCCTAAAGGCATTTGGTGCTTCTGTTACGGCAGTACGTATTAAATCGAGTGGTAAAGAGTCGAGCGTAAGCAAAGCGGATCATGCTCAAAAGCTAAACATAAGCTTTAATCTTGTTGATAATGATTTCGCACAAAAGGCACTTCACACTATTTTTCTTCGGGTAGTTGATCCAAGTGGAAACGTAGTCGGTGCCACTGGTAATAGCACCTTAGCGTCAGGAGAGACGATAAATTTCTCCTACAAAACAGCCATCGAATTTGCTAATGACGGCCGTATGTATACTTTAGGTTGGAATAACCAGGTAGCTTTTGTAAAAGGCGAATATACCATTACGATGTATGCAGATGGATATGTGTTGGGTACCGGAAAAATTATTTTAAAATAATTCGCGATTGACTTTTATAAAAAAGGGGGACTTATTAGTCCCCCTTTTTTAGTAGGTAGTATTTTAATTAAGCGATACTAGCGCTATTCGTTTCCATAGCACGATCTACTTTTTTTACCAAACTTTGTAGTACATTTCCTGGACCTACTTCGGTGAAGGAGCTTGCACCATCTTGTAGCATGTGTTGTACAATTTGGGTCCAGCGTACAGCACCAGTAAGCTGGGCAATTAGGTTTTTCTTAATACTTTCCGAATCCGTGTAGGGTTTGGCGTTTATGTTTTGGTAGATGGGGCAAATAGGCGAATTGATAGTTGTGTTCTCAATGGCCGCTTGTAATTCGGCACGGGCCGATTCCATTAATGGAGAGTGAAAAGCACCCCCAACATTTAGTTTTATAGCCCTTTTTGCACCAGCTTCGGTTAACAATTCACATGCTTTATCAATGCCGAAAATACTACCCGAAATAACCAATTGGCCTGGACAGTTGTAATTTGCTGGTACTACCACATCGTCTATTTTGGCACAAATTTCTTCTACAATAGCATCTTCTAGACCTAAAATAGCCGCCATGGTTGAGGGGTATATTTCGCACGCTTTTTGCATGGCATTGGCACGAGCGGCTACTAAGCGTAAACCATCTTCAAAAGAAAGCGCTCCGGCAGCTACCAAAGCCGAAAACTCACCCAAGCTATGTCCAGCAACCATATCCGGTTTAAATGAAGACCCTAATACTTTTGCTAAAATTACCGAGTGAAGAAAAATAGCTGGTTGGGTTACCTTGGTTTCTTTTAAATCTTCTTCGGTACCATTAAACATGATATCGGTAATTCGGAAACCTAAAATAGAGTTGGCTTGCTCAAATAGTGCCTTGGCTTCTGCTGATTGTTCGTACAATTCTTTGCCCATGCCTACAAATTGTGCTCCTTGTCCAGGAAAAATGTATGCTTTCATCTATTTCTAAAATTAATCTAGGCTAGCGGTAATTAAACGTAAAAATTCAGCACGTGTTTTATCCTCTTCAAACTCTCCGGTAAATGCCGATGTAGTGGTTACCGAATTCTGTTTTTGCACTCCCCGCATGGCCATGCACAAATGCTTGCACTCAATAACAACGGCAACTCCAACAGGGTTTAGGGTCTCTTGAATACAATCGCGAATCTCGTTGGTTAAGCGCTCTTGTACTTGTAGCCTACGGGCAAAGGCATCTACCACACGTGGCAGTTTACTTAAACCCACAATGTGACCGTTGGGAATGTAGGCAATGTGTGCCTTGCCGAAAAAAGGCAACATATGGTGTTCACACATAGAGAATATCTCAATATCTTTTACAACCACCATTTGGCTGTAGTCTTCTTTAAACATGGCGCTTTTTAAAATTGTCGCCGGATCCATGTCGTAACCCTGGGTTAAAAACTGCAAGGCCTTGGCTACACGTTCTGGGGTTTTAAGTAACCCTTCTCTAGATGGATCTTCACCCAATTGTGGCAAAATAGCGGCATAGTGGCGGGCAATGTCATCGATCTTATCTTGATTGTACCGATCTATCTTGGTATATCCGTTTAGTGTTTCCTCTTCGTCGAGGTGATCAAATTTGTTCATGGTAGGGTTGTTATGCACCGAAATATTCTACGTAATTATTTTCTGTTTCGAACAGTTTAATGCGGTGTAAGGCCACACCTAATTGCTTAATAGGTAGGTCTAGTTGATTCCAAATTTCCAACGCTAAAATTTCAGTGGAGGCTAATTTACCCTTCATAAAGTCTACATCTAAGTTGATGTTTTTATGATCTAAGGGATCTATTACGTTGGTAATAATTATTTTTTTAAGGTCTTTTAAATCAATTACAAAACCCGTTTCCGGATTAATTCCTCCCTTAATGGTTACAAATAATTCGTAATTGTGGCCATGCCAATTTGGGTTGGCACACTTACCAAAAGTGTCGTTATTTTTTTCTACCGACCAATCTTCGCGGTATAATTTGTGAGCGGCATTAAATCGCTCTCTACGGGTTATAAAAATCATTTCTCTTTCTATTATGTAGCAAATATAAATAAACCCTACGAAGCAATACAGGAAAGCTGGATAGTGTTTAACTTTACGGCATGAAAATTTTGCTAGTTACCGCCACTTCTGCCGAAATAGCACCCCTGCTTACCAAGCACTTTTTAGGCCAAAATACCGACTCATTTACCCTGGGTAAGCACCAAGTAAACGTACTTATAACAGGTGTAGGAATGGTTTCTACCGCCTTTGCCCTGGGGCAAGAATTAACTAAAAATGGGTATGATTTAGCCATTAATGCAGGCATTGGCGGTTCTTTCGATCGCGACATTCCGTTAGGCAAGGTTTTACATATTAGTGACGATACTTTTGCTGAATTAGGCGCCGAGGATGCAGATGGATTTATAGCCATAGATACGCTCGGTTTTGGCACGCAATACACCCAAGCTCTAGTTCCAGCTATTCCGTTTCCTTTTTTAGAAACTATACAAAAAGCCAGCGCCATAACCGTAAATAAAGTTCATGGTCATGCAAGTTCCATCGCCGCTACCACTTCTAAATACCATGTGCAAGTTGAAAGTATGGAAGGTGCAGCCTTTTTTTACAGTTGTGCCCAAGCTCAAGTACCTTCCATTCAGTTAAGAGCTATTTCTAATTGGATAGAGCCCCGCAATCGCGATGCTTGGAATATTCCGCTAGCCATTGCCAACCTGAACCAAAGTATAGAACAACTTTTAAGCGAATAATGAAAAAGCTGAGTTTAGGGTTTTCTCCTTGCCCCAACGATACCTTTATTTTCGATGCACTTATTCATCATAAAATTGATACCGAGGGTCTAGAGTTTGATGTTTTTTTCGACGATGTAGAAACGCTTAATAGAAAAGCCTTGCAAGGCGTATTAGATATTACAAAACTTAGTTTCCATGCGTTTGCGCATGTAAGCGATAAGTATGTGCTGCTCGATGCCGGTAGTGCTTTTGGTTTTGGCGTGGGCCCTTTGCTAATTTCAAAAACAGCCTACACGCCTAAAGAAGTAAAAAGCCAACCCAGCCTTAGCGTGGGTATACCCGGTACCTTTACCACCGCTAATTTTTTATTGGGTATTGCTTTCCCAGAATTGCAACATAAAAAAGAGTTGGTGTTTTCGGCTATTGAAGAATCGTTGTTAAACGAAGAACTCAATTTGGGCGTAATTATTCACGAGAATAGGTTTACCTATGTGCAAAAAGGCCTCCATAAGGTTATGGATTTGGGCGATTATTGGGAGCAAGAAACAGGCATGCCCATACCCCTAGGAGGTATTGTGATTAAGCGAAACATAGATACAGAAACACAACATACCGTAAACCGCTTAATTCGTAAAAGTGTAGAATATGCATTTGAACACCCCGAAGCCAGTAGCGATTTTGTGCGCCAGCATGCACAAGAGTTGGATGAATCGGTACGCAAGCAACACATCGATTTATATGTAAATAAATACAGTATTGATTTGGGCGATTTGGGTAAAAAAGCCATTCGGGTGTTTTTTGAGAAAGGCCAATCGGCGGGGCTTATTTCTACGTCTATTGAGAAGCTTTTTCTTACCTAAAGCGATTCTTTGACTTGATCGAGCGTTTTTACACTCAAGCTTGAAGAAATAGCCGATGCAATTGCTGAAATACTAAAAACGGTTAGGGTTACCAACACAAAATCGCTGATTTTTAACCCAATTGGATACGATTCTAGTAGCGGATTGGGGCCATCATCCATTTTTACAAAACCTGTTTTTTGTTGAATGAGGCAAAATGCCAGGGCTAATGCCAGCCCTATTACACAGCCGATTCCCGAAATCATCATTCCCTCTAAAAAGAAAATACGGCGAATGAGCGATTTGCCGGCACCCATACTGCTCAGAATAGCAATGTCTTTTCGTTTATCAATAACCAGCATGGTTAAAGAGCCTATGATATTGAAGATGGCAATAATGAGCACAAAAGTTAGGATGAGAAAAATGGCCCATTTCTCTGAATTAAGAATTTTGTACAAGAGTTCATTTTGCTGAATGCGGTTTTTTACCACAAAGGTGTCTCCTAATTTTTTCGTTAACTCTTCCTGAAAATCATCGGTATTTACGCCAGGATTTACACTAATTTCAAGGCTAGTACAAGTGCTGGGTTCGCCCAATAACTCTCTTGCCAGAGAAATGGGTACCCAAACCATATCGTTTACTTCTTGTTGTATACGTAAAACCCCCACCGGAAAAACAGAACGTACTGCAAATTCATCGGCAGGGTTAAGGCCGTTGCTTACTCCCTTTCTTGGAGCGTAAATATCAAGCGTTTGAAATTGATCGCCTATGTTTACTGAGAGGTACGATTGAACTGAAGCGCCAATTACCGCTGTGGGATTACCGTTTTGCTCTAACACAAAATCACCGCTTAGCAATACACTATCTACTGCTTTTCCTTTCGCAAAATCTGCACTTACTCCTTTTATCTTCCCAATAAATTGGGTATTACCATAACGTATGAGTGCTTTTTCCTGCAGCACTTCGGTATAATTAAGTACCCGTTTATCTTTGGACAGTTCTTGTATGTTTGTGCTGTTCGGGTTAAAATGTTTTGATTGTGAGGATGTTATTTCTATATCGGGCCCTAAATTGTTGTACATAGATAAGATGATTCCCTCAAAGCCATTAAACACCGACAGAATAATGATAAGAGCTGCACTTCCCACCAATACGCCCAACATAGAAATGGCCGAAATAATGTGAATAGCGTTTACCGATTTTTTAGAAAAAAGGTATCGCTTGGCTATATAGTGTGCAGTATTCAAAGCTTATAGTAAAAATGGATTGTGTGCTTTTTCGAAACCTATTTGTGTGCTTGGTCCATGACCCGGATATACCACACAATCGTTAGGTAAGTTAAACAGTTTGTGTTTAATGTTATCTAGTAATTGTTGATGATTACCACCTGGCAAATCGGTGCGGCCAATACTTTGATAAAATAACACATCGCCCCCAATGAGAAAATTATCGGCTGGGCTGTGAAAACACAGGTGCCCCGGAGAATGCCCAGGTGCAAAAATCAATTCCAATTCACTTTTACCAAAGGCTATTTTTCCGCTTTCGGATAAGAATGTTTCTGGTAGTGGCGAAAGCTCATAGCGTATGCCCATTTGGGGAGCATAGCCTGGAATGGCATGGAGCACTTCTAATTCGAGCTTATGAAATTCGGGTAGCAATCCATAGAGGCTATGCACAAAGGCATTGCCCAACACATGGTCAATATGGCAATGTGTATTTAGTAGTTTTACCGGGGTTAATTTCTGGCTTTCAATAAAGCGGCTAAGTCCGTTTTGCTCTTGCGACGTATAGGCTCCAGGATCTATGATGACACAGTCTTTGCTTTCATCGAACAATACGTAACCATTTTCTTGATAGGGATTAGCCGTAAAGGATTGAACAGAAATCATACCCCAAAGGTAAACATCCGCAGCTTAAATTTAGATGGGTATCTTTGTATACATGAGTGAAAAACAAACAGTAGTTTTTTTTGATGACGCTTGCCCCATCTGTGTGGGTGTAAGTGGCTGGCTTAGCCGTATTGATGGCAAAAATCAGTTTAAGTTGGTGCCGTATCAAAATGCCGAAATTTTGGCACAATACCCTGAGTTGAGTGCCGAAGCTTGCGAAAAAGAACTTCATTTGGTAACCTCCCAGGGGAAAGTGCTTAGTGGTGCCGATGCTGTTTTAGAAATTTGGAAACAAACGGGGCATTGGTCTTCTTTTTTGGCAAAACTGTTTTTGTTAGCTCCTTTTATTTGGTTAGCCCGACCATTGTATAGTTTTATTGCCCGAAATCGCAGGTTTTTTAGCTAAGTAAATAACGCTCTTGCAGTATTCTTTGGTGGTGATTGATATGCCCAATAAGGATGAATAGTAAGGCCTTTACCGATACAAAATTCTGATTTGCTTGGCCACTTCTGCTCCATTCCTGCTCTGTAAATTGACTAAATAAATATAGGTTACTCGTTCTAATGGCTACAAACTCTTCGGCTAGGCTTTCTAAACTTCTACCCGAATAGTTCGAGTGTTTTACATAATCGTTTTCTTCAAAGCCGGCTAGATTTTGTTGGTCGTTTCTGGCAAAACGCAAGGCTCGGTAAGCTAGAATCCGTTCCGTGTCTAGTAAGTGCCCAATTACTTCTTTTACCGTCCATTTTTCGGATGCATAGGCGTAGTTTTCTTTCTCTTTTGGAATTTCAGAAATAAAGGCCGAAAGTGTAATTTTTTGTTGCCCGAATTCCGCCCATACATCTGCCGAAACGGTAGCAATATAGGGTTTACAATAGGCTGGGTATTCGCTAGGCTGTGGTGGGTTCATAGTTGGCATTGCTTTTTAAAATGATGCGAAAAGTGGTTCCTCTTTCAATTTCAGAATCTTTCACAAAAATTTGTCCGCTATGGTAATTTTGTATAATTCGTCGAGTTAAGGATAAACCCAATCCCCAGCCACGTTTTCGGGTGGTATAGCCGGGTTGAAAAATGGTTTCAAATTTGTTTTTCGGAATACCCTTTCCGCTATCGCTAATGTCTATAATTACTTGTTCTTTTACCAAATTATCGAGAATATGTACATCAATGCTCCCGGCGCCATCGAGTGCGTTTACTGCATTTTTTAATAAATTTTCGAGTACCCAATCAAATAGTGGAATATTTAGTAAAGCCTGGGCTTGTTTATCTCCGTGTACTTGAAAGCTAATTTTATCACTACTTCTAAATTTAAAATAGTTCACAAAATCAGACACAACTGCGTATACTACCCGATTTTCTAGTACTGGTTTTGAGCCTATTTTAGAAAAGCGATCAGCTACAATTTCTAGCCTTTTCATATCGTTCTCCATCTCTAATAACAAATGCTCATCATCTGCAGGGAATTTAGCTTTTAGTAATTCTACCCAAGCCATCAAGGAAGAAATTGGGGTACCTAATTGGTGTGCGGTTTCTTTGGCCATACCCACCCATACCAAATTTTGCTCCGATTTGCGGGTAGAGTTAAAAACAAAATAAGCGATGAGTAAAAACAGGGCAATAAGCGCAAGTTGAATATAGGGAAATATGCGCAATCGGGTAATTAAAACCGAATCTTTGTAGTACACCAATTGCTCGTCGTTTACACCAAACGATGTTACCCGTATATGGATGGGTTCGTGCTGAGCTTTCATTTGCTCAAGCTCATTCTTAAAGTATTCGGGGTCGTATTTTTTTTGTTTTAGTTTATCTACGTTACGTTCTTGCGCCTCTAGTTTCATATTCGTTTTGGTGCTATCTAAACCTTTCCAAAATATAATTTTACCACTACTATTGGTTACAATGGCCGGTACTTCTAGACTGTCTCTAATAGAATAAATGAACGTAATAAATTCATCGTTTACATCTACAACTTCTAAAATTTTCTTGTTACTTAATGCCCAAACTTCTGCCCGGGTGCGTTCGGCTACCGAAATGTTTTTTACTAGATAATTGGTATACCATAAAGAGGCTCCTGCAATAAGTACTGCAAAGGCTAGTAGCATAAATTTCCAAAATCGTTTTTGAGCGTATGGATTCATTGCGGGTACTAGTTAATAAGTTCTCCTTGGAGGTCTACTTGGATGGCAAAGGGTTGCAAATAGGCTTCGAGCAATACCGAGAATTCGTTCCTACTAATTTTCCGACTTTCATTAAAGCTCCCAGAAAGTCCAAGCGTGCTATTCCAGCCACGTTCAATTTCTAATTTTAATTCCTTACCCCGTGTGGCGGTATAGGTAATTAAACTAATGGCATCTCCAACGCTTAATACTGTTGTGTCTGCATGATCTGCAAACCAAATTTGGCTGCGACTGTATAGCTTTTTCATCAAAATTTTAATCTCGTCGGCATGTACGTTTTCATTACCCATCCATAGCAGAACTCCTTGCTTTTGCTGTATATCATTGTTTAGTAATCCGGTTAGGGCTACATGTGTTAGCGCCACAAAATTACTATCGCTTTGCTGCATGTCATCAAAAGGAAGCAACGTGGCTTTGTAAGTAAGTAATTCACCCTGAATTAGACGCACGTTTAGTTGTTCTGTAGTTGTTTTAAAAAAGGCACAAAATGCCGCAGTGGCCCCTGCCGCTTGGCCGGTATTAAGTTGCGCAAAAACAGATTCTGCACTTGGAATACAAATAATATTTGCTTGTTTTTCGACTACCAATGCCTGTAAGGGGAGTATGCTATTGGGACCTAGAATGGCAACACTTGTTCTGGTAAGCGGGTTGTTTACATCTAAAGCTGTGGTGTAACCGACAGGTGGCTTAAGCCCAAATTGTTTTAGTACGGCATGGTTTGTATCCCCATCAACAAGTAGTAAAGTTTTAATTTTTTGCCCGCTCTTCAAGTGCAACTCCCACCCTTTTCCCGATTCTTTTACCTCTTCTATATCACTAAAACTTACGAGTTTCAAGTTTTTTACGGTATCGGCCAAGGCTTTAATATATTGTAACAGAGAGTCGGCTTTCAGTTCTTGGTGTTTTTCTAGCTGTGTGTATTTTTTTAGCAATTCTGTACCCAAACCAGAGGCTATGCTTGCGTTCTCCCAATCGGCAAGTAATGCTTGATCTATCCAAGAATCACTATCACTAATTAAAAGGGTTTGTACACCCGAACGGGCAGATTGTATGCTAGCCGCTAAGGCAGCTACATTGTTGCCATACACGCATACATCAGTGCGTAGCTTTTGAGCAAAACTAACATGTGCCCCAAGGCAAAATAATATGAAGAAGCAATAGAATTTTTTCATAAATTGAATTGTACGTGGTGAATTTAAGCTTTCTTTACCTAAATTTAATCACCAAAGCAATTTTTGACTAGCCGTATACACTTTACACATTAGAATGAAAACACCCATTTCTCAACTTTTTGCCGCTCAAAAAGCGAATCAAAGCACGCTAAAAACAAGCAGTGTTGCCCAAAGAAAGCAAACGTTAAAAAAACTGAAGGCACTTATTCAACAAAACGAATCGACCATATTTGAGGCCCTAAAACAAGATTTAGGGAAACCCCTCTTTGAGGCTGCGGTTACCGAGGTGTATTTTGTGTATGCTGAAATCGACTTTGCCCTTAAGCATTTGTCTAGTTGGATGAAACCCCAGCGGGTGGCCCCCACCTTAACCAGTTTGTTTACTAAAAACAGAATTTTATATGAGCCCAAGGGTCTTTCCTTAATTATTTCCCCTTGGAATTACCCTTTTCAGTTAGCCATTTCACCATTAGTATCTGCCATTTCGGCGGGCAATGCGGTGGTAATAAAACCATCAGAATTAAGTCCAGCCACGAGTGCCTTATTATATACCCTTATCTCCGATAATTTTGCTGCAGAAGAAATCGCTTGTATAGAAGGCGACGCAGAAGTAGCAAAAGAACTTTTGTCATTACCTTTTGATCATATTTTCTTTACCGGAAGTACCGCTATTGGCAAAGTGGTTATGAAAGCCGCCGCCGATCATTTAGCCTCGGTAACCTTAGAATTGGGCGGGAAATCACCAGTTGTGATTACCGAAAGTGCGGCCTTGGAAAAAGCTGCAGAAAAAATTGTGTGGGGTAAATTTTTAAATGTAGGTCAAACCTGTATAGCCCCCGATTATGTAATGCTGCCCGAGCATTTACTCGAAAAATTTGTGGAATTAGCTTCTGCAAATATTGATCGTTTTTTTAACATCAATGGCAAGCCCAATGCCGAGGCCTACGGAAGTATTATTAATAGCCGTCATTTTGATCGTCAGAAAAAATTATTTGATGATGCGATTGCCAAAGGAGCAAAGCTGCGTATTGGTGGGCAGTTTGATGCCAATGCATTACGCATTAGCCCTACGGTTCTCAGCAATGTTTCGCCCGATGCAGGTTTAATGCAAGAAGAAATTTTTGGTCCACTGCTTCCTCTTATTACCTATAAAAGTTTAGATGAAGCTATTTCCCGCATAAATGCGCAAGGCAAACCACTTGCTTTGTATGTGTTCGGAAATTCGGATATTGCAAAACAGGTTATTTCCCAAACCTCTGCCGGAGGCACACTGGTAAACGATGTGTTGGTGCATATTAGCAATCCCAATCTACCTTTTGGTGGGGTGCAGTCGAGTGGTACGGGTAGCTGCCATGGATTTTATGGCTTTAAGGCCTTTTCTCATGAACGTTCGGTGATGTACCAAAGTGCGGTAGATTTTAATTGGATGGTATACCCACCCTATAAGGTTGGATTGCTTCCTTGGTTAAAAAAAATGTTTTAAAAAAAGGAGTAGCTAAATCGGCTACTCCTTTTTTGTGCTACCATAAATTAAATAGGTTGTATTCTAACCGAAGCAAAAGTAAATTCTTCTGATTCCTCGTCATGCTACTCCACAATTGAACGCGTTGAGAAACATCGATTCTAAAATTACTATTGATAATAAATTGCAGGGCTGGAGCAGCATCTAATACATGTTCTTTTTTACCCAGGTTACTCTTGCCCAAAAATTCTAGATACACATTCACATTTGTTTGTTTATAACTTCGATAGCTTTTGGGATAAACCAATAAGCCACTTGAAAGGGTATAACCTAAGCTCTCCGATCCAAAATCTGCAGGAAGTAAATTCCCTCTTTTGTTATTTAGCGCTTTGGTATAACTTACTGATCCGGAAAGGGCTAGTTTGTGTAACAATTGGGTAAATACAATGCCCCCCTGCCAACCCGTATTATCTCCATCCAAACTAATTTCGCGGGCACTAATAACCCCATTTACAGCAGCATAGCCGCCATAAACGGCACCTCTAAAATGGCTATGCATGCTATCTATACTTAAAAAACGATACTTGGCATAAAATGCTCCTCCAGTTGTTTTAAAACTATTTTGTTGAACATTATTTATAAATAAGCTCTGATGTATCATCAGATTTTTCGTTAGCCCTAACATAGCTTCGGGAATAATTTTGGCCATATATCCGTTTCTAAACACTGCTTCTTGCGTTAGCCGAATACCCAGAGCATTTTTAGGCATGTTGCTGGCTGGCTCTGTAGCTACATACAATTCTTGCGTGTAGGCGCTGGCACTGCTCATTAGCAGCACCAAGGCAATAGCTAATCG
The DNA here is from genome assembly GCA_945868825.1 of Sphingobacterium thalpophilum. Taxonomy (GTDB): domain Bacteria; phylum Bacteroidota; class Bacteroidia; order Sphingobacteriales; family Sphingobacteriaceae; genus JAIPAN01. The sequence goes on from CAMBMM010000002.1 coordinate 326,663, forward strand.
CTTCATATTATAGGCCTATGTGGTAATTTCTGGTGTTACCCATTTTTCCGGTTCGGTAGCTTTCTCCACTCTTACTAGCCAATTGTTTATAGGTACCCGCAGAAACAAAATCTTTATCTAATAGCGTAATTTTGGTTGCGCCATTTAGTGTTTTAGCGCCCACGTTTAAAAAGCTAAACTGTGCACCCCCATAAGTAAAAGAGATTCCATTGGCTATTTTTAAATCGGAAAAAGTATAAGTAAGCACCAATTTACTTATAGAAAATCCGGCGCCTTTAACTTTTTTAGCTAGCAAATCTGGATTTACTGTTTTATCTTTTTTAAACGTAATTACAAAGTTTGTGTTGTTTAAATCGGGTTGAATATCGGCCACAAAATCTAGTGTTTTTACCGCTTTTTGGGTGGCTAACTGGCACATGGAACAGGTTAGTCCGCTTACTTGCATATCAGCTTTGCTTACTTGCGCATGGGTATATAGGCTATTGAGTAGGAGGGCTATGAGTAGCCCTAAGTATGTTCTTTTTTTCATGATTTTTGATAAATAGTGAAGATGAATGTTGTGCATAGCCGAGCTACGCTTTTCATAAATTCAACCAGTTATCAAATTCGAAAAACGCCATACAATACTCCTTTGGAAATGTTATTTGGAGGTGGTTTTTGCAGTTTAAAGGCGTACTTATCTGTATTTACCACTTTCGTGTAGCCTGTATTTACATCCTGATTAGTTGATAAAAAGACAATGAATGCAGGCACATACATGCTTGAATTACCGAGGTGATGATCTTTTACTTTATAGTTGACCACCCTGTTTTTGCAGCATTTGGCGGTTTTTTCAACTTTTTCTGAACAACAGGCACGTATTTCTTGGCTTTGGAGTTGCACCTGGGCTAACTTGGTGCCACAGTAATGGAAGTTTAAAGATAGACCCACTATGCTTAGCACATAGAAGCCTACAAAAACCAAACTGAATGCTCTTTTTTCCATTGCTCAAATATACGAGACATCGGAACTTTTTCAAAGAATTAACCTACATTTTTTTGCGCATCGGCCTTCATTTTTGCGTTGGCTACAATCACAATTTCTACACGTCTGTTTTTAGCCTTTCCCTCTTCGTTACTATTATCGGCAATGGGCTCACTTTCGCCTTTTCCCCTCGTGCTTAGGCGGCTGGCACTTATTCCCTGATTAATAGCAAAGGTTTTTACAGCTTCAGCCCTGCGTTCCGAAAGGCGGTTGTTGTATTCATCGCTGCCGCTATTATCGGTATGGCCAATAATGGTTACATCGGTATCTGGATTATCTTTTAGTGATTTGGCTTTATTTTGCTTTTTAAGTTCGATAGCCTCGTCAATAATTGCCCGAATATCTTTAACACCAGAGTTAATGGCACTTAAACTAAAAAACGGACGTTTAAGTTGTTTAGAGATAATTAAAGCTAAAGTTGTTTTGCCTACACCGGGAGGCCCCCAAAGTAATAAAGAAGGGATGGTCCCCAATTCAATGACTTTGCGTAACACACCGCCACTACCCACCAAGTGTTGTTGGCCAATGTAGGTGTCGAGGCTTTGTGGCCGCATGCGTTCTGCCAAGGGCGGGGTGTTTGCTAACATAGCCTACAATATCCGTAAATTTAAACTGCTGTTAAAATTTAATAGTAAATTACAATATAGTAGTACCATACATCTCATGAAAAGCCCAACAAACAGCTATAGCTTTATACTAAACTTCGTATTACTAGGTTTTATGTTGATGCCCTCCATGGCATCCGCTCAAAACAAATCAGATTCTACCCATACAACGGGTTTAAAATCTTATTTCTTATTACGAGTGGGTTTAGATACCGATCCGGTTGATGTTCAAAATTATTTAAAACGCACCGATTTTCTTACTCAAACCAACCAATTTCAGCAGGAATTTAAAGCAGGTATTACGAACTGGAATATTGCCCAGCAAACACGTGTTAATGAAGCCTTTCATCATGCTTTAGCGGGGAATATAGACGCCAGTATCAGTCTATTTGAAAACCTAGCATCGTGGGATATAGTGAAGAATGTTCCGTCGTTAAGTATAGGTGTGGCTATGCAGTTGAGTAGTTTATTTGCGCTTAAGGGCCATTATACTCAAGCAGTTGAGTATCAAAAAACGATACTTGCCCATGCAATAAACACCAAAAACACAATCCAGCAGGCAGAAACATATATTCAATTGGGAAAGTTTGCTTACGAACAAGGTGAAGCGGGATTGGCCGAAACTTATTTGTTAAAAAACGCCTTGCCATTACTTAGTAAATTAAAAGATAGAAGCCTACTTATTCTATGTTATAGAGAATTGGCCTATGCCTATGAAGTTCAGGAATTATTTGCACAGGCTAAGTGGTTTTATCTACAATCATTAACATTGGCTAAACAAAAAAACGATGCCAGAGGAATTATTCTAGCCAACATCGCTTTGGCAGATTTTAAATGTGCCTTAACTGATTTCGAGCCTGCTATTCAAGACTTGCGTGCTGCAGAATGGGTAGCCATTCAAGCTCATGAATTACCCTTGTTGTTATTGCTGAAATATAAACTTGAACAAACATATACGACCCTGGGCAATGCTGCTAAGGTAGTTCAGTACAGTACCGAGTATATCCAGCTAAAAGACATTTTGCTGAACCCCGGATTATAGGTGCCAGCCAATTTTAGTATTTTTAACAAAAAACCACATATTTTGTCTGTATCTTAAGGCCTCCAAACGATTATTCGGGGTATATATGACTATCAAAAACTTTAAAGAAATGCTCAAAAAAATATTTTTAGGACTATTTGTTGCTGCCAGCCTAGCCTGTATTGCCGATCCAAGGGTAAAGGTAGAAGTGCTTGGTTCTTTTAATTTAAAACCCGATGCACAACAGGCAGTGGTTACCAAAGAATTAGCCTCTTTACTAGAAAACTACCACTACAAACAAGTGATGCTTAATGATTCGGTTTCCGAAATTATTTTTGATACCTACCTAAAAAGTTTAGACGCTGGCCGCAATTATTTTGTTCAAGCCGATGTAGACGATTTCAATCAGTACCGCAGTACGTTTGATGATGATTTAAAGGCGGGAGATTTAAGTGTACCCTTTTACATATTTAATGTTTTTCAGAAACGCTACAATGAACGCCTTCGGTTTGCACTTGGTAAAATGAATCAGTCTATAGATTTCACTGCCAATGAGAGCTACCCTTATGATCGTGAGAAATTACCCTGGTTTAGCAGCACCGAAGAAGCCGATAAGATATGGGCGCTTCGTGTAAAATACGATTTATTAAATCTTAAAATGGCTGGTGGCGATGTGGCTAAAAATCTACAAACACTAAAACAACGCTACGACAACTTGGTTTCTCAGGCCACTAAAACCAATAACCAAGATGTTTATCAGTTGATTATGAATGCCTTTACCGAAACCATAGATCCACACACCAATTATTTTGTGCCTATTCGTGCACAAGAGTTTAACGAAGATATGGCCCGCACCTACGAGGGTATTGGTGCTCGACTACAAGTGGATAATGAGGTGGTGAAAGTAATTGAGGTGATGGCCGGTGGCCCGGCGTTCAAAGCCAAAATCCTAAATGTAAACGATCGTATTGTAGCTGTTGCTCAAGGTAAAGATGGTGAATTTGTGGATGTAATAGGTTGGAGAATTGAAAATACAGTATCTAAAATTAAAGGACCAAAAGGCACTTTGGTACGTTTAAAAGTTATCCCCGCTGGGCAAGAGCTAAGTGCTAAACCAGTTATCATAGAATTGCTTCGAGATAAAATCATTTTAGAAGATCAATCGGCCAAAAAAAGTATTAAAACAGTAAAATCGGGCACAAAAACCCTAAAAATTGGTGTTATTGAAGTACCGGCATTTTATGCAGATTTTAAAGCCTACCAAGCCGGTGATCCGAATTACAAATCCACCACAAGAGATGTCAAACTCTTGTTAGATACCCTAAAAGCTCAAAAAGTAGATGGGGTAATTATTGATTTGCGTTCTAACGGAGGAGGCTCATTATTAGAAGCTATAGAATTAACCGGTTTGTTTATTAAAAGTGGTCCGGTAGTGCAGGTAAAAGATCGCCGTGGGGTGGAAATAAATGAAGATGAAGATCCTACTATTGCCTATGATGGTCCATTAGCGGTTATGGTAGATAGGTTTAGCGCTTCTGCCTCCGAAATTTTTGCCGGCGCCATCCAGGATTATGGCCGTGGCGTAATTATCGGTACCCAAACCTATGGTAAGGGAACCGTACAATCATCTATTGATGTATCGAAAATTATTAGTCCAACCGATAAGTTGATGTTATTGAATGAAAAAAAGGAAGAAAACGGTAAAAATGGCACTGTAGCTCGTCAAAATGCACCACAATTCGGTCAAATTAATTTAACCATGGCCAAATTTTACCGAGTGAATGGTAGCAGCACCCAGCATAAAGGCGTACTCCCCGATATTCAATTCCCGATGGTTTACCCAGCAGATAAATATGGCGAAAGTGCCGAACCGGCTGCCCTTGCGTGGGATACAGTGAAGCCATCCAAATATAGCCCCGTAGCCAATTTAATATCGGTGAATGCCACTCTGGTTAAATTGCACGAACAGCGTATGAAAGTTTCTGATGAATACACCTATTTATTAGATGACATTACCAACTTTAGAAAGCGTGATGCCGAAACAAGTGTTTCTGTGAATGAAGCTACTCTGAAAGCCGATCGGGAAGTACAAGAGGCTAAAAATTTAGCACGTGAGAATAAACGAAGAGCAAGCCGAGGTTTAGCTCCTTTGAAAAAAGGAGAGGTGAAGGCTTCCGATGAGTTTGATTTTATAGAGGATGAGAGTTTAAAAATCATAGCAGACTTTATCTCCTTCAAAAAGTAATAAAAAAAGCCCTCCAATTTTTGGAGGGCTTTTTTTATGCTAGGATATTTTCGCCAATTTGTTGCCGCCACATGGCGTAATATAAGCCCTTCTCTTGCAACAATTCTTGATGCTTGCCCGATTCTACAATCTGCCCCTTCTCGAGCACGTAAATGCGATCTGCGTGCATAATGGTAGACAAGCGATGCGCAATAAGAATAGTAATATGATTTTTTAACACTGACACATCGCGGATGGTTACCGTAATTTCCTCTTCCGTTAACGAATCTAAAGAAGAAGTAGCCTCATCAAACACTAAAATATCGGGTTGGCGTAGTAAAGCTCTTGCAATAGACAACCGTTGTTTTTCTCCGCCCGAAACCTTTACACCACCTTCGCCGATTACCGTATCAAGACCCTTATTTGCTCTAGCTAATAAATTTTCACAAGCTGCTTTATGCAATACATCCATGCATTCCTCATCCGTTGCAGTTGGGCGTACAAATAATAAATTTTCACGTATGGTTCCCGAAAACAATTGCGTGTCTTGCGTAACAAAACCAATTTTTTCCCTTAATTCATCTAAATCAATGGCATTGCTAGCATGTTTATTATACAATACCTGTCCGCTTAAAGGCTGATATAAACCCACTAATAATTTCACCAAGGTGGTTTTTCCCGAGCCCGAAGGTCCAACAAAGGCGATAGTTTCACCAACTTTTGTACTAAACGAAATTTCGGTTAGTGCATTTCGGTTAGCTGTTAAATGCTTAAAGCTCACCTTATCAAAAGCCAAGGTATCAATAGGCCCTAATGCTTTTGGTTTTGTTGGTTTTGCCTCTTTAGGCATGCTCAAAATCCGGTTAAAATTAGTGAGCGACACCTCTGCTTCCCGCCAAGCCACAATAACGTTGCCGAGTTCTTGTAAAGGGTTAAATAAAAAGAAGGAATAAAATAAGAAGGTAAAATATTTACCTGGTGATATTTCTTGATCAAAAATTAAAATCATAAGCACCACCACCATGGCGCTACGCACAAAATTTACGGTAGTGCCTTGTAAAAACGACATGCTGCGCACGTATTTAATTTTCTTGAGTTCTAGGCCTAAAATTTTATAGGTGGTGGCATTTAGTCGTTCAATCTCTTGATTGGCTAAGCCCAAGCTTTTAACCAATTCAATATTTCGTAGCGATTCGGTGGTAGAGCCTGCCAATCCGGTAGTTTCTTTTACAATGTTTTTTTGCACTGTTTTAATTTTACGGCTCAATAACCAGCTGGTTATGGCAATTACCGGAACAGCGGCAAAATAAACGAGTGTTACTTTATAGCTTACGTTTAGGGAATACACTACCACAAAAATCATCCCCACTAAACTGGTAAACAAAATACTAATGAATGCGGTAATAAAGCGTTCGGTATCGGTACGTACTTTTTGTAAGATACCTAGTGTTTCGCCACTGCGTTGGTCTTCGAAAGTTTGATACGGTAATTCTAGCGAATGTTTTAAACCATCGGCATACAATTTTGCCCCAAGCCTTTGTACAATAATATTGGTATAATAATCTTGTAAATTCTTGGCAATTCTAGATACCATGGCTGCTCCCACAGCTAAGCCAATAAGGCGTAAAATGCCGCCAATAAATTCCGATCTGCCGAGAGTACTGCGTTTTTCGATGAAATTATCGACTATTTTACCCGTAATATGCGGATCGAGAAGGGAGAATACCATATTGAGGGCGGCTAGTAAAAGTGCTAGCGCCAATAAACCCTTATAATTTTTTAAATACTGCAGTAATATGTTCATGTGTTACAAAAATAACAAAGGGAACGAGGTATTTCCCCATTCCCTTTGCTTATGACTTTTTTATTGCTATTAAACCGTCATGATATCTTTTTCTTTGACTTCGGCATGTGCATCTACCTTGGCTATATAGGTATCGGTTAATTTTTGAACATCCGCTTCGCCTACTTTAATCTCATCGTCCGACACGCCATCGACTTTTAATTTTTTTATTTTTTCGTTAGCATCTTTACGAATATTGCGCACGGCAATACGTCCTTTTTCTGCTTCTTCTTTCACCTTTTTTACCAAGTCTTTTCTGCGCTCTTCGGTTAATGGTGGTATGTTTAAGCGAATAATACTTCCATCATTTTGTGGATTTAAGCCCAAGTTTGATTCCATAATGCACTTTTCGATGACCGCTAATAAGCTTTTTTCCCATGGCTGAATAACCAATGTACGGGCATCTGGCGTGTTTACCGTACCTATTTGGCTTAAGGGAGTTGGGGTACCGTAATAATCTATTATCAAGCCATCTAACATAGAGGGCGTGGCTTTTCCTGCCCGAATTTTACTCAATTCTGCTTCGGTATGATCAATTGCCTTGTCCATAGTGGCCTTGGCATCTTCTAGTTGTTTTTTAATGAGTTCGCTCATGATTTATCAATCTTTTATTATTTCACTAAAGTTCCTATGGGTTCGCCCTTGGCCAATTTTAAGAAGTTACCTGGTTTGTTCATATCAAACACAATAATGGGCAAGTTATTTTCTTGGCAAAGGGTAAAGGCCGTCATATCCATCACGTTGAGGTTTTTGCTGTATACATCGGCAAAACTAATTTCATCGAAACGGGTAGCCGTGGCATCTTTTTCTGGGTCGGCGGTGTAAATGCCATCTACTCGGGTTCCTTTTAATACCACATCGGCATTAATTTCTACGGCTCGTAATGAGGCGGCGGTATCGGTAGTAAAGTAGGGGTTACCGGTGCCGGCGCCAAAAATAACAATTCGTCCTTTTTCGAGGTGGCGTACTGCACGGCGGCGAATAAAGGGTTCGCAAATTTGCTCCATTTTAATGGCGGTAAGTAAACGGGTTTTTACACCTACTTTTTCGAGTGCATCTTGCAGGGCCATGCTATTAATTACAGTAGCCAACATTCCCATATAATCGGCCTGTACACGATCCATTCCGGCTTTTTCGGCACTAAGGCCTCGGTAGATGTTTCCACCACCAATTACCAAGGCAATTTCAATGCCTTGTGCGTGTACGGCTTGTATATCTTTGGCATATTGGGCTACACGGTCAATATCAATACCGTATTGTTTTTCGCCCATTAAGGCTTCGCCACTAAGTTTTAGGAGGATACGTTTGTATTTCATTGCTTGTAGAGGTTTGTCAAAAATAAAAAAAATAGCGATAGAAAAATATGCTCAAAAAAAATCCCCCGATTTTTCGGGGGATTTTTAATTAAGCACCTAGTTGTACTCGTTTAAAACTTACAACGGTTAATCCTTTCGAAACCCCGTCTAGGAATTGAGAAACGGTTTTCGATGAGTCTTTTACAAACTCTTGGTTTAACAAGGTTGATTCTTTGTAGAACTTATTTAATTTACCGGCGGCAATTTTTTCTACCATTTCTTCTGGTTTGCCTTCGGCACGAATTTGCTCTTTGGCAATTTCTAATTCACGTTCAATGGTACGGGAATCCACATCGCCTTTATCTAGGGCAACCGGATTCATGGCTGCAATTTGCATGGCAACGTCTTTTCCTGCTTCATCTGCATCAGCTACGTTAGCGCTTAAAGAAACCAATACACCTAAACGGTAGTTTCCGTGAATGTAGGCTACTACTTTTTCGCCGCTTATTACTTCGTATTTAGATACGCCAATTTTTTCGCCAATTTTACCAGTTTGATCTAAAATTTGATCGGCTAATTTAACGCCGTTTAATTCTAATTCGGTTAGCGCCTCAACGCTTGCTGGGTTGTTTGCAATGGCTAAATCGGCAATGCTGTTTGCAAATGCTACGAAATCGGCATTTTTAGCTACGAAATCTGTTTCGCAATTTACTTCAACTACTATACCACGTTTACCATCGGCAGTAGTTTTAGCAATAACTACTCCTTCGTTAGACTCACGGTCTGAACGGCTGGCGGCTACCTTAGCTCCTTTTTTACGTAAATAATCAACAGCTGCATCAAAATCGCCATTTGCTTCTACTAAAGCTTTTTTGCAATCCATCATACCAGCGCCTGTTTGTTGGCGTAATTTATTTACATCTGCTGCAGAAATTTGTACTGTAGACATTTTTTTCTCTTTTAATAGGTTTTAAATACATATGGGTTGTAAGTTATGGGTTGCAAGTAAGCCCACAACACACAACTTGCAACCCACAATTAAATATTACTCTTCTGTTTTTTCGGTCTCAGTCTCTGCTTTGGCAGTAGTTTTGCGTGCTCTTTTACCAGGAGTAGCGCTTGCTACTTCTGTTGCCGGAGCAGCATCTACTTTTGCTTTTTCAGCTGCACCTTCTTTGTCGGTTTCTTCGTCTTTCTCACGTTTACGCTCTTCTAACCCTTCCTGAATTGCTTTGATAATGATATCAGTAATTAAGGTAATAGATTTGGTAGCGTCATCGTTTGCCGGAATTGGGAAATCGATATTGGAAGGATCAGAGTTCGTATCCACCATTGCAAAGGTTGGGATATTTAACTTCAATGCTTCAGCTACTGCAATGTGTTCTTTTTTCACATCAACTAAAAATAATGCGGCAGGTAAACGGTTCAAATCGGCGATACCTCCTAACAGAGATTCTAATTTGATACGCTCACGCTGAATCATTAATTTTTCTTTTTTCGACAATACATCGTAGGTACCATCCTGAGTCATTTTATCGATGTTAGACATCTTTTTGATGGACTTGCGCACGGTAGCAAAATTGGTTAACATACCACCCAACCAACGTTCGGTCACGTAAGGCATGCCTACAGATTTCGCTTGTTCAGCTACGATATCTTTCGCTTGTTTTTTAGTAGATACGAAAAGTACTTTACGGCCCGATTTAACAATTTGTTTAATCGCGGCAGCACCTTCTTCTAACTTAGTTAATGTTTTATTTAAATCGATAATATGGATGCCATTACGTTCCATGAAAATGTAAGGCGCCATTTTTGGATCCCATTTGCGGGTAAGGTGACCAAAGTGTACACCTGCATCCAATAAGTCTTGATATGTTGTTCTAGCCATTTTTTTGATCCTCCTGAAATTAACGTTTACTGAATTGGAAGCGCTTACGTGCTTTCTTACGACCTGGTTTCTTACGCTCAACCATACGGTCATCGCGGGTCATAATGCCTTTAGCTCTCAATGAAGGTTTAGTTTCCGGATCTAGCTCAACAATTGCTTTCGCAATTGCCAAACGAACGGCTTCTGCCTGTCCTTTAACACCACCACCCGCTACATTTACTTTCACATCAAATTTACCGGTAGAACCGCTAACTTCTGTTGATTGAGTAACAATGTACTGCAAGGGCAATGTTGGAAAATACTCTTTGTAATCTTTACCGTTTACGGTAATGTTGCCGCTACCCTCAGTTAAATAAATGCGGGCAACAGCAGTTTTTCTTCTTCCCGAAGTGTTTGTTGTTGACATTTTCTTTCTCCTTAAAGTTTAATGGTTGTAGGATTTTGAGCTGCGTGCGGATGATCAGTTCCTGCATATACATACAGGTTCTTGTAAATTGCACGGCCCAAACGATTTTTAGGTAACATACCGCGAACGGCTTTTTCTACTACACGTTCCGGATGTTTTACCATTAACTCCTTTGGAGAAATGAAACGCTGACCGCCTGGATAGCCGGTATAGGAAACATATTGCTTTTCGCTGAATTTGTTTCCGGTCAGTTTAACCTTGTCTGCATTAATAACAATTACGTTATCTCCGCAGTCTACGTGTGGGGTGTACGATGGCTTGTTTTTTCCTCTTACAATCATTGCGATTTTAGAAGACAAGCGCCCCAAAATCTCTCCTTGAGCGTCAACAACTACCCATTGTTTGTTAACGGTCGTTTTCTTGGCAGAGACAGTTTTGTAACTTAACGTATTCACTTGCTTTTGTTTATTTAATTAATAAATTATGTAATCCCCAAAAATTGGGGACTGCAAAGATAGCCTTATTCTCTTAAATTTCAAATCATTAGTGCAATTTTACCAAGCAGCCAATATTATTTATCCAATTACGTTAAGAATAATATATCAGGTTCGGTATTTATTGTATAGATGAATAGCATAACCTATGTGTTAATTAACTCATTATTCACTTAATTTCATTGATTTATGAACTCAAAAAACTACTTTTTAGCTGGTATTTTAGGCGGTATTGTTTATTTTTTATTAGGCTGGCTTGTTTACGGAATGTTATTAATGAATTACATGGAAGAAAATGCCGGTTTGGCTTTGGGAGTAAACCGTGTAGACATGTTATTCTGGTCAATTGGTTTGGGCAGTTTATTATATGGATTTTTTCTTTCCTATATTTTTTCTTGCGTAGGGCAGGTTAAAACCGCCGGATCTGGCGCCAAAACAGGTGCCTGGATTGGCTTTTTAGTGGCCGGTGCTATAGATTTCACCATGTATGGCACTACCAACATTAGTACACTAAATGCAGTAGCGGTAGACATTTTAGCCGCAACCGTAATGGCCACAATTACCGGGGCTGTTGTGGCTTGGGTACTCGGTGCAGGCTCTACAAAATAAGCTCTCAACTATCCTTTACGCACAGATGCCATATCTTTCAAATGATATGGCATTTTTTTAATAAAATATTGAGTATCTGATAAATAAACCGTATCCTTATAGCTCAACCCGCTAAAAACGATACGTGCATGATTATTTTTGTTTTTTTAATTGCCCATTGGTTTCTTTCCCTCTTTTTCCAAACCTTCTTTTTACACCGCTACGCTTCTCACAAAATGTTTACACTCAATCCGTTTTGGGAGAAGTTTTTTTATATTCTCACTTTTATCTTTCAGGGCTCTAGTTTTTTAAACCCCAGAGCCTATGCCGTGTTGCACCGCATGCACCATGCCTACAGCGATACGGAGAAAGACCCCCATTCGCCCCATTATTTTAAAAACATTTTTATTATGATGTATACCACCGGTGGTATTTTTCGGCAGTTTTTGCTTCGAGCTAAAGAACCCGAAAGCCAGTTTAAAGGTAATTATCCGGAATGGCCACTTATAGATACCATTGGTTCGAGTACCTATTCTCGACTAGCTTTTGGTGTGTTATACGTTATTTTCTATGTCATTTTTGCAACCCAGTGGTGGATGTTTTTATTCCTACCTATCCATTTTTTAATGGGTCCCATACAAGGAGCAATTGTAAATTGGTGTGGCCACATGTATGGTTATTCCAATTTTAACAACCACGATCATTCTAAAAATACCACCCCAATAGATGTGTTGATGTTGGGGGAGTTATTCCAAAATAACCACCATATGTACCCTAACAGTGCTAATTTTGCCCAACGCTGGTTCGAAATCGACCCCGTGTATTATATTATTAAGGGTTTACATGGCCTAGGGGTGTTAAAACTCCGTAAGGTTTAATTATTGGCCAGCTCCGTTTTTAAAAAGGGGACTTACATTTACAGGTAGTTTTCCTTTAGGGCTCAACTCCCCTAAAAGTATGTTTACTGCTGCATGCTGCAATTCTACGCTGTTTTGGTATGCCAGTACTAGGGTGTGGTTAAGCAGAGGTTTTGGTAAACCACTAAGTGTATAGGGGCTAGCAAATACCACTGTTGCTTGTACAGTTGGGCTTATTTTTTCTATAAATGTATGAACAGATGGGCTATAATCGAGAGTAGGTGCTGGCCGCTTACGGGTATCGTGTATGCTCAGAATCACTCGTTCCACGTTTTTTAATGTGCTTTCAATCTGCTCCAAGTCTTTAGCGCTTGCATTTTTGGCAACAGTTATGATAGCAATGTTGCTGAAGTAGTTTTTTAAATCCCACTCAAACACCTCTTCAGCGCCCGAACCAATACTAATAATCGCTGTTTTTTTGGTTTTTGAGATTGATTGAATACCCTCCATACTTGTTAAAACAGTTATCGCCTCGTCAGCCAATTGTTGTTTTAAGGCCAACGCCTCTACTCGGTTTAAATTCGATACCAAGTTTTGTAAATCGGGCTGATATGGTTTTGCCAATCCAGCCCAATATTTTGCTACGAGTACTTTTTTTACCCGTTCATTAATATCCTCCCAGCTTAGTTGATGTTTGCGAATAGCTTTCCGAATTAGTTTAATTCCCCTTTCCGAATTTTCGGAAAGCTCCAACACGTCGTTACCGGCTAGTATTGCCCGTAGATCTGCTTCGCCATCAGGGAAATACTTTACCACTCCTTTCATACCCATGGCATCTGAAATTACAAGTCCCTTGAAGCTCAATTCTTTCTTTAATAACTCAGTTATAATGGGTTTAGAAAGCGTTGATGGTAGGTTTGCTGTACTATCTAAACTTGGAATATTCATGTGCGCCACCATAACACCACTAGCACCTGCGGCGATTAATTGTTTAAATGGATAGAGTTCTAAACTATCCAATCGCTGTTTAGTAAAAGGTAATTGGGGCAAATCGAAGTGAGAATCTAGGTCGGTATCGCCATGGCCAGGGAAGTGTTTAAGGCTAGTTAACAAACCTTCTTCCTGCAATCCACGCAAATAGGCGCTGGCTTTTTCAGCAACCTTGTATTTATCGTCGCCAAAAGAACGAAAGCCAATAACCGGATTTTTAGAATTGTTATTGATATCTACTACCGGGGCAAAATTAAGATGCATACCTAGTAGTTTCATGTCTTGGGCAATTAGATTCCCCATTTTTTCAATGAGCTGATTGTTTTGAACGGCCCCCAAAGTCATTTGGTAGGGGTAACTTATGGTGCTGTCTAAACGCATGCCCACTCCCCACTCGGCATCCATTGCAATAAGTAGGGGCACCTTGCTAAGGCTTTGGTAGCTAGCGGTAAGTGCCGCTTGTCTTAGTGGACCCCCTTGAAAAAACACCAGGCCGCCAATCTTTTCTTTTTTAATTACTCGGGCTATAGAATCTTCGTAGGCTTTGCCCTTATCGGTATGTGCCCGTACAAAAAACAATTGAGCAATGCGTTGTTTGTGGCTTAAACGTTTAAAAACCGAATCGGCCCAGTAGTTGGGTTGCTCTAGCGTTTGAATAAACGATTGTTTCACTTGCGCATGTAGGCTACTCAGGCTGAGCACACCACATACTAGTAAGCCAATACCTGCCAAATTACATCTTTTCATAAGCCTTAATTTACGTGTTGGAGGAAATAAACGAGCACACCCAATGCCAACATAAAGGTAAGGCAAAAACTTAAAGAGATGCTATAAAGCCATATAGCGATTTTATTGCTTAGTCGTTTTTCTAATACTGATTTTACCACCCAAATTACGAACACGTTGGCTAGTATATAAGCGGAAATAAGCAGTTTTAAAAGCATGAGTAAAATAACTCATTTCTTGTGGTATTTACAATACAGCCATTTAGCATCAAGGGTAATTTTAGCGTTTAAATTAGAGGGCACTATACCAAACACCCAGGTTCTTCGTTATATTTTTTAAAACCCAAAAATTATGAAAACCAGTGCTAAAATCCTTTTATTGCTTGTAAGCTGTGTAAGTATGTTTACAAGCGCATGTAAAAAAGACGAAAAAACAGCTCCTCCTATTACTTTTGACCAAATTGGATTAACGGATATAACAGCCCATGAAGCGGAATTAACAGCCCAAAATACGGGTACTTATATTTTTTACGACAATGCGGCCGATGCCAGAAATTTTAAAGTGGGCAGCATTTTATTTTTAAAAGGCGATGCACCCAAAATACATTATGCTAAACTAGAAATTACCAGCGTAAGCAGTAACGTATTAACATTCAACTATATTGCCTATAATAGCGATGGTAGCGTTTTGGTGACAAAAGAATTAGTAAATGTAAGTACAGGAGTCTATACCTTTGCCTCATGGACCGGTTTGTTTGATGCTGATCCTGCCTCTTTTTCTATTGGAATGATTGATAATCCAATTCGGTTAACTACTACAGCTGCAACGCATCATATCATTGTGTTTAGGCTTTAAAAAAGCACAAAAAAGCCCTCCCGAATTTCGGGAGGGCTTTTTTATTGGTATTTAGGTAGCTATTATGAACAACCGCCTTGTGTACCACAGTTTAAGCATTTGTAGCAAGTACCCGAGCGCACCATAATGTGTCCGCAATTGCCACATGCTGGTGCGTCTGATTGGCCACCACCCGAAATATCCAATACAGGTTTTAGGGTCTTATCACCTACCGTAACGGTTTCGCTTACCTTGGCTGTTTCCAACACGTTGCTGCTATCCGGATTGGTATCGGTATCCTGTATTTGAGGATTGCCCAATACTACTTTTTTCTCGGTAAGTACGTGTACCAAATCTTGGCGATCTAAGTATTCGTAACCCAACATGCGGAAAATATAATCGATAATAGAGGTAGCCGATTTGATGTTATCGTGGCCACTTACCATACCCGATGGTTCAAAACGGGTAAAGGTGAATTTATCTACATACTCTTCTAAAGGCACACCATATTGTAAACCTACCGAAATAGCAATGGCAAAGGAGTTCATTAATGAACGGAAGGTTGCGCCTTCTTTGTGCATATCTACGAAGATTTCGCCTAAGGTTCCATCTTCGTATTCGCCGGTGCGCACAAAAATAGTTTGGCCACCAACAGCTGCTTTTTGTGTAAAGCCACTGCGTTTTGCAGGCATGCTTTTCTTCTCTACCACCGATGATAATTGGCGTTTGAAATGCGTATCGGTAGAACGATCTAAAATAGCACGAGCTGCTTCTAATACTTGCTCAGGCGTTAAGTCGCTTAATCTCACGTTTGCCGCTTCGCCCAACACATCTTCCACAGTATCTAACACATCCTCTTTAGAATCCGACGATTTGGTTGATAATGGTTGTGATAATTTACTACCATCTCTGTAAATCGCATTGGCTTTGGTACCCAATTTCCACGATAATTCGTAGCAATCTTTAATTTCTTCAACGGTAGCCTCATTCGGCAAGTTGATGGTTTTAGAAATTGCTCCTGATAAGAATGGTTGTGCAGCTGCCATCATTTTTATGTGGCCGTGTGCATGAATATAACGTTCGCCTTTGGTACCACATTTGTTGGCGCAATCAAATACCGGGTAGTGCTCTTCTTTTAAGAATGGAGCGCCCTCTATGGTCATGGTGCCGCAAATGTATTCGTTAGCTTCGGCAATTTGCTGACGGCTAAAGCCTAGGTTTCTTAATAAATTAAAATCGTAATCGTTGTATTGCTCTGGTTTGAAACCTAAACGTCTTAAGCAATCTTCGCCTAAGGTCCATTGGTTAAACACAAAGCCAATTTCGAAAGCAGAAAGCAGTGATTTTTCTACTTTCTCAATTTCGTCTTGTGTAAAGCCTTTGTCGGCTAAGGTTTGTGTATTAATATGTGGCGCTCCTGCTAAAGTAGCAGCACCTTTTGCATAGTTTACAATGGTAATAATTTGATCTTCGGTATACCCCAAGTTGCGTAAAGCAGCTGGTACACACTGGTTAATAATTTTGAAATAACCACCACCCGATAGTTTTTTGAATTTTACCAAGGCGAAATCTGGTTCCACACCGGTTGTATCGCAATCCATTACCAAACCAATGGTTCCGGTTGGTGCAATTACGGTAGTTTGAGCGTTACGGTAACCGTATTTTTCGCCTAATTCTACTGCTTTATCCCACGAATTGCAGGCAGCTGATAATAAATAATCAGGGCAGTATTTAGGGTCGATACCTTGAGGGGTAATTTCTAAACCTTCATATGTGGCAGTGCTTGCATTATAGGCTGCATAGCGGTGGTTACGCATTACACGTAACATGTGTTTTTTGTTTTCTTCGTATTTGGTAAAGGTGCCTAATTCTTTAGCCATTTCTGCTGAAGTTGCATAGGCAGTACCGGTCATAATAGCGGTAATAGAACCACCAATGGCACGGGCTTGCTCACTATCGTACGGAATACCGGCTACCATTAACATAGAACCCAGGTTGGCATAGCCTAAACCTAGAGTACGGTAATCGTATGATAATTGGGCTACTTCTTTTGATGGGAATTGTGCCATCAATACAGAAATTTCCAATACTACGGTCCATACACGGCAAGCGTGCTCAAATCCTTTTACATCAAAAACTAAAGTTTCTTTATTGAAAAAGTGTGCTAGGTTAATAGAAGCTAAGTTACATGCGGTATTATCTAAAAACATGTACTCTGAACATGGATTTGATGCATTGATGCGACCACCTTCGGGGCAAGTATGCCACTCGTTAATGGTAGTGTCGTATTGTACACCCGGATCGGCACATGCCCAAGCAGCAAAGGCAATATCTTGCCATAATTTTTCTGTCGAGATAGATTTAATTACATCGCCTTTAATACGACCGATTAAATCCCAATTTCCGCCATTTTCTAAAGATTTAAAGAATGTGTTTGGAATACGAACCGAGTTGTTTGAGTTTTGACCAGATACGGTGCGGTAAGCCTCACCTTCGTAATCGGAAGAATAACCGGCAGCAATTAAAGCCGCTACTTTTTTCTCTTCTTCTACTTTCCAGTTTACAAAACCTTCAATTTCTGGGTGATCTAAATCTAAGCATACCATTTTGGCTGCACGACGGGTGGTACCACCCGATTTGATTGCTCCGGCTGCACGGTCGCCAATTTTTAAGAACGACATTAAGCCCGATGAATAACCACCACCTGACAATTTTTCGTTTTCGCCACGAATTTGTGAGTAATTGGTACCCACTCCGGAGCCATATTTAAATATACGGGCTTCGCGAACCCAAAGGTCCATGATACCGCCATCGTTTACTAAATCATCACTTACCGAAAGGATAAAGCAAGCATGTGGTTGCGGACGCTCATAAGCTGAGGTCGATTTGCTTAACACTTCGGTTTCTGGATCTACGAAATAGTGCCCTTGTGGTTTTCCGGTAATGCCGTAAGAGTTGTGTAAACCAGTATTAAACCATTGCGGTGAATTTGGCGCTGCCAACTGACCCACGATGGTGTATACCAATTCGTCGTAAAATACTTGTGCATCGGCAGGGCTAGCAAAATAGCCGTAACGTACGCCCCATTGTTTCCAACAGTCGGCCATGCGGTGTGCTACTTGTTTTATGCTTTTTTCAGAACCTAAGCTACCGTCTGCTTGTGGTACTCCGGCTTTCCGGAAATACTTTTGTGCTAAAATATCAGTTGCTACTTGACTCCAACTGGCGGGCACTTCTACATCATTCATTTCGAACACGGCATCGCCTGCCGGATTGCGAATTACTGAAGAGCGCTTTTCGTATTGGAAAAGATCATAAACGTTCACCCCATCTTTGGTGAAATAACGTGGAAAGCTTAAACCTTTACCGGTAGCTTTTGCTTTTGTAGGAGTTTTACCCATGCCCTGTACTGCGAATTAAATTGTTATTGAATTAAACCGACCCTCTCGACAAAAATCTACGGGGTTTTTCTCCAAATTTATTCTTTCCGTTCTATGCACTCAATTTGAGTTTTCCACAAGTCGAAGTCTAATCAATCACCACGCGAAAAATATTTTTATAAGTACTTGTTTTGTAAGTAATTATGTCTGTGGAAAACTCGGAAAAAAATAATTTTTAGTTATAGTTTTTGACCCACTATTTAGGCACTTGTTGCACCATTTTTTGCGACTAAAAAAGCCCCTAGTAAAATGTTAAGGGGCTTTACTTTATGAAAGGGTTAGTTTTTTAATCTATCACGGTCACTTTTACCATATTGGTTTTGCCTTTATTCTTGATAGGTATGGCGGCAGTATTAATTACTACGTCGCCGGTTTTTACTAAGTGTTCGGCTTTGAGTATGGTGTTTACTTCGCTAATGGTATTGTCGGTACTTTCAAATTTATCGTAATAAAATGCTTGTACACCCCATACTAAACTTAAGGCGTTTAGTAGGTTGCGGTTACTGGTAAAAATAAAGGTACTGGCTTTGGGCCGGTGACTAGAAATTTCGAATGCGGTATAACCCGAGTAAGTCATAGATACAATACCTACGGCGTGGGTTTGTTCGGCTAAATGTACTGCGGTTCCACAAACCGCATCAGCCATGTAGGTACTTGAGTTTTGGTCGAGTACTTTTTGGGTATTGTAGTGGTAAGCATTTTCTTCTACGTTGGTAATAATTTTCTGCATCGTTTCAATTACAATTAGCGGAAAGTCACCTATCGAGGTTTCGCCGCTTAACATTACGGCATCGGCGCCATCTAATACCGAGTTGGCCACGTCGTTTACTTCGGCACGGGTTGGGCGTGGTGTGGTAATCATGCTTTCGAGCATTTGTGTGGCCACAATTACGGGTTTACCCGCTGCACGACATTTTTTAGCAATCATTTTTTGCAATACGGGCACTTGCTCCATGGGCATTTCTACACCCAAATCGCCACGTGCTACCATAACCCCATCGGTTACCGAAATAATTTCATCTATATTTTCAATGGCTTCTGGTTTTTCTATTTTGGCAATTACACGAGCTGGTTTTCCACTTTGGGCAATAATATGCTTTAATTCCACAATATCGTTGGCATCACGCACAAATGAAAGCCCGATCCACTCAATATCATTTTTAAGGGCAAAATGTAAATTACTTAAATCTTCCTCGGTTAAACTAGGTAACGATACCTTGGTGTTGGGTAAGTTTACCCCTTTTCTAGATGTTAAAATACCGCCATGTACCACTTCGCAAAGCACTTCATCTTTATTATTAGTAGTGAGCACACGCAATTGTAGCTTGCCATCATCTAATAAAATAATTTCTCCTTGGCGTACATCGTTCGGGAAAGTATCGTAGGTAATGTATATTTTTTCGTTATCGCCAATTTGCTCGGTAGTAGTAATGGTTATTTGTGCGCCATTTACGAGTTGTATACCGCCTTCTTGTACCATACCAATACGAATTTTTGGTCCTTGTAAATCGGCCAAAATACCCACATTGGTTTTATATGCTGCGTTAATTTCGCGAATGGTGTTAATGGTTTTTTGATGAACTTCTTGACTACCATGCGAAAAGTTTAAGCGGCATACGTTCAATCCGGCTTCTATCATACTTATGAGCATTTCTTTTTGGGAAGATGCCGGGCCCATGGTGGCCACAATTTTAGTTCTACTTTGAACTTGCTTCATGCAGGGTGTGTTTGAATGGTATTTTAAAATGAGTGTATGAGGTACACCTATATTATAAACAGCGCTAAAATAGCAGATTTTCTTTGGATTTCAACTTTTTAACATCAACTTCTACGGCAGCTAGCACTTCAGGAATTTGTTTTAAATGGTTTATCCAAGCTTCTAAATCCTCCTCATCAATAAAATTTTTAATCACTAAAAAGTAATCTACGCGGTTCATTTCGGGTATTAATAAACCATCCGAACCCTTATTACTTAAGAGATAAAATTCTGTATCGCTATTTTCTGGCAGATACGTATATCTGTTAAATAGTGCTACAGTATGGCTATCGGATAGGGGTAGGGCCAATTCATCAACCCGCATAAAATTGGCCGGAGCGAATTTATTGAGGTGAAAACATAGCCTATAATCTTTTAAAGAGGTAGTAATGGCCAGTACAATGAAATCGAAATCGAGTTCTAGTTTTAACGTAATTTTATTCACTGTTTTTATTCCGATTTATTTCTATACAAAAGTAACATCATTTGCGTTTAATTGGCGATGTGTATAAGACAAAAACAAAAAGGTTTGATATTTGATATTATTTATTTTTCTTTGCACAGAATTATTTAACCCTTAAATCATAAAAACTATGTCTGATATCGCATCAAGAGTCAAAGCAATTATCGTAGAAAAATTAGGAGTTGATGAAGCAGAAGTTACTCCAGAAGCTTCTTTTACCAACGATTTAGGAGCCGACTCATTAGACACCGTAGAGCTTATCATGGAATTCGAAAAAGAATTCAATGTTGCTATTCCTGATGAGCAAGCTGAAACCATCGGTACGGTTGGTCAAGCTATTGCCTATTTAGAAACAAACGTAAAATAATACGCTCCAATGGCGCTTAAAAGAGTTGTTGTAACGGGTTTAGGTGCACTTACTCCAATCGGTAATACGGTTCCTGAGTTTTGGAATAACTTGCTGAATGGAGTAAGTGGTGCCAATCCAATAACCCATTTTGACACCACTCTTTTTAAAACC
>CAMBMM010000003.1 GCA_945868825.1 Sphingobacterium thalpophilum
TTTTAAAACCAAATTTGCTTGTGAGGTTAAAAACTTCGATCCTGAACAATTTATGGATCGCAAAGATGCCCGCAAGCTAGATCCCTTTGTACATTTTGCCCTAGCCTCTACCGATGAGGCTGTAAAAGATGCGGGTTTAGATTTCGAAAATCTTGATACCAACCGCATTGGTGTAATTTGGGGATCGGGTATTGGCGGTTTAAAAACGTTTTCAGACGAGGTAACCAATTTTGCCGGTGGCGATGGGACCCCTCGTTTCAACCCCTTCTTTATTCCAAAAATGATTTTGGATATTGCCCCGGGCCATATTTCTATTAAATATGGTTTACGTGGTCCCAACTTCTCAACCGTTTCTGCTTGTGCTTCTTCTACCAATGCTTTAATTGATGCATTTAATTATGTGCGTTTAGGCATGGCCGATATTATTATTTCGGGTGGTTCTGAAGCTATTATTTACGAAGCCGGTATTGGAGGTTTTAATGCCATGCACGCACTTTCTACCAGAAATGATGATCCTAAAACAGCATCACGCCCCTTTGATAAAGATCGTGATGGTTTTGTAGCCGGAGAAGGTTCTGGAACTCTAGTTTTAGAAGAACTGGAGCATGCTTTAGCACGTGGCGCTAAAATTTATGCTGAATTGGTTGGTGGAGGCATGAGTGCCGATGCAAATCACATTACCGCCCCACATCCGGATGGTTTAGGTGCCAAATTGGTAATGACTAACGCTTTGAGAGATGCAGGTATGAGCACTTCGGATATTGATTATATCAATGTACACGGAACCTCAACACCATTGGGAGATATCAGCGAAACCAAAGCCATACAAAGTTTATTTGGCGAAGATGCTTATCGTTTAAATATCAGCTCTACCAAATCAATGACGGGCCATTTGTTGGGTGCAGCTGGTGCGGTAGAAGCCATTGCTTCTATATTGGCTGTGCAAAACGATATTATTCCTCCCACTATCAATCATTTTACCGACGATCCGGAGATTGATTCGAAATTGAACCTTACCTTCAATAAAGCGCAAAAACGCGAAGTTCGTGCCGCACAAAGCAATACCTTTGGCTTTGGTGGACATAATGCCTCGGTGATATTTAAAAAATATCAAGCCTAATTTCCTTACTTTCTCTTACATTCGTTGTAATTAATCGTACAACTCGATTCACTAACGTTTTTAGATGCGCATTTTTCAAGCATACAATCTCTATTTATCTCCGCATCGTAAGTTTGCAAAGAGCCTAAAAAATATGTTGGGCTTTGTCCCAAGCAATTTAAATTTATACCGAATGGCTTTTCGCCACCGATCGGTAGCTATTTCCTTAAAAAATGGTACCAAAAGTAGCAACGAACGTTTAGAGTTTTTGGGCGATGCCATTTTAGGTTCTGTAGTAGCCGAAATGCTTTTTAAACGTTACCCCTACAAAAACGAAGGCTTTTTAACCGAAATGCGCTCTAAAATTGTAAGTAGGGTAAACCTAAATCAACTGGCCCGTAAACTCGGCTTTAACGAGTTAATTGAATACGATGCTAAAACGATAAACTACGGCAATAAACAAAGTTCGCTCTTGGGCGATGCTTTTGAGGCCTTTATTGGTGCTGTGTATCTTGATAAAGGGTATACGTTTACCAAAGACCTTATTCTTAATCGCATTATACAAGACCACGTAGATGTACACCAATTGGAATTAACCGAAACCAATTTTAAAAGCAAACTCATAGAATGGTGCCAACGCGAAGGGAAAGAGTTTGCTTTTGAACCGCTTGTAAATGAAGACGACGAATCTGAAAAATTATTTTCCATACAGGCTTTTGTAGATGGCGAAGTAGTAGGATTGGGTCGTGATTTTAACAAGAAAAACGCTGAACAAATGGCGGCCGAAAAGGCCTGCGAAACTTTAAGTATTTAAACCATGCACATCATCAGAAATATTTTTGCTAGTTTGTATTTGCTTTGGGGCTTAGTAGTATTCATCAGCTTTATGCTGTTGATGTTTCCGTTTATTATTCTCATTCAACTCTTATTTAAGGGCAAAAAAGCACAATCTTTATCTTTCACTTGTTTGCGTATTTGGGCTAAGGGGGTAGCCATTTTATGCTTGTACCGCATTAAAATAAAAAATAGAGAGGCCATAGATACCACCCAATCCTACATTTATGTGTGTAACCATGGCTCCTATCTCGATGCCATTTCGGTAGTATTGGCAGCCCCCCAAGCTTTTAAGCCTTTGGGTAAGATAGAAATGGCGAAAGTGCCCATCTTTGGCCTATTGTACAAAAATGTTGTGGTTATGCTCGACCGCAAAAACCCCGAAAGTAGGGCAGCCAGTGTGCAAGCCCTAAAAGTAGAAATAGCCGCCGGACAATCTATTTTTATCTTTCCGGAGGGTACCATGAATACCTCCGATGAGATTTTGGGTAATTTTTACGATGGTGCCTTTCGCATAGCCATTGAAACGCAAACACCTCTGGCGCCCATGGTGCTGGTTAATGCTCGAGAGCTTATGCCCCGTAAAGCCCCATTATTGGTAAAACCGGGAACTATTACCTGTATATTTCTTCCACCAATACACGTGAAAGGCTTAACGGTTTTAGATGTAGAAACCTTAAAGGTTACCGTAAAAGAGCAAATGTCCCAAGCTATTTTGGCCATTCAGTAAGCATTCCTATCTTCGGCTAGAATCAAATTTATAGTATCTTTGCTCAATGATTAAATCAATGACCGGTTTCGGTTTAGCTACTCTTGATGCGGAAAATAGTAAAATTACCGTAGAAATTAAATCGCTAAACAGTAAATTTTTAGAGCTTTCTTTAAAAATGCCCAAAGCCTATTCCGATAAGGAATTGCTCTTGCGAAACGAATGCAGCAAAAGTATTGAACGAGGAAAGGCATACGTTGCACTTACTATTGAAAACAATCAGTCTGAAAGCAAAACGGCACAAATAGATCAGGCTAAATTGGCGGCGTACTATATGCAATTGCAAGCTGCAGCGGCCAATTTGGGAGATACAAGTAATAATTTATTCTCTTTGGCTTTAAACCTGCCCGAAGTAATTAGCTATACCGATGAAACGGGTAGTGATGAAGAGTGGGCACTCATTTTAGACACCTTTCAGCAATCGTCCAAAGCCTTTCAGCAGTTTAGAGCCGATGAAGGTGCCGTGCTTAAAAAAGATTTAGAATTGCGTATTCAGCATATTTTAACCAGCTTGGCCGAGGTAGAAATAGCTGAGAAAAAACGCATTCCGGCCATTCGCGAACGCCTATCAACTATTTTGAACGAACATCTTTTAAAAGAACACATCGATCAAAACAGGTTCGAACAGGAACTCATTTATTACATCGATAAATTAGATATTACGGAAGAAAAAATCCGCTTAAAAAGTCATGCCGATTATTTTATAAGCACCCTCAACCATCCCGATGCGAATGGCAAAAAATTAGGATTTATTTCACAAGAAATAGGTAGAGAAATTAATACCATTGGTTCTAAAGCAAACGATGCTCATATGCAACAATTGGTGGTAAACATGAAAGAAGAATTAGAGAAAATTAAAGAACAGCTACTCAACGTACTTTAATTAAAGATAGCGGTATGCAACAAGGTAAACTCATTATATTTTCAGCCCCATCGGGTGCAGGTAAAACCACTATTGTGCATCATTTATTGGGTAAAATAGCGCAATTAGCCTTCTCGGTTTCGGCTACCACTCGTGCTAAACGAGGTAACGAAGTTGATGGTAAAGACTATTATTTTATAAGTAAAGAAGAGTTTTTGCACCGCATTGCCAAAAAAGAATTCGTAGAGTTTGAGGAGGTTTATACCGATAATTTTTACGGCACCTTACGTTCAGAAATTGAACGTTTATGGAAGGAAGGCAAGCACGTTATTTTTGATATTGATGTAGAAGGCGGACTTCACTTGAAAAAGAAATTTGAAGAACATGCGTTGGCAGTTTTTGTGCAACCACCCTCTTTAGAAGTGCTTATAGAGCGTTTAACAAGTAGAGCTACCGATAGCCCTGAAAAATTGGCCGAACGCATAGAAAAAGCAGAAAAAGAGTTAAAATATGTCGGCAAATTTGATGTGATTTTACAGAATAACGACTTGCAAACTGCGTGTACCCAGGCCGAAACTTTGGTTCTTGATTTTTTAGCTAAATAAACCCAATACCCTGTCATGAAAATTGGTTTATTTTTTGGTTCCTTTAATCCTATACATGCTGGGCATTTAATAATAGCCAATTATATGGCTACCTATACCGGTCTCGATCAGGTTTGGTTGGTGGTATCGCCACACAATCCCTTAAAAGAGAAAGAGACCCTAGTACATACGTATGACCGATTAGAAATGGTTCGTTTGGCAATAGATGATACCGAGAATTTACGCGTATGCGATGTAGAGTTTCAATTGCCACAGCCTTCATACACCATTGATACACTTACGCATCTTAAAGCAAAATATCCAGAACATAACTTCAACTTAATTATGGGCTCCGATAATTTAGCCTCCTTAAAAAAATGGAAAAATTATGAGATTTTGCTTCACGATTATCATATCATGGTTTATCCACGTCGGGGAACCGAACTGCCAGAATTAGCTACCCATCCTTCGGTAATTATAACCGAAACGCCTATTATGGAATTGTCGGCTACCTTTATTCGCCAAGCCATTAAAGACAAAAAGAGCATTCGCTTTTTCGTTCCCGATTCGGTTATAGAGTTTATAGAGAGTAAAAGTTTATATAGCTAGCAATGGCAAAAGCAGGAACTATTCTTAAACTAAAACTACCCACCGACCCGCTGTGGGTGAAAAATGTAGTTGAAAGTAATATCGAAGAAATATTGATTGATCATGCTTTTTGCGAACAGAAAGCTGCGACAAATGCCATCACCATTATTGTTCAAAACCCCAATTTATCTGATTTGGTAAACGAAATGGCCATGCTAGCGCAAGAAGAAATGGAGCATTTTAAACGGGTGCATGATATCATTTTAGCTCGGGGTTTTGTATTGGGTAAAGAACGCCGAGATCATTACGTAAATGAATTGTTTCAGTTTTTAGTAAAAGGAGGCAGTCGCGAACAACAATTGGTAGATCGCTTGCTATTTTCTGCCATGATTGAAGCCCGCAGTTGCGAACGATTTAAGGTCATGTCGGAGCATATTAACGATCCGGAATTAGCAACCTTTTACCACGAGCTAATGATTAGCGAAGCTGGACATTATACTATGTTTTTACGTATGGCTAAAAAATATGCTGGCAGTATTGATGTGGACAAACGTTGGCAAGATTTTCTACACTACGAAGCCGAGGTTATTCAACGTTACGGTAAATCAGAAACCATTCACGGCTAATTAGCCCCGCTTGTAAAGCAGAAAAATAGTTGGTTTTTTGTGTAATTCGGGCACCTGTATTTTCCATTCGGCCACTGTTTTAGTTTTTATAAACTCTTCAGCTGAGGTAAGATTGCAGGCAATACATAGCGGGGTTTGTGGATGGCAACTTCTCAACACTTCGTCTAATACTTGATTGTTGCGAAAAGGCGTTTCAATAAACAACTGCGTTTGGTTTAAGCGTTCGGCCAAGCCCTCTAATTCTTTAATGCGTTTGGCTCTTGCTCCTCTATCAATGGGAAGATAGCCTTGAAAAGCGAAACTTTGTCCGTTAAAGCCCGAACCCATGAGGGCTAACAAAATAGAACTCGGGCCCACTAATGGCACTACTTCTATACCCAATCGGTGCGCCTCGGCAACCAATTCGGCACCCGGATCGGCTACACCGGGACAGCCTGCTTCGCTCATTAAGCCCACATCGTTTCCGGCTTTTAGTGCTTTAAAATAAGATGCCAATTGTTGCTTATTACTTCGTTTATCAAACACCAAAATATCCAATTCACTTTGAGGTGTTTTTAAGCCCATATATTTAAGCCAACGCCGAGCTGTTTTCTCGTTCTCTACCACATAATGTTTTATCTGGTTGATCAGGATGCTTTGTTCTAAAGGAATAACAGCAGCTACCGTTTCATCGGCTAATGGAACAGGAATAAGGTACAGTTTTCCGAAAGCCATGGTTTAGCGTAATTTTTGTAAGGCCGATTTTAGCCGAGGTAGCATTTCTTCAATATCAGCTAATGAACAAGCTCCTACTGAAGCTCTAAACCAGTTTACATCGGTACCGTTACCAAAGGCGGAAAAAGGAACCAAGCCAATTTTAGCTTCTTTAATAAGGTAAAAATTAATATCGGCACTAGTTTTTAAAACGGTACCATCTGGAGTGGTTTTACCGGCGTACTCTAACTGCACAGTGAGGTATATGGCTCCCATGGGTTCAATAGCATCAACAGAAAAACCTTCCGATTTTAATTGTTTAATGCCTTGGTAAAGGGTGTCTAAACTTTTTTGAATTTGGATTTTAAAAGCGTGTAAGTAGGTGTTTACCGCTACTGTGTCTTTTAAAAATTGAGCGGTGGCAATTTGTTCGGCTTTTGGCGACCAAGCCCCCACGTGGCCTAAAATTGATTTCATTTTACCCATAATAGCCTCCGGACCAAATCCCCAGCCAACACGAACACCGGTAGCGGCAAAACATTTAGATATGCCATCAATGTACACCACATACTCTTTTAACTCAGGGCGTAAGCTTACCGGGTCTACGTGTTCCGTATTGTTAAACGTAAGCATAGAATAGATCTGATCATATAGCAGATACAAGGGCTTTTCGCCTGCTTTACGTTTTTTATTTTCTTCGAGAACCAAGTCGCAAATTTCTGCCAAGGCATGTTTACCAAACATGGTACCGGTTGGGTTTAGAGGCGAACAAAGAGCTAACATTGTGGCACCAGCTAGGTGCGGACGCAACTCATCGGCGGTTGGCATAAATAAATTTTCGGGCTTGGTGGGAACAGCTATACCTTCTGCCCCAGCAAGGTGGCAATAGTGGTTGTTGTTCCAAGATGGTGCCGGATATACTACTTTATCTCCCGGATCTACTAAGGCTAAATACGTGGCATAAATAAGCGGACGAGAGCCTCCTGCAATTAAAATTTCTTTAGGGGCGTAGTTTAAATGGTAGCGTTCTTCTAAAAACACACTGACTTGTTCTCGTAAGCTACTCACCCCATCAGCTGGTGGGTAATTGGTATGGTTGGCATGATAGGCATCAATAATGGTATGTTTTAATCCGTTTGGTACAGGAAAAATAGCCGGATCAAAATCGCCGATAGTTAAATTGGCAATTTTTTCTCCCTGCTTTTTCAGCTCATTAATTTCCCCTCCGATTTTAATAATTTCGGATCCTTTTAGGGTTTGGGC
The DNA here is from genome assembly GCA_945868825.1 of Sphingobacterium thalpophilum. Classification (GTDB taxonomy): domain Bacteria; phylum Bacteroidota; class Bacteroidia; order Sphingobacteriales; family Sphingobacteriaceae; genus JAIPAN01. The sequence goes on from CAMBMM010000003.1 coordinate 7,319, forward strand.
CAATGCCGATACGCTCATGTGTGTTTAAATTTTGGTAAAGATAATTATTTGCCAGTCAAGTTTTCGAGTGCTTGCTTACTTTTGCAAAGCCAAATGGATTTAAATAGTTACTCAAATTTTCCGGTAATTTCGATAGTACATATATTTCCTATATGAATGATTGAAATCATTTTTTGAATTGCAAAAGAGCATATAAAAAAGATTATGCAATAAAAAATCGATTTAAAATGTATCAACAACATCGTGCTTAAAATTTAGGTGTCAATCAAGGTCGTAAATCAGCACATTTTCATCCTTTTATGTACCTTTAAACAGTATGCAAATTCTCAATAAATACAACGAACAATTTAAGCAAGCCTTAGCCTCTTTAAACGAGAATCAATTAAAGGCCGTAAACCAATTAGATGGGCCGGTATTGGTAATTGCCGGTCCCGGAACGGGCAAAACCCAAATTTTAGCTGCTCGTATTGGTAAAATTTTGCTCGATACCGATACCCAAGCCCACAATATTTTATGCCTTACCTATACTGAAGCTGGTGCGGTGGCTATGCGTAAACGCTTGTTCGACTTTATTGGTCCCGAAGCATATCGGGTAAACATTTATACCTTTCATGCTTTTTGTAACGATATTATTCAAGAAAATCTCGATTACTTTGGCAAGCTGGAGCTAGATGTGCTCTCCGATTTGGAGCGTATAGATTTGTTTCGGAAATTGGTAAATAGTTTTGATAAAGACCACCCTTTAAAGCGTTTTAGAGGCGATGTGTATTACGAAATTAAACGCTTGCAAAATCTTTTTGCCACCATGAAACGAGAAGATTGGTCGGGCGAATTTATTAGTGATAAAATTGATGAATATATTGAGCTGGTAAAAGATTCGGAGCCAGGAAGTTCTTATTATGCCGACTATAAATACCAGAAAAAATATAAAGATAAGCAGCCGGGTGAACTAAAACCGGTATTTAATACCCTTTTAGAATCGCTCGAAAAATTACGTGCCGCTGCCAAGGAGTTTCCGGCCTACCGCAAACTGATACAGCAGATGAATCGTTACGATTACGACGATATGATTTTGTGGGTGCTCGAAGCTTTTAAAAAAGATGAGTACTTATTGCTCAATTACCAAGAGCGTTTTCAGTATGTATTGGTAGACGAATACCAAGACACCAGCGGTTCGCAAAACGAACTTATCCAACTTTTAATTAGCTATTGGGATACCCCCAATATTTTTGTGGTGGGCGATGATGATCAATCTATTTTTAGGTTTCAGGGAGCCAACGTGCAAAATATAGAAGCTTACCACGCTACCTATGCTCATCAATTATACCAAGTGATGCTTACGGATAATTACCGTTCGTCGCAGCATATTTTAGATACCGCACGGGTGCTCATAGAGCAAAATAAAGAGCGGGTAAAATTGCAGGGCTTAAGCAAGCATTTATTGGCTAAAAATGCAAACTATGCCCACTCCGAAGTAAAGCCAGTAATTAGAGCATATGGTAGCCAATTCCAAGAATTTGCCCATATAACCCGCCAAGTGGAAGACTTAATTTCACAAGGTGTAGCTCCGCAAGAAATAGCGATTATTTATAAAGAACACCGTTCGGGTGAAGAGCTGGCCCGTTATTTTCAGCTTAAAGATATTGCGGTAAACACCAAAAAAAAGGTGAATATTTTAACAGAACCCTTTGGTAAAAAAATCATCAACCTATTGCGTTATGTAGCTGCCGAACAACAATTTCCGTATAGTGGCGATGGCTTGCTTTTTGAATTGATGCATTACGATTTTTACCAAATAGACTCGATGGATATTGCCAAGTTTAGCGTAGAGGTTAGCCAGCAAAACCACGATGCCAAAGAAAGAACCTCCATCCGCAGAAAACTGTATGAACTTGCTCGTAAGCCCGAAACAGAACTCAATACCGAGAGTTTAAAACAAATTCAGCGCTTAAGCAACGATTTAGAGTATTGGATTAAAGAAGCCGCCAACCTTACACTTCATAATTTGTTCGAAAAAATGATGGTTCGAGGTGGTTTATTGGCTTATGTATTGCAATCGGCAGATAAAACCTGGTTGATGCAAATGCTCACCTCTATTTTTAATTTCTTAAAAGATGAAAGCCGCAAAAAGCCCGATTTAAGTTTGGTAGACTTTGTAAGTCTGCTCGATTCTTTAGAAGAGCACGATTTGCCCCTATCCTTAACCCACTCTATTTTTAACGAAACTGGCGTGCATTTTTTAACCTGCCACAGCGCAAAGGGTTTGGAGTTTGATTATGTGTTTTTAGTGGGCGCCAACCGCAAAGTTTGGGAAGAGAAGCGTAAAAATACGAGTGGCGAATATAAGTTACCAGATACGGTGTTTTCATCGCTTGCCAATACCAGCGATTTGGAAGAATTGCGTCGCTTGTTCTACGTGGCCATTACACGTGCCCGTAAAGAATTAGTCATTTCGTACGTAAACGAAGATTTGAAGGGAAAACCACAAGAAGCTACCCTGTTTATTGGCGAAATTAAAGCCAGTACCGATTTGCAGGAAGAATTTGTAGAGGTACCTACAGCAGATTTAGAAGCCTTTTTTGTATTGCAGTTTAGTGCCGATGAACGGATTAATCCGGGCTTAATTGACGGCCCTTATATTGATCATTTACTAGAAAAATATAGCCTCAGCGTAACACATCTTAATAATTATTTAGACTGTCCGCTTAAATTCTATTTCAATAATTTAATTCGAGTGCCGAGCGGTAAAAACGATACCATGACTTTTGGTTCGGCAGTGCATTGGGCGCTGAATAAATTGTTTAGAACCCTGCCTGATAATAACCAGGAATTTCATTCTATTGAGCGGTTTATGGACGATTTTAGGTGGTATATGAAACGCAATCGCGAAGCTTTTACCGACGAACAATATACCCGTAGGCTAGATCATGGGGATAAAATTTTACCCGCCTATTACGAGCGCTATGTAAACGAGTGGAATAAAAATACCCTTACCGAACACAAAATAAAACAGGTAGAAATAGGCGGCATTCCGGTAAAAGGCGACTTGGATAAAATTGAATTTGATGGCAAGCAAATTACCATTGTAGATTATAAAACGGGCAGCTATGAAAATGCCAAGGCCAAGCTAAAGCCGGCCGATGAGAAAAACATATTGGGTGGCGATTATTGGCGCCAAGCTGTGTTTTATCGCTTATTGGTTGAGAACGACCCACGCCATGACTGGGAAGTAACTGCCGTTGATTTCGATTTTATAGAACCTTATAACGATGAATATGTAAAAGCTAAGGTGCTTATTAAGCCCGAAGATTTAAAAATCGTACGTACCCAAATAAAGGAAACTTTTGAGAACATTAAAAACCACCGTTTTGATGGTTGTGGTAAAGAAGATTGTAACTGGTGTACTTTTGTGCGCAATAATTTTCAAGCACCCGATACCTTGCTGGAGTTGGCCGGGGCCGACGAAAATAGTACGGATTAAAGGAGAAGATACTAACGTTTCACATTCTAGCCCTCAGATTTCAAAAAACTAGATTATATTTGCCTTCCGAAAAGTTGATTTGAACACCATGAGAGAACTACAATTTAGAGAAGCCCTTCGCGAAGCAATGAACGAAGAAATGAGAAAAGATGAAACCATCTTTTTAATAGGTGAAGAAGTGGCCGAGTACAATGGCGCCTATAAAGTGAGCCAGGGGATGTTAGAAGAGTTTGGCGAAAAACGCATTATAGATACTCCCATTGCCGAATTGGGTTTTACAGGTATTGCAGTTGGTGCCGCCATGAATGGCTTACGCCCTATTGTAGAATTCATGACCTTTAACTTCTCTTTAGTAGCTATTGACCAGGTAATTAATTCAGCTGCCAAAATGCTCTCTATGAGTGGTGGTCAATTCCCTATGCCTATGGTATTTCGCGGTCCAACCGGTAATGCCGGACAATTAGGTGCCCAACACTCTCAAAATTTCGAAAATTGGTATGCCAACTGCCCAGGTTTAAAAGTGGTAGTTCCGGCCGATCCGTACGAAGCAAAAGGCTTATTAAAATCAGCTATTATCGATCCAGATCCAGTAATTTTTATGGAATCGGAAGTGATGTATGGCGATAAGGGTTTAGTGCCCGAAGAAGAATATTATTTACCTATTGGCAAAGCCCGTGTGGTAAAAGAAGGTAGCGATGTAACCATCGTAACCTTTGGTAAAATGTTAAGCCGTGTGGTCATGCCAGCGGTAGAAGAATTAACAAAAGAAGGAATTAATGTAGAAGTAATTGACTTGCGTACCGTACGCCCCATTGATTATGCTACTGTGATTGCCTCTGTAAAGAAAACTAACCGTATGGTATTTGTAGAAGAAGCTTGGCCTTTAGCCTCTATTTCTACCGAAGTAAGTTTTAAAGTACAACGTGAAGCTTTCGATTATTTAGATGCGCCAATTATTCGTATTACCTCTGCCGATGTGCCTTTGCCTTACGCATCAACACTAATTCAAGAAGCTTTGCCCAATGCAGAGCGTGTAATTAAAGCAGTTAAAGAGGTATTGTACCTTAATAAATAAACGATTTAACTAACCAATTGCAAGTAAGCCCCGGTAATTATCGGGGCTTACTTGTTTTTAAGCTATTTGAATTTGCCGCTTTATGCTTTCTTCTAAAGAGATAAAAGTTTCGGTGCGTTGTATGCCGGGTGCGGCTTGTATGTCATCGTTTAGCACTCGGCGTAAGTGGTTGGTATCTTTACAAACAATTTTAGCGAACATGCTGTAAGCCCCAGTACAATAATGCAGTTCCACAATTTCTTTCACTTCCTTTAGGCGTTCTACCGCCTCGTTATACTTCGATCCCTTTTGCAGAAAAATACCCAAGAATGCACAAATATCGTAGCCAATTTTTTGGGCATTTACATTTAACTGCGAACCCTCAATAATCCCCATGTCTTGCATCTTTTTCATCCGAACGTGCACCGTTCCACCAGAAATGATTAATCTTTTGGCAATCTCGGTGTAAGGAATGGTGGCATCGGCCATTAAAATGGATAAAATCTCCTTATCTAAATTGTCAATTTCTAAATTTTGAGGCTTTTTTTCTGTCATTATTTGAAAAACTTGTTTCTATGTTAAGTTTATATTACAATTATATTAAAAATTGAATTAAATCATTATCATATTTGCAAAAAAAATCACTTTCATTTATATTTGTATCAATGATTCGAAAGTATCATTCATCCGTGGGAAGTTTTTAACAGGTGAGAAAAGTCAAAAGCTTTTCTAGAGGTTCGATTCCTTATCCCATAGCAACCTTATTCTTTAGGTTTATAATTGGTTAGTTTAAAAAAGTCCCAGACGCCCGTCAGGGACTTTTTTATTTTATACCCTTTTGCCCACAAAAAAAGCCCCCCGAATATCGAGAGGCTTTTCTTTAGAGGAATCGACTTATTTTACGCCGTATTTTTCTTGATAACGCTTATACAATTGCTTGTGCAAATTGTCTAGGTTGATAGTTCTGCCTTGTATAAAGGCATTTTCTACTTTATTACCTAGCATATCCAAGGCATCGCCACCCGAAATAAATAGGGTTGCATCTTTACCTACTTCTAAGCTACCGGTGCTTTTATCAATTCCTAATATCTTGGCTGTATTTAGGGTAATAAGAGCCAAGGCTTGTTCTTTGCTTAAGCCATAGGCTGCCGCAGTACCCGCCTGAAAAGGCAAGCTACGTATACGGTCGACACGATTATTTCCACCTAGTGCTACCAATACGCCTGCGTCTTGTAAAATCTTTGGCAATTCGTAAGGTAAGTATACATCATCGTCGTTTTTATCGGGTAGTGCTTGGGTTTCGGCAATAATTACCGGAACCTGATTTTCTTTTAATATATCGGCTATTAAATACGCTTCGCTAGCACCAACAAGTACTAGGTTTAGGCCAAATGATTTGGTAAAGTTTATAGCCTGTAACATACCTGTTGCCTGGTTTACATTTACAAACAGCTTTTTGCTACCGTCAAACAAACCCTTTAAGGCTTCGAAACGGGCGTTGGTAACTGCAGGTTTTGTTAGTTGAGCATAGGCCTTTGCTTCGGTAAAATAACTGTTTAGTTGATCTAAGGCCTTTTGTCCGGCTTCGGCAGCCGGCCCTGTACCTTGGGTGCTCGGCCAATTTACGTGTACAGCCATATCTTTTTTGTAAGCGGCATCTTCCCAATTCCAGGCATCAAGCGTAACTACCGATGATTGTCCTGGAATTAAATCTCCTAGTGGAGTAGGCTGTGCCATCAAAATTCCATTGGAACGGGTGGTTGGAATGACTTTTGAATCGGTATTAAACGCAATAAGAGAACGAACGTGTGGATTAATTTCTCCCACTTCGGTTCCATCATCGGTACTACGAGCACCCAATTCAATTTCTACCAAACCTAAAATGGTGTTTGGTACAATAAATCCTGGGTAAACGTGTTTTCCGCTAGCATCAATGGTATTGGCACCGGCAATGCTCGGTGCTTCCCCTTCGCCTAGTGCGGTAATTTTACCTCCTGCAAAGGCAATAAACCCATTGTTAATTACAAGCCCTGTTGCGGTGTGTATGGTGGCATGGCTAATAATTGTAGGCTTGCTTTGTGCTTTGCCTGGTAATATGTTGGCTTGTCCGAAACATAGGGTGCTTAACACCAGTGCGACAAGACTTAAACTATATCTTTTCATCTTTTTTTCTAAGTTTTTTATCTGTTGTTGTTTACAAATTGATCTTCTTCTAAGGTTTCGCATTCGTATAAACGCTGACGTTGCATGCTTGGACGTTGGGTAGCACTACCCCCATTTTTGGCATCCATCATTTTTTGGATAATGCGTCCTTTCTCGGCACTCATTGTTTTTAGACTTTCGGTATTCTTGTTCAAATCCCAATATTGTATACCATCTACAAAGGTTTTTTCTGCTAAGGCATAAACAGATAATGGGTTGGCAGACCAGAGTACCAAATCGGCGTCTTTCCCTACTTTAATACTACCCACACGATTATCAATGTGAAGCATTTTAGCTGGGTTTAAAGTAACGAGTTTAAAGGCTTCTTCTTCGCTCATACCACCGTAAGTAATGGCTTTTGCTGCTTCTTGGTTTAAACGACGGGCCATTTCGGCATCATCGGAATTAAAGCCGGTTACTACGCCCATTTGGTGCATTAAGGCTCCATTGTACGGGATGGCCTCGAGTACTTCGCTTTTGTAGCCCCACCAATCGGAGAACGTAGAAGCGGCGATACCTCTTGCAGCCATTTTATCGGCCATTTTATAACCCTCTAAAATATGGGTAAAGGTGTTTATTTTAAAGCCCATAGAATCGGCAACGTGCATGAGCATGTTAATTTCCGATTGTACGTAAGAGTGGCAGGTGATGAATCGTTTTTGATTTAAAATTTCTACTAAGGCATCTAATTCTAAATCTCTACGAACCGTATTTCCTTTTACGGCACGTGCTGCTTCGTATTCTTTAGCACGGGTAAAGGCATCTACATATACTTGTTCTACTCCCATGCGGCTTTGTGGGAAACGACTGGCATTGGTTGGGAAATTTGATGAATTACTTTGTTTCACATTTTCACCCAAGGCAAATTTAATGTAGCCATCACTTCCTTCAAATTTTAATTCTTCGGGCGTTTTACCCCAACGTAATTTAAGTACTTGAGTTTGTCCACCAATGGCGTTGGCCGATCCGTGTAAAATATGAGAAGTAGTTACCCCACCGGCTAATTGGCGGTAAATGTTTACGTCTTCTGAATTGATGATATCGGCAATGCGTACTTCTGAAGTTACCGATTGCGCCCCTTCATTAATACCACCCGATCCGGCAATGTGAGAGTGTTCGTCAACAATACCTGGCGTTAATTGTTTGCCTGTAGCATCAATTACTTTAGCGGTACCGGCAGGCAAGTTTTTCCCAATTGCTTTTATTTTTCCATTTTCAATTAGCACGTCGGTATTGGGTAAAATACCCTCTTTTTCATTGGTCCAAACCGTAGCATTTTTAAACAATACGGTTTCTGCTTTAGGTGCTTCGGTATAACCGAAAGCGGTAAACGGATAAATAACACTTCCTACAACAGGCTTTTGTGTTTCTTTTTTCGCGGTTACAGCAGTGGCTTTTACCTCTTCTTGGAAGGTGGCTATCCATTTGCTACTAGTACCGTCGGTGGCAATGGCGTCTCCTTTAAATACCAATGGGTTGGTTGCAGCAATGAATCCACTTAAGCGAATGATTGCGCTTGGTTTCTTTTTAAGATCGAAGTATACGTTTACTAAATCACCGTTACGGCTAAAGGTGGCTTTTGTTTTTAAACTATCAGTTCCTTGACGCTCTACACTTACATCGTATGCATTGGCGGTGCCGGCTACTTTTAGTTTCAACTCACCAACACCCCCTAAGCTAAGGGCATAGGTGCCACGTAAATCTTTCACATCCATTTTAGAAACCACATATTGGCTACCCTCTACCCAGTTTTCATAAATGGCACTTTCTTTTTTAAATACCGCATCAGAAGTGATAATAAAGTTGGCCAATTTACCTGGGGCTAGGCTGCCTACCTGATCGGCTACGCCCAATAAACTGGCAGGCACTTCAGTAAGTGATTTTAAGGCTTGCTTTTCGCTTAACCCATGATCAATGGCGGTGCGAATGTTTGCCAAGAAATCTTTGCTACTCTCTAAACCGTATGAGGTAAGGGCAAAGCGAACACCCGCTTTTTCTAAAGCTGCTGGGTTGCTTGGCGCCAATTCCCAATCTTTTAATTGACTTAAGCTGATGTTCCGAGCATCTACGGGATTTTCTACATCGTAGGGTTTCGGAAAGTTTACTGGAACGATAAAACTACCGCCGGTTGCTTTAATAGCGGCTATCCGTTGGTATTCTTTTCCGTCGGTTTTAAAGATGAATTGTTTGCCAAATTCATCACCAATCTTGTCGGCTCTTAATACGCTTAAGGCATCGTTAACCTCAAATAGTTGAGGTAGGCTTTGTGTTTTATTAAATTCGTCTAAAGAGATATTAAACTCTTCTTTCTGATTTTTATACCATTGTGCATCGTAATAAGTTTGGCGCAATAAGGAAATAGATCCCATTAATGATGAGGGATAATTGTTGTTGGAGCTGCCTTTATTAAAGGAGTATTGCGCAGCGGCTACATCTTTAAGAAACGCATTATTTTCTTTTTCATCATTTAAGCTAACCACGGACGAGGTGCCTCGGGCTATTCCATCGCGATGGATAGCTTGTACAGCTCCAAATCCGTTTTTCTTTAATTCCTCAGCTTTCTTCGCATCTACGGTAAACATAGATTTTACAGTTATTTCTGGTCTGATCGCTTCGTTCCAACTGTAAGCTCCAACTTTTGTGCTGGTAAATACTGCAGAACGACCTTGGCGCCCAAATCCGCCTGCTTGTGGGCGGCTAGCTTCTGAGAGGCCATAGCTACTAAAGGCATCGATAAATGAAGGGTAAATAAATTTTCCTTTCAAATCAATTACAATATAACCCTTAGGTATGGTTAGGGTTTGACCAACGGCTTCAATTTTACGATTTTTTACCAACAGCGTTCCGTTGGTAATGGTTTGATCGGCATTGAGCACAATGGTGGCATTGGTAAATGCATACAAGCCTGGGCGCTTATCCCACGACCCATTTACTGGGTAGGTTTCTTGCGCCGTGGCTGTAAAACCAGCTAGGAGCAAACAAAAGAGTACGAGTTTTTTCATGTGTTGTTTTTTAATTATTTCGAATGTTTAAATTAGTAATTCTGCAATTTTGGAGAACGTATTCGAGGTAATTTTGCTGTTACATCGAGTAAAGAAATTATCTTCCAATATTTCGCAAATAATTCACGTAATTTGAATACACAAAATAGAAAAAATATGTATTCATTTCTTTTAAAATTTCACTCGGGTTTTAGATACGTGGTATTAGCCTTGGTGCTATTGGCTATTGTTCAGGCCTTGTCTGGCTGGTTAGGTAAAAAAGAGTTTACCGAAGGCAATCGTAAAGTGGCATTATTTGCCATGATTTCTGCACATACGCAATTGTTATTGGGTTTGGCGCTGTTTTATTTCAGCCCCTTAGTGCAATTTTCTGCAGCTACTATGAAAGATCCTACCTTACGTTATTGGACTGTAGAGCATAGCGTGATGATGCTGTTTTCTTTGGTATTAATTACCATAGGCCATGGCCGTGCTAAACGTGCTGTCGAAGCTGCTAATAAACACCGTGCTATTCTACTTTTTTACGGATTAGCTTTGGTAGTTGTTATGGTTGCTATTATGCAAAGTGGTCGCCCCTTATTTGGCTCCGCTGCTTAACTAAATCCACCAATTCCCTCCAAAAAAGCCTCGTAAATTGGTATCTTTGCTCATCTAAATGGCAAAACAAAAATTTTACGACACCGCAATTAAACCGGAACGGGCTATTTTGGTGGGAATTATTTCACCCGGCCAAAGCGATGTGCAAACTCGGGAGTACCTGGAGGAACTCGAGTTTTTGGTAGCAACGGCTGGTGGCGAAACCATACATTCCTTCACTCAACGCATGCAACGGCCCGATCGGGCAACTTTTGTGGGTACGGGCAAGCTGGAAGAAATCAAGGACTATATTAAAGCCGAAGAAATAGACATCGTGGTGTTTGACGATGAGCTTTCACCTTCTCAATTGCGCAACATTGAAAACGAGTTGCAAATCAAAATCTTAGATCGCAGTAACCTTATCCTCGATATTTTTGCCAAAAGGGCCCAAACATCGCAAGCCAAAACGCAGGTAGAATTGGCCCAATTACAATATATGTTACCTAGATTAACCCGACTTTGGACTCACTTAGAGCGCCAAAAAGGAGGTATTGGTATGCGTGGTCCTGGTGAAACCCAAATTGAAACCGATAGACGTATTATCCTCAATAAAATTTCTTTGCTTAAAGAGCGCTTAGAGGAAATTGATAAACAAAATGCCACGCAGCGGAAAAACCGGCATCAATTGGTTAGGGTGGCTTTGGTGGGCTATACCAACGTGGGTAAATCTACCATTATGAACATGCTCTCCAAATCGGAGGTGTTTGCCGAAAATAAATTGTTTGCTACTTTAGATACCACGGTACGCAAGGTGGTAATTGATAATTTGCCTTTTTTACTCTCCGATACGGTTGGCTTTATTCGCAAATTGCCGCATCATTTGGTGGAGTGTTTTAAATCGACTTTAGATGAAGTACGCGAAGCTGATATTTTGATTCATGTGGTTGATATTTCTCACCCTAATTTTGAAGATCATATGAATACGGTGAACGAAACACTCAAAGAATTGGGCGCTATTGATAAAGAAATAATTACGGTGTTTAATAAAATTGATGCCTATCAAAATCTCGAAAAAGAAGATGATGAACCAATAACTTTAGCCGATTTTGAGCACAGTTGGATGGCTAAAAACAGCAGCCCGGCTTTATTTATTTCGGCCACCAAAAAAGAAAATCTAGAGCAATTTAAAACGCTTTTATACGATCGCGTAAAAACCATTCATACACAGCGCTATCCTTTTGATAAGCTGTTATATTAATTATAAATTAGGTCTTTAATTAAGCTTACATGGAAAGTAAACGTCAACAGAAATTTGCCGGAGTTATTCAGCAAGATTTAGCCGAAATATTTCAACGGGAGGCCATGAATTTTTTGCCCAATACCTTGGTTACCATTACCAAAGTACGTGTAACGCCCGATTTGGCTATTGCTCGGGTATTTTTGAGTTTTTTTAACAGCGTTGATGCGACTGCTTCTTTAAGCACCGTGAAAGCACATGCCAGCGAAATTCGCTATAAATTGGGCGCCAAAATTAAAAATCAAGTGCGTGTTGTACCACAGTTAGAGTTTTTTGTAGACGATACCAACGACTATGTAGAAAAAATGGATCAGCTTTTTGATCAAATAAGCAAAGAGCCCCGACAAGATGAAGAATAGAAAAATACGTCAACCGGTTAATTTTTACACTCACTTTGTGCCGGCATTATTGGCCTTGCCTGGAGCCTATTTTTTATTTGCCCAATCGGTAAGCAGCATTCAGCAGTTTGCGGCTGTGGTGTACGGCCTTTGCACGGTGGTATTATTTGGCATAAGCGCCACCTACCATGGCTACCCAAGCACCGAAAAAGAGATTCGTTTTTGGCAAAAATTCGATCATTGCTGTATTTACCTCATGATAGCCGGTTCATATACCCCAACGGTATTGTTGGTATTTGATGGTGGGCTACGTTGGACTATTTTTTCGGTGGTATGGCTCATTGCCTTGGCCGGCTGTACCATTAAAATCTTCAACCGCTTGCAACATAAAGGTTTTTCTCTTGCCATTTATATTGGTATGGGTTTATTAATTGTGCCTTTGTTAAATCAAATGATGTTAAAAATACCTTTGGAAGCTATTTTATGGCTACTATTGGGCGGTGTATTTTACATGGTTGGAACGGTTTTTTACTACCAAGATAAAGCCTACCATAAATGGGTACACAGCCACGAGATATGGCATCTATTTGTAATAGCTGGAGCGGCCAGCCACTATGTGTATAATTACGTGTATTTGTTTCAGCCGGGCTTAGCTTAACAATTCTTCAATATCAGCCGCACTAAGCGATTTTTCGAAATGATCTTCGGTGGTTATGAGCACTTGTGCCACTTTTTTCTTGCGTTCCTGTAACGCTAAAATTTTCTCTTCTACCGTGTTTTTGCTGATGAATTTATAAATAAACACATTCTTTTGCTGGCCAATGCGGTGGGTACGGTCAATGGCTTGCTGTTCAACCGCGGGGTTCCACCAAGGGTCTAGCATAAACACATAATCGGCCTCGGTAAGGTTTAAGCCCACCCCACCGGCTTTTAAAGAAATTAAAAACAGTTGAATATTTTCATTCTGTTTAAAAGAATCTACCACTTCGCTGCGGTTTCGGGTTTGTCCATCTAAATAAGCATAGCGAATATGCTCTTTATCAAAATGTTTGCGGTAAATATCTAGTTGACGCACAAACTGTGAAAATACCAAAACCTTATGGCCATTGGCCAAAATATGATCCAGCGTATGAATCACGTTTTCGAATTTTCCCGATTCGCCCTCAAAATCGGGCTGTATTAATTTCGGATGATTGGCAATTTGACGGAGTTTGGTTAAGCCTTGCAATACTTCCACTTGTTTTTTAGCTACTGTACCATCGGCAATGCTTTGCATCAATTCGTTCCTATAGCTCGATTTTATTTCTTCGTACACACTAGCCTGTTCGGCACTCATTTCGCAATAAAACACATGCTCAGTTTTGGGTGGCAATTCGGTAGCCACTTGGTCTTTGGTGCGGCGCAATACAAAAGGCTTAATAAGCGCTTGTAGTTTTTGCGCTTTTTCTTCGTCTTTCTTTTTCTCAATGGGGTACACAAACTCCTCTTGGAAATAATGTTGCGAACCCAATAAGCCCGGGTTTATAAACGACATCTGGGTCCATAAATCGTTTACCGAATTTTCAATTGGGGTTCCACTCAAAATCAATCGGTTTTTAGATTTAAATTGACGAATAGCCTTAAATGCTTTTGAAGCCGCATTTTTAATGTTTTGGCTTTCGTCTAAAATGATGTAGTGAAAATAAAAGCTACTCAATAAGTCGGCATCTACCCGGCTAATGCCATAGGTGCTCAGCACTACATCGTAGTTGGCAAATTGGCTAATGTCCTTGTTCCGAAGCGCTCCGGTATATACCAAAATTTTAAGTTTTGGCGCAAATTTGGCGGCTTCTCGTTCCCAATTATAAATGAGGGAGGTAGGCATAATAATTAAAGAAGTAGCACCTTCTTCAGCATGCTCTTCTTTTACTTGTTGAAGCAAAGCCAAGGCCTGTACCGTTTTCCCCAAACCCATATCGTCGGCCAGGCAACCACCAAAGTGATATTTGCGTAAAAAGTTAAACCAGTGGTAACCTGCTTCTTGGTAGGGGCGCAGGGTTCCCTTAAAACCTTTTGGCATAGCTACCGACTCAATGCCTTCAAAATTCGCCAATTTTTGCAATTTACGGTCCATACTTATGGCCGCTAATTCGGAGTTGGAAATATCGTTTACCAAGCCTAAATGGTGCTTTTTGAGTTTTAATTCGTTTTTTCCTTCGCTAAAGTGGAACAGGTTGCTGTATTGACTAAACCATTTTTCGGGAATAATGGCAATTTCGCCACCGGGCAGGGTAAATTCTTTTATTCGCTTTAAAATATGATTTTTGAGTGCCATGAAGGGAATCTCATAGGGCCCAAACCATACAGTGGCTTCAATATCAAACCAATCGTTGCTTTCTTTTACCTCTAAATTAATACGACTATTCCCTAGCACAAAGGTTTTATCGCCGCCACTTTGCTCCAATTCAAATCCTTGAAATACAAGCCAATCGTGGTGGGTATTAATCCACTCAATAGGGCTGCCACTTTCTTCTTCTGTTTTTACTACTTCTAAATGCGCATATAAACCACCCACGGGGCGCAACCCTTGTTCTACCAATGCATCAATTTTGGTTTTTTCCCAAGTAAGCGATCGCTTTACCCGATGAAAAATAGTTTCGTCGCCCTGTTGTTCCATCCGTACCGATACCCGTTTGCCCGTATCGGCCTGAAACACGTAGTCTCCATATTTAAAATGCAATTGCAGTTGCGTAAAATCACCCAATGCCACTACCTTAAGTACAGGTATAGCCTCGTAGCGTTCCGGAATAATGGTAAAACCCTCGGCATATACGTGGTGTTTTTCAATAAGGGGAGCTACAAATTTTTCAAAATAGGTTTTCTCCGAAGCTCTTGGAATAGCAATAAAGCGCTTGTTTAAAAAAGGCTGTAGTTTTTTTCCTTCCATATCATCTTCAAAAAAGTACAGCATCCCTTCCACCAAAAGCCAAGCCGGTTGGTTACAAATTACTTGCGCCTCTTTAAACATAAACTCAATGCGCTGTCCCTGGTATTTAATGGTTGGAAAATAGCGGGTTTCTGTTTCGTTGCGCCTAAAATGGAACAATACGGTAGCCCCTTCGCTGGCTAGTTGTATGCGTTTTTCTACCGGCCAACCCTCTTTACCCATGAGGTATAAAGGCTTGTTCCCTAGCAGTGCCAAGGCTTCCACCAATTTTTTTTCAATTTTAGGTCGATATACGTCGAATAATTGAGGCGTAAATACTTTGGAGAAAAACTCTACGGGCCGTATACTTTTTTTATAGTATTTCTTGATGAGATAGGTTTGCTCCATCTCCTCTAGAAGTTTAATTAGCTGATAGTCGGTTTCATCTAAAATAGATGCAAATTCTTTGGCGGTATTACTAAATAAACGTTGGTAGGTAAGCGAAAAACTACCATTGGCATTTAATTGCACCACGTGGGGTTCAATTACATAGCCTAGGTATTCGTGTTTGCAGAGTGCATATACGAGTTTGCAGGGTTTATCGCTTTGTAGACGGAGCATGTAGACACAAAATTTTCAGAAGGTAGCACTGAAAAAAATGTTAAAACTAACTTATTTTGTCCGTAAATCAAAGTTTTTATCTTTAGATAGTCCCCTCAAACACCAAGGTGGCAGGGCCTTCTAAAAATACTTTGGTAAAGATGGTACCATCAAAGGTAAAGCGCACATTGAGCGCACCCCCACGAACAGAAATGGGCGTATTGTGTGTGCCTAGTAAGCCTTTTTCTTTAGCCATAGCCAACGCTACTGCGGTTACGCCGGTGCCACAAGCCAAGGTTTCATCTTCTACTCCACGCTCGTAGGTGCGCACAGCATAGCCTGTATCTTTTTCTTCAATAAAATTTACATTGATACCTTTTTTGGTATATGTATTATTGTAACGAATGGCTTTTCCACAAGTGTACACATCTAGCTGACTGAGGTTTTGTACCGTACTAACATAATGCGGAGAGCCAGTGTTTAATACCCAGGCTTCGCCATCTCTTTCTAGTACCGAAACATCAATCATTTGCAAACTTACCCAGCTTCCATCGTCGCTAGTATGTGCATAATGTGGCCCATCTACGGCTAAAAAAGTAGTTTCTTTACTAATAATACCTAGCTTTTTTGCAAAAGCCACGGCACAACGTCCGCCATTGCCACACATGCTGCTTGGCTGCCCATCGGCATTGTAATACACCATTTCAAAATCAAAATCGGGGTGGCTTTGCAGTAAAATTAGGCCATCGGCACCTATACCAAAACGGCGGTTACACAGGCCCTGTACCCAGCTAGGTTCTTGGTGATTAATAGCGCCCGATCGGTTATCGAATACGATAAAATCGTTTCCGGCACCTTGGTATTTAAAAAAATGTAGCATGGTCATGAGTACACAAGATTACAAATTTATAGCCAAAAAAGAACATTTTAGGCACTACAACTTCGCTAAAGTAACCTTTAACATAATTTAACAATTTTGTGTCAGTTTAGCTATAGGATTTAACCCCATTCTAATAGTAAATTTGACTCAACAAAATCAAACCGAAAGATGGATATGAAAAAATTTGGATTTATGTTACTTACCGCCTGTTTAGGTGGTGTAATTACCTTAGGTGCGTATAAATTGGTAGAAACAAAAATTACCGATAGTACCTCATTAAATGATAAGCAACTGACATTTTTTGCAAGCAACCCAAGCGGAGCACTTTCTTCAACAGGAAACCCAGATTTTACACAAGCCGCTGCTTTGGTTACGCCCGCTGTCGTGCACATTAAAACTACCTACTCGTCATCGAGCAGAAGCGGTGGAACTGACCCTTTTGACGATATGTTTCAAGACTTTTTTGGTCGTCGTATGCCTCAACAACGTTCGCCACAAATGGCTTCTGGCTCTGGAGTTATTTTATCGGAAGATGGCTACATTGTAACCAACAACCACGTGGTAGAAAATGCCGATAAAATTGAAGTGGTGTTAAACGATAAACGTTCTTTTTTGGCCAAAGTAATAGGCCGCGATGCGAATACCGATTTGGCTTTATTAAAAGTATCCGCTAAAGGTTTACCTGTTGTAAAAATGGGTAATTCAGACGATGTGCGTGTAGGCGAATGGGTATTGGCCGTGGGCAACCCTTTTAACCTAACCTCAACCGTTACAGCAGGTATTGTAAGTGCCAAAGCTCGTGCCATTGGTATTTTAGGCGATGGTCAAGATCCAGCCATTTCAAAAAGCCGTCCTATCGAATCTTTTATTCAAACCGATGCTGCCATTAACCGTGGAAACAGCGGAGGAGCACTGGTAAATACCAACGGAGAATTAATAGGTATTAATGCGGCCATTGCTTCCCAAACCGGAAATTATGAAGGCTACGGTTTTGCCATTCCGGTAAACTTAGCCAAGAAAATTTTAGATGATTTCCAAAAATTTGGCTCGGTACAACGCGGCTTTTTAGGCATTCAAATAGGCGAAGTAGATGCCGAGTTGGCAGAGAAAAAAGGATTAAAATCTACCCAAGGCGTATATGTAGATAAAGTAGTAGCTGGCGGCGGTGCCGACGCAGCCGGCATTAAAGAAGGGGATGTTATTCTAAAAATCGAGAATGTTCCCGTAAATGCCTCTTCCGAACTGCAAGAACAAATTGGCCGCCACCGTCCGGGCGATAAAATTGCCATAACTTTGGTGCGTAATGGTGTAGAGAAAACCTTAACTGCCGTGCTAAAAGCTGATGAAGGTGCCAAGGTTGCATCTTCAAAATCAACTGAAGAAGTGTTTAATAAATTGGGTGCAAGTTTTGCACCTATTTCCGAAAGCACCAAGAAGAAATTCGGACTTAATGCCGGTTTAATCGTTTCCGAAGTACGCAATGGCGGACTATTTGATCAGGTAGGCTTACCTAAAGGAACTATTATTACTGCGTTAAACGGAAAAACTGTTGCCAAAGTAGATGATTTAGATGAAGCGCTTGGTAATCGCAAAAACGATATGCTCCAAATCACCGGTATTGCCCCGGATGGTGCTCGAATCAATTATACCTTCCAGGTACGCTAAGTCACCATCATAAAAAAGCCCTCCCGAATTTCGGGAGGGCTTTTTTATACGCCAAATTAGTGTTTCCCAATTCAAAGTATACCTATTCTTCAACGATATATATCACGGTACGGGTATAGTTAGATTAGAATCGTTCTAAATAAAAAAAATCTTTAAATGAGCTACTCTAATCTTTATTTTTTTGCTTTTTATTAGATACTTTTGGGCACCAAAAACTTATAAAAACGGTAATGAGTACTTTCGCAAAAACATTCTCATCTTCTCTAGGAAAAAAATTGATTATGGCCCTTACAGGCCTATTTCTTTGCACATTCTTAGTGATACACCTCATCGGAAATCTTCAACTTTTTAAAGCTGATGGTGGAAAGGCCTTTAATGAGTACGCCTATTTTATGACGCATTTCACGCCGATTAAAATTGTGTCTTATCTTTTGTACACCTCCATTGTGGTGCATGCACTTTATGCCTTAATACTTACCATAGGCAATCGTAAAGCACGTAAGGTGTCGTATGGTGCCTATAAAGGATCGGCCAACAGCCCCTGGACTTCTCGAAATATGGGAATATTAGGCACAGTATTACTTATTTTTATTAGTGTGCACATGTCTAATTTCTGGTATGAATATCATTGGGGTAAAGTGCCTTTTGTAGAATATCGTACCGATTTAAATACGCTACAAACCACCCAACGTGATTTGCCCGCAGCCGAGTTTAAAGAATATGTAAAATACCAAGAACAAGGAGTAGAAATTATTAAAGCCAAAGATTTGTATGCCACTACCGCCTTTGCTTTTAAAAACTGCTGGTTGGTGGCTTTATACCTTTTAGGTATGGCCGCTCTTGCTTTCCATTTAATTCACGGATTTCAAAGTGCTTTCCAAACCTTTGGTTTGAACCACAAAAAATATATGCCTTTAATTAAGTGCATTGGCGTTTGGGGCTTTGGTGTGTTAATTCCATTAGCCTTTGCTGCCATGCCACTTTATTTTTTCTTTTGTAAATAAGCTATACACTACGGTTTAACCGCTAAAAAATACGTTCTGACATGAAGTTAGATGCCAAAATTCCAGAAGGACCATTAGCCGAAAAATGGTCGAAACATAAGTTTAACCTCAAATTGGTAAACCCATCCAATAAACGGAAATACACCGTTATTGTAGTGGGAACCGGTTTGGCAGGGTCTTCTGCGGCCGCTTCCTTAGCCGAATTAGGCTACAATGTAAAAGCATTCTGTTACCAAGATTCGCCACGTAGAGCACACTCTATTGCTGCTCAAGGGGGTATTAATGCCGCAAAAAATTACCGCAACGATGGCGATAGTGTGCAACGTTTGTTTTACGATACCATTAAAGGTGGCGATTACCGTTCCCGTGAAGGAAACGTATATCGCTTAGCTGAAGTTTCTGTCAACATCATCGATCAGTGTGTGGCACAAGGCGTACCTTTTGCCCGCGAATATGGTGGCTTACTAGATAATCGTTCGTTTGGTGGCGCCCAAGTATCGCGTACGTTTTACGCCCGTGGCCAAACCGGACAACAATTATTATTAGGCGCTTACTCGGCCCTAAATCGCCAAATACACGAAGGCAAAGTAGAGATGTTCAGTCGTCATGAAATGCTAGATGTGGTAACCGTTGATGGCAAAGCCCAAGGAATTATTGCCCGTAACTTGGTTACCGGCGAAATCGAAACTCATGCTGCCCATGCCGTATTATTGTGTACCGGTGGTTACGGAAACGTATATTACCTATCTACAAATGCTATGGGCTGTAACGTAACGGCTGCTTGGAGAGCCCACAAACGTGGTGCTTTTTTTAGTAACCCTTGCTTTACCCAAATTCACCCCACCTGTATCCCCGTATCGGGTGATCATCAATCGAAACTGACTTTAATGTCAGAATCCTTGCGTAACGATGGCCGTGTTTGGGTGCCCAAAACCAAAGAATTAGCCGCACAACTTCGTGACGGCAAAATTAAAGCATCTGATCTTAAAGAAGACGAACGTGATTACTTCTTAGAACGCAAATATCCATCATTTGGTAACCTGGTTCCACGTGATGTGGCTTCTCGTAATGCCAAAGAAATGGTTGATGAAGGAAAAGGTGTAGGTACTTCGGGCGTTGCCGTATACCTCGATTTTGCGGATGCCATTAGCCGTTTAGGCGAAGATGCCGTTCGTGCCAAATACGGAAACTTATTTGATATGTATTATCAAATTACTGACGAAAATCCGTACAAACAACCTATGCGTATTTACCCAGCCGTACACTATACCATGGGCGGTTTATGGGTCGATTATAATTTACAAACTACCGTACCGGGCTTGTATGCCTTGGGCGAAGCCAATTTCTCCGACCACGGTGCAAACCGTTTAGGAGCCTCTGCTTTAATGCAAGGTTTAGCCGATGGTTATTTTGTTATTCCCTATACTTTAGGCGATTATTTAGCCACTATTGGTCCAAAAGCAATAGATGTAAAACATCCGGCTTTTGCGGAAACCAAAAAAGCGGTAGAAGAGCGTTTGCAAAAATTATTATCCCTTAAAGGAAATAAAACAGTAGACGAATACCACCGCGAATTGGGTAAAATTATGTGGGAATACTGCGGTATGTCCCGTTCTGAAGAAGGCTTGAAAAAAGCAAAAAAACTCATCCAAGATTTAAAGGCCGATTTCTGGAAAAATGCCATCGTTTTAGGAACCAACGAAGAGTTCAACATGTCATTAGAAAAAGCTGGCCGTGTAGCCGACTTTATTGAATTGGGTGAATTGATGATTGATGATGCCTTAGATCGCAACGAATCTTGTGGTGGTCACTTCCGTGTAGAAAGCCAAACCGAAGAGGGTGAAGCACTGCGTGACGATGAAAAATTTGCCTACGTAGCCGCTTGGCAGTATACCGGTGAGAACAAACCAGAAGCTTTACACAAGGAAGACTTAAAATTTGAAAACGTAAAACTCTCTCAGCGGAGTTATAAATAGTTTATTATGAGTGGAAATATGAATTTAACACTTAAAGTTTGGCGTCAGCCAAACGGAAATACCAAGGGTACTTTTGTAACCTATCCGGCACCAGGCATTTCTCCAGATATGTCGTTCTTAGAAATGTTGGATGTGGTAAACGAAGGCCTAGTGAAAAAAGGCGAAGATCCCATTCACTTCGATCACGATTGCCGTGAAGGAATTTGTGGTATGTGCTCTTTGCACATCAATGGCCGTCCGCACGGACCGAAACAAGCCATTACCACTTGCCAATTGCACATGCGTAGTTTCCACGATGGTGAAACCATTGTGATTGAACCATGGAGAGCATCGGCATTTCCGGTGATTAAAGATTTGGCGGTAAATCGTTCAGCTTTCGATCGCATTCAACATGCAGGCGGTTTCGTATCGGTAAATACCGGTGGTGTACCCGATGCCAATGCCATTGCCATTCCGAAACCAGTGGCCGATGAGGCTTTCAATTCTGCTACTTGTATTGGTTGCGGAGCCTGTGTAGCGGCTTGTAAAAATGCGTCGGCTATGTTGTTTGTTTCGGCAAAAGTTTCACAATTGGCGCTATTGCCACAAGGTCAGCCCGAGCGTTACCAACGTGCGCAAGCCATGGTGGGGCAAATGGATGCCGAAGGTTTCGGTAGCTGTACCAATACCGGTGCTTGCGAAGCCGAGTGCCCGAAAGAAATTAAGATTACCAATATCGCCCGTATGAACCGCGATTACTTTACGGCCAATTTCTTTAAGGAAGAAGCCTAAGCAAATTTAGGTACCACAAAAAAAGCCCTCCCGAAATTTCGGGAGGGCTTTTTTATGAAAAGGATACCTATTTTTTGAGGGTAATCTGAATTACCCCATTTTTTCCAGCTTTGCCATAGGCTTGTAGTGCATCCTTGCCCTTTAGCACATTAATAGATTCAATGGCGTTTGGATTTATTTTATCTAGTTCTGATTTAGAAATCACTTTACCCTCCAAAATACATAATGGCGCATTTTTATCTGCCCTTGGAGTGCTCTTGGTACTGTCTTGCAAGGATATATCGTAATTTTGATGTTGGTGCTGCGTTACAGTAACAGGTTTCATTGCAAAACCTAGTACAACCATTAGCCCCATTAAGAAAAAAAGTAGTCGCTTATTTGCCATATCTTTAGTTTGATTTTATAGCTAAAGATACACATTTAGTATATTCAACATCCATCCCTCATGAAAATAGCCTTCCACGGAGCTGCCCGAACTGTTACCGGTAGCAAGCACCTTATTACCCTCGATAATCAAACTCAAATCTTATTAGACTGTGGCATGTTTCAGGGCCGTGGTGCAGCAACCGACGAGTGGAACAAACACTTTGGTTTTAACCCAGCCGAGGTGTCGTACGTGATACTTTCGCATGCGCACATCGATCACTCAGGCTTATTGCCCAAATTAGTAGCTGAAGGTTTTAAAGGCCCCATTTTTTGTACCGCCGCTACGCTAGATTTGGTACGTATTTTATTATTAGACTCGGCCAAAATTCAAGAACAAGATGCCTTTTACGAAAATAAAAGGCGGGCAAAAGAGCTGATAAAGCCGCTCTATGTAGAAGAAGACGTAGAAAAAACCCTTAGTCGGTTTAAGGTGGTGCCTTACGACACCCCTACGGTTATAGATGAAAATAGCATTGTATACTTTACCGATGCAGGTCATATTTTGGGTAGTGCCGCCGTTCATTTATCCATCACCGAAAAAAATAAAACTACCCGACTTACTTTTAGTGGCGATGTAGGCCGCTACGGCGATTTGCTCTTGCGGGCTCCACAAACTTTTCCGCAGGCCGATTATATTTTAATCGAATCTACCTACGGCGATCGTTTACACCAAGAGGTAATACCCCCCGAAGAAGCTTTGCGCCAAATTATTGAGGAAACCTGTATCAAGCATGGTGGTAAAGTAGTTATACCTGCATTTAGTGTAGGTCGTACGCAAGAATTGCTGTATGCGCTCAATGCCTTAGAAGTTGACGGCAAATTGCCCAATGTGCCTTATTATGTAGACAGTCCATTATCTTCTAAAGCTACGGCGGTAATTAAAAGCCACCCCGAAGTATATAACCGTGGTGTTAAAGAGCTCATGAAAAAAGATCACGATCCTTTTGATTTTAAAGGCCTGGTATTTATTGAAGATGTAAAAGATTCCATTGCCTTAAATGACGATAAAACCCCTTGCGTCATTATCTCTGCTTCGGGCATGGCCGATGCCGGACGGGTGAAACACCACATTCGGAATACCATTGATAATCCGAACAATACCATTTTAATGGCCGGCTATTGCGAACCACGGTCTTTGGGTGGTCGTTTGGTTTCGGGACAGCCCTTTGTGCGTATTTTTGGTGAAGAGCATGTGGTAAAAGCCCAAGTTAAAGAGATTAAATCGATGAGTGCCCATGGTGATCGTGACGATTTATTGGGCTTTTTATCGTGTCAAAATCCAGCATTGGTAAAAAAGTTATTCATTGTCCACGGCGAATACGATTCGCAAATCAACTTTAAAGCTACGCTAGAGGCCGAAGGATTTCAGTCGGTAGACATACCCGATATGCACCAATCGATTGAGTTAGCTTAAGCATAAAAAAAGAGGCCCGATTTCGGGCCTCTTTTTTGTGAACGTTTTATATTTTTAGTTCTGACGGGCCGGTGCTGGCGTAGGCAAAGGCTTACGAGGCAATAAATCGGCACGTTGTGCACTGTGGTAAACAAATGAAGCCACAATGGTAGCGGCTTGTTTTAAATCGTCTTCAATTAAGCGATCGTAGGTATCCATATTGGTGTGGTGGGTACGTGTATTGTATTCAATAACATCCTGAATGAATTGAAATCCCGGAATACCCACTGCATCAAAAGATAAGTGATCCGTTCCGCCAGTATTTCTTGGCGTTAAGGTTGTAGCGCCTAAATCGGCAAAAGGAGCCAACCACGATTTAAAGATAGGCGCAATGGCTTCGTTGCCTTGCAAGTATACTCCTCTAATTTTTCCGGTGCCATTATCTAAATTATAATAGGCTGAAACTTTCGCTTGCTCTGGTGTAAGTACCATGGTTTTTGGATCGCCAAAATGTTTTAAAACATAATTCCTAGAGCCGTATAAACCTTGCTCCTCGGCACTCCAAAGCGCCATACGAATAGTGCGTTTTGGTTTAAAACCAATGGATTTAAGGATGCGCATCGCTTCCATCATTACTGCAGAACCTGCAGCATTATCGGTAGCACCAGTAGCAGCATGCCAAGAATCTAAGTGAGCACCAATCATAACGACTTGGTCTTTTAATTTTTTATCGGTGCCTGGAATTTCGGCTACCACATTATAACCAGTTAAATCAGAATCAACAAAACGGGTTTCGATATCGGCTTCAACTTCCACTTTTTGTCCGGCTTTTACCAAGCGTAACAAACGTAAATAATCTTCTTGCGACATTTCTACTTCAGGTGCAACCGCTTTTGCATCGGAAGCGTATGAAGCACCATTGCTGGTGAAGAAGGTGCCGTGGGTGCCACGTCCGTTGCTCAGTATTAAACCTACATTTTCTTGAATTAACATGTCGTTTATTTGGCTGCGTAAAGCACGTTGCTTACGCATAGCTTCCATAGCTGTAGGAGCTGGTCCGCCTGCATTTGGGCTTCTTGGAGCAGCAGGCTCTGACATTTTAGCCAACTCCTCATCGGTATGGCGGCTACCATCCGATTTAAAACTAGTTGTAATGGCATTGTTTACATCAAAAATAATAATCTTACCGGCCAAGGTGCCTTTGTATTTAGCTAAATCGGCAACTGAATCAGCTTTCACTAAAACTACCTCTGCTTTAATAGGGCCATTGGTACTTGGAGTCCACGCTTTTGGCGAAGCAATAAGTGCGTGATAGTAGGGAGCACTCATTGCGATATAGCTTTTTTGTACTTCCCAGCCTCTACCAAAAGTGCCCCAAGGCTCTAAGGCAACATTTTGTAAGCCCCAACCTTTTAAGGTGCTGGCTGCCCAATTTTCGGCTCTTTTTAAGCCGGGGGAGTTCGCTAATCGTGGTCCAGCAACATCGGTTAGGTAAAAGGCCGTTTGCATTACCTGCGATTTATTAAGGCCTTCATCTTTAATTCTTTGGATAGCAGTTTGGTCTACTGCTTCTTCTTGAGCTAGTGCGCTGGTGGCGAAACCTAAAGCAAGAATAATGGAAAATATAAATGATTTTTTCATGTTGTTTTGGGTTGTTGTTAAACAAACTTATTATTAAATTCTTAATTCCTTGTATAACATTTTTAGTATAAAGCTTGATTTTAGCCGAAATAAAATTAAGTTTAAGCTTGTAATTTGATTTCCGCTTATGAAAAAGACTCTATTTTGTTTATTGATGCTAGCCACTACAGTGGTAAAAGCACAACCCGCTACGATTAAAAAAGATAGCGTGGTACACGTGATGCTTGATGAAGTATCTGCCAAAAATATAGAAGCCACGGTGCGAAAACTAGTTTCTTTTCAAACACGGCATACGCTAAGCGATACCCTAAGTGCAAAAACGGGTATTGGTGCAGCTCGTAACTGGATAAAAGCTGAATTTGAAAAATATGCCAAAGAATCGGGTGGGCGCTTGCAAGTAAGCTTTGATACGTTTACCCAAGCCGCCGATGGTCGTAGAGTAACTAGTCCAACAATACTAAAAAATGTGTTGGCCATTCTGCCCGGAACAGATCCTTTAGATACCAGGGTATTTATTGTTTCGGGGCATTACGATTCTAGAGCTTCGGATGTGCTAGATGCCCAAATTGCTGCACCGGGCGCCAATGATGATGCTTCGGGCACGGCCGTGGCTATGGAACTGGCACGAGTAATGAGTAAAAAGCAGTTTAATTGCACCCTAATTTTTGTGGCCATGGTGGGCGAAGAGCAAGGTTTGTACGGTGCTACCAATTTGGCAAAACGTGCTAAAGAAGAGAAATGGAACCTAATCGGCATGATTACCAACGATATTGTAGGCAATACCTATGGCATTGAAACCGATTTAAAAGATAACCGTAGTGTACGCATTTTTAGCGAAGGGGTTTCGCAGGCAGAAACTGCCGCTCAGGGAACCTTACGTACCAGTATTGGTTCAGAAAACGACGGCTTTGCACGTCAATTTGCCCGTTATTGCAAAGAGATAGGGGAGCGTTATGTTGATCAATTAGATGTAAAACTTATTTTTAGAAGAGACCGCTATTTACGTGGCGGTGATCATACCCCATTTTCTCAGCAAGGTTTTGCGGCCATACGGGTAACCGAAATGAATGAGAATTTCAATCGTCAGCACCAAAATGTTCGCCTAGAGAAAGGTATAGATTATGGCGATACCCCCGATTTTGTAGATTACAACTATACGCAAAAAGTGGCACGCATGAATTTAGCAGCTTTAGCTAATTTGGCTTTGGCACCCCAAGAGCCGCAGCAAGTTAAAATAGTAACTACCGAACTTACCAATAAAACAAGTTTGAGGTGGACTGCTCCGACCGGAGAAAAGCCGCTGGGTTATTATGTGGTAATGAGAGAAACGAGTAGCCCCATTTGGGAGCGTAAGTTTTTTGTAAGCGGTACCCAAGCTACTTTTAACTATTCAAAAGACAACTACATTTTTGGCGTACAAGCCGTAGATGCAGAGGGACACGAAAGTTTGGTGGTTTTGCCTTTGCCAGGCAGATAGCTTATTTCCAGCTAAATAAAGCGTACACAGATTTAACCAATACTTCGATAGAAGGCATTTGAAAATGAATACTAGCGCTGTATTTTTCCATAGGAATTTGCATATCACTTTGTGTAGCTAAGTACACAACACCTACTAAAACAGGAATTAGTACCAGTATAAAGGGAGAAACAGCAGCTTTTTTATTTTTCATGGCGCATTATTTTTACAAATAACGGGTAAATTACCGAATTCGTATTCTTAAAAAATGTTAAATTTTCACTTATATCTTAAATGATTGTTTAATGCTTTCGATATAGTCTAGTTTTTCCCAGGTAAATAGCTCTACTTCAATCGTTTTGCTTTCGCCGTTGGCACCAATAAAAATTTTACGCACGGTTTCATTTTTACGTCCCATATGTCCGTAGGCGGCAGTTTCTGAATACATGGGGGTGCGTAATTTTAAGCGTGTTTCAATACCGTAAGGAGTCATATCGAAAATCTCTTCAACTTTCTTTGCAATTTCACCATCGCTTAGGGCCACTTTGGCGGTACCGTTGGTATTTACATAAATGCCCATTGGGTTTTTTACACCAATGGCGTACGATACCTGAACCAATACCTCATCGCATACGCCGGCAGCCACTAAATTTTTGGCAATATGGCGGGTGGCATAAGCGGCAGAGCGGTCTACTTTCGATGGATCTTTTCCGGAAAAGGCACCACCACCGTGTGCACCCTTACCGCCATAGGTATCTACTATAATTTTGCGTCCGGTTAAGCCGGTATCGCCGTGTGGGCCACCTATAACAAATTTTCCGGTTGGATTGATGTGGTAGATAATTTTATCGGTAAACAAGGCTTGAAGCTCTGGTTTCAGATGCTTTTTTACTCTGGGAATTAATATATTGATGATATCTTTTTTGATTTGCTCTTGCATGGCCTTCTCTTCCGCAAAATCATCGTGTTGGGTAGATACTACAATGGCATCAATACGAATGGGTTTGTGGTCGTCGCTATATTCAATGGTTACTTGCGATTTTGCATCGGGGCGCAAATAGCTAATTTCTTTTCCTTCTCTGCGTAGGGCAGCTAATTCAATTAATAATTTGTGCGACAAATCGAGTGCCAATGGCATGTAATTGTCGGTTTCATTAGTGGCATAGCCAAACATCATGCCCTGGTCGCCGGCACCTTGATCTAGTTTGTTTTTGCGCTCAACTCCTTGGTTTATATCGTTAGATTGCTCGTGAATAGCCGATAATATGCCGCAAGAGTTCGCTTCAAACATGTATTCCGATTTGGTATATCCGATTTTTCGGATGACTTCTCGGGTAATTTTTTGAACATCTAAATAGGTACTCGATTTTACTTCACCAGCTAAAATTACTTGCCCGGTAGTCACTAAAGTTTCGCAGGCTACCTTAGAATCGGCATCCCAGGCTAAAAAATTATCAATTAAAGCATCCGAAATTTGATCGGCTACTTTGTCTGGGTGGCCTTCTGATACTGATTCTGAAGTAAATAAATAAGGCATTTTTTCTGATTTAAACGTGTTTAACTAAATAAAGCAGAAAATGGAGAGGTTAAATTGGCTGAAAAAACGTAGGGGTTTTAGCAATTTTTTTACGTGGTTGCAAGCAACTCAAATCGATCCACTTTTTGCATCACAAAAGTACAACAATTTTTAAATTCTTAAATATTTGGCCTTAATTTGTCTAGAATTAACAAAACAACTCTTTTGAGCAAGCAATTACTTTTCCTCATCAATCCTATAGCTGGCGGTAAATCTAAAACCCGAATACCCGGACTGATACGAGAGCACTTAGATGCTAGTCAATTTGACTATCGTTATCGCTTTACCGAGTATATGGGTCATGCTCGTGAATTGGCCAAGGAAGCTATTGCGCAAGGAGTAGATATGGTAGTGGCTGTGGGTGGCGATGGTACCATTAATGAGGTAGCCTCTGCTTTGGTAGGTAGCTCGGCAAGTATGGCTATTGTACCCATGGGTTCGGGCAATGGCTTGGCAACGGCTTTAGGTATTTCGCTTCATCCGGCAAAAGCCATTCAGCAATTAAACACATCTTCGGCGCATTTGGTAGATTCGGCTAGTATTAACGGTCACCCTATTTTTAATGTAAGTGGTATGGGTTTTGATGCCGAAATAAGTGCTCTTTTTGCTAAAGAAACCGATAGGGGTTTGTGGGGTTATATTAAAAACACGCTTTCGGCCATTATAAAGTATCAACCGCAGGTATATACCCTAGAATTAAATGGTGTGACCTTTCGAAGGACTGCGTTTATGATTAATTTGGCTAATTCTACTCAGTTTGGAAATAACGCACACATTTCTCCGGAGGCTTCTATTACCGATGGTTTGTTGGATATTTGTGTGGTTAAACCTTTCCCCTTGTATAAATTTCCGCTATTGGCTTACAGGTTATTTAGTCGTACGGCACATAAATCTTCGTTTATAGAAATTTATAAATCAACAGAAGCCACCATTACTCGTAGCCAAGAGGGCCCGGTGCATTTAGATGGGGAGCCGATAGTTTTGGGCACTAAATTGCATATTGTATTGCATCCGGCTAGTTTATATTTAATGTATTAGGCATGTCAAAAAAGAACAGTTCTTGGGGTGGTATTATGTTTTCTACCGATCCAGATTTTACCTATGAACCTGAAAGAGATTCGGGAGAAGAAACCCTAGCGCCATCGCAACAAGATTTACGAGTACAGCTCGATCGTAAACAACGGGGTGGCAAATCGGTAACCTTAATTACCGGATTTGTGGGTAGTTCTACCGATTTAGAAATCCTAGGAAAAAAACTCAAACAAAAATGCGGAGTGGGTGGTAGTGCGAAAGATGGAGAGATTCTAATTCAAGGTGATTTTAGAGAAAAGGTACTGCAATTGCTTGTTACCGATGGGTACAAAGTGAAAAAAATAGGCGGCTAGTTAATCCACCTAAAAAAGCCTTAAAAGCTTATTTTTAGCAGTTTTTGGCTTAGTGTTTTCTGTACAATTAGCTATTTTTTTCACTAATTTTTAGCCTAAATTGTTGTAGTTCTTCTTAATTTTAAACGTTTTCTTTACTTATTTGAAAACATAATTTATGAGTTACAACGTAATTGCTACCCCCGATTTGTCCTATTTGCAAATCCAAGCTAGCCAACCAGTTTATTATCAACTATCGGCTTCCGAATTAGTGGCACATGCACTAAAAAATGGCGAAGGTACTTTGGCAGATTCAGGTGCTTTGGCGGTAGATACAGGCAAATTTACGGGTCGCTCTCCCAAAGACCGATTTATTGTAGAAGATGAGTTAACCAAAGACGCTGTTTGGTGGGGAGATATCAATCAGAAATTTGATGCGGCCAAATTTGATGCACTCCACCTAAAAGTTGCAGATTACCTGGCTCAGCGAACCTTGTACGTACGCGATGCCTATGCGTGTGCCGATCCGGCATATAGGCTTAGTATTCGGGTGCTTACCGAAATGGCTTACCAAAACCTATTTGCCCACCACATGTTTCTTAGGCCTATAGCTACTGAGCTAGGTACTGTTCCTGAGTGGACTATTTTGGCAGCTCCAGGATTTATGGCTGAGCCCGAGATAGATGGCACCCGTCAGCCTAATTTTTGTATACTTAATTTTAGCAAACGCATTATTTTAATTGGCGGTACGGGCTATACCGGCGAAATAAAAAAAGGAATTTTTGCAGTCTTAAATTTCTTATTGCCACATACCCAAGATGTACTTTCTATGCATTGCTCTATTAATGAAGGTAAAGCGGGCGATACAGCAGTGTTTTTTGGCTTATCGGGTACGGGCAAAACCACACTTTCTGCCGACCCAGCTAGAGATTTAATAGGCGATGATGAACATGGTTGGAGTGAAAACGCTGTATTTAATTTTGAGGGTGGATGTTATGCAAAATGTGTAGACCTTAGCCCCGAGAAAGAACCTGAAATTTATAAAGCCATTAAATCTGGGTCTTTATTAGAAAATATCAATTACTTCCCTGGCACCAATACGGTTGATTTTTCGAATATTGAAAAAACAGAAAACACCCGGGTAGCCTATCCCATTGAGTATATAAGCCATGCTAAGGTGCCCTCTATTGGCCCAGCACCAAAAAATATTTTTTTCTTAACAGCAGATGCATTTGGCGTATTGCCTCCCATTGCAAAACTAACTAGTGCACAAGCCATGTACCATTTTATTTCGGGCTATACAGCTAAAGTTGCCGGCACAGAGGCCGGTATTGCTGAGCCTCAGGCTACCTTCTCCGCCTGCTTCGGCAAAGCCTTTATGCCACTTCATCCTACTGTTTATGCGCATTTATTAGGCGAAAAATTAGAAAAAGAGCAAGTAAAGGTTTGGCTAGTTAATACCGGGTGGACGGGCGGCCCCTATGGTATAGGTACCCGAATGAAACTTGCCTACACTCGAGCTATTATTACGGCGGTACTTACTGGCGAACTAGAAAAAGCTTCGTTTGAGCAAGATACTTTATTTGGCTTTGCCATACCAACATCGTGTAGCGGTGTACCCTCAGAAGTATTAAATCCACGCAACACTTGGGCCGATAAGCAGGCCTATGATGCAAAAGCTAGTGAGTTGGCTCAGGACTTTATTGCCAACTTTACACAATTTGCCAACTTTGCCAATGCCGAAATACGATTGGTTAGCCCAAGAACATCTCTTTCTGTATAAACAATAAATTAAATTTTCGTGTACACTTGCAATTGCAAAAAAAAATAGTTTTCATTGCATATTATTAGCGACGAAAAAAATTAAGTAACAAAAGCGTCACTAAGTATTTTTTTAGGTTGAAAAGCATATTTTTGTTATCCAGTAAAAAAATAAAAAACTAATTAATTTATAATTTAAACAAAACCAAAAACTAAAATTTTAAAACAATGGCAAACGCAACCAAAGCAGCAACTGCTAAAAAAGAGAATTCTGGTTCAAATCTTTTTGCAAGTTTATCAATCGTAATCTGTATCGTAATAGGTATCATTTTATGGAAATTCGTTATGGGTAATTCTTCAAACTTTGAAGGCGGAGACGCAGAGAACGGTCACCCACTACCAGGCAATTATTTTGGAATGGTATACAAAGGTGGTGCAGTAGTACCCGTATTAATGGGCTTATTCTTAATGGTAGTAGTATTCTCATTTGAACGTTTCTTTGTAATTAGCAAAGCTGCAGGTAAAGGCAACGTTGACGCTTTCGTTAAAAAAATCCAAGGCTTTTTAAGCGCTGGTAATATTGACGCTGCTTCTGCAGAGTGCGATAAACAAGAAGGATCTGTAGCAAATGTGATTAAATCAGGTTTGAAAAAATACAAAGAAGTAGAATCTGAAAAAAATATGGATACTGAGCAAAAATGCTTGGCTATTCAGAAAGATATAGAAGAAGCTACAGCCTTAGAAATGCCAATGTTAGAGCAAAACTTAACCATTATCGCCACCTTGGTATCTATTGGTACTTTGATGGGTCTATTAGGTACTGTAACCGGTATGATTAAAGCCTTCTCGGCTTTAGCAACTGCAGGTGCACCAGATCAATCTCAATTAGCAAATGGTATTTCTGAAGCCTTAATTAATACCGCAACTGGTATTGCTACTTCAACTGTAGCCATTGTTATGTACAATGTATTTACTTCTAAAATCGATAAATTAACCTACTCTATCGATGAGGCAGGTTTCTCTATTGTACAAACTTACGCTAGTACACATAAATAGTTTTTTGTTTATAGAATACCCCAAGGCATATCCTTGGGGTATTTATATGCATTAACTAATCATTTTGTACATTTAATAGTAAAATCAGACATACTATGCCAAGAGTAAAAATTCCAAGAAAAAGTACAGCAATTGACATGACCGCCATGTGTGATGTGGCTTTCCTATTGCTTACGTTTTTTATCTTAACAGCCACTGCACGTCAGCCTGAACCATTGCCTGTTGATACCCCGGCATCAACTGTAAAAATTAAATTACCAGAAACCGATGTAGCCACTGTTACTATAGGTCAGGGTAAAATTTTCTTTGGTGTAAAAGGTCAGCAAATTCGTATAAACATGTTAGATCGTATTTCTAAACGCTATAACTTGCAATTTACAGAACAAGAAAAAGTACGTTTTTCTGTAGTAGAAACCTTTGGTGTACCTGTTGCTAATTTAAAGCAGTTTATTTCGCTAAGTAACGACGAACGTAACCAAGCAGGTTTACAACCCGGTATTCCGGCAGACTCAACCGATAATCAACTGCACGAATGGATCTTGGCTGCTCGGTACGCAACTAAAGAGTTAAACAATAAAGATCTACGTTTAAGTATTAAAGGCGATTCTAAAGAAGAATATCCTCAAATAAAAAAGGTTATTGACATTTTTCAGAAGCAAAAAATCAACAAATTCAGCTTGATTACCTCGTTGAGACAAGCAGAAAAGTAAAATCGTAAACATCAAACTATAACACGATGGCAGAATTAGATACCTCCTCCGGTGGCAGTAAAAAAGGTGGAAAAGTTAGAAGTAAGAAGCAATCTACCCGTATAGATTTAACCGCTATGGTTGATTTGGCTTTCTTGCTTATTACCTTCTTCATGCTTACCACTACCTTAGCAAAACCACAGGCCATGGATTTAGCTATGCCTGATAAAGATGAAGATAAGCCCGAATCAAAATTAGAAATTGCCGATAACCGTACTATGACTATTTTGTTGGGTCAAAATAATAGAATAGAGTGGTATATGGGATTAGTGGATAACCCCAAAACACCTACTGTAGATAACTTTGGGCGTAATGGTATTCGCAAAGCCCTTATCGAAAAAATAAAAGAAGTAAGAGGTATTACCGGCGATCCTAAAAAAGGCTTAATCGTGTTAATTAAACCAAGCGATAAGTCTACTTATAGAAATCTGGTAGATATTTTAGATGAAATGAAAATCTCTGATGTGCAAACATACGCCATTGTAGATATCACCAATCCAGAAATTGGATTGATGAAACGTGATGGTATTTATAAGTAAAACCGGACGTTTAAATAGTTAGTTTACAGTCCTTTAATCGAAATAAAAGACAATATGTCAAAATTAGATATTTTTAAACTAGAGTGGATTGATTTGGTATTCGCCGGGCGTAACAAAGCCTATGGCGCCTACGAACTTCGTAAGGAAAATCCAAAAACAACCAGCAGAGCACTATTAGTAGGTAGCTTGTTGTTTATTGCAGTGGTAACTCTTCCATTAATTATTAGGTTTATTGCTGGTATCATTCCAGATAATTCCGATCAGTTTAAACAAACTGAAGTGGTATTGGCAGCGCCACCTCCTATTGATAAAGACACCCCACCACCGCCCCCTGAACCACCCAAACCAAAGGTAGATCAGGTGCGTTTCCCGCCACCGGTTGTAGTACCTGCCGAAAAAGTGCGTGACGAAGAACCGCCAACTGTAGAGGAATTGAAAAAAGCGGATCCGGGCCAGAAAACAATTGAAGGTGATCCGAATGCCGAAATTAAAATTGAAGAGCCTGCAGGAAACGCCGAGGTTACAGAAGATAACGGTATTAGAGATTTTGCTAGTGTAGAGGTTATGCCCGAATTCCCTGGAGGTCAATCAGGTTGGGGTAAATACCTACAAAAAAATATGAAGTATCCACCTATTGCTCGTGAAAACAACATTACCGGTCGTGTAATTGTGAGTTTTGTAGTAGAGAAAAACGGTAATTTATCAGATATAAAAGTATTAAGAGGAATTGGTGGTGGTTGCGATGAAGAAGCTGTACGAGTGTTGAAAGCTGCCCCATCTTGGAAACCAGGTATACAAAATGGCCGTTCGGTACGGGTTCAGTACACTATGCCAATTTTCTTCCAATTAGCACAATAGTTTTTCATGACTAATTACGTTGCTGATTCTAAACAGAAATCGCCTATTGGGCGATTTCTGTTTTTTTTAAAGCTCTTGATGTTTTCTTTTTATCTCATTTTGGGCTTGCTCGTAATTTTTTGGAAAGAGCTACCCATAGATATTTCGCAAAACTATCGGATACTTTTTGGCGTTGTACTCATAGTATATTCCTTTTTTAGGTTTATCCGAATAAAACAAGAAAGCGTATAAGTATGAATACCAACCGTATTTTCTGGGCATTGGGCTTGTTGGTTCTATCTTTTTTTGGAGCTTGCCAAAGCAAAAGTACCGTACAAGATTATACGCATGGGCGTACAAGCTTGGTGGTAGATGAAAGTTTGGCTCCAATTATAGAAGACCAATTGCTAATTTTTCAAAGCGTTTATCCAGAGGTACAGGTAAGCACGCTTTACAAACCAGAGAACGAATTGCTTAAATTTTTGCTTACCGATAGTATTCGGGTAGCTGTAATGGCCAGAACGCTAACTCCCCAAGAAGCCAAATTTTATGAGCAAAAACAAATTAAAATAAGGGTAACACGCTTTGCAATTGATGGCATTGCTTTAATTACCAATATCAATAATACAGATAGTTTACTAAGCGAAAACGATATTATAAACCTCATGCAGGGCAAAGCAAGTGCTATTAAAAGTTTAGTTTTCGACAACCCAAATTCAAGTACCGTACGCTATTTAAAAGAATTGGCAAAAGTGAATTCCCTGCCTAGCAAAGGAATATATGCGCTGAAAACTAATCCCGAGGTAATTACTTATGTAGCCACACATCCAGGTAGTATTGGGGTGGTGGGCGTAAACTGGTTAATGCAACCCGATGCAAGTATTAGCGATGCTGTAGAGCAATTAAAAATAATGGGGGTATGCAAGGGCAATCGTAAAAATGATGCTACAAGTTACTTTAAACCCACTCAAAGCGATTTAGCTTTGGGAAATTACCCATTAATGCGTAATTTGTACCTCATTAACTGTGAGGGAGGCCCCGGACCGGGAACAGGTTTTACAAGCTTTGTTGCCGGTGAACGTGGTCAGCGCATTGTATTAAAGTCTGGCTTGCTGCCCGATAGTATCCCGCCCAGAGAAGTGATAATTAGAAAGTAGAATAAAACAAAACGAACCATGGAAATGATGAAAAAAGCGCTAAAATCAACCCTATTGTTGATTTTAGTAGGTTCAGCCTTGTATGCCCAAACCTTAGGTGATGCTCAAAAGGCACTAGATGCTGAGCAATACCAAAATGCGAAATCGCAATTAAAAAGTTTAATAGCCCTTCAGCCAACAGTAGCCGAAAATTTTTTCTATTTAGGCCAAGTTTATCTAAAAACAGACTATGCTGATTCGGCTAAAGTGGTGTTTAACCAAGGAATTACCGTAAATCCGGCCTTTCCCCTAAACTACGTAGGTTTAGGTCAGGTTGATTTAGACGATAACCAAGCCTCAGCCGCCAAAGCCAATTTTGATAAAGCTATTGCTGTATCGGATAAAAAAGATGCCCATGCCTATTTATTTATCGGCAAAGCGTACAGCCATGCCAAAAAACCAAATTACGCTGAAGCAATTAATGCACTTACTGCAGGCAAGCTCATTGTAGAAAAACAAAAAGGTGTTAATGGGTTTTTAGCCGATTTAAACCTTGCCTTTGGCGATGCCTTCCGTGGCCAACTAAAAAACTCTGAAGCCTATAGTGCCTATCGTACCGCTTTTGAATTAAATAATAGCCTTATTCGTACCAAAGTAGAATTAGGCGTAATTAATAAAATGTCAAAAGCATTTCAAGAATCAGCCGATGAATTTAATGCCGTTTTGGCCATCAATTCCAATTATGGTCCGGCTTATCGCGAATTAGCCGAAACCTATTATTTATGGGCTAAAGATCAAGCCAAAGATTACGATGCTAAAATAAAGCAAGCCCTAGAATATTATAAAAAATATTTAGAGCTAACCGATAAATCATTGGAATCACGCATGCGTTATGCCGATTTCTTGATTTTGGCAAAAGATTACAAGTCATTGCAAGCAGAAGCACAAGTAATGGCTCAAATGGATAAAGCCAATAAGCGAATTTTACGTTACTTGGCGTATGCGGCTTATGAAAATGGAGATTACCCAGCAAGTATTCAAGCCATTAAAGATTTTATGATTAAGGTAGAAGCTAAACGTATTATTGGTAGAGATTATAGCTACTTAGGTCGTGCTTTAATTAAATCTGGACAAGAAGAAGAAGGTTTTCAAACCGTAAAGAAAGCCCTAGATATTGATTCTTCCTTAGTGAGTGGCATGAGTGATTTAGGTAAAGAATTGTATGGTCTAAAAAAGTATAGCAAGGCAGCCGAAGCTTATGAACTTGCTGTGAAAAATCCGCAACGCAACCTTTTAGATTATTTCTACTTGGGCTCATCGTACTACTTCGATTACGGTGCTAAAAAAACAGCCGGCTTAGAAGCCGATAAATCTTTATTGGTAAAAGCCGATTCTGCCTTTAGTTATTTAGCACAACGTTCACCAAATACTAATGCAGCATGGCAGTTCAGAGGCCGTATCAATCGTCAGTTCGATGATGCCAACGATAGCCAAGGCTTAGCTGTTCCATTCTATGAAAAATATGTAGAATTGGTAACCGTAACTAAACCGGAATTAGCCGCCAAAAATGGCACAGGACTAACAGAGGCCTATATTTATTTAGGTTCGGTAGTTGCTCGTAAAGATAAAGACACCGAAAAAGCAAAAGAGTATTTCAACAAGGTTTTGGCTATTGACCCTGCCAATGCCACAGCTCTCGAAGTGCTCAAAGCATTGGGTACAACAAAGTAAAAAAATATCCCTTTTTTTAAGCGCCTTAATCATCAGATTAAGGCGCTTTCTTATTATATTTGCGCCATCAAACCCAACACATGGAAGCACAAAGTACCCCAATTAATTATTTGCCCATTTTTTTTCAAATGATTGTTGCTATGGGCTTTGTGGTACTAACCATGGTGGTTACCCACAAAATAGGCCCAAAACGTAAAACAGCCGATAAATTAACGCCATTCGAATCAGGAATTGAGTCTGTGGGCAATGCCCGTCAACCCTTTTCTATCAAATACTTTTTGGTGGCTATTTTATTTGTCCTTTTTGACGTCGAGGTG
Source organism: Sphingobacterium thalpophilum (assembly GCA_945868825.1). GTDB lineage: Bacteria > Bacteroidota > Bacteroidia > Sphingobacteriales > Sphingobacteriaceae > JAIPAN01. Next base: position 45,052 of record CAMBMM010000003.1, read on the forward strand.
ATCTTTATGTACCCCTGGGCTGTTAATTTTAGAGAGTTGGGTTGGACAGGTTTAGTGGAGATGTTCATCTTTATGGGAACACTTTTGGCGGGATTTATTTACATCCTTAAAAAGGGTGCATTAGATTGGGAATAAAGCATAACAGAATATAATAACGGCATTATGAGCGAATTAACTATTGTTGAAGCTCCTCCCGGTATAGAGGGATCTGGCTTTTTTGCAACTTCACTAGACAAGGTAGTGGGCTTAGCCCGCTCACATTCTTTGTGGCCACTGCCATTTGCCACCTCTTGTTGTGGTATAGAGTTTATGGCTACTATGGGCTCTCATTATGATTTTGCCCGTTTTGGTTCAGAACGTCCAAGTTTTTCGCCACGCCAAGCCGATTTATTAATGGTAATGGGCACTATTGCAAAAAAAATGGGCCCAGTATTGCAGCAAGTATATACCCAAATGGCCGAACCCCGTTGGGTAATTGCCGTAGGTGCCTGTGCATCTAGTGGTGGTATTTTCGATACTTATTCGGTTTTGCAGGGCATCGATGAAATTATTCCGGTTGATGTATACGTACCCGGTTGCCCGCCTAGGCCGGAAGCCATTATCGATGGTTTTAATAAAATACAAGAATTAGTGAAAAACGAATCTCTTCGTCGTCGCGAATCGCCAGAGTATCAAGCACTATTAGCCAAATACGGAATTCAATAATGGGCACACTAAGCAACCAAGTAGTAGTTCAAAAACTAACGGCACGTTTTGCCGATAAGATATCGGTACCCAACGAGCCATTTGGTCTGTTAACTTTTGAAACGAATACAGAAACCATTGCCGAAGTTCTACGCTTTTTAAAAGAAGATAAAGAACTTCAGTTTAATTATCTCACAGATATTACAGGCATACACTACCCCGAGCAAGAATTAGCTATTGGGGTAATATACCATTTGCACAGCTTAAGCACAAATGTGCGTATACGCATTAAAGTATTTCTTTCAGTTGCTAATCCAAGCATTCCTACTGCCACTACCCTATGGGAAGGAGCCAATTGGATGGAACGTGAAACCTATGATTTTTTTGGAGTGCAGTTTGAAGGACACCCAAATTTATGCCGCATTTTAAATGTGGATGACATGACGGTTTTCCCGATGCGTAAAGAATACCCATTAGAAGACCCTAACAGAGTAGATAAAAAAGACCTTTTCTTTGGAAGATAAGATGAACAACCATCCGGTATATACAGATAACGATCCGCAAAAAGAGACCATTACCCTAAATCTTGGTCCTACCCACCCGGCTACGCATGGTGTTTTCCAAAACGTACTCGAGTTAGATGGCGAACGTATTGTAAGTGGCGTATCCACCATTGGCTACATTCACCGTGCATTCGAAAAAATTGCCGAGCATCGTCCATTTTATCAAATAACCCCACTAACCGATCGCTTAAACTATTGCTCATCTCCTATAAATAATATGGGTTGGCACATGACGGTAGAAAAGTTGCTCAATATACAAACACCTAAACGGGTAGATTACCTCCGTGTAATCATCATGGAGCTTTCTCGTATATCCGATCACTTAATTTGTAACGGAATTTTAGGAGTAGATACCGGTGCCTTTACTGGTTTCTTGTATTTAATGGAAGAGCGTGAGCACATTTACGAAATTTTTGAAGAAGTGTGCGGCGCCCGTTTAACCACCAACATTGGTCGCATAGGTGGCTTTGAACGTGATTTCAACGACATCGCATTTGCTAAAATTCGTCAGTTTTTGGTGAAATTTCCACCTATATTAAAAGAGTTCGAAACCCTCTTTAACCGCAACCGTATTTTCATTGAACGTACCAGCGGCGTAGGAGCAGTAACTGCCGAAACAGCCTTGAATTACAGTTGGAGCGGCCCCATTTTACGGGCTACCGGTGTAGATTACGATGTACGAGCCAATGAACCTTACGCTTCTTATCAAGATTTTGATTTCGATATTCCGGTAGGAACCACCGGCGATGTATACGACCGTTATATAGTCCGCAACGAAGAAATGTGGCAGAGCTTACGCATTATTGAGCAGGCCATGCAAAAGCTAGAAAAAGAGCCAAAAGGCGTTTTTCATGCCGATGTTCCAGAATTTTATCTGCCGGCAAAAGAAAGTGTGTACAACAATATGGAAGCATTAATTTATCATTTCAAAATTGTAATGGGCGAAATTGATACCCCAAAAACAGAAGTTTACCACGCCGTTGAAGGCGGTAATGGAGAACTTGGTTTCTATTTAGTAAACGATGGTGGTCGTTCACCATATCGTTTGCACTTCCGCAGACCAAGCTTTATCAATTACCAAATGTATGCCCCAATGAGCAGCGGTATGTTACTATCTGATGCCATTATTAACATGAGTAGTTTAAACGTTATTGCCGGAGAATTAGATGCTTAAAGTAACCGAAACTCAAGAAATCACCTTCTCTAAAGAATTGCTTAAGCAGTTCGATGAGATCGTTACCCGCTATCCGGAAGGCAAGCACAAATCGGCCTTATTGCCTATTTTACACTTGGTACAAGCCGAATTCGGTTGGGTGAGTACAGCCTCTATGGATAAAGTAGCGGCCTATTTACATATTTTACCCATAGAGGTATATGAAGTAACTACTTTTTACACCATGTTTTTCTTGCAGCCGCAAGGCAAATATGTATTAGAAGTGTGCCGTACCGGTCCATGCAACTTAGTAGGAGCCGAAAAAATGATGCAACACATTGAGAAAAAATTAGGAGTAAAAGAAGGCGAAGTAACCAAAGATGGCTTGTTTAGCTGGAGAGGCGTAGAATGTTTAGCAGCATGCGGTATGGCCCCGGTGTTACAAATTGGCCCAGATTATACCTACTATGAACATCTAACCACAGAAAAATTAGATGCATTGGTAGACGAATTAAAAAGCAAAAAGGCATAATAAGATGGCTCGTAAACTATTATTAGAACATATTCATGTACCCGGAATCAATACTTTCGATGTTTATCGGAAGCAGGGAGGATACCGTGCCGTGGAAAAAGCCTTGAAAAAACTTTCGCCAGACGATGTGGTGGAGGAAGTAAAAAAATCAGGACTTCGTGGCCGTGGTGGAGCAGGTTTCCCAACCGGTATGAAATGGAGTTTTTTGGCTAAACCCGAAGGTAAAGCACGCTATTTAGTATGCAACGCCGACGAATCCGAGCCAGGTACTTTTAAAGACCGTTATTTAATGACCAATATTCCACACTTATTAATCGAAGGAATGATTGTGTCGAGTTATGCCTTGGGCGCCAATACCTCGTACATTTATGTGCGTGGCGAAATGATGCCCCAAATTCGCATCTTGGAAAAAGCTATTGCCGAAGCTAAAGCAGCCGGATTTTTAGGAAAAAATATTTTAGGTTCTGGCTACGATTTAGAATTGTATCTGCAACCAGGTGGTGGTGCCTACATTTGTGGCGAAGAAACTGCTTTAATTGAATCATTGGAAGGGAAACGTGGAAATCCACGTATTAAACCACCATTCCCGGCTATTTCGGGGGTTTGGGGTTGCCCAACGGTGGTAAACAACGTAGAATCTATAGCAGCGGTTGTGTCTATTATAAATGAGGGTGGCGATGAATATGCTAAAGTAGGTATTGGTCGCAGTACTGGAACCAAACTCATTTCGGCATCGGGTAATTTAGCAAAGCCGGGCGTATACGAAATAGAATTAGGCCTTTCTGTTGAAGAATTTATCTACTCAGAAAAGTATTGTGGCGGTATGGCCAATGGCAAACGCTTAAAAGCGGTGGTTGCTGGTGGTTCCTCAGTACCTATTTTACCAGCCAACTTAATTTTAAAAACCACTAACGGCGAAAACCGCTTAATGAGTTACGAATCTTTAGCAGATGGCGGTTTTGCTACCGGCACCATGTTGGGTTCGGGCGGATTTATTGCATTTGATGAAGACGCTTGTATTGTGCGTAATACGTGGAATTATAGTCGTTTTTATCACCACGAAAGCTGTGGCCAATGTTCGCCTTGCCGCGAAGGTACCGGCTGGATGGAGAAGGTATTGCACCGTTTAGAATACGGTCATGGTGCCATGAGTGATATTGATTTATTGGTAGATGTAGCTAAAAATATTGAAGGAAATACCATTTGCCCATTGGGAGATGCTGCCGCTTGGCCAGTTGCTTCAGCCATTCGCCATTTCCGCGATGAGTTTGAGTGGCATGTAAAACATCCCGAAAAAGCATTAAAAGGAAATTATGGTTTGGCGCAATATGCCAATCCATTGCCACCAGTAGTAGTTGAAACTGTTTAGAATTTAAAGAGAAAGATCTTTTAACCATGTCAGATAAAGTGAAGGTTATTATAGACGGAATTTCCGTAGAAGTAGCGCCCGGTACCAGCATCTTAAATGCTGCAAGGCAAATTGGTGGCGACATTGTTCCGCCGGCCATGTGTTACTATTCTAAGCTAGAAGGTAGTGGTGGTAAATGCCGTACTTGTTTAGTAAAAGTGAGCAAAGGCTCTGAGGCCGATCCTCGTCCGATGCCTAAACTGGTAGCCAGTTGCCGCACCACCGTAATGGAGGGTATGGAAGTGCAAAACATTACATCACCCGAAGTAGTAGATGCTCGTAAGGGCGTAGTAGAAATGCTACTCATCAATCACCCATTAGATTGCCCGGTATGCGACCAAGCTGGTGAGTGTGATTTGCAAGATTTAGCTTTTAATCATGGAGCTGCCGATACTAGATACGAATTTGAGCGCAGAACTTTTGAGCGTATAGATATTGGCGATAAAATTCAGTTGCACATGAACCGCTGTATTTTATGTTACCGTTGTACCTATGTAGCCGATCAATTAACCGATTGTCGCCAACAAGGTATAGTGGGCCGTGGCGATTATGCAGAAATTTCAACCTACATAGAAAAAGCCATTGATAACGATTTTTCTGGTAATATGATTGATGTGTGCCCGGTGGGTGCACTAACCGATAAAACGTTCCGCTTTAAAAGTAGAGTGTGGTTTACCAAGCCGGTAGATGCACACCGCGATTGCCCAACCTGTAGCGGAAAAGTAATGCTGTGGTATAAAGGCGATGATGTGATTCGGGTAACGGCTCGTAAAGATGAAAACCACGAGGTAGTAGAATTCATTTGCAATACCTGTCGTTTTGATAAAAAAGCGACGAAAGACTGGGTTATAGAAGGTCCAAGTCAAATAGATCATACTTCGGTGATTTCATCTAACCACTACGATACTTTAAAACCCTTGCCGGTGATAAAAGAAAATAAGGCCCTCATGGCAGCCAATAAAGTAGAATTAGAACGTACTAAAAAAGACTAATGGATATTGCATTTGTACTTGAGAAATTTGTTTTTATCACAGTAATTTTTACTTTGAGTTTGGTGGTAGCTATGTATTCTACCCTAGCCGAGCGTAAAATTGCAGCCTTCCTACAAGATCGGGTGGGTCCAAACCGTGCCGGACCCGGTGGTATGTTTCAGCCTTTGGCCGATGGGGTAAAAATGTTTTTGAAAGAAGAAATTATTCCTACACAGTCGAATAAATTCTTATTTATTGCCGGCCCTTCTTTGGCTATTTTAACGGCCTGTATTGGTTCTGCGGTAATTCCTTGGGGACAAGATATTGTGCTTTTTGGCCGAACTATTGCCCTTCAAGCTGCCGATATTAATGTGGGCATTCTTTATATTTTTGGAGTAGTATCTTTAGGTGTTTATGGCGTAATGATTGGGGGCTGGGCTTCTAACAATAAGTTCTCTTTAATGGGGGCCATTCGTGCAGCTTCACAAAACATCAGCTACGAAATCCCGATGGGTTTATCCATCATCGCTTTATTATTGCTTACCAATTCTTTGAGTTTAAAAAATATTGCCGAGCAGCAACACGGCTTCAATTGGAACGTATTTTATCAGCCTGTAGGCTTTTTAATCTTTTTGATATGTTCTTTTGCCGAAACTAATCGTACGCCTTTCGATTTACCGGAATGTGAAACCGAGTTAGTAGGTGGCTACCATACCGAATATTCATCTATGAAATTGGGCTTTTACTTATTTGCCGAATACATTAACATGTTTGTGTCTTCGGCGGTAATGGCTACCCTCTATTTCGGTGGTTATAACTACCCCGGTATGGATTTTGTAAACAGCCTTTTAGGGCCAACTTGGGGTCCTTTAATGGGTATGGGCGTACTATTCTTAAAAATATTTGCCTTTATCTTCCTGTTTATGTGGGTACGTTGGACTATTCCACGTTTCCGTTATGACCAGTTGATGAACCTAGGCTGGAAAATATTAATTCCTTTAGCTATTGCCAATATTGTACTTACCGGCGTGGTAATTGCATTAGTGAACAAATTTTAATCATGGAAGCATTAAGTAATAGAAAGAAAGTATTAGAACAGAAACCGATGAATTTCTGGGAACGCATGTATCTCCCGGCAATTTTTCAGGGTATGGCCATTACTTTCCGTCATATGTTCAAGAAAAAAGAAACTATCTATTATCCAGAAGTTCAGCGTGAATTTTCGGAAAATTGGCGTGGTATGCATTCGTTAAAAAGAGATGAAGATGGTCGGGAACGTTGCACAGCTTGCGGTTTGTGTGCTCTATCGTGCCCAGCCGAAGCGATTACCATGGTAGCTGCCGAGCGTAAAAAAAGCGAAGAAGCTTTATATCGGGAAGAAAAATACGCCGCCGTTTATGAAATTAACATGTTACGGTGCATTTTTTGTGGTTTGTGCGAAGAAGCTTGCCCCAAAGAAGCCATTTATTTAGATGGCCCCATTGTACCCTCTGATTATTTACGTAAAGATTTTATTTACGGGAAAGACAAATTGGTAGAACAACCTTTTAATTCAAAAGCCTGATGAATTTATTTTATGTAGTCGCCTTTTTATCTATTTTTTTCTCCCTAATGGTAATTTTTGCAAAAAATCCGGTACATAGCGTATTGTACCTTATTATTACCTTTTTCACCTTCACCATTCACTACATTTTACTCAATGCCCAGTTTTTGGCCATGGTAAACTTTATTGTGTACATGGGAGCCATTATGGTATTATTCTTATTTGTGCTCATGTTGCTCAATTTAAATAAAGAGACCGAATCGCTCAAACCCAATCTATTAAAGGTGGCAGGCGTGGTAGCCGGTATGTGTTTATTGGTTACCCTGGCGGGTTCGCTAAAAGCTTTAGCTGTTTCAGAGCCGGTGGTGCTACAAAACGCCAATTTAGGTTTGGTAAAAAATCTAGGTAAAGTATTATTCAACGAATTTTTATTGCCGTTCGAACTTTCATCCTTGCTGTTATTATCAGCCATGGTAGGAGCGGTTTTACTAGCTAAAAAAGAAGCCTAAGTTCTATGGAAAATATCACACAAGCCATACAAGGCATTCCCCTAAACCATTACATCTTATTAAGCAGCATTATTTTTTCTATTGGGGTAATGGGCGTACTAATTCGCCGCAATGCTATAGTCATTTTTATGTCGGTAGAATTGATGTTGAATGCGGTTAACCTATTACTTACTGCTTTTTCGGCTTACCGTGGCGATGCTGCCGGACAGGTATTTGTATTTTTTATTATGGCTCTGGCTGCGGCCGAAGTGGCCGTTGGCTTGGCTATTATTGTGATGGTTTATCGCAATACCAATTCTGCAGATATTAATGTATTGAATAAATTAAAGTGGTAAACCTAGCATACATGATAAATTTAGTTTGGTTAGTTCCTGTTTTCCCCTTTATAGGTTTTCTTATTAATGGCTTGGGCCGAAATTTTTGGTCGAAAACACTCGTATCTTGGATAGGTAGTGTAGCCATATTAGCCTCTTTTGCGCTAAGCCTAGGCATCTTTTTAGAACTGAATGCATCGGATGTAAAATCGTTCACGGTTCCATTATTCGATTGGATTCAAGTAGGCGCTTTGCGTATTCCATTCTCCTTTTTGGTAGATCCCTTGAGTAGCATCATGTTGCTTATTGTCACCGGAATTGGTTTTTTAATCCATTTGTATTCTGCTGGCTACATGCACAACGATGGTGGTTTTGCTAAATTCTTTGCCTATCTAAACCTCTTCATCTTTTTCATGTTGTTGCTGGTGTTAGGTAGCAATTATGTGGTATTATTTATTGGTTGGGAAGGCGTAGGCTTGTGCTCATACTTATTAATTGGTTTTTGGTTTACCAATGTAAACTATGCCAGTGCCGCTAAAAAAGCATTCATCATGAACCGTATTGGCGATTTAGGCTTTTTACTAGCCATTTTCTTCATCTACAGTACGTTTGGCAGCGTAGAATTTGCAAGCATTTTCCCACAAGCCGCTTTATTGCCTTCAGGAAGCGGCATTTTAGTAGTAATTACGCTCTTGTTATTTGTGGGAGCCACCGGTAAATCGGCACAATTGCCTTTGTTTACCTGGTTACCAGATGCCATGGCTGGTCCAACACCCGTTTCTGCTTTAATTCACGCTGCTACCATGGTTACGGCTGGTATCTACATGATAGCTCGTTCTAATATCTTATTCACCTTTGCGCCACTCACTATGGATATTGTAGCCATTGTGGGTTTAATTACAGCCATTGTAGCTGCTTTAATTGCCATCACTCAAAACGACATTAAAAAGGTATTGGCTTATTCTACCGTATCGCAGTTGGGCTATATGTTTTTAGGTTTAGGCGTAGGTGCCTATACCGGAGCCTTTTTCCATGTAATTACCCACGCCTTTTTTAAAGCCTTGTTATTTTTGGGAGCAGGTTCGGTAATTCATGCCATGCACCACGAGCAAGATATGCGCAATATGGGCGGGCTAAAAGCGAAATTACCTATTACCTTTTTCACCATGTTGATGGGAACCATTGCCATTTCGGGCTTGCCACCATTCTCGGGTTTCTTTTCAAAAGATGAAATTTTAGCACATGTGTACGAGCACAATCCAACCCTTTGGGTAATTGGAGTGATTGGAGCTATGCTAACTGCTTTTTACATGTTCCGTATGCTGTTCTTAACCTTTTGGGGTTCGTTCCGTGGTACTAAAGAACAAGAAAAACACCTACACGAATCACCAAAATCAATGACCATCCCTTTGGTGGTATTGGCTATACTTTCAATGTTTGGCGGCTTAATTGGCGTACCCGAAGTATTGGGTGGTCACCACTGGTTAGCTCAATTTTTAAGTCCGGTGTTTGTGTATACTAAAGCCGTATCTGGAGAAGCAGTACCTTTAGACCATGCTACCGAATACCTATTAATGGGTATTTCTGTGGGTGCAGCATTATTGTCTATTGTTATTGCCTACGTAACCTATGTAAGCCGAAAAGCATTACCTATCAGCGATGCAGAAAATCGTTCCTTCTTATCCAAACTTTCGTATCATAAATTTTATATCGATGAAGTGTACGAAGCGCTTATTACCCGTCCACTAGATGCTATTTCTACCTTCTTTTATAGGTTGGTAGATAAGTTGGGTATTGATGGCTTGGTAAATGGAGCCGGCACTACCACTAAGGAGGCCAGCAAAACCTTACGCCTTATCCAAAGCGGAAACGTAGGCTTTTATATTTTTATGATGGTGGCTGGCATTGTGGCCCTATTGATTTACGGATTTTACTATTTAGCATAAGCGATGAACCACTTATTACTTATTTTACTTTTTCCGGTAGCACTTAGTCTAGTCGCTTTAATAAAAGGCAATGCTGTAAAAAAATGGGCATTTGGCGCATCTTTATTGCCATTGTTTTTCACTACGCTTGCATTAAGTGTATTTAACCCAAATGGGGGTACCCAATTCTTAGTAGATTTTCCTTGGATAGCCTCTCAAGGCATACGTTTTACGCTAGGTCTCGATGGTATAAGTATGTTATTGGTTTTATTAACCAATATTTTAATTCCGCTTATTGTATTAGCCAGTACCAAACACGACTACGATAATCCCAATGCCTTTTATGCCTTGCTATTTTTTATGCAAGCGGGTTTATTGGTGGTTTTTACTGCTTTAGATGCTTTTTTATTTTATGTAGGTTGGGAAGCAGCCCTTATTCCTATTTATTTTATTTGTGCGCTTTGGGGTGGCGAAAATCGTATACAAGTAAACCTGAAATTTTTCGTGTACACTATTTTTGGTAGTTTATTGATGCTTATAGCCATCATCTTTTTACATATTCAAACCCCAGGAAAAACCTTTGCTATTCAAGATTTTTATGCCCTAAACCTCGATGTACAAACTCAAGGTTGGGTATTTTTAGCCTTCTTTTTAGCCTTTGCCATTAAGATGCCTATTTTCCCCTTCCATACCTGGCAACCCGATACCTATACGGAGGCGCCTACCGCCGGAACCATGTTGCTTTCGGGCATTATGTTAAAAATGGGTATTTACGGGGTTATTCGTTGGTTAATTCCTATCGCTCCGCTTGGCTTTAATCAGTGGGGGCATATTGCTTTAGCCTTATCTATTATTGGTGTGGTGTACGCGGCTATTATTGCCTTTACACAAACAGATGTAAAACGCCTAGTTGCCTACTCGTCTATTAGCCACGTGGGCTTAATTGCCGCTGGTATTTTTGTGTGGAACGTACAAGGCCTGCAAGGTGCGATGATTCAAATGTTGAGCCACGGTATTAATGTGGTGGGTATGTTCTTTGTGTTAGACATTATTATTCGCCGCTTGGGCACCCGTGAAATGTACGCTATGGGTGGCATTGCAAAATCGGCACCACAATTAGCAATTACTTTTTTAATTGTGTTATTGGGTTCGGTGGCTTTGCCATTAACCAATGGCTTTATTGGTGAATTTTTATTGTTGATGGGCTTATATCAATACAACCTTTGGGCGGCGGTTATTGCTGGCTTAACTATTATTTTTGGTGCAGTATATATGCTAAGAGCTTACCAAAACATCATGTTGGGAGAAAGCAATAAAGCTACCGCTGCTTTTGCTGATTTAGATTTTACCGAAAAAATGGTACTCTATACCATTTGCGGCTTAATTATTTTAACGGGTGTGTTTCCGCAACCTATTTTAAACCTTACCGAACCGGCCGTTAACTCTTTATTGCAGGTAGTTAACGCAAAAATTTTAGCCATACACTAATATGAACGCTATTATCACCCTATCCATTTTAGCTCTTTTGGTATTATACCTTGGGGTATTTAACGCCAAAAAAGCGGTACTGCCGGTTACACTTTTAGGGCTAGTCGCCGCTTTGGGTCTTACCTTGGCCGAATGGAATACAAACGCACAGCCAATTTTTAGCGGTATGATGTTGTTTGATAATTTTGCGGTGGCTTTTTCGGCCATTTGTATTGCGGCTACGGGTTTAATCTTATTAATTTCTAAAGCCTATTTCGAACGCATTAGCGAACATTTATCTGAATATTATGCCATTATATTATTTGCTTTAGCGGGCATGCTGGTTATGCTTTCTTACCACAATTTATCGATGTTGTTTATTGGCATAGAAATCATGTCGGTGAGTTTATACATTTTAGCAGGTATTAAAAAGAAAAGCGCAGCATCAAACGAAGCCTCCTTAAAATACTTTTTAATGGGTGCCTTTTCTACTGGTTTTTTACTTTTTGGCATTACTTTATTGTATGGTGCTACGGGTTCTTTCGATTTAGAGAATATTAAAAACTACGTTTTAGCCGGAGCCACGGCTGGCTTATCGCCGATGTTTTATATTGGCCTATTATTGCTTTTAGTAGGCTTAAGTTTCAAAATTGGGGCAGCACCTTTTCATTTTTGGGCCCCAGATGTGTACGAAGGATCGCCAAGTTTGATTACCGCCTTTATGAGCACGGTGGTAAAAACTGCGGGTTTTGCGGCATTTCTGCGCATTTTTCAAATTTGTTTTGCCCCACTTCACGATTTTTGGCTGCCGGTTATTCTGGTAATTACCATAGCTACCCTAGCTGTAGGAAATATTACCGCCATCTATCAGCATAGTTTTAAGCGCATGTTGGCATACTCGGGTATTTCGCATGTTGGCTACTTATTATTTGCCGTGGTGGCTCTTGGCGCAAGTTCATCCAATACTGTTTTTGTGTATGCTACCGCTTATATGGTTTCTACCATTGCTGCCTTTGCGGTGTTTATTTTAGTGAAAGAACAAAGTGGTTCCGACCAGTTTGACGCCTTTCAAGGTTTGGGGAAAAGCAATCCATTTTTAGCTTTTTGTTTAACCATTTCTATGTTATCATTGGCAGGTATTCCGCTTACAGCCGGCTTTATTGGTAAGTTTATGGCTTTTTCTCAAGTACTATCCGAGTACCATTTTTTCTTGACTATAGCTGCTGCAGTATTGGCTGTAATGGGTGTTTTCTATTATTTAAAGGTGGTAGTAGCCATGTATTTTCAACCTGCCGAGCGTAAAACCATTGCGGTACCTAGCGTTTTCAAATGGGTATTGGCTTGTACCACAATCATTAGTGTTTTGATTGGAATTTATCCTAATTTTATTTCTAATCTGTTTTAGTCTACAATTTTAATGTAGATTTACAGATAGAGAAGCTATGCACCAATTTTGGGAGTTTATTCAGCAACTAATTAATCCCGTAGAATTACTCCGAGAAGGAGGATTTTATGTACTTCTTTTTGTGATTTTTGCAGAAACTGGTCTATTTTTTGGTTTTTTCTTACCCGGTGATTATTTATTGTTTTTAGCCGGCATGTTTGTAGCCACCGATCGCTTAGATGTAAGTATTATAGTTCTTATTTTGGGTTTAATTGCTGCTGCCATTTTAGGAAATTTTGTAGGTTATTGGTTTGGTCGAAAAACTGGCCCTCTACTTTATCAACGAAAAGATACTTTTTTCTTTAAACAACGTTATTTAAGAGCGGCCGAAGCTTATTATCAAAAACAAGGCGCATTTGCGCTAATTATGGGAAGATTTATTCCTATTGTACGCACTTTTGCTCCCATTTTTGCTGGCGTGGTAGGCCTAGATTCTAAGAAATTTGCATTTTATAATGTTTCGGGAGCAGTTCTATGGATTTCATCCTTAACTTTGTTAGGTTATTTCTTGGGTCGTAAATTTCAGCAGCAAATTAATGACTATTTATTTTACATCATTGTAGGATTTATAGTGATTACAGCTCTTCCGCTAGTGTGGACCTATTTAAAAAATACCTTTTCCGGTGATGCGGCCGGAAGCGATACCGAGGAAACAAAATAATTATGAGTACAGACGACCATCCCTGGCACCAAGTATCTCCCGGCGACAATATCCCCGATTTGGTAAACGCCATTATTGAAATTCCTAAAGGGTCTAAAGCTAAATATGAAATTGATAAGGCTTCGGGTTTAATTAAATTAGATCGTGTTTTGTTTTCATCGGTTATGTATCCGGCAAATTACGGCTTCATTCCACAAACCTATTGCGACGATAAAGACCCACTAGATATTTTAGTACTCTGTTCGGTAGATGTGTATCCTTTAACAATTATCGAAGCCAAGGTAATTGGTGTAATGCACATGGTTGATCAGGGTGAACAAGACGATAAAATTATTGCCGTAGCCAACCACGATATGTCTGTAAATTACATTGATGATTTAAGCGAATTGCCACCCCATGCCATGACAGAAATTGTCCGTTTTTTTAAAGATTATAAGGCCCTAGAAGATAAAAAAGTGAGTATTGAGCATTTATTAGGCAAACGCTACGCACATAAAGTAATTGAAGAGAGTCTAGCTTTGTATCAAAAAACCTTTCTAACTAAGTAATTATATGGGATTCCAGATTTTTTTAACTTTTTTCTTAGTCTTTTTAAATGGTTTTTTTGTGGCAGCAGAATTCGCCATTGTAAAAGTGCGGGCCTCTCAAATAGAAATTAAAGTAAAAACAGGCAACCGCATTGCCCGAATAGCAAAACACATTACCCAGCATTTAGATGGCTACTTAGCCGCTACACAATTGGGAATTACTCTAGCCTCTTTGGGTTTAGGTTGGGTTGGAGAACGGGTAATGGAAGAAGTACTTCATAACCTGTTGCTAACTTTTGGCGCTAGCCCCGAAACCATACTTTCATTTTCGGGAACCGCTGCCCCAATTATTGCCTTTACGTTAATTACCATTATGCACATTGTATTTGGTGAGTTGGCTCCAAAATCTTTTGCCATACAACGCCCAGTGAATACCACACTCGGTATAGCCTTGCCTTTGCATGCATTTTATTTAGTTTTCAGACCATTTATTTGGTTGTTAAACGGCTTTGCTAACCTCATTCTAAAAATGTTTGGCATTCACACTAGCGCAGGTCACGAGGCGCACCACAGTTCCGAAGAGTTGCAATATCTTCTCGATCAGGGTAAGGAAAGTGGAGCCTTAGACACCAATGAGCACGAACTGATTAAAAATGTATTCGATTTTAATGAACGTGTGGTTAAAAATATCATGGTACCTCGAACTAAAATCTCAGCCATTGAATTAGATACACCCACTGCCGAAGTTTTAGACTATATCATAAAGGAGGGCTATTCCCGTATTCCGGTATTTGAAGATACGATAGATAAAGTTGTTGGTATTATTCATGCAAAAGATGTGTTACCCATTTTAGTGGAGCAAAAGGAAGTGCTTATTGCCGATATTATTCGTAAACCTTACTTTATACCAGAGACCAAAAAAATTAACGATTTAATGAGTGAGTTTCAGCAAAAACGCATTCAAATTGCCATTGTATTGGACGAATTTGGCGGCACCGCTGGTATGGTTACGCTAGAAGATATTGTAGAAGAATTGGTGGGTGAAATTCAAGATGAGTACGATGAAGAAAAACCAATCGTAGAAAAAGTATCCGACAGTGAATTTATTGTGAATGCAGCTGCCAGTGTGTACGATGTAAACGAATACTTGCCTCACGATTTGCCGGAAGATGGCGATTACGATACCATGGCAGGTTTAGTGGGCGATGTGTTTGGTAAACTACCGGAAGTGGGAGAACAAATGGAATTTAATGGCTATACGCTTACCGTATTAAAAAAGACGGAGCAAAACATCGAATCTATTCGTTTGCAATTGGTTATTAACCCCGATGATGTAGTGGATTTGCATTAAACCCTATGCATTTATTTTACACACCCGATATTACGCTACCCGATTATACACTTTCTGAAGAAGAAAGTAAACACGCCATTCGGGTTTTGCGCTTGCAGCTAAACGATGAAGTGATTTTGGTAGATGGCAAGGGCGGAAAATATACCGCCCAAATTACTGATGTCAATCCGAAGAAAACCATTCTTAAAATTACCCATAGCCAGCAAGAATTTGGCAAACGCAACCATTATTTGCATATAGCCGTAGCGCCTACCAAAAACATAGAACGCCTAGAATGGTTTTTAGAAAAAGCTACCGAACTAGGCATTGATACTATTACGCCAATTATTTGCGATCGTTCTGAGCGTAAGGAGGTAAAAACAGATCGTTTAAACAAAATTATCATCTCTGCTGTGAAACAATCGATAAAGGCTTACCATCCACTATTAAATGAGGCGATCTCTTTTAAACAATTCATTGAACCAGGATTTGAGGGTGCTGGTTTTATTGCCCATTGTATGGAAGGCGAAAAGCCGCTTTTAGCACAGCTTATTAAACCACGGGGCCATTACACCATACTTATTGGTCCCGAAGGCGATTTTACACCCCAAGAACTAACCTTAGCCCAAGCAGCCGGCTATAACGGCATTAGCTTAGGCGAAGCCCGCTTGCGTACAGAGACAGCTGCATTGGCTGCTTGTTTTGAGATTAATATGCTGAATCGTTAACTTCGTATAAACCCCTAAGCCATGTACCAAATAAAAGTAAACGAAAAATTTAATTTTGAAGTAAACGAAACGCAAGGTGCATGGAGTGTGAATGGAAACCAAATTGAGCTAGATACTTTGGTAATTAAAGACAATCTGTTGCATGTGTTGCATCAACATACTTCTTACCGGATAGAAATTGTTTCGTTCTCCAAAGAAGAAAAGTCGGCTAGTATTAAAGTAAATGGCCATACCTATAGCATTGCCATTAAAGATCGTTTCGATGACTTGCTACATCAATTGGGTTTAGATAATATTCAATCTGCTAAAGTAGCCGAATTAAAAGCCCCCATGCCAGGTTTGGTGCTTTCGGTTTTGGTAAAAGAAGGTGATGAGGTTAAAAAAGGCGACAACTTATTTGTTTTAGAAGCCATGAAGATGGAGAACATCATTAAATCTCCGGCCGATGTAACCATTAAATCAATTAAAATTAAGCCTAGCGATAAGGTAGAAAAAAACCAGGTGCTTATTCAATTCTCCTAAATAAAAAAGGACCTCCATTGCTGGAGATTCTTTTTAAAAAATAAATATTCGTCTTTATTTTTTGCTTGTTTTAAATTGAGGCTTGCCACTCTTGCTGCTTACTTCGGGTGAACCCACTAAAGTCATGGCGCAACGGAAACCAATTTCGGCACTAGCCTCGTCTTCTTGCATAAATCTCCGAGTAGCTGGGTTTAACCAGTAGGCTCTATCGTTCCAAGAACCCCCTTTGTATACTCTTGATTTTTCGTTTACTAAGCTACTTACGCCATACAATTCTTCGGCATTATCGTCTACGCCCATTTGGTCTACTGAGCGTTTGTCTGATGTGAATTTATTAAATCCTGTATCAGATTTAAATGTAATTAAACCCTTTTTGACCGAGTCTACTTGTGACCACTTCAGTTTTTTATCCGATTTAGCATTTGTATAAACAGCTCTCCCATAGGAATCTTTTTTATACACAGAAGCAGATCCATTTCTTAACTCTTTATCTACATATACGTTCCCACGATAAGGGTTAAATTCTTCAAATTCTTCAAAAGAAAGTTTACGGTACACATCGGCAGTCCACTCGTTTACATTTCCGGCCATATTATATAAGCCAAAATCGTTTGCTTGAAAAGAGCGTACTGGAGCAGTAATGTCTGCTTTATCATTTAACCAACCACCAGTACCCATATTATCACCAGCACCACGTTTAAAGTTGGCCATAATTAGGCCTTGGGTTTTCTTTTTGGCAGAACGTACGCCCATGCCATTCCAAGGATAAATCTTTCCATCCTCAATATTTTCGTAGGAAGTGTTACCTGCTAAGGCCAAAGCAGCATATTCCCACTCTGCCTCTGTAGGTAAACGGTAAGGCTCTTTTAAAATACCATCCTCTAAACGTACCGGCCGGGTAACGCCACCCTTAGCAGGGACAGTACCGGTTGTTGGAGCAGCAGCGGTAGCATTCGGGTTTAAATCTTTTTTCATTTTCTTACCATCAATACCTTGACCGCGGTATTGGCCATTGAGGTAGATATCGGTATTAAATGGTTTTGTGGTATCGGGCACGCTAGTGGTAACGACGCCGGCAGCTCCTTTGCTTGGAGCTCCTTTGTACGCAGCTAAGTAGCCGCCCTTACGTAAAAGGTCTTCATTTACTCTATCGGAACGCCAGATGCAATAATCGCGTGCTTGTTCCCAGGTAACCCCAACTACAGGATAATCTTGGTAAGCCGGGTGGCGTAAGTAATTGTTTACCCATGGTTCATTGTATGATAAAGGTCTTCTCCAAACCAAAGTGTCGGGAAGTGAATTGTAATAGTATTCAGAATCGTCTTTAAAATTGCGTTTGATCCAGTATAGGTATTCTAACCAATCTACATTAGAAACTTCGGTTTCATCCATATAAAAAGAAGCTACCGTTACGCGACGCTTGGTATTATCGTTTTCGTAAACTAAATCTTGATTTGAGCTGCCTCCCATCACAAAAGTCCCACCTTCAACAGCAATTAAACCGGGGCCGGGGCCTCTTTTTACCTTGCCGGTAACTTGAAAACCGCCATTGTATTTATTGTTGTAGGCCATTCCTGTTTTAGAAGATACCCCACTTTTTGTGCTTTTGTTACACGATACAAGCGTAATACTTAATAGTAATACGCCTAAAATAGAACCGAGTTTTAGTGCTTTTCTTTTCATTTTTGGTGGCTTGCTAAGCATTGATAGTGCTAAAATAGGTTATTTACGCTAAAACACCAAAACGGCTCGATGTTTATTAAGTCCCATTTTGTCAAGTATTTTTTTTCCGCAATCAAAACTCAATTGTTTCTATATTCGTATATTGTATACATTAGAAACAAATTGAAACTAATTCTTCACACGATGCGTTGCTCTTTATACTTCTTTTTAGGTATGGGTTTAAGTTTACATGTAAGTGCCCAAGGCATTGGACCCGGTACCTTAGCCGATGGGAAAAAGCCTAATAGCATACAAACAGCCATGTCTTTTTTACTGATTACACCCGATGCGAAAGCAGGAGCAATGGGCGATGCTGGCGTAGCTACTGCTCCCGACTTGTATTCCATGCATTGGAATCCGGCTAAATTGTCTTTTTTAGAAGGCGCTTCCGGCGGTTCACTTTCTTATTCTCCATGGCTAAAAAATCTGGTTCCCGATATAAATTTTGCTTATTTAACTTATTATAAAAAATTAGCCGATCAAGGAGTGTTAGCGGGCTCCATCCGCTATTTTTCTTTGGGCGATATTCAACTTACTGATATTAATCAGATTGACTTGGGTACGTATAGTCCCAACGAATTCGCTATTGATGCTGCATATTCCAGAAAATTTGGTGAAACCTTTTCACTTGGTACGGCTATCAGATATGCTCGATCAAGCTTAAGTAATGGCCAGTTTTCTGCTAGCGATGTGTTACGTCCAGCTTCAGCCTTTGCTGCAGATATTTCTGCATATGGCACCAATCCTACTACCATGTTTGGTAAAGAAGCACAACTAAGCTGGGGCATTAATATTTCTAACATTGGCACTAAAGTAAGTTATGCAGAAGGCGGCTCAAAGTATTTTTTACCTACCAATTTGCGTTTAGGCGTTGCAACCAGTTTGGCAATGAATGATTTTGATAAACTAACTTTTACGCTAGATTTAAATAAATTATTGGTACCTACTTCGCCAGAAGTAGATGTAAATGGTCAAATTATTGCCGGCAAAGACCCCAATCGTTCTATGGTTTCGGGTATTTTCGGTTCTTTCTCTGATGCACCAGGGGGCTTTTCCGAAGAATTGAGAGAAATTAATTATGCTTTTGGCGCTGAATATATGTTTAGTGACCAATTTGCCTTTCGTTCGGGGTATTTTTATGAGCATCCCACCAAAGGAGATCGTCAATTTCTAACCTTGGGTGGTGGCTTTAAAACGCAGAAAGTAGGTATCGATTTAGCCTATATATTAGCTAAGCAGCAAAAAAGCCCAATGGCCAATACACTCCGATTTTCCCTCAGTTATAAATTTTCAGAGAAATACAAATATAATCTCAATTGAAAATACGAGTAGGTTTTGGCTTTGATGTCCATCAATTAGTTGAAAAGCACCCCTTTATTTTGGGTGGTGTAAATTTAGAACACCATGTAGGTGCTTTTGGCCATTCGGATGCTGATGTATTGGTACATGCTATTTGTGATGCAATGTTGGGTGCAGCAAATTTAGGTGATATTGGCCATCACTTTTCTAATACCGACTCCCGTTGGAAAGGTATTAGCAGTTTAATTTTATTGCAAGAATGCGTAAAACTATTGGCCGAAAAAGGCTGGGCTATTGGTAATATCGACGCCATGATTTGCTTAGAGGCTCCCAAAATTAACCCACATGTGCCGGCCATGAAAAAGCATATTGCTAAGGCTGCCGGTATTTCCGAAGATGATATTTCTATAAAAGCCACTACCAATGAAACTATGGGTTTTGTGGGCAGAGAAGAGGGTATTGTGGCTTATGCCGTTTGCCTTATCGAAAAAGCTTAATCCTTTTTAGGTTCCACACTAGAAAAATCGGCAGCACATTTGCACGAAGTGCCACAGCTATTTTTGGCCGTGAAATTGCGATACAGCATTCGACCTAGGTACGCTAATGCTATAAAAAATACGGTAAGTACGGCTATTTCTTGTACGTTCATGCTTTGCAAAGGTAATGCATTTGTTTGTTTTGAACTGTCATCGCAGTCTAAAATACACCTTTGCAGAGTTTTACGGTTTTAAAACCTTAACTTTGCAAAAATTTTCTTTTAAAACAATTCAATGCAAAAAATTAGAAACATTGCCATTATAGCCCACGTTGACCACGGTAAAACAACTTTGGTTGATAAAATTTTACATTCTTGTTCCATTTTTCGTGACAACGAGCAAACAGGCGATCTCATACTAGATAACAACGATTTAGAGCGTGAACGTGGTATTACCATCGTTTCTAAAAACGTTTCGGTACAATATAAAGACGTAAAAATTAACATTATTGATACACCTGGTCACGCCGACTTTGGCGGTGAAGTAGAGCGTGTATTGAAAATGGCCGATGGGGTACTTTTACTTTGCGATGCTTTTGAAGGCGCCATGCCACAAACTCGTTTCGTTACACAAAAAGCATTGGCATTAGGCTTAAAACCTATTGTAGTTGTAAATAAAGTGGATAAAGAAAACTGCCGCCCAGAAGAGGTTTACGAACAAATTTTCGAATTGTTTTTCAATTTAGAGGCTACCGAAGAGCAGTTAGATTTCCCGGTAATTTACGGCTCCTCTAAACAAGGATGGATGAGTACCGATTGGAAATCACCAACCACCGATATTTTTGCCTTATTGGATGCTGTGGTAGAAAACATTCCACCGGCACCTATAAACGATGGCACGTTACAAATGCAAATCACCTCTTTAGATTATTCATCTTTCGTAGGTCGTATTGCCATTGGTCGTGTACACCGTGGCTCTATAAAAGAAAACCAGCCCGTTACCTTAATTAAACGTGATGGTAAAGTAGTAAAATCTAGAGTAAAAGAATTATACACCTTTGAGGGCTTAGGTAAGGTAAAAACCACCGAAGTGCGCTCGGGCGATATTTGCGCCGTAGTTGGTATTGATGGTTTTGATATTGGCGATACTATTACCGATTTTGATGCTCCCGAACAATTACCGGTTATCAGTATTGATGAGCCAACCATGAATATGTTGTTTACCATTAACAACTCTCCGTTTTTTGGTAAAGAAGGTAAATTGGTAACCTCACAACGCATTAGAGATCGTTTGTTAAAAGAGATGGAAAAAAACTTGGCTTTAAAGGTTTTAGATACGCCATCTCCAGACTCTTGGTTGGTATACGGTCGTGGTATTCTTCACTTGTCGGTTTTAATTGAAACTATGCGTCGTGAAGGCTACGAAATACAAGTAGGCCAGCCACAAGTAATTATCAAAGAAATTGATGGCAAGAAATGTGAGCCGATTGAAACGCTTATTGTAGACGTTCCGGGAGATGTTTCTGGCAAAGTAATTGAATTGGTTACCCAACGTAAAGGGGAGTTGTTGGTTATGGAGCCTAAAGGCGATTTGCAACACTTAGAATTCGAAATCCCTGCTCGTGGTATTATTGGTTTACGTAACAACGTATTAACGGCTACAGCGGGTGAAGCCATTATGGCTCACCGTTTCAAATCTTACGAGCCCTGGAAAGGAACCATCCCTGGTCGCTTAAATGGCGTATTGGTTTCTATGGAAAAAGGAATGACCACAGCCTATTCTATTGATAAATTGCAAGATCGTGGCCGTTTCTTTGTAGATCCGGGTGTAGATGTATACGAAGGCCAAATTATGGGCGAACACATTCGCGATAACGATTTGGTGGTAAACGTGGTAAAAGGAAAAGCACTAACCAACATGCGTGCTTCTGGTACCGATGATAATACTCGTATTGCACCAGCCATTAAATTCTCTTTAGAAGAAGCTATGGAGTATATACAAGCCGATGAGTACATTGAAATAACGCCGGTGAGTATGCGTTTACGCAAAATTTATTTAACAGAAAACGAACGCAAAATCAAGGCAAAGAAATTTGCCAATTAATTTCTCGGTTTCTTACTAAAAACAGCGCTCTTCGAATTGCCGGAGAGCGCTGTTTTTTTATACATTTGTTTTGAATGAAAATACCAGCACTACCAGGTTTCGAGCAGGCAGCATTTCAGAAGTATGTAAAAAATACCGGATGGTTGCTAGTAGGCAAACTTTTAAGTTTGGTAGTAGGCTTTATCATAGCCCGTTATTTGGGCCCCTATGCATTTGGCGATTTAAGCTTTGCCGATGCCTTTGCTGCTTTATTTGCTGCAGTGGGTACCCTAGGTTTAGATAGTTTTATAATTCGTGAAATTATACAACACCCCGATAAACGAGACGAAATTTTAGGCACCTCCTTGGTTATGCGTTTAGCTGCAAATGCGGTACTAATTCCGCTGGCTATTCTTACCTATTTGGCTTTCCGCCAATTATCTACCAACGAAACCGAGGTGTCTTTGGCTCTTTTAATTGCTTTGTGTAGTTCGGCGGCTTTATTTAAGTCTTTCAACATTATCGATTCGTATTTTCAGTCGCAGGTTGCTTCTAAATATGTGGTGCATGTACAAAATGTATGTTTGCTGCTCACCACCGGTGTTAAAATTGCTTTAATTTATAACCATGCACCGGTACTTTATTTTGCCGGAGCTTTGGTGTTTGATAGTGCTATTTTAGCTCTTGGTCTTTTGTTTATTTACAAGCGTAAACAGTTACATCTACATACCTGGACCTTCAATTGGGCACGAGCTAAATCACTTATTCAACAATCTTGGCCATTGATTTTAACTGCCGTAATGATTTCTATTTATATGAAAATCGATCAAGTGATGTTAAAATCGGCTGGTAGTAAAATTGTGGGTATTTATAGTGCAGCAGCCCGCATCAGCGAATCGTGGTATTTTATTCCTGTAGCCATTGTCACCTCTGTATTTCCGGCTATCATTCATGCCCGCAAAACCGATATAGAACGCTATCACAAACGCTTGCAGAATTTATACGATTTATTAGTTGGAATCAGTTTGCCGGTGGCCATTTTAGTGAGCATTTTTGCCGATCAAATTATTCATACATTATATGGAAACCCATACCAAGGAGCGGGATTATTGCTTTCTATTCATATTTGGTCCGGTATTTTTGTGTTTTTGGGAATTGCCAGCAGCCAATTTTTATTAGCTGAAGGATTTACGCTAATTTCCTTTTCTCGAACTGCTTTTGGGGCACTTGTAAATGTAGTACTCAACCTGTGGCTCATTCCCATCTACGGCGCTTTGGGAGCTTCCATTGCTACCTTAATTGCCTATGCTAGTTCAACCTTTTTTATACTAGCTATTCCTCATACTCGAGATCAGGGGCTTCGTATGTTAAAATCTCTGTTCTTGATATCAATAATTCAAAAAATAGTCAAAAAGTGAAGGTAAAATACTCCAAATTAAGTCTACTAAAATGGTCTAAATTCAAAGCTCTTTTGTCTTTTGGAACCAAAGGCTATTTAGCCGATATCGGTTGGATTCGTTCCTTTGACACAGCGGCCTCGGTAGATGCCGAAGGCGTATCCTTGCCTTGGGTTACCTATTCCTTTATCGATTTTATTAAAGATCGAATTACAAAAAAGCACTTGGTTTTTGAATTTGGTTCCGGCAATTCTACCCTATTTTATGCCGAACGGGCTCAACACGTAGTTTCCGTAGAACATCACCAAGCATGGTATGACAAAATTAAATCGGCATCGCCTAAAAATGCGGAGCTCATATTTTGCGAATTAGTACCCAACGGCGCTTACAGTAAAATGCCCCTTACTACGCAAAAAAAATACGATGTAATTATTATAGATGGCCGCGACAGGGTAAATTGTTGCAAACAAGCTGTAGCTGCTTTAAGCAAAAGCGGTGTAGTGGTATTAGACGATTCGGAACGTGATTTTTATGCACCGGGTATTGCCTTTCTTAAAAAACAAGGGTTTAAAGAGTTGGCCTTTAGCGGCATTTCGCCAGGGTTATTTTATTATAAAACCACGTCGGTATTTTACAAAGCCGATAAT
Organism: Sphingobacterium thalpophilum; assembly: GCA_945868825.1. GTDB lineage: Bacteria > Bacteroidota > Bacteroidia > Sphingobacteriales > Sphingobacteriaceae > JAIPAN01. Next base: position 68,956 of record CAMBMM010000003.1, read on the forward strand.
TGCTTGGGTATTTAATATGGCAAACTCGTTCATCAGTAAAGGAGTAAAAGCAGCCTACGATGCTTATTATCAGGCGCATGATGAACAATGGCGTTTATTGGGCGCCCGCTATAAAGCCCAGCACATTGTACATGTAAGTAAAAGCCATACCTTTAAAAAGGTATTAGAAGTAGGTGCGGGTGATGGCAGTATTTTATACTATTTAGATCAATGGAAATTTGCCCCCGAACTGCATGCGTTAGAAATTTCGAAGAGCGGAGTAGCACATATTGAAGCCAAAAATATCCCTTCTTTACAGTCTGTACAAGAGTTTGACGGTTACCACATTCCCTTTCCGGATGATAGTTTTGATATGATAATTTTAGCCCACGTATTAGAGCATGTAGAGCACGAACGTTTATTGCTACGAGAATTAAAACGGGTGGCAAAATACCTACTCATTGAAGTACCCAAAGATTACCGATTTGGCGTAGATACCCGTATGAAACATTTTTTGGATTACGGCCATATTAATATGTATACGCCTACTTCTTTGCGTTTTTTAGTTCAATCGGAGGGTTTCCGCATCGTAGCCGATGAGTGTTCTTTAATTCATCCGGAAGTGAGCAGATTCAATGCCTTTATCAATCAGAAAAAATCACCAAGTTTTTTTGCAAAGTTTAAAATTGAGTTAGAATATCGATTAAAAAGTCTTTTAGGTATGTTGGGTGGAAAGAAACAAGAAGAAAAATGGGCAAATGCTTACACGGTTTTGTGTAGCAAACAACACGATTTAGAAATATTTTAGGATGCAAAAGCTAGCCCCCATCGCTTTATTTGTGTACAACAGACCGGAGCATACCCGCCGTACGCTTCAGTTTTTACAGCAAAACGAGTTGGCAGCCGATTCTTGTTTATTTATTTTTTCGGACGGTCCAAAAAACGCCAAACAAGCCGAAAAAGTGGCTGAAGTGCGGGCTTTAATTAAGCAAGTAGAGGGCTTTCAATCGGTTGAGATTATTGAGCGGAGTAACAATTTAGGTTTGGCCAATTCGGTTATTAGCGGCGTTAGTCTGCTCATGGAACAATTTGGTCGGGCGATTGTTTTTGAAGACGATTTAATTACCTCTCCGTATACCTTACGTTATTTTAACGATGCTTTAGCCCGCTACCAAAACGAAGAAAAGGTGATGCATATTGGAGCGTATATGTATCCTTTGCCTCTTCCCGAATCGGAGCAATTACCCGAAACCTTCTTTTTTAGAGCAGCCACCAGTTGGGGTTGGGCAACTTGGGCTCGGGCTTGGCAACAATTTAATCCCGATGTAGAAGCGCTCATGAAGCAATTTGATGTCGAACAAAAACACCAATTTTCTATTGAAGGCAGCATGAATTTTTGGAAACAAATGCAGGAGCTAAAGGCCAGAAGAAATAATTCGTGGGCCATTCGTTGGTATGCTTCTATCTTTTTAAAAGGAGGACTCACCTTAAATCCAGCACATTCATTGGTGAGTAATATTGGCCACGATGGCAGTGGCGTGCATTCGGGTATCAACGAAATTTATAATGTGTCCATCCATCCAAAGCCCGTTAAACACTTTCCGGAGCTTATTGCAGAACATGTAGGGGCCTATGACCTCATAAAAGCCTTTTTGAAAAATAGAAAAGGAAATCTATGGCAAAGGGGTTTACGCTACTTAAATCAACACTTACGTATCTAATTTTTTTCAGCCACTACTAAAATATAGGGCGATAAAGCCTTACTATCAAATGGGAATAGTTTACTCCATACCTTACCCAACAACCAAATTGCTTTTACAATTATTTTGGCTCCCGTCGATTGGCTTTCTTTTTTTTCTAACCAAACACTAAATTTTCCATAATAGCCGGCTTCTACTACTACTAAGCCTAATTCTTCTAGTAAAGAGCGCAATAGCTGCGGATCCATGCAATCTAGTTCGTGTTTCTCGTAGTTTTCTTTATCGAATGTTTTTTGTACCCAGCCATTAATCCCTCTAAAATTAGGTAGAGTAACAACCAAACTGCTGCCGGCTTTCATAAATTGAACGTGACTGGCTAAAATATCTCGGGTATCTTTAAAATGCTCAATCAATCCGCACGATAACACTAAATCATAAGTAGTATTGGGTGTATAGGCGAATAAATCGGTTTCTATAATTTCAATATCCGATGGTGCTAATGCATTGGCTTGGCAAAGTTGTTTAATAAGACCCGGATGAATAAAATAATCGAGTAAAGTGGCATTTTTAATACCAAGGTGTTTTTTTAAGAAAACGGTGTAATAGCCCGGAAAACCACCCAACTCAATGGCGCTTTCAATCCCTTTAGCCTCCGAAATACGTTTAAAAATTTCGTGAAAAAGATAATTTTTAGGAATGGAACAGGCAATATCGGTTTTCGATTCCCAATAGCTGGTCCAAAACGCTCGGTCGGTTAATTCATTAGCCATAACGCTAAAATAAACATTATTGAGCGCTTTAAACCGGGTAAACAAGGTATAATTATGTATTTTTGATTGTTTTGAAAGTTGTACATCTAAATAGCTACGAAAATAATGGTGGGGCAGGTCGTGCTGCTAGCCGCTTAGTTGGTGCTTTACAACAGGAAGGGCTCGACGCCAGCCTATGGGTAAATTATTCTTTTGAAGCCCAAGCCAGCCAATACAACTTTTCTAAGGCATTACTGCCAAATTTTTTTACAGCTGTTCAAATTATTATAGAAAGAATACTCACTAAAACAAGGATAAAGTCTGTTAAAACACCTTTCTCTATTCCTTTTTTCGGGAAAGATATTAGTCGACATCCAGCTTTAAAAGAAGCCGATATTATTCATCTCCATTGGATCAATCATGCTTTTTTACGCCCCAAAGATCTGGCCAAACTACAAAAACTAAATAAACCAATTGTATGGACTTTTCACGATAGCAATGCCTTTACCGGCGGTTGCCATGTACGGTACGCCTGCACTCATTTTGAGCAGAGTTGCGGAAATTGTCCGATTGTAAAACTACCGGCCCCCCAAGATCTTTCTCATCATATTTGGAAGGCCAAAAAGCAAGCCTACACCGGTTTAGCGCTTCAGATAATTGCGCCAAGCCAATGGATGGCACAATCGGCCAAAAGAAGCGCTTTGTTTGCAGAATCTCCTATTCATATCATCCCAAATACATTAAATACTCAAGTTTTTAGCCCCTCAGATAAAGCGCTTGCTCGTGAAAAGCTCGGCCTACCTGCGCATACTTTTTTGATTTTGAGTGGCTTTATGCCTTCGGCAAACGATAAGCACAAAGGGGCCAATTTATTGGTAGAGGCCCTCGGTATTTTCGGGCAAAGCGATAGTGCAGAATTGGTTATTTTTGGAAATCGTACGGCCGGTGATTTACCCGTTTTTAACCTAAATACTATCTTTTTAGGAACAATTAATGAGGAAAAAAAACTAGCACTCTGCTACGCCGCCGCCGACGTGTTTGTGACCCCATCTATTGAAGATAATTTGCCCAACACCGTGCTAGAAAGTTTAGCTTGCGGTACCCCCGTGGTGGCCTTTACTACCGGAGGTATTCCCGATATGGTTGTCCACCAAAAAAATGGCTATTTGGCAAAAGGCACTTCCCCGGAAGAGCTAGCCCAAGGCTTGGCTTGGGTTAAAAACCATGTAAACAAAACGGCCTTATCTGAAGCAGCTAGGCAAACCGTACTAAGCAAATTCTCCGAATCGGTGGTGGCGCAACAACACATCAAATTGTATCAATCTATTCTTAACAGCCGTGCATAAACCTACACTCTCTATCATCACCATTGTGTATAATAACGTTCGCGATATTGAACGTACTATGCTTTCTGTGCTCAATCAAAGTTATGCCCACATAGAATACATTGTGGTAGATGGGGCCTCTAGCGACGGCACCTTAAAGGTTATCCAACGTTATCAGGATAGATTATCAAATTTGGTATCTGAAAAAGATGCCGGCATTTACGATGCCATGAATAAAGGCTTGGCTTTGGCTAACGGCGACTATGTATTGTTCATGAATTCGGGCGATGAATTGTATGCCAGCGATACGGTTGAAAATGTATTTTCTACTGCTCCCGATGCCGATATTTATTATGGCGAAACCGAAATGTATAACGAGGCTTGGCAAAGTATAGGCAAACGCAGACATAGTGTACCTGAAAAATTTACCTGGAAAAGTTTTCGCTTTGGAATGACTATTAGTCATCAAGCTATTTATATCCGCAGAACCTTAACCGAACCTTACGATAGGCAGTATGAATTAAGTGCTGATATTGATTGGATTTTAACTGCGGCCAAAAAAGCTAAAACTTCGGTAAAAGTATCGGGTTATGTGGCTAAGTATTTAGTGGGTGGCATGTCTAAAAAAAGACATCAACAAAGTTTAAAAGAGCGTTTTGCAATTTTCATGAAGCATTATGGGGTACTACCTAACCTGTTTAATCACGTAGTAATTGCGGCAAAACTTTCATTTTATTATCTCCGCTACGGCCGATCGAACGATTAATAAAAAAGCCCCCGAATATTCGGGGGCTTTTGTGTGTGTAGTCTATTTAGTCTTAAGCCTCTTCCGCTTTGCGGTTTTTATATATAACAAAACCCAATAAAGCCACTAATAACACCGAGGCTAGGAGCGATATTTTTTCTCCCAAAATATAAGAAGTGGGTTCAAACTTAAATTCTAGGGTATGGTTTCCTCCCGGCAATGCGGCGGCACGTAAAATGTAATTGGCCCTGAAATACGGAATTTCTTCTCCATCCACATAGGCTTTCCAGCCTTTATCGTACCAAATTTCAGAAAATACAGCAATCATATCTTTACCAATAGAGTAGCTATAGGTTAAATGATCTGGACGGTAGTTGGTAAGTTTTATACTCCCGTTCGGATCAAAACCTACTTTTTTGGTATCTATTAACGATTTAAACTCATTACCCACAAAGGCCTCTTTTCTCGGATCGAAGCTGCTGATGGCGTTCATTTCCTCATCGGCACTTTTTACAAAGGTTACGTTGGGTACAAACCAAGCATTTCCGCAAGCGCTTTCGCGGCGTTCCATTTTTTGCGATTTGTTTTGCTCATCGTTACCAATAATGTATTTGGCGTTTAGCATGTCCAACACATCTTCATTAATAGCGTTGTTAAATTGCTTTTCTAATACTTCTTGGAAACGTTTTAGTTTGGCCGCATGGTAACCACCTACAGATTTGTGAAAGTAGCTGGTGCTGGCATTGTTAAATGTCTGAACACTCAAATCAAACACCCGGTAATTCAGACTAGTATCTCTTAAAATAAATTGATTTACTTCACGAGCTTGGAATTGTTGGGTGAGGGCTGCCTGATCAACAAAATTATCGTTGTTTAAATAGCGTTTATTTACGCCCCACATATCTACCAATATGACAACAGCCAATAAGGCGGTAGCTGTTCCGGAACTCAGTTTTTGCTTAATTAATGCCCAAAGCAAACCAGCTCCAATGGCCACAAAAACGAGTGATCTAAATACATCGCTACGAGCTAGGCTTATGCGGTCATTTACCAAGCCTTGCGCAATGCTTTCAGCAAAGCTGCGGTCGCCACCAGTAATTTGCGACAATTGGTCTATTAATTGGCTATGGCCTGCTGTTTGAAAACTGAAAAATAAGCTCGGAGCAGCTGCCAACATTGCTAATAAACTCAGCGTGCCGTAGGCTGCGTATTGCACTTTCTTCAGTAATTTTTGTTTGTCTTCTTTACTATCTATAAGCTCTTGCACAGTCAGTACAGCTAACACAGGAACCAAAAATCCGGCAATGACCAGAATAGATTCTACGGCTCTAAACTTATTGTAAAGTGGAAAGTACTGGAAGAAAATATCGGACACCAATGGCCAATTTTTACCAAAAGCTAAGAATATACTTAATAGGGTGGCTGTAAAAATCCACCATTTGGTGCGACCTTTTACCACAAATAAACCTACTATAAATAAGAAGCAAACAATGGCCCCAAAATAAAACGGACCCGAGGTGAATGGTTTTTCTCCCCAATAGGAAGGTAGCTGTTTAGAGAATTCCAATGCTTGTTCTGCTGGTACACCCTTATCGGTTAAGGTTTTAACTACTGCACCATCTTCGGGCAGAGGAGTATTGCTAGCGCCGCCATAAAAATTAGGTATTAAAAAGGTAATATTTTCGCCTACACCTTGGCTCCATTGGTAGGCATATTCTTTATCTAAACCGTTACTTGGCGCCAATTGGTTGGTACTTAAATTTGATTTTCCACGGATAGATTCCTTACCAAATTCGTAGGTGGTCCAAAGCATGCTTGCATTTACGGCAACAGCCAATACTAGAGCCGCCACTAAATAGGCAGCAGGCTTAAGCAATTCTTTTACGGTTTTGTTTCTAATGGCGTTTACCAATTCAAATCCTATAAAAACTAAAATGGCTATAAATAGGTAATAGGTCATTTGAATATGGTTAGACCTAATTTCTAATGCCAATGCAATGGCCGTAATAGTGGCACCCAAGAGGTATTTTCTGCGCAGGGTAAGCAGTATACCCGCTAAAATTGGTGCAAAAAAAGCTAAAGCCAACGCTTTGTTGCTGTGGCCAGCTTCAATAATAATAAAGTTATACGATGAAAATGCAAAGGCAATGGCGCCAGCTGCGGCCAACCATGGTTTTACCCGCAACACCGAGAATAGTAAGTAGGCGCCCAATAAATACAATAAAACAGTATCTATTGGGTTAGGAAAAACGGTTTTAAAAAACGAAATCACGTAGGTAGTAACGTTGTACGGATATTGTACCCAAATTTGGTACGAAGGCATTCCGCCGAACATCGAATTTGTCCAAAGCGGTGCTTTACCATCAAGGGCTTTAAAGTCCATGATTTCTTTTTGCATGCCTTTTGCCTGCAAAACATCTTGTTGATACAATCCTTTGCCTTGTATGGCCGGGCTAAAATAAACCAAGCATAACAAAAGGAAAATGCCAATAATTAGTAAATGATTGGCGTTGCGTTTAAACCAGTTGCTCATATTTTCTATTTATAAAATCCAAAAATAGAAAAAAGCAGCATAGTAGCATCAATCTAGATGCTACATTCTGAGATTATTGATTTAGTCTATTTCTTCGAAATCCACAAATTCGCCTGCCAAATCTTTTTTAGGCTTTTTGCCTTTTGGTGGCACGTAATCTACATGAATGCTGCCTTCGGGTTGTTTAGGGCTGCCTCCTTGGGCTTGCTCTGCTCTTTTTTGCAGTTTAGCAATCATACGTTTAAATACTAAAGGCAGGGCAATTCGGAGAATAATGCGGAGGAGCCACAGAATGAGAAAGAGGTAAAATAAAAACCGTAATACTTCCATTTGTTTTAAATCAGTTTACAAATTTAGACGATTTCTTCTGAAAAATGTTTCAGCCAGTCCGTTTTAGTCCTCAATAATTCCGATTACTCGGCCAACCTGGCCATCTTCTAAACGCACTTTAATGCCTCTAGAGTGAAAAGACGAACTGGTGAGTAGGTCTTTTACCACCCCACGGGTGCGGGCGCCTGTACGTTGGTCTTTTTTTAAGATGATTTCGACCTCCAAGCCGGGGTACACATCGTTGCGGTTTTTTCCGTTCATATAATTGATTCTGCAAATTTAACGTTATCGTATAAAACTATCGCTATGAAAAATTTATTATGCTTACTAATGGCCCTAATGCTGGGGCTAGTTATGGCCGCTTGTAACAAGCAAGGGGACTTAGCCAATCAGCAAGAATTTCTGTTAAAAGCTCCAAGTGGAGTTACGATAGCAGCAAATTTTGATGATTTAATGAAAGTTGCGCTAGAAACAGTTTCTGAAACTTCTGGATTGGAAATCACCAAAGTAGATTATTTACCCGTTAAAACTGGCTTCGTTGCCATTATTTGGTATAAAACCAAGGCTGGGGCTGCTGGTAATTTTGCCTATGTTCGGTACCCAAAAATTGAGTACAACGCAAAAAGACTAGTGGTTAAACGAGGAGGTGTTACAAGCCAATTAGTTAAAGGAGATATTACGGTAAGTTGCAATGGAAGTTGTGGTTGTGTAGTTAGTGGTGAAATTAAGCCCGATGGCACTATTACGTTTAGATGTGGTTGTTCTGATTGTACCACTACCATCAAAAACACCTAAATTTTAGTGAAATGAGTTTCTTTTTTATGAAAAGGAAACTCGTTTCTTTAACTTTTATCCTTTAAAATATTCTCCAAGGCAAACATTTCGTCGCGGAGTTTAGCTGCTTGCAAGAAATCCATATCCTTGGCGGCGGTGTTCATCTCTTTTTTTGTTTTGTCTATAGCTTTTTGCAAATCGGCCTTGCTCATGTATTGCACAATGGGGTCGGCGGCTAGGCTGGCCAGCATTTCGCTTTCTACATAGGCTTTGGCTACACCACCGGCAAAATCCATTACCGAGGTTTGCTCCATAATAGATTCACGAGATTTACCCACGGTGGTTGGGGTAATGCCGTGTTCTAAGTTGTAGGCAATTTGTTTATCGCGGCGACGGTTGGTTTCATCTATAGTTATGCGCATGCTTTTGGTTACGCTATCGGCATACATAATTACTCGGCCTCTATCGTTACGGGCCGCTCGTCCAATGGTTTGTATTAAGGAGCGTTCGGAACGTAAAAAACCTTCTTTATCTGCATCTAAAATGGCCACTAAGGATACTTCGGGCAAATCCAAGCCTTCTCGTAGTAAGTTAATACCAATTAGCACATCAAATTCGCCGAGACGTAGGCCACGCAAAATTTCTACCCGTTCTAAGGTTTTTATTTCGGAGTGAATGTAGCGCACTTTAATACCGAGTTTTTGCATGTATTTGCTCAACTCTTCGGCCATACGTTTGGTAAGGGTGGTTACTAAAATTCGGTCGCCTTGTTTGATGGTTTTATCTACTTCGTCTAATAAATCATCTACTTGGTTTATTAGTGGCCGCACTTCTATAAGGGGGTCTAATAAACCCGTTGGGCGAATAACTTGCTCTACAAATACGCCTTCGGTTTTTTCCAATTCATAATCGCCGGGAGTAGCGCTTACATAAATAGTTTGCGGTGCCAAGGTTTCAAATTCGTTAAAATTTAAAGGGCGGTTATCCATTGCGGCCGGTAAACGGAAGCCATATTCTACCAAAGATAATTTTCGGGAGCGATCGCCACCGTACATGGCCCGCAATTGGGGCAAGGTTACATGGCTTTCGTCAATTACCATCAGGTAATCGTCGGGAAAATAGTCTAACAAACAGAAAGGGCGCACTCCGGGTTTGCGACCGTCGAAAAAACGAGAATAATTTTCAATGCCACTACAATAACCCAATTCCCGCATCATTTCTAAATCGTAGTTTACCCGTTCTTCTAAACGTTTGGCTTCTAGGTGTCGGCCTTCGTCTAGCAATTGCGCTTTGCGCATTTGTAGTTCTTCTTGAATTTCCCAAATTACTTGGGTAAAGCGCTCTTTGGGGGTTACAAATAAATTGGCTGGGAAGAGTGCCAAATGTGTTGTTTTTTCAATGGTCTTGCCGGAAGCAGGATCTATGGTACTTAGTTCTTCAATTTCATCGCCAAAAAAAGATACCCGATATGCTAAATCTAAGTAAGCCGGATAAATATCTACCGTATCGCCCTTCACTCTAAAGGTTCCCCGCTGAAAATCGCTTGTGGTACGGGAGTATAAAATTTCTACCAAGCGGTGTAAAAATGCATTTCGGCTGATGACCGTGCCCACCGCAAAGCGAAAAATAGATGCTGCAAAATCATCGGGATTTCCCATACCATAAATACAAGAAACAGATGAAACCACAATTACATCTCTACGTCCCGACATGAGGGACGATGTAGTAGCCAAGCGCAATTTTTCAATTTCTTGGTTAATCTGTAAATCTTTTTCTATGTAGGTATTGCTCGTGGCAATGTAGGCCTCGGGCTGGTAATAGTCGTAGTAGGATACAAAGTAGTTAACCGAGTTTTCTGGAAAAAACTGTTTAAACTCTCCATACAATTGAGCCGCTAAGGTTTTGTTGTGGCTCAGTATAAGTGTAGGTTTTTGGGTTTGCTGAATTACGTTGGCAATTGAAAAGGTTTTGCCCGATCCGGTCACCCCAAGCAGGGTTTGATAATGTTCCTGTGCCTGCACTCCTGTTACCAATTGGCGTATAGCCTCGGGCTGATCGCCAGTGGGCCGATAGGCAGAAGTGAGCTTAAATTCCATCGCTATAAATATACGAAGCCTTGAGGTACAATTTTAGCTTGAACAATAAATTTGCCCTAGCTTTTCGTTTACAGGCATTATTTCTGCAGTTTTGTATATGGCCAAACGCTACGAACACCTCTTTTTTGATCTCGATCATACCCTTTGGGATTTTGACCGAAATGCCGAAGAAACTCTCCACGAACTCTATCAAACTTATAGCTTAAAAAAATTAGGTTTGCTTTCAGCGGACTTGTTTATTGAAACCTATACCCATAACAACCACCAACTTTGGGCCGATTATCATTTGGGACGTATTAGTAAAGAAGAATTACGCACCACTCGGTTTAGTAAAACTTTTTTGGATTTGGGTTTAGCACCTGAATTGATTCCACACCAGTTTGAAGATGATTATGTACGCATTTGCCCAACCAAAACCAATTTATTCCCAGAGGCGCATGAAACTTTGAGTTACTTGCAAGATAAATATGTGATGCACATCATCTCCAACGGATTTAAAGAATCTACCGAGATGAAAATTGAATTAACAGATTTAGCCAAATATTTCGTTAACATTATTATTTCGGAAGAAGTGGGCGTAAATAAACCCGATTCAGCTATTTTTAAGCATGCTCTAACGTGTGCACAAACAGAAGTGCATACCAGTTTAATGATTGGCGATAGTTTAGAAGCCGATGTGCGTGGCGCCTTAGCTTTTGGTATGGACGCCATTTATTTTAACCCCGAGCGTAAAGAAAAACCAGCCGATATCCCGAAGCAGATACATCATTTAAATGAATTAGTTGAGCTTTTATGAGTATAAACCAAACTGCCTCTCAAATAGTACAAGCTACAGCTAGGTACGAGGCATTTTTAGCCACTCTATCTGATGCCGATTTTCAACGGAATCCTGCCGATGGAGTGTGGTCTTATGCCGAAGTATACTCTCATATTTTTGTGGCCAATTTAAGTTCATTACTAGTTCTCAAAAAATGTATAGAGGGCACTGCCGAAGAAGATAATAAGCCTACTCATTTTGCGGTTTGGCTGATTTTGTTTTTGGGTAAATTTCCTCCCGGAAAAATTAAGGCACCAGCTCGTATTGCGGCTATGGTTAAAAAAATAAACCCTACCGAAGCACAACAATTAATGCGCAATTTTAGCCAACGGTTACAAGAGTTGGTACCTCAGGTTTCGGAAGCTTCCTCTAGCCAAAAGGCCAAACACCCTCGTTTAGGCTTGTTAAATGCTAGGCAATGGCTGCGCTTTATTGAAATTCATACCAAACATCACGAAAAGCAGTTGTATCGGATACAAAAACAATTAGGCTAAGTTTTTACAAACTTAATCTTTGCTTAACCTTAAGTTTAAGTGGGTATACTTTATTTGTAAATATGAGTATAGAATTCATTTTTACAAGCATTTGTTTGTTGGCTATTGCACTATTTTGGTTTAGTCCTTTCGAAATTAAAGTAGAAGATGATGCAGACGAATGGTTTTCTGAAACTTCAACACGATGAAGAAAAGAGCCGTTGACCTGGTAGTTATATCAGATGTGCACTTGGGCACTTATGGCTGTCATTCTAAGGAATTGCTCAATTATTTAAAATCTATACAACCTAAAACACTAGTGCTAAACGGCGATATTATAGATATATGGCAGTTTAAAAAATCGTACTGGCCAGAAAGTCACATGAAAGTGATTCGGCAAATTTTAAAATTTGTAAGCAACGGGGTACCCGTACATTACCTAACAGGCAACCACGACGAAATGCTGCGAAAATTTGATGATTTTCACCTAGGCTCATTTAACATTAAAAATAAATTAGTGCTAGAATTGGGTGAAGAGCGTGCTTGGATTTTTCATGGCGATGTGTTTGATGTAACCATGCAATATTCGAAGTGGTTAGCCAAACTAGGCGCTATAGGCTATGATACCTTGATTTTACTAAACAGTTTTGTGAATTGGGTGCTCACTTTATTGAAAAGAGAAAAAATGAGTTTCTCTAAAAAGGTGAAAGCTAGTTTTAAAAATGCCGTGAAGTTTATCAATAGTTTTGAGCAAACTGCAGCAGAATTAGCTATTGATAAAGGGTACCAGTTTGTTATTTGCGGCCATATTCATCAACCCGAAATTAGAACCATTACTACAGAAAAGGGTGTAGTTACGTATCTCAATTCGGGCGATTGGGTGGAAAATTTGAGTGCATTAGAATATCATGATGGCGAATGGTCGATTTATAAATACGACCCTAAAAATTTTGCTGATAAGCACCTAGAAGAGGATCTGGAGCTGGAAAATTTAGCATCAAAATTAGATGTAAAAATTTTGTTGGATCAAATGCGCTTTGAAGCGGTTTAAAAAATTTCTTTTTTGAAAATTTTATTTGCCATACAAGGAACAGGCAATGGCCATATTAGCCGTGCTAAAGAAATATTGCCTTATTTGCAACAATACGGCCAAGTAGATGTGTTGATTAGCGGCACCCAAGCCGACGTTTTTTTAGAGCAACCCATCGCCTATCTCTTACACGGTTTTAGCTTCATTTTTGGCCAAAAAGGGGGAGTAGATATTTGGGCAACTATCAAAAAATTGAAACTTTTTAGGCTTTTAGCCGATATTAAACACCTTCCTGTAAAAAACTACGATCTTGTTATTAATGATTTTGAGCCTATAAGCGCTTGGGCTTGTAAAATACGCAAAGTACCTTGCATAGCCCTGAGTCATCAATCGGCTTTCCTTTCCCCAAAAACACCACGGCCTACCCAAAAATCTGCTTGGGCCGAACTCATTTTTAAGTACTATGCCCCATGCACCAACCGTTTGTCTTTTCATTTCAAATCGTACGATAATTATATTTATACACCGGTAATTCGTTCCGAAATACGTGCATTAGAGCCAAAGGATTTGGGCCACATTACCGTTTACCTCCCCGCATATGCCGATGAACTTTTACTGAGCTATTTTGAGCAAATACCCGAAGTGCGGTGGCAAATTTTTTCGAAACATTGCACACAAGCCTATCAGCAAAACAATGTTTCTGTAAGACCAATTAGCAATACGGGCTTTAACCAAAGTTTGGCCAATGCCCATGGTTTAATAACCGGTGGTGGTTTTGAGGGCCCAGCAGAAGCCTTATTTTTAGGTAAAAAGTTACTGCTTATTCCAATGAAAAATCAGTACGAGCAACAATGCAATGCTTCCGCTGCCTCTAAAATGGGCGTTCCCGTAATTCAGCGTATAGGCCCCGATTTTGTAGCACAACTTAAAGGCTGGTTGCAAAAGCCTTTTACTTTTAAGCCTAATTTTCCCGATCAAACCAATCAAATAGTAGCAGATCTCATGAAACGTTTCAGCAAAATAACTTAATATTGCTTTGGTTTTTATACAGCCAAAAATGATTAAGCTATTTCGAACCTTTCATCCCTTAAGCGCACTGCCATTATTTGGCTTAGCCTTGTTTTTGCATTTATTCAATTGGACTGAAACCGATACTAGCTTAGCGAATATGGGTGTGGTTCCACTATATCGCCACCTGTTACTTCCCGCAGATAGTACTTTATTTTTACCCTTTGCAACCAGTAAATGGCTGGGTTTTATTCTCCTATTTTCACAAGCACTATTATTTAATAAGGTTATTAATACGCATAATTTATTGGGTAAACCCAGTTTTCTGCCGGGTTTACTTTATATCGTTTGTACGAGTTTTGCCGATACGCTTGGCGTATTTAGCCCCGTACTTTTAGTGAATTTTATACTTATTTGGTTATTAAACCAATTTTTGAGTAGCTACCGCAAAGCCGATGCCCGTGACTTAATTTTTGATATGGGGTTACTTATAAGTTTGGGCACTATTTTGTATGCGCCCTTCATTTTTTTCTTAGCTATTGTATGGGTGGGGCTGCTAATTTTTCGCTCATTTAATTGGCGTGAGTGGGCCATGGCCGTATTAGGACTAGCCACAGTCGCTTTTTTCTTGGCATTCTACTATTATTGGAATGGCGAATTGTCAAATTGGCTAAGCTATTGGCAACTACCAAGAACCGTAAATCCAATAAGTCAACTTCCTTCATTGGTTTTAACGGTGGTAGCTCTTATTGGTATTTTGGGTTTAATTCAGCTACGTGCAAATTTTTTTAGAAGTATTGTTCACATTCGTAAATCTTTTCAATTGTTATCCGCTTTATTTGGTGTAGTTATTTTGTCGTCGGTATTTGCCTATGGCATTCAAAGTAATCATTATGTATTGGCAAGCGTGCCACTTTCTGTATTGTTGGCCTATTATTTTATGCATGCAAGTAGAGCATGGGTTTACGAGTCGATCTTCATTTTGTTATTGGCTAGTGTGCTATATTTTCAGTGGGTATAAAATTTAACGCTTTTTAACAGCCTTCTACTTCTAAATCCCCTTAAATTAAATAGATTTGTAGTATGAAATTTGGCGTTGTTACTTTCCCCGGATCTAATTGTGATCAAGATATCATAGATGTTCTTAGTAGAATTATGGGCCAGCCCGTAGAAAACTTATGGCATAAAAATCATGAGCTTAAAGGTGCTGATATGATCATTCTTCCGGGTGGGTTTTCTTACGGAGATTACCTGCGTTCTGGAGCCATTGCACGCTTTTCGCCTGTGATGCAAGAAGTAATTCAATTTGCCAAAAAAGGCGGATATGTATTGGGCATTTGCAATGGATTTCAAATTTTAACCGAAGCCGGTTTGGTACCGGGTGCCCTATTGCATAACGACAACCGAAAATTTATTTGCCGAAATATTTATTTAAAACCAGCTACCTCAAATAGTTTACTTACATCAGAACTCGACCCCAATACCGCTTTAAAAATTCCGATTGCACACGGCGAAGGCAATTATTTCGCCCGTCCTGATATAATCAAATCTATTGAAGATCAAGATCAAGTATTATTTCGTTATTGCGATGAATTGGGTAACGTAACTCCAGAAGCTAACCCGAACGGCTCTATGCACAATATAGCTGGCGTATGCAATGCCGAGCGCAATGTGTTTGGTATGATGCCACATCCAGAACGGGCCGCAGATCCTATTTTGGGTAACCAAGATGGGGTGGCAATTTTCGAGTCGATTTTGAAATCGGTACTAGCTTAATCATGTTTCATCTAGTTATTGATATTGGGAATTCTTCTCAAAAAATAGCTGTTTTTGAACAGCATAACTTGCTACATACTGAAATCACTACGTCGCTCGATAGTAAAAAACTAGCACAAATTTTAGCGCAATATCCCTGTTCCCATAGCATCATTTCTTCTGTAAACCAAGAAGTAGCAGTGCTAGAACAGTACTTGGCTAAACAGAATACATACATCCGATTTACAGCTGGTACTCCCAATCCTATACATAACCAATACCAAAGCCCCGAAACACTAGGTTTAGATCGTTTAGCTACCATGGTAGCTGTTTCTGCACTTTTCCCCAAGCAAAACACCTTGGTAATAGATGCGGGCACTTGCATCACCTACGATATGCTTGATGCCCAAGCCAATTATTTTGGCGGTAGTATTAGCCCCGGAATTCAGATGCGCTTTAGAGCTTTACATGAATTTACTGGCAGGTTACCTTTGGTGTCTTTTTCTCCAGAACACATAGATCTGGTGGGCATAGATACTCCGACAGCTTTGCAATCGGGTGTAGTAAACGGCCTATTGGCCGAAGTAAATAGCATCATCACGCAATATCAACAAAAACACGCCCAACTAAATGTGGTGTTCTGTGGCGGCGATGCTAATTTTTTTGATAGTCAGCTTAAAAATAGCATCTTTGCTAGCAATAGTTCATGTATACCCCACTTGGTTCTAATCGGGTTAAATGAAATTATCCATCATCAACATGAGTAAAAAAATTACATACCTTATACTAGTATTAGTTGCCGTTGTGGGAAGTCTTAAAGCCCAAAATACAACCAATTCACCTTACAGCCAGTTTGGACTTGGAGATATTAAGCCCATGCTTGTGCCTCAGCAAATAGGTATGGGTGGCATTGCCGTTGGCTTACGCAAAACAGGTGGATACAGTATGATTAACGTAGCCAATCCCGCAGCATATAGTACCATCAGTCTTACTACTATGGATATGGGTGCTTCGCTTGATATGAGAACCTTAAGCAAATCGGGTACCTCAGAAAAGCTTACCAATGGTACGCTTGGACATTTCTTGGTAGGCGTTCCTGTGAATAAACGTTCAGCCTTAACCTTTGGATTGATGCCATTTAGCGATCTAGGTTATCAATACCGTATGCACACGCTAGTTGATACATTCAAGGTAGATCATTTATACAGTGGTGAAGGCGGTTTGTCAAAAGCACATGTGGGTTATGGCTACCAATTTGGTAAGAAACTAAGTTTGGGATTTAATTTAGCTTATATTTTCGGAAATCTCAAAGTGCGTCAATCTGCAGAATTCCCAGAAGATCCGTATGCATTGGCCACTCGTACACAATCAGACAAAAGTTTAGGTGGGCTTAATTTTCAATACGGAGTACAGTACACGTTTAATCCGGCTGCTAAATCTATTGTTACGCTAGGTTATTCGGGTGCGGCTAGTTCCCGTATCAAGTCTTCGGGCTCTATAACCAATTATCGTTACCGCTACGATGCGGTTGCACAAGTAGAATCAGAGCCATTAGACACACTTTATTACAATCCTGCTGCAGAGTCAAAAATTAATCTACCCATAAAACAGGCACTTGGTATTAGTATTTCTCGACCAGATCATTGGACCGTGGGCGCCGATTTTAGTTTTACTAAATGGTCAGGTTTAACAGATGGCGGTACAAATGCAGGGTTGAAAGATGCATATAGTGTATCCATAGGAGGGCAGTTTACACCAGACATTACTGCCGTATCAAACTATTTTAAATTAATAGATTACAGTATTGGTTTCAGATACGATAAAACCTATATCAATATTAACAATACCCCGATAAACCAATATGCGCTAAGTTTTGGCATGGGTCTACCCTTGCCAGCCAATAGAAGCACATTTTATAAAATTAACCTGGCTGGTGAGTTAGGCAAGCGTGGTAGCCTTAGCAATGGTTTAGTAAAAGAGAATTACCTCACCATACATTTGGGTTTTGTGATTAATGATAGATGGTTTATTAAAACCAAGTACGATTAATTCCAATCAACCATGCGCACTCAGTTTGTTAGTATAAGTGCTCTATGTGGCCTGCTCTTTTTTTTGCTTGCCTGCGAAAATAACTTAAAAGAAGTAGAGCGTGTTGCCGCTCAACGCATTACTATTCCGGTAGATAAGTCTACTGGAGTTGAGCTTATTTATAGCGAAGCCGCAACGGTAAAAGCTAAATTGCTCACTTCTGAATTGTTGTATTATAATACAAATAAGCCCTATTATGAGATGAAAAAGGGCTTAACTATCATTTTTTTAAACCCCCAACAACAAGAAACTAGCCGCGTGGTAGCCGATTACGGTATGCGTAAAGAACTAGAAAAAACAATGGAATTACGTCAAAATGTAGTAGTTACCACGCAGGATGGAAAAACATTTAAATCTGAAGAACTTATTTGGGATGAAAATGCCCGTCGTTTTTATTCAACTAAAATGGTAGCTATTCAAACGGCAACACAACTCATATACGGTACTCGTTTTTGGTCTAACGAAGATTTCTCATATTATGAAATTGATCAATCAACCGGAAATTTTGAAGTAGGCCAACAACAAGGATTTTAATCTGTAAATGCGCATAGTTTAGCGAAATTTTTACTCGTAAATTTTTCTAAAAATTGTATCTTGCCGCCTCTTTACAAAAAAATAAAAATTAAACATATGGGAATTATGGGTTTCCTGCGTAATAAAGCAGGTATTATTATTGTCGGTGTAATTGGCCTATCTATTGTAGCCTTTTTACTTAGTGATGCTATTCGCTTAGGTAGTCCGTTTTGGAAAGCAAATAGCAACCAGGTTGGCGAAATTGCCGATCAAAAAATAGATATTCAAGAGTTTAATGCTAAAGTTGAGCAAAATGCCAACAATTTTAAACAACAAATGGGCTCCAACAACCTAAATGCCCAAATGATGGCCTATGTAGTTGAAAATACATGGAACCAAACCATCTCTGAGATTTTATTAGATAAAGAAGTGAGCCGTTTAGGCCTAGAAGTAGGCAAAAACGAATTAAACGATATGATTAGCGGTAAAAACCCCGATCCGCAAGTGGTGCAAGCTTTTGGTGATCCTAATACAGGTCAAATTAACCTCGATCAACTGAATGCTTTTCTTACCAATCTAGAAAAGCCTGATGCAGCTCCCGCTTTACGTGAGCAGTGGGGTAATTTCTTGGTAGGCCTTACTCAAAATCGCTTGAGTCAAAAGTATTTTAACTTGGTAAAAAATAGCGTGTATGTAACCTCTTTGGAGGCCCGTGAAGATTATTCTCAACGTAATAAATTAGCTAATTTCACATACGTTGCTTTAGATTACAACAGCATTGCCGATAATCAAGTTAAAGCAAGTGACGGTGATTTTGAATCATACTACAAGGAAAATAAATTCCGCTTCAAAAATCCTCAAGAAACTCGTTCGTTCGATTATATCGTGTTTGATGCCAGTCCATCAAAAACTGATTCTGCAGAAATAGCCGCCAAAATCACCAAACTGGCAAACGATTTTAGAGTAAGCGCAAACGATTCTTTATTCGTAAGTATTAATGCCGATACCAAATCGCCAATTGCATATGTACGTACAGGTCAGTTAGACCCTAGCCTAGAAACATTAGTATTTGCTGCAGCTAAAGGTGCCCTTGTTGGCCCTGTATTTAGTAACGGAGCCTACCGCTTAGCTAAAGTATTAGATACCCGTGTGGGTCCAGATTCGGTAAGTGCAAGCCATATCTTGCTAAACCCTGCAACCGAAGGTGGTTTAGATAAAGCAAAAGCAAAAGCAGATTCTCTAAAAAAATTAATTCAAGGTGGTACGAGTTTTGCCATCCTAGCTTCCAAATTTGGTACCGATGGTTCTAAAGATAAAGGCGGCGATTTAGGCACCTTTGGCCGTGGTGCTATGGTAGCAGCCTTTGAAGAAGCTGTATTTAACGGAAAAGCTGGAGATTTGAAAGTAATCACTACCCAGTTTGGTGTACATATCATTAAAATTAATGCGCAAAAAGGATCTTCTAAAGTGGTTAAAGTAGCTGTGGTAGATAAAGCCCTAGCTAGTGGTAGCAAAACTCAACAGGCGGCTTATGGTAAAGCTTCCGATCTCTTAAGCAAATCTACCGAAGGCGAATCTTTTGAGAGTCTAGTTAAAAAATCGGGTCTTAAAAAACAATCGGCCAGCGATGTATTGCCTACTCAAGCTGATGTAGCTGGTTTAGAAAACCCACGCGAATTGGTGCGTTGGGCTTACCGTGCCGAAGTGGGTGACGTATCTGACCAAGTATTTGAAATGGGTGATAAGTTTGTAGTAGCCAGATTGAGCGAAGTGAAAGAAAAAGGAATTTTGCCACTAACGCAAATTAAAAAACAAATTGAACCATTGGTTATTAAAGATGTAAAAGCGAAACGCCTTAAAGAAAAATTAGAAAAAGCACTAAGCGGAGCAAGCAACATTAACCAAGTAGCTCAAAAACTGGGCAAGCCTGCAACTCCAATACAAAATATCGTATTGGCCAATCCGGTATTGCCAGGAATTGGACAAGAGAATATGCTCGTAGGGGCTATTTTTGGCTCACAACCCGGAAAATTATCTAAAGTTATTACAGGCGAAAATGCTGTATTTGCCTATGTATTAAATGGCTTTGTAAATCCAGCGCCATTGGTTAATACCTTCAAACAAAAACAACAAATTGCACAGTTCATACAGCAAAGAAGTTCAACTGATGCATTTAAAGCATTAAAAGAAGGTGCTAATATTAAAGATAATAGAGTAAAGTTCTTTTAAGCACCTTATTTCTTAACTTTGTATCCGGAGTTGATTTGTTCACTCCGGATTTTTTTATGTGTAGTTATGGACATTCAAGTAAATTTTACAAATAAAGTCGCCGAAAGCTCCTTAATTAGCTTGGATCTAGCAAGCTATTATCCGGTGGGCGAACGTGTACTTTTCGATATCAAAGACCAACTTTTTCAGGGGCTAATGCTACGTGAAAAAGACTTCAGAGAATTTGTAAAAACCCACAATTGGAGCCTATACGCCAATAATCACGTAGCGGTACATTGCTCTACAGATGCCATTGTACCTACTTGGGCCTACATGCTGGTAGCTAGCCGCCTCAGCCCCCATGCACAAACCGTAGTTTTTGGCGATTTAGCAGCCCTCGAACTTACTCTTTTTGATAGAGCATTGGCCACAATACCCATCGAAAGCTACCGCGATCAACGCATAGTGGTAAAAGGTTGTGGAGACATTCCCGTTCCTACATCCGCTTATGTTAGCCTTGCCGAAAAGTTAACCAAGGTTGCACAAAGTGTATTTTTTGGCGAACCCTGTTCAACAGTTCCGGTATATAAACGCAAAACTATTTAAGCATTAACACCTATTTAATATGAAAAAAATAGTCGCAATACTCTTTCTACTTGGCATGCTTACAGCACGTGCACAAGAGTTAAAAAACACAATAGAGCCCGCTTTTCAGATTGGCGAACAATTAAAATATAAACTTAAATACGGCATTTTTACTGCCGCAGAAGCAACACTTAAAATAAACGATTCCGATTTAACATTTGACGATAAACCGGTATTTCATTTAGTTGCTGAAGGACGTACATCAGGCACCTTCGATCTTTTTCACAAAGTGCGCAACCGTTACGATTCTTACATCGATAAAAAAGATTTAACCCCCTATTTATACACCGAAAATATTCATGAATCTAATTACCGCCGCTCAGATAAAGCCCGTTTTTATCAAGAACAAAAGAAGGTGGTATCTAATAAAGGCACCTTTACCGGTAACGTGCAAACCTTCGATGTTATTTCGGCCTATTATTTTGCCCGAAGCCTCGATATGACTCAAGTAACCAAGGGGCAAAAATTTACCATGAGCTATTTTTTAACAGATGGCATTTCGCAATTAGACATTGAATATGTTGGTAAAGAAGTAGTAAAAACGGCCTTAGGGACTTTCAATTGCTTAAAATTTAGCCCTTCTATAGAACCAGGGCGCATCTTCAGAAAAGATAGTAAACTCTATTTGTGGATTACAGATGATAACAACCGTATACCGGTAAAAGCGCATGTTGAAGTCTTGATTGGTTCTATTAGCATGGAGTTAACCAATGCTACGGGATTAAGATATCCGCTTCTTGGCAAAAAAGGGTCATGATAGAAGTGCAACACACCTTGGTTCACGAAGATGTCGTGTCCGAAAATTTTGTGTGTAATCTCAATAGCTGCAAAGGTGCATGTTGCATCGAAGGCGATGCCGGAGCTCCTCTCTTAAAATCAGAATTAGCCATTTTAGAAGAAATATATCCGCTTATAAAACCATTAATGACCGAAAAAGGCATTCAGGCAGTAGAAAACTATGGCACCCATGTGATAGATGCCGATGGCGATTATACCACCCCTTGCGTAGATCAAGTGAAAGAATGTGCTTATGTAACCTGGGAAAACGGTATTACCAAATGTACGATCGAAAAAGCCTATGACGCAGGCATAGTGCATTGGAAAAAGCCAATCTCTTGCCATTTATACCCCATTCGTATTACCAAGTATCCCGAATTTGATGTATTGCATTACGATCGTTGGCACATTTGCAGTTCCGCTTGTTCTTTTGGAAAGGAACTAAAAGTACCCGTATATAGTTTCCTAAAAGAACCCCTTATTCGCTTATACGGAGAGGCTTGGTATCAAGAACTCGAGAAAAAGGTACAGTCTGTGCAATAAAACTCTTATTTTTAAGCAGTAAAATACGCAATCCATTGAAAGGAATTATTTTAGCCGGAGGTTCTGGTACCCGTTTGCATCCCCTAACGCTGGCCGTAAGCAAGCAATTAATGCCTGTATACGATAAGCCGATGATTTATTATCCGCTGTCTACTCTGCTTTCTGCAGGTATACGAGAAATTCTCATCATTTCTACTCCGCACGATTTGCCTCATTTTGAGAAATTATTGGGCGATGGAAAAAACCTAGGATGCTCCTTTTCGTATGCTGAACAAGCTGTGCCAAACGGTTTAGCGCAAGCTTTCGTAATTGGTGCCGATTTTATTGGTGCCGATGATGTAGCTCTCATTTTAGGCGACAATATTTTCTACGGAGATAGCATGTCCAGCTTAATGCAAGAAAGCACCAAACCCGAGGGAGGGCTTGTTTTTGCCTATCAGGTTGCCGATCCAGAGCGTTATGGCGTAGTAGAGTTCAATGCTAAATTAGAGGCAGTTTCAATTGAAGAAAAACCCAAAAATCCGAAATCAAATTATGCGGTTCCGGGATTATATTTTTACGATAATTCGGTGGTGCAATTGGCAAAAAGTATTAAACCCTCTGCCCGTGGCGAATATGAAATTACCGATATTAATAAGGCCTATTTAGCTCAAGGTAAATTAAAAGTAGGTGTATTAAGTCGCGGTACTGCCTGGTTAGATACCGGCACTTTTGCTTCGCTTATGCAAGCTGGCCAATTTGTTCAAGTAATTGAAGAACGCCAAGGCTTAAAAGTAGGCTGTATTGAAGAAATAGCCTACCAGCAAGGGTTTATCACTAAACAACAATTACTAAGCTTAGCCGAGCCATTACTTAAAAGCGGTTACGGTCAATATCTTTTAAAAATAAGCAAGCAATAAGCTTGTTTCACGATAAAAATATGAAGAAAGTTGCGTTAATTACGGGTATTACCGGCCAAGATGGGGCCTATTTAGCCGAACTATTATTAAAAAAAGGCTACCAAGTGCATGGTATTAAACGGAGAGCATCTTCTTTTAATACCGAACGCATAGACCATTTATACCAAGATCAACATGAAGCGAATGTGCTGTTTAAATTGCATTACGGCGATTTAACCGATGCTACCAATTTGATTCGCATTATTCAAGAAACGCAACCCGATGAGATTTATAATTTAGCCGCTCAAAGTCACGTAAAAGTGAGTTTCGAAACTGCCGAATATACAGCCAATGTAGATGCCGTTGGTCCGTTACGCATTTTAGAAGCGGTGCGAATTTTAGGGTTAACGGCCAAAACCCGTATTTACCAAGCCTCTACTTCCGAGTTATATGGCTTGGTACAAGCTGTACCACAGAACGAAACCACCCCTTTCTATCCACGTTCGCCCTATGCAGTAGCTAAATTATACGGTTATTGGATTACGGTGAACTACCGAGAAGCCTATGGCATGTATGCCTGCAATGGTATTTTGTTTAACCATGAGAGTCCGGTACGTGGCGAAACTTTTGTAACCCGCAAAATTACCAGAGCCGTAGCTAAAATAGCCTTAGGTTTGCAAGAAACGGTATATCTAGGAAATCTCTCAGCTCAACGAGATTGGGGCCATGCCAAAGATTATGTAGAAGCCATGTGGCGTATTTTACAACAAGATGTTGCCGAAGATTATGTAATTGCTACGGGCGTAACTACTACCGTTCGCGATTTTGTGCGCTTAGCCTTTGAAGAAATAGGCATTGAAATAGAATTTAGTGGTAAAGGTGAACAAGAAAAAGGGGTAATTATTCATGTGGATGAAGCTAAATGCAGTGTTCTGGGCCTCACTGCAGAACAATTTAAGTTAGGCACCACGGTGGTAAAAGTAGATCCTACCTATTTCCGACCTACCGAAGTAGATGTATTGCTTGGCGATCCATCAAAAGCAAATAAACAGTTAGGATGGAAACCGGAATATGATTTACCAGCTTTAGTAAAAGATATGGTACTTTCCGATTTACAGTTAATGAAGAAAGAAGAATACCTTAAAAAAGGGGGCTTTACTACCAATAATTATTACGAATAGACTTAATAGAGTCTGATTAAGAAAAAGCCACGAGAAATCGAGGCTTTTTTAATTTTAGTCAATTTATATACCTATAAAAACGTATGTTTAAATACGTACCTTATTTATGGTAACTAAAAGTAGGTATATATTTCATATTAAATCTTAAAATAAAGAAATTATAATAAATTGTGCTAAGAAGCGATAGTTTTGGTAGTACGAGCGGTAGCTAATTTTCGTACAGTTTTGCTTATACTAGCGGCATCGTAACCACATTCTGCCCAAAGCTCAGGTTGTTCTCCGTGTTCTACGTAAGAATCCGGAATGCCCAAACGAATGACTTGAGCAGCATACCCGTGGTCGGCCATAAATTCCAATACCGCCGAACCCATACCACCCTGAATACACCCATCTTCTACCGTAATTACTTTTTGGTAGTTTTTAAATACCTCGTGTAAAAGTTTTTCGTCGAGTGGTTTTACAAAACGAATATCGTAATGAGCCGGATGTATACCTTCGGCATTGAGTTCTTTGCAAGCACTTACGGCCTCGTTGCCAATATGGCCAATACTTAAAATAGCTACTTCTTCACCATCGCAAATTTTGCGGCCTGTTCCTACTTTAATGGCTTTTAAAAAACGTTTCCATTCGGGCATTACACCAGTACCACGTGGGTAGCGAATAGAAAAAGGACCCATATTTTCTTGTTGTGCAGTATACATCAGGTTGCGCAATTCTTCCTCGTTCATAGGAGCCGAAACCACCATGTTTGGAATGCAGCGCATATAGGCCAAATCGTATGCACCGTGATGGGTAGGACCATCGGCACCGGCCATGCCACCGCGATCTAAACAAAAAACTACGTTTAAATTTTGAATAGCCACATCATGTATTACCTGATCGTAGGCCCGTTGCATAAAGCTGGAGTAAATATTGCAGAAAGGCACTAAGCCTTGCGTAGCTAATCCGGCTGAAAAAGTAACGGCATGCTGTTCGGCAATACCCACATCAAAGGCTCTATTAGGCATAGCCTTCATCATAATATTTAATGAACAGCCCGATGGCATAGCTGGGGTAACACCCATAATTTTAGGGTTTTGCTCTGCTAATTCTACTATGGTATGGCCAAAAACATCTTGGTATTTAGGGGCCTGTGGTTTATCGCTTACCGATTTTTTAATTTCTCCGGTAATTTTATCAAATAAACCCGGGGCATGCCATTTGGTTTGATCTTGCTCTGCTAAAGCATAGCCTTTACCTTTTACGGTAACGCAATGTAAAATTTTAGGGCCTGGAATATCTTTTAAATCATTTAGAATTTTAACCAAATGATTCACATCGTGGCCATCAATAGGGCCGAAGTATCGGAAATTGAGCGCCTCGAAGAAATTGCTTTTTTTAAGTAAGGTGCCCTTGATACTTTTTTCAATTTTTTTCACCATTTCGTGGGCATTGGGCCCTAATGATGAAATTTTACTAAGTACCTGAGAAACACCTTCGCGAAAGCTATTATAGGTTTTAGAGGTGGTAATATCTGCTAAATACTCTTTTAAAGCACCCACATTAGGGTCAATAGACATGCAATTATCATTCAGAATTACCAATACATTTGAATTCTCGATGCCTGCATGGTTTAGTGCTTCAAAAGCCAAACCAGCGGTTAAGGCACCATCGCCAATTACGGCAACATGCTGTTTAGTGGTATCGCCTTGATAAACTGAGGCAACAGCCATACCCAATGCAGCCGAAATAGAGGTTGAGGAGTGACCTACACCAAAAGTGTCGTATTCGCTTTCAGAACGCTTCGGAAATCCACTAATACCTTTGTATATACGGTTGGTATGAAAATCTTTCCGTCGGCCGGTTAAAATTTTATGTCCGTAAGCTTGATGGCCTACATCCCAAACCAATAAATCGTTTGGGGTATTTAGTACATAATGTAAGGCAACACTCAATTCTACTACACCCAAACTAGCACCAAAGTGGCCACCATTTACCGATACCACATCAATAATGTATTGACGTAGTTCTTGGCAAATTTGTTCCAAGTCCTTCTCTTTAAATTTCTTTAAATCGGCCGGAAAGTTTATTTGCTCTAGTAATGCACCTGCTTTAATGTCCATTTATGGGATCAGTTTTCAAAAAAATTGAGTCGACAAAATACAAAAATTTAACACTAAAAAAGTCTGAGAATTATATTTTTATTGTAAATATATTTTTACTGTATTTTTGAAATCTGTGATAGCGAAAACCGAATCTTTTGAGATAAAACTCCCCAAGTTTGAGGGACCCTTTGATTTGTTGCTCTTCTTTATTGAGCGTGACGAGTTGAATATCTACGACATTCCGATTGCTAAGATTACCGATGATTTTTTGGCTTACATACATGAGCTAAGTTCCCTGAATATGGAGGTAGCTAGCGAATTTATTTACGTGGCCGCTACCTTGATGCGCCTTAAGTCTAAAATGTTATTGCCGAGTCAAGAGTTAGATGCCGAGGGGAACGAAATTGACTATCGACAAGATTTAGTTCAAAAATTGTTGGATTATAAGCGGTTTAAAGAAATAGCTGAAACCTTAAAAACCTTAGAAGATGCCCGATTTTTACAAGAAAAAAGAGGGCACATTCCTCAAGATTTAGCAAAAATTATAGCTGAAACAGCTAACCCGGGAGAAGAATTAGCTTCTTTAGATTTGTATAAACTTCTGCTAAGCTACGATCGTTTAATGAGTAAATATGAGTTGCGTAGTACCGTATCTACGCACACCTTGGTGCAATATCCTTATACTATTGAAAAACAAAAACAAGTGATTTTAAACTTGTTAAGTATTAATAGCAAGATCGATTTTAAGGTAATAAAGGCACAATCAGATAATAAAGTGCAGTTTGTGTATAATTTTTTAGCACTGTTAGAAATGCTGCAGCAAGAATTGGCCGATATACAAGTAGGCATGGGATACAATAATTTCTGGCTAGAAACTAAGGGCAAAAAATCTGAAATTTAGCTATGCTACATTCGTTTAAATCCGTATTTTTAGCTCCATAATCTACTTATTTAATGAAAAGAGACCACGTTATTTTCGACCTCATTGCTGAGGAACAAAACCGCCAAGAAACCGGTATTGAATTAATTGCTTCCGAAAACTTTGTAAGCCCACAAGTAATGGAGGCTGCCGGTTCGGTTTTAACCAATAAATATGCTGAAGGCTTGCCCGGAAAACGCTATTATGGCGGTTGCGAAATAGTAGATGAAGTAGAAGAAATAGCCATTGAACGAGCTAAACAATTGTTTAATGCCGAATGGGTAAATGTGCAGCCGCACTCGGGTGCTCAAGCCAATGCGGCGGTATTTTTGGCTTTATTAAAACCCGGAGATGCAATTTTGGGCTTCGATTTATCGCACGGAGGGCACTTAACCCACGGTTCGCCAGTAAATTTTTCAGGGAAATATTTTAAACCGAATTTCTACGGTGTAGAACGTGAAACCGGTTTAATTGATTATAAACAATTAGAAGCAGTAGCTCGTAAAGAAAAACCGAAAGTGATTATTTGCGGTGCTTCGGCTTACTCCAGAGAATGGGATTACGCCTTTATTCGTAAAGTAGCCGATGAGATAGGTGCGTTGGTTTTGGCCGATATTTCACATCCATCGGGCTTAATTGCTCGTGGATTGTTAAATGATCCACTTCCGCATTGCCATGTGGTAAGTACCACTACGCATAAAACTCTTCGTGGGCCACGTGGTGGAATGATTATGATGGGAAAAGATTTCGAAAATCCATTCGGGTTGACGACGCCAAAAGGTGAAATTCGTATGATGTCGTCGGTATTAGATGGAGCGGTTTTTCCAGGTACCCAAGGTGGTCCTTTAGAGCACATTATTGCTGCAAAAGCTATTGCTTTTGGGGAGGCTTTGAGCGAAAGTTACATGAAATACATTCTTCAAGTGAAGAAAAATGCAGCAGCTATGGCCAATGCTTTGGTACAGCGTGATTATCAAATCATATCGGGCGGCACCGATAATCATTTAATGTTGCTCGATTTGCGCAATAAAAACATTACCGGTAAAGTTGCCGAAGCGGTATTGGGGCAAGCCGGCATTACTGTAAATAAAAACATGGTGCCTTACGATGATAAATCGCCTTTTGTTACCTCAGGTATACGTTTGGGTACGGCGGCTATTACTACCCGTGGCTTAATAGAAAAAGATATGGAAATCATCGTAGGCTTACTAGACGAAGCCCTTTGCGCACCGGATAATGAAGCAAATTTAAAACGCCTTGCTGCTAAAGTGTCCGATATGATGGGAGCTTACCCCTTGTACAAAGCCTAATTACTAGTCAACATTATTCTGCAAAAGCCAGGGCACACACACTTACCTGTACCCTGGCTTTTTCTTGAAGTGTTACTATGCAAGCCTCTAATGTGGCTCCGGTAGTAATTACATCATCCACGAGTAAAACGTGTTTTCCCTCAAGTTCTTCCGGTGTGGCAACTTCGAAGGCATCTTGCAAATTTTCGTATCGTGCAAATCTCGATTTTTTTGTTTGCGTTTCAGTAAACAAGGCCCTTTTTAGCACATTATCTAATACCAAACAGCCCAAACTTTTACTTAAGCCCTCGGCCAGACAAGCACTCTGATTATAACCTCTGCTTTTTAATTTTTTAGGATGTAAGGGTACAGGTATCAGGACATCGGGGCGAATAAATGTGCCCGATTTAAGTAATTCTTGCCCATACAATTCGCCCATGCGCACGGCCAATTCTGGTCGCTTATTGTACTTGATGTTATGGAGTAAGTGTTGTACCCTATTCCCTTTACGGAAATGAAGAAAAGCACCTGCCTGTTTAATGGGCACTCTGCCCCAAAACTGCTTCACCACTTTATTCTCAACATCTTTATGAAAATTCGTTTTAGGCAAGCTATACAAGCAGGCAAGGCATATTTCTACTTCGCCGGGGTAAAGGTTTTTGCCACAAGCACCACATAATTGAGGGAAAAAGAGCCCGAAAAAATCGCGAAGAAATGTAGTTAGGATATCCATATTAGCCAATTGTTCTTAGCTAAAAAGGATTTTTGTCGAAATTATTGTTCTTTAATGGCTAATTGTCCGCAAGCAGCATCAATATCTTTTCCTCTACTGCGACGAATATTGGTAATAATTCCTTGATTTTTTAAGTACTCGGAAAAGGCTTCAATTTTATCCACTTCGGCATTTTTAAAATCAGCTAAGGATATGGGGTTGTATTCTATGAGGTTTACCTTGCAGGGTACGTGTTTGCAAAAGCGGGCTAATTCTTGCGCATCGCTTAGTTCGTCGTTAAAGTTGTTAAATACAATGTATTCGTAGGTAACCGGGTTTTTGGTTTTGGCAAAGTAATATTTTAGTGCTTCGGCCAAGGCGCTTAGGCTATTTTGCTCATTAATGGGCATAATTTCATTGCGTTTTGCATCATTGGCCGCATGTAAAGAGAGGGCCAAATTGCATTTCACCCCGTCATCGCCCAATTTTTTAATCATTTTGGCAATACCTGCCGTAGAAAGGGTAATGCGTTTATACGACATGTTTAGCCCATCTTCGGCAGTAATGCGCTCGATAGACCGCAGGACGTTGGCGTAATTTAATAAGGGTTCGCCCATGCCCATATATACAATATTTGTGAGCGCAAGGTTATATTGTTGCTCGGCTTGCTTGGCAATTAATACCACTTGATCATAAATTTCGTCGGCATTTAGGTTGCGCTTTCGGTCCATATAACCTGTAGCACAAAATTTACACGTGAGGCTACAACCTACTTGCGAACTTATACAAGCGGTCATACGTTCGGTGGTTGGTATGAGCACCCCTTCTACTAAGTGTTCATCGTACAATTTAAAACTATTTTTTATCGTTCTATCTTCACTGAACTGTGACCGATGTATTTTAACAGCACGTATCTCAAATCGGTCTTTTAGAGATTCTCTTAACGCTTTTGATAGGTTGCTCATCTCCTCAAAATCCGTGCAGGCTTTTTCCCAGAGCCATTGATATACTTGCTTGGCCCTAAAGCCAGGCTCACCGAATGCCATTAATTGCGTTTGCAATTCGGCTAGTGTTAGGCTACGGATATCGATACGTTTGGGTGTTTCCATGGGTGTACAAACATATTAATAAAAAAGTTTAACCTTATAAAATCATGCAAATACGTGAAAGAAAACATTTTTATATTATTTTTACGCGAATTACTAGTACACACAACTCCCCTTTAATTAGCTACGACCCAAGCAAAGATGGAGTGAACACTTATGAGCATGCTTAAGTATTTCACTGCAGATTATGTATTACCAGTTTCATCTGCTCCTTTACCCAAAGGTGTGGTAGTGATGAACGATATTGGAGAAGTAATAGCTCTCTATCCGCACAACCATGCAGAAGTAATGGGTAAGCCCCTTCAACAGTTCAAAGGTATTTTGGTTCCGGGTTTTATAAATACCCATTGCCATTTAGAATTGGCGCATTTAAAGGGCCAGCTTAAAAAGAAAACAGGGCTCATTGAATTTATTAAGGGGGTTGTTTCCTTGCGTGATTTTGATGAAGCTGAAATACATGCAGCCATGCAAAAGGCCGACGATGAGATGTATGCAAATGGCATTGTGGCTGTTGGAGATATTTCAAATACCATGATTTCTAAATCGCTTAAAGAAAAAAGCAAAATTTTTTATCACACCTTTATCGAGCTTATTGGCATCCAACCAGAACGAGCAAAAACTATTTTTGATGCCGGAAAGGAATTGAAGGGAGCTTTTGGTGATCAATCGGTTTCTATTACCCCGCATGCCCCATATTCGGTAAGTAAAGAATTGGTTCGCTTAATTGAACATTATTGCAAGCATAGGCCAAACTTATTTAGCATACATAACCAAGAGAGCGATGAGGAGAACGAATTTTATCGGTATAAGACTGGTAAGTTTTTGGATTTGTTCGATTTTTTTAAGCAAGACATTAGTTTTTTAAGGCCCCAAGCCCGAAATTCTTTACAACATTTTTTCCCATCTTTTCCGAAAAATCAGCGCATTTTATTGGTTCATAATACGTATACAAGTGCAAAAGATCTCTATTTTGTAAAACGGTTTCCGCAAGAGGTGTATTGGTGTTTTTGCCCAAAAGCCAATTTATATATTGAAAATAGATTGCCCAAAGTAGATTTGTTTTTACAAGATCATTTTAAGGTTACACTCGGCACAGACAGTTATGCATCTAACGATAGTTTATGTATTCTTTCCGAAATAAAAACCCTACATGAGCACTTTCCTCACCTGCGATTAACCGATACTATTAAATGGGCAACACTCAATGGGGCTCAGTACCTAGGGCTAGATAACTGCTTAGGTACCTTAGAAAAAGGTAAACAACCCGGGTTAAATCTGATTATGTATACGCACGAACTTTCGTTAACGCCAAGTTCAACTATTAAAAAGCTAGTTTAAGCGTATTTTAAATTTGGCAGTTTGCTACGAAAGCATCAACTTTACTAGGTGAACACCGTACAAAAACTATTTAACATCCAATACCCCATTGTGCAAGCTGGCATGGTGTGGTGCAGTGGTTGGCGTTTAGCCTCGGCAGTTTCAAATGCTGGGGGTTTAGGCCTTATTGGTGCCGGATCTATGTACCCCGATGTGTTGCGTGAACATATCCAAAAATGTAAAAAAGCTACCGATAAACCTTTTGGGGTTAACATTCCTTTACTCTACCCCAATATGGAAGACTTGGTGAAGGTAATTTTACAAGAGAAAGTAAAAATCGTGTTTAGCTCGGCGGGCAATCCGGCTACGTGGACTCCATTATTTAAAGAAAACGGTATGACCGTAGCTCATGTAGTATCTAACGTGAAATTTGCGCAAAAAGCTGCAGCTTGTGGGGTAGATGCGGTAGTTGCCGAAGGTTTTGAGGCTGGAGGACATAATGGGCGTGAGGAAACTACTACACTTTGCTTAATTCCGATGGTGCGTGAGGCCATTGATTTGCCCTTAGTAGCTGCTGGTGGTATTGCTAGTGGAAAATCGATGTTGGCGGCCATGGCCCTCGGTGCCGATGGTGTACAAGTGGGTTCTCGGTTTGCCGTCGCATCAGAATCATCGGCACACGAAAATTTTAAGCAGGCCGTATTAGCTGCTCAAGAAGGCGATACCAAACTCCGCTTAAAATCGCTGGTGCCGGTGCGTTTATTAAAAAACGATTTTGCGCTTCGGGTAGCCGAGGCAGAAGACAATGGGGCAAGTCTTGAAGAATTGGAGGATTTGTTGGGACGTGCTAGAGCAAAAAAAGGCATGTTCGAAGGCGATTTATCTGAAGGGGAACTAGAAATAGGCCAAGTATCGGCCATGTTAGACCGGGTAGAATCGGCAGAGGATATTTTACAAGCTATTTGGCAAGAATTTTTAGTAGAAAAAGTTCGTTTATCGCAGCTCGATTTATCTTAAAATGAAAAATCTACACATCCATATTAGCGGAAAAGTACAGGGTGTTTTTTTTAGAGCCAGTACTAAAGCCACTGCCGATTTTTTAGGCGTAAGGGGCTGGGTAAAGAATGTACCCGATGGCGGGGTAGCAATAGAAGCAGAGGGGGATGAATTTGCCCTTGGCGAATTTTTAAGCTTTTGCAAGCGTGGTCCAGATGATGCGGTGGTAGAAAAAGTAACGATAGATGAAGGCCAATTGAAAAACTATCGTAATTTTGAATTGCTAAAAAAACCCTCTTAAACCAATAACCCGAGTATTGTCAACAGCCAGAAAATTTGCTAGCCAAACCGCTATATATGGAATAAGCACCGTGTTTTCTAGGGTGCTTAACTTCTTTTTAACTCCCATTTATGTGCGGGTATATCCGGTTAAAGCATACGGTATTTTTACCACCATGTACAGTTGGGCCTCTATGCTCAATGCTCTGCTTTCTTTCGGCATGGAAACCACGTTTTTTAGGTATTTAAATAAAGAAGAACACCGAAAAGAGGAGGTTTATCAAAATACGTTTTTCTTCATTTTTAGTTTGGCCGCCTCCTTTGGCTTATTTGCATTACTTTTTGTGGGCGATATTGCCGCTTGGATGCAACGAGATACAGCGTATAGCAATCCCGATTTTGGCCGCTATGTGCAGTACTTCATTTATATCTTAATGCTGGATGCGTTGAGTGTAATTCCATTTGCCAAGCTTAGGGCCGATGGCCGAGCCAAACGATATGGCTTGCTTAAATTCTTAAACGTACTGGTTTTTGTATCCCTAAACCTCTTTTTTATTTACGGCATTCCACATATTATTCAAAACCAATTGCCAGGTGCTCATTTCCTAGTTTCGTGGTTTAGGCCGGGTTGGGTAGGCTACGTATTTCTATCTAATTTATTTGCCAGTGCTTTTGTATTAATGCTACTTACTCCCGAATTACTTCAATTAAAACTCCGAATAAATTGGCGTATGATTGGCCAAATGCTATCCTACAGCTGGCCGGTTCTCATTGCCAATATCTCCTTTATTATCAATGAAAATATTGATAAGATTTTTTTAGGTCGCCTATTGCCAGAGGCTATTAGCCAACAAGAAGTGGGTATTTATGGCGCTTGCTGCAAGTTGGCCATTTTCTTAAGCATCTTTATTCAGGCTTTTAGGCTAGGGTCGGAACCTTTCTTTTTTAGCCATGCTAAAAATGCTAATGCCAAAGAAACATATGCCCGAATTATGCATTATTTTGTGTTAGCGGTTTGCATTATCACCCTTATTTTAGTAGCCAATATAGAGCTGCTTAAGTACTTTATTAAAGGCAATGCCGATGAGCAAGCTCTGTATTGGACGGGCTTAAAAGTTGTACCTGTATTATTGTTTGCCTATGTGTTTTTAGGCGTGTACATGAATTTATCTATTTGGTATAAACTATCCGACCAAACCCGCTATGGCCTGTATATTTCGGGGTTGGGCGCTCTGTTAACCATTGGGCTGAATATTTGGCTCATTCCACACTACAGTTATGTAGCTTCTGCATGGATTACATTACTGGCCTACCTCAGTATGTCGGTATTTTCCTATATACTCGGCCAAAAAAATTACCCCATACCTTACCGTTTAAAACGCAATACAGCCTATATTTTGTTGGCTATTGTGCTAGTTTGGCTCTCATTTACAGTATTTAACATGAACATTTTTATAGGTAATGGCTTATTGCTAGCCTATATTTTGGTAGTTTATTGGTTCGAGCAAAAAGAAGTAAGGGCAATCTTAAAACGTGTATAAGCAATGACGATTAACATCATCAATACCTCTACAAACCCGCTACCTAGCTACGAAACTGCTGCATCTGCCGGTATGGATCTAAGAGCTA
Organism: Sphingobacterium thalpophilum; assembly: GCA_945868825.1. Classification (GTDB taxonomy): domain Bacteria; phylum Bacteroidota; class Bacteroidia; order Sphingobacteriales; family Sphingobacteriaceae; genus JAIPAN01. Next base: position 103,434 of record CAMBMM010000003.1, read on the forward strand.
ATCTCGAACAAGAAGTGCTACTAAAACCTATGGAACGCTTATTAATTCCAACGGGCTTGTTTATGGAAATACCCTTGGGTTTCGAAGCCCAAATAAGACCCAGAAGTGGTTTGGCATTTAAACACGGCATTACCGTTTTAAATAGTCCCGGAACTATAGATGCCGACTATCGGGGTGAGCTTAAAATTTTATTAATTAATTTCTCTGCAAGCGATTTTACCATTCAGCATGGCGATAGAATTGCTCAACTGATTATTTCTAAACACGATACAGTTGCTTGGTGCGAAGTGAGAGAGCTAGGTGCTACTACCCGAGGTGCTGGTGGTTATGGCCATACCGGTGTTTCTTAATTTATTTTTTCAGACATTTGTGCCCATGATTCTTCGCCCATATCATTTGACCTTGCTGTTTTTATGTAGTGTATTGCTACTTAGTTTGGCCGGATGTTCGGCAAGAAAAAAAGCAATTGATGTAGATAAACTAGCAATTCAGCGCAGCAATGCCGAAAAATTAGCGGCCATTGAACAAACTCTAGTACGTTTTGATAGGTTATCTATAAAGTCGAAGGCTAGCATAAGTTTAGACGGCAACTCGAACGATGTAAGTGTAGCCATCAGAATAGAGAACGATAAAAAAATATGGATCTCTGTAACCGCTATTGCCGGCTTAGAAGTTGCTCGGATGCTCATCACACCTGATAGTATTAAAATTATCAATCGCTTAGAGAGTGTTTATATAAAAAAACCGTTCAGTTATATACACGATTATACCAATCCTCAAGTGAATTTCGGCACACTACAAGCCATGCTAGTTGGCAATATATGGCCCGAAATTTTTAAACAAACACATGAAATAAGCACTAAAGATTCCTTAGTACAGCTACTAGGTAATCTGAGCAGCATTCAATACGACATTCGGTTTAACGAAGCCTTGAAAATGAAAAACTTACACTTGCTAGACGCTTCAGCTAAGCAAGAATTACAGGTTGTTTATACTGATTTTTGGGATGAAGGTGGACAATTACTACCACATGTACTTAAGTTAAGTTCGTTGGTGGGCGCTAAATCGGTTCAGGCAGAATTAAAATATACCAAAATAGAAAAGGATACCCCGTTGGATTTTCCGTTTAATGTTCCCAAACGATTTTCGGTAAAAAACTAATTTTAAATACATTTGCGGCATGAAAAGATTTTTTTATCTCTTGTTTTTCTTTTGTATGGCTTTAGGTATGCAGGCGCATGCACAAAGTAGTGCCGACCTAAAGCGAAAAAAAGAGGCACTAACCAGAGAGATAGAAGAATTAAACCGCACGCTGAATAAAACCTCATCAAGCAAGAAATTATCTTTAAAGCAAATACGAGATTTAAATTCTAAAATAAGGCTCCGGGAACAAAAAATTAATACGATCAATTCTGAGATTAATCTATTGGATAATCAGATTAACCAAAATACAAAAACCGTTATTAACCTACAATCGCAACTAAATCAGCTTAAGAAAGAATATGCTGGAATGCTACGTTTCGAACAACGAAATCAGAGTGCGTACAGTAAGTTGATGTTTGTATTTGCTGCAGATAACTTTAATCAAGCCTATAAACGCTTGAAATATTTACAGCAGTTTACGCAATACCGTAAAAAACAAGCGAATTACATTCAAGGAACCCAGCACGATTTAAACGTAAAAATTGTGGCGCTCGATCAAAATAAGGAAGAAAAAACGAATCTTTTAAATGATCAACAAAAAGAAAAGCAAACCCTAGGTAAAGAAAAAAACACCCAAACCAAGGTGCTTAGCGGTTTAACCAAGCAAGAAAAACAGCTTAAGCAAGAGTTGAGCAAAAAACAGCGGGAGTCTATTCAGTTAAACAGAGCCTTGCAAGCAGCTGTTGCTCGAGAAATTGAGGCCGAGCGTAAAAAAGCAGAAGCAGCAGCAAAATTAGACGCAGATAAAGCGAAATCAGAAAACAGAACAGCCACAACCAAGCCGGTGGCAAAGGGTTCGAGTATTTTATCAGCAACTCCCGAATCTGCAAAACTGTCTTCTGACTTTTTAGATAATAGAGGCCGTTTGCCTTGGCCCGTTGTCAATGGCAACATTACCGAGAGTTTTGGCACGCACAGTTATGGCGCAAATGTTACTATATCTAATAATGGAGTTGATATTCGTAGCAATCCTGGGGCTACGGTAAGAGCCGTTTTCTCTGGAGAAGTGCGGAGGGTATTTAGTGTAGGCGCCACCTTTGCGGTTATGATACGTCATGGAGAATATTTTACCATTTATTCTAACTTAAAATCTACAAGTGTAGCGGCCGGACAAAAAGTTTCGGTGAAACAAAGCCTAGGTGTGGTAGCCACCGACCCAAGCGATGACAGTACCGAAGTACACTTTGAATTGTGGAAAGGGGGCACCCCATTGAACCCTACTGGATGGTTAGCGAATTAAATTTAAGATGTCGCCGGTAAAAAATGTCGTATATTTGGGTATAATATTTAGCAGGTGAGCCAAAACGTAATCCTTTTCTTAAACATTGGTACTCCAGAAATGTTGTTTATCGTGCTAGCAGCACTCTTGTTGTTTGGTGGCGATAAATTGCCTGAAGTTGCTCGTGGTTTAGGCAAAGGTATTCGCCAGTTTCAAGACGCATCTGAAGAAGTAAAACGAGAAATTCATAAAAATATAAACGAGGTGAAGGCCAATATAGAGGAATCTATAGAACAGGAAACCCCGGTTGACCAAACGCCTCCAATAGAAAAAGATTCATCATCCTTAAAATAGAAATTATGTTAAATTTTATAGTATTAAGCCTATTCGGTACCCCAGAGCTTTTAGTCATTTTAGCTGTAGTATTGCTTATTTTTGGCGGTAGAAAAATTCCAGAATTAATGCGTGGCTTAGGCAAGGGCGTAAAAGAATTTAAAGACGCCAAAGACGGCAAAAACGACTCTAACGACGTCGAGAAAAAATAAGCCATCGGAATTTCCGTTTAAACCATTCATTTCTGTGTAGGGTTCGTTCTTTTGCACAGTCAATTTATTTGGCTAGCATGAAAACTAAAGCATTGCTTTCCGTTTTGTTGTTATTGCAGATAGTTTTACAATCTGTATATGCCACCGCTGTGCCTAGCAAAACGAAGCTATTGCCCGATTCGCTCTCCGAATTCAGCGTAACCAATCATCACTTGGTATTGCTTGGCGAAAAAAATGTAGGTAGAGATAGCGTAAAGCAAGTGTTTCCTAAAACCTTTAATTTGGCGGTTACGCAATACATTGCGGCTTTAACAAAACGCAAAGAACAAGTAGGGAAAATGTTAGGTTTATCCAACTATTACTTCCCGGTTTACGAAAAAGTATTTAAAGAATTCGGCCTACCCGAAGAATTGAAATTCTTGTCAGTAGTAGAATCGGCCCTAAACCCCAATGCAGTTTCTAGAGTGGGCGCAACCGGCCCTTGGCAATTTATGTTTGGTACAGCCAAAGCCTATGGGCTTATCATAAACACAGATGTAGACGAACGGAAAGACCCCGTACAGGCTAGTAAAGCCGCTGCAGCCTATTTAAAAGATGCCTTTGCCCAATTCGATGATTGGTTATTGGCCATTGCTTCGTATAACTGTGGTAAAGGCGCTGTATCTAGAGCTATCGTAAAAGCTGGCGGCAAGGCCGATTTTTGGGCCATTAGCCCGTATCTGCCTGCTGAAACACGCAATTACGTACCCAAGTTTATTGCTACGGCCTATATCATGAGCAATTACCAAAATTATGGCATTAGTCCATTATCGCCAGGTTTCAATATCCTTACAGATGTGTTTGATGTGGTAAAACCGGTTTCATTGGCTGCCGTTGCACGAGCTACCGGAATTGATTTGCAAGAGCTTATTTTGTTAAATCCATCCTATAAAAAATTAATGGTAAAAGGATCGCCAACCGCTCCAAAATCGGTAGTTATTCCCATCCAAAACCAACCGGACTATGCCGCCCTGTACCAAGTGCTTAACGGGATGTCTGTTAGCTTAGGCGTGGCAGCGCCCCAACCCAATACGAGTCCTAAGGTTATATATTACACCGTAAAACGTGGCGATAATTTAAGTGGTATCGCAAAAAAATATGTAGGCCTTAGCATCTCACAGTTAAAATCTTGGAATAAATTACACAGCTCTATCCTAAAAGTGGGTATGCGCTTAAAAATCTTTCAACGATAATATCCGTTGTTTTTTGGCGCCTGTATGGCTAAAAATCGTAATTTTGACAACCAATCATAAGTTTCTCCTATGAGTAAAATAAACCGAAAACAAGATGCACTAGACTACCACTCACAGGGTCGTCCAGGAAAAATTGAAGTGGTTGCTACCAAACCTACCAATTCGCAAAGAGATTTAGCCTTGGCCTATTCGCCAGGAGTAGCTGAGCCCTGCTTAAAAATTGCCGAAAATAAAGAGGACGTGTACAAATACACCGCCAAAGGAAACTTAGTGGCCGTTATTAGTAACGGAACTGCGGTATTAGGTTTAGGAAATATTGGTCCCGAAGCCGGTAAGCCGGTTATGGAGGGTAAAGGAATTTTGTTTAAAATTTTTGCTGATATTGATGTATTTGATTTAGAGTTGGATTGCACCAATGTGGACGATTTTGTAAAAATTGTAAAAGCCCTTGAGCCCACTTTTGGGGGGGTTAATTTAGAAGATATTAAGGCCCCTGAATGTTTCGAGATTGAGCGTAGGTTAAAAGAGGAATTGAACATTCCGGTTATGCACGACGATCAGCATGGTACCGCTATTATTTCATCGGCAGCCTTATTAAACGCCTGCGAAATTCAGAGGAAAAAACTTGACAAGGTTAAAATTGTGGTTAACGGAGCCGGTGCCGCAGCTATCTCTTGCTCACGTTTATACATGGGCATGGGTGCCAAAAGAGAAAATATTGTGATGGTAGATAGAATGGGAGTTATTAACCAATCCCGAGAAAACTTAGATCCAACCAAAGCAGAGTTTGCCACCACCCGAAAACTAAATACTTTAGCCGAGGCTATTAAAGATGCGGATGTATTCATTGGGTTATCTTCATCTGATGTATTAACTGCCGACATGCTAAAAAGCATGGCCAAAAACCCAATCGTGTTTGCTATGGCCAACCCAGATCCGGAGATTGATTATAATTTAGCTATTAAAACTCGTAAAGATGTGTTAATGGCTACCGGCCGTTCAGATTATCCAAACCAAGTAAACAATGTTTTGGGGTTTCCCTATATTTTCCGTGGAGCTTTAGATGTACGAGCAACCACCATTAACGAGGCCATGAAAATTGCCGCTGTTAAAGCCATTGCCGATTTGGCCAAAAAACCAGTACCCGAAGCCGTAAACTTAGCATACAATACCAAAAACCTAAAATTTGGTAAAGATTACATCATCCCCAAGCCATTAGATTTTAGATTAATTACGGCTGTATCTCCGGCTGTTGCTCAGGCCGCCATGGATTCGGGAGTGGCAAAATATACCATTACCGATTGGGATGCGTACAGAGAAGACCTTAAACTCCGTTTGGGTATGGACGATGCCTTATTGCGTGCCATATCTAATAAAGCTAAATTAGATCCTAAACGTGTAGTATTTGCCGAGGCAGATAATTACAAGATTTTAAAAGCCGCTCAAATTGTAAATGATGATGGTGTAGCTACACCCATATTATTAGGAGATAAGCAAAAAATACTAGAGCTGATTGAAGCTAACGAATTGGATATGGAGGGTGTTACCATCATCGATCCGGCAGAAGAAACAGCCAAAACAGAACTCTATGCAGATTATCTTTACCAAAAACGTCAACGTAAAGGTATAACCCTGTATGAGGCTAAAAAATTATTGCGTGACCGCAACTACTTTGGCGCCTGTATGGTACAATTTGGTGAAGCAGATGCTTTAATCTCCGGTCTAACCAAAAATTATATTCAAACTATCCGCCCAGCATTGCAAGTTATTGGTACCGAGCCGGGCGTAAATAAAGTTGCCGGTATGTATATGATGTTAACCGAAAAAGGCCCTGTATTTTTTGGAGATACTACTGTAAATGTTAATCCTACGTTGAATGAGTTAGTTGATTTGACTGTACTTATTGATCGTTCTGTAAAGAAATTTAATATACAACCTCGTATTGCCATGTTATCGTATTCTAATTTTGGCTCAAACGAAGGAGAGGTGCCCGATAAGACAAGAGAAGCAGTTCGTTTATTGCATCAAAACCACCCAGATATATTGGTAGATGGAGATATGCAAGCAAATTTTGCCATGAACCCAGCCTTGTTGAAAGATAATTTTTCGTTTAGTACCTTAAATGGCCAAGCGGCTAATACACTAGTATTTCCTAACCTTGCCTCGGGTAATATCGCCTATAAATTAATTCAAGAATTAGCCGGTGCCGAAGCTATTGGCCCTATTTTATTGGGTATGAATAAGCCGGTACATATTCTGCAATTAGGCAGTTCGATTAGAGAAATTGTGAATATGGTAACCATAGCCGTAGTAGACGCCCAGTCAAAAGCTGAAACAGGTATTCTAGCTAAATCAAAGAGTTTATTTAATCGAATTAGAAAAAGCAATTAAGGAATATGTACGCCTACATAGATGGAAAATTAAGTGTAAAGTGCCCTACCCATGTAGTTATAGAGGCTGGCGGTGTAGGGTATCATATCAATATTTCGCTGCACACCTATTCTTTATTGCCCAAGCAAGAGCGTTGTAAATTATACACCTGGTTGCATGTAAAAGAAGATGCACATACACTTTATGGTTTTATTGAAGAAGGTGAACGAAAGTTATTTTTGCATCTAATTTCGGTATCTGGTATTGGTCCCAATACTGGCCGTATGATGCTTTCATCTATTACACCACAAGAAATTCAGCAGGCTATTGTAAAAGGCGATGTGCCTTTAATTCAACGTATTAAGGGTATTGGCCCAAAATCTGCACAACGTTTAATTCTCGAATTGCAAGATAAATTAAAAAAAGAGGGTCCCGATTCGCTCATTTCTATACCGCAAAACTATACTATCAGAGATGAAGCACTTTCTGCTTTGGTGATGTTAGGCTTCCCTAAAAATAACGCAGAAAAGGCCCTAGACCAAGCAATAAGTGGGTCAAACGAAAGTTTATCTGTAGAGCAATTGATAAAAATTGCGCTAAAAAGCTTATAATTACCTAACCTTTTATTAAAAAAGCCTTGAGGAAAACTGCCTACGTTTTCTTATTTTTTTTAAGTGTAGTTCTATTTGGAATTTCGCAACAAGGGGTTGCGCAAGTAAAGACGCCAAACAGTGCCGATAGTTTAACATTACGTTACCCCATTAAGGATTCTAAATCCTTAATCTTTGGAAGATCTTTTGGACTAACACTGCCCAATCCATCTAATATTAAACGCTCGGTAGTATTCAACCCTTTTACTAAACAATACACCATTCAGGATAACATAGGTGGCCAATTTTTTAGAAATCCATATTACTTAACTATCCTTGAATACCAACGCTTCGAAAATAAACAACTACTAAAAAACACCTGGCGTGATTTGGCCGACCAATCGGTTTCAGCGGCCCGTCAACCGGGCTTTATTCCGCCGGTAAAAATTAATAGCCGATCTTTTGAACGCCTTTTTGGTGGCTCGACCATTGAAATTATACCCCAAGGCTCGGCGGAGCTAACTTTTGCAGGCCGGATTAATAAAAACGAAAATCCCTTATTTAACGAACGGCAACGTACGCAAGGTAATTTTGATTTTAACCAACGTATTCAAATGAATTTAGTGGGTCAAGTTGGCGAAAAATTAAAAATAAGCACCAATTACAATACCGAAGCCCAATTCGATTTTGAGAATCAGGTTAAACTAGATTATACAGGTAAGGAAGACGAAATTGTACGTAAGGTGGAAGCCGGAAATGTGAGTTTACCGCTTAGCTCATCGTTAATAACCGGCAGTCAAGCCCTTTTTGGCTTAAAAACACAATTGCAATTTGGCAAATTGGGGGTAACTAGTATTTTCTCCCAACAAAAATCGCAATCGAAGGAAATTACCATTACCAATGGAGCGCAGCAAAACGAATTTAGGTTGCTTGTCGATAGCTACGAAGCCAACAAGCATTATTTTTTAAGCCAGTTTTTTCGCAACCAATATAATTTGGCCTTAAAAAAACTGCCCATTATCAGCAGCAACATCAACATTACTAAAATTGAGGTTTGGGTAACCAATAGAGTGGGTACCACTACCGATTCTAGAGATGTGTTGGCTTTCATGGATTTAGGAGAAAATAGTCCATATAACCAGGCACAAATTCAAGGGGGTGCAGCATATTCTTCTTACCCGGCGGGTTTTAGTGGCCCCGGTTTTGCGCAACAATCTAACAATTTATTGCAGACCCTGCCGCTTGGAGCCCGCTTAACCAATTCGAATGCAATTAACGTATATTTTCAGGCAAATGGTGCTACCGATAATTTTGCTAAACTTACCTATGCCCGCAAGCTAACAGATAAGGAATATGCCATCAGTCCGCAACTGGGCTATATTTCTTTAAATACGCCGCTTAATGCCGATGAAGTATTGGCGGTGGCATACCGCTATACAGTGAATGGTACAGAGTATCAGGTGGGAGAATTTTCGAATGATTTGCCTGTAAATAATGAGCTTCCAGAGGTTTTGTATGTAAAATTACTTAAAAACGAAATCCTTAAAACCAATTTACCAACCTGGGATTTGATGATGAAAAATATCTATTCCTTGGGAGCATATCAAGTATCATCTTCCGATTTTCGCTTAAACATATTCCGTTTAGATGAGCAATCGGGAGTAGAAAAACCTCAAATGACCGAGGGGCAAAATACCAATGGCAAGTTGTGGCTACAGCTTACTAATTTGGATAATATCAACCAGCAAAACGATCGAAAGCCCGATGGCTTTTTCGATTTTATTCAAGGCATTACTATTGATGCATTAAATGGCCGCATTACTTTTCCTACGGTAGAGCCCTTTGGTGCCGATTTAGCAGCTCAATTTACCCCTGCCGAAGCTGTGTTAGCTGCAAAATATGTGTACCAACCTTTATATGATTTAACCAAGGCTGATGCCCAACAACTCTTTCCGAAATTGAATAGATACATTCTAAAAGGGACCTACCAATCGCAAGTAAGTTCGGAGTTTCAACTCAATGCCATAAACATTCCCGAAGGTTCCGTACAGGTAATTGCCGGTACCATACCTTTGCAAGAAGGCGTAGATTTTACTATTGATTACAATATTGGCCGAGTGCGAATTTTAAATCAAGCGCTTTTAAATTCTGGGCAACCTATTCGCATAAAATTAGAAAATAGTGAACTTTTTGGTATGCAACAACGTTCGTTATTTGGTACTCGGTTTGACTATAGGGCCAATAAAAAACTGAACCTCGGTGCTACCTTACTAAATTTAACCGAGCGACCGCTAACACCAAAAGTAAACATTGGCGACGAGCCTATATCCAATACCATTTGGGGTTTAGATATGAATTACCAATCGGATTCTCGGTGGCTTACCCGCATGGTAGATAAAATCCCATTCATTTCTACCAAAGAAAAATCAAGTATTACTTTTTCTGGCGAATTCGCCAAGTTTATTCCCGGCCACCCCAGTGCACTTAACTTTGCCGGAACTAAAAATGGTTCTAGTTATTTAGACGATTTTGAAGCCACCCGTTCGTTAATTGATTTAAAGAGTGCTATTACTTGGCAAATATCGGGCACACCACAACTTTTCCCCGAATCGCAGCAGTTTAACAATTTAACATATGGCTTTAACAGAGCCCGAATAGCCTTCTACAACATCGACCCAATTTTTTATAATCGGAGTGGTAGTGGCACCCCAGCTGATGTAAAGTTGAATGCCAATGAATTATCCAATCATTATAGTAGAGAAGTATTAGAAAAAGAAGTATTTCCCTTTAAAGACTCTCCCACCGGGCAGCCCTTGTTTTTACCTACACTCAATATGGCTTTCTATCCAAACGAACGTGGCCCCTATAATTACACCAACGCCGGATTAAATGCGGATGGAAAACTACTTAACCCCAAAACCAGATGGGGTGGTATGTTCCGTAAATTAGAGAGCAACGATTTTGAAGCCCTTAATATTGAATTTGTAGAATTATGGATGTTAGATCCATTTCTGTATAAACCCAATGCCGAAGGTGGCGATTTGTATTTCGATTTAGGTAATATATCCGAAGACATATTAAAAGATGATCGCAAATCATTAGAAAATGGCTTGCCCACCGATGGAGACCCAGCCAAAACCGATGTAACCGCTTGGGGTAGGGTGCCTAAACTACAGCCCGTTATTCCGGCGTTCGACAATAATCCTGCAGCCAGAAAATTGCAGGATGTGGGCTTAGATGGATTATCGGATATTCAAGAGCAACAATTTTTTACCAGTTTTGTAAATCAAGTAAGCCCGCAATTAAATGCAATAGCAGCCGCAGCCCTAGCTGCCGACCCATCGTCAGATAATTACCAATATTTTAGAGGAAATGTATTTTCTGGGTCTGCTAGTTCTATTTTAAAACGCTACGAAAAATATAACGGTACCGAGGGTAATTCTAAAACCCAAGAACAATCCTTGGCCGAAACAGGTATTGAAAACTCGGCTTCTACACCGCTACCCGATGGGGAAGATGTAAATCGGGATAATAACAGTTCTAAAGCCGATGAGTATTTTGAGTACAAAGTGTCCATTCGGCCTCAGGATTTACAGCAGGTAGGCACTAATTTTATTTCAGATATCGTATCAACGAGTGTAAAGTTGGCCAATGGCAAGCAAGAAACCGTACGTTGGATTCAATTCAAAATTCCCTTGGCACAATTTCTTACTAAGGTGGGCAATATTCAAGATTTCAAATCTATACGTTTTGTGCGTTCCTATATGACCAATTTTGCTGATACCACCATTTTGCGTTTAGCCAAACTGCAATTGGTACGTGGCGAATGGCGCCGCTACAATGCCGAAAATAATCTGGCTAAAGTAATTGCCGATCCGGCACTTATAAACCCGGGTTTAGACAATTCGAGTTTAGAAGTAAGTGCGGTAAATATCGAAGAAAATGGCAAGCGAACTCCTATCCCGTATGTTACTCCCCCTGGTATTTTACGTGAATTAGATTACAGCGGATATAATGCCAATACCCGCCAAAATGAGCAATCGCTTTCTGTTAGAGTAAAAAGTTTAAAAGATGGCTATGGCAGAGCAGCTTTCCGAACATCATTTAACGATTTTAGATCGTACCGGCGAATGGAAATGTTCATCCACGCCGAAAGTGCCAATCCGGTAAATCCGATTAACGATAAAGATGTGAGCGCTTTTATTCGCATAGGTAGCGACAATCAAGATAACTATTACGAATACAGTATCCCATTAAAAATTACGGCACCCAATACCAGCGATGCCAATGCTATTTGGCCAGCCGAAAACAAATTGGATGTACCGCTGAGCTTGTTTCAAATTGCCAAAACGGCCCGTAATAATGCGCAATTAGGTGGGCAGCCCTGGCCACCCAATGTACCTTTCCAATATAGCGACGGACAAAATACCGTTACTGTAATGGGGCAACCTGATATGAGCAAAGTACGTGTATATATGTTGGGTGTCCGCAATCCTTTAAAAACTGTTATAAATGCTGCCGACGATGGTTTAGATAAAGACGCAGAAGTGTGGTTTAACGAATTGCGTTTAAGTGATTTTGACGAACGTGGCGGCTGGGCGGCTACCGCTAGATTAAACGCCAAGCTAGCCGATTTTGCCGATGTATCCGTATCGGGCAGTAGAAGTACCAACGGCTTTGGTTCTTTGGATAGGAAGGTGAGCGAACGCAACCGTAAGGATCAATCTATTTTTGATGTATCCTCAAGCATAGAAGCCGGAAAACTATTCCCACAACGGTCGGGTATCAAAATTCCGATGTTTGTGAATTTCTCACAACAGGTGAGTACGCCCATGTTCGATCCTCGTGCACCCGATATTGAGCTTAAAAATGCTTTAAATAATTCGCCTAAATCGGTACAAAGAGATATTTTAAATGTGGTGCAAGATTATACCACCCGTAAGAGTATCAACTTTACCAATGTGCACAAGGTGAAAACTAATTCGGAGAGTAAGCCGCAATTGTGGGATATAGAGAATTGGAGCGCCAGCTATGCCTTTACCGAATACAATCACCGCGATTTTATTAACCAGCAAAGCATTCAAAAAACCTACAAAGCAGGCTTGGCCTATAATTATTCACGGCAGGCCAAATCTATAAGTCCATTTGCTAAAATTATAAAGAAAAACAGTTTAGCGCTTTTGAGAGATATCAACTTCAGTATCTTCCCGTCGGTATTAAATTTCCGTATAGATGTAGATCGGATGTACTCGGAAAATACGCTTAGAAATAACGACCCAAATAATTTTATTCCGGTAGGTACCACCTATAACAAGAATTTTCAGATGACCCGTTTATATGGCATCAGTTGGAATTTAACCCGTTCTCTCCAGCTCGATTTTAATGCCACCAATTATTCGATTATTGATGAACCCGATGGGCGTATTAATGGCTTGAAACGAGATACACTTTGGCAAAACCTAATGCGCTTAGGCCGCACTACCGATTATGGCCATACCGCAAACCTCACCTACAATGTGCCCATAAGTAAAATCCCGGGCTTTGATTGGATAACCCTTACTACTCGGTATGGAACTACGTTTAACTGGAAAACAGAACCCTTATCGAGCATAAACGATCCTAGTATTAATCTGGGGAATAGTATTCAGAATACCCGAATACTTCAGTTAAATCCATCCTTTAACTTCAGTTCGTTGTATAATAAAATAGGGTTTTTAAAACGGGTAAATACCGATGAAACGGCTAACAAATTTGTGAAAGCCTTGGTAAACACGCTTACTAGCCTAAAAAATATCAGCGGGGCTTATACCCGAACGCAAGGCACCTTTTTGCCTGGTTATTTACCTAAAACCACCGCCTTTGGCCAAGATTTTTCGAGCGATGCGCCTGGTTGGGATTTTTTATTTGGTAGCCAGCGTGATATTAGACCAAGAGCCACTACCGAGGGCTGGATAACTAAGGATCCGCTTTTAAACCAACTTTACGTAACCGGCTTAAAAGAAGATCTCAATCTAAGAGGAACTCTAGAGCCTTTAAAAGATTTGCGAATAGAATTAACTGCACTAAAAAGTAGCAATTTCAACTATTCTACCACCTTTAAATTTATAGCGGCAAGCAATAGTTTCGAGAACTTGAGCCCAATTACTACCGGCGATTACAGTATTTCTTTCTTCAGTTTCGGCACCGCCTTTAAAAAAGATAAACCAGGAAGTGCCGCCAATTTGTTTCGCCAATTTGAAAGTAACCGATCGGTTATTTCCCAACGCTTGGGCGCCTTAAATTCGAATTCATCGGGAGTAGCCAATGGCTTTTCCGATGGTTATGGTAAAGCTTCGCAAGATGTGGTAATTTCTTCTTTCTTAGCAGCTTATAGTGGCAAATCGGCTGATAAAATTAGTTTAAATACCTTCCCTAAAATCCCGATTCCGAACTGGCGAATGAACTATAGCGGCTTAAGCAGCTTACCTTTCTTAAGCGATATTTTCGCTTCTATAGATATCAATCACGCTTATAAATCTACCTATAGCATTAGTGGATTTAACTCCTTAGCCCGCTATACCGAGACTAATGGAATGGTGAATGTGCGTGATGTAAGCAATAACTTCTTACCTAAATATCAATTTAACCAAGTAACCTTGTTTGAGCAATTTGTGCCGCTTTTAGGCATCGACATGCGTTTTAAAAACAATTTGAGCTCTAATTTTGAATACCGAAAATCGAGAACCATGGGCTTGAGTTTGGCGAATAGCCAGTTGGCCTTACAAACCGATGAAGCCATTGTATTTGGTTTAGGCTACCGAACCACCGATTTTAGATTCCCCTTCGGTTTATTTAAAAGCCTAAAAATGAATAATGATTTAAATTTTAAACTAGACTTTGCCATTAACGACCGTAAAACGTTAATTTATCGGGCCGATGTGATAGATGCCGAAGTATCTTCAGGTGCTAAAAATATTACCTACCGCCCATCGGTTGATTATGTATTAAACCAGCGTTTAAACTTGCGCATTTTCTACGATGGCAACATCACTAAACCTTATACTTCACAAAGTTTCAATACCTCTTTTAGTAATTTTGGTTTTACCCTCCGTTTTGCCATTCAATAATACAGCGTTTATGTATTGATAATCTACCCCATTAACCCTATTTTTGAACAAACAAAAACATCACTATGAATTTCCCATCAGAACTTAAGTATACCAGCGACCACGAATGGATTAAAGTAGAAGGCAATCAAGCCTATGTAGGTATCACCGATTTTGCCCAGCGTGAATTAGGGGATATTGTGTACATCGATATTAATTCTTTAGGCAAAACAGTAACTAAAGAAGCTGTATTTGGCACCGTTGAGGCTGTTAAAACCGTTTCTGATTTATTTATGCCGGTTGATGCCAAGGTATTGGAGTTCAATAAAAAATTAGATACCAACCCCGAATTGGTTAACCAAGATCCTTACGGTGATGGTTGGATGGTGAAAATTGAATTGAGCGACCTTTCTCAAATAGAGGCCTTACTTTCTGCAGCGGACTATGCTGCCTCAGTAGGTGCATAATATCATGAAAACCCGTTTTTTAGCTAGCTGTTTGGTGTTGCTAGTGCTGTTTAGCAGTTGTGGTATTTTTAAAAAATCGTGCAACTGCCCTACGGTGAAATACCAAACACAACGTTTCAAATAGTACTTATTTGGAATCATTATAAATAATGCTACCTTTGTATCACTATCGTGGAAAAAACAGCTAAAACACTATCGGATTTGTTTCCGGGCGAATCTGGCGTTATTAAGGAGTTTACCGACTTAGAAATGTCTGTTAAGCTGATGGAAATGGGCTGTTTACCCGGTGAACCCATTTATGTAGAGCGCATTGCTCCATTAGGCGATCCCATTGCGGTAACTATTTCGGGTTACCAATTAAGCCTTCGTAAGCAAGAAGCTTCTACCATTATTTTAGTTTAAAAAAATACGTGAAAAAGCAATTGAAAGTGGCCCTGGTTGGTAATCCCAACACCGGAAAGTCTACACTTTTCAATCTATTAACGGGCTTAAATCAAAAAATTGGCAATTTTCCGGGAGTTACGGTTGATAAAAAAATTGGTATTTCTAAACTTATCCCAGGTCAAGAAGCTCAACTAATAGATCTTCCAGGAGCGTATAGTTTATATCCTAAAAGTAAAGATGAGGCGATGGTATTGGAAGTATTATCCAATACAACAAATGAATTATACCCCGATGTGGTGGTATTTATTGCCGATGCTACCAACCTGAAACGTAACTTACTCTTATTTTCTCAAGTTGCCGATTTAAAACTGCCCACCATTATTGCTTTAAACATGATGGATTTGTCAAAACGAGGCGGTGTGCATATCCAAATTAATAAATTAGCACAAAAACTAGGTGTTCGGGTAGTCCCAATTTCTGCACGTAATGCTGAGGGGATAGATGCCCTTAAACAAGCTATTGCCGATACATCTAGTTTGGCTACCCAAACGGATACCATTGAGTTTTCTGAATTTCTAAACCCAATTGCGCTGCAAGAATTGCAAACGGAGTTGGGCCTTAAGGAAGCTTACGAGGCAGTATTGCTTGCGCATCAGTTTGGGCAAAACAACTTTTTAAGTTCCAAACAAAAAGAATACATAGCGGCATGGGTAGTAGCAAACGGTTTTAAATCGCAAGATTTACAAGCGAAAGAAACCATTGCACGCTACAACGCCATTAACGAGGTATTATTTGATACGGTAAAAACCGATATACAACCCTTGGGCGAAAGTTATAGCAATCGCATCGATCGGGTTCTTACCCACAAGGTTTGGGGTTTGGGCATTTTCATGCTCATTCTATTCACTATTTTTCAATCTATTTTTTCTTGGTCGGCTTACCCCATGAGCCTTATTGAGGATGCTTTTGTTTGGCTGGGCAATACGGCACATCAATTATTACCTGCAGGGCAGCTCACTAATTTAGTAGTTGATGGGGTGCTATCGGGCTTAAGCGGAGTACTGGTTTTTATTCCCCAAATAGCCATTTTATTTGCCTTTATTGCCATTTTAGAAGATACGGGTTATATGGCCAGAGTTACGTTTATGATGGATCGCATTATGCGAAAGGTGGGCTTAAACGGGAAATCAGTGGTGCCTCTAATTGGCGGTTTGGCCTGTGCCGTACCTTCTATTATGAGTGCTCGTAATATTGAAAATTGGAAAGACCGTATTATTACCATTTTGGTAACTCCTTTGGTAAGTTGCTCGGCACGTTTACCCATTTATACCTTGCTCATTTCTTTGGTGGTGCCCGATTATCGAATTTTGGGCATTTTAAATATGCAAGGCTTGACTTTAATGGCCATGTATGTAATTAGTTTAGTGAGTGCAGTATTGGTGGCCTGGGTATTAAAATTAATTATTAAGGCTCGAGAGCGGGGTTATTTTATTATGGAGTTGCCGGTATACCGTATGCCTCGTTGGAAAAACGTGGGTTATACCATGTACGATAAAGTGAAGGCTTTTGTTTTTGAGGCCGGCAAAGTGATTGTAGCCATTTCTATTATTTTGTGGGTGTTAGCTTCTTATGGTCCGGGGAATAGGTTTGCGCTTATTGATGAGCAATTTGCCGATCCGAAGTATACACAGCAGTTTCCTCCGCAACAAGTAGCCAATTTAAAAGCATCGGCCCGGTTAGAAAATTCTTATGCTGGGGTGTTGGGCAAAAGCATTGAGCCCGTAATTAAGCCCTTGGGTTTCGATTGGAAGATAGGCATTGCCTTAATTACTTCTTTTGCTGCCCGTGAGGTATTTGTGGGTACTATGGCTACTTTATATAGTGCGCAGGGCGATGGTTCTCGAACAGAATCGGTACGAGATAGAATGGCCGAGGCCAGAAACCCCGATACGGGCGAATTGGTATTTACGCTACCGGTAGCTTTTTCTTTAATGATTTTTTACGCATACGCCATGCAGTGCATGAGTACGCTGGCGGTAGTGTACCGCGAAACCAAAAGTTGGAAATGGCCACTCATTCAATTGGTGTACATGACAGCCATGGCTTATGTAGCTAGTTTATTGGTGTATCAGTTTTTAAAATAATGATGATATTTGGGGGTGGATAGAATTCAACTTCTCGACCAATACTTGCCGCCGAAATGTGCTCCGCTTATTGCCCGCTGGATTGATCATTTTCAGTGTGAATTTAAAATATCGCGAAGCAGAGGTACCAAACTAGGCGATTACCGCCCTCCCTTTGCCGGCCAAGGCCACCGCATTTCTATCAATTACGATTTAAATCCCTACTCTTTTTTGGTAACTACCGTGCACGAGTTTGCGCATCTGCTTACCTGGAATGAGCATAAGCGCAAGGCCAAGCCACATGGCACCGAATGGAAAGCCAATTTTAAACGCATGATGCGTCCTTTTTTTGAAAAGGAAGTATTCCCCATGGATATTCAACGGGCCATTGTGCAGTATTTGGAAAACCCTGCTGCGGCTAGTTGCAGTGATTTGCGTTTATCTCGGGCCTTAAAAGCCTATGATGTTAGTCCCGAACATTTATGTTTGTTAGAAGCCCTCCCTATGGGTTCTTTGTTTAAGTGGAAAGATGAACGGGTCTTTAAGAAAGAAGCCAAAATTCGCAAACGTTTCCGTTGTGTGGAGCCCGCTACCGGCAAGGTATATTTGTTTAATGCGCTGGTAGAGGTTGAGGCCTATATTGCTGGATGAAAGCTTAGCCTTTCTTCGGTGAATGTTCCGCTTTCCATTGTTGGCTAAACGATTGTTCGGCCACTTGAGGTAATTCGCGGTGTTTGGCCCAGCTTTTAGTGAAGAATTTTTGGAGCAGTCGGTTTTTGGTTTTTCCGCTAAAGAAATCCATCAGTTTACGGCTCTTCATTCCTTTTTTCCAGAAAAACCATCCCCAATTTTCGATACGGGTGCTTAGGCCTTCATCAACTGCATCGCGGCGGTTAAGTAAAAGCATTTTATGGATATCAATTTTTACGGGGCATACTTCTGTGCATTGCCCACATAAACTAGAGGCATAGCTGAGGTGTTTAAATTCTTCCATGCCGGCTTGGTGCGGCGTAATTACCGAGCCAATGGGTCCGCTATAGGTAGTTTCGTAGCTGTGGCCGCCAATGTTTTTGTAAACCGGGCAAGCGTTTAGGCAGGCACCGCAACGAATGCAGTACAAACCTTGGCGCTGGTCTTTTTGTGCCAAGAGGTTGGTGCGCCCATTGTCGAGTAAAATCACATACATTTCTTCGGGGCCATCGCTTTCGTTCTCTTGGCGTGGGCCACTTAAAATGGTATTGTATACGGTTAAATTTTGTCCGGTGCCGTGGGTAGAAAGCAGGGGCCAAAATAAGTCTAAATCGGCCATGGAGGGAATGAGTTTTTCGATTCCTACAACGGCAATGTGTATTTTCGGGAAGGTGGTGCTCAGTCGGGCGTTCCCTTCGTTTTCTGTTAGGGCAATACTACCGGTATCGGCTAGTAAAAAGTTAGCGCCGGTAATGCCAATATCGGCACTGGTATATTTTTCGCGAAGCAATTCCCGTGCTTTTTGGGTTAATTCTTCTGGCGTAGCGTTAGGCTCGGTGCCAAATTTCTCGTGAAATAAGTCGGCAATGGCTTCTTTGCTTAAGTGCATGGCCGGGGTTACAATGTGGTAAGGCTTTTGGCCCAATAGCTGCACAATGTATTCGCCTAAATCACTTTCTAAGGCCTCCACTTTATGTTTTTCTAGAAATTCGTTCAAATGAATTTCTTCGGTAGCCATCGATTTGGATTTGATAACGGTTTTGGCACCCGATTTTTTAATAATGTTTAAGATTTCTTGCCTGGCTTCTTCGGCGGTATTGGCCCAAAGTACTTTGCCGCCTCTACGTTGAAAATTGCTTTCGAATTCGGGCAAAAGTTTGTCCAAATTCTCCATCACCTTCCATTTAATTACGTGGGCTTTCTTTTTGGAGGCCTCTAGGTTTGCCAAACGGCTTAATCCACGCACTACCGCTGCATCGTATTTACCAATATTGTGGTTAATAATTTGGCGGTGGCTTAAATCGAAGGCCTTTTCGGTGCTCTTCTCTTGAAATAATTGGGCCGTGTTGGACATAAAGCGAATTTAGGAAAAAGCATTCGCAAACGGATATAAAAAAAGCCCCCGAATTTCGGGGGCTTTTTTGTACTGCTCGGATAGCTTATCTATCGGCAGGGAAATCGTTTTTCACGTCTACTACAGGAGCTTTATCGCGGTTAGCAATATCCCATGCGGTAAAGAATACCAAACGGGTACGTTTAGCCAGTATATCAAAGTTGATTTTGCTTACTTCGTCGCTTGGTTTGTGGTAATCTTCGTGTACGCCGTTAAAGTAAAAAATAATCGGAATACCGTGTTTTGCAAAGTTATAGTGATCAGAACGGTAGTAAATACGTTCCGGATCGTTCGGATCGTTGTATTTGTAATCGATGGTTAAACGAGTGTAGGTAGCGTTGGTGTATTCGCTAATTTTATGCAAATCGCTACTTAATTTGTCAGAACCAATGAGGTATACATAATCCGGATTGTCTTTGTGTTTCGGATCAACACGACCAATCATATCGATGTTTAAATTGGTTACCGTTTTCTCTAATGGGAAAATTGGGCTTTCTGAATACCACTCAGAACCTAATAAACCTTTTTCTTCGCCACAAACGGCTAAGAATAAGATGCTACGGCGTGGGCCATGGCCTTCAGCTTTTGCTTTGGTAAAGGCTTGCGCCATTTCCAATACACCCGTAGTTCCAGAACCATCGTCATCGGCACCGTTATTTACTTTATCAGTACCCTCTGTAGTTAAACCAATGTGGTCGTAGTGACCGCTTACTACTACAATTTCGTCTTTTAAATCGGTACCTTCCACTAAGCCCATTACGTTGTCGGCTTTAACGTTGCTTATTTTAGACAGTACGCTAGCTTGCACACCAGTTTTAACGGCTTTAGAAGCTGGTTTGCCCGTGCTAGCAATAGCTGCGGTTAAGCTAGTAATGCTACTTTTAGTTTTGGCCAAAATGGCATCGGCTACAGTTTTAGAAACAGTAATTACCGATGCTTGTACTGGCTGATTTGGTTTATCTAAAATTAAACGTCCAGTTTGTAAATAACTAGCCATGCGTTTTAGATTGCTTTCCAAATCGGGGTTAAAGCTGATAATTAAGGCTGGGCCTTTGCTTTGTAAGTTGCGTAAGCGTTTAGCCGAATTCCAAGAAGAAGCTTTTTCTGTTCCGGTGATGATAGATTTTCCGTTTACAAAAGGTTCTTTTTCAGTAGAATAAAGCACTACTTTGCCTTTAAGATCTAGGCCAGCTAATTCATTGAATTTTTCATCTTCAATGCCGTAGCCTACAAAAACAACTTCGGTAATGCTTTTGGTAAAATCTACTTTAGAGCTAGATGTGTAGAAATCTTTGAAATTTGTAAAGCTTTGTTTGCCCACTTTTAAGGTAGAGTTGCCCGGAGCAATTTCTACCAAAGGTACCTTTTGCAAATAGCTGCCATTTACCGGTGCTATCAAACCAAGGCTTTTAAATTGAGCTGAAATGTATTCGGCTGCTTTCCATGCGCCAGGTTTTCCGGTTTCGCGACCTTCGTACTCATCAGATGCAAGTACCGACAAATGTTTGTAGGCATCTTCTTTCGTAATGTAATTTCCGTATTTAACGGCAATTTTATCCTGAGCTACCGCAGTATTGCCTACCAATAAGGCTGCTGCAAGGATAAAAATGGAACGATTGTGTTTCATGTTTTATTAAATTTAGTTTATTTATTTAGCAAGATATTTTATTTACTCTGTTGGCGTGTCTGCCGCCCTCAAAATCAGTTTGTAAAAAGGCATCGCATATGGCTTGCGCATCGGCTTCAGAAATGAAACGTGCGGGCAAGCACAATACGTTTGCATTGTTGTGGGTGCGGGCCAGTACGGCCAATTCTACGGTCCAGCAAATAGCCGCTCGTATGTCTTGGTGTTTGTTGGCTGCCATGGCTACGCCGTTGGCGCTGCCGCAAATCAAAATGCCCAAGTCGTATTCACCGCTTTCTACAGCTAAGGCAAGGGGGTGTGCAAAATCTGGGTAGTCTACCGAATCGGTGCTATAGGTACCAAAATCTTTGAGTTCGTTTTGGCCTAAGTGTGCCAATAAGATTTTCTTATAGGCAAATCCGGCATGATCGGCTCCGAGAGCAATGCGCATTGGTTTAGTTGACATAACTCAAATGTAAATTTTTCTGCGCTAGCTTTTCGTAAAATTTTGATGATAATTTAAAACACTTAGTTGCTGTAAAATTCAACTTCACTTTTTTTGCGCTTGCGATCTACTTTTGCAGATACCAGAATACTAATCTCGAATAATAAAAATAGCGGGAAACTTACCGTAAGCATGGTAAATATATCGGGCGTAGGTGTTACCAATGCAGCAATAATTAAAATAAGCACCGTGGCATAACTACGATTTTTACGCATAAATTTAGGGGTCATCATGCCTAATTTCGATAAAATATAGATGATGATGGGCAATTCGAAAATTATGCCAGATCCTAGTGTTAGGGTAGCTACGGTAGATAGGTAGGAATCGATACTGATGTTGTTTACAATAATACTGCTAACGGTGTAGTTAGCTAAAAAGTTTATAGAAAGGGGGCAAATGATGTAATAGCCAAACAAAATACCCAAAATGAACAAGAGTGTGGCAAAAAACACAAAGCCCGTGGCCGATTTGCGTTCATTTGTTCTCAGTGCGGGTTTTACAAAGCGCCAAATTTCCCAAAGTAAATACGGGAAACCTAAAATTAAACCCACAATAAGGGCCGAGTTAATCTGCAGGGTAAATTGCCCTGCCATCTCGGTATTTATAATGTTAAACGGAATTTCTTTGATGCAAAACTCGGGGCCAAGGTTAAAGCGTTCCCCCAGTTGACACATCATGCGGTAGGTCCAAAAATCTGGTTTTTTGGGGCCCATAATAATGGTATCGAAAATAAAATCGTAGTAAACGAAGGCTAGCGAAGTAAGAACCACAATAGCTAATGCGGCCCGAACCAAGTGCCAACGCAATACTGCTAAATGTCCAAAAAACGACATTTCTTCTTCGAGTGCAGCTGACTTTTTCGATTTTTTGGCTGTATTTTGTGTTTCTTCGCTCATTTGGAGCTGTAAAAATACCATTCTTTTGTTCTAGAATGGCATTTTCTTGTAGATTGTATTAGCTTTTCATTTCAAAGGTATCCATAA
Organism: Sphingobacterium thalpophilum; assembly: GCA_945868825.1. GTDB lineage: Bacteria > Bacteroidota > Bacteroidia > Sphingobacteriales > Sphingobacteriaceae > JAIPAN01. The sequence continues at coordinate 125,847 of CAMBMM010000003.1, forward strand.
ACTTGGTAGTGAAATTACCGGCTCTAAAATCGGGGTCTTTCATTAATTGTAAATGGAAAGGAATGGTAGTTTTTACGCCATCAATTACAAATTCGCTTAGGGCACGTTCCATGGTGCAAATGGCTTCTTCGCGACTTTGCGCCACGCAAATTACCTTGGCAATCATAGAATCGTAGTTCGATGGAATTTGATAGCCGGCATATACGTGGGTATCTATCCGTACGCCATGCCCACCCGGAGAGTGAAAATGTTTGATTAAGCCAGGTGCCGGGCGAAAGTTGTTGTATGGATCTTCAGCGTTTATTCGGCATTCGATGGCAAACATGGTTGGCTCGTAGTTTTTGCCGCTAATCGGTTCGCCGGCGGCTACTTTAATTTGTTCTTTAATTAAATCGAAGTTAATTACTTCCTCGGTTACCGGGTGTTCTACTTGAATACGGGTATTCATTTCCATGAAGTAGAAGTTACGGTGTTTATCTACTAAAAACTCAATGGTTCCGGCACCTTCGTAATTTACGGCTTGGGCACCTTTAATGGCTGCTTCGCCCATACGCTTGCGCAAATCGGCGGTCATAAATGGCGATGGAGATTCTTCGACCAATTTTTGGTGACGGCGCTGTATAGAGCAATCACGTTCAGAAAGGTGGCAGGCTTTACCGTATTGGTCGCCAATAATTTGAATTTCAATGTGGCGTGGATCTTCAATAAATTTTTCAAGATATAATCCGTCGTTACCAAAGGCTGCACCCGATTCTTGGCGGGCACTATCCCAAGCGTTTTCAAATTCTTCGTCTTTCCAAACTACCCGCATTCCGCGGCCACCACCACCGGCAGTTGCCTTTAAAATTATCGGATAGCCAATTTCGTTCGCAATTGTGATGCCTTGGGCTACATCGCTTAATAAACCTTCTGATCCGGGTATAGTGGGTACACCGGCTTTTTTCATAGTTCCTTTGGCCGAGGCTTTATCGCCCATGCCGTTAATTTGGTAGGGTGTGGCACCAATAAATTTAATGCCGTAATCTTGGCAAATGGCAGAAAATTTAGCGTTTTCAGACAAAAACCCATATCCTGGGTGTATGGCATCGGCATTGGTTAACTCGGCTGCCGAAATGATATTGGGGATACTTAAATATGAATCTTTGCTAGGTGCTGGGCCAATACATACCGCTTCGTCAGCAAAACGTACATGTAAACTTTCGCGATCGGCAGTAGAGTATACCGCCACCGTTTTAATACCCATTTCTTTACAGGTACGAATGATGCGTAGGGCAATTTCGCCACGGTTGGCAATTAATATCTTTTTGAACATGAGAATAGCGTTATCGGTTCGATAATCGGTTTTAATACAGATTTACGATGAACTTATACGGGTTCTACTAAAAATAAAGGCTGATCGTATTCGATTGGGCTGGCATTGTCTACCAATACTTTTACAATACGGCCTGAAATTTCGGCTTCAATTTCATTGAATAATTTCATGGCTTCTACTACGCACAATACCTGGCCAGCTTTAATTTCGTCGCCCACGTTTACAAAAGATGGTTTATCTGGGCTAGCCGAGCGATAAAACGTACCAATCATCGGAGATTTAATGGTCAGATAGTTATCAGATTCGCTAACTGCAGGGGCTGCTGCCGCTGCCGGCGCTGCTGCTACGGGAGCCGAAGCTGCTGCTACAGGAACTGCTGCAGGAATAGAAGCACTAACTAATGTTGGCGTCTGATTCGTCTTTATAGTAATTTTAAAATCGTTTTCTTCGATAGAAACCTCATTTACACCTGATTTGTGCACAAATTTGATGAGATCTTGAATCTGTTTAATATCCATTTTTTTCTTATTAAATCAATTTATTAAACTTTCTTGAGTCCAAATTTAAGATAATTATTTCAAATAGCTTTCCGTTGCTTAATATGCCCATTTTAGGTATACCGAACCCCAAGTAAAACCTCCACCAAAAGCAGCTAAAATAAGATTATCGCCTTTTTTTAATTTCGATTCCCAAACGTTTAAGCATAACGGAATAGTGCCGTTGGTATCCACTATTTTTTCGAGTTCGGCATTGTTTAAAACATAATCGGGAACATAGGCGTTTAATGCGATAATGGCCGCACGAATTTTTTGCATAAATGGATGTTTATGAAGTGAATGCTGCCTTAATTTTGTCTACTAATTTCGACTCAATCATAGTTTTTGAAAGCAAAATCATGTTTTTTATGGCCTCTGGGCTAGAAATACCATGGCCAATGATTACTGGAGCATTTACACCTAAAATAGGGCTACCTCCGTATTGTTCGTAGTTGAAGCGATCGAAAAATTCGTCTTTAAATCCCTTTTTAAGGGTAAGGATGTAGAAAGTTTCGGCCAATTTAAGCATTACATTTCCGGTAAAGCCATCGCATACAATTACATCAGCTTTCTCATTAAATAAATCTCTACCTTCTATATTACCAGTAAAATTGATGTTTTTTTGATCTTTCAAGAGTGTGAAAGCGGCTTGACTTACCAAGTTGCCTTTCTCTTCTTCTTCGCCAATATTCATTAGGCCAACTTTTGGATTGCTAATGCCGTATACGGCTTCTGCAAAAATGCTTCCCAAAACGCCGAATTGGGCCAATACTTCGGGTTTGCAATCGGCGTTGGCACCCACATCGAGCATAATACCGAATCCGTTTTTTAGTTTGGGTACATTGGTAGCAATGGCTGGGCGTTGAACGCCTTCAATGGCTCGTACACTAAACATAGCGCCTACCAACATGGCTCCGGTATTTCCGGCCGAGGCAAAAGAATCAATTTTTCCTTCTTTTAGGTATTGAAATCCAACAGAAATACTGGAATTTGGTTTTTGAGTGATGGCTTTGGTTGGGTGTTCACCCATGCTAATCACTTCGGTGCAATGAACAAATTCAAAGCATGAGGCATCAATTTGCTGCTCGGCTAAAATAGGGAGCGCTTGCTCCTTATCGCCAAATAACACAATTTTTTGATCGGGGGATAAGACTTGCTGGGCTGCAATAGCACCCAAAACAGTAGCTTTGGGAGCATAATCTCCACCCATAAAATCTAAGCCAATTTTCATTTTAGAAAATTAAACTTAGGCGATACTGGTGTTTTCGATTACTAATTTACCTCTGTAATACAAATTGCCATCAACGTTGTATGCACGGTGAGGTAAGTGCACTGCACCAGTTGTTTTGCAAGTAAACAGGGTTGGAGCCTCTGCTTTGTAATGCGTTCTTCTTTTATCTCTTCTTGATTTCGAGATTTTCCGTTTTGGATGTGCCATAGCTTCCTGTTATTTATTCTTGTTTGTAATATTTTTTAAGGCTTCCCAACGCGGGTCGGCCACTTCTTCTGTTTTTTCTTCGGGTGCTGCCAATTTTTTCAGCGTTTCTAGCATTTCTGCATCGCACCAGGTCGTTTTTCCTTCTTCTTTACAGCGGTTAAACGTAGGAACGCCTAGCATAATGTATTCGTAAATTAAAGCAGATACATCAATTTCGTTCTCGTTTTTGTGTAGTACAATCAGCTCGTCAACGTTGTCTTCTAACAATTCATCGTTGCTAAACTTTACAATTTCTTGCTGCTCTAGGTGTAATGGTGTTGGAAAACCGGCCAAACACACATCGCAGTTCTGAAAAACTTCGCCATCAATTCGAAAATTAAGCACCAACATGGTTTCTTGTTTATCAAATTCGAGGGCTACTTTCAGGGAGCCTTTTTGTACTAGTGAATACTCAAATTCTTTAAAAAATTGTTCGTTTATCTCGTATTCAAACACATGTTTCCCGATTTTAAGGCCAGAAAACGGAATTAAGTATTGCTGTAAAAATTTCAAAGCACGACAGTTAAGCCTGCAAATTTAGGAAAAATTATTCTAAGCGGAAACAGTTTTTTTGGAAAAAGGCAGTGGCACTTAATCGCGATCCCTAGAAAGTTTGCTCACTTTTAAGGGCTTGGCTGTTAAAATGGCATTTTCCCTACGATTTTTAACAATATGAATGGCGGTAAATACGGCTTCGCGGAAGGATCCTGCATCGGCTTCGTTTTTGCCGGCTAAATCGTAAGCGGTTCCATGATCGGGGGAGGTGCGTACCACGGGCAAACCTGCTGTAAAGTTTACGCCTTGATGAAAAGCCAATTGTTTAAAAGGAATTAAGCCTTGATCGTGGTACATGGCCAATACGGCATCAAATTTTTTCCAGCTTTGGTTGGCAAAAAAGCCATCTGCTGGGTAAGGACCAAAGGCCAATAACTCATTTTTATTCGCTTCGGCAATGGCTGGTGCAATGATACTTTCTTCTTCTTTGCCTAATAAGCCAGAATCGCCGGCATGTGGGTTGAGGCCCAATACGGCAATTTTGGGTTTTTCAATCCAAAAATCGCTTTTTAAACTTTGGTTAATGAGCGCTAATTTGCTTAAAATTTTCTCTTTAGTAATGCTTTTAGGCACTTCGCTCAAAGGCACGTGGCCGGTAACTACGCCAACTCGTAAATCTTCGCCCATTAAAAGCATGAGTGAATCGGAGGCACCAGCTTTGGCTTGAATATATTCGGTGTGCCCCGCAAAGGTGAAGGCCTCACTTTGAATGTTTTGTTTGTTAATGGGAGCCGTAACCAAAGCATCAATTTCGCCAGCTATTAGATCGTTGGTGGCTCTTTCTAAAGATAGAAAGGCGTATTTGCCACCGGTTTCATTGGCTTCGCCCAAATCAATTTTCACATCTTCTTCCCAGCAATTAATCATGTTGGCTCTGCGGTGAAGCGCATCGGCTGCTTGGTTAATTACGTTGAAGCTAAATTCCTCAATTCCCATGGTTTTACGATGAAAGGAAGCCACTTTGGTTTGGCCATACACAATAGGCGTACAATAATCGAGGATGCGTTTATCTACTAAAGTTTTGATAATCACTTCTAAACCGATGCCATTTACATCGCCAATGGAAATTCCTATTTTGATTTTGTCGCTCATACGTTCCTTCGAATTTCATCGAATTTTGGTGCAAATTACGGATTTGGCCCGAATGTTCGTCAAATACTGCCTAAACTTTGCTTATTTTGCCTCAAATTTACGCCCAATGAGTTTGGTAAGAGCCAAGAAACAATTAGGACAACACTTTTTAACCGACAAAAATATTGCCGAGAAAATTGTGAACAGCTTGCAGCTGTCCGAAACGGTAAAACACGTGTTAGAAGTAGGGCCAGGTATGGGCATTTTATCCGATTTTTTATTTCAACAAAAAACCTTTGAAACCTATTTAATTGATATAGATACGGAGTCTATTGCCTTTTTACACAAAAAATACCCCGAGGCTGGCTCCCGAATTATTTCTGGCGACTTTTTAGCCTACGATTTTTCTACGATTAGCCAAGGCCCCATGGCCATTATTGGCAATTTTCCCTATAATATCTCCTCACAAATTTTGTTTAAAGTATTGGATAATCGCCAACACGTACAGCAAGTGGTAGGTATGTTTCAGAAAGAAGTGGCCGAACGCTGTGCCGCCAGCGCCGGCAGTAAAGCCTACGGCATTTTAAGTGTGTTTTTGCAGGCCTATTATAAAGTAGAGTATTTATTTACAGTAAAAGCTGGAGTGTTTAATCCACCACCCAAAGTATTGTCAGCGGTTATTCGCCTTACTAGAAACGAGGTGAGTACGTTGGATTGCGACGAACGGCTTTTTTGGAAAGTGGTAAAAGCCGGATTTAATCAACGCCGTAAAACCTTGCGCAATGCCCTATCGGGTATTGTTGCCAAAGATAAATTAGCTGCCGATGAACCTTTGCTAGAGTTAAGAGCAGAGCGTTTAACTGTAGCTAATTTTGTATTTTTAACGCAGTTAATTCAAGCCGCCAATGTCCACTAAACGTTTGTTACTAGTTGATGATTTGCATCCGCTTTTTAAGCAAGAAGCTGAAGCCCTGGGTTATGTGGTGAGTGATGAACCCTTATTTACTCGTGAACAAACTCTAGCTTCTATTAAAGAATATGAAGGCTTGGCCATTCGCACTAAATTTCAGGTAGATCGGGAATTATTAGATGCTGCCCTTAACCTAAAATGGATTGCACGGGCTGGTGCCGGAATGGATAATATAGATGAAGCCTATGCGAAAGCTAAAGGCATTCAATGCATTAACGCCCCCGAAGGCAATGCCGATGCGGTGGGCGAACATGCCGTGGGAATGTTATTGGCTCTACTAAATAAGTTCCGCCAAGCCGATATGCAGGTTCGAAATGGTATTTGGGATAGAGAAGCTAACCGAGGTTGGGAGTTAAAAGGCCGAACCGTTGGCATTATTGGATATGGTCATATGGGCCAATCTTTTGCGCAAAAACTGCAGGGTTTTGGTGTGCAGGTAATTGCTTACGATAAATATAAAACTGGTTTTTCGGATGCTTTTGCTAAAGAGGTAAGCATGGAAGAAATAGTAAAACACAGTGATGTGCTGAGTTTACACGTGCCCCTTACTCGAGAGACTAAACATTTGGTAAATCAAGAATATTTCCATCATTTCCGCAAACCTATCTTCGTATTAAATACCGCTAGGGGCGAAGTAGTAGATACGCTTGCTCTTGTACAAGCGTTAAAAGAAGGTAAGGTGTTAGGTGCAGGTTTAGATGTTTTAGAAACCGAAAAATTTCCCGCATTGGGAGAGGAGGTTTGGTACGCTGAATTACTGGTCCAAAGCAATGTACTCTTAAGTCCGCATGTGGCCGGTTGGACCCAAGAGTCCTACCGCAAACTATCGGAAGTATTGGCACAGAAGTTAAAAAATTTGCAAATCTAAGCAGCTAACTTTATCTTAGTACATACCAAACAAGACTATATCGGCCCTGTCGACATAGTCTTGTTTGTTTTATATAGAAATCCTATTAACAAAGTAATGGCAGAGATTACGTATTATACCAAAGAAGGTATAGAGAAGCTGAAACAAGAATTACACGAATTGTGCACAGAAGGCCGAGCGCAAATTGCTAAAGCTATAGCCGAAGCTAGAGATAAGGGCGATTTATCTGAAAATGCCGAATACGACGCCGCTAAAGAAGCGCAAGGCCACCACGAAAGCAAAATTTCGAAGCTAAAAAATGTATTGGCTAATGCCCGTATTATTGATGAATCTAAATTAGATACCTCTAAAGTATTGGCTCTGTCTATTGTGAAAATAAAAAATACCACAAACGGTGCCGAAATGACTTATCAGCTGGTTCCGGAAAGTGAAGCGGATTTAAAAACAGGTAAAATATCTGTAAAATCGCCTATTGCTCAAGGTTTATTAGGTAAATCTGTTGGCGATAAAGTAGAAATAATCGTTCCGGCCGGAAAAGTAACATTCGAGATTATAGAAATCAGCCGTTAATATGAGCGTCTTTTCAAAAATAATTTCGGGAGAAATTCCAGCACATAAAGTTGCCGAAACTGGCGATTTTTTGGCTTTTTTAGACATTAACCCATTAGTGGAGGGCCATGTTCTAGTAATTCCTAAAAAGGAAGTGGATTATATTTTTGATATCGACGATGAAACCTACGCCGGGTTGATGATTTTCTCCAAAATTGTAGCCGAAGGCGTAAAAAAAGCTATCCCGTGCAAAAAAGTAGGCGTATCGGTTATTGGCTTAGAAGTACCTCATGCGCATGTACATTTAATTCCGATGAATGCGGTAAGCGATATGAATTTTAGCCGCGAAAAACTAAGCCCAAGTGCTGAACAGCTAGCCGAAACAGCTAAAAAAATCAGAATAGCACTTAGCTAATTCGCTTTTCGTTGGCTTTAGCAAAAGCCGCCCAGCCCGAATAACTTTTCCCGCTGTCGCCAGCATCATTTCGCTGAAACGAATGGCAAACAGCTACCGCCAATCCATCGGTGGCATCTAAAAATTCAGGATTTTCTGTAAATTTTAACAAGCTTTTAAGCATGGCCGCTACTTGTTCCTTGCTGGCATTTCCATTTCCGGTAATGGCTTGTTTTATTTTTCGGGGCGCATACTCAATAATGGCTAAATCGCGGGCCAAGCCAGCCGCCATGGCCACGCCTTGGGCTCGGCCAAGTTTAAGCATTACTTGCACGTTTTTGCCGTAAAAAGGGGCTTCAATGGCCAAGCAATCTGGATGATATTGATCAATAATAGCCAAAGTGCGCTCAAAAATGCGTTGCAATTTCAGCGGATGGTCCGATAAATCGTCTAAGCGGATAACCCCCATGGTAAGCAACTCCATGTTCGATTTCACCTCCTTAATAAGTCCATAGCCCAAAATGTTGGTGCCAGGGTCAATGCCTAAAATAATTCTCTCTTTGGCCGCTGTTTTGCTCATTACCCACAATAATACCCATTTTGTGGCTAAACCAATCTCCTTGGCTAATTTTTTTCTATCTTCAAGCGATGCTTTTAGCCTACCATCAAGAGAAATTAGTAGAAGCCGGTTGCGATGAAGCTGGTCGCGGCTGTTTGGCCGGACCTGTATTTGCCGCAGCGGTTATTTTGCCCAAAAATTTTGAGCATCCCTTACTTAACGATTCTAAGCAATTAAGCGATAAACAACGCTTCGAACTTCGAGAGGTGGTGGAGGAGCAAGCTTTAGCTTTTGCGGTGGCTCAGGTAGATCATGCCGAAATTGACAAGATTAATATTTTGCAAGCCTCTTTTTTGGCTATGCACCGAGCATTAGATCAACTTACCTTACGACCCGAATTTATTTTGGTAGACGGCAATCGATTTAAAAAATACCAAGAAATTCCGCACGAATGCATGGTTAAAGGGGATGGCCGCTATTTTTCTATTGCGGCGGCTTCCATTTTGGCCAAAACCTATCGAGATGAGTATATGGACAATTTGGCCGCTGAATTTCCACAATACGATTGGCTCAACAATAAAGGCTATCCAACCGTTAAACATCGGGAAGCCGTTTTAAAACATGGTTTTTCTGCCTACCACCGCCGAACATTCAAGGTGTCTGATCCGCAGTTGTCTATTTTTGGCTAAGGCTTCATTGCTTTTTCGTATTTTCGCACAAATTTATCGCTCATGAATAACACCGCTTTAACCAATACCCACATTGCTTTAGGTGCCAAAATGGTTCCTTTTGCTGGATATAACATGCCTGTACAATATGTGGGCATTAACGCTGAACACGAAACCGTGCGCAAAGCCGTGGGCGTATTTGATGTAAGCCACATGGGCGAATTCATTTTAAAAGGCGAAGGCGCCTTAGAATTGATCCAAAAAGTATGTTCTAACGATGCCTCTAAATTATACGATGGTAAGGTGCAGTATGCTTGCTTACCCAATGAGCAAGGTGGTATTGTAGACGATTTATTGGTGTACCGCATGGATGAAAAAACCTACATGTTGGTGGTTAATGCCTCTAATATTGAAAAAGATTGGGATTGGATTTCGAAATTTAACAGCTTCGGTGTAGATATGAAAAACATTTCTGACCGTACTTCTTTGTTGGCTGTACAAGGCCCCAAAGCAGTTCAAGCATTACAATCATTAACCGATACCAATTTATCGGCCATGGAATATTACACCTTTGTGAAAGGCACTTTTGCCGGGGTAGATAATGTAGTCATTTCGGCTACGGGTTATACAGGTGCCGGCGGTTTTGAATTGTATTTTGATAACGAGCATGCCGATAAAATTTGGAAAGCCATTTTTGAAGCAGGTGCTCCCTTTGGCATTCAGCCTATTGGCTTGGGCGCTCGTGATACCTTGCGCTTGGAAATGGGCTTTTGCTTATACGGAAACGATATTGACGATACGACCTCTCCACTAGAAGCTGGTTTAGGTTGGATTACGAAATTCACTAAAGATTTTGTGAATTCGAGCAATTTAGCGGCTCAAAAAGAAGCTGGATTAAAAAAGAAATTAGTTGGTTTTGAAATGATAGACCGGGGTATTCCTCGTCACGATTACGAAATTTGCGATGCCAACGGAAAGGTTATTGGCAAAGTAACTTCGGGTACACAATCCCCTTCTTTACAAAAAGCCATTGGCTTGGGTTATGTGCAAAGCGATTTTGCGAAGGAAGACACCGAAATCTTCGTCAACATTCGAGAGAATTTAGTTAAAGCCCAAATAGTTAAATTCCCATTTTACAAAGGCTAAGAAAGCGGCATGCAGCAACGAAAATTAGAAGTTTGCCTTAGCCCGGCGCTATTACATTTACACGATATTCGCGAAAGCATTGTGGTGGTTATTGATATTTTTAGAGCCACCTCATCTATGTGCTACGGTCTGGCTAACGGTGCCGAAGCCATCATCCCAGTAGCATCGGTAGAGGCTTGCCGTTCGTATGAAGATACCGACTATTTATTGGCCGCCGAGCGTAATGGCGAAGTAGTGGCCGGTTTTGATTTTGGCAATTCGCCCTTTTCCTATACCGCCGAAAAAGTGGCGAATAAAACTATTGTGCTCACCACCACCAACGGCACCCATGCAATTAACGAAAGTCGCGAAGCAAAGAAAGTGGTGATTGGCTCTTTTTTAAACTTAGGTGCGTTGAGTACCTGGTTAAAAACACAACCAAACGATGTATTGCTACTCTGTGCCGGCTGGAAAAATAAGGTGAATTTAGAAGATAGTTTATTTGCCGGGGCGCTAGCTTATCACCTAAAAAATGAAGCCTATAAATTAGATGATGCAGCTATTTTAGTGGCCGATTTGTACGACTTAGCTCAAGGCGATTTAAAAGAATTCATGAAAAAAACATCGCACAGCGAACGTCTGAAAGAATTGAATATTGAAGCAGATATTGCCTTTTGCTTGCAAACCGATGTGGTGGATACCATCCCGATATTGGATGGCGATCGTTTGGTGAAATTGGGTTAAGGTTTCAGCTTTTCGTTATCCTGATGCCGATTGGCATCTCTTTTGGTTTTTTTCTCCAAATTTTGTTGTAGTGCTTCGGTGAGATTCACACCCGTTTGGTTAGCCAAACAAATGAGCACAAACAATACATCGGCCAATTCATCGCCTAGTTTCGCCTCTTCCTCGGCATTTTTAAACGATTGTTCGCCATATTTTCGGGCCATAATGCGGGCCACTTCGCCTACCTCTTCCATTAAAATAGCGGTATTGGTGAGTTCGTTAAAATACCTTACACCGGTCGTTTTAATCCATTGGTCTACGGTGGCTTGTGCTTCTTCTAGGGTCATTTTTATTCTTTGTTTTGGGTATCCATAAGAATGGTTACCGGTCCATCGTTAAGTAAACTAATTTTCATATCGGCTCCAAAAATCCCCATTTCCACTTTCGAGTTGCATTGTTTTTCTAATTCCGTTTGCATGAATTCATACAAAGGAATGGCTTTCTCTGGTCGAGCGGCACGAGTAAAGCCCGGGCGATTACCTTTTTTGGTTTGCGCAAAAAGTGTAAACTGAGATATGAGCAAAATGCGTCCTTTAATATCGAATAGGCCGAGGTTCATTAAGCCTTGTTCATCAGAAAACACCCGCATATTGGCTATTTTTTGCGCCAGCCAAATCGCATCCTCGGTGGTATCGGCATCTTCAATACCTAACAATACTAAAAAACCGGCCTCAATTTCCCCGGTAATGGTTCCCTCTACGGTGCAAGAGGCTTGGCTTACTCGTTGAATGACTGCTCTCATTTATATTCGGGTTTCGTTTCCGTGGTAGATGCTTAAATAACTATCGTATCGGCTGGGCTCTATATCGTCTGCTTCTAAGGCTTTTAGTACCGCACAGCCGGGTTCGTTAATGTGTTGGCAATTGTGAAATTTACAATCGCTCATTCGAGATCTAAATTCTGGAAATAAACGACCGAGCTCCTGAGGTAAAAGATCAAATACACCCAATTCTCGAATGCCGGGGGTATCAATTAAAAAACCGCCAAAAGGTAGCGGATGCATTTCAGCAAAGGTGGTTGTATGTTGGCCTTTATCGCTCCAATCGGATATGGCACCGGTTTTTACATCGGCATCTGGCAACAAGGCATTAATTAAGGTCGATTTTCCTACGCCCGAGTGGCCGCTAATGAGGCTCACGTTATCTTTAAGCAAGGCTTGTATTTGGCTAATGTTGGTACCTTCCAACGCCGAAACTTCGTAGCAGGCATAGCCCAATTGGGTATAAATTTGTTTGTATTTCGCTAAAATTTCTAAGCCCTCATCACTAAATAAATCGAGTTTATTAAAGATGATTTTTGCCGAAACTTCATAGGCCTCGGCAGTAACCAAAAAGCGATCGATAAAGCCCAAAGAAGTTCGGGGAGAAGCTAGGGTAACCACTAAAAAAGCTTGATCGAGGTTGGCTGCAATTATTTGTGCCTGTTTAGAAAGGTTTACCGATTTACGAATGATGTAGTTTTTGCGTTCGTGTAAATGGGTAATAATGCCCGTTTCTTGGTCGGGTTCGAGTTCCACATCTATCCAATCGCCAACGGCAATGGGGTTAGTGGTTTTAATCCCTTTCAAACGAAATTTACCTTGTATGCGGCACGACACGGTATCACCAGATTCGGTTTGAATTTGGTACCAGCTTCCGGTTGATTTGATAACGAGTCCTTTCACAATACTATTTCAACAAAAATATGAAAACATTACATAAAGATTTTACAACCATGGTGCTAGCGTTTAGTTATTGTAGCCGTTTGGTTAAAAGCGCTTCTATATTTTTAAAAAATTGATTGGGTTTTAGGCTTCGCCAGGAGATTTGGTCTAGTTCTCCGCCAAAGTTGAGGTAATAATCGATGTTGTTCCGTTTAAACTCATCTATTACGTGTTCGCGAAAGTTGATGGCGGCTATCCAGCCATCTTCTACTTCCTGGAACCATTCTTCGTAATAGCAATCGTCTGAAGAGTGGAAATTAAGTACGTTTTCGCCGATGAGAATGAATTTATTGAGGCCTTCGTCCACCATGAGGTCTAAAATTTCTCGTTTTAAAAACATGATGTCGTTGTGAAGGGCGTCGTTCCATTCGCCAATTAGTTCTATGATGACGTAACCCTGTTCATAATCTGCAAATAATACTTTTAGATAGAGGGTTTGGGAGCCAAAGAAATCCCACTGCGGGTGGATGAGGTAATTGTAAATCTGCTTGTCGTAGGTAAATTCGCTATACACTGTTTCGTAAAAAGGCGAACGGGGGTCTTCAGCGGCAATATAGTCGTCACGCCAGCGGTAATAGGGTTCTAATTCGTGCATGGTTTTAGCCCCTGTTTCTGAAACCATCGCAGGCTCTGCGCACATTGCCAAACTGATCGAGTAATTGTCTGGCTTTTTCTTCGCTTACGCCTAATTCTTGTACTACCATGGCAATGGCTCTACCCACCAATTTATGGTTGCTGAGTTGCATATCTACCATTTTATTTCCTTTTACTCGGCCTAAACGTATCATCACGGCTGTGCTAATCATGTTGAGCACGAGTTTTTGTGCGGTACCCGATTTCATGCGGGTAGATCCGGTTACAAACTCGGGGCCTACCACCACCTCCACCGGAAATTGCGCTTGGACAGCAACGGGGCTTTGTGCATTGCATACCACACAGCCGGTTAATAGACCGGCCGCATTGGCTTGTTTTAGGCCACCAATAACATATGGGGTACGGCCCGAAGCCGCAATGCCAATTAGCGTATCGCTGGTGTTTGGTTGATAAGTAGACAGATCTTTCCAAGCTTGCTCGGCATCATCTTCGGCAAATTCTACGGCTTTGCGTATGGCGGTATCGCCACCGGCAATAAGACCAATTACCAAATCGAAGGGTACGCCATAAGTAGGCGGACATTCGGAGGCATCTACCACACCTAAGCGACCGCTGGTGCCTGCTCCAATGTAAAATAAACGGCCACCGGCTTGCATACGAGGCACAATGGCTTCTACCAAGGCTTCTAGTTGCGGAATGGCTTTCTCTACCGCCAAAGGGACGGTTTTATCTTCCTGGTTCATACCTCTCAACAAGTCGTGAGTAGACATGATATCTAGGTTATCGAAATGTGAATCTTGTTCGGTACTCGGTTTCAAGTTAATGGAGCTTTGAGATACGTAAAAATGAGAATATTATCCCAAAGCTGAAAGGTTTGATTGATTTAAAAGAATTCCTTTTTTGCTTGTTTAGAGTAAAATTTCAAAGCCTGCAGTTATCAATCTGGGTAAGCCTACACGAATACCTTCGGGCCGTCGGGTGCTTATGTAGCGTACATTGCCTATATTTTTCGCAGCTATATACGCACTAATTTTTCGTTTTGGCAATTCATAAAATAAATTAAAATCTGTGATTACACGACTTCCTATTTTACCGCTACGCCCATTTGCGCTAGATGAAATGCTATTCAATTCATCGGAAAACTGAGAGCTGATATAATTTGTTGCCAGTTTGAAACCTATGCCTTTTTCTGGGCTGTAACTTATGGCTGAGTTGATCATTACTCGGGGTGAGTAGGGTACTTGATAACCCTTTACGTTGATCGTGCTACCGTTTGCTGGTATAAATCGGTTGGCATTGTAATAGGCGTTTTGAAAAGTAGCATTGCTCTCTAGCTTGATGGAGTTTTTTGTACCTAATAAAGGCGAAAAATCAAATTTAAAACCAGCTTCAATTCCTTTATGCATGGTTTTTCCGCCATTTACTATGCCAGCTGCGTTGGTGTTTCCGGATGAAACCGACACCGGGATAAGTTGATTCTCGAAATCCATTGCAAATGCGGTGCATTCAAGGTCTAGAAATTCCCCTAATTTAAATCGAGTGCCAATTTCGTAGTTCATACTTAGGACGGCATCTATATTATATGAATAACCGCTAGTGTTTATAGCATCTTTAATTCTTGGTGGTGCAAAGCCTTTATGTAGGCCAGCAAAAAATTGCAATTTTTCCGACCAAGCATAATTCACACCAGCCCCAGGAATAATGCTTTGCACTCGATTGTTAGCAACCAAATTGGTATCGCGAACAAGAACTTGATTATTTAGGGTGAATCGTCCTCTTAAAATTTGACGCTCATAATTAAAGTTTTCATAACGGACCCCCATGTTAAGTGATAATTTTTGGGTAAGGTTTATTTTATTCTGGGCATAAAAGCTCACAGCATGCCCACGTCTTACTTCGCTATCACGCATATCGCCGGCAGAGGCATCGGCTTTTTGTCCAATGATAAATTGTTCTTCAGCCTGTTCATACAAGTAGCGCACGCCGCTTTGCAATTCGTTTTGGGTATTAAACAGTGTATATGCCCACTTTAGTTGTGGTTCAATACCTGCTACCCTAAAATTTCTATTGCGGTTGCCGCTTGAATTTAACATGTAAATTGCTCCATTGCTAACAGACGGGTCACCCCAAATCTGACCGCTTTTATTACTTGCTAAAGCGTTAAAGGTAAAATCTTGCCTTTGAAAATTTCTGGATATCGTATAGCCAAAAGCAGTAGTTTGTATATTCAACCGTGGGTTTACATACAGTTTATGTGTGGCACTTATAGCGTACCTTTTTACTGGTAATCTATCTAATGGAGCTAGTTGTGTATAATCTTGGCCACCTGCATCAAACATGGTTTGGGTTAAGCCAATGTATGTTGAATTTGATAATTCATGATACAAACCTATTTTTAAGCCAAGGCTAGAACGTTGGCTAGTTTGCAGTTTAATTTTGGCTGACAAATCGTTTACCTGAAACCAGGTTGGGCCCAGATTATTGGCTCTTTTGTGTAAGTAGCTTACTAAAAATCCCACCTTACCTAAGCTGTTGCCATAGCTCCATAAGCCAGAGAAAATTCCGCCCATGCCTCCCGATAATTTCATGCGTATTTGCTCCTGAGCTGGGGGATCGAACGTGAACATGTTTATTACGCCACCTGTAGTTTGTGGACCAAAAAGTATTTGACCGCTTCCCTTTACAACCTCTATGCCGGCCATTTTATCAATGGAGGGGCTAAAATATAATTCCGGTTCGCCGTACGGGCCTAAGGCTATAGGAATCCCATCTTCTAAAACCAATACATTCCGACTTCTGTCGGGGTCTAAGCCTCTAATGCCAACATTGAGCCTTAGTCCGGCTCCTTCTTCATCTACCACATTTAGGCCGGGTAGTTTTCTTAATACCTCATTGCTAGTTAATGCGGCAGTTTGCTTGAGTTCTTTCGGGTCAATTAAGCTTAGCGATCCGGGTACCTGTGTAAATAGTCGATCTTTTTTACCAATAATGACTACTTGTGGCATCTCCTTCCGAATGCTATCTGATTGTGATGTAGCAGATTGCAATTTTTTTTCTTGTGCATTTAGACGGCTAAAGGCCGCTACTAGTAAAAAAAAGAACAATAGTGTTCTACCCATCTCTTATTTAGATTAATTATAAATAATATGCGAACATAGCACAGAAATTTATAAGAATCAAATTATTTAGAATAATTCTTAATAATATGAGACTAAAATGAAAAAGAAATTAAAACGGGTTATTTCTGTCTGAAAAAGATTTGAATGGGCACACCTTTAAAATCGAAGTTTTCTCTCAACTTGTTTTCGATGAAACGCTTGTAGGGCTCTTTAACGTATTGCGGTAAGTTACAAAAGAAGGCAAACATGGGTGAGGTCGCATTTATTTGCGTTACATATTTTACCTTAATGTATTTTCCTTTGGTAGCCGGTGGCGGGTAATGCTCAATAAGGGGTAGCATTACATCGTTTAGTTTTGAGGTGGGCACTTTTTTCAGTTTGTTCTCATATACTTTGGCTGCCCCTTCAATGGCTTTAAATATACGTTGTTTCTCTACCACCGAGGTGAAAATGATGGGCACATCGGTAAAGGGAGATATTTTTTCGTAAATCTGCTCTTCAAATGCTTTGGTGGTTTTGTGATCTTTTTCAATCAAATCCCATTTGTTTACCAAAATTACAATGCCCTTTTTGTTTTTCTCGGCTAGGTGAAAAATGTTTATGTCTTGTGATTCTATTCCTTCTACGGCATCAATCATCAATACAACTACATCGGCTTCTTCCAATGCTTTAATGGTTCGCATTACCGAGTAGAACTCAATATTCTCTTTTACTTTGGTTTTTTTACGCAATCCGGCGGTATCTATCAGCATAAACTCGTGGCCAAATTGGTTGTAGTGTATGTGAATAGAATCGCGGGTGGTGCCAGCAATTGGGGTTACAATATTGCGTTCTTTGCCAATTAAAGCATTTATAAGTGACGATTTTCCTACGTTCGGGCGGCCAACAATGGCGTATTTAGGTAGGTTGTTTTCTGCTTCGGGCTCTTCTTCGAAATGGGTAATTACATCGTCTAATAATTCGCCGGTCCCAGAGCCAGTCATGGCCGAAATGAGGTATATTTCTCCAAGGCCCAAGCTGTAAAATACGGCGGCTTCGTTGCGTAAATTATTGTTATCTACTTTATTGGCAACTACGTATACCGGTTTTTTACTACGGCGTAAAATATGGGCAATTTCATCATCCAAATCGGTTACACCGGTAACCACATCCACCATAAAAATAACCACGCTGGCTTCTTCAATGGCAATGGTAACTTGTTCGCGAATGGCTACTTCGAATACATCTTCAGAATGAGCCACGTATCCACCGGTATCAATAACCGTAAAGTGGTTGCCCACCCATTCAGATACGCCATAATGACGATCACGGGTTACGCCACTCATGTCGTCAACAATGGCCTTACGGCTTTCTATTAAACGATTAAAAAGTGTTGATTTTCCCACATTTGGGCGTCCTACTATGGCTACTATATTACTCATGTTTCTTTGGTCTTAATTCTCGTATCCGAAGCTTTTTAGGTAATTTTTTCGGTTACGCCAATCGGCAATAACCTTCACAAAAATCTCCAAAAATACCTTTTTGCTTAAAAATACTTCAATATCTTGGCGGGCATAGGTGCCTACCTTTTTAATCATTTCTCCACCCTTGCCTATTATAATATTTTTTTGCGAATCACGCTCTACCACCACTTCGGCACTTATGCGGGTTAATTTCCCTTCTTCTTTAAAGGCGGTAATTAATACCTCGGTGCTGTAGGGAATTTCTTTGTCGTAGAGTTTAAATATCTTCTCACGAATAATCTCCGAAACAAAAAAGCGTTCGGTACGGTCGGTTAGTGTGTCTTTATCGTAATAGGGCGGGTGTTCGGGCAATTTATCGTGAATAAATTGCAATACTGCCGGTATGTTATGGTCGTGTAAGGCCGAAACCGCAAAAATGGCTTCGGGATTCAATAGCTCTTTCCAATGCTCAATCTTCGCCATTACCTTCTCTTCGTCCGATTTATCAATTTTATTAATGATGACCGCTACTGGCGATTTTGTTTTCTGTAAACGTTCCAGTACATCGTTCTCATCATACCGTTCGTTGATGTCGGTTACAAACAAAATAAGGTCGGCATCCACCACTGAACCATTCACCACACTCATCATAGATTCTTGCAATCCATAATGCGGTTTTATGACGCCCGGAGTGTCTGAAAAAATAATTTGCACGTCGGGTTCGTTCACAATTCCTAAAATCCGGTGCCTTGTGGTTTGGGCCTTCGAGGTAACGATGGACATTTTTTCACCCACTAGGGCGTTCATGAGGGTAGATTTCCCCGCATTCGGTTTCCCGACGAGACTCACAAAACCGGCTTTATGCGACATGGAATTTATTTTGAAAAAGATTTGGACTGCAAAGAAACGAAATATATCTTTGCAGTCCAATTTAAAACAGAGGCAAGGCGATCTTTCCGGCATTTAAATTGACCAAAAGATAGTGCGGGGTGGAGCAGTTGGTAGCTCGTCGGGCTCATAACCCGAAGGTCGTCAGTTCGAGTCTGGCCCCCGCTACCAAAACGTTAGAAGTACCTGAGGCACCGAAAACGATTTATGGCCCGTTCGTCTAGGGGTTAGGACGCCAGGTTTTCATCCTGGAAACAGGGGTTCGATTCCCCTACGGGCTACAGAAATTAAAAACCCTCACCGAATTTCGGTGAGGGTTTTTTGTTTTTAAATCCATTTATGTTTTCTCCTCAGATTTTTTTTACCTTGCTTTCTTAATTCCTATTAATTATTCGAAGCAATGATTCTTCAGCTTAAAAAACTATCCGCTTTTGCCCTTCTACTTTTTTTTTGTTGAGCCGTATCGGCCCAAACCAAAACCAATATTGATGAAGGCTGGAAATTTCATTTCGGCCATGCTGCCGATCCGGCAAAAGATTTCAATTATGGTGTTGCAGCCATTTTCTCTAAATCGGGAAAAACAGACCAGACCGCTTTGGCCGCTAATTTTGATGATTCAGCTTGGCGAACCCTTAATTTGCCGCACGATTGGGCGGTAGAGTTGCCCTTTAGCAATTCGCCTAATTTTGATGTTCAATCGCATGGCTATAAGCCGGTAGGGGGCTTGTATCCCGAAACGAGCATTGGCTGGTACCGCAAGCATATTTCCATTGCCAAAGCCGATTCGGGCAGTCGCATCAGTTTGCAATTTGATGGAATTTTTAGAAATGCCAGCATTTGGATAAACGGATTTTATTTGGGCACCAACCAAAGTGGCTATGTGGGTCAAACATATGATGTAACCGATTATGTAAATTTTGGTAAAGACAATATTATTGCCGTTCGGGTTGATGCTACCCAATACGAAGGTTGGTTTTACGAAGGTGCCGGCATTTATCGCCACGTATGGTTAAAAAAATCGAACAACTTACATTTGGCTCAAGACGGCGTATTTGTGCATTCGGAAGTGAAAGAAAAGCAAGCCACTGTATTTGTAGAAGCCACCATTAAAAATGAACAGCTTGCCTATGCCTCGGCAATACTATATTCATACCTTACTAACCGAAGCGGCAAGGTTTTAGCGCAAAGCAAGCCACAAGCCATTCGTGTTTCTCGAAATGGGAGCACAAGCGTTAAACAACAATTCACTATTACTAACCCTAGGCTTTGGTCTTTAGAAGACCCGTATTTATATCGTGTAGTTTCGGTAATTAAGCAAGGTAATCAAGTGGTAGATTCACTTAAACAACGCATGGGGATTCGTACCCTTCGTTTCGATGGTAAGGAAGGTTTCTTTTTAAATGGTAAGCACGTAAAAATTCAGGGAGTAAACAATCACCAAGATCATGCAGGATTGGGAAGTGCCTTACCCGATTATATGCAATACTACCGGGTTCAATTATTAAAAGATATGGGTGTAAATGCCTACCGAACAAGCCACAATGCACCAACCCCCGAATTGCTAGATGCTTGCGACAGTTTGGGTATGTTGGTGGTAGACGAACAACGCTTGCTAAACAGCAGTCCCGAATACCTCGATCAGTTTGAGCGCCTTATTAAACGTGACCGCAACCACCCCTCTGTATTTTTATGGTCTATTGGCAACGAAGAAGGCTGGATACAAGCCAACAGTGTGGGCAAACGCATTGCGCTAACCCTGCTAGCCAAACAGCAGGAGTTAGACCCTTCACGTACTAGTACCTATGCTGCCGATATGGGCAACGTGTTTACTGGAGTAAATGAAGTCATTCCGGTTCGTGGATTTAACTATCGTCAATTTGCGGTAGCTGATTATCATAAAGATCATCCCAACCAACCCCTTATTGGCACCGAAATGGGCAGTACGGTTACTACCCGTGGTCAGTATGCATTGGATTCGCTAAAAGCTTACGTACCCGACCAAGATATTACTGCACCTTGGTGGGCCAGCCGTGCCGAAACCTGGTGGAAATTAGCCGCTGAGAACGCATATTGGGCTGGTGGATTTATATGGACTGGCTTTGATTATAGAGGAGAACCTACGCCATTTAAATGGCCAAACATTAATTCACATTTCGGGGTAATGGATATGTGTGGCTTCCCTAAAAATATTTACTACTATTACCAAAGTTGGTGGACCGATAAAGATGTTTTGCATATTTCGCCCCATTGGAATTGGCCCGATAAAGTTGGCCAAGCGATTGATGTATGGGTAAACTCCAACGCCGATGATGTAGAATTATTTTTAAACGGAAAAAGTTTAGGAAAGAAAACAATGCCTCGTAACGAGCATTTGCAGTGGTCGGTGGTGTATGAACCAGGTACCTTAGAGGCCATTGCCTATAAAAAAGGGAAGCGTTTAACTAGTAAAGTAGAAACAACCGGCCCAGCCGTAGAAATAGTACTTACCCCCTATAAAACTACTCTAATTGCCGATGGACAAGATGTTGCCGTAATGAACATTACCGCGGTAGACAAAGAAGGTAGAGAAGTACCAACAGCGAATCAATTAATCAAATTTTCTTTAAAGGGCGATGCCAAAATTATTGGCGTGGGCAATGGAGATCCAAGTAGTCATGAAGCCGATAAATGTGCCGATGGCGCTTGGCAACGTAGCTTGTTTAATGGCAAATGTCAAGTACTGGTGCAAGCCGGCAAAAATGTAGGCAGCATTCAGTTTGAAGCCAGTGCCGAAGGGCTTTGGAAAGGGTCAACCGATATTATAACGGTATCTCCAACAAGTGTAGCCACAATTACTTCGGATAAAAAATACGAGCTTTCTGGTGAAGCTGCTAAACCACGACAAGCCACCCAAATGTTGGGAGCCGACATCTCTTTTTTACCAGAGCTAGAAGCTAAGGGTATTAAATTTTCCGATAAAGGAGTAGAAAAAGATCCCATTTTGATTATGAAGGAACACGGATTAAATTATGTGCGTTTGCGCATTTTTAACGATCCCGCCAATGCAAAGGGTTACTCTCCCGGAATTGGTTTTTGTGATTTGGCCCATACCAAGGCCATGGCCAAACGTGTTAAAGCGGCCGGAATGAAATTGCTTTTAGATTTTCATTATAGCGATTATTGGGCCGATCCTGGTAAACAATTTAAACCTGCTGCTTGGGAGAATTTAGATCCTGAAGAATTAAAACAAGCGCTATATGACTATACGAAAAAAGTGATACAGGAATTGAAAGACCAAGGCACCACACCCGATATGGTACAAATTGGAAATGAAATTAACCACGGCATACTATGGCCCGAAGGCAGTGTAAGTAATATTGATTACTTAGCCCAATTGATTAAAGCCGGCACTGCAGCAGTAAAAGCGGTTGATCCCACCGTGGTGATGATGCTCCATGTTGCGCTTGGCGGGCAGCACGATGAATCGACTTTTTTTATTGATAATATGTTGGCTCGTGGGGTACATTTTGATGTAATTGGCGAATCGTATTACCCAAAATGGCACGGCACCCTAGCCGATTTGGAAAACAATTTGACCGCCTTGGTTAAAAGGTATAATAAAGATGTGATGGTGGTAGAATATTCTCAGTTAAAAAATGAGGTAAACAAAATTGCCTTTGAACTCCCCAATGGAAAAGGCAAAGGTACCTGTATTTGGGAGCCACTAAGTACGTGGGAAGCCTTCTTTACTAAAGATGGAAAATCGAATGCTTATTTAAGCGTGTACGATACGTTGAGTAAACAGTATATGAAATAAAAAAAGCCTCTCAATCGGGAGGCTTTTTTTATGTGTTCTTAGTTTACCGTAAAACTATACACACCCGAATCAGATGTATTACCCTTTAGATCTTTCGTAATCACTTTCCAGTAATACGTGGTAGCACTACTTACAGTAACGTTAGTGAGTATGCTAGCCGTCAGGTTACTTTGCAATACACTAGGCGAATTGGTAGTTCCCAAGTACACGTCGTAGGTGCTGATGTCGTTATTCACATCGCTTCCATTCCAATCGAGGGTAATTTTCCCGGCAGTAGCCGTAACGGCTTGCCCTTGAGTAGGGGTAACCATTTCGGCTGGAAACGGTGCATGACTAGTCACACCAGAGCCAGAATTAAAAAACTTCCAAATATCACTCGGTGTAGTGGTACTTGTTTTACTGGTTTTAGATACAATTTGCCAAGAGTAGGGAGTGTTTTGCAATAAAGTTACCTCTAAGGAAGTACTCGTAGTGTTTTGGGTGGTACTGGCTTGGGTTAATAGATTTTTAATAATTAAATCGTAGCTCTCCGCATTGCTGGCAGCAATCCAAGAGAATAAAATTTTACTCTCTGTGGCCGATACTACTGTGCCGTTTAAACAAGCCTCATTTTGGGCAGGTGCGGCTAAACTAGTTTTGGTGGGTGCAGCAGCTGCCGGGGCACCACCACCTTTCTTCCCGCAAGAAAAAAGAGTAAAACAAAGAATACATGTTGCTAAAAAAGTTCTCATTTTTTAAAGATTTTATAAGTTTGATCTCCTACCGTTAATAGGTAAAATCCGCTGTCTAAATTACTAACATTAATTTGTAGAGTTCCGGTGGCATTCTGATAAGTTTGCTTAAATACCTTTATTCCGGAGCTATTGCTGATGTTTACGGCTACGGTGCTTGTTTGATTTCCGCCCAATTTGATAAACAACATATCTCCAAAAGGATTCGGATAAATGGTTGCTTTATCATTTACGAGTATAGCTTCATCAAAAGTACCTTGGCAAGGTTTATCGGTTGTTACCAAAATCTGATTGGTACCAATTTGCAAAGGCAGCGTAATGCTACTGCTATTAGTTTGGTAGCTTTGGCCGTTTAACTGAATTTGATAGGTACTTGCTCCAGCTAGATTTAAGGTAACCGAATTGGTTACAGGATTAACTTGTGAGAGTACCGCCAAATCTTTGGGTTCACCCACTACTATGCTATAACAAATTTTGTAGCTGGTATTTCCGTCGGCAGTAATACAAATGGCATAAGTGCCCGCAACTAAGTTGGGTATGGTTAAGCTAGTTACAAATGGGTAGTTGGTTGTTTGCCCGTTACTGGTTACTGCTGCGGTATAGCTCAATGCTTGTACAGCCGTAATGGTTATAGACCCGTTGTTATTTGCTCTACAAGTTTCATCAACCACAATGGTATTGAAATTATTATAGGCAAGCGGGAACGTTACTCCCACAATTACTGGTGTTGAACTTACTGTACAGGTTCCCACAGTTTTTTGTACGGTATAGGTACCTATTTGAGTGGCATTATACGTTGTAGCGTTTGCACCTGGAATACTAATACCGTTTAAGAACCATTGGTTACCTGTTGCGGCATTTGAAGTTAAAATGGTTCCATTTTTTGTGATGGTAGGAGCTGCCAAACTACTTGTAGTTACAGCTTGGCGTAGTGCATTGGTACAGCCTGCAGCACGAACCGCTAAATCGTAGAAATAATAATAAAAGGCTTGGTAGTAATTGGCATTTACTCCAGTTGGATCAGTAGCTGTATTGCCAGTGATACTAAACACATCGCCCAATTTAAATGGATAGCCACTCACTCCACTATTATTTCGGAAAATAGAAGCACCATTTTCATATTCAATAGCAACGGTATAATCGCCAGCTTCCGGAAGTAGTAAATTTAATGGGTATACTTGCCCCGTGGCACCATTAGGCGTTACATCGAGTGTTACTCTAGATACTTCTGCCCCAGTACTAGTTTTGCTAGCAATAAACGTAATTTTTCCGCCGGCACCAATATACAATCTAGCACTTTCTAGTACTACTGGTGCATTGGCTTTCATTAATACAGATGGGTTGTTTCCGCTTAAATATGCATTGCTACCAACCCCAAAAATAGTATTGATTGCTGGCCCTACTTTGCCACTAAAATTATTTACACCAGCATGAAAGGTGGAAATAGTACTTCCTGCTTCGGTATACGTAGCACTTTGCCCCGGTAAATTAAAGGCAACAGGTAGGGCATCGGTTGCATTTTTATACCAAAATATGGTACCTGCACTAGTGCCTGAAAGGGTGTATGAATTTGCATTATCGCATTTTGTTACTAGTAAATTACTTGCAGCTGGTGGTGTGCTCGTGCTAATGCTACTGCTAAGTAAATTATTCAGTGGGTTTAAATCGCCTGTTAGTGTGGTTTCTGTTTCTATAGTATACGTAGTTCCGCTTACTAAGTTAAATCCGCCAGTTGTCGTAATGTTTACATCCATTCCAGGGTTAATACTACCCGAGTAGGTTCCTGTTAGGGTAGTAAGCAATGTAGTTCCGTCGTATATACGTGCGGTTAGACCTATACCACTTACAGCGCTGGTACCAAAATTTTTAACATTCGCAGTAACTGTTTGACCTGTTTTTGAGCAGGTACCGCTTGCAGGATCTATTAGGGTGTTTACACCTACATCTTTACTAGGAGCATTAAACTTGATATTCATATCTAAAGTTTCGCCATTGGCATACGTTCCGCAAGAAGTTATGGTCGTGGCGTCGGTTGTTTCGGATAGCACAATCCGTATACGGCTGGTATTTCCTATGGTTACCGTTGCTGGTATTGCGATAGGGACCGTTAATGTGAGAATTCCCGTACTGCCGAGGTTCGGCGTTGCGGTTGCAACCAACTCATTTACCTCATCAAATGCACCGTCGTTATTAAAATCGATATATACTTTAGCAATTTTATCCTGTTCTGTACCACAGGTTCCTAAAGTTACACTACTAAGTGGGTAGGTAGCTCCTGCTTCTACCTGTATGGTTTGGTTCGTTGCATTGGTATACCCTCCTGTAGTATTACAACCAATAGCGGCATTATAGGTTGTAGTGGCTAGGCTAAAACCTATAATTTTAGAATTGGGTGCACCGGTTGGTGCCGAAGCACAGTAAGTGGTTCCGCCCACACCCGATAATATTAAGGAATAGGTTTGTTTACCACTACTTAAAGTAGTTCCTTTATGATTAATGGTAAGGGTATAGGTTTTGCCGGGTATGGCATTGGGAATAATTATTTTTTCGACATTATCTCTAATGTTATCTCCAGTAGTGGCCACATTGGCCGGTTGGTCAGGGTCAAGTTTATAGGGGAGGTACGTTTGCGTACCGTCGCTAATGCGAAGATCTAAGTCGTTTACCAATTTTGGGGTACGGTCGTCCGTGATGGCACTAACGGTTGCATTTCCAGGAGGGTCTGTCCAGCAAATGGTAGCCACCAATGGCCCTGATCCTGAACTGATTAAGGTAGATGTCTTTGTAGCAGTTTGGGTTAATGAATCTTGGGTAATCTTGTGAATGTTTGTGGAGCTTGCCCCATCACCCAGGATTACCTTTGCCGCTTTTTCTGCATTTACTAAGCCCCAACCATAAATATAATCCGGGCCGACATTTCCTGCATCATCGGCCGTATGAATAACTAAGCCTTTTAAAGTGGCAGACCGCATGAGGGCGCCTGCATTCTTTTGTGCATAGGCTTCTTGTAGCAACACCAAAGTACCTGTAACATTTGGTGCTGACATCGATGTCCCACTTAATGATGCGTAAGCTGTAGGACTAGTGGGAATAGTGGATGTAAGCGATACGCCCATTCCAACCACATCGGGTTTTATACGTCCATCATCGGTAGGGCCAAAGCTACTAAAGGATGATATTTGAATAGTACTCGATGTGAAGGGACCATTGGGTATACCGCTAATAGCCCCTACGGTTAAAATATTTTTTGCGTTTGATGTAAGAGAGAGGCAATCGTAAGAATCGTTGCTATAAATATCTCCGTTTGTACGGGTAAACTCTGTCCAAGTACCACCCACTTGTCTAAAATAAGTTTGCCCAACTGCAGGGCCGGTTTCGCCACGGTTATTTCCGGCTGACTTTACCGGCAGGTAGAATGGTGCATTATAACATATAACATCATAATTTCTTGCAGTATTATCGTATAATCCAAATTTATAATCTTCATACTCTCCATTATTACCCATCCACTCCCAACGTGCTGCGGGCGTTGCTCCCGAATTGTAATACCAACCGGCAATGTACCCGTAAGAATGATTAGAAATGAGCATGCCGTTGGTTGCCTCTGTGGCCATTTCAGGAGAATCTCCGTTGAAATCGTAGGAAACTAAGCGTTCCAGTCCGAAGGCCATACCTTTGGCATTGGGGTTAACACCAGCAGCCATAATGGTGCCGGCAACGTGGGTAGCGTGCTGGCTTACCGCCGTTGTGGTATTTTTATTTAGAATACGATTGTTAGCAAATTCTTGATGTGATACGTATACCGAACCGCCATCCCATTCGCCAATTTTATCTTTTAAGAAGGTGCTTGATCCGCTCAAACTTAGGCCTAATCCACCGTTTGTATAAAGTTTATTTGCTCGGGTAGTGGCCGCTGCATAGGAATTGTTATCGGTAACTAAATACAGAGGATGGCCCGCAGCATCTAAACTTTGCAAAGACATCACTTTCCCATTTTCAAATACCTTGAAGGTAATCCAATTATTTTTTTCAGCCGCCTTAAAAGCCTTTTTACGATCTTTTTCGTCGCTATTTTTATGAGTCCGAGCAAATTTATTTAGCTCCTTGGCGTTGGTAGAAATTTCTTGGGCGAATAGTACATATCCGGGCAAAAGCACGATTAATAGTACTATTAGGAATGTTTTCTCTACGTAAAGAGAATGTTTTAGCTTGGAGAAAAGAGTAATCATATTTTGTGAATTTAGCGGCGTAATGGAAAGTTAAATTACAAAATACTTGTTAAAAAGAAATAAATAAAAATAATTTTAAATCATCAAGTTAATTAACTGATAGTTCTCCGCTCAATTGCTTGAGAGCTATTTCTGCCTGTTTGGCTTGAAATTGTGCATCGCTGGTACGAGCCGAAGCATTTAAATAGTTTAATTGAGCTTCTCTAAATTCAATCGCACTTAAACTACCTAAGCGAAATTTATCCAAAGAAATGTCCATATTTTGTTTGGCTGTTTCTTGGTTTTGAGTTTCTAAACGTACCAATAAAAGGTTGGTGGTATAGGTTTGATAGGCTTGCTGCAATTGTGCTTGTATGCGTTGTTGGGTTTGTTTGAATTGAATTTGCGCACTACTAACTCCAATATTGGCATTTTTCTCGTTTCTACTTTGTAAAAAGCCATTAAATAAGGGCATGCTGGCAGTAATACCATAGGTAAATCCTCTTCCTGTTGCTTCACGGGCAAAACCCAATGCCGAGCTGGAGTTTGAGAAGGTGTAGCCCGTGTTTACGCTTATGCCTGGGTAGCGGCTAGCTCGTACTTGAGTGAGGCTTAGTTTGGCAACTTGTTGTTGTATATCGGCTAATCGTATTTCCGGATTTTTTGTTTGTACCGCCTTTAGTAATTCAGCATAGGTAAAAGTTCCTTGTAGTGCAATGGTATCACTTACCGTAAAGTCGGTTTCTAAAGATCTTACCATTAGTAAATTGAGTTGTGTTTTACCTTGCTGAAAAGCATCTTGCTGACGCAGAAGGTTTGTGGTATCGGTATTCAAATCAACTTTAGCTGCTAGCACCTCTAGTTTAGATGCTTTGCCAATACTGTAACGGGCTTGTGAATTTTTTAGCCGTATTTGAGAAACTTCTACTGCCGATAGAAATGTATGAATATATTGGTTTTGGCGAACCAAATCGAAATAGGTATTCATAACATCGGACAAGGTATTTTCTACCGTGAGTCTGAAATTGAGTTCTCCGCTAGCTTGTAATTTTTGCAGACGATTGTAATTGGCAAACATGGCAAAACCATCAAAAATTCTCCAATTAAGGTTAATTCCGATGTTGGTGTTGGCATTTTTGGCGTTATCTTGTTGTTGCTGGGTGCCGTTTGCTAGTGTTTGTTCGCTATTTTGTACAGAATTATTATTGGTAAAATTGCCTGTAATTAATGGCATTATTCCGGCATTGGCCAGGCTAACATTGTTTTTGGCAACGCTCACCTGATTGCTACGAAGTTGAATGTCGTAGTTGTTTTGTAAGGTGAGCTCAATAGCCTGTTGCAGGCTGAGTTTTTCTTGAGCATAGCACGCAGTACTCAGAAATAATAATACTAAAACACGGAGACTATTTTTCATTG
The DNA here is from genome assembly GCA_945868825.1 of Sphingobacterium thalpophilum. GTDB lineage: Bacteria > Bacteroidota > Bacteroidia > Sphingobacteriales > Sphingobacteriaceae > JAIPAN01. The sequence goes on from CAMBMM010000003.1 coordinate 154,610, forward strand.
TTTTTAGATGGACTAGTTGATTTTAGTGGTTTTGACCACAAGCTGTAAATGGCCGGAATAACATAGAGTGTAAGCACCAAGGAGAATAAGGTCCCTCCGATAATAACAATACCCATGCCCATTCTACTTTTTGCGGCGGCTCCAATAGCCAAGGCAATAGGAAGTGCACCTAAAGCAATAGCTAAGCTGGTCATTAGAATAGGGCGAAGCCTAGCCTCGGCGGCTTTGCGTATGGCCGATGCCACAGGCTCTCCTTTTTCTTTTAACTGGTTGGCAAACTCTACAATTAAAATACCGTTTTTGGTTACTAAGCCAATAAGCATAATGGTTCCAATTTGGCTAAAAATGTTCCAAGTTTGCCCGAAAAGCCATAGTGAGAAAAATGCTCCGGCTACGGCCATGGGCACTGTTAAAATAATAATAACAGGATCTATAAAACTTTCGAATTGAGCAGCAAGTAGCAGATAAATGAGTAATAAAGCCAAAGCAAAGGCAAATAGGGTATTAGAAGAACTTTCTTTAAAATCTCGAGATTCGCCGCCTAAATCGGTAGAAAAACTATCGTCCAATACTTTTTTACTTACATTATCCATTGCATCAATACCATCGCCAATACTTTTACCAGGTGCTAAGCCGGCAGAAACGGTAGCCGAAACAAAGCGGTTATTGTGGTACAGTTGTGGCGGGGTACTTTGTTCTTCTACCTGAATTAAATTATCTAATTGGATGAGTTCGCCCCGGTTGTTACGTACAAAAATGGAGGTTAAATCTGTGGGGTCGTTACGGTTCATACGATCGTATTGTCCAATAACTTGGTATTGTTTACCATTTTGAATAAAATAGGCAAAACGTTGACCACTTAAAGCAAATTGCAAGGTTTGAGCAATATCGAGTACAGAAACCCCTAAATTTTTTGCCCGTTCCCTATCAATGGATAGGTTTATTTCGGGTTTGTTAAATTTAAGGTTAGCATCCGATACGGTGAAAGTAGGATCTTTACTCACTTCCTCCATAAAGAGAGGTAATTTTTCTCTTAATTTCTCAAAATTAGGGGCTTGTATAATGTAGCTAATGGGCAAACCTCCTCTACGGTTTACCGAGATGGTGGGTTGCTGTACTACAAATATTTTTCCTTCGGAAAAGCCTTTGGTAATTTTAGTTAGCTTATCAGTCAGTTCAGTTTGTGTGGCTTTCCGTTGATTGGGCTCGGTTAAACGAATACGTACAAAACCAGTATTTGCTGCGCCACTACCACTAAATCCGGGAGCGGTTACGGTGAGGTTAATTCGTTTATCCGGAATAGAATCTTCCACCATTTGTGCCACCCTTAAAACAAAATTATCGGTGTATTCAAAAGATGCTCCTTCGGGTGCAGAAAGTTGCATGTTAATGGCGCTACGATCGTCGTAAGGGGCTGTTTCTTTTTGTAAAATAACCCAGAACAAGCCAATTAAAGCAATGCAGCCTGCTAGAATGACGAAGGCTCTTTTTGGTTTTTGCAAAAAGCGTTCGAGGGATTGTATGTAACCGTTGGTTAGGGCTACAAAATAAGGTTCGGTACGCTCGTAAAATTTAGTTTTTTTCTGATGCCCTTTCATTAAATAGGCATTGAGCATAGGCGTTAAAGTAAGCGATACGAAGGCAGATATAAGTACGGCCGCTCCAATGACTACGCCAAATTCTCGGAACAATCGGCCTACAAATCCTTCTAAAAAAATAACCGGTAAAAACACCGCGGCTAGAGTAATAGAAATAGAGATTACTGCAAAGAAAATTTCGTTAGAGCCTTTAATGGCAGCTTCAATAGGCGAATAGCCCTCTTCAATTTTTTTGAAAATATTTTCAGTTACCACAATGCCATCATCAACTACTAAGCCAGTAGCCAATACAATGGCTAGCAAGGTGAGTACATTGATGGAAAACCCAAACAAGTACATAACAAAGAAGGTGGCAATTAAAGATACCGGAATATCTATTAATGGGCGGAAGGCGATGCTCCAATCGCGGAAAAACAGGTAGATTATTAGAATAACCAATACCAAAGAGAGTAGGAGGGTTTCGGCTACCTCGGAAACTGATTTTTTGATGAAGATGGTTTGATCGAGCGCTATATCGAGTTTAAAATCTTTAGGCAAATCTTTTTTAATTTGCGCATAACGTTTATAAAACTCATCAGAAATGTCTAAATAATTGGCACCTGGTTGCGGTACAATGGCCATACCAATCATGGTTTTACCAGATTGACGCAACATGGTTTCCTCATTTTCCGGGGCCATTACTGCCGAACCAATATCTTTTAATCGGATGATGTTTACCCCATCGTTTTTAATAATCAAATTATTAAAATCATCTTCTGAAGATAAGTTGCCCATGGTTTTTACAGACAATTCGGTAGACTCTCCAGTAATTTTTCCGGAAGGGAGTTCGATGTTTTCTTTGTCGAGAGCTGTTTTAATATCTAGTGCGGTTAAGCGGTAGGCCGCCATTCGCGATGGGTCAATCCAAATGCGCATGGCCATGCGTTTTTGCCCCCAAATTTGCACGTTACTTACTCCCGGTATGGTTTGTAAGCGTTGTGCCAATACGTTTTCGGCATAATCGCTCAATTCCAATTGGTTGCGGGTATCGCTTTCTAGGGTCATCGATAAAATAGACTCCGAGTTAGCATCTGCTTTGGCTACAACCGGCAAGCCGTCTATATCTTTTGGTAGGGAACGAGCCGCTTGCGACACTTTATCGCGAACATCATTGGTGGCTTCTTCTAAATCTTTAGTAAGGTTAAACTCTACGGTAATATTGCTCGATCCTTGATTACTTGATGAGGAAATATTGCGTACTCCATCTATGCTGTTGATGGCTTTTTCGAGAGGCTCGGTAATTTGCGATTCAATTACATCGGCATTGGCGCCCGGGTAACCGGTACGTACCGATACTACGGGCGGATCAATAGATGGAAATTCGCGGACGCCCAAAAAATGAAAGCCAATCAGTCCAAAAAGGACTAAGCTCAGGTTCATGACAATGGCTAGAACCGGACGTTTTATGCTGGTGCTCGATAAACTCATGTACTTAGTTTTTCACTATTACTTTTACAGGGCTCTCATTTTTTAGCGACATCATTCCCGAAGTTAACAAGGTATCGCCTACAGCTAAGCCAGAGAGCACTAAAATATATTTATCGGTTCGTGGTCCGGTTTCAATTGGTATTTCTTTAGCTAAACCATTGCTACTTATAAATACTTTTTTGCCTTTTAAAACAGGTATAACAGCTTGTGTAGGAATTAAAATAGCATCGGGTATACCCGCCAATGGTAAGGTAATTTTAGCAAAAGAGCCTGGCACTAGCTGGTTGCCCACATTACTAGTCTTGGCTTTTAGCTGCAAGGTTCTGGTATTGGTTTCTATACCCGGATCCATAGCGTAAATTTTAGCGCTAAAGGGTTTGTTATTTCCGTCTACGGTAAACTGAATTTCTGTTTGATTTTTAATTTTCCCGGCATATTTTTCGGGAACCGAGAAACTAATTTTAACCGTTTGGCTATTTACGAGTTTGGCAATGCTAGTGCTAGGGCTTACGTATTCGCCAGTGGAAATAGAGCGCAAACCAATGCGCCCACTAAAAGGGGCAGTGATGGCAGTTTTAGATAATTGTGCTCTAATTAGTTCTGTTTGTGCCTTTAGATTGGTTAATTCGGCAGAGGCCACGTCGTACTCTTCTTGGCTAATGGCTTCTTTTTTTAGCAATTGTTTTGCCCTCGATTCGGTTTCGGAGGCTAGTTTTTGTTTACTTAGTGCCTGTTTAAGTTGCGCTTGTAATTCGGTATCGTTTATTTTTACGAGTAGTTGTCCTTTGCGTACACTAGTACCTTCTGTAAAGTAAATACCCTTTACCAGGCCAGCTATTTCAGGCCTAATTTCTACTTCTTCATCAGCCTCTACAGCTCCGCTTAAGGTAATGTTACTATCAAAAGCTTGGCTACTAACAATTAAGCCATTTACTTTTGTAGGAGGCATAGCACCCGCATTTTTACCCCCTTTAGGTCCACCTGAACCACCTTTTCCTCCGGCCCCTTGTTGTGCATTTTTAGTAATACGATACAGGATGGCAGCACCTAAACAAAGGGTTAATAAAATATAGAGAATGCGTTTAGTTTTCATTTAAAATAGCTATGATTTAGGGCCAAAAGTAAGATATTCGTGGCACATGTACCTAAAATGTATCCAATAAATTACAGCTGCAAGATTTTCAAAATTTCTTACTTTGAAATTTAAAACTACTTTTGTTATAAACCTATTCTTTTAGAACCAATGAAGAATCTAAAATCATTTTTGTCGTTCCTAGTTATGGCCCTTTTAAGTACACAGGCAATGGCGCAAAGCCACATTTCTTTTGAAGTATCATTTGTGGAGCCTCAGGCCCATTATGTAGAAGTAAATATGCTATTAAAAGGCAATCATCAGCCACAACTTGATGTGAAGATGCCCGTTTGGGCACCTGGTTCTTATTTGGTGAGAGAATTTGGAAAGAATGTAGAAGGATTTAAGGCCATAGATGAAAAGGGGCAAGCACTTGCGTTTCAAAAAGTGAATAAGAGTACTTGGCGCATCCAAAATCCTAAAAAATCGGATATTCGCATTTCTTACAGAGTATATGCTTTCGAAATATCAGTACGTACTAGCTTTGTAGATGCTTCCCATGCATTTTTATCGCCAACGGGTATTTTTATGTATCCGGCAGGGCAATTGGCTAAACCATCAACAGTTACCATTAAACCTTTTGCTACCTGGTCTAAAGTATCTACAGGATTAAGTCCTGTAAAAGCCGGTGCTTTTACCTATACCGCTCCAAACTTTGATATCTTATTTGATTCGCCAATTGAAGTGGGAAACCAAGATGTATTTGAATTTACAGCTGCCGGTGTTCGCCATGAGGTGGCTATGTATGGTGGCGGTAATTACAATGCCGAGAAATTGAAAGTAGATATGGCTAAAATTGTGGAACAAGCAACCACAGTTTTTGGCGAAAATCCGAATAAATATTATGTATTTATTGTACATAATTATGCATCGGGTGGCGGCGGTTTAGAACACCTAAACTCTACAGTATTGGGTCACCCAAGAGGGCAATATGCTAGCGAAAATGGCTACAAAAGCTTTTTGAGTTTGGTTGCTCACGAGTATTTCCACTTATGGAATGTAAAACGTTTACGCCCCGTTGCGCTTGGTCCGTTTAATTACGATGCCGAAAATTATACCAGTAATTTGTGGATAGCCGAGGGCTTTACAGCCTATTATGATAATTTATTTGTGCGTAGAGCTGGTTTTTATTCTTCAGAAGAATATTTAGGGATATTGGCGTCTGGACTAAGTTTGGTTGCTAATCAGCCAGGAAGCTTAGAACAATCGGCACACGATGCAAGTTTTGATGCCTGGATAAAACAATACCGCCCGAACGAAAATTCGCGTAACAGCAGCATCTCTTATTATGATAAGGGCAGCATTATTGCCATGCTTATGGATTTAGAAATCTTGCAAGCTACCGCCGGGCAGAAAAAATTAGATGATGTGATGAATACCATGTACTACCAATATTACTACAAATTAGCACGTGGCTATACCGATGCAGAGTTTAAAGATATGGCAGGTAAAATTGCTGGAAAATCAATGGAGGCATTTTACAACGATTATGTATACGGCACTAAAAAGCCAGATTACAATGCCTTTTTAAAAGCTGTTGGTTACCAATTGGAAGACGATAATGCAAGTAAAAATGAACTGTATTTAGGCATCAGTGCTAGTGCTCGGACTGGAAAATTTTTAATCACTTCGGTTGCTAGAAATAGCCCGTCGTGGAGAGATGGCCTAAACGTAAACGATGAGTTGTTAAGCATTAACGATGAAAAAGTGAGCGGTACAATGGCTGAGCTAGATAAAGCTATTGCTGCCAAAGCAATAGGCAATAAACTAAAAATTGGCATTATTCGCGATGGTTTGCCAATGACCTTCGATCTTACTTTAGATCGAAATCCGGCAGTTCGCTATCGTTTTGTTTCGGTAGATAAACCAAGTAAAGAGCAGTTGTTGCTTCGAGCAAAATGGCTAGCCCTATAAACAACAAAGCCTCTCAAAAATTGAGAGGCTTTGTTGTTAAAAAGTAAAACGTAGCGATAAGCCTATGCCTTCGCCATTTAAACGGGTATTGGGTGTAAGTTCAATAGCAGGTTTCCAATCCATGGCAATATTTATAGGAGCATCTGGAAATCTAAAGTCTAGGCCTAAAATACCATCGGCAGCTAAGAGTACTTTATTTTCATCAGCAGGTTTATAGGTTCTAGAGCCAAGGGTGGCACCAAACCCATAGTACCAGCGTAATCCATCTACATCATTTATGGGAGCATGTTTTTCCATTAAGCCGGTAACTCTAAAATAAGAGTAGTTTGTATTTGATTGAAAATTGACGATAAACTCAAGCGCATTGTTTGTGTTCACAAAAGTTTTATAACTAATACCATTAGCAGATCCAAAACGACCGCCTATAGCATGTTTGTATTGTGCAAATACCCCGCTTGTACATACAGCCATTAGCAAGGTTACACAGAGTAAGCATTTATTTTTTTTCATTTTTTTATGGGTTATGGCTTCATTTATAATAGCAAATATCCTAAATATTCCTACCTCTTAGTCAAAAATTGGCTTAAATTTTATTCTTTAGCTAACTTTTACTATATTGGTACTTGTAACGCCAATTAACCAATCATGTCTGCCTTTACCCGAGTTCACGATCTGCTCCCCCGAATAGAAAAACAATTTATGGGAGAAGTATTTATTGCTGGAAAACAGCATGGGCAGTGGATTACTTATTCTAAATCTCAATTCTTACATCTTGTTGATGAAACCAGCCGCGGCTTATTGGCTTCTGGTATTCAACGTAACGATCGGGTGGCTATTATGTCGTCAAATAGGCCAGAGTGGAATATGTGCGATTTAGCTATTGTACAAATTGGGGCTGTGTTGGTACCCATGTACCCCACACTTTCTGAGCAAGACATTCGCTTCATTTTAAAAGATGCTGAGGTAAAGTTTGTGTTTGCAGGTAGCAAAGATTTGGTAGTCAAACTAAATCAAGTTAAAAAAGAGGAAGGCTTAGCCTTAGAGATTTATTCTTTTAACGAAAACGATGGTGCTCCTTTTTGGAAAGAACTGTTTAAGAAAAGTGCTCCTAATGTTGACTTAAAACCATTAAGAACTAGTGTACAGCCCGAAGATTTGGCCACACTTATTTATACCTCGGGTACCACTGGTACACCGAAAGGCGTTATGCTTACCCATAGTAACTTGGTTTCTAACCTAGTGGCTACGGCGGGTATTTATCCGCCTAATTTAAAAAGAGCATTGAGTTTTTTGCCACTTTCGCACATTTTTGAGCGCATGGTATCGTACATGAATATGTACATGGGTGTGAGCATTTATTATGCCGAAAGTTTAGAAACCGTGATGGCCGATATACAAGAAGTAAAACCAAACGGCTTTACCACGGTACCTCGTATGCTCGAAAAAATATACGATAAAATTGTAGAAAAGGGATCTGAGCTAAAAGGGATCAAACGCAAACTTTTTTATTGGTCTTTAGATTTAGGCTTGAGATACGAATTGTATGGTCAAAACGGTTGGTGGTATCATTTTCAATTAGCTATTGCCAATGTATTGGTGTTTCCCAAATGGCGTGCTGCTTTGGGTGGAGAAGTAAAAACTCTCATGTCTGGAGGTGCAGCCTTGCAGCCTCGTTTAGCTAGAGTATTTTGGGCTGCTAACATTCCGGTATTAGAGGGCTATGGTCTTACCGAAACTTCGCCAGTAATTTCGGTAAATGGCTTGGGCAAAAATCAAGCACAATTTGGCACAGTAGGTAAACTTATTGCCGATGTGGCAGTTAAAATTGCCGAAGATGGGGAGATTTTATGCAAGGGCCCGAACATTATGAAAGGTTATTATAACAGACCCGATTTAACGGCCGAGGTAATGGACGCCGAAGGGTGGTTTCATACCGGCGATATTGGCGAAATGACTCCGGATGGCTTTTTGCGCATTACCGATAGAAAGAAGGAGATATTTAAAACTGCAGGTGGCAAGTACATTGCGCCGCAAGTAATAGAGAATAAATTTAAAGAGTCAACACTAATTGAACAAGTCATGGTAGTGGGAGAAAACCGTAAGTTCCCATCGGCTTTAATTGTTCCAAACTTTGCTACTCTGCAGTCTTGGTGTGCAATTAAAGGCATTCCATACACATCTAAAGAAGAGGCTATAAAATTAACCGAGGTGCTAGAAAAGTACCAACGAGAGGTGGCCGCATTAAACGTTGATTTTGGGCATTGGGAGCAAATTAAAAAGTTCACACTCTTACCTAAAGAATGGAGCATAGATGGTGGAGAACTTACTCCTAAACTTTCCCTAAAACGGAAAATGATTTTAGCTAATCACTTAAAAGAAGTAGAAGCCATGTATGCCGATTTAGAAAACGGCAAAATCTAGGGCTATTGCTTAATTTTTCAAATGCGCCAAGTCCTGAAGTAGCTGTTTCAACTTCAAATCCATTTCTACTTAAAAAATTAAAAAGAAGTTGCCCAATCGCAACCTCATCATCAATAACTAAGATTTGCTTCATAAAATCTGTCTCAAACTAGCCTAGAATCTCTTCTAGACAAGCCTATGTGTTGAGTTAAATATACAGATTTTATCCTGCTAGTTAAAAAAAGGCTTAGCGACCTTTGAATTGAGCGGGTCTTTTTTCTAAAAAGGCCGAAACACCTTCTTTAAAGTCGGCGGTATCACAACACCGAGCAAACTGATTAATTTCTTCTTCAAAGCCGTTTATCCCATCGGTTAAAGCGGCATTTACGGCATTAATGGCTGCACCCACTGCAATAGGGGCCCTACTTAAAATCTTGCTCATTTTTTCTTCGGCAGCGGCCAATAGGTTTTCTGGCGTAACTACCTCGTTCACCAAGCCAATTTCCAATGCTTTGGCAGCTGTTATCATATCGGCAGTTAAAATCATTTCTAAGGCTCGGCCTCTGCCTACCAATTGGGTAAGACGTTGCGTACCACCATATCCTGGAATTAAACCCAAAGTTACTTCGGGTAAGCCTAAACGGGCATTTTCTGATGCAATACGCATATGGCAGGCCATGGCCAATTCCAAGCCACCACCTAAGGCAAAGCCGTTAATGGCAGCAATTATTGGTTTTTCGCTGGCATGCATACGATCAAATACTTTATGATGACCTTCTTGAGCAAAAATGCGCCCTTCATCGGTATTTAAATCAGCAAATTCACTAATATCTGCTCCGGCTACAAAAGCTTTTGGCCCAGCCCCAGTAAGTATAATACCGCCAACCTCGGGGTTGTTAAAGGCATCGCTTAGTGCAGCATGCAACTCTGCCAGGGTTAATTTATTTAGCGCATTTAATTTGCTTTCGCGATTAATAGTAATGCGTAAAATGCGGTTATTTAGCGATATTAAGATGTTTTCGTAATTCATAAGTTGAAATTAAAAAGAGCGATTTTCGGCTACCCAATTTGTAATATAACTTGCTATTTCTTGCGTGTTTGTGCCCGGAGCAAACAATTTACCTACGCCCATATCCTGTAGTTTTTCCGTATCGGCACTTGGTATAATTCCTCCACCGGTGAGTAGTACATCTGTTAGCCCTTTGGCCTCCATTAATGCTATAATTTTTGGAAAAACGGTGAGGTGTGCTCCAGATAAAATGGAAACACCAATAGCGTCAACATCTTCCTGTAAAGCCGTATTAACTACCATTTCAGGTGTTTGGCGCAAGCCGGTGTAAATAACTTCCATACCTGCATCACGTAACGATGTAGCAATAATGCGGGCTCCTCTATCGTGGCCGTCTAAGCCCACTTTGGCCACTAATACACGAATCGGTCTTTTCACTGTTTTTTGTTTTAATGTGTAAAAATAGCAAGAAAATCTCAATGCACTACCACCTAGATAATTGGTGCAATGCGGGGTAATTTTATTATTTTTGTAGCCCTATCTAAATCAAAACAAAAGTTAAATAGTATGAATGAAGAGCGGTCTTTACATTTCTTAGAAGATATTATTGAAGCAGATCTAAAAAATGGTACGCATGGTGGTCGTGTACTTACCCGTTTCCCTCCAGAGCCCAATGGCTATTTACACATTGGTCACGCCAAGTCTATTTGTTTAAATTTTGGTTTAGCCCAGCAATATGGTGGCAAAACCAATTTGCGTTTTGATGATACCAATCCCGCTACAGAAGAAACCGAATATGTAGAGAGTATTAAAAAAGATGTAAAGTGGTTAGGTTTTGATTGGGCTCAAGAATTATATACGTCCGATTATTTTGCGCAGCTGTATGAATTTGCCCTAAGGCTTATTAAAACAGATTTGGCATATGTGGATGATAGCACTACTGAAGAAATTGCAGCCGGTAAAGGTACACCTACCGTACCTGGCACCCCATCGGTTTACCGCAGCCGTAGCATCGAAGAAAATCTTCAATTATTTGAAGAGATGAAAGCCGGAAAATATTCCGATGGTGCTAAAGTATTACGTGCTAAAATAGATTTGGCTGCACCCAATATGCACCTTCGCGATCCATTGATGTACCGCATTAAGCATGCTACCCATCACCGTACCGGCGATGCCTGGTGCATATACCCTATGTACGATTTTGCCCACGGGCAAAGCGATGCCATTGAACAAATTACCCATTCTATTTGTACTTTGGAGTTTATTCCGCACCGTGCCTTATACGATTGGTTTATTGAAAAATTAGAAATTTTTCCTACCAAGCAATATGAATTCGCCCGATTGAATATCGATTATGCCGTAATGAGCAAACGCAAATTGCTGCAGTTGGTAAACGAGAAGTTCGTAAGCGGTTGGGACGATCCACGGATGCTAACCATTAGTGGTTTACGCCGTCGTGGATATACCCCTCTTAGTATCCGCAATTTTTGTGATAAAATTGGGGTTGCCAAACGAGAGAATCTGATTGAAATGAGTTTGTTGGAGTTTTGTATTCGCGAAGATTTAAACAAAACAGCTTGGCGACGGATGGCAGTGCTCGATCCCATTAAATTGGTAATCACCAATTATCCCGAAGGTCAAGAAGAACTCCTCCACGGAGAAAATAACCCGGAGGTAGAAGGTGGCGATGGAGAAAGAAGCATTCCGTTTAGTAAAGAATTGTGGATTGAGCGTGAAGATTTTAAAGAAGAAGCCGAGAAGAAATATTTCCGCTTAGCTCCAGGCTTGAGCGTACGATTAAAAAGTGCCTACATTGTAACCTGCACCGGTTTTAAAACCGATGATTTTGGTGAAGTAATCGAAGTGCATTGCGAATATATCCCCGAATCTAAATCGGGTAATGATACCAGTGGCTTGCATGTAAAAGGTACCATACATTGGGTAAGCGTAGCGCATGCTAAAACTGCCGAGGTGCGCTTATACGATCGCTTGTTTCAAGCAGAAGATCCATCGAACGAAGACGGCGATTTTAAGGAGTATATTAACCCAACTAGTTTACAGGTGCTTTCTAAGGCTTATATAGAAACCGATTTGGCTACCGCCGAATTAGGACGAGGATATCAATTTATTCGTAAGGGGTATTTTACTTTAGACGTAGACACTACGGTTGAAAATTTAGTATTTAACCGAACCGTTACCCTAAAAGATAATTGGGCTAAGAAAGCCTAAGCTAGTTATGGAAAACAAACGCTTGGCTTGGTTGCAGGCACACATTGGTAAATCTACCAAGAATAGCCCTTCGCCTTTTGCACATTGGTTGGATGGTGTATTGGAGCAAGCCGAATTAGGTGAAGTTGCTGTTCGTTTTGCCGTTCGTCCTGATATGACCAATCCTTTTGGTATGTTGCATGGTGGTGTAATTTCCGGAATGTTAGACGATGTAATAGGTACAGCGGTTGCCAGTCTAAATAAAGAACAAGCTTTTGTGTCGCTCAACCTCGTGGTTGATTTTATCAATGCCGCCAAGGTAAGCGATGAAGTAGTAGCTAAGGCAACCGTCATTCGGAATGGAAGAACGGTAGTGTATGTGCAAGCAGAACTCCTCCATCACTCTGATAAAATTTTAGCGAAAGCCACTAGTAATTTAGTGGCTGTACCTAACAAAATCAAGTAGTTTTACCTATAAAATTTTGATATACCAATTAGCGGAACATTTGTTATAATTTCGAAAATTGTATTAAAGGCATGCTTTTTAATGCCTACCTTTATATATCAATATCTACGAATAGACATACTTTTTGTAGACATCAAAATATTGCATCAACTATTTTGGTGATTTTAAACTGCGACTTTTTTTAGTAAACGAACAAAAAATGGATTTTAATGCATCACAATTGCGTGGGTGTAGTTCGTTGTTCGTGGGTAGTCGCAGTACCTATATCACTCGGGCTACTTGCCCACGCATTTTTTGTTATAAGGCGCTTATTTCCATTGCTTCTCTATGGTTTTTTTCCAAAAGCTTGGGTGTATAAAGTAGCTATATTTTACCTTTAGCAGTGTGGGCAACGATTCGAAACTTTTAATCAATTTTCGGCAATTTTCATTTTTACAAGCACAAGTCATTTCCCAATAGGGGTCTAATTCTGTTGATGAGTAATCTAACAGCAATTCGGTATGTGCTGCTAATGGTGTTGCGGCAACTAGTTCTAAATACTGGTTAATAAATACGTTGGGTTTGCAGGAGTGGTTTACAAATAGCACGGGGCTTCCTTTAGGGGGAATAATCCATTCGTTGGGTCCAATACCAATCCAATTGGGTCCTTCTTCCGCAAATTTTGGGGTATAATCATGAAAAACACGATCGCCTTTTAGGCTAAGAATACACTCTTCATAAGCTAGTGGTCGATTACAAAATACACCCATACCCGATATGGCGGAGGGTGCAGTATATAAAATGTTCATGGGCAGATTGATTACATGCTTGATGTAAAACGCCACCCATTGGGCAGATATTTTATAGGCTAAAAATTAAGTTTTTTCTTCCCATAATACAGCTAAATGCTCCAAAGTTTCTACTGCTTTGTGCATATCTTGTGCCGATATCCATTCCAATTTGCTGTTAAAGAATAGGAGCTAAGTGCTTGCATGAAATACGTATAAATCGTTGTTATATATACCCGGTCTCGGTATATTTTTTAGTTGATTTATTAATAAAGAATCTTATTTTTAAGATTCTTTATTGGTTAAACAGCCTATGCGCCATCTTCGATTTATTTGTTACATAGCTATTATTGCATTGCCTTATTGCGCTTTTGCTCAAAATATCGAGGAGCTAAAGACCATATCCCAACAAGAGGCCGCTGTTCATCAGCGTTTACAACTGCAAAGTAGTCAAATGGCACAATTTACAACAGCAAGTGATGCTTTTGATGTAAAATATTATCGGTGTGAATGGGATATAGATCCAGCTGTACGTTATATTTCGGGCAAAGTTACGGTGTATTATGTAGTTAAAACAGCCATCAATACCATTAACTTAGATTTGATGAGTACCATGTCAGTAACCGAGGTTAGGCAACGAACTAATGTGTTAACTAAACAACATCTCAATAATGTGCTTAGTATTAGTTTGCCTGCTACTGCCCCTGTTGGTATGCTTGATTCGCTAAGTATAAGCTATCAAGGAAGCCCCGGCCCAGATACGGGTTTTGGTGCGTTTAAAAATAATACCCATAACGGCGTGGCTGGTATGTGGACCTTAAGTGAACCCTACGGTAGTCGTGAGTGGTGGCCCTGCAAAAATGGTTTAGACGATAAAGCCGACTCGATTGATGTTTTTGTTACCCATCCTTCTATATACAAAGCATCTTCCAACGGCTTGTTAAAAAGTGAAACGGTTTTGGCCGGCGGTAAAACACGTACGTATTGGAAACATCGCTACCCCATTGTATCGTATTTGGTGTGTTTGGCAGTAACTAATTACAGTGTTTTTTCTGTGAATGTGCAATTGGGTAACATATACTTACCCATTCAAACTTTCGCTTACCCAGAGAGCTTAACTGCTTTTCAACAGGGCACGTTGAATACCCTTTTTGCGATGGCTTTGTTTCATCAAAAATTTGGCGATTATCCTTTTATTAACGAAAAATACGGACATACTCAATTTGGCTGGGGTGGAGGAATGGAGCATCAAACCAATTCGTTTATGATAAACCTATCTGAAGGGTTGGTAGCCCACGAATTGGCTCATCAATGGTTTGGCGATAAAATTACCTGTGGTACTTGGGAAGATATTTGGTTGAATGAAGGCTTTGCTACCCATTTAGCAAGTTTTTATAACGAGAATAAATACGGCCAAATTAATTGGGATAATATGATTATGAATCGTAAATCGGTGGTGGACTATATTACATCTCTACCAGATGGTTCTGTAAAAGTGAGCGATACCACCAATGTAAACCGTATTTTCAGTAACCGATTAACGTATCAAAAAGGGTCATATTTATTATACATGTTGCGCTGGAAACTAAGTGATGACGTATTTTTTAAAGCCATTCAACAGTATCAAAAAGACTCAAAGTTAATATATGGTTTTGCCCGAACTGCTGATTTAAAGCGAAATTTAGAGCAAGTAAGTGGGGTAGATTTAACTGAATTTTTTAAAGATTGGTACGAGGGACAGGGCTATCCGAGCTATCAAGTACAATGGACTCCAGTAGGGATTGACCACGTACGTATTAAACTGAATCAGACTACTTCGCATCCCTCAGTAGATTTTTTTGAATTACCCCTAGCATTAAAATTTTCGAATGCAAGCCAAAGTAAAATCCTTGTGCTTGATAATAAAATAAATGGCGAAGTTTTTATTAAACACCTGGGTTTTATTCCTACTAGTGTAGTGGTAGACCCGGAATATTGGCTCATAACCAAAAACAATACCACACAAAAAGTGAGTGATGAACTCAACCCCGAAAATTTTGTAAAAATATATCCGAATCCTATTGGTGATCAATTTTCGGTGTATTTGCGTAATTTTTCGTCGGTAGAAACTATACTATCCATTTACACCACGCAGGGCAAATTAATCCAGAAAGAGCTTCCTATTTTAGTAGAAAGAAGTGGCGTTGCTCTAATTAATTCGCAGCAATGGCCTCGAGGTACCTATATATTAAAAATCAGTTCGGGCGGAGTAAAACAAAGTTTTAAATTGATAAAATAGGGTGAACGCTGAAAGGTTTTCAGCACATTGAATAAGCTAAACAATTATGAAAAAACTAGTAATCGGTAGTATCCTCTTTTTAAGTGCCTATTTACCTAGTTATGGCCAGTTAACACCTTTCGAACAAAGCACTACTAAAAACGTAAGTGCAACGCATGCCCAGGCTATTGCTTTTTACCAAGTATTAGATGCGCAATTTGAAGAACTTAAACTGCTGACTTGTGGTTTAACAGATAGCGGGAAGCCACTTCATTTGGCTGTGCTTTCAAAAAGTAAAAATTTCGATCCAGTAGTTTTACGTAAGCAAAATAAACGCATCCTATTAATCAACAACGGCATTCACCCGGGTGAGCCCGAAGGTATTGACGCCTCGATGATGTTGGTAAGAGATATATTAAAAAACCATTTGCTGCCTGCCGATGTGGTTATTTGTGTGATTCCTCTTTACAATATTGATGGAAGTTTAAATCGCTCATCCACTTCTAGAGCTAACCAAAATGGTCCGGAGACCTATGGTTTTCGAGGAAATGCTCAAAACTTAGATTTAAACAGAGATTTCATTAAAACTGATTCTAAAAATTCGCGATCATTTCAAGAAATTTTTACTACCTGGCAACCCGATATCTTTTTCGATAACCATACCAGCAATGGCGCCGATTATCAATATGTAATGACCCTTATTGATACCCAACAGGATAAATTAAATTCTACACTTGCCAATTACATGAGCAAACAACTCACACCCGAATTGTTTAAGCGCATGAAGGCAAGCGGATTTGAAATGACGCCTTATGTAGATCATGTGGGCGAAACTCCCGACTTGGGCATTAAAGCATTTTTAGAGCTCCCTAGATTTAGTACAGGTTATGCAGCATTGCATCAAACCATGGGCTATATGCCCGAAACTCATATGCTCAAATCTTTTGCCCAACGGGTGCAGGCTAGCTATCAATTAATGAAACACCTGGTAGCGTTTACGCAAGAGCATGCCGCCAAAATTGGCAAAGTAAGGGTGCAAGCTTTGGCTCAAGCAGCCCAACAAAAACAATTTGCATTAAACTGGAAACTCGATGAAAAACGCGTGGACAGCTTGCGTTTTAAAGGTTTTGAAGCTAATTATAAACCCAGCGAAATTAGCGGTCAAAATAGATTGTATTACGATAGAACAAAACCTTACGAGAAAACCATTCCTTGGTTTAACCACTACGAAGCTACGCTAACGGTACAGGCTCCTAAAGCTTACATCATTCCGCAGGCTTGGCAAAAGGTAATTAGTTTGTTGCAGTTAAATGGAGTAAAACTAGAGCGCTTAAAAAAGGATAGTGTATTCCGCCTAGATATGTACACTATTGTTGATTATAAAACAGGGGCTAAGCCTTACGAAGGTCATTATTTACACAGCCAAGTAACGCTGAAAGCACAAGAGCACACGGTGAAATTTTATGCCGGCGATTATGTGGTTCGGGTAAATCAACCTCAAAACAGATATATTGTAGAAACCCTAGAACCCCAAGGTGTGGATTCATTTTTTGCTTGGAATTTCTTTGATAGTATTTTGGGTCAAAAGGAATATTTTTCGGCTTATGTGTTTGAAGATACTGGAGCAGAAATTCTGAAAAAAAATCCTGAATTACGGAAACAATTGGAAGAAGAAAAAGCACAAAATGATGCCTTGGCTAAAAGCGGCTTGGCACAGTTAGATTGGGTATACCGGCATTCCGATTATTTAGAAAAAACGGTTAATCGGTATCCGGTCGGAAGAATTTTAAATTAAGTACCATGCAAGAATATTTAAGCCAAACCCCAGTAGCCAGCATTATTTTATTGTTTACGGTCATCACAAGTATTTACGCTTTTTCCAACCACGAGGTTTACGGAAAGTTTATGTTACATCCGTATAGTGTAAGCCGAGGGCAACGGGTGTACTCAGTGTTCACCAGCGGCTTAATTCATAAAGATTGGGGGCATTTGCTCGTAAATATGCTCTCTTTTTATTTCTTCGCTTTCCCTTTGGAGCAAACCTTAGCTTCTTTAAGCAGCTTTGGCCATTGGCAATTTGCAGGCTTGTATGTACTCAGTTTAGTATTGAGCGATTTAGGCTCTATTATAAAACATAAAAATGATTTTTGGTACAATAGTTTAGGCGCATCGGGGGCGGTATGCGCCATAGTGTTTAGCTATATTTTATTTTATCCGCTTACCAAAATGATGATTTTCCCATTGCCTATTCCCATTCCGGCAGTGTTGTATGGTTTCTTGTTTTTGGGCTATTGCTGGTATGCCTCTCGGAATTCAAGTGATCATATAAATCACGATGCGCATTTTTACGGGGCCTTGGCAGGGGTTAGTATTACGGTTTTGTATCACCCAGATATTGTACCCTACTTTTTGGGCCAACTGTTGGGGAGGTAATTAATGGAGCGGCTGCTGTTGAAAGGCGCCAGTTTCATCCATTAAAAAACTCATCGGCTTTTCCGGATCTTTAATAATTTCGAGAAGGGTAAAACCCCAAGGTTTCCAGAAATTTTCGAGTACTTGTCCGTAGGTTTTTACGTCCCAAACATCAAAAATGGGTTTACTGCTGATACCTTGCAAAGGCATTGCCTCAATAAATATGGTTTCGGGAGTTGGCAGTACGGCATATTCGGGTAGGCGATTAAATAAATAGGCTGAATAGAAAAAACGAGCACAGAGTTCTTCAAACTGAGCAGGGCTTAACCTTTTCTCATTACAAATTTCCAATATTTCGTGATGGTAAGCCGCATTGGTACCGTTATCTTGCAAGGAAGCAATTATACCAAAATCGTGTGCACGGAGGCTAAAACTGAGGGTATTTAGCTCGTCGCGGTAGCTAAAAAAATCGTCTTCTTGTGCCAACTTAAACACCTTAATGCTCCAAGGTGTAGGTTCTTCGAAGCCAATAGGTTGAATGAGCGATTGCAACATAAGGTGCAAGTTCCCGAACTTATGCGACATGGCTTGCGATAGCGAAAAGGGTTCGCCAAGGGTTCTTTGTTGACGAATGCCTTGTTTAATTTCGTGGTAAATAATACCGTAAAGCAACTTCGAAATCCATTGGAAAAGACGAAGATCTGGTACCTCTTTCACTAGCGCATATCCTCCTAAAAAAGCTGCTTGTATTTCGGCTTCTAGCGGTGCTATAGCTTCTTCATACACTGCGCTACTGCAAGGAACCTTGAGGTCTTTGTAGGTAACCATGCTTTCATCCAATAATTTAAACGGACGATCTTCCAAACCAAAGGCTTGCAAAAACCAAGGAGCAAATACACCTATTTCTTCTTCGGTAGACGAAAGCGACTGCCCACTTAAAAAACAGTGCTTTGTATCAAATTGCAGGGTTTTAAAGGGGTGGTATAAACTATCCTGCATGCATTAGTTATTCCCAATAATCACCGGCGTCCCTTTGCTATTTCCCATAATAATGATTTTGGTATTGGGCGATAAGGCAATTTCTTTTTGTGCTTTTATGGCTTCGTACTGCAGTTGTTTGTCGCTTAGGCCAGTAGATAAAATACGTTGGTAATCGGCAATACCTTGTGCTTCCACTCGTTTACGCTCTGCTTCTTGGCGTTCTTTTTGCAAAACAAAGGTCATTTTTTGCGCATCCTGCTCGGCATTAATTTTAGACTCAATACTTTTCTTTACCGATTCGGGTAAGGTGATATTGCGGACTAATAATTGCTCTAAAACTAAACCACGTTTAGCAAAACTTTCGTTAATGGTTTTAAAAATTTTATCCTGAAATTCCTGACGTTTGGTAGAATACAAAGCCACTGCTTCGTAATATACCGCATTATCGCGAATGGCGGTGCGGGAAATTGGACGAACAATTTTATCCAAATAATCGTTACCAATCTCTTTTAAAATACGTGGTGCTTCGGTAGCTCTAACTTTAAATAAAACAGAAAGATCAATGGTTACTTCCAATCCATCAGAAGACAATACTCGTATGGCATCGTCGCCAGCTTTAGTTCCTTCATCATGAATGCCCGACATGGTATAGTTCTGTGTTTTGGTATCAAAGTTGGTTACCTCTACCAAAGGATTGACCACGTTTAATCCACTGTATAATACATCGTTTTCTACCTTACCAAATAAGGTTTTCACACCTACTTGGCCGGCATCAATAACCTTAAACATAGATACAGAAGCACCTAAAAGGAGTAGTAAAACACCTGCAATGCGTAGCGGATTGCTAAATTTTTGAATAGGATTATCTGCACGAGACAATTGGAAACCTACGATTAAGGCAACAAGGCCTAAAATGAGTAAAAACATTTTTTTTAGTTTAAGTGAAATTTAATCTTTTTTTGAGAGGCTTTTTACGTTTTTCAATAACCTGGCTTTTAAAAAAATAAGTAAGGCTAGAGAAAAAATTGCTGCCACCGTAATACCGTAATCTTGTCCCTTAGCCGCCCAATAGGTGCTAAGCGTGAGTACCATAATGCCAATATTTAACAATACGTTGAGTAAAACTTTGTAAATCATATTAGTATACCGGTATGTTAGGGTCAATTTCTTGAGCCCAAGCAACAATGCCTCCTTTTAAATTGTACAATTGGGTAAATCCTTGTGCCTCTAATTGCATAACGGCAGCCGCACTGCGTGCGCCACTGCGGCAATGTATAATTACGGGTTTATCGGTGGCAATTTTCCCTACTTCTAAAAGCAGTCCGCCCAACGGAATATTTTCGCCGTTTAGGTTAGATACTTCATATTCAAACTCTTCCCGAACATCTATTAGCTGAAAATCTTCTTGCTTATCTAATTTACGCTTAAGTTCTTTTACAGTAATTTCTTTCATACGTATGCCTTTCTTAACAAAGGTATCAAATACTCAACAATAAAATTTAAAAAATCAATTACTATGCTTGCATATCAATTTTGAAATCTTATATTTGTTATGCAAGCATAGTAATAAGATGAAACCAGAAGATACCGTTGATTATTTTTTAAAGGTGGTTTGGCAAAATGTAGCCAACACCTACAACCAAATTGCTTCGGGTTTTGGCATTACACAAGCTTTGGGCTATGCCCTTATTAATATCCACGATGAGGGTACGGCAGTTTCTCAAATTGCTAGTTTGTTGGGCGTAAAATCCACCAGCTTATCGCGAATGTTAAATAACATGGAGGGCTTGGGTTTAATTTACCGCAAGGTTTCGCCAGAAGATAAACGTTCGGTAAAAATTTACCTCACCGATTTTGGTAAAGAGCAGCGCAAAAAAGCCAAAGAAGTAGTGCGTAAGTTTAACGACTATTTAAACATCCATTTAGAACAAAAAGAGCGTCAGCAATTAATTGCGGCCTTACAAAAAATAAACCAGCTCACGCTGGCCTATCACCCTACATCTGGACTATGAAAAGAAGTATTAAAAAAGTAGCCGTATTGGGCTCGGGAATTATGGGTTCTCGTATTGCCTGTCATTTTGCCAATATTGGCTTAGAAGTGTTGTTGTTAGATATCGCTCCCAAAGAGCTTACGCCCGAAGAACAAGCCAAAGGCCTTACGTTGGAGCATCCGGCTCTGCGCAATAAAATTGTAAATGCGGCTTTAGAAACAGCAGTAAAATCTAACCCATCGCCCATTTTTACCAAGCGTAGCCTTAGCCGAATTAGCACCGGTAATTTTACCGATAACATGAAAGATATTGCTGCCTGCGATTGGACGATTGAAGTGGTGGTAGAAAACCTAGATATTAAGAAAAAGGTATACGAGCAGGTAGAACAATTCCGCAAGCCAGGTACCTTAATTACCTCCAACACCTCGGGTATTCCCATTCATTTAATGGCCGAAGGACGTTCAGAAGATTTTCAGAAACATTTCTGCGGAACTCACTTTTTCAATCCGCCAAGGTATTTACGCCTGCTAGAAATTATTCCAACACCCCATACCGATCCGGAAATTGTAGATTTTCTGATGCATTACGGCGATCAGTTTTTGGGTAAAACTACCGTGTTGTGTAAAGATACCCCGGCCTTTATTGCCAACAGAGTGGGCGTTTATTCCATCATGTCTTTATTGCATTTGGTGGAAAAAATGGATTTAACAGTAGAAGAGGTTGATAAATATACCGGCCCGGTATTGGGTCGCCCGAAATCGGCAACTTTTCGCACTACCGATGTGGTGGGATTAGATACCATGATTAACGTAGCCAATGGGTTATACCAAAACGTACCCAACGATAAAGCACATTCCCTTTTTCAATTACCGGGCTATGTATTAAAAATGAAAGAAAACAATTGGTTGGGCGATAAAACCAAGCAAGGATTTTATAAAAAAGTAAAAGGCGAAAACGGCAAAAGCGAAATTTTAGCCCTCGATTTAAAAACACTCGAATACCGTCCGCAAGAAAAAATAAAATCGGCTACACTCGATGGTTTAAAATTAATTGATAACCTCCGCGATCGGATGAAGGCCTATGCGAAAGGTACCGACCGAGCCGGTGAATTCTTTAGAACCGCCTTCTTTGGCTTATTCGAATACGTATCCGATCGTATTCCCGAAATTTCTGACGAATTGTACCGCATAGACGACGCCATGCGTGCAGGCTTTGGCTGGGAACTTGGTCCATTTGAAGTGTGGGATGCCATTGGCATTAGCGAAGCACTTGCCGGAATGAAAGCCCTAGGCAACGAAGCAGCCCCATGGGTACACGAAATACTAGCTGCCGGACATAACTCATTTTACAAGATAGAAGATGGTGTAAAAAAATACTACGATATTCCGAGCAAAAGCTACAAAGCCATACCAGGTACCGATGCCTTTATTATTTTAGATAATATTCGGGCTAGCAATACCATTTGGAAAAATAGCGGTACCACCATCACCGATTTAGGCGATGGCATCATCAACTTAGAATTTCATACCAAAATGAATACCATTGGTGGTGATGTGATTCAAGGTATAAACAAAGCCATTGATTTGGCCGAAAAAGATTTCCGCGGATTGGTTATCGGAAACGATGGAGCCAATTTTTCGGCTGGTGCCAATATCGGGATGATTTTTATGGCTGCCATTGAGCAAGAGTGGGATGAAATTAACATGGCCATTCGGGCTTTTCAAAATACCTCCATGCGCTTGCGCTACTCGAGTATTCCGGTGGTATTGGCTCCTCACAATTTAACTCTAGGTGGCTGTTGCGAATTTGCTTTACACGCCGATCACGTCCAAATTAATGCCGAAACCTATATGGGCTTGGTAGAATTTGGCGTAGGCTTAATTCCTGGAGGAGGAGGCACCAAAGAATTTGCCTTACGAGTTTCCGACGAATTGAAAGATGGCCAAATAGATCAAAATGTATTAAAAGATCGCTTTTTAACAATTGCCATGGCCAAGGT
Source organism: Sphingobacterium thalpophilum (assembly GCA_945868825.1). Classification (GTDB taxonomy): domain Bacteria; phylum Bacteroidota; class Bacteroidia; order Sphingobacteriales; family Sphingobacteriaceae; genus JAIPAN01. Next base: position 177,211 of record CAMBMM010000003.1, read on the forward strand.
TTCTACCTCGGGTGCCGAGGCAGCTGATTTGGGTTATTTACAAGTGGGTAAATACAGTATCACCATGAACCGCAGTCGTTTAATAGCCGATGCAAAAGCTAAAGCCTTGGAGCTTGCCGATGCCGGATATACACAACCGGTACGCCGTACAGATATTAAAGTATTGGGCAAATCGGGTTTGGGCATTGTTTACGCAGGTGCCAACTCTATGTTTGCCGGAAATTACATTTCGGAACACGATAAAAAAATCTCCGAAAAATTAGGATACGTGATGTGTGGTGGCGATTTATCTGCTCCAAGCATCGTAAGCGAACAGTATTTGCTCGATTTAGAGCGTGAAGCTTTTTTATCGCTGTGCGGAGAAAAGAAAACCTTAGAACGTATTCAAAGTATCATTACCAAGGGTAAACCATTAAGAAATTAAAAAACGAGAATCATGCAAGAAGCATATATCATAGCAGGATACCGTACCGCGGTGGGCAAAGCCCCAAAAGGAGTTTTCCGTTTTACTAGGGCCGATGAATTGGCTGCCGAAGTGGTAAAAGCCCTCGTGGCCTCGGTGCCTAATTTAGATAAAGATCAAATAGACGACGTGATTGTGGGCAATGCCACTCCCGAGGCCGAGCAGGGCTTAAACATTGCTCGTATGGTTTCGCTAATGGGTTTAAATACCGATAAGGTTCCTGGGGTAACCATGAATCGCTATTGCGCCTCCGGCTTAGAAACCATTGCTACGGCCGTGGCGAAAATTCGTTCGGGTATGGCCAATTGTATTGTGGCCGGTGGAGTTGAAGTGATGTCGGGTATGCCCTTTGGTGGTTGGAAATTAGTACCCAACCCTGAAGTTGCCAAAGCCCACCCCGAATGGTATTGGGGTATGGGTTTAACTGCCGAGGCTGTAGCCAACGATTATAAAGTGAGTAGAGAAGCACAAGATGAATTTGCTTTCAATTCTCACCAAAAAGCAATTAAAGGTTTAGAAAGCGGACGTTTAAAAGCTGGGGTGTTGCCCATCAGCGTTACCGAGAATTATGTGGATGCCAATCTGAAAAAGAAAACTCGAGACTATATCGTTGATATCGACGAAGGTCCGAGATCGGATACGAGTATTGAAAAATTAGCCAAACTAAAGCCGGTTTTTTCGGCCAATGGAAGCATTACGGCGGGTAATTCTTCGCAAACATCCGATGGTGCTGCCTTTGTATTGGTAGTTTCGGAGAGCATGCTAAAGCAATTAAACGTACAGCCAATTGCTCGGTTGGTTAGTTATGGTGTTGCAGGCGTTCCTCCTCGAATTATGGGTATTGGTCCGATTGAAGCCATTCCTTTGGCTTTGAAAAAAGCAGGTATGAAACAAGATCAATTGGATTTAATTGAATTGAATGAGGCCTTTGCCTCCCAATCTTTAGCCATTATAAACACTTTAGGTTTAAATACCGATATCGTGAATGTGAATGGTGGAGCCATTGCCTTAGGGCACCCATTGGGTTGTACAGGCGCCAAATTAACCGTACAAGTACTTAACGAACTAAAAGCAAGAAATAAAAAATATGGCATGGTAACTATGTGTGTAGGTACCGGCCAAGGAGCAGCAGGCATTTTTGAACTGCTATAAATCAACATATCATGGAAAAAACGCATACAAAAGGTGGTGAATTCATCATCAAAGACACTGAAGCAGCAGACATTTTCATTCCCGAAGAGTTTGATGAAGAACAGTTAATGATTAAAAAAACCTGCGAAGACTTTTTGCAGACAGAAGTTAACCCCAATTTAGACCGCATTGATAAACTAGAGGAAGGCTTGATGCCAAGTTTGCTAGACAAAGCTGGCGAATTGGGTTTATTGGCTGTTTCTATACCCGAAGAATACGGCGGTTTTGGTAAAAATTTCAACACCTCTATGTTGGTGGCCGATATTGTTGGTGCCGGACACTCTTTTGCCGTAGCCATTTCAGCACATACTGGTATTGGCACCTTGCCTATTTTGTATTACGGCAACGAAGCCCAAAAAACAAAATATGTTCCCAAATTAGCTAGCGGAGAGTGGAAAGCTTCCTATTGCTTAACCGAACCAAACTCGGGTTCTGATGCCAATTCTGGCCGTACCAAAGCTGTATTGAATAAAGAGGGCACTCATTATTTAATTACCGGCCAAAAAATGTGGATTACCAATGGTGGCTTTGCCGATATTTTTATTGTGTTTGCCAAAATTGAAGACGATGAAAATCTTACTGCATTTATTGTAGAGAAAGGTTTTGGTGGCATCACTATGAATCCCGAAGAGCATAAAATGGGGATTAAGGGTTCTTCAACCCGTCAGGTATTTTTTAACGATTGCCCGGTGCCGGTAGAAAATATGCTTTCCGATCGCCAAAATGGATTTAAAATTGCCGTAAATATTTTAAATATTGGTCGTATTAAATTGGGTGCAGCAGCTATCGGTTCTTCACGTGCCGTAATCGATAAAGCCATTAATTACGCCAACGAGCGGGTGCAATTCAAACTCCAAATCTCAAAATTTGGTGCTATACGTTATAAATTGGCTGAAATGGCTACCCGCAATTTTGCTATAGAAAGTGCCTGCTACCGAGCCGGCCAAAACATTGACGATGCCTACGATGCACTCGTTGCTGGAGGCATGGAAACAGGAAAAGCCAAGCTAAAATCTACCGAAGAATTTGCCGTTGAGTGCGCCATTTTAAAAGTATGGGGTTCTGAAATGTTAGATTATGTGGTTGATGAAGGGGTTCAAGTGTATGGAGGAATGGGCTATTCTGCCGAAGCGCCTATGGATAGAGCCTACCGCGATAGCCGTATCAACCGTATTTTCGAAGGAACCAATGAAATTAACCGTTTGCTGATTGTAGACATGCTCTTGAAACGTGCCTTAAAAGGTGAATTGGATTTAATGACGCCTGCGCAAGCGGTTGCTTCCGAACTGATGTCTATCCCTGAATTTGGTGAAGAAGATGACAGTTTATTTGCAGCCGAGAAAAAGACGCTTAAAAATCTGAAAAAAGCAGGCCTCATGATTGCCGGTTCTGCCGTGCAAAAACTGATGATGAGTTTGGCGAAAGAGCAAGAAATTCTGATGAATATCGCCGATATTATTGGTGCGGTATATGTAGTCGAATCGACGATTTTGAGGGTAGAAAAATTGGTGAAAGCTAGAGGCGAAGAAGCCGTGCAAGGCCAATTAGATATGATGCGTATTTATTTGCAAGAAGCTGTAGATTCGGTTTATTTGGCTGGTAAAGAAGCTTTAAACTCTTTTGCTGAAGGCGATGAGTTAAACATGATGTTGGTAGGCTTACGCCGCTTTACCAAGGTGGCACCTTATAATATAAAAGATGCCCGCCAACGCGTAGCTAAACAGCTTATTGAGGCTAATAAATATTGTTACTAGGTTTTTTATATCATAGCCGTCCCGACCAATATCGGGACGGCTATTTTTGTTAAATAATGTTAAGCTGTCGTTTTTTCGGTTTAAAAGGATAAATTTGTGACTTAGAAAATCCGATGATTAGAAACTTTTTCGCTTTCTTTTGTGCTTGTATCTTGGCTTTAGCCGGCCTAAGTGGCTGTACCAAAACCTATCCAACTATTGCCGAAGTAGATGCGCAAGCCGTAACCAACTATATTCAAAGCAATAATCTATCGCTTCAGCAGTATGGCCAAACAGGTATCTACTACCAGGTAACCCAGGTTGGCACCGGTCCGAATATTGATTATTCTATCCAAATCCCATTGATTTATACCATTAAAACCTTAGATGGCACCTATGCCTCTATTGATACCTTTAACAACCGCTACGGAGGTTATTTCGGCTATTTTAAGCCAGATTCTTTACGTGAAGTAATTAAAAATACCTTGATAAAACAGGGTGGAACTGTCCGTGTAATTGTACCCTCGAGATTTGCCTTTGGCAAAGCAGGCAGTGGTAGCGTACCCGGAAATAGTTCGGTAGATTTTACGGTTACCGCAATTACCGCAACCAAATTGGCCGAGTACGACGATTTTACCATGCTGCAATACATGCAAGCAAATAATTTAACAGGCTTTACCAAAGCAGCAGAAGGTTATTATTACAAGTTAAGCGATCCGGGATCTGGCACTGAAACCATATCACTATCAAGTGTTATTTCTGTAGAATACACCGGTAAAACGCTCAATGGGACTGTTTTTGATAAAACAACAGCCGGTTCACCAGCTACGTTTAGTTTGGGTAGCACGGTGGAGGGTTGGCGTTTAGCACTTCCTTTGTTGAAAAAAGACGGGGCCATGCAAATTATCCTTCCATCAACTCTAGGATATGGCCTTTCTGGAAGTCAAAGCATTCCTCCTTTCTCTTGTATGTTTTTCGATATCAAAGTAACCGACGTAGTCAACTAAGCGCTATTTTTCTAAAGCCTTCTTGTATACACTTAACACCCTATCACGAGCAAAGGCATGATCTACAATGGGTTTGCTATAGGTAAACGGATCACTAAATTCGGGCACCCATTTTTTCACATATACGAGTTGGGCATCAAATTTTTGCGTTTGTAAGGTAGGGTTAAATACTCTGAAATAAGGAGCTGCATCGTTGCCACATCCGGCAGCCCATTGCCAGCCGCCAACATTGCTGGCCTGTTCGTAGTCTAATAATTTTTGCGCAAAATAAGCTTCGCCCCAGCGCCAATCTATTAAGAGGTGTTTACATAAAAAACTAGCCACAATCATGCGTACGCGGTTGTGCATAAAGCCAGTGGTATTCAATTCCCGCATGCCGGCATCTACAATGGGATAGCCCGTTTTCCCTGCACACCAAGCGGCAAATTCTTGTTCGTTATTTCTCCACTCTATGCGATCGTATGCAGGCTTAAATGCTTGTGTGGCGCTATGCGGAAAGTGCCATAAAATCGTGAAGTAGAACTCTCTCCAAATGAGTTCCATTAACCACGTTTTATCGGCTACGGTTTGTGCAGTTTGCACCAATTCTCTAATGCTGAGGGTGCCGAAACGTAAATGAAGACCTATTCTAGAAGTGGCTGGTAAAGCAGGAAAATCTCTGTTTTTACCATAGTTTGCCAACACATTTGTGTACTCTTTCCCCGGAATGCGTATGCTGCTTGGCTCAAAGCCCATGGATTCTAAGCTAGGTATTTCTCTATTTTTTTGCTGTTCGCAACGGGTTAGCAGGGTTTCACTCGGATAAGTTTTAATTCCCGTTTCACTCCATTTTTGTAACCATTTACGGCTGTAGGGAGTAAACACGGTATATGGTTTTCCGTCGTCTTTTACTACTTCGTCTTTCTCAAAAATGACGTGGTCTTTAAACGTATGAAAAGCAATTCCTTTTTGTGAAAATAGAGTAGCCAATTGTTCATCTCGTGTACGAGCATAAGGTTCGTAATCGTGGTTCGCAAAAACGTTTTTTACCTCGTATTCATTTAATACTTCTTCCCAAGCCTGTTCCGGCGTGGCATGTTTTACCAGCATTGATGAGCCGGCGGCTTTTAATTCTTCATTAAGGGCTCTTAGTTCTTGTTGAATAAAGCCGACTCGAGCATCGCTGCGGTCGCTGAGTTTATCGAGAATATTCCGATCGAAAATGAAGAGCGGCACTACCGGTAAGCCGGCATTAAGCGCTTCAAAAAGTCCACGATTATCACGTAGACGTAAATCCCTACGAAACCAAAAAATAGTAACAGTTGCTTTAGGCATACAAATTTTTTAAGGCTGATGAAATATTTGAAAAATTGAACTTAAATCCGGCATCTTGAATTTTAGAAACAGCTACTCGAGTGCTTCCTAAAATGGCGGCACTGCGTTCGCCTAATACTGCTTTTAGTAAAATAGATGGAACTCCCGGCAACCAAAGCGGTCTTTTAAATTGTTTAGCCAGGGCTTGCGTAAATGTGCTATTGGTAATGGGTTCGGGTGCTGCCATGTTGTAGGTACCCTGCAAATTGGTATGCTCTACCGCAAATACGTACATGTTCACCACGTCTTCCCAATGAATCCAAGAAATCCATTGTTTGCCCGAACCTAGGTTTGCGCCGAAACCGAATTTTACAGGCAAGGCCATAGGAGGTAAAGCGCCGCCAGCTAAATCGAGCACTATGCCGGTACGAAATTTTACGATGCGCAATCCCAAGGCTTCTGCTTCGTCAATGGCGTGCTCCCAGGCAATACACGATTCGGCTAAAAATCCTTCACCTGCCGGACTGTTTTCGGTCAGTATTTCATCTCCTCTATCGCTATAAAAACCTATGGCGGCGGCAGAAATTACAGTTTTAACGGAAGTGTTATGGCTGTTTTTTAAGGCGGTATAAATTAAGCGCACAGAGTTTGTTCTACTATCAATAATGGCTTTTTTTCTGGTCGGAGTCCATGCTTTATCTACTATTGCCTCACCTGCTAAATGGATTACGGCAACTGCTTCTTCAAAGCAACGTTCGTCCAACTCGTTTTTGGCCACATCCCAGGTAAACGAACGCATGCGTTTATCCATGCTTGGGTTTAGTTGCCTACTTAAAATACGCACTTCGTAGCCCTTATCAAGCAAGGTTTTGCATAATCGTTGACCAATAAGGCCGGTACCGCCACTTACTACTATTGTTTTGTTCGTCATGTTAGTTTCAAAAATTGCTATTTTTAAGCAATTATTTGCAAAATGCATACAATTTAACACCTAGAAGACATAGAAGTTATATATTTAGAAAAACTATTATTTAAAATATGAAAAAGACACCCTTATTAGAATACCTTATTTTAGCAGCAATCATTGTTACCATATTTATTTCTGAATACCACTATCTAATATTGAAAGATTATGAAAGGGCTATATTTATTGGTTTATGGCCACCAACAATGATAGGACTGCTCATTTACCTTAATTTAAAAAAATGACATGGAGAATTTAGATATTTTTATTCTGACAGCTATTGTCTCAGCTTTATATTTAGGATATGCTTTTATAGTTCTGGGCGCATCAAAACGTAAATAACAAAGTCCCTTGTTAATTTACTGTTGGGGTTGCCTTGCATTTGTTAAATACAATTTTAACATACTAGAAATGCAAATTCACTAATCTTATTATGATCTATCAAAAACACCTTTTTATTTGCACCAATCATCGGGCAGCCGATGCTCGTATCTGCTGTGGTGAAGCCAATGGCTTGGCTTTAGTGGCTGCTTTTAAGAAAGCGATTAAGGATAAAGGGCTAAATGCCGAAATCAGAACGCAGCGAACCGGCTGCTTTGATCTTTGTGAACGTGGACCCATTTTGGTGGTTTATCCCGAAGGCGTTTTTTATGGCAAAGTGCAGTTGAGTGATGTAGAAGAAATTGTTTCAGAACATGTAGAAAACAACCGGATTGTGGAACGTTTGGTGATTAATTCTAAAAAAGAAGCCTAGTGGCTAAAGTAATTGTTATTGGCGCCGGAATTGCCGGAATTGCATCAGCTATTCGCCAAGCCGTTAAAGGTCATGAAGTAGCTGTTTACGAAGCCAATGCCTATCCCGGTGGTAAATTGTCAGAGTTTAGATCTGGCGATTTTCGGTTTGATGCCGGCCCGAGTTTGTTTACCATGCCACAGTACGTGGATGAGCTGTTTAGCCTGGCCGGTAAAAATCCAAAGGATGAGTTTACTTACGAGGAATTGGAAACGGTTTGCCGTTATTTTTATGAAGATGGTACCCGTATTAATGCTTGGGCCAACCGAGATAAATTAGCGGAAGAAATAGCTTTAAAAACCAAAGATCCGGCTTCGTCTGTACATCAATTTTTGGATTATAGTGCCCGAATTTATGATATTACCCACGCTATTTTTCTAGAAAAAAGCCTGCACCGTCTTCGATCTTTTTTGAACTGGGAAACCTTAAAAGCCGTATTCCGATTTCCGAAAATCGACCCTTTTCGGAGTATGAATACCGCTAATACCGATTTTTTTACCGACGATAAGACCATCCGATTTTTTAACCGCTATGCTACTTATAACGGCTCTAACCCGTATAAAGCACCGGCAACGTTAAATGTGATTCCGCATTTGGAGCAACATTTTGGTGCTTATTTTCCTAAGGGGGGCATGGTAGCCATTACCCAAAGTTTGGTTAAACTGGCCGAAAATTTAGGCGTAAAATTTAATTACCAGGCCCGTGTAGAAGAAATTTTGGTGGAGAATAAAAAAGTTGAAGGCATCCGTTTAAATGGAGAAATTATACCCGCCGATCGGGTGATTTCTAATATGGACATTTGGTTTACCTATCGTCAATTATTAAAAAAAGAAGGTGCTCCAAAACGTATCCTGAGTCAGGAGAGAAGCAGTTCGGCACTCATTTTTTATTGGGGCGTTAAAGCGGAATTCCCGGAATTGGATTTGCACAATATTTTTTTCAGCGAAGATTATAAAAAAGAGTTTGCAGCTATTTGGGAGCAACAAGCTATAGATGCTGACCCTACCATTTACGTCAATATAAGTGCTAAATACCAAACTGAAGATGCGCCAAAAGGTGCTGAAAACTGGTTTGTGATGATAAACGTACCGGCCAATACAGGCCAGAATTGGGATAAACTTATTGCAGAAGCACGAAAAAACATCCTCCAAAAGTTATCCCGCATGTTGAATCGGGATATTGCTCCGCTCATAGTTACCGAAGAAATATTAGACCCCCGAAGTATTGAACAAAAAACCGCCTCGTACCAAGGGTCTTTGTACGGAACCAGTTCTAATAATCAGTTTGCGGCTTTTTTGCGCCATGCCAACTTCTCGTCTAAAATCAAAGAGTTGTACTTTGTAGGTGGCAGCGTGCATCCTGGTGGAGGTATACCGTTGGCTTTACTCTCGGCAAAAATTGTGGATGACTTATCTGCCTGAAAGCGAAACGCTTTGTAAAATTTCTTATATTTAAACCATGTATCCGCCACGCCGAAACGCTTTTATTTATGCCTTCTTTTCCTGGTATATTAACCGGATAATTGCCCGCAATTTTAAGTATTTTGACTATAATTCCATCGAAATTGACCCAAAGCGTGCTGTTTTATTGCTGTCCAATCATTTTTCGTGGTGGGATGGCTTTTTACTATTCCAGCTCAACCGTTTATTTCTGCATAAGAAATTCCATATTTTGGTGACCGAAGAGAATTACCATTCGCACGGATTTTTAAAATATTTGGGCGCCTTTTCGGTGAAAAAGCAATCGCGGAGCATGATTGAAACCTTAGAATATGCCGGTAAATTATTAAACGATCCGGCCAATTTGGTAGTCATTTTTCCGCAAGGTAAATTGTTCTCTAGCCACTGCGATGAGGTGATTTTCGAAAAAGGCTTGATGAATGTTATAAATTCCTCCGACCGTAAATTTCAATACCTATTTGTAGCTCTTTTAGTAGATTATTTTCAGTTTAAAAAACCTACGGCCAAGGCCTATTTGCAAACTTGGGAAGGGGCCGAGTTTACCAGTTTGCAGCTTATTAAAAGCGAATACAATAAGCATTATAGCCAAGCAAAGCGTAGCCAAAACCAAGAGACTGTATAAGTATGATAGGGGTATATGTAGTTTTCTTTTTCTTAGTCATTCGCTTTTCTGTAACCCTCTTTAATTTTATTTCTCGTCCGTTTTTATTTAAGAGTACGCAGCATCACCAGGAATTGGTTTCTATACTTATCCCGGCCCGCAATGAAGAGCGAAACATGGCTAAACTGCTAACATCATTAGTTCAAGAAGATTATCCTAACCTAGAAATTTTAGTTTTAGATGATGGTTCTACCGATGCTACAGCCTCTATCTGCGCAACTTTTGCAGCAAAAGATATTCGAATTAAAGTGCTTACAGGAAAACCCTTAGCAGAAGGTTGGCTGGGTAAAAATTATGCATGTCATCAATTGGCTAGAGAAGCCAAGGGAACTTATTTGGTATTTTTAGATGCCGATACCTGGGTGCAACCCGGCTTTATTGCTGCTCTTATTCATCGTATGAAAGCCCGTCGCTTAGATTTATTGAGTATATTTCCTACTCAAGAGATGGGCACTTTTGGGGAACAACTCCTCGTGCCACTCATTAATTTTGTATTGCTCAATTTGTTGCCGCTTCGTTTGGTACAACTCTCTAAGAACCTACTTTTTTCAGCTGCCAATGGTCAATGCATGGTGTTTGATGCAGCTAGCTATCGCCAAAATAAATGGCACGAACACGTGAAGGCGAATGTAGTGGAAGACATAGAAATTATGAGGGCTGTAAAAGTTTGGGGCGGCGATGGAGAGGTGCTGCTAGACCGTGGATTTATTTCGAGCAGAATGTACAGCGGCTTTTCGGAGGCCTTGGAGGGTTTTAGTAAAAACGTATTGGTTGGCTTTGGCAATAGCATTTTTGTGATGAGTGTGTATTTATTTATGTTGGTTGTGGCTCCCTTGCTTTTAATTTTCTTTGTTGATATCCGATTAAGTTTATTTGCCTTAAGCCTAATTTTACTAAGCAGGATAATGATTGCCTTGCTATCTGGTCAATCGCTATGGAGAAACATAGTATTACATCCACTACAGATGCTTAGTTTTGTATTGCTTGCCATTGTTGCTGCACAAAAAAAACTAACACATAGCAATACATGGAAAGGGCGAAATGTGGGATGAAAAAGAAAGAATATATCTTAAGTTTTTTTGTAATTCTATTTCACCTTGTAGGTTTTTTAGGCTTTTTTTTCGGCTATAAAGAACTATTCACGAGCCTTATTCCCTTTCATTTACTCCTCATGTTAGTCTTGCTAGTGTGGAGTTATGAGTCTTTTAACAGCCACTTTGCACTACTTATTTATTGTTTAGGTTTTGGTATAGAATTCTTAGGAGTGCATACCGGAATTATATTTGGCAGCTATCAGTATGGAGATGCATTGGGTATTAAACTTGCCAATATCCCTTTGCTTATCGGTGTAAATTGGGTTCTGTTAATTTTTGCCGCCGGAAGTGCTATACACTATGTACCCATTAAATCTGATGTGTTAAAGGCGGTGCTGGCGGCAGCTTTATTAGTAGTACTCGATATATTTATAGAACCAGTAGCTATACGCTTTGATTATTGGCATTGGGCTTCTACAGCTGTTCCTTTACAAAATTATGTTGCTTGGTTTATATTTTCATTCGGTTGTTTTTGGCTCTTTTTTAATCAAAAAAAGAACACTAAAAATTCCGTAGCTGTCACGCTCTTACTAGCGCAATTTCTTTTTTTTATGGCCTTAAATTATTGGGGTTAAACCCTGGTAAATTTGTACTTTTGAATTGTTATGAGTTATAATCTTCAAGTGACTATCGATGGTGATTCGGGCTTTTGTTTTGGCGTAGTTTATGCCATAGACATGGCCGAAGAAATTTTAGCCGAACAAGGCTATTTGTATTGTTTGGGCGATATTGTGCACAATGATGAAGAAGTAGAACGTTTAAAAGCAAAAGGCTTGCGCATTATTTCTCATGATGATTTGCCCAGATTAGAAAATGAAAAAGTACTCATTCGGGCACATGGCGAAGCGCCCGAAACGTATAAAATAGCTCTAGAAAAAAATATTACTCTCATTGATGCTTCTTGCCCAGTAGTGTTGAAATTGCAAAACCGTATTAAAAATTCATCTGATGATAAAGAGCGAATTCTCATTTTCGGAAAACACGGCCATGCCGAGGTTATTGCTCTGCAAGGACAAACCAATAACAATGCCTTGGTATTTCAAGATTTGGCCGAACTAGATGAGGTAGACTTGCCAAAATCGTTTACCCTATTTAGCCAAACCACTAAAAGCACCGAGAAGTTTTATCAAATTAAAGAAGAATTAATTAGCCGTGGCTACGAAATAAAAGCCCACGATACCATTTGCAGACAAGTATCTAACCGCGACAAGGAATTGCCCGAGTTTGTAAAGAATTTCGATAAAGTTGTTTTTGTATCGGGTAAAAAGTCATCTAATGGCAAAGTATTATACGAAGTTTGTAGGAAATACAATAGCAATACGTATTTCGTATCCAATGTTGGTGAATTAAATTCTACTATGTTTGCTCCTGGCGAAAAAGTGGGAATATGCGGTGCTACTTCTACTCCTATGTGGTTAATGGAAGAGATCAAAGCTGCCCTAGTAAAATTATAGAATGAAAAAAATAGGTTTTTTGGTGCTTAGTTTGTGTTTGGCACCCACTATTTTTGTTTTTGCCCAAAAAAAATCTACAGAACTAAACGTAGTTACCACCAAAGGGTCTTTATCGGGAACACTTTTACCCGCCGGCCGAAACCAAACTGTAGCCATTATTATTGCTGGTTCTGGTCCAACTGATAGAGATGGAAATAATTACTTAGGTGTAAAATCAAACTCCTATAAATTAGTAGCCGAAGGCTTAGCCAAGCAAGGTATTGCCAGCTTACGATATGATAAAAGAGGCGTGGGGAAAAGTAGTAGCTCCGGCATGAAAGAAGCCGACCTTCGATTTGAAGATTATATAAACGATGTTAAAAGTTGGCTTAACTACTTGCTTGATTCTCTAAACTACAAAAAAATAGTGCTTATTGGCCACAGCGAAGGAGCTTTGTTAGCTAGTATCGCCGGTCAAGAGCATCGGGTTGCTGGGGTAGTTTTGGTGTCGGGTATGGGCCGTAGTTTTGATGAAATTATTGCCGAGCAAATTTCTAGAAGTGCACCCTTGGCTATCCAGCAAGAGTCGCAAGCCATTATGGATTCTTTAAAAGAAGGCAAATTGGTTTCAGCAGTCCCTTCCTATTTTAATGCACTTTATAGACCCTCGGTACAGCCATATTTAATCTCTTTGCTCAAATATGCTCCCTTGGCACAGGCTTCTATGCTACAAAAACCGGTTCTTATTTTACAAGGCGATGCCGATAGCCAAATACAGGTAAAAGATGCAGAGGCCTTGGCAGGAGTTGTAAAGCAAGCTCAGCTAGTTATTATCCCCAAGATGGATCATGTGTGCTTAAAGAAGTGCTCGATACTCAGAAACCAATGGCAAATTATACCAATGCCGAGGGGCCATTAGCTCCTGGCTTTATGCAAATATTAACAGCATTTATAAAGGGCCTAAAATAGGGCTTAGCCCATGTTGTGGTAAACAGCCTGTACATCGTCATCTTCCTCTAATTTGTCAATTAGTTTCAATACATCGGCGGCTTGTTCTTCATTTACTTCAGCAGTAGATTGTGCAACTCGTTCTAATTTAGCACTAATTACTTCTATGCCCTTTTCTTCTAAGGCTTTTTGCATTTTGCCAAATTCCTCGAATGCGGTATGAATTACAGCTATATCTTTCCCTTCTTCGCCTTCTTCAATATAAATTTCTTCTAGGCCAGCATCTATAAGTTCAAATTCTAATTCTTCTAAATCTACTTCTCCAGGCTCAAAACGAAATACCGATTGCCGGGTAAAAATAAAATCTAAAGAGCCTGTTTTACCCAAATTGCCATCACATTTATTAAAGTAACTGCGTACGTTGGCTACGGTACGGTTGGTATTATCGGTAGCAGTTTCTATTAAAATAGCTACCCCATGGGCCGCATATCCTTCGTATACTAATTCCTCATAATTGCTTTCGTCCTTATTGCTGGCACGTTTAATGGCTGCTTCTACACGGTCTTTAGGCATATTTACCGCTTTGGCATTTTGCATAGCTGTGCGCAAACGTGAATTGCCATCGGGGTTGGCACCGCCTGCTTTTACTGCCATTACAATCTCTTTGCCTAAACGGGTAAATTGAACGGCCATTTTGGCCCAACGTTTAAATTTTCGTTCTTTTCTAAATTCGAATGCTCTTCCCATGGGCTATTTTCTACTTAAATTTTTAATCATATCTGTGCTGATGCCTGCCAAATCGAAGGACAATTTCCATCCCCAATCTTCTTTAGCAAAGCTATCGTCTATTGATTTTGGCCAGCTATTGGCAATGGCTTGGCGTGGATCATTCTCGGTGTACGAGAGTGTAAAATTAGGAACTTGTTTGCGTATTTCTGTAGCTATTTGTTCGGGTGTAAAACTAACGCCACCCAAATTATAACTCGAACGTATGTGTAATATATCTGCTGGGGCATCCATTAATTGAATGGTGGCCCGAATGGCGTCTTCCATATACATCATGGGGAGTGCGGTGTGTGCAGATAAAAAACATTCGTAATGCCCATTTTTTAAGGCTTCGTGAAAAATATGTACTGCATAATCAGTTGTGCCACCGCCTGGTTTCGCTTTCCAGCCAATTAATCCCGGATAACGAATACTCCGAACATCTAACCCGTATTTAGTAAAATAATATTCGCACCAGCGTTCGCCGGCTAATTTGCTAAATCCGTAAACGGTGTTCGGATCCATTATACAGTATTGTGGGGTATTTTCTTGTGGCGAATGCGGCCCAAATACCGCAATTGAACTAGGCCAAAAAACCTTTTTTACCTTAAATTCTACCGATAAATCGAGCACATGGAGTAATCCATCCATGTTTAACTCCCACGCTTTTTTCGGTTTTTCTTCTCCCACGGCAGAAAGTATGGCTGCTAAGAGGTATACTTGAGTGGGCTGATATTTCCCGAAAAGAGTGCGTAGGTTATCTTGGTCTAATACATTTACTTGTTCAAAAGGACCAGTAAAAGTTTGAGGCTCCCGAATATCGCAGGCAATCACCTGCTCTTTGCCATTGATTTGGCGTAGAGCCTCCACTAATTCTGTTCCAATTTGCCCGTTAGAGCCAATAACCAAAATGGATTCACGCATGTTTGCCTCGGTTTTAAGCAAAGGTAAAAAAAACCCACAACCAAGGTGCATGAAAGCGACTAATTCAATTTTGTGGCCACTACACAGGTTTTAGTATAGTTTTTTACTTGTCCGCTAGCGTTAAATACTTGAATTTTGAGAATATAAATGCCTATGGGTACGCGTTCGGCTTGTTCATTAAGGCCATCCCATACCCATGCGCCTTCTGTGCCCATGGTTTGGTTTTTAATGAGGGTACGCACCATTTGCCCATGTTCGGTAAAAATTCGTACGTTGGCTATCCAGCCAGGTTCTTGCCAATGATACAGCATGGTGAGGGCATCCTCAAAGCCATCGTTATCTGGCGATACCGTGGCAGAACTTAGGTTAACCTCATTAGTGCCCGCCACACCTTCTAAAAATTGTGAATTTTGATAACCAGGCGTAGCAAAGCCAACTGCTGCTGCTGCAGATCGGAAGTTGCCGGGAGTATTGGCCGCTAGGCTGAACAGACTGCGTTCTAAGGAAACCCCTTCTGTATGGGATAGGAGTGCAAAATGCATTTTGTCGGAATAATTAAACTGATCTATACGAATAGAATCGCGAATAAGAATGACTACACCAGCATCATCGTTAAACGAAGGCAAAGAGGCAACTTTTACCAAAGTATTGGACTGGTTTACCGTGTAATTGGCTAAAATATTGTCGGTATCCGTTGCGAATACACGGTAAGATTTTGCCGGAATGAGATTGTTTACTCCGCTGACTGCTTTCAGGTTAATGAGTTTATCTTGATCGTCTGCACTGGCTATGCCTAGGTCTTTTAAATCGAGTGGATGATCGGTAGTATTATAAATTTCTACAAAATCAACACCGCCGACTTTGGGGTTAAATAAGATTTCGGATATTAATAAATCGCCAACCAAAATCTTTTTGGGCAAGAAAAATTCACTACTATTATTGGGTACCTGAATGAGCACTCCACTGCAATCGCTTACTTGGTTGCTGCTTAGAGTGTAAGTAAGCCCTCGGCTAAGAGGCGCTGCAAACTTCAATTGCACTTCGGTAAAATTGGGTGCTATGGCTACTACTGAAATTGGCTGGCCTACGCCGTTATTTAAATTGTAATGGCTTGGAAGCACCGCCGAGGTGCTATCTATAAATCGGTTAAATTGAAGGCTTAAGGTTACGCTATCTAACACGTTTACCGAGAGCAGTTGTAAGGGCTCCGGATTGGTGCCCGCCTGATACATACTATTTACTTTCCCCGGCGTGCCGCCGCTGATATCCGAGCTGGCTCCCCAATTCTGAATGCCCGTACAAATTGCCATTGGGTTGATGAGTTCTAAGCTATAGCCGCCCAGTTTTTTAGTAGCGTCTTTATACCAGGTATCGGCATAATTTACTTGGTCCATTACTGCCCCCTTATCATTCTTGAGCATCAACTTATCGCCGGTATTGTTTAGGCTAGGCCAGGTAGTTAGGCCAATTACGTTACCAAATGACGTAAAATTAGGCACATCAGCTAGGGCACTTAGCACTATGAATTCGTGTGCATTTATACTTACATTTCCAAAGGTAGCTGTGCTGGTGCCATCGCTATAGGTCCAATTTTTTATAGAAATGGAAAAATCAGTGGTGTTCCAAAGTTCTATAAATTCTACACTAGGTAAATCAATTTGTGGCGATGGATCGGCAAAAATTTCGTTAATGAGAATGTCTTTTGCTTGTGCCACATAAGGTTTAACATAGGAAAAGCTAATGGGTGAATTGCTTACCACATTACCTGCCTTATCGTTTACATTTATAATACTTAGCAAATAGGTGGCCGTTTGCAGATTAGTGGCAAATTTTAATTCATATAAAGCGCTATTGGCTAGTTTTTTAATAGAGATAGGGTTTCCAAAACCATTATCGAGCGTATAGTTTGCAATGTTTTTCGCTTTCACACTGTCCATAGGTTCATTATAAGCAATGGCTATGGTATTCGAATCAATTGGCATAGCCGAGATGATGTTTGGAGGCGTAATATCCGCAATGAGGGGAGCAATTACAATATCGTCGAAAAAGTGTTTTTGTACAAAAGATACGGTAGACTGTTGCACCAAAAATCCAAAATAGGAGGTGCTCATAATGCTATTATCCAAAGTCGATCCTTCGAGAAAATAATCAAAGCCAATGCCTGTTAGGTCACGCTCAAGCGTAAACAATCCTGCAGCAGTTCTGCTCACTCTAATTTTTACGGTATTATTTGTTGTATTAAGTGTGCCATCTAGTCCATCAACAATTTTTACACTCGTATTCACTGCACCCGTTCTTTTAAAAAGTGAAATCTCATCCGCAGAATTTCCGAGGCGCACAAAATATCCGGTAATGTTTACACTCTGTAAATTTTGTTGGTCCGAGATAAGGTATACATCCACATAATTTGTACTTGAGGTATTAAATTGCAGGTTGCACCAAAATTCCCAAGTACAATCAGTAGCTAGGAGGTTGGCATTGCTCAAATAAAAATTGCTATTAATGGCTACTGTGTTAGAGCGCAGATGATTTAAACTAGGCAGATCTGAAATGATAAAATCGGCCCCGGCATTGCTGCCATTCCAAACCGGGTTACTTGTAAAATCCCCGTCATTAAATTGCTCATTTACTTGCCCAAAAGCAGAATTGATGCACAGCAGTGCTAAAAAGACTAAACTATTTTTCATATTTGTAAGTATTAACGCATCAATTTACAAATAATTAAATAATTTAACTTAAAATTAATGAAAGTTGCCGTAGTAGGTGCTACCGGTTTGGTAGGTACCGTCATGTTGAAAGTATTGGAGGAACGTAATTTCCCTTTAACAGAATTACTGCCTGTTGCCTCTGCCAAGAGTGCCGGTAAAACCATTCGTTTTAAGGATAAAGACGTGAAGATACTCACCATTGATGAAGCTATTACAGCTAAACCAGATATCGCCTTGTTTTCTGCCGGCGGAGGCACCTCCTTAACCGAAGCCCCTCGTTTTGCTGCATTGGGAACTGTTGTTATAGACAATTCATCGGCTTGGCGCATGGACCCAGACAAAAAATTAGTGGTGCCCGAAGTAAATGCGCATGTATTAACCAAACAAGATAAAATTATTGCCAACCCGAATTGTTCTACCATTCAAATGGTGGTAGTGTTAGAACCTTTGCATAAGAAATACGGCATTAAACGGGTAGTGGTTTCTACCTACCAATCGGTAACTGGAACGGGTGTAAAAGCCGTGGAGCAATTGATGAACGAGCGTAAAGGCATATCGGGCGAAATGGCTTATCCGCATACCATCGATTTAAATGTGATTCCTCATATTGATGTATTTCTAGAAAATGGATATACCAAAGAGGAAATGAAAATGATTGTGGAGACCAAAAAAATTATGGGCGACGACAGCATTCAAGTAACAGCTACTACGGTACGTATTCCGGTAATGGGCGGGCACTCCGAATCGGTAAATATTGAGTTTGAAAAAGATTTTGATGTAGAAGAAGTGCGCCAACTTTTAGCGGAAGAAGTGGGCATTATTGTAGTGGACGATCCGGCGAATTTAAAATACCCTATGCCCAAAGATGCCCATGAAAAAGATGAGGTATTTGTGGGTCGTATTCGTCGTGACGAATCTCAGGCAAATACCTTAAATCTGTGGATTGTGGCCGATAATTTGCGCAAAGGTGCGGCAACCAATGCGGTACAAATTGCGGAGTATTTGGTGGCTAAAGGCTTAGTGTAAAAAGCATATATTAAAATTAGTAAGCCTTCCCGATAATTATCGGGAAGGCTTTTTTCTTGCCATAATTTTTCTACTTTTAAGCATGAGAAAAGTAGTTCTTTTGGTGCTAGCCTGTTGTTTGCCTACGCTTAGCCTTTTTGCACAAAGCGAATTGGCCAAAAAAATAGAACAAGCCTATACTCGTTTTGCTACCGATGAGCAAATGCAGTATGCTAGTATTTCGCTTACCGTACTCGATGCCCAAACTGGCGAAGTGCTCTTTGCTAAAAATGAGATGCAGGGCCTAGCTCCGGCATCAACTTTAAAAACCATTACGTCCGCTACCGCATTGTATTTGTTGGGCCCTAATTTTACCTTTAATACTAGTTTGGCTTATACAGGGAGCATCTCAAAAGAAGGAATCTTAAGCGGTGATATTATTATTTTAGGTAGCGGCGACCCCAGCCTAGGTTCGTGGCGGTATAATCAAGGAACTGCTGCTGTATTAACACAATGGCTTAACGCCATTAAGCAAGCAGGTATTAAACACATACAAGGCAAAGTAGTGGGCTGCGATTCCTTGTACGGCGCTCAAATTACGCCCGATGGCTGGATTTGGCAAGATATTGGCAATTATTATGGAGCCGGAGCAACATCTTTAAGTTGGCACGAAAATCAGTTGGATGTGTACCTAAAACCCGGTGCAAAGGTGGGTGATTTAGTAAAACTTACAAAAATCGATCCGGCTTATCCCTACCTACAATTTATAAATGAGATAAAAACCGGCCCGGCCGGAAGTGGCGATAAAGTATATGCCTATGCAGCACCTTATTCATCGGTGGTATATTTACGAGGAACATATGGCATCGATTGGGTAAAACCCATTTCGCCGGCCATCCCCGATCCGGCATTCGATGCAGCCTACCGCTTAGCCGATACTTTACGAACTGCCGGTATTGCATTAAGCGAAGCACCCACCACTTGGCGGAGAATGCAAGAACATCAGCCGAGTACTTTGCCTAGCTATCAGGTAATCCATACCATAAACTCTCCAAAACTCACCGATTTAGTTTTTTGGTTCAATAGGAAGAGCATTAATTTATATGGCGAAAATTTACTAAAGGCCCTAGCGCTTAATGCTGGGAAGCCAGCAGTAACGCAAGCAGGGGCAGAAGTTGTAAAAAACTTCTGGAAAAATAAATTAGATATCGACCCTTATTCTTTAAACATTAGCGATGGCAGTGGCTTATCGCCAGCCAATAGAGTAAGCACTTTAAGCATGGCTAAAATCTTGCAATCGCTTAAAAAAGAATCGTGGTTTGCATCTTACTACGAAAGTTTGCCTACGTATAATGGTATGAAAATGAAGAGTGGAAGCATTGCCGATGTATTGGCCTATGCCGGTTATCAACGTAGTGCTTCAGGAAAAGAATTGGTTTTTGCGTTTATGATAAACAACTATCACGGAAATACACCGCTGGCAAAAAAGAAAATGTATGCGCTCTTAGATCAGCTTAAATAAGCTGCTTATTCGTAGCGTAGTGCCTCTACGGGGTCTAGTTTAGAGGCTTTTGAGGCTGGGTAAAAGCCCGATATCATACCTACGCTTACGCAAATGATAACGCCCAAAATCATCCAAGCCCATGGGATAATAAAACTACCCCCGAGTGCAATGGCCACCAAGTTGCCAATTAATATGCCTAAGAAAATTCCGCTAATTCCACCCAGTAAACAAATGACTACAGCCTCCATTAAAAACTGACGGCGTATAACCATGGGGGTAGCACCTACAGCCTTGCGTATACCAATTTCGCGGGTGCGTTCGGTTACCGAAACCAGCATGATATTCATTAAGCCGATTGAGGCTCCTACGAGCGTAATAAAGCCAATAATAATGGCGGCTAAGGTTACATATTTAATATTGTCTAGTAGCGTTTGCGCAATGGCATCGCTCTTCATAATTTCGAAATTATCATCATCCTTAGCACGTAATTTGCGGATGGTTCTAAACGTTCCGGTGGCTTCGCCAACAGCATTTTCCATTAAGGTGGGGTTGGTAACCATTACCGCAATGGTATACGATGGGTTGGGATTGGTTTGAATTTGTTTGGCTCTTAATAATGGAATAACACATACTTTATCGCCACCCATGCCCATACTCGAACCTTTTTCGGCAAATACGCCAATAATGGTGAATTTGTTATTCCCGATGGTTACGATACGGTTTACGGGATCGGTATTTTTAAATAAACGAGTTTTAACCTCGTTGCCAATAATAACTACGCTGCTGCCAAACTCTTGTTCGCCTTGCGAAAAATTACGCCCCGATGCTAATTTATAGCCGCCGGTAAATAAATAGCTATCATCGGCTCCTAAAATAAATAAGTTGGGGTTGGTTTTTACGTTGCCATATTTGGCCGTAGCAGCAAAAGTGGCAAAGGTGTTTACCGAAATAATGGCTGGGTAGTTGAACCGCGATTTAAAGGTAAGTGCCTCTTGGTAGGTAATAGATTTGTATTGTTTTGGTCGAGAACCATTTCCGCCAATGCGAATGCCAATACCTCGGTTACGGATAGTAAAGGAGTTGGAACCCATGCTAGAGAAGGTATTGTTTAACGAGCTTTTAATGGCATCTATAGAGGTTAAAATACCTACCAAAGCCATTAAGCCAAAAGCAATAATAAGGGCGGTTAAAAAGGTACGGAGTTTATTGCTCTTTACCGATTGCATGGCCACTTTTACGTTCTCTAAATAATTCATGGATGTGTAAAAAAAATAAAAATCCCGCTCGTTTGACAGCGGGATAGCACTAAATGTTACAGGTATATATTATTAAACCGAAAAGGAAGTTCCGCAGCCACAGGTACTAGCCGCATTGGGGTTGTTAAATACAAAGCCACGTGCATTTAATCCTTGCTGATAATCTACTTGCATGCCGGCAAGATATAAACCATGCGCTTTGTTCATCAATACCCGAATGCCATCAATGTTAAATTCCTGATCGCCTTCTTTTTCTTGGTCGAAGCCCAAAATGTAATTCATGCCCGCACAGCCACCACCTTCTACGCCTACACGTAGGCCAAAATCTGGTGCAATCTCCTGTTGTTCTATTAATTTTTTAAGTTCTATTTTAGCACCTTCTGTAAAACTGAGTGGCGCTTCTATCGTTGTTGTACTCATCTTTTTTAGATTATATACAAATATACGCTTAAAAGCACATAAACCATTTTTGTATGTGCATTTTACATTTGCTAAACAATCGGTGTTTTTCTGATTTTTTGGCTAATTTTAACCAATAATTATTTGCAGCACGCAAACAGCTACATGGCCGAAAAAAAACATACAACTACTTCTGGCATTTCTATTAAAGAGGTGTACACCACCGCAAAAACGAGTACAGAATTACCGGGCGAATTCCCCTATACTCGAGGTATACAGAAAGATATGTATCGGGGTAAAACCTGGACTATGCGCCAATATGCCGGTTTTTCTACTGCTGAGGAATCCAACAAGCGCTACCATTATTTATTGGCACAGGGCACCATGGGCCTTTCGGTGGCGTTTGATTTGCCCACGCAAATTGGCTACGATTCCGATCATGAGATGGCCGAAGGCGAAGTAGGTAAAGTGGGCGTAGCTATAGATTCGCTCCGCGATATGGAGATTTTATTTGATGGGATTGATTTGCAAAAAATTACCACATCTATGACCATTAATGCCACTGCCGCTATTTTGTTGAGCATGTATATTGCCGTGGCTAAGAAACAAGGTGCCGATTTAAAACAGATTTCGGGCACTATACAAAACGATATTTTAAAAGAATATGCCGCTCGGGGCACCTATATATATCCGCCTAAACCCTCTATGCGTTTGGTTACCGATGTTTTTGAGTTTTGCAGCCAAGAGGTGCCCAAGTGGAATACCATTTCTATTTCGGGCTATCACATCCGCGAAGCAGGTTCTACCGCGGTGCAAGAGTTGGCTTTTACCTTAGCCAATGGCAAAGCCTATTTGCAGGCTGCCTTAGCCAAAGGCTTAGATATCAATATTTTTGCCAAACGCTTATCCTTCTTTTTCAATTGCCACAATAATTTTTTCGAAGAAATTGCCAAGTTTAGAGCAGCTAGACGCATGTGGGCTCACATCACCAAAGAATTAGGAGCAACCGATCCCAGGGCGCAGAAATTACGTTTTCATACACAAACCGGAGGCTCAACCTTAACAGCGCAACAACCTTTAAACAACGTGGTTAGAGTAGGGCAGCAGGCTTTGGCCGCTGTGTTGGGGGGCACCCAATCCTTGCATACCAATGGGTATGACGAGGCACTTTCTTTACCTACCGAGGCAGCAGCTAAAATTGCCTTGCGTACCCAACAAATTATTGCATTTGAAAGTGGCGTAACCGATACGGTTGATCCTTTGGCCGGTTCGTATTTTGTAGAAAGCCTAACCGATGAGGTGGAGGCCGCCGCTTGGAAGTATATAGAAACTATAGATGCCATGGGTGGTTCGGTAAACGCCATTGAGACCGGCTATATGCAGCAAGAAATTGGCGATGCCGCTTACCGTTACCAGTTAGAGTTGGAGCAGGGCGAACGTATTTTGGTTGGCGTAAATGCCTTTACTCAAGAAGAGCAGGCGGTTGGGGCATTGTTCCGAGTAGACGATTCGATTCGTGTAGTACAGATAGAAAAATTGCAAAAACTGAAAGCCGAAAGAAATACACAAAACGTTGACAAGACTTTAGCCGAATTGGCTCTGGCTGCGGCTGGGACAGAAAACTTGGTTCCATACATTTTAGCCGCGGTAGAATGCTATGCTAGCTTGGGCGAAATTGCCGATGTATTACGCAAAGAATTCGGAGAATACTAACATTTTTTTGTCATCCCATTGGTGTTTAAACCCATATTTTGAAATAAATGTTAATAAAATTCAAAATAAGTTTTTTATATGATTTTTTTTTAGAATATTCGAGGTTCCAAAGGAGGTCAACAAATCTTTGGTCTATTGCTTGTAAATCACCTTATTAGAAATTTATACATGGAAAAAACTAGTACCCAAGTATGGGACAGCTGCCTTCAGATCATCAAAGACAACATCCCGGCTCAGAGTTTTAAAACTTGGTTTGAGCCGATCAAAGCTTTGCGTTTAGAAGGTAATGTACTAACCATACAGGTGCCGAGTTTATTCTTTTACGAGTGGTTAGAAGAACATTATGTTGGTCTGCTTCGCAAAACCGTTAAAAAACAATTGGGCGAAGAAGGACGATTAGAATACAATATCGTGGTAGAAAAATCATCTACATCTATTCCGTTTACCACCAATATGCCATCAAACGGTAATGGAGCAGAAGGCAAAAATCAATCGATGCCTATGCCGGTGGCTTTAAATAAAGACATTAAAAATCCATTTGTAATTCCTGGTTTAAAGAAATTGCAAGTAGATCCGCAGTTAAATGCAAACTATACATTCGAAAATTTTGTTGAAGGCGATTGCAACCGTTTGGCACGTTCGGCAGGTTATGCCGTAGCTGCAAAACCGGGAGGCACGTCGTTTAATCCCTTAATGATTTACGGTGGCGTAGGTCTGGGCAAAACCCATTTAGCCCAAGCCATTGGTAACGAGATTAAACGCATTATGCCAGATAAATTGGTGTTGTATGTTTCTTGTGAGAAATTTACGCAGCAATTTGTTGATGCCTTAAAAAACAATAACATTAACGATTTTGTGAATTTTTACCAAGCCATGGATGTACTCATTATGGATGACGTGCACAATTTTGCCGGTAAAGAAAAAACACAAGATATTTTCTTCCATATTTTTAACCACTTACACCAATCGGGTAAGCAATTAATTGTGACTTCAGATAAAGCTCCTAAAGATTTAGCCGGATTAGAAGAACGCTTATTAAGCCGTTTTAAATGGGGACTTTCTGCCGATTTGCAGGTACCCGATTTAGAAACCCGTATGGCCATCTTAAAAAAGAAGATGTATGCCGATGGTATTGATTTACCAGGCGAAGTGATTGAATACGTGGCGCACAATATTGATAATAACGTACGTGAATTAGAAGGAGCCATGGTTTCTTTATTGGCTCAATCTACCTTAAACCGTAAAGAAATTGATTTGAATTTAGCCAAATCTATGCTGAAGAATTTTATCAAAAATGCCAGCAAAGAAATTTCTATGGATTACATTCAAAAATTAGTATGCGAATACTTTGAGGTGCCCATAGAAATGGTCAAATCGCAAACTCGTAAACGTGAGATTGTGCAAGCCCGTCAAATTTCTATGTACCTATCTAAAAGTCATACCAAAACTTCGCTTAAATCTATTGGCGCATTTTTTGGTGGTCGCGATCACTCTACCGTTATTTACGCCTGCCAAACGGTAGAAGATTTAATTGATACCGATAAGAAATTCAAAGGCTACGTAGCTGATATTCAGAAAAAACTGAAAATGAGTTAATTAGGTTTATACCTAACCTTAATAGACATGAACGTAATTCAAAAAGGGTTATTCGTCCTGTTTTTCGGTCTATTGCACTTTCAAAATCTTTATGGAGGGTCTAAGTATTTTACATGGATAGATCCTCAATCGGCTTCCCGAACTCGTATTGATATTGCTTCTGGGGAAGTATTCAAGGAAGTTAGTTTAGGTGAATGGCAGCTTTATTTTAAGGCGCAAGTTGCTCCACAGTATGCGCTAACATTACCTCCTACGGTTTCTAATCATTATTTCTTTTCTGAAGATTACAGTACCTTATTCATTACCGTAGACGGGACTGGCCAGGTTTACGAATTAAATTTTCTTCAAAAAAAGCTCCTAAGAATTGATAAGACATTTTATGCTGGATATAATTTCGGTGCAGATGTTTTTGAGCGGAATCAAGTCATTTATAGCGTTGGCGGTGTTGGTTTTTGGTCCTATAGTAAAGCAATCACTTATTTTGATAAAAAATCGGCAGAGTGGCAAGCTATTCGACCTAAAAATGAAGGCCCTGTATCTATTTTTGATGGCTATCAAGGCTATTCTAAAAATGCCGATAAGTTTTATACTGGTGGATCTGAAGAGGGGAAATACTTAGAAAATTATCCCTTAGGGACTAATAATCAGTTTTATGCCTACGATTTTAAAACAAATGCGTGGGACTTGTTGGGAGAAATTAACCCCGAATTGCTAAAACAGCCCAACCGTGAATTGGCATGGAATGGCATCTATTTTGTTCAGTTTTCTAGAGAAAAGGTATACCTCATAGACCCGGTTAAAAATACTGTTTTTGAGTACAAAAGCAATAAGGAACAGTTTCAGGGCGGTGAATATCGCTTTGTTTCTGGCGACATCGTTTATTGTTATTGGAATTTAGAAAACGGTCCACTTAGCAAATTAGCTATTGCAGATATTCGAGCGAAAGCGGAGTATTTAGGCCCCTTTTATAGCCCCAAATCGTATGCGGTTTATTATGGTATGGGCTGTTTAGTAGTTCTTGTTTTTGGTGCCGTTTTATATTATGCCAAACGCAGAAAGCAGAAAAAATACCTTTCGTTTGATGCGCAAGAAACAGCCTTTATAAAAGCCTTAATGGCTCTAGATGCAGATCATTATCTATCTACGGTGGAGGTAAATGAATTATTAGGTTTGTCTGGTAAAACCCTTGAAAACCAACGTCGTATTCGTTTAAATACCATTGCACAAATCAATCAGAAAGTTCAGCTCTTCTTCTATATCGAAAAAGCCATTGAGCGCCATATTTCTCCTGAAGATAAGCGCTTAACCCGATACTCCTTAAATACTGCCGCCTTAAAGGCGCTCAAGAGCCGTTTTTAGCGCTCCGATTTTCTTATAATTAATACGTATCTTCTTATATAACATTTAGTTAAATAAGTGAATAACCCAAATCACCTATTTTTTTGGCTTAGTAGCGCTTAGGGCGATTAGCTTTATGTTTTACTAATGCCCAGATATAACATAAACCAAACAATCATGAAACTATTAAAAACCATTGCTTACGTAATCTCTGCAATTATCATTCTTTCTTCCTTCCTTCCTTGGCTTACCGCATCTTCAAGTGTTGAACTATCTGGTATGGTGAGTGGTGGGCAGTCATATTCTCAATCTACAACGGGTATTCTCACTAGCCAGGGTATTATTGGTCTTCTTTTGGCCTTGGTAACAATTTTTATGATTTACAAGGATTATAAGTGGTCATTTGCGCCTGGTGCAATCAATGTATTAAATGGAGTAAGTCTTTTGTTTCTTAGTTCGGGGAAAGAGATTAATGGTTCTAGTACAGTAAATTCAGGATTTGGAAGCCAATCGGCCAGTATAAGTGGAGGGTTATATCCTGCAATTGGTTTATACATCTTCTTCGCTTGTTCAATTCTGCTTTTGATGGTACTGCTCATAAAAGAATTTAAGCCCGACTTGCTTAGTGGATCTGTTTCAAGTGATGGCTCTGTTACTTCTTTAGATACGGAACAATTGAAAGGGTTACTAACGAATGAGTATGTGATGGCTGGCGGTATTTTAGTGTTTATGTTTTGGCTAAATCAAAAAGTAGGTTCTAGCTTAAATGGCTTTAGCGATTTATTATTAGCGCTTGTATTTTTTGTGGCTATCCCATACTTCTTGGCCAAAAAAGCCGAATTCAAATTGGTTCAAAATCTGATTTTATCTTTTACCTTGGCGTATGTGTTACTTGCACTGTTGGGCTTTTTAAATATAAGCACTTACAGATATGCAATTGTCGGAGTAGCAAAAAGCTTTTTTGCCATTACGTTGCTAGCCTTAATTTATGAGGTAGTTGCTAAGAAGAAAGCAGATACAATTCCTCTAAAAGTACATGCTATCATAGAAAAACTTGATTTAAAAAAAATCAGTATCATTTTAGTAGTCATTGTTGCTTTAGCCTGCGCAAAAGAATTTGTAAGTAATAGTATGGTTCAAAGTAGCCAGCAAGAAACTACCCAAGTTTCGGGAGATACTGCAGCTATTGAACCCAATACGGCCACCGAAGTTCAGCCCCAGGTTCAAGAGCAAGCGCCAATTGAAACTACTCCAAAGGTTGAAGCCGCAGCACCCAATGTGCCAAGAGGTGATTATTCCATTAACGACCCCGATGGCTACACCAACCTACGTGCTACCCCTGGAGGTAAAATCATTCGTAAAGTGTACGAAAACGAAACCTTTGATATCATTCAACCCGGAGAGCCCTATTCTAAAATTAAATTAACCGACGGCACGGTTGGCTATTTGCATAACTCTAGAATTTCAGCTGCTCTCCAATAAATTCAGTATTTAATTATAAAAAAACGTCTTATGAAATCAATGTTCCGAATCCTCACACTTGTATTAACGGTATACACCCTAGGGGCAAACGCCCAGGTAAAAAAGCCTGCAGCTAGCCCCGTAAAAAAACCGGCCACCACTACGCCAGCACCAGCTCCGGCGGGTTTATACAACATTACCGAATTAAGCTTTTTTAATCCGGCACACATTTCCCTTTTGGAAAAACAAGTGACTGATCAAGAAGTGAAAGTAAAAGCTACAAAATACAACGACTCGTTTACTGGGCAGCCTTTTTCTCGTAATGGAGGGGGTTACATGATGAATGATAAGAGCATAACGCAACAATTTCTCACCTCCGAATTTAGGCCTTTAGGCAACAAATGGTTTTATGTGGTTGATACAAAGTGGGGTGAAATTGATGAGGAACGGTACACAAAAGGTGCACTGATGAGACGGGATAAATACGGCTATACCACATCTGGAGGTAATCCCATCATAGCTTTAAATGACTCTATTTTTGTGTTAAGAGACGGTTCACTATTTAATATTTTCATTGAAGATGAGGGGTTTTTTGTTATGTCCGAATCAGAAGAGTTAAAGTACCCAGATCTTAATATACCTCGTGAATTAAAGGTTATTACTAATAATACCTCGGCTTACCAACCCTTATTAGCCCGTGGGGATATTCTTATTGGAGATGCGTCTAATTCATCGTACTCATTTAACATCCTGTCTAATAAACTAAGTGATTATATGACTGATCAATCTTCTGCTTTCGCCGATAATCGATTCTCTAACTACAAGTTGGGTCCTAATAATGTTAAAACGAATGGTCAAAACCTGTGTTTAATAAATAGGTACAATGTAGAAGACACCATTCATGTGAAAGACTTTGATACAGAACTCATCAGTAATACTTTTAGGCTACCTAAAACGTACAACGACTCATTGGTTGTGATCACTTTTTCATTAAAATCTGCAGATGATACAGCAACCAAACTTCTTTTAGCATCTTCTTTGCCTTTCAATAGCAATTTCTCAAGGAATTCCATTGATTTTCCGATGCAGAATTTGGCAAAGTACCTTAAAGAGAAGGCAGATTGGCTGAAAGCTATCATAAAACCTTATGCAAATTCACCAGAGTCCGATCAACAGATTTCTAGAGGATCATCCTGGTTTGGGAATTACCCTAAATCACTCTATTTTGAAAATGTATATAATTTAAAGAAAGAAGAAAAAGTGTTTAGTGCCAAGGTCGGCGAACAACAAACTAAAATCGCACAGCAATTCATAGAGTATGATCCAGAAATTTTGGTCGTATTGAATTACCGCACCAATAAGCTCGTAAGTGTTCTGAACCGAAATGGCTTACCTTTCCAAGGTGTCCGAAAATTGCTCATTGATAAAAGTAATACTCTTTTAATTGCCCAGACCTCTGATAACTTTTTTTCGATTTTTGATTTACGCAATGGCAAAGAAATACTATCTGCCAAAGGAATTATCAATCACATTAGTGACGATAACAAACTCATGCTCAATTTTTTGGTAAATACTAAAGCCGTTTATCAAGAGCAGGAGCCCAATTATATCGATAAACTAACTGGATATTCTTTATCCCTTACCGATTTGATTCAGAAAAATAATGTGTACTACAGCAATTTTACCGAAAGCTTAAATGTGGATGAGTTTACCACGCCCGCCGATTTTACAGCAAAAATTGATGCCTTGGAGAAAAGAAATCGCTCTTTGTTCTTTGCACAAGAAAAGTTGACAAGCAGTCAGCCTTTGGTATTTGCAAAATCTTACCAACCCACTAACAAGACTATTACAAATACCATTGAGTCGCAGTTAAAAAATTTCATTGCAAATCAAGGGCCCATCCCAGCTGATATTCGTTTAGATTTAGGGTATAGTCTATGGGACCCTACCACGCAGCTCTTGACTTTAAAATCTAAAAAATCTTTCAACGCAGATTCGATAGCCTACTTTAGCGAAGCCAGCGGATATGTAAAATGGAATTGGCAGCAGAATTCATCTGATGATGAAACCTACTTATTAGGCTCCTTCAGAAAATTCAAATTTTTTCGAGGATTTATGCAGAATGACGGTTCAGTGATCTTTGAAATAGGTCCTTTAGAAGCTGAAAAAGCTAAAGAATTAAAAGATGGTACAATAAAACTTTCGTTCATATTGCACAATGAGGGAGTTAATATACCCGATTATAACTACATCTTTGCGAATCGTTTTTATAAAACAATTTATGAAAGGAAGGGGGGCTATGATAAGTTTAATATCGATGGTGAATTGGATAAATATTTTGAAGCAAACTATCAGCTCAAAAGAACTCAATTCAATTTTTATGATCGATTCTTCATGGAAGAAAACGGCGAACCAATGCCGCCATTGAAGCCTAAAAAAATAAACACCTGGTTTCGTTCGTCAAATAATGACGAATACCCCTATTACCACACCGATGGTTATCCAAACTATGATTTTTTTCGATTTGATTTTTAGTAGTTAAATGAAACTGGAACGTTATTATTTGACTATGATTTCTGTTCTAAGGCTGCTTATTTTTTGTTGCTGCATACAAGCTAGTTATGCCCAAAAAATCTTTAGCACATCCTATGCAAACCAAGCAGATATAAAGGTATTTGTAGTTAAATACCCCAACAAAGCCGATTTGAAAGTGTATAAAGTTGTCTATTCGAATCAGGCAAAAGGCAATGAGGGCAAATGGTATTTTGTAAACTATTCGAATCAATCGGATAAAAAAGTTTATTTTACACCATATATCAATCAGGCCGATTTGAAGATTTATTTTGTGAACTATTCAAATCAGGCTGGATGGGTACGGGTGTCTAAAAAATACCTACTGTATTAAATTAACCATTCGCTAAAGTTTACAATGCCCCTTAGTAAAGAAAAAATCAGAATCTTAAGCATCGGCCTATTGGCTTGGGCTTTACTTATGTTAGGCAATATCTACCTCCATAAAGCATATCCCCAACTAGAAATTGTATTCACGGTTTTGGCCGCATTGGTAGGTGCCATTACTGCGTTTAAGTTGATGAAAAAGCCCCATTGATTATTAGAAATGTACTTAACCAAAAAAGCCCCCGAATTTTCGGGGGCTTTTTTTATGTCAAATTTCTAAGCTTACCAACTTCCGCTAGCTCCACCACCACCAAAACCACCACCACCAAAACCGCCAAAGCCTCCGCTATCGCTTCCGCCCCCAAAACCACCACCGCTACTGCCACCGCCTCCACTTGCAAGCAGCCACCAAAGTGCACCCGTTGTGCCATGCCCGCCAATTACCTGTCCGTTTCCGCCGCCCCCAGATTTGCGGGCAATGGCTATAAAAATCAGAATAAATACCAGTATGAAAACCAAGGGGAAGCTTTTAGTTTTACCATTTTTAGGGGCATCATTTTTGTATTCGCCCTTGGTATAAGCAATAATATCGTTGGTTCCGGCATCTAGGCCTTTGTAATAGGCACCTTCTTTAAACGCCGGTTTTATAGAATTTTCTATAATGCGTCGAGCAATGGCATCGGGCAAAGCACCTTCCATGCCGTAGCCGGTTTGTATGCTCATCTTTCGGTCGCCAATAGAAACCAAAAGAATAACACCGTTATTCTTTTTATCTTGGCCAATGCCCCATTTATCGGCTAAGCGAACCGCATAATCGGCTACATCGTAACCTTCTAATGTGGGTATCAGTACTACGGCAATTTGGCTAGAAGTAGAATCGGCAAAAGCAACTAATTTTTGTTCTAAAGCCTTATTTTCATCCGCAGAAAGGGTATTGGTATAATCGCTTACGAGTGTAGTTGGCCGTTCCGGGAAATTTTGAGCCCAAGCGTTTATTCCCAAAAGCATCAACACAAGAACCGAGTAGAGTATTTTTTTCATGTGCTGATTCGTTTATTCGCCATCGCCAAAAGCGATATCGTTACTTAATTCGTTGGTATCGTTTTCTACCGATGGAAAGTAGGTTTTTAACTGTTGACCGGCCTTTTCAATACCTTTAAGAACACCTTCCAACATAGCTCCCTTTTTAAATTCGGCTACCATGGCTTCTTTGGTAGTGTCCCAAAACGTAGGAGGTACCACGGCATTGATACCGCTGTCGCCAATAATGGCCACTTGTTTATCTAACACTGCTAAATAAATAAGCACCCCATTGCGACGTTTGGTTTTATGCATGTCTAATTTGTGAAAAAACTGTACCGCACGATCTAAAGCAGCATGCTTGCTGCTTTTCTCTACACAAATACGTATTTCTCCGGAAGTAGAACGTTCCGCCGAAGCTACTGCCTGGCGAATACGTTCTTGTTCTTGTTCGTTAAATAAATGCATTAGAATTGCACGTTAGGTGCTTTAGCGGCACCAGCATCGGCTTCAAAATAACCCTTTTTAGTAAAGCCAAACATACCTGCCGTAATGTTGTTCGGGAAGGTGCGAATTTTGGAATTGTAAACTTGGGTGATTTCGTTAAACTTTTGGCGCTCTACTGTAATGCGGTTTTCCGAACCTTCTAATTGCGATTGCAATTCTAAGAAGTTTTGGTTTGCCTTTAATTCTGGGTAACGCTCTACCGAAACCAATAAACGACCTAAAGATTGGGTTAATTCTCCTTGGGCAGCTTGAAATTTCTGAATGCTTTCTGGAGTTAATTTGCTAGCATCTACGGTTACCGAAGTAGCTTTTGCACGTGCCTCAATTACCTTGGTTAAGGTCGATTGCTCGAAATTAGCGGCTCCTTTTACGGTATTTACCAAGTTCGGAATCAAATCTGAACGACGTTGATACACGTTTTGTACTTGAGCCCATTGCGATTGCACTTGTTCATCAAGGGTAACCATAGAGTTGTAGCCACAAGAACTAAAAGAAAATACCGCCAGCACGGCAACTAGTGTATAGATTAATTTTTTCATAATGATTTTAAATTTTTATCAATTTACTACTTAGATAGCAAATTTCATACCTTTGTTACAATCCGGGATAAAAACCTGGCACCGCATGACACAAGAAATTGAAATCGTTCTTCTTCCCGAAGAAAATGACGATGAGCTCCTACTCAAAAAAAAAGCTGCTCAAAGTTTAAAAATAGCCCTTAATCGTATTCAAAGCGTACAAATACGCAAACGCTCTATCGATGCCCGCAGCCGTCAGGTAGTATTTCGGGTTAAATTAATCGTAGCTATTGATGAAGCCTTAGCACCTGAAATATTTACAGTAAACTACCCCTCCGTTACTGACAAAAAGCCCGTTCTTATTGTGGGCGCTGGTCCGGCCGGTATATTTGCCGCCCTGCGTTGCATTGAACTCGGGTTAAAACCCATTGTGCTAGAACGCGGAAAAGACGTAAAACAACGCCGTCGCGATTTGGCCGCCATTAACAAGCAAGGTCTTATTAACCCCGAATCTAATTATTGTTATGGAGAAGGTGGAGCCGGCACCTATTCTGATGGTAAATTATATACCCGCTCTAACAAACGAGGCGATGTAAACTATGTATTACAGACTTTTGTCGCTTACGGCGCCAGCCCCGATATTTTGGTAGATGCTCGTCCGCATATAGGTACCAATAAATTGCCGCAAATAATTACCGCCCTGCGGGAGCAAATTTTAACTGCCGGTGGAGAAGTGCACTTTGATGCCAAAGTGACCGATTTTGTGATAGAAAGCAACAGCTTAAAAGGCGTTGTATTAGCAGATGGCAACAAGCTAAATGCCGAAGCACTTATTTTAGCTACGGGCCATTCGGCCAGAGATATTTATGAATTATTGCACCAAAAACAAATAGCCATTGAGGCAAAAGCTTTTGCATTGGGAGTGCGTATAGAACATCCTCAAATTTTAGTAGACCAGGCGCAATACCATTGCGATTTACGTAACCCACACTTGCCACCCTCGTACTATAGTTTGGTTGAGCAAGTGGATAATAGAGGTGTATTTTCTTTTTGTATGTGCCCGGGAGGTATTATTGCGCCATGCGCCACAGATTATAACGAAATTGTGGTCAACGGTTGGTCGCCATCTAAACGTAACAACCCTTTTGCTAATTCGGGTACTGTGGTGCAAATTAATTTAGAAGATGTTCCGGGTTCGGAAACAGATCCTTTACGCTTGTTAAACTTTCAATTAGCTATAGAGCAGCAGGCCTATCGCTCAGGCGGGGGCAATTTAGTAGCACCGGCACAACGCATGGTCGATTTTGTGGAGGGTAGGGTTTCTAACGATTTACCCCTAAATTCCTATTTTCCCGGCACTAATTCGGTAGATTTAAACGAAGTGTTGCCCGAATTTATTCATCAGCGTTTGCGCAAAGCCTTGCCGCTGTTTGGCCAAAAAATGAAAGGATACTATACCAATGAGGCTATTTTAGTTGGGGTAGAGTCGCGAACATCATCGCCGGTACGTATCCCTAGAGATCGGGAAACGCTACAACACCCACAAATTTCGGGCTTGTATCCTTGTGGAGAAGGAGCGGGTTACGCCGGTGGTATTGTATCTGCCGCTATTGATGGCATGAATTGTGCGGAAGCAATTGCTAAAAAAATATCTTAAATTAGTTTAATGAATAAGAAAACACTCATACTAGGTGCAAGTACCAACCCAGAGCGTTATGCCTATTTGGCTGCAACTCGTTTAGTAGAAAATGGGCATGGCATTGTTAACGTAGGTGTAAAAGCCGGAGTAGTTGCAGGAGTTCCCATTGAACTTGCCCACGAGGTATATACTGATATAGATACCATTACACTTTATCTTGGCCCCGATAATCAGGGAACGTATTACAACTATATTTTACAAACGAAGCCCAAACGAGTTATTTTTAATCCTGGGACTGAAAACCCAGATTTAGAAAAATTGCTTAAGATCAGAGGCATAGAATTCTCAAAAGCCTGTACATTAGTGTTACTGGCTAGTGGCCAATATTAGGATACCTGTTGGTTTACGATACGCCACTCTTTAGGGTAATAATTGTTTAGTCTTTTAGGTAATACTTTTACCCAGCCTAAAGCAAGTGATTCGTAGCATACCAAGGCCCAGCCATTTAGTGATGTAGTTGCCGTAAAATCTATTCGTTTTAAATAGTTTAAAGCTTGCGCTCTGCTAAGCGGAATTCTAGGAATGCTCTCCGATACCCAAACACTTAAGGCCATTTCGTGGTCTGGAATAAAGTCGTTACCCGCAAATTTACCTAACCGAATACCTGCTTTTTTAAGGTATAGCTGTTCTCTTAAATAATCGAAATCTTTTAGCTGATTGGCTGGTATCGCCAAAAATACATGCCCCAATACCGTTAATTCATAGCCCGTATTGGGTTTAATCCACTTTGATATTTCCGTTACTTTACCTTGGGCTATGCGGTTTCGTTCTTCCTTTTTATGCCGAATGATTATTTCTTTTGTAGCCTCCTTTTTACGAAAACAGGCGATAAAAAAACCTTCTCCTTTAACTAAATGAGGGTAAAAACGGTAGCCCCACTGTTGCATGCTATCCGACTGGGTTTCTTGAATGCCCCATGCAGGCTCTATTGGAATGCGCACACTTTCTAATTCAAAAGTTTGGGCCAACCAGTCGCATATATCTTCATTTTCTTCTTTGGAATAGGAGCAGGTAGAGTAAATTAATAAGCCATCTTCTTTTAAAGCAGGGTATACATCGGCTAAAATACGTTGTTGGCGTTGGCTGCATAACTGTACAGCCTCTTCCGACCATTGGCTAATGGCTTGCGGGTCTTTACGAAACATACCCGAGCCCGAGCAAGGAGCATCAACTACCACCACATCGAAATAGCTAGGGATTCTCCCGAAATCTTTTGGGTCGTTATTGCTAACATAGGTATTGGCCCTACCCCAGCGAATGAGGTTTTCGCTTAAAATGGGTACTCTCGTTTTAATAATTTCGTTCGCCAACAATAAGCTTTCATCAGTAAGTAACGAACTAATTAAGGTGCTTTTGCCACCCGGTGCTGCACATAAATCTAATACTTTAAGAGTTTTGCTGATATCTGCCTGCTTCAGCGCCTGCTCCAAAAACATAGACGAAGCCTCTTGTACATAATAGGCCCCTGCGTGAAACAAAGGGTCGGCAGTAAAGGAAGGGCGTTCTTCGAGGTATTTCCCCGCTGTAGACCAGGCAATGGCTTGTTCTTCCAAAAATACCGAACTTGGCTTTGCCTCATTTTTTCGAACACTAGTAAGCGTTTCTTCGCTTTCGTGTAGTTGTATAAAAGCAGGAACCTTTGGAGCAGCAATGCACTTTAATGAATCTAAAAGAGCTTCGGGTAAGGGGTATTTCATTACCTCAAAGTACGCGAATATTCGCAAACTAAAAAATGAGTTTTTTAATGATAATTGGTTATGAGCGTGGGGTTTTAATCTTTATTCTATCTTTTTTAAGCTCAATATCGTTTAAGGTGTCGTATATTTGTTATTATGCAAAATGAAATTCCTGTTGAATCGAGAAAAGAAGTAATGACTTACTTGGAGCCCTTTATGGAGGGGGAAATGGCCACGTATTTAAGACCAGTAGAAGAGTTGTGGCAACCAAGCGATTTTTTGCCTGACGCTAGTAAAGAAACTTTTTTTGCTGATATCAAAGAACTACAACAAAATGCTAAAGAACTGCCGTATGATGTATTGGCAGTACTTATTGGCGATACCATTACCGAGGAAGCCTTACCAACCTACGAATCGTGGTTGATGATGGTGGATGATGTTTCTAGAAACGAACAAGGTGGTTGGATGAAGTTCTTAAGAGCTTGGACTGCTGAAGAAAACCGCCATGGCGATTTGTTAAATAAGTATTTATACTTAAGTGGCCGTGTAGATATGCGTGCTATGGAAATATCCACTCAATATTTAATCCACGATGGTTTTGATATTCAAACCTACAATGATCCGTATCGCACTTTCGTATACACTTCTTTCCAGGAATTGGCCACCAATGTTTCGCACCGCAGAGTAGCCGGTTTGGCTAAACAGGCAGGCGATAAGTTGATGGCTAAAATGTGTGGCGTTATTGCTGCAGACGAGGCTAGACATGCTAAAGCATACATCTCTTTAATTAAAAAAGCTTTTGAAGTTGATGCGAACCAAGTGATGTTGGCTTTTCAGGATATGATGAAGAAAAAAATTGTAATGCCTGCGCATTTTTTGCGTGAAATTGGTTTACAAGTGGGCCAAACTTTTGGTCACTTTACCGATGCTGCACAACGTACTGGAGTTTATACGGCTACGGATTATGTAGATATTATGAAAGAACTCCTGGTAGAATGGCAAATTGAAAGCATACGTGATTTAAACGAAGCTGGAGAAAAAGCCAGAGATTACGTCATGACACTACCCGACAGATTAATGAGAGTAGCCGAACGGATGAAAAGTCCTGGATTAGATTATAAATTTAGCTGGATACACGCTTAACAAAAAGCCCCGAATTTCGGGGCTTTTTTAGTACTTACATATTTCGTCGGTATTGGCCACCAACACTGTATAATGCATTGGATATTTGCCCAATAGAACAAATTTTACAAACCTCTATTAAGCTTTCGAAAATATTCTCACCAGCCAAGGCTTTTTGTTGAAGTGATAGCAAGGCTGCATTGGTTACTTCTTTATTTCGTTCTTGGAAAGCACTCAGGGTAGCAATTTGGAATTGCTTTTCGTCTTCTGTAGCTCGAATAACTTCGCCAGGCAAAATGGTTGGCGAACCGTTTTTGTTTAAAAACATATTTACGCCCACAATGGGAAATTCGCCGTTGTGTTTTAGTGTTTCGTAATACAAGCTTTCTTCTTGTATTTTACCGCGTTGATACATGGTTTCCATGGCGCCCAATACGCCGCCACGTTCGTTAATGCGTTTAAATTCTTCGAGTACGGCTTCTTCAACTAAATCGGTTAATTCCTCTATAATAAAGGCCCCTTGTAGTGGGTTTTCATTTTTAGCCAAGCCCAATTCTCGGTTAATAATTAGCTGAATGGCCATGGCTCTACGCACCGATTCTTCGGTAGGTGTGGTAATGGCCTCATCATAAGCATTGGTATGCAAGGAATTGCAATTATCATAAATGGCATACAAGGCTTGGAGGGTAGTGCGTATGTCGTTAAAATCAATTTCTTGTGCATGCAGCGAACGCCCTGAGGTTTGAATATGGTATTTCAGTTTTTGCGAACGCTCGGCTCCTTTGTATTTATATTTAATGGCTTTTGCCCAAATGCGTCGGGCAACACGGCCAATAACTGCATATTCCGGATCGATTCCGTTGGAGAAAAAGAAAGATAAATTGGGCGCAAAGTCGTCAATTTTCATTCCTCGACTTAAATAATACTCTACAAACGTGAAGCCATTGCTCAAGGTAAAAGCCAATTGCGAAATAGGATTAGCTCCGGCTTCAGCAATGTGGTAACCTGAAATAGATACCGAATAAAAATTTTGTATTTGATTGTGGATGAAATACTGTTGAATGTCACCCATCATGCGCAAGGCAAATTCGGTAGAGAAAATGCAGGTATTTTGCGCCTGGTCTTCTTTTAAAATATCGGCTTGTACGGTTCCTCTAACCAAAGCAATGGCTTCTGCTTTAATTTTCTCGTACACGGCTTTTGGCAATACTTCATCGCCGCTAACACCTAATAGCATTAAGCCAAGTCCATTATTCCCTTCGGGGAGTTTGCCAGCATAAGAAGGTCTTTTTAAACCTTTTTTCTTATAAATGGCTTCAATTTTTTGTTCAACTTCTTTTTCTAAACCATGGGCTTTAATGTATTTCTCACATTGTTGGTCAATGGCCACGTTCATAAAAAAGCCCAACATCATGGGGGCTGGTCCGTTAATAGTCATGGAAACCGAAGTGGCCGGGTGGCATAAATCGAAACCGGAATATAATTTCTTAGCATCGTCTAGGGTGGCAATGCTTACTCCGGCATTGCCTATTTTCCCATAAATATCCGGACGAATGTGTGGATCTTCTCCGTAAAGCGTTACCGAATCAAATGCTGTAGATAAACGAATAGCCGGCTGACCAAGTGATACGTAATGGAAACGTTTATTGGTGCGTTCAGGTCCACCTTCGCCTGCAAACATGCGGGTAGGGTCTTCGCTATCTCGTTTTAGTGGAAATACTCCGGCTGCAAACGGGAATTCTCCTGGAACATTTTCGGTAAGTAACCAACATAAAATATCGCCCCAAGCTTCATATTTTGGTAAAGCAACTTTAGGAATGCGCAATTGCGAAAGCGACGTTGTAAATAAAGACTGACGAATTTCTTTGTTTCGTACCTTAAATACGAATTCGTCTTCTCGGTATCTTTTTACCGTATTGGGCCATTCACGCAACAAGCGCTTGCATGCTACGTCTAATTTTTCTTCTGTTTGAGTATATATTTTTTCTAAATCGGAGCGTGTTTCTTTATGGCTATCGCCTAAAAGATCGATTGTGCCTTTCAGTTGAAATAGGCGTTGTGCCAACTCACACTGTTTGGCTACCCAAGATTTATAGTCTTCATTTGCTTCGGCAATTTCGGCCAAATAGCGGGTGCGTTCCGGTGGAATGATGTAACTTTTTTCGCCACTGTGTTTGCTGAGTGCAAAATTTGCTTCTAAATTGATACCCGTTTTACTTTGTATATTAGCCATTAAGGCAGCAAATAAAGCATTCATGCCTGGATCGTTAAACTGTGATGCCATGGTGCCAAAAATCGGCAAACTTTCATCGGCCGCTTCGAATAGGTTATGGTTGCGTTTGTATTGTTTGCGTACATCGCGGAGGGCATCTAAAGCGCCACGTTTATCAAATTTATTTATCGCTACTAGGTCTGCAAAATCGAGCATATCAATTTTTTCTAACTGTGTAGCGGCACCAAACTCAGGGGTCATTACGTAGAGCGAAACATCGCAATGCTCGGTAATTTCGGTATCCGATTGGCCAATGCCCGAGGTTTCTACAATAATTAAATCGTAGTCGGCGGCTTTGCAAATTTCAATAGATTCTTGCACGTATTTAGATAAAGCCAAATTGGCTTGGCGGGTAGCCAAAGAACGCATATAAATGCGGGGATTATTGATAGCATTCATCCGAATGCGGTCTCCAAGTAAAGCTCCTCCTGTTTTCCGTTTAGATGGATCTACGGAAATAATGGCCATGGTTTTATCCGTTTCAATTAAGAAACGTCTAACCAATTCATCTACTAAAGACGATTTTCCGGCACCGCCTGTTCCGGTAATACCCAATACAGGAACTTTTTTTGTTCCGATGAGTTTTTTTAATTCCTTGAGTAGACCCTCGGCTTCGGCTGGTACATTTTCGGCCAAGGTTATGGCGGCAGCAATAGCCGGTATATATTTTGTTTGAATGCCTTTTAGTTCATCAGCGGCTTTGGTACGGGTTGCAAAATCGCATTGTTGCAGCATGTCGTTAATCATGCCTTGCAAACCCATTTTTCGGCCATCATCTGGCGAATAAATATTGGCAATTCCGTAGGCTTTTAGCTCGGCTATTTCGTGAGGTAAAATTACGCCACCTCCGCCTCCAAAAATTTTGATATGTCCGGCACCTTTTTCCTTCAATAAATCGTGCATGTATTTGAAGTACTCGATATGGCCTCCTTGGTAGGAGGTTATGGCAATTCCTTGCACATCTTCTTGAATGGCACAATTCACCACTTCATCTACCGAACGGTTGTGGCCCAAGTGAATTACTTCTGCCCCAGACGATTGTAGAATGCGGCGAATAATATTAATAGTAGCGTCGTGGCCATCGAATAATGAAGCAGCCGTAACGAAACGTATTTTGTGTGTTGGTTGATAAGCAGTAATGCTTTCCATAGGATATAATTGGTACGCAAATGTACTAAAAAGCTAGTCGCTGTTTATGTATCTTTGTCAAAAATCATAGACACAATTCTTTGGGAACCCCACTCGATTACGGCTTTAAACCCTATACCCATTATGGTGGTTATTTAAAAGATAAATACCAGGGCCAACGTGTATTTAAAATTATTGCCGATGGTGGCTTTACCTGCCCAAATCGTGATGGGACTAAGGGCTTTGGTGGCTGTACCTATTGCAATGTAGATTCGTTTACGCCCGAGCTTTCTAGGAGTTTGCCCAGCATTAAAGATCAAATTGAGCAGGGTATGGAACGGGCCATTAAGAATTATCAAGCGGAGAAATTCATTATTTATTTTCAGCCCAATACCAATACTTATGCACCTACGCATTACCTTAAAAGCATGTATGATGAGGGCTTGAGCATAAATACCGAAAATATTGTAGGCCTCTCGGTAGGTACTCGGCCCGACTGTATAGATGCCGAAAAAGTGGCGCTTTTAGAAAGTTATACCGATCGCTTTGATGTGGATTTGGAAATGGGTATGGAATCTATTTATAACGATACCCTGGCTCAGATTAATAGGGGTTGCCTACATGAAGATTTAGAGCAAAGTCTAGACTTGGTAAAAGATTCGAAGTTGGATGTTTGCTTGCATACTATTTTTGGGTTCCCTTGGGAAACGAAAG
The DNA here is from genome assembly GCA_945868825.1 of Sphingobacterium thalpophilum. Taxonomy (GTDB): domain Bacteria; phylum Bacteroidota; class Bacteroidia; order Sphingobacteriales; family Sphingobacteriaceae; genus JAIPAN01. Next base: position 218,474 of record CAMBMM010000003.1, read on the forward strand.
AAATGATGTTGGCCTATGCCCATGAACTGAATCGCTTTCCACAAGTAAAATTTGCCAAATTACACCACCTGCATATTGTAGAGGGTTCGGTAATGGGGGTAAAATACAAGAGAGCGCCCTTTAAGCTGTTTAGTTTAGAAGAATACACCGAATTTTTAGCGGAATTTATCCCGCTTTTACGTCCCGATATGGTACTGCAGCGTTTATTTGGCTTGTCTGACTACGATTTGCTAATTGCACCCAATTGGGGCCTTAAAAAAACAGAAATTCAGGATTATATTGACAAAGGCCTGCAAAGTAGAGGGGTAGTGCAAGGCAGTAAGTACCAAGCCGGTTTACTAGTTTAGCCGCTATATTTCCCAAATAATTCTTCTACTTTTTTCTCTCGATAATCAAAAATACCTTGTATTTCTTTGGCTACTAATATGCTATTGGCCATACGTCCAAAAATACCCATTGGTATTGCATAATTAATAATATCGGTCATGAGCACGCCGCCCGGAATTTCTTGAAAATGGTGTTGGTGATGCCAAAGGGCGTAGGGTCCGAAGCGTTGTTCATCTACAAAATAGTCGCCTTCTTTTACGTGGGTAATTTCAGTCATCCAATTGAGTTTGATGCCTAAAAGTGGAGATACTTTATAAGTGATAATCATACCCGGGTACATTTTTTGCCCTTCTTTAAAATCAGATGTAATGATGAAGCCCATATGATCGGGCGTAATTTTTGCCAAGTTTGCTGGCGAAGAGAAAAAGTCCCAAGCCTGTGTAAGGCTAATGGGTAATTTTTGTTCGTAACGTAACTGATAGGTTTTCATAGCGGCAAAGCTACGCTTTAGGGCTCATGGTGTAGCCGCTTCCTTGTAATTTGTCGGTCAATTTATTGCACCATTTTATTGGCGCAGCCCGAACTGGCAAAGGCCTCTGGCTTAGCTTTAAATACAAAACCCATCCCCAAAATATAACCCATTGCTTCGTGTAAGGCTTGGTTCGATTTAAACTGCGGATTGGTATTGATATCGGCATGTACTTCTAAATCCACATCATACAAATCCAATAAATCGCAAAGCGCATAGGCAATTTCAATAGATTTTTGGACCTCCGATAACATACGTTCTTTAATGCCCATTTTCTGGGTACTGCGTTCTTGGTGAATGTACATGAAGCCGCCTTTTTGTTCGCGAACGAGCACAATTACAGTAGCAAAATCGGTGTGGTCGCCTTTTACTTGCGAATCGGTGCCGATGCATACTTTAAGAGTATTGCCTAAACTAGTTTCACGAATAATGGCATTTTCTACTTCTTCGATGATGGGTAGCTTAATTTCATCGCCATTGAATTTTTTCCAGGTCATAAATTTTGGTTTAAAATTTGCCGACCTTTTTAGGGGTCCATAAAATTAAGTGATTGTTTCCCTTCCTTTTGTTAAAAACCAATTATTTAATTGTTAACATAAGGCACTTTGCTAACACTGTTATTTTTAGGTTACCTATTCGCTATGCTCAACAAAAAATCAGATATAATGTAGATATTTGTAGCATGAAAAATATGTCGATAAAGTCGCTTTTAAGCCTATTATTAGCAGGATTTAGCCTTTTGGCTGCAGCACAGCAGGTAGATACCACACAACAAGTAATTGCTGGTAGAGCAAATGCACCCGAGCAACAGCAAAAACCCTATGTAATTTTAATTTCTGCCGATGGCTTTCGCTACGATTATGCCCAAAAATATGGAGCTCAAACCTTGCTTCAGTTTGCTCAGCAGGGTGTAACAGCCGATGCACTCATTCCCTCCTTCCCGTCTGTAACTTTCCCCAATCATTATACCATTGCCACGGGATTATATCCATCGCATACCGGTTTGGTAGCCAATTCGTTTTACGATAGGGCTCGAAAAGAAACCTTTAGCATGAGTCAAAAAGATAAGGTGAAAGATGGTTTTTGGTATGGCGGTACCCCGCTTTGGGTGTTGGCCGAACAACAAAAAATGGTTTCTGCTAGTTTTTATTGGGTAGGTAGCGATGCAGATGTACAGGGTGTACGTCCAACGTATTACTATTATTATAACGAACAGATTTCCAATAAAGATAGGGTAGAAGTGGTAAAAAATTGGCTGACATTACCGGAAGAAAAACGCCCGCATTTTATTAGTTTTTATTACCCCGAAGTTGACCATGCTGGGCATGATTTTGGTCCTGAATCTGCCGAAACTAATGCTGCAGTGCGTTTGGTAGACAGTTACATTACAGAACTTGTAGCAGCTGTAAAAAGTACTGGCTTGCCCGTTAATTTTATTTTTGTTTCCGATCACGGGATGACTCAAGTAGATCAAAAAAATCCTATTAAAACACCGGTTAGTATTGATAAGCAGAAGTTTAAAATTAGCACTTCTGGTAGTATGATACAGCTTTATGCCAATGAGGCCTCAGATATTTTGCCGCTACATGCCAAATTGAAAGCAGATGCTGTAGATTATGAAGTTTATTTGAAAAAAGATGTGCCGAAGAGATTGCATTATGGCCCAAAAGATGATCGATTTAATCGTATTGGCGACCTGATTTTATTGGCAAAATGGCCTAAAGTTTTTTCCGATTGGAAAGTAAATCCTGGTTTTCATGGTTTTGACCCTGCGGCAGTGCCCGATATGAACGCCACTTTTTATGCTTGGGGGCCAGCCTTTAAGCAAGGGCTGCAGGTACCTGCATTTAAAAATATAGAAGTATACGATATTGTTACCCGTATTTTAGGCTTAACTAAAACCACCAAAACCGATGGAACTGGTAAGGTGGCCAAGAAAATTTTAAAATAGTATCACCATAATTCTTAGAGGGTAGTTAAACGTGCCATATCATACTGACATAATTTCCGTTAAGTATTAAAATGGCCTAATTGTTGATATAAGTTTGACAAAAGGCTATTGGATGGAGTGAATAATTTACATAGCTTAGAACTTTAAACACCAACATAGAAAGGGAAACAAGATGGAAGCTAAATTTTCACCACGGGTAAAAGATGTAATTGCATTTAGCAGAGAGGAAGCTCTCCGCTTGGGCCATGACTATATTGGTACCGAACATTTACTCCTTGGGCTTATTAGAGAAGGTGATGGCATGGCCATTAAAATTCTAAAAACCTTGGGTGTTGATACCGCACGTGTACGTCATTCGGTTGAAGATGCCGTGAAAGGTACTTCTACCACTAGCCTAAACTTGGGTAATATTCCCTTAACCAAGCAAGCTGAAAAAGTACTAAAAATCACTTACTTAGAAGCAAAAATATTTAAGAGCGAAATTATAGGTACCGAGCATTTATTGCTATCTATTTTGAGAGATGAAGACAATGTGGCTTCGCAAATTTTATTGCAGTTTGAAATAAACTATGAGGTGGTAAAAGCCGAAGTAGAACAACATAAAGAAGAATTTAAAGACGAAGCTCCAGGCTCTGCTGCGGGTGGCGATGAAGAATTTCCGGAAGAGGAAAGCTTTACGCAACCTAAAAAAGTTTCAGATATTAAATCAAAAACACCGGTATTAGATAATTTTGGTAAAGATTTAACCAAATCTGCCGAAGAAGGAAAACTAGACCCTATTGTAGGCAGAGATAAAGAAATTGAGCGGGTATCGCAAATTTTATCACGCCGTAAAAAGAACAACCCTATTTTAATTGGAGAGCCCGGAGTAGGTAAATCGGCTATTGCCGAAGGCTTGGCCTTACGTATTATACAGCGTAAAGTTTCTCGTGTACTGTTTAATAAACGAGTAGTTACGCTCGATTTAGCTTCGCTGGTTGCCGGCACCAAATACCGTGGCCAATTTGAAGAGCGCATGAAAGCCGTAATGAACGAATTGGAGAAATCGCCCGATGTAATTTTGTTTATTGATGAAATTCACACCATTGTAGGTGCTGGTGGCGCTTCGGGTTCTTTAGATGCTTCTAATATGTTTAAGCCGGCCTTAGCTCGTGGCGAAATTCAATGTATTGGCGCCACCACCTTGGATGAATACCGTCAATTTATTGAAAAAGATGGGGCCTTGGATCGCCGTTTCCAAAAAGTAATGGTAGAACCAGCTACGCCAGCAGAAACACTCGAAATATTAACTAGAATTAAAGAAAAATACGAAGAACACCACGGTGTTGTGTACACCCCAGAAGCAATTTCGGCTTGTGTAAATTTAACAGCTCGGTATATCAGCGACCGTTTCTTACCCGATAAAGCCATTGATGCTTTAGACGAAGTGGGATCACGAGTACACTTAATCAATATTCACGTACCTCAAAATATCATCGATATTGAAGATAAAATAGAGGAAATTAAAGTAGAAAAAAACAAAGTAGTACGCAGCCAAAAATATGAGGAAGCCGCTAAATTGCGTGATACCGAAAAACATTTATTGGAAGAGCTAGACCAAGCTAAAGTAGCATGGGAAGCTGAAACCAAAACCAAACGTTTTGAAGTTACCGAAGATGATGTGGCACAAGTGGTATCTATGATGACGGGTATTCCGGTGCAACGTGTTGGCCAAACCGATAGCCAAAAATTATTGGGCATGTTTGAATCCATCAATAAACGAGTAATTGGCCAAGAAGATGCGGTTAAAAAGTTAACCAAAGCCATTCAACGCACACGTGCGGGCTTAAAAGATCCTAAGAAACCGATTGGCTCCTTTATCTTTTTAGGCCCAACAGGGGTAGGTAAAACCGAGCTGGCTAAAGAATTGGCTCGTTTTATGTTCGACACTGAAGATGCTTTGGTTCAAATTGACATGAGCGAATACATGGAAAAATTCGCTGTTTCACGATTGGTTGGAGCGCCTCCCGGATATGTGGGTTACGAAGAAGGAGGCCAGTTAACCGAAAAAATTCGCAGAAAACCATACGCCGTAATTTTGCTCGATGAAATTGAAAAAGCACATCCTGATGTTTTTAACCTGTTACTACAGGTATTAGACGAAGGTCAGCTAACCGATAGCCTAGGCCGAAAAGTTGATTTTAGAAATACGGTAATAATAATGACTTCTAATATTGGGGCACGCCAGTTAAAAGATTTTGGTCAAGGTGTTGGTTTTTCAACCACTGCCAAAACCGATCAGGCCGATACGCATTCTAGAAGTGTTATTGAAAGTGCTCTTAAAAAAGCATTTGCGCCCGAATTTTTAAACCGTATTGACGATGTGGTGGTGTTTAATTCGCTTGGTAAAGAAGAAATTTACAAAATAATCGACATTGAATTGAAATCATTATTCGTTAGAATTAGCGATTTAGGGTATCAAATTAAGTTGACCGATGCGGCCAAAGAGTTTATTGCCGAGAAAGGCTTCGATGCCAACTTTGGAGCCCGTCCGTTAAAAAGAGCCATCCAAAAACACTTGGAAGACCCCATTGCGGAAGAGATTTTAAAGGGCGATTTACATGAAGGCGATATACTAGAAATAGATGTTGATACCGAAACCAAGGAGCTTAAAATTTTAGATAAGCCAAAGAATAAAAAGAAAAAAGAAACCAAAAACGAAAGTTAAGCGTTTAGTATTTTTATCATATTAATTAATCTTATGAAAAAAGTAATTCTAATAGCCTTTTTTTTGTTGGCGGCAAGCATTGGTTATGCGCAAAAAGCAGAGTGGAAAGCCATGCAAGATTTCCATGCGGTTATGAGCCCAACCTTTCATCCGGCTGAAAAAAACAATTTAAAGCCTACTAGGGCTAATGCACAAAAATTACTCTTTGTAGCTCAAAAATGGCAAAAATCGACAGTTCCGCCAGGTTTTAATTCCGTTTTAGCCAAGCCTATCTTGAAAAAGTTGGTTAAAGATTGTAGTATGGTAGCTCAAGCAGTAAAAGCGAAAAAGTCGGATGTCGAGTTGAAAAAACTGATAACAAAAGCACACGATACTTTTCATGAGTTTGCTGAAAAGTGTAGAGAATAAAAAACTAGTTGAATAAAAAAAGCCCTCCCGAATTTCGGGAGGGCTTTTTTGTTGTACTGTAAACTAATTATTTCTCCATTTGCTCAATTACGGCTTGGCTTACTCCGGTAAAGGAGAAGCCGCCATCATGGAACAAATTCTGCATGGTCACCATTTTGGTTAAATCAGAGAACAAGGTAACGGTATAGTTAGCACACTCTTCGGCAGTGGCGTTGCCTAGTGGGCTCATTTTTTCTGCATAGCTAATAAAACCATCGAAACCTTTTACGCCCGAACCAGCTGTGGTACGGGTTGGCGATTGCGAAATGGTGTTCACACGTACTTTCTTTTTAGTACCGTATTGGTACCCGAAGTTACGGGCAATACTTTCTAATAAAGCCTTGTTATCGGCCATATCGTTGTAATCTGGGAAGGTACGTTGTGCCGCAATATAACTTAAGGCCACTACAGATCCCCACTCGTTAATGGCATCCATTTTCATGGCAGTAGCCAATACTCGGTGTAAACTTAAGGCCGAAATATCCATTCCCTTATGTGTAAAATCGTAGTTGTTGTCGGTATAGGCAATGCCTTTACGCATGTTAATGCTCATGCCGATAGAATGTAAAATGAAATCTACACCACCACCAAAATGTTCCATGCTTTTTGCAAACAAGTTCTCAATATCTTCGCTCGAGGTCACATCCGCAGGAATTACTGGAGCATTACACTCTTCAGCCAATTTATTGATTTCGCCCATGCGCAAAGCAATAGGGGCGTTAGTTAATACAATTTCAGCGCCTTCGGCATAACATGCTTTAGCGGTTTTCCAGGCGATAGAATTTTCATCTAATGCACCGAAAATAATTCCTTTTTTACCCTTCAGTAAGTTATGAGCCATCTCTTTTTTTTGTTTAAAGTTCAAAGGTGTTAAAAAATCTTAAAATTACGCTAGCCTAATTCGAATTAATTACCCAAGAGCTCTTTTGCATGCTCCATGGCCGAGGCACTTGGCTGTTCTCCGCTGAGCATTTTGGCTATTTCGAGTATGCGGTCATTACTATCTAAGGCCTCAATGTCTGTAGTTGTTTGCTGGCCCATTTCGTTTTTAAAAACCCTAAAGTGTTTCCCTCTTTTGCTGGCAATTTGAGGCAAGTGCGTAATGGTAATTACCTGCATATTTTGGGCCATTTGTTCCATAATAGTGCCTACTTTTAAGGCTATTTCGCCCGAAATTCCGGTATCAATCTCATCAAAAATAATGGTTGGCAGAGCGGTTTCTTTCGCTATTAGTGATTTAATGCAGAGCATCAATCTAGATAACTCCCCACCCGAAGCCACTTTATTCATCAGCATGGGCGCCTGGCCTTTATTGGCTGTAAATAAAAACTGAATCCGGTCGTCACCCGTGTTAGTTAATAGATTAATATCCGTTTCTTGCTGTATGCACAACTTTGCATGGGGCATCCCTACGCTGGCCAAGGCCGTTTGCACTTGTTTCTCTAAGGCAGGAATAGTGTCTTTTCTATTTTTGCTGAGTTGCAGGGCCAGGTTTACTAAATTAGTCTTTAACTGACTTTCCTCTTGCTGTAAACGTTCAATTTCTTCCTCTCCTGAAAGCAGGTGTTGCAATTGGGTTGAAAATTGATCTCGAAGAACGATTAAATCAGCTACACTATTTACCCGATGTTTCTTTTGTAAGGTGTATACTATATCTAAACGTTCGTTGATTAGGAGTGTACGAGCTTCATTAATGGAGGTGCCATGGGCTATGCTTTCAAGTTCGGCAGCAATATCTTTAAGTTCAATAAAGCTACTTTGTAAACGCTCTATAAGCGGATGGATACTTGTTGCATACTTTTCAACAGCTTGGCTCAATTGCAACGCTTCTTTTAATTGAGCAAGGCTCGTTTGCTCCCCATTGCTTAGTAAAAAGAGCGCTGCCGATAGGTTTCGTTTAATTTCTTCGGCATGAGTAAGGCTTTTTAGCTCTTGCTCCAGTTCTTCTTGCTCATTGAGTTGCAAGCCTGCTTTTTCTAGTTCTTCAAATTGATATTGAATATAGTCTTGTGCCGATTTTGCCTCCAAAAAAGCCAATTCAAGCTCTTTTAGTTTTTTAGTCAATTGTTTGTGCAGTGCATAGGCATGCTGATATTCACCTAATAAGGAATGGTGTTTGCAGAGCGTATCTAAAACCAGTAACTGAAATCCCTCAGTATTTATAGCCAAGGTGGCATGTTGCGAATGAATATCGATTAATTGTTCGCCTACTTGTTTTAAAATAGCCACCGTTACTGGCGTATCGTTTATAAACGCCCGTGTTTTGCCATCTAAAGATATTTCTCTTCGAAGCACTGTTTCAGCTTCGTAATCTAACTCTTGCTCTTCAAAAAATTGCTTTAAGTGATACCCGTCAATTTTAAAAGCTCCTTCAATGACACATTTTTTCTCCTGATTAAAGAAATACTTACTTTCTGCCCGTTGCCCTAAGAGCAAAGAGAGTGCACCCAATATAATCGACTTGCCAGCCCCGGTTTCTCCCGTCAGAATGTTTAATTCTTTGGAGAAATCGATGTCAAGCGTATCTATTAAAGCGTAATTGCGTATGGCAAGCCGTTGGAGCATGGAAATTAAATGTTTGTGCTAAAATAGGCAAATTGTTGCATTCGTTTTAGTCGAATACCTAGACATAGCCTTATTTTTTTAGGGCTTCGTATTTAGATGCATTGGCAGGGTCTAGTTGAATAAGTAGCTGATAGGCTTTCACCTTATCGCTATTACTGGCGCCTAGCAGCGTGTTTACCAATTCATCGGCTTTAGCCGTAAAAAATAGTTGGGTAAGCATGGCGCCTTGTTTCAACCGATCTGCTTCCTGCAATTTGGGCAACAGGTTTAACACGGCATTTCTGCCCGTGCTTGGGTTTTCAGCCAATTCATCGAGGCCTAAACGGTGATAGGTATAATAGCCTTCTCTAACAGGTAAAAAACTTTTATTATTTAAATTTTCAATTAACCAATAGCGATTGCGCAAATTTTCAAAGCCTTTCCAGCCTTTATAGGAGGCATTTTGGGCATTGCTAACAATGTTTTGAGCCTTGATAAAATAGGGAGTCCCGCCAAATTTGCTAAACGAATCGTAATCTAAACCCACCACTACATTAGCATAAAAGGCTAATAAAGAACTTAAATTTCCGGAATAATTCTGTTCCGTAAATTCTACTGCCTGTCCTTCGGCATAATAAAAATCAAACTCTTTGTCGGTAATAGTTATTAGGGTACTATTATAGGCTGTATTGTATACCGGTCTGCTAGCTAGTAATTGTGCTTCGGCTTTAAAGTTTGGCGATGAGCCGTCCCAGTCGGTAATGGTAATAATCCAGGTGCAATCTATACGTTCTTGTGGCTTAAACTCGTCTGCACTCCATTTACGACTATTTAGAAAGTCGCTAATAGTGGTTTGTAAAACTTCTAAAACTCGTTTATTTGTGCTTTGTATTTTTGGTGAAAGAATTTGCACACGAGCGTTTAAATCTTGAGCATGTACCTGCTGGATCAAGCAAAAACCTAAAATAATCCATTTAAGACTTTTCATGAGGTATTAAAGCTATAATTTTTCGGCAAATATCTTGTGCCACTTCGTTCTTTGGTTTAAGAACAAATGTTTCGGTGTTTAATTGCTTATCAAGGATAGTAATTTTATTCAAATCGCTTTTAAAGCCGGCTCCTTCATCATTCAAGGAATTGAGTACAATAAGGTCTAAATTTTTCTTTTTCAGCTTATCGCTAGCATAAGCCAATTCGTTTTCAGTTTCTAGCGCAAAGCCTACCAATACTTGGTCCGAACGTTTTCTGTTGCCCAATTCTGCTAGTATATCGGTGGTTTTAATCAGATTTAAAGAAAACTCTTGCGCTTTCTTTTTTATTTTTTGATTTGCAACATGCTCGGGTTTATAGTCGGCCACTGCCGCACTCATCACGGTAATATCCGCTTCGCTAAATTCTGCTAAGGTGGCTTTTAATACGTCTTCGGCCGACACCACATCTATGCGTTTAATCGTCTTAGAAGAGAGAGTAAGAGCTGTAGGCCCGCTAATTAGCGTAACATCAGCCCCCAATCGGTAAAGTTCCTCTGCAATAGCAAAGCCCATTTTACCCGACGAATGATTCCCGATAAAGCGCACTGGATCAATAGCTTCGTAGGTTGGGCCTGCAGTTACCAAGGCCTTTTTACCTGCTAGTGGAAGTTTTTTTTTTAATTCTTGCTGTAGAAGTTCAATGATTTCTTCAGGCTCGGCCATTCGGCCTTCACCAAATAGACCGCTAGCCAATTCACCGGCATTTGGCTGAATGAGGATATTGCCGTAAGACTGTAATTGCTTAACGTTTTGTTTGGTAGAAGGGTGCTTCCACATATCTAAATCCATAGCCGGCGCAAAATACACCGGACATTTAGCAGATAGATACGTAGCTAACAATAAATTATCGCAAATACCTGTAGCCATTTTGCCTAATGTATTGGCACTAGCCGGTGCAATTAGTAGCATATCGGCCCAAAGGCCCAACTCCACGTGATTATTCCATTCACCGGTTTCGGGGATGAAATAATCAATCAATACAGGTTTTTTAGATAGGGTAGCAAGTGTAAGTGGGGTAATAAAAGATAAGGCATCTTTGGTCATTACCACCTGCACCTCTGCACCGGCCTTAAGTAATAAGCGCACTAAATGAGCAGCCTTGTAACTAGCAATGCTGCCGCAAACGCCTAAAATTATTTTCTTGCCGGTAAGCATTGGGCTTAAATATTAAGCGACTATATTATTGCTCAGTAGTAGGCTTACGGTGGTATACTTTACCGTTAACAAATTCATCAATAGCAACTAAACTAGGCTTAGGCATACGTTCGTAGTGCTTAGAAATTTCAATTTGCTCACGATTTTCGAATACTTCTTCCAAATTATCGTTAGAAGATGCAAACTCAGCAAGTTTAGCATGTAATTCCTCTTTCACATTGTTTGAAATTTGGTTTGCTCTCTTGCTAATAATTACAATTGATTCGTAAATATTGCCAGTTTCTTTGTCTAATTCGCGTAAATCACGAGTTACAGTAGATGTTGGGATAGACGGTTTAGTTGTCATGTTGTATATGTTTTATTGTCTTTTATTAAGTTATTTTGCAGTGGACGTTTCTAGTGCAAGTAATTTCTTCGCATTTTCAATACCCTTTTCAGAATCCATTTTAAATTGCTCAGCATCTTTAGCAAACTTACTATCTGGGTAGCTTTCAATAAACTCTGCGTATAGTTGTATAGCCTCGTTAAAACGTTCTTCTTGTTTATTTTCAAAACTATTTTTAGCATACATGTACTGTGCTTGAATAGTCAAATATTCCATCTCTTCGGCAAACTTTGTGTCTGGATAATCTCTCATTGAGTTTTTAAATGCAATAACCGCAGATTTATAATCCCCAATCTCTAAATACATTTTAGCATTCTCAAATGATTTAATCTCCAATTTATTTCTCAAATCCTCAATAAGCTTTGCTGCTTCTTGACTGCGATCGCTTCTTGGGTATAAATTGATAAACAATTGAAGCGCTTCAATAGCTTTAATAGTATTTGCTTGATCTAATGAATGTGTAGGAGATTCTAAATAAAAGCAGTAAGCCGCCATATATCTACATTCCTCCGCTTTGGCGCTACTAGGATACGTATCGGCAAAAATTTTAAAATGATACCTAGCCGTAATGTAATCTCTCAAATAATAATGAGTATACGAAAAATAAAAGTACAAATCTTCCGCTTCCGCTTGCCCACGATAGCGTCCCACTAAATCATCAAATAAGCTAAGCGCCTTGGTGTAACTCTTCTTATTATATAGCTTTACACCCTCTTGATATTTTTGTGCAATGTTAGTACTAGCCTTAAGCTTTTCGAACTTACTTTTACACCCCTGCATACCAAGCACCACAATTAATATACTAGAAAAAACTATTTGTTTATTTATAAACATCCTGCAAAGATAGCGTAATTCAGTTAAACTTCAATTAAATGTGGGCTAAGCTAGTCCTATTTCCTCTAAAAATGGGCAATTTAACACTGTTTAGCTATCTCTGTAAACTTGTTTTATTTTTTTCGATTGATTTTCAGCGCATTGAATGTTTATTTATAAACAGCTCTTGTGCAGTATAAAAACTCGTCGTATATTTGTAACCCCCTTAGGAAAGAAGCTCAACCTCTGACCTAAGGACGTAAAGTAGGGACAGAAAATATTTTTTATATTTCATTTGCAATTACCAAAAGCAGTCCCTACCTTTGCAGTCCGCCAAAACGGTGAGGTGTAAAAACCAACCAGCGGAAAACGGAATAACGCGATGTTAAACCGTAAACTAATTCGAAACTAGACGGCCATTCGGCCAAATAGATACAGCCAAACCGTGAGGAGAGGCGCAATGTTCTTTAAGAGATATCATGTAGCGTAACGAGTCAAAGAACTCGTTTCTTTTTAAGTCAATTCAACAAATAGAAAAACAACAGATTCTATTTATAATAAAATAGAGTCAGAAATCAATACTCATACAATGGAGAGTTTGATCCTGGCTCAGGATGAACGCTAGCGGCAGGCCTAATACATGCAAGTCGAGGGGTAGAATGGGGCTTGCTCCATTTGAGACCGGCGCACGGGTGCGTAACGCGTATGCAATCTACCTTAATCAGGGGGATAGCCTCTCGAAAGAGAGATTAATACCGCATAACATTATGATATGGCATCATATTATAATCAAACATTTATGGGATTAAGATGAGCATGCGTGACATTAGCTAGTTGGTGAGGTAACGGCTCACCAAGGCGACGATGTCTAGGGGATCTGAGAGGATGACCCCCCACACTGGTACTGAGACACGGACCAGACTCCTACGGGAGGCAGCAGTAAGGAATATTGGTCAATGGGCGCAAGCCTGAACCAGCCATGCCGCGTGCAGGAAGACTGCCCTATGGGTTGTAAACTGCTTTTATACGGGAATAAACCTCGGTACGTGTACCGAGCTGAATGTACCGTAAGAATAAGGATCGGCTAACTCCGTGCCAGCAGCCGCGGTAATACGGAGGATCCAAGCGTTATCCGGATTTATTGGGTTTAAAGGGTGCGTAGGCGGATTTATAAGTCAGTGGTGAAAGCCTGTTGCTTAACAACAGAACTGCCATTGATACTGTTGATCTTGAATATGTTTGATGTGGGCGGAATATGACATGTAGCGGTGAAATGCTTAGATATGTCATAGAACACCGATTGCGAAGGCAGCTCACAAAGCCATTATTGACGCTGAGGCACGAAAGCGTGGGGATCAAACAGGATTAGATACCCTGGTAGTCCACGCTGTAAACTTTGATCACTCGCTGTTGGCGATACACAGTCAGCGGCTAAGCGAAAGCGTTAAGTGATCCACCTGGGGAGTACGGTCGCAAGATTGAAACTCAAAGGAATTGACGGGGGCCCGCACAAGCGGTGGAGCATGTGGTTTAATTCGATGATACGCGAGGAACCTTACCAGGGCTTGAAAGTTAGCGACTATAGGTGAAAGCTTATATCCCTTCGGGGCGCGAAACTAGGTGCTGCATGGCTGTCGTCAGCTCGTGCCGTGAGGTGTTGGGTTAAGTCCCGCAACGAGCGCAACCCCTACCATTAGTTGCCAGCAGGTTATGCTGGGGACTCTAATGGAACTGCCCGCGCAAGCGGTGAGGAAGGTGGGGACGACGTCAAGTCATCACGGCCCTTACGTCCTGGGCTACACACGTGCTACAATGGCCGGTACAACGGGTTGCTACACAGCGATGTGATGCTAATCTCTAAAGCCGGTCTCAGTTCGGATTGAAGTCTGCAACTCGACTTCATGAAGCTGGAATCGCTAGTAATCGCGTATCAGCAATGACGCGGTGAATACGTTCCCGGGCCTTGTACACACCGCCCGTCAAGCCATGGGAGTTGGGAGTACCTAAAGTCGATTGCCGCAAGGCGTCGCCTAGGGTAAAACCAATGACTGGGGCTAAGTCGTAACAAGGTAGCCGTACCGGAAGGTGCGGCTGGAATACCTCCTTTTTAGAGTGGTTCGAATCACTTCTTATCCTTCGGGATTAAGATTGATGATTCTGTACTTCCTTTCCCATTTTTTTTCTCAACGCGAGGCACTCATAACGAGCAGCAGTGAGACAGCTTGCCAACTAGGTTAGCGGATACTCAACAGTCCCGTAGCTCAGTTGGTTAGAGCGCTACACTGATAATGTAGAGGTCAACGGTTCAACTCCGTTCGGGACTACTACACTAATGCTTCGATAGGAGGAATAGCTATGCTAGTATTGGATATTATAATAATGTCTGATTACTTAAGCTAACCTCTGCCTTTTTTGGGGGTGTAGCTCAGCTGGCTAGAGCACCTGCTTTGCAAGCAGGGGGTCAACGGTTCGACTCCGTTCATCTCCACTTTTTTACCACAATTGCTAACGCAAAAGTGTTTTTTTTGATTGAAACGTTCTTTTTTATTGATGAATAAGCTCATTGGATGAGCACTTCCATTTTTTTTCGGAAGAGGTTACTGGTTCGATTCCAGTATTCAACGCGCTTCCCTTTAGTGGGAAATCGTTCTTTGACATATTGGATAGGAAATACAAATTAGAAGTAAAATACAAAGAAAGTAAGCAAGGGCGTATGGAGGATGCCTTGGCTCTCAGAGGCGATGAAGGACGTGATAACCTGCGATAAGCTGCGATGAGGTGGAAATAACCCGTGATTCGCAGATTTCCGAATGGGGCAACCCGGTACGCTGAAGGCGTATCACCGAAAGGTGCCAACCCGGAGAACTGAAACATCTAAGTACCCGGAGGAAAAGAAAACAAACTAGTGATTCCCCAAGTAGTGGCGAGCGAACGGGGAACAGCCCAAACCGATTTTGTTTCGGCAAAGTCGGGGTTGTAGGACTGCAACGTGTATGCATAAAAGAAGTGGAATTCTGCTGGAAAGCTGAACCATAGCGGGTGATAGTCCCGTACACGTAGATTTATGCATATTAGCAGTATCCTGAGTACCGCGGGGTCGGAGACGCCCTGCGGGAATCTGCCAGCACCATCTGGTAAGGCTAAATACTACTGAGAGACCGATAGCGAACAAGTACTGTGAAGGAAAGGTGAAAAGAACCGTAAACAACGGAGTGAAATAGAACCTGAAACCGTACGCTTACAAGCGGTGGGAGTTCCGTATATCGGAATGACCGCGTGCCTTTTGCATAATGAGCCTACGAGTTACTCCTAACTGGCAAGGTTAAGGACTTAAGGTCCGCAGCCGAAGCGAAAGCAAGTCTTAATAGGGCGAATAGTCAGTTGGGGTAGACGCGAAACCTTGTGATCTATCCTTGGCCAGGTTGAAGTTTCGTTAACACGAAATGGAGGACCGAACTGGTGAGCGTTGAAAAGCTCTCGGATGAGCTGAGGATAGGGGTGAAAGGCTAATCAAACTGGGAAATAGCTCGTACTCCCCGAAATGTTTTTAGGAACAGCGTCGGTGTTGAGTATCATAGAGGTAGAGCTACCGATTGGGCTAGGGGGCTTCACCGCCTACCAAACCCAGACGAACTCCGAATGCTATGATATATAACCGGCAGTGAGCCCGCGGGTGCTAAGGTCCGTGGGCGAGAGGGAAAGAACCCAGACCATCAGCTAAGGCCCCAAAATCTATGCTAAGTTGTTAAAACGTAGTCCGACTGCTGTGACAGCCAGGATGTTTGCTTGGAAGCAGCCATTCATTTAAAGAGTGCGTAACAGCTCACTGGTCGAGCGGTTGGGCGTGGATAATAATCGGGCATTAAGCATAGTGCCGAAGCTATGGATTATCCGCCTTTGGCGGATACTGGTAGGGGAGCATTCCAATTGCGCAGAAGATAAAGCGCGAGCTTTGTTGGAGCGATTGGAAAAGCAAATGTAGGCATAAGTAACGATAAGGCAGGTGAGAAACCTGCCCGCCAATAGCCTAAGGTTTCCTGATCAACGTTAATCGGATCAGGGTTAGTCAGGGCCTAAGTCGAAGCCGAGAGGCGTAGACGATGGACAATCGGTTAATATTCCGATACTGGCTTACGATGCTATGGGGTGACGGAGTAGTGAAAGATCCGCGTTCTGACGGAATAGAACGTTAAAGGCCGTAGATATAGGATGCGTTGGTAAATCCGCGTGACCTGTCGAAAGCTGATAGTACCTGGAGTCTTCGGACAAAAGGATAGTGATCCTAAGCAGACTTCCAAGAAAACCCTCTATGCTTCAGTCGTAAGCCACCTGTACCGCAAACCGACACAGGTAGGCAAGTAGAGTATACTAAGGCGCTAGGGTGAGCCGTGGCTAAGGAACTAGGCAAATTAACTCCGTAACTTCGGGAAAAGGAGTGCCCCACTTCGGTGGGGCCGCAGAGAAATGGGAGCGGCGACTGTTTATCAAAAACACATGGCTTTGCAAAATCGAAAGATGAAGTATAAGGCCTGACACCTGCCCGGTGCTGGAAGGTTAAGAGGAGAGGTTAGTCGTAAGACAAAGCTTTGAATCGAAGCCCCAGTAAACGGCGGCCGTAACTATAACGGTCCTAAGGTAGCGAAATTCCTTGTCTGGTAAGTTCAGACCTGCACGAATGGTGTAACGATCGCTCCACTGTCTCAGCCACGAGCCCTGTGAAATTGAAGTCTCGGTGAAGATACCGAGTACCCGCAACGGGACGGAAAGACCCCGTGCACCTTCACTATAGCTTTGCATTGAATTTGGGTAAATAATGTGTAGGATAGGTGGGAGACTTTGAAGTGGCCTCGCTAGGGGTCATGGAGTCAACCTTGAAATACCACCCTTTCTTTACTTGAGTTCTAACTCCTTCACGGGAGGACATTGCATGGCGGGTAGTTTGACTGGGGTGGTCGCCTCCAAAAGAGTATCGGAGGCTTTCAAAGGTACCCTCAACACGCTTGGTAACCGTGTGTAGAGTGCATTAGCATAAGGGTGCTTGACTGTGAGACCGACAAGTCGAGCAGGTACGAAAGTAGGATAAAGTGATCCGGTGGTTCCGCATGGAAGGGCCATCGCTCATAGGATAAAAGGTACGCCGGGGATAACAGGCTGATCACTCCCAAGAGCTCACATCGACGGAGTGGTTTGGCACCTCGATGTCGGCTCGTCACATCCTGGGGCTGGAGAAGGTCCCAAGGGTTGGGCTGTTCGCCCATTAAAGTGGCACGCGAGCTGGGTTCAGAACGTCGTGAGACAGTTCGGTCTCTATCTGTTGTGGGCGTTAGAAATTTGAGAGGACCTGCCTCTAGTACGAGAGGACCGGGGTGGACATACCTCTGGTGTACCTGTTGTGGCGCCAGCTGCATCGCAGGGTAGCTATGTATGGATGAGATAAGCGCTGAAAGCATCTAAGCACGAAACTCGCCTCAAGATGAGATTTCTTTTAAGGGCCGTGGAAGACGACCACGTTGATAGGCTATAGGTGTAAAGACAGTAATGTCATAGCCGAGTAGTACTAATAACCCGTAGACTTACAAACTTGTTTTTTCTAGTATTGAATACTACTTTGATCATCCGATATATCACTAAAGTTTTGTGATACTACGATTTTTTTATAAAATCTTGGTATCAACGATTTTGGGTGTTTATAGCAGCACGGTCCACCTCTTCCCATTCCGAACAGAGAAGTTAAGCCTGCTTGCGCTGATGGTACTGCCCTTTTGAGGGTGGGAGAGTAAGTCGACGCCGATTTTAAAGCCCCTTCATCTTGAAGGGGCTTTTTTTGTTCTGTTTTTTTAGTGTCCAAATATTGTTAATTTATTTCGATACTTTTGAAAATTAAAAAAACTATATCTCAAAAAAACTAATCATACTTGTTATATTCTTGTAGATTTCTTTAAATGCTTTTACCTAAAAGTTATTAACTATATGGTAAAGCTATCAAGGGCGAGGGGCGTGCCTATATTCTTAAACTTGGCGATATTAGTTATGATGTATAAGTTCAACATGACTTAATAGCAACAGCGATAGATTAATCCAAAGGGTCAGACTGGGGATGTTATGTTATATTTATAAAATGAGCAGATGTTTCAGCTATTTGTACTGGAGCTCAAAACACCATTTATATAATGAATGCTATAACTTAGCAGGCATAGCAACACGGATCTATGGAGATTTAGTGTTGTGTGGCTAAAGCTATTGTTATCTTTTAAGCAAAGAGGAGTTAAACCAGTTGTATATAAACAAAGATATTATTGTTAGTTTTTTTTATGCACCTACTATTGGAGTAGTAAGGATAGCGGTAGCCCCTTAGCTTGAGTCTTCTACTTCGTTAATGGTGTTGACGTCAACATCTATAATTACCCGTAAAAGTTTTGTGTGTGATGTTAGGGCTTTTTAATCATTTAACTATTTTTTTTTCGCTAACCGCATAGCGGTCGATTTTAATAAATAGTTTTCATAAAAAAAAACCAGTACTCTCGTACTGGTTTTTTTTAGTTTTTTTTTCCTTACCACCAACCAATTATATTGTATTCAATTGTCTGAGGTTGATTTTGACCAAAAGCAACACCAATAGCTCTTTCAGCTTCAATTCTTTCGCTTTCTTGTTGTTGTGCCTTTACAGTATATTTCCATTCTCGGTTATCTATTTCCTTTACTCTTTGAGCAATTCTCATAGCTAACTTCTCTGCAAATTCTATAGAAGAGGATGATGGTTCAATTTTTGCTAATAAAGCTACTACTTTTTGTGCTGTTTCTATATCTTGTCCCGCTGCCCATAAAGCATTCGCTTCGATCATTATTTTTAAGGCATCTCTGTCAATTTTTTCTTGATAAATGACTGCTATTTCATTCATGCATTTGCTATAACAATCTTTACAAACTTCAGGAACTCCAGTTAATTTAAATATTCCTTCTTCATATTTAGTTTGTTTGGCCAGAGATTTAGCTTCACTAATAATAAAGTCACACTTACTATTATAATATTCAATAATTTTATTTTTCCCAGTTTCAATAAATGTTTGATATTTTGGGTCAGTAGTTTTAATATTCTTTAAGGCAGATATGTAAGCTTTTGTTTCACTTTCGCCAATCCCTTTAACCTCAGTCGAAATACTCGAAAATTTACTTCCATCTATACCATCGCCAATATACAGGGTTACATCTAAAATATATGCTTGCAATGGTGGTGCAGTTGGTGTTAACTCTTTCGATATTACATTAATATTTGCGGTAATTATAAATCTTTCATTAGAGGATTTACCTCCTAATCCATTTTGTGTTACAATTTGACTTAGTTTATTAGCAAGACTACTGCGAGCAGCTTCAGGCATATTTTCTATTTGTTTGGGTACATGTGCAGCCAATTTTATTCTAGCAGCATCATCACTTTTCCCTGTTGTATTCTGTGCATATGAATTATAAGTTAGTACAATTAATAGGCATAAAGTTAGTTTTGATTTCATTTTATTTTATTTTATTTGTTTAAAATTATTGACTTTTTCCTCCAATTACTAAAACTGTTTTACCTGTTCCGACAGGATAAGAAGAACAAGGAAGTTGATAAGTTTTTCTCATGTATTTCCTTAATTTTGTACCAAAAGCATCAGCAGTAAATGAAGTTCCATCTTCACCTCTTAAAGGTATACGTACACTTGTCATTTTCATTAAGGTGCTAGTTTTTGCTTGTATAGTAAAGGCGCCATTTACAGTATTTTCCTTCATCCATTTTTGGATATCATCGGATAATTCATCACCATCTTCGTTAATTTCAGAATTTATTTTTTTAGGAGAGTTTTCAAATACTTGAATTTCCACTGTAATTTCTCTACCCTTAGCTACCATTTCATCAAAGAAAGTCATCAATTGAGCATTAAAATTATCTATTTGAGATAAAACGGCTGTTTCCAACATTACTCCTAGAGTTGCTCCTATTAATTCATTTCCTGTACCGTCTGCTGCTCCTGCAGGTTTGTTTGTACCTGCATCTACGGCTTTCATAGAAAAATACACTGATTTTTTTGGTCCCATGGTGTTAACTTTCCAATTAACATAAAGAATTAGGTCTGGTCTTGCAGCATTTAATAATTTATCTTTAAGACTAACCTGCACACTATTACCTTCTTCGCTTGTTTCCATACTTTTAATGGCTTCCGCATCTTGTATAGACTTTAGAGTTTGAGATAAATTTTCTAATGGATAACCTCTGTCTAGCATCATTTTCTCGATCTTAGTAATTACTTGACCTAGTTCTTCATTTAAAAGGGCTTTTGAAAAATCAGGCACCATTACTTTTACTCCTTGATTATCCACTTCTGATAAAAAACCATTTGAATTCATCCATATATCATCAGGAAATATCATGATTGATGGTTTATTTACAGCTTGTGAAAAAGCTAAAGTTGTTATTCCAATAGTTGCTATCGTAACTATAATTATTTTGTTAAATATTTTTTTCATTTTTTCTTTATTTTTTTTCTTTATTTTTTAATTATTTAAAATTCCATCTGTAATCATTTGTTTTTTTAACTCACTTCTCATTACACGAATAATAAGGCCGTACATAACTTCACCATCTCTTCCTATTCCTTTTTCTGCTAAAGCTTTATCTTTATTTCCAATGGATTGATCTTTATTTGACGTAAATTTTTTATAATCACCTCCGTCTTTAAAAAAGTCATTAAAATAATCAGCATTTTTTTCGCGAATATTTGGCACGTTTAAAATTTGGCGCGTATCACAATCAGGTTTACCGTTTCTAATACCAATAAATAAAACTGCGTTTACTGCATTTTTTTTTGCCTGTTCTATAGCATCTGCTCTATTATTACCTTTTCCCCAAGCTTTTAATGTAATACTACCATCAAGTTCACTACCCATACATTCAATTTCATATGTATAGTTTCCAGATATATCAGTTGATTTGCAGCCAGCAATAAATATTAAACTTATTGCAAGCATAAACATTTTTGTTTTCATATGTTCGGATATTTAATTATTAGTTAAAACCAGCACCTAAAGATTTAATAATTCCTGCAGCCTCTAGATCTTTTCTTAACGCCGATACATTAACAGAAACTATTACTCCCACTTTATATTCTTTACCTATTTTCATCCTATCCTCAGAGGCAACAGCGCCATCATTTGAGGTAGAAACAAACTTCATATACTTGCCTCCATCAGCAAAAAATGGTTCAAAAAAATCAGCTTTTTCATTTTCTAAATTCACGTTGTTTGTCAATGCTAGTTGACCTGCAATACTAGGTTTACCAGTAAATCCTTTAAATATAACACCGTGAACAGCATTTTTTTTTGCTTGCTCAATAGCCACAGCAGGTTTTTTTGAGTAAGACCAAACCTTAATTAAATAGGTTCCCTGTGTTCCTGTCTGCACAACTTCAATTTCATATCTCCAATTTTCAGTGTCTTTATTTGCTTTCTTTTTTGCTTGAGAATATAATACAACAGAACAACTTGTTATCATAACAAACAGTAGGATTATTTTCTTTAATATATTTTTCATTTTATTTTTTTTAATTGGTTAATAAAATACTAATACAACTGATTCATACCAGTTGTATTAGTAAAAGTTACTTATTTAATTTGTTTGATTAGCAATCCAGAGTAAAATTTCTTGCCGCCTTTAAATGTAGTGCGATCAATAACTGGCTTTGCTTCTTTCCCTTCAGCAACTGGTTCAGCAACTGGTGCTTCTCCATCGTTAAATGTGTTGTCCCAAATTAAGGCCTTGTCAGCTTTTATAGTACCGATTTTTTTGTAGGTAGACGCTCCAGTTTTAGGGTCTATGTTTTGCTCAAGAACTTCGAACTTCTCTCCACCTTCTAAACCTTCTTTTTTGCCAATTTTTGCAGTAATAGGGAAACCTGTATAAAGAGGTGTTTTTGTTTTAAATACATCATATTTTTTCTGAAGTTTTGCATATACATTATCAATAATTCTTATTGTAGAAAGATTAATTATTTGCTCTTCAGTTCTTTTTTCCTTTAAGGAAAACATGATTAAGCCAGAAGCTTTTTCGTCACCAACAAATTCAAGCTTAAATAAATCTGAATTATCAAAAGCATCTTTCTTTTTTGCATCTAAACCACCACTTTCCATATACATATCGGTAAAGAATGCATTCGAAATTGTATCATTCCAAACTAATTTATATAGGTAAGAAGTTGCAAAAATTGAATAGCCTTCTTTTGTTTTTTCGTAAATAAGATCTATTCCTTTCATTGCTTTATCAATTAACATCTGTGGGGAGCCTGCCATACTTTGTGCTACTTGTACTTTTGCTAGATCTCTAATAACAGCAGCTACAGGCTCATTTGGATAAAAATTGAATTTATTGATTACTACAAAAGTATTTCCTATCAATTCAAAGCCAGCAGTTTTTAACAACGCTAAACCGTCAGATGAAGATTCAGAAGCTTTTTTATCTAGAAATGATGCATCAAATACACCTCTATCCGCAACTAAATTCCAGTCAAAACTACCATCTGGTTTTCTATTGAACCACTTAGCAACAAGTTTATTAGCAATTTTTTCCTTAGAAAGATACTTTTGAATTCTATAAGGCAATTCTTTTGAAACTGAATCAACTTTTATTACCATTGCTGCACCTAAAGCACCCGCGCTAGAAGATTTGTATATAGTAGATTTTTCTTCGGCACTTAAAGTGTAATTAGCTGGATTAAATGATTTTTCACCAATTGTATGTTCATTATACTTTTCAGGGAAAGGAGCATTATTAAAGGCCTTAAGTACTGTCTCTTTATTTGGGAATTTCTCAGATTCAACAACCATTGTGTGTAAAGAGCTTCTGCGATACTTTACTTCGACTGGTTTATCTTGTGCTTGAGCAAATGAGCTTATGACTAATGTTAATAAGCTGAATAAAATAATTGGTTTGTTCATTTTTTTTTATTTAAAAAATTATTCCGTTTTTTGAAATGGTAGCTGGACTCCATTTTACACCAAAAATGTCAGATTGTAAATTTAACAATTATTTACAACAAAAAAAAATAATTTAATTTTTTACTTTATTAGAATATAGTTTTAGATATACATACACATCAATTTTTGTTTAATGCAAAAGAGAATTAGCATTTTTTATTTAGCTCAAATTATTTTTTTTAATGTGGTTTTAAAATAAAA
>CAMBMM010000004.1 GCA_945868825.1 Sphingobacterium thalpophilum
AATAACTCAAAAACCCGTTCCGATTTCATTATTCGCGATAATGTAGCCATTTACCCAGATACGCTGTCGTGGCTATCTGATTTTGCCTATGCGCAAAATGAGCCAATGGCTCAAGGTTACTTTGTTCACCCGGCCTATAATAATTATCCGGTGGTAGGCGTAACCTGGCGCCAAGCAAGAGCCTTTACCGTATGGCGTACACGTTACAACGACGCTTACCGTGAATCAAAAAAATTACCCAAACGTTTACCTTATCAATTACCTAGCGAAGCCGAATTTGAATATGCTGCCCGAGGCGGAAGAACTGGAACTACCTACCCATGGGGTGGGCCTTATCCACGTAATGCCAAAGGATGCTTAATGGCCAACTTTAAACCAGGTAGAGGTAATTATGCCGATGATGGTGGTGCCTTTACGGTAAATGTAAAATCGTATTTCCCGAATGATTTTGGTCTATACAATATTGCTGGAAACGTGGCCGAGTGGACTTCATCTGCTTTCGACGAGTCTGCACCAAACTTTACCAACGATTTAAACCCGGCTTTTGCTTACGAGGCCAAAGAAACCGATGCTGATGCCCTAAAACGCAAAGTGGTGCGTGGAGGTTCTTGGAAAGATATTGGCTATTTCCTGCAAAATTCGGCTCGTACCTACGAGTTTCAAGACGAAGCCAAATCGTTTATTGGTTTCCGCTGTGTAACACCTTATATCGGTAGAGATATTAAAGATAAATAATCAATTAACCCCAATTAAGACATATTCATTTAAAACAATCTTGTTATGACTAACAATAAATTTTTTAAACTTTTTACGAAATACCAAAGCGCCCTCATTAATATCGGGGCATCTATTGTAATTGTTGGTTTGATTTTTAAAATCAACCACTATCCATACGCCGAAATTGGTATTGCAGTTGGTTTAGGTACAGAAGCTGTTCTATTCTTTATACTAGGTGTAATTGCCTATGCCAACCCAGACGAAGAAGCACAAAGGCCTGTTGCCAGTGGTGGTGGCGCATTTGGTATACCGGGTGTTGAGCTAGATAAAGAATCAAAAGCTAAAATTGAAGCAGGCTTAAAAAACTTTGCAAACAATTTAGCTGCTATTTCATCAGCAGCAGATGCCGCAGCGGTAACCAACGAATTTGCAACAAAAGTAAAAGCAGCTTCGGCTAGCTTCGATCAAATAAATGCTAACCTTAAACAACTTAGCGATAATTTAAGCAAAATGGATGTTGCGCCAATGGCACACTCTATGGATGATTCGAAAAAAGTGCAAGAAGAAGTACTTAAATTGTCGAAAAACTTAGCAGCATTAAATGCAGTATACGGCAATATGTTAACGGCTATGAATCAGCCACGCAACTAATTTTTTTACACCCAATACTAAATTTTAAATTATGGCTGGAGGTAAAGAAACCCCAAGGCAGCGGATGATAGGCATTTTATACCTGGTATTATTGGGTTTAATTGCCTTGAGTGTAAACGATTCGTTGCTAGACGCATTTAAAAACATCACCGATAGTTTATCTACTTCTACTAAAAACGTAAATACTGGTGTTGAAGCTACATTTTCTTCCTTTGAAGCAACTAAACTCAAAGACGATCCGATTAAAGCAAAGCCTATTTACGACAGGGCTAAAAAAGCAAGTGGCTATGCACGTGATTTAGAATCGTACATTAATGATCTTAAAACTACTATTACAGAACAAGGTGGAGGTATTAATGAAAGTACTGGCGATTTAGAAGGCAGAGCTAGTGTAGATATATCTCCTCGTTTTATGATTAATGGGGGTAAAGCCACCGACTTGCGTAAAAAAATAAACGCAACTCGTAAAAAATTACTAAGTCTTTTAGACGCAAAAGATCGCAAAACTGTTAAATTTTCACTTACTACCATAGATCCTCCAAGCAAAGGAGGCGTTTCGAAAACATGGGAAGAAGCCAATTTTGGTGATGGAATTCCTTTAGCTGCCGCTATGACTGCCTTAACCAAAATACAGGCCGATGCTAAAAATGCGGAATCGGAAATGGTGAAAAAGATTTTAGGTAAAATGGATCAAGCAGAAATTAATCTAGATCAGTTTGCTGCCGTAGCCGTGGCGCCTACTTCTTACGTCATTCAGGGCCAACCTTACACTGCTGAGGTTTTTTTAACAGCTTCGAGTTCTACCCTAAAACAAACTATAAACGTTGGTGGTGCTAATTTACCTATAAAAGAGGGTAAAGGCGTGTACAGCGTAAATACCAATAGAGAAGGTATGTTTAGTTGGGTGGGTAGCTTAACCGTAATTGGTACCGATGGTAGACCTAAAACGTATCGTACCCCAGAGCAAAAATACCAAGTGGCTCGTCCATCAGCGGTCGTATCGCCAGATAAAATGAACGTATTTTATATTGGTGTGCCTAATCCGGTATCCATTTCTGCTCCAGGTATTCCGAAAGAAAAACTCAGAGTGAGCGTAAGTTCTGGTAGTATGAGCGGTGCAAATGGTCGTTACACCTTTACATCAAATACTCCAACACCTGTAGTTGTAAATGTTTCTGCAGAAATTAATGGCAGAGTGCAAGCTATTGGTTCTAGTAATTTCCGTGTAAAACGAATCCCAGATCCTAAAGCACGATTTGCGGGAAAATCTAGCGGAACCTTAAGTGCTGCAGCCATTAGAGCTCAAAACTTTGTGGCTGCTGTGTTAGAGGGTTTCGATTTTGATGCGAAATTTACCATTGTGAGGTATACCTTATTAATTGCAAAACCACGTGCCGATGTTATTGTGGTACAAGGTAATGGCAATAGCTTAGAAGGAAGCGCCAAATCTGCTATAAATACCGTTTCAGCGGGTACTCGTGTAATTTTTGATAATATTATTGCGGTGGGGCCTGATGGATCACAAAGAGGGTTAGACCCCATTGTATTAACTGCAAACTAATTCTGTATGAAAAAGATTTTTATCAGTTGCGTTTTGGTGGTGTTATCTGTTTCTGTATGGGCGCAGACTACCAAACCCAACACCACTAAAAAACCGCTTACTAAAACGGAGCCCATCCCTGCACCTGTAGTGATACCTCCAACGCCACCACCTGTTCCAGTGCCTGCTCCCAAGCAGCAAGACAGACCGGTAGATGGCTACTATAAAAAAGTTAGTATTCCGCAGGCAAAAGTGATGCCGCTAGCTACCATTAGAGAAGCAGATATCATTTACAGCAAGCGTGTTTGGAGAGAAATAGATGTGCGTGAAAAAATAAATCAGTTTTTTGTGGCGCCGCAAGCTAGTTTAATTGAAATTATTAAACGTGCGGTAGAAGCTGGTGAACTGACCGCATACGATCCTACCCCTGCAGGGGATAAAGACGATTTAAATGGCGATGCTTTTGCAACAACTTTAACCCCCCAAAAAGCAATCTCTCTGTTCAACGATAGTACCTTGGTGCCCGATTATAATGAAGCTGGTGAAAAAACTGGTGACCACATGGTGGCCAATGTGTTTTCTCCTGAAATTTATAAGAACTTTAATTTTAGAATCAAAGAAGATTGGATTTTCGACAAACAGCGTTCGGTATTTGAGCCACGTATTGTTGGTTTAGCTATACTTAGAAAGAATGTGGTCAATGGTGAAGATCAAGGACAGAATATACTGTTCTGGTTGTATTTTCCTGAATTAAGAAATATTTTGGTAAGCAAACCGGTGGCAAATAGCCATAACGATGCAGCTACCCTATCTTACGACGACGTATTTATGAAACGCATTTTCTCTAGCTTTATCGTAAAAACATCTAATGTGAAAGATGAAGCTATTAAAGATTACGTGAAAACAAGTGGCGTAGATCGTTTAAAAGAAGCAGAACGCTTAAAGAAAGAATTGTTAGATTGGGAACACGATTTGTGGTCTTACTAATCTCCTAAAAAAGGCTCCCGGAACGGAGCCTTTTTTAGTTTACCGCTTTTACGAAATAAGTTTGTAGCGCCTCTAGCTGTTTTTTGTTCAATACCTTGGCCAGTTCTTCTGGGGCAGCTTCCTTAATTTTCTTTACCGATTTAAAGGTGCTCAGCAATTTTTGAGCGGTAGTAGTCCCAACACCAGGTATGTTAGATAGTTCGGTTTTTAATGTTCCTTGATCTCGTTTTTTGCGGTGAAATGTGATACCAAAGCGGTGAGCCTCATCGCGTAATTGCTGAATGATGCGCAAACTCTCCGATTTCTTATCCAAATGCAGCGGGTACGGATCGCCTGGGTAATACAATTCTTCTAAACGTTTTGCAATACCAATTACGGTAAGTTGCTTGCTGATCCCTAATTTTTTTAAACTGGTTAAAGCCGCAGATAGCTGCCCTTTGCCACCGTCAATTACCACGAGTTGCGGTAAGGCTTCGCCTTCATCCAGCATGCGCTTGTATCGACGGTATACGGCCTCTTCCATAGTGGCGAAATCGTTGGGCCCTTCTACGGTTTTCACGTTAAAGTGGCGGTAGTCTTTTTTAGAAGGTTTGGCATCTCTAAATACCACAATAGCCGATACAGGATATTGCCCCTGGAAGTTGGAATTATCGAAACATTCGATGTGTGTGGGCAATTGATTGAGGCGTAAATCTTTCATCATCTGCGTCAATACACGTTCGGTTTTTACCTCGGGGTTTAGCTTTTCGTATTGGTTTAGGCGGTCTTTTTTAAAGTAAAATACGTTCTTCTGCGATAGTTCGAGTAGTTTTTTCTTTTCGCCCATTTTGGGCACCGTAAAGTGGATATTTTCATCTTGCAGCTCTAGCGCAAAAGGCACAATAATTTCTTTCGATTGGCTGTTAAAACGGGCTCTAAAATCAGAAATGGCAATACTGAGTAATTCCTCCTCTGTTTCGTCGAGCTTTTTACGCAACTCAATGGTTTGCGTTTGTATAATGGTGCCGTTCATTACTTTGAGGTAATTTACAAAGGCATAATTATTTTCGGAGGCAATGCTAAACACATCTACATTGCTAATGGCTGCACTCACCACCGTAGATTTACTTTGATAGCCAACTAAAGAGTCGAGTTTTTCTTTAAGCGATTGCGCCCGTTCAAACTGCATTTCCGAAACAGCTTGTTTCAGTTCATCGTTTAAGCGCTTAATTACCGAGCTAATTTTGCCCGTTAAAATATCTTTAATCTCTTCAATAGTCTGGTTGTAATCCGTTTCGCTTTGCAAGGCTTGGCAAGGCCCCTTACAATTTCCAATTTGATATTCTAAACACACTTTAAATTTTTCGGCCGCAATGTTTGCTTCACTTAGTGCCAAATTGCAGTTACGCAAGGGATAAATTTCTTTTATTAAACCTAAAATGGTGTACATCATGCCAATAGAAGCATAGGGCCCAAAATAGGTAGAGCCATCTTTAATCACTCTTCGGGTGCTAAAAATTCGTGGAAATCGCTCGTTTTTTATAACAATCCACGGATAGGTTTTATCGTCTTTAAGGAGTACGTTGTAGCGGGGTTGGTGTTTTTTAATCAGGCTATTTTCTAATAACCACGCATCAATTTCTGTATCTACTAGCGTAAAGCTAATGCGCACTATTTTGCTTACCAATACCCTAGTTTTGGCATTTAAGCGCTGGTTAGCCGTAACAAAATACGAACTGACTCTACTTTTGAGATTTTTTGCTTTACCGATATAAATAAGCTCGTCATCAGCATTCCAAAACTGGTATACTCCAGGTTTTTTGGGTAAGCTTTTTAGAAATGCAGAGAAGTCACGTGCGTTGCTCATTTGGTAGCTTGTGGCCTTAGGCTTAGTTTTCTTCTACCGTAGCCGGTGTGGTGTAGGTATCGCAGTCAAAGGCGATGGTTTGTTCTCCTTTCGGTGGTTCAAAATCACTTTTACTATAGTTCAGTTTGCCATCGGCATATACCTTTTTCATGTACAAGGCAAAAATTGGCAAAGCGGAATTGGCTCCTTCGCCTTGGTTGGTAGAGAAAAAGTGAATGGCTCGGTCTTCGCAACCAGTCCAAACGCCGGTAACCAATTGTGGCGTAATACCCATAAACCAACCGTCGGAGTTATTTTGCGTAGTTCCGGTTTTACCGCCAATTGGGTTGCTTAGTCCATATTTATAACGCAAGCGTGATCCGGTTCCGTTCTCTACCACGCCTTTAAGCATTTGGGTCATTACGTAAGCTGTTTGCTCATTTAAGGCGAACACTACTTTGGGCTTACGCTCGTAAAGCATATTACCGTTTTTATCTTCAATGCGTAATAAATAAATCGGTTCGGTCCAGGTGCCGTGGTTTACAAATGCCGAGTAGGCGCCCACCATGTCGTACACCGATGCATCAAACGTTCCCAAGCAAATAGAAGGGTAAGCTGGTACATCGCTAGTAACGCCCATTTTTTTTATGAGGGTTGAAACGGCCGTGGCACCTACTTGTTTCATCATGTAGGCGGTTACATAGTTTTGAGAATAGGCCAAGGCCCTTTTTAAGGTGATGCTTCCAGGAAGGGGTTTGGATGCATTGGGTGTCCAACCCTCAATTTCTACCGGTTCGTTTGGTATGGTTAAGCAAGGCGAATAGCCATTGTCGATAGCAACCGCATAAGTAAAGGGTTTGGCTGTTGAACCAACTTGGCGTGTGCCCATTTTTACCTGGTCGTATTTAAAGTATTCGAAGTTGGTACCACCTACCCAGGCTTTTACATGGCCGGTTTGGGGCTCCATAGACATGAGTGCATTTCTTAAAAGGAGTTTATAATATTTTACAGAGTCTATAGGGCGCATGAGGGTATCAATATTGCCTTTCCAGCTAAAAATGGTCATGCGTGCTGGGCTTAAAAAGTCCTGTTGAATTTCCAATTCGGTTCTTCCTAATGTTTGTAATTGTCGGTAGCGGTCGGAGCGTTTAATACCCTGATCGAGCAATTGTTGATAATCTTTAAACGGATCTTTACGACCTTTCCATTGAGCATTAAACTGCTGTTGCAGTTCTTTCATGTATTCTCGTTGTGCATCTTCGGCATATTTCTGCATACTGGCATTAATGGTGCTGTATATTTTCAGTCCATCACGATCTAAATCGTATGGTGTGCCATCGGCTTTGGTTATAGCTTGTTCTTCGAAAATGCGTTGAATTTCTTTTTTGAGCACGGCTCGGAAATAAGGGGCCAAGCCTACATTGTAGTTTGCTGGGTTGAAATTTAAGTTGAGTGGTAATTGCTGAAATTCCTCGGTTTCTTCGTCGCTTAAATAGTCGGCTTTGCGCATGTTATCCAATACGGTATTGCGTCTGGCTATGGACCGCTCGGGGTTGTTTGTGGGCGAATAAAATGAGGGTCCTTTCAGCATACCAATTAATACGGCTGCTTGGTCGGGTCTAAGTTTATCGGGTGTGGTGTTAAAGTAAGTTCTGGCGGCCGATTTAATGCCAAAGGTATTGTAAGCGCCAAAATCTACCGTATTGAGGTATAGTGTTAAAATTTCTTCTTTGGTATAATTACGCTCCAGTTTAACGGCAATAATCCATTCTTGTAGTTTTTGAATAATGCGTTTAAACGGATTTTTGGCTCGTTCGGAAAATAAATTCAGGGCTAATTGTTGTGTAATGGTACTGGCACCTTGTTTTTTGCCAATAAGGTTGTAAAACAAAATGGTAAAGGTGCGTCTAAAATCAATGCCCGAATGGCTATAAAAGCGGATATCTTCGGTTGCAACCAGGGCATTAATTACATTTGGGGATATTTGTTCGTAGCGTACATTGGAGCGATTTTGTACATAATAGGTTCCTAAAACTACATTATCTTCAGAAATAACTTCGGTGGCTAAATTGCTTTTCGGATTTTCTAAATCTCTAAAAGTGGGCATCTTGCCAAATAGGCCCAAACCGATACAAAAAATAAAAATGGCCGAAAAGGCAATTATTCCTATGAAAATTTTCCATAGCAAGCTGGTATATTTTTGTAATTCTTGTCTGTTTAGTGGCTCACTCATTGTTTTATTGATAATGTTCGGTATAAAATTTTTGATACTGGATTAGTAAATCAGTATTTGATAATAAGTCTAAATTGGCCTTGGTGCATAAATATATAGAATAACTTTCTTCGGAAACTTTCATAATATCAGGTAGTAAAGGTCGAATGTTTTGCAGATAATCCTTAGCCGTATTTTTGCTATAAAATTCGCCTATATAAATCAATTGATGTTCATCTCCGGCTTGTTTTAATTGGTGTTTAATAGCGCCATCGGCAAAATTTGCTCTATTAAATTGGCCAATACCAAATCTAGATGAACTCAAGTTGGCGCCGCCATTGGCTACATCAATTATCACATAGTAGTGGCTGCTGTCAGCCAAGCTAAATAGGCTGTTTGTTTCTAAAGCTTTTGTTGGTTTACTTGTAAGGCTATCGGATTTCGTTTCTTCTGCCAAGGCATAAACCAGCGGATCCTTATCGGTAAGTACGGCTAATTTTATCTCCAATGCTTTTCGGTTTTTGTCAATAAAATTGAGGTGTGTTTTTACCAAGGGAGTGATGAGTTTATCCTCTGGATAAGCGCTCACAATATTCTTTAAAGAAGTTTCAAAAGGGGCAAGCTCTTCTTGGTGCCCCTCGGCTATAGTTTTTAAATAGGCCAATTGCGGCGAAAATTTGTTTTCGCCGAACTGGGCTTTTAACTCCATAATACATACCAAGGTATTGGTATAGTTCTTCTTAGCAAACTCATCAAATGTTTGATTATACGCCCGATTAAGCGCTAAAGCTTGTTCATCTTGTTTCTGACTAAACTCTGGGTCGCGGATAACTTTTGCATACAAGCTATTGGGGTACGTTGTTAGAATTGTAGATTTAAATAATTCCGATTTTACACTGTCTACTTCGGCATATAAACGAAATAAATTGTAGCATACGGCTGCCGTATTTTCATACGCTGCAAATTTAGCTAAAATACCTTCGAATACGCCTATTGCTGCCGTTTTATCTTGTGCCACTTCGCGATAATAGTTGCCTATTTCGTAATAGGCATTGGCAATGCGTAGGTTAGATTGCGCTAATTTATCAGCCGTATTTGGGAGCGCAAATAAAATGGCATTTACTTGTTCGTTAACGGCATCGGCTCCATCTGTGGCTTTTAGTGTGCTGGACGATGCAGCTATTGCATTATTTGCAGGGTTGTTTTGCATAGCCGCCATGCTCGATGTTTGGCTTCTTCGCCAATCGTCTGCCAAGGGGCGATTTCCCCAACGTTTTTTAAAATCTGCAAAACCTTGGCTCAGCGCTGCAGAATTGTTAAAGTAAAATTTGGCATCTATTTGGTTGCCAGTATTATCGTTGGTGGTTGTATACATCCCTGTGTTTGGGCTGCCCATTGTTTGTGTTTTGCTAGCCTCTTGTTTTGTTTTTCGTTCTAATTGTGCAACAATTTTAAGGCGTTGCTCGGCTTCTGGTAGTTTAGCTAGCGCCTGTAGGCTTTCTTCGGAGGCTACAATAATCAGCTTACTCGTTAATAAATCTAGGTTGGTATTTTTTTTCCGTATGGCTTCAAAACTCGGATGGCTGCTGGGCAAAACACTCAGCGTGCTATCGTAGTAATTTTTTGCCGTTACATAATCTGGCTGATTGAAATACAAATTGGCAAGGGCTAAGTAGGAGAGACCTTTTTGTGTTTGGTTGCGCTTGCTTTTAAGTACCGATTGTTTATAGTTAACCTCTGCTTGTTTAGAATTCTCAGCCTCTTGGTAACTGCGGCCAATTTGAAAGTAGATTTGATCTACGTTGTCGCTATTTTTATCGTCTTTAAGCAATGCTTGCAAGGTTTTTATCCGATCATTTTTTTTGCTGCTATTTTGTTCGGCAATACTCAATTGATTTAGATGGGCATTAAAAGCCATATCAAATGCTGCATTGCTTTTGTATACCTGTGTAAAATGGGTACTAGCCAATGTATTTTTACCGGTTTCAAGTTCTAGCTGTGCTAGTAAAAAAGTCCAGCGGATGCGTTGTGCTTTACTTTTGCAAGCTTTAATAGCTTTATTCAGCAAAGGGATAGCAGGCTCATATGCCTTGGTGTAGATGTACCATTGCGCTTTGGAAGCATAGGCTTCGGCCACCATTTTTTTTGAAGTTTTTAGATATTTTAAGGCGGTATCTAAAGAAGCTTCAGCCTCAGGCAAGTGATGGAGTTGCATCTGGGCTCTCCCTCTCCAAATTAAAGCCGCTTGGCGGTTATCTTTTTCTTTCGGATAGCCGTTGTATACATAGGTAAAATACTCAATTGAATTGTAAAAATCGGCCTTGAGGTAATTGGAAATACCAATTAATACATAGGCATCATCTACAAAACGGCTTTGCGATTTTTCATTAGCTACTATATTAGCTTTTAGAATGGCCTTATCTAAATTGGCGGTTTCAGACTTGCCCGATTTCTCGTCGGGTTCGCAGAATACACTAATGGGCTGATCGTAGGTAGTTAGGTAGCTTTCTTGAATCCGTTGTTCGCTCTCTTTAATCAAGGTTCGGGCATTGTACAAAATATTAAACTTGGCCGTTAAATTTTGCATCTCACGGGTACTCAAATTCTCCTTTTGAGCGCTACAGCTTCTTAACACAAAGCCGCCCACAATAAGTAAAAGGTATACAGAAAGGGTAGAGCGTTTTTTCAAAAGCTATGATCTCTAGACTATCCAACAAAAATAGCATAATCTAGGTTTTAATACGATTAAAATATGCCCGACATTGTGCTATCTATTTATTTTGCTGTTACTTTGTATATGGCTAAAAAAGAATCTGAAGATAGGCGAAAAGCAGACACTGCTTACCTAAAATATTCGGCCGCAGCATTTCAAATGTTAGCCGTAATTGGCCTCTCGGTTTATGCAGGTATTAAGTTAGACGATCATTTTAATCATGAATTACGTTGGATAACAGCATTATTAGGCATTATTGGCGTTATTTTGGCCATCTATTTTTTAATTAAACAACTTAATAATGAGCGCTAAACAGTTCGCTTTTAATTTTTCGGCTTTCTTATTGCTTCTTGCAATAGCCCCTTTTTTAATACAAAATTATTTTGGGGCGTATCTTATAACCAATTTCTGGACCCTCTTTTTTATTTTCGGTAGTTTTAGTTTAATCGTATTACCAACTGCCCTTTGGCAAATGAATATAAGCGTAAAATCTTCTGGCCAGGCCTTGCTTGCTACTACTGTATTGCGATTTATTTTTGGCTTGGTAGTGTTGCTCATTTATCTTCTAAATTTTAACGTTATAGCAGGTATTTTCATACTAAATTTTTTTTATCTCTATTTCGCACACATGGGGTTTGAAATTTATTGTTTGTTGTGTAACTTGCGCACCTGAAAATGAACACAAACTTTGGTGTTTATGCATAAACAGAGCCATATTTTAGATTTGAAAAATTACTCGATAATCCTTTTTCTTGCCGCTTTTATAAGTTTATTTAGCTTTTTATCGCCTGTGTATGCAGCAGAAGCTAAGCATGCGGTAGGTACGGAACATGCAGCTCAACCTGCACACGCCGAAGCCGAAGAAGATATTTCGCAAACCATATTGCACCATATTGCCGATGCGCATGAATGGCATTTTTGGGGCGAAGGCGATGAAAAAGTAGCTATACCCTTACCTGTTTTGCTTTTTACCAATAATGGCCTAGTCTTTTTTATGTACAACAAGCATGAAAATGAGCACGGAACCGATATTTTTGTAGAGAATGGTCAGAAATTAGTAAACTTTCACGGTAAATTTTATTACGCCTCAGCTAAGCCCAATGCCGAGGGCACGTTTGTGGAGTTGAATGCCGATCAAGAAATTACAAATCCAAAACCGTTTGATTTTTCTATCACTAAAAATGTAGTTTCTTTATTTATTTCTGTGTTCTTGCTACTTGTAGTATTTATTAGTGTGGCAAAAACATACGCTAAAAGAAAAGGCAGTGCCCCCAAAGGTTTACAATCGTTATTAGAGCCTATTATACTATTTGTTCGCGATGACATTGCCCGTCCGCAATTGGGACATAAGTACGCTAAATTTATGCCGTACTTACTTACCGTATTCTTTTTTGTGTGGATTAATAATTTATTGGGATTAATCCCCATTTTCCCTGGAGGTGCAAACCTAACGGGTAATATTGCCGTTACCATGATGTTGGCCTTGTGTACGTTTATACTCACCACCATTAATGGGAACAAAAATTATTGGGGACATGTATTTACACCCCATGTGCCATGGTGGTTATACCCACTCATGATTCCGGTAGAAATTATCGGATTATTTACCAAACCCATTGCCTTAATGATTCGTTTATTTGCGAACATTACTGCGGGCCACATTCTGATATTGAGTTTAATTTCATTGATTTTTATTCTCAAATCGGTTTTTGTTGCCGGTATTGCCATTCCATTCGTGTTATTTATTAGCGTAATTGAATTGGTAGTTGGGTTTATTCAGGCATTCATCTTCACCATTTTATCGGCCTTATTTATAGGCATGGCGGTAGAAGAGCATGCCGAACATTAATGTGTAATTGTTTTTTTGTTTAATTTATATTTAAAAATCAGGTTATGATCACAGGAAGTATCGCAGGAATTGGTGCTGGTTTAGCTGCTATTGGAGCAGGTATCGGTATCGGTCAAATTGGTGGAAAAGCCATGGAAGGCATGGCTCGTCAGCCAGAAGCAGCCTCTAAAATCCAAACAGCTATGTTAATTGCAGCAGCATTCGTTGAAGCAGTAGCATTGTTTGGTGTGGTAGTTGCATTCTTAGGCACCAAGTAGCAAATTTTAAGAGCCATGGCGATTGGCAATGGCTCTTATTTTTACCTTAATCATACCACAAAACGAATTTTATGTTTTTAGCAATCAATCCATTAGTTAGCCCCGATCCGGGATTGTTCATTTGGTCTACCGTCGCTTTTTTACTCTTATTTGTATTATTGCGCAAAATGGCATGGAAACCAATTGTTCAGGCACTCGATGAACGTGAACGTTCTATAGAAGAAGCGCTCGAATCGGCAAAAAAAGCAAAAGAAGAAATGGCCCGTTTAACCAGCGAAAACGAATCGCTGTTAAAACAAGCCCGTGCCGAACGTGATGTGATTTTGAAAGAAGCAAAAATGCTAAAAGATCAAATTGTTGCCGAAGCAAAAACAAGTGCTCAAGTGGAAGGTGCCAAATTGATTGAAAAAGCAAAACAAGAAATTGATAGCCAAAAAACAGCAGCCCTAGCCGAAGTGAAAAACCAAGTGGCTAGCTTATCATTAGAAATTGCTGAGAAAGTATTAAACAAACAATTTGAAGACCAAAAGAAACAAGAAATTTTGGTGAACGAATTATTGAAAGAAGTTAAATTGTAAGTTTCAAACTTCCAACGAAAAAGAAATGTCTGAATTACAAGTTGCATCAAGATACGCCAAATCTCTCATCGATTTAGCCACCGAACAAAAGGTGTTAGATCAGGTGCAGGAGCAAATGTTGCTTTTTGTGCAGGTTTGTCATGAAAATCCAGAGTTGGTGGCCGTGCTCAAAAATCCAATCATTAGCTTGGATAAAAAAGTAGCCGTATTGCAAGGGGTATTTGGCAGTAAAGTGCACAAAATAGTTAATGCATTTTTTGTATTGATGGTAAACAAAGGCAGAGCAGCATTATTATTGCCTTCTGCTAAGGCATTTATTGCTGCTTATCAAGCATATAAAGGTATTGTAATAGCCAAAGTAAAAGCAGCTAGTGCATTAAATGATGATGCTAAAAAGCAAATCATTGCACTCGTAAAATCAATGGGAGCTAACGAAGTGGTATTGGAAACTACCATAGACCCGGCAACTATTGGCGGTTTTGTATTGCAAGTAGGCGATAAACAACTAGATGCCACCTTGAGAACTAAAATGAATAAATTAAAAAAAGAATTTGAACAAAAAGTGGTTGCCTAAACGGTTTACGCAACAACATATAGATTACACGAAAATCATATACAATTATGGCAGAGGTTAGACCAGACGAAGTATCGGCGATTTTAAGACAACAACTATCGGGCTTTAAGTCAGAAGCCGAACTCGAAGAGGTAGGTACTGTATTACAAGTGGGCGATGGTATTGCCCGCGTATACGGCTTAACAAAAGTTCAATCGGGTGAACTTGTTGAATTCGATAACGGATTGCAAGGCATCGTTTTAAACTTAGAAGAAGACAACGTGGGTGTGGTATTATTAGGCCCTTCTGACGAAATTAAAGAAGGCGATACCATTAAACGTACCAAAAAAATTGCCTCTATTAGTGTAGGTGATGGCATGTTAGGCCGTGTGGTAAACACCCTCGGACAGCCAATTGATGGTAAAGGCCCTATTGCCGGTAAAACATACGAAATGCCTTTAGAGCGTAAAGCTCCTGGTGTAATTTACCGTCAGCCGGTAAACGAACCTTTGCAAACTGGTATTAAAGCTATTGATGCCATGATTCCAATCGGTCGTGGTCAGCGTGAGTTGGTCATTGGCGATCGTCAAACCGGTAAAACTGCCGTTTGTATCGATACCATCATCAACCAAAAAGAATTTTACGAAGCAGGAGAGCCTGTATTTTGTATATATGTAGCTATTGGTCAGAAAAATTCTACCGTAGCACAAATTGTACGTACCCTAGAAGAAAATGGCGCCATGCCATTCTCGGTAGTAGTAGCCGCTTCGGCTGCCGATCCGGCTCCTCTACAATTCTACGCCCCATTTGCGGGTGCAGCTATTGGAGAGTTTTTCCGCGATACAGGTCGTCCGGCATTAATTGTATACGATGATTTATCGAAGCAAGCCGTAGCCTACCGTGAGGTATCTTTATTATTAAAACGTCCTCCGGGTCGTGAGGCTTACCCAGGTGACGTATTTTATCTACACAGCCGTTTATTAGAGCGTGCTGCAAAAATCAACGCCAACGATGCCATCGCTCAGGCGATGAACGATTTACCAGAATCAATTAAGGGTATTGTAAAAGGTGGCGGTTCCTTAACCGCTCTGCCAATTATCGAAACCCAAGCGGGCGACGTATCGGCTTACATTCCAACCAACGTAATTTCTATTACCGATGGACAGATTTTCCTAGAATCGAATTTATTTAACGCAGGGGTTCGTCCGGCTATCAACGTGGGTATTTCGGTATCACGTGTAGGTGGTAATGCACAAATTAAATCGATGAAGAAAGTAGCTGGTACCTTAAAATTAGATCAAGCACAATACCGTGAGCTAGAGGCTTTCTCTAAATTCGGTTCTGATTTAGATTCGGCAACCAAAGCGGTATTAGATAAAGGTATACGCAACGTAGAAATTTTGAAGCAAGGTCAGTTTGCACCCGTAGCGGTTGAAAAACAAGTGGCCATTATTTACATTGGTACCAAAGGTTTGATGCGTAACGTGCCGGTAAATAAAGTAAAAGAGTTTGAAGCCGAATACTTACAGCAACTAGAGCAACGTCACCCAGAGGTGTTAACGGCGCTAAAAGCAGGTAAATTCGACGATAGCTTAACTAGCGTATTAGAAAGCGTAGCGAAAGAATTAGCAGGTAAATATTAAATTTTAAACTCCCAAAAACAGCATGGCGAATTTAAAAGAAGTACGAAATAGAATTGTATCGGTAAGCTCTACGCAGCAAATTACCAAAGCCATGAAAATGGTTTCGGCTGCTAAGTTAAAGCGTGCCACCAATGCCATTGTACAATTGCGTCCCTATGCCAATAAATTAAAAGCCATTTTGGCCAATTTATCGGCAAGTTTAGAAGATGCATCTTCGCCTTACACTGCTGTTCGTGAACCTAAAAAAGTATTAATTGTGGCCGTATCCTCCAATCGTGGTTTGGCTGGTGCTTTTAATATGAACGTAATTAAAGCCGTTAATCAATTAATTTCGGGTACCTATGCTACGCAATATCGCGAAGGCAATGTGAGCATTGTAGCCATTGGTAAGAAAACCCAAGATTATTACGAAAAACGTAAATACAACGTAATAGGCAATAACAACGACTTATATCAACAACTTACATTCGAAAACACATCTACAATTACCCAATCTATTATGGATGCGTTTAAAGGAGGGGAGTTTGATAAAGTAGAATTGGTATACAACCAATTTAAAAATGCAGCCGTACAATTTATTACTACTGAGCAATTATTGCCAGTAGCAAAAGTTGCCGATGATTTAGTGGCTGATACACAAACTGACTATATTTTAGAACCTTCTCAAGAAGAAATTGTAACGGAATTAATTCCAAAATCAATTAAAATTCAGGTTTATAAAGCGGTATTAGATTCCCATGCTTCGGAGCACGGCGCTCGTATGACGGCTATGGATAAAGCCACCGAAAATGCCGGCGATTTAATAAAAGCACTTAAATTATCGTATAACCAAGCCCGACAAGCGGCCATTACAACCGAATTAACGGAAATTGTAAGTGGGGCAGCGGCGCTATCAAACGGATAAATCAATTCTACTAGTTTACAAAAACATGGCAAAAGCAAAAAACACCCCAGGAACTATCCAGAATAACAATGCGAATGAAACAGGGCATTATAAATTAGTGACTTACGGTATTATTATCGGTTTGGCAGGCGTTTTCGGACGTTTTGTTCAAGATTCTAGCCTAGCCAGCGGCATAGCCAATGTGTTATTGCTAATTGGTTCGGTAGTATGCATTAAAGCAGTTCTTAATATTCTTAAATAAGAGTTCAGCTTTATCGTATAGAGGCATCTTTCCGCATTCTCTAGGAGTGTAGAATGGTGCCTTTTTTATTTGGGTTTATAGCCCGATTCCCTAAGTATCTTTTGCGCATCCGTTAGGGCTAATAAGTCTTTAGGAGAGGTTTCAGGATACTTATCCATATACTTTTTTACAATTTGCCAACCTACCCAAACGCCTAATTTAGGTGCCGATTGGTTGTTTTCTCCCAAGCCTGGCGTAAAAGGCGCATCGGTTAAGAATTTCTGAATTTTAAGATAATCACTTTCAAAAATCAGCTTCTCATCAATAAAATACGCCCAAACATCAGCTTCGTAGGTTTTGCACCATGCACTTTGCGCATCGGTATAGCCTATTAATAAGCTGTCGGGTGCGGTGGGCAAGGCTTTTTGCATCAGGTAGAGCACTTTGCCGTTATACACCATTTTATCTAATAACGCTACGCTTGCATCTGCTTCGGGATAAAGTTCTTCTCGGATATAGGTCTCTATAACTCTCGGTGTTATATTTTCGGGCGTAAAGCGTCGAGAAATGTACTGGGGGATACTTTGAACTAAGGCCGGGTAA
This sequence comes from Sphingobacterium thalpophilum, assembly GCA_945868825.1. Taxonomy (GTDB): domain Bacteria; phylum Bacteroidota; class Bacteroidia; order Sphingobacteriales; family Sphingobacteriaceae; genus JAIPAN01. The sequence continues at coordinate 17,253 of CAMBMM010000004.1, forward strand.
AAAGGCGAATTTTTACCTAAAAACATATCTAATCCAATGCCTATGTAGCCGTTCCCGATAGGCGTTTGCACCGAAAAGCCAGATAAAAAGCTGATAAAACGAGGTGTTTTTTGCTTCGGAAAATAATACTGCATGCGTTTAAAGGCGTCGGTTAATTCGGCTTCTTGCTTAGTTAAGTTGGAGTAGGTATCGGCTACGGATTTAGCCAAGGCTTTATAATCGGGGTTGCCCAATACGGTTCTTAAATTTTGGTAATAAGTGGTATCTACCATGCTGCCCACAGCAAGCATATTTTGGATATAATCGGCATAAAACCAGCCGTATTGTTTTTCCAGTTGAGGCACCACTTGGGCTACATTACCGGTAGTTAATTGCTCCATCGATTGGTCGAAGCGTTCAATTTTGACGTTTAGTTTAATACCGCTTATATCGGCTTCGTTACTGCGTGAACAACTAGTAATGCATAGGCTAAAGCCGACTAGTAAGAAAACGCAAGAGAGGGTAACTATTTTCATGCCTCGAATTTACTAAAATTGCATTTGTTAATTAGGCCTTAATGAGCTAAGGGCTGACAGAACGGCGGGCCTGCCTGGGACTTGTGCGTTGAAGCTTCGTTCTGTCTTGATTTTTTGTTTACTTTTTCATCAAGGAAAAAGTAAAAGCATGCGCATTTTACATATAAATATTCGGAATGAGTACACACATACTCCAAAATGCCCCTATATTTGTGACAGATGAAAATCGCATTAGCCCAACTAAATTATCACGTAGGTAATATCGAATCCAATACTCAGAAAATTCTGGGAGCCATTACCGATGCCCGTTCCCAAGGAGCAGATGTAGTGGTTTTTGCCGAGTTGGCTATTTGCGGCTATCCGCCTAAGGATTTACTGGATTATAGCTCGTTTATTTCCGAGTGCGAAACCGCAGCCCAACTCATAGCCTCCGCTTGTACCGATATTGCCTGCATTGTAGGTTTGCCCACGGTAAACCCACAGGTAAAAGGTAAAAATTTATATAACTCGGCCTATTTTATATCCGATGGCATGGTACAAGCCAAGGTGCACAAAGCACTTTTGCCCAATTACGATGTATTTGAGGAATACCGTTATTTCGAGCCGGCTAAACACAGTGCCTGCATCACTTTTAAGGGTAGCAAAATTGCGCTCACTATTTGCGAAGATCTTTGGAATGTAAATAACGATCCACTGTATGTAGCTGAGCCGATGGAATGGTTGAGTAAAGAACACCCGGATGTGATGATCAATATTGCCGCATCGCCCTTTTCCTATAACCACGACGAAGAGCGTGTACAAATATTGGGCGATAATTGTCGGAAATACAACTTGCCACTATTTTATGTAAACCAAATTGGTGCCCAAACGGAGCTTATTTTCGATGGAGAATCGTTGGTTTTTAATGAAAAAGGAGAAGTGCTAGACCAATTAGCTGCTTTTTCTGAAGAGTTAAAAATTTATGAATTTGTACAAAATAAGGTGCTTGGGCTGGTACCAAGAACCGCCGATCCTGAAAGCGATATAGCCCAAATACACCAAGCCTTAATTTTAGGCATTCGCGACTATTTTCAAAAATCCGGTTTTAAGAAAACAACTCTTGGCCTATCAGGCGGTATCGATTCGGCGGTAGTTTGCGCTTTAGCCGTGGAGGCACTTGGCACCAAAAATGTGTTGGCGGTATTGTTGCCTTCTGAGTATTCGAGCGAACATTCTATTGCAGATGCTTTGGAATTGGTACAAAATGTAGGTTGCGAACAGCTTACCGTACCCATTAAGCAGGCCACCGAAGCTTTTGATACGATGTTAAAGCCTGCCTTTAAGGATTTACCCTTCAACCTTACTGAAGAAAATATTCAATCTAGAAGCCGTGCTGTGGTGCTGATGGCCTTATCGAATAAGTTCGGCTATATCTTGCTCAATACATCTAATAAAAGTGAATGTGCTGTAGGGTATGGTACCTTATACGGCGATATGGCTGGTGCCATTAGCGTATTGGGCGATGTGTACAAAACGCAAGTTTATCAGTTGGCAAATTACATCAACCGAAATCGAGAAATTATTCCTCAAAATAGTCTAACAAAACCGCCTTCGGCCGAGTTGCGCCCCGGACAAAAAGATTCAGATTCTTTGCCCGACTATGACGTGCTAGATAAATTGCTGTTTCAGTTTATTGAGCAAAAACAAAGCCCTGCTGCACTTATTGCACAAGGATTTGAGGAGGCACTTGTTACCAGAATGGTTAAATTGGTAAACCAAGCCGAATTTAAACGTTACCAAACACCACCTATTTTGCGGGTATCGCCAAAGGCCTTTGGCCCAGGCCGCCGCATGCCTATTGTGGGGAAGTACTTGACTTAGCCAAGGCTTTATAAATCACATCCTGAATTCGTGGTCTGATTCTCAAAGTAGATAACTTATCACTTACCTCCGGATATATTCTGTTTGATAAGAAGATATAAATTATTTCGTTCTTCGCATCGGCCCACACGCAGGTGCCGGTATAGCCGGTATGTCCAAAAGTTTCGGGTGTGGCTAAAGTAGAAGGGTAGGCAGGAATAGCATTGGGGTCCCAGCGGTCGAAGCCCAAACCTCTGCGGCTGGTGCTCGATTGCCGGGTGGTAAATTGTTCTACCGTACTAGCTTTAAAGTAGCGTTTGCCGCCGTAAGTTCCTTTATTTAATAGTAATTGATAAAAGATAGCCAAATCGTTGGCGCTGGCGAATACACCCGCATGCCCAGAAACGCCTCCCAGCATGGCTGCACCTTGGTCGTGCACATCGCCCTGCAGCGTACTTTTTCTAAAATAGGTGTCCTTTTCTGTTGGGATAATGCGATCTATAGTAAAGCGTTTTTTTGGTAAATACCCGGCCGTTTGCATACCCAAGGGTTCATAAAATTGTTGGGCAACATAGTCATCCAAAGGTTGTTCGCTGAGTATTTCTACTACCTCTTTCATAAAATACATGCTTAAATCACTGTACACATAACGGCCTCTACTTAGTAGCGGAGAGCGTAACATTTGTGGCCACATTACGTCTGCAAAGTAATTGGCTTTTAAGAAAAAACTATCGCTTACCATGGTTGGAAACTCGGCACTAGTCGAAGTACTTACATCTCTATCTTTTAATTTCTGGTAAAAAGGAATGTAGGGGGTTAAGCCAGCCTCGTGCAGCATGACTTCTCGTACCCTGATGTCAGCCATGTTTAATCCTCGAGTACGCCCTAGATATGCACTTAAAGGAGAATCGAGTGAAAGTTTATCGTTTTCTACCAAACGCATTATGGCCGGCGTGGTTGCAACGGTTTTGGTAATAGAAGCAATATCGTACAAATCGTTTATGCGGGTGGCTCTAGTACGCTCGTAGGTAGGGTTGCCAAAGGCTCGTTCATAAATTACTTGTCCGTTTTTAACCACTAGTACCACCGCACTTGGTGTGGCCTTGGCAAAAATGGCTTCGTAGGCAATAGCCTCAATGGGTGCTAAATCTGTGGTGTTTATGCCTACCGCCTCTGGCACTGTATAGCTTAAACGTGTTTTTTTGATAGAGAAACCACTGCCACTGCGTAGCTTTTCACCATAATCTTGCTTTAAATAATTAGCAATACTGAGGCCGCCAAAAATTGCTTGGGCTACCACGCTAGCTCCAGATTCTGTATGGTTTTCGCACCACACAATGGGCGATTGAATGTTTTCTAATTTGGTTAAACTTCGGGCATCGCCAAAAAGAGCAATGATTACCTGTTTATTCTTCTCTGCTTGCTTAATAAAATTAAGTACCCGTTCGTCGAAAATAACTACATCCGAAAGCTCTATAATGAGCGTGTGGTAAAATTTTAAATCGTCTAATAAGGCGTCTAAGGAAGATGTATTGGCATAAAAATTCCCATTAAAGGAAGGTACCTCTTGGTATTTATTAGCCAAACTATCGAATACCACAGTGTGGTTAAAGCCTAAATTTATGCTGGCAATTTTTTGGTTGATAGTAACAAGAGGAAGTACTTCATCGACATTGTTTAGCACTACCGTATGTTTTTGTGCATCGTTAAATTGGCGTAACCATTCGGCTGGATTGGCTTGCTGGGCATAGGCTTGTATGCCTAGCAGTATACCTATTAAACCTAGCTGGAGTTTAATAAACTTTCTCTCCATTAACATAGGTATTTAGCACTTTGGTACCTAAAATTTGATCTCCCGCTATTTTTAAAATATCTCTATCTAGGATAATAAAATCGGCAAACTTGCCCACCTCTATACTGCCTTTTTCTTTTTCTTCGAAATTGCCTTTGGCTGCCCAAATGGTCATTCCTCTTAGTGCATCGGCTCTACTTAAGGCATTTTCTGTTTGAAACCCTTTACTAGGCCAACCCTTTGCATCTTTACGAACTACGGCAGCGTAGAAGGTACGCATAGGGCTAATATCTTCTACCGGAAAGTCGGTTCCTAAAATCAACCAACCATTTTGTTGTAGCAATTGCTGATAGGCATATGCCCCTTTTATGCGTTCCGATCCCAAACGTTCGCCGGCCCAATACATATCGGAAGTGGCATGGGTGGGTTGCACAGAAGGCACCACAGAATTGGCGCCAAATTTTGCGAAGTCAGCAGGGTTTACCACTTGTGCATGTTCAATGCGCCAGCGTAAATCGTTTTTGCCTTTTAATACCTTAGTATAAACGTTTAAAATTTCTCTGTTTGCCGAATCGCCAATAGCATGGGTACACATTTGAAATCCTTTATCGGCAATTTTTTGCGCTAATTCTAAGTAATGTGCTTTTGGGCTTAATAAAAATCCATAATGTCCGGCTTGGTCGGCATAAGGGTTTAGTAAGCAAGCACCTCGAGAGCCCAAGGCCCCGTCGGCGTATACTTTAAAGGCACGCACATTTAAGCGATCGGTTTTGATGGCGCCATTTTTTACTAGAAAATCGAAATTTTCAGGGCTATCCGATAGCATCACAAATAAGCGCATTTTTAGTTGTGCTGCCTTTTGCAAGGCGTCAATGGTACTTACCGCTTGGTGGTCTAAGCCGCAATCAACAATGGTGGTAAGCCCTGCCGCAAAGCAGTTTTTTTGAGCCGCTAAAAAGGCTTTGTTTACTTGCTCTGTAGTGGGTTTGGGTATTTTCCTCGATACCAGATCTACAGCATTATCTACCAAAAGGCCTGTTAGTTTTCCATTTTCTGTTCCAATTTCTCCACCTACTAAGGTTTGCCCAGGTTTAATGCCGGCTAAATCCAATGCTTTTTGGTTGGCAATGGCTGCGTGGCGATCTACTCGGTTTAAAAGTATGGGTTGATTGGGGAATAAACGGTTGAGCTCGGCATTGCTCGGGAAGTTTTTATTCGTCCAATCGTTTTGGTCCCAGCCTCGGCCTAAAATCCAACCTTCGGTATTTTGACTAGCGAAGGCTTTTACCTTGGCTACAATTTCTTCCCAGCTTTTAGTACCTACTAAATCAACTGTGTTTAGTCCTAAGCCATAGGCTAAAAAGTGGGCATGCCCGTCAATAAAGCCCGGGTAAATAGCTTTCCCTTTGGCATCTATTTCTTCTTTGGCGCTGTACTCTTTTTGCAAATCGACGCTTTTGCCAATAGCTATAATTTTACCATCGCTAATGGCCATGGCCTCTGCTTCACTAAAGGTGCTGTCTACAGTGTAAATTTGTGCATTGTAAATCAAGGTATCGGCCGATTTTTTGCTTGAACATGCCCATAGAAAGCTAAGAGCTAAAAAGAAAAAGATTTTTTTCATGTGGTATTGTTTTCTGTGTTTAAATATAGGGATTGTGCTGTTTGAATGCGAATGCAAAGCAAATTTTAGCCTTTAAAATGGCAAAAAAATAGCTATTTTAGCAGTTCATGTCAGATATTATTCAACTTTTACCCGATTCTGTTGCAAACCAAATTGCCGCAGGCGAAGTGGTTCAGCGTCCGGCTTCAGCAGTTAAAGAACTGTTAGAGAATGCCATTGATGCCGGTGCAGATCGCATTCAATTGTTGTTAAAAGATGCCGGTAAGGCACTTATTCAGGTGCTTGATAATGGTTGTGGTATGAGTCCAACTGATGCTCGGATGTGTTTTGAGCGTCATGCTACCTCTAAAATTAAAGAAGCTGCCGATTTATTTGCCATTCGTACTAAGGGGTTTAGGGGAGAGGCCATGGCTTCTATTGCGGCTATTGCTCAAGTAGAATTAAAAACTCGTAGGGTAGAAGATGAGTTGGGTACTTTAGTAGAAATTGAAGCCTCTGCGGTGCAAAAGCAAGAACCCATTGCTTGTACTGCCGGAACGAGTATCAGCATTAAGAACTTATTTTATAATACCCCCGCCCGCCGTAACTTTTTAAAAAGTAATTCGGTGGAGTTACGCCATATTATTGATGAATTTCAGCGGGTAGCTTTGGCACATCCCGATTTGTTTTTCTCTTTGCACCACGATGGGAATGAGTTGTTTCACTTGCCTGCATCTAGCTTAAAGCATCGTATTGTGCATGTTTTTGGTACTGCATACAATCAAAAGTTGGTGCCTGTTTCCGAAGAAACTAGTATTATTAATATTGAGGGATTTGTGGGCAAACCTGAGTTTGCCAAAAAAACACGTGGAGAACAGTTCTTCTTTGTAAACCGTCGATTTATTAAAGATGCCTACCTCAATCATGCGGTGGCTTCGGCTTTTGAAGAAGTGCTGAGTAGAGATAGTTTTCCCTTGTACGTATTGTTTATTGAAATTGATCCTGCACAAATTGATATTAACGTACATCCTACCAAAACAGAAATTAAGTTTCAAGATGAAAAGGCCATGTATGCCATTATTCGCTCGGCCGTAAAGCGCTCTTTGGGTAGGTATAACATTGCCCCAACTTTAGATTTTAACCAAGAAACGGGCTTTAGTCAAATGATTACCCAGCAGTCGCCCGAAGATATTGTGGCACCGAGTATTCGGGTAAATCCCAATTTTAATCCTTTTGCCGCTTCGGTTGAATCGGCTCCTTCTAGGCAGCATATGGGCCAAAGCCGCGAAAAGATTGAACAGGATTGGTCGGGCATTCACGAAGTGCTTAAAAGCGTCTCTCATCAGCCTGCAGCATTCAATTTTGGTACAGAAGATGAACAGACTTTCGCAAAGGTTGGAGAGAAGCAAATTGTGCAGTTGCATCAACGGTTCATTTTATCCACCATTAAATCGGGTTGCCTGCTTATAGATCAACAAGCGGCCCATGAACGTATTTTGTACGAACGCTTTGTGCAACAATTAGCCACAAAGCCAGGCACTTCGCAACAAAGTTTATTTCCCGAAACAGTCACACTTTCGGCAACTGATGCTGAACTGGTAAAAGAATTGTTACCCGATATTCAAGCTTTAGGCTTTCAAATTCGCGAATTTGGGACCAATGCTTTTGTGGTGGAGGGTGTGCCTGCGGATATTTCGTCTACGGCTAGCGAAGTGGAAATTTTAGAGCAATTGTTAGAAGGATTTAAGAATAACCAAGCGGCGCTCAAATTAAATAAACGAGATCAGTTGGCTCGTACCTTGGCAAAAAACTCGGCTATTAAATCGGGTACCCATTTAAATATAGAAGAAATGACTGCCTTGATAGATGAGCTTTTTGCTTGCGAAATGCCTCAAGTTTCTATCGGTGGAAAACCGATAATTGTTACCTTTAGTTTGGAGGAGTTACTCCAAAAATTTGAAAAATAGCGCTATGCGATTACCTTTTGCAAATACACCAACGGTTGTAAAAAACCTACTCATCATTAATATCATCTTTTATATTGCTACGCTAGTATTTAGTAAAGGCGGAGCATATCCTATGGTAGAGTATTTCGGTGTATTTTATTTCGATTCGCCGAACTTTAGAATTTGGCAGATAATTACCTACATGTTTATGCATAGCCCGGTGAGCTTTGCGCATATTTTGTTCAACATGTTTGCCCTCTACACTTTTGGTTCGCAGCTCGAATATTTGTTTGGAGCTAAGCGGTTTTTAAATTTTTATTTGATTACGGGTTTGGGTGCTTTAGCCTTGCAAATGGCTATTCAGGCTATTGAGGTATACGGTATTGCTGGTAGTATTACCATTGATGTGGCTTCCTATACTTCTACCAACCCCGATCATCTGCGTACCCTGCAAGAAATTTATTACGGACCCATGCTGGGTGCTTCTGGAGCTATATTTGGCCTTTTAACGGCCTTTGGTTTATTATTCCCCAATGCCGAACTGTTCATCATGTTTATCCCTGTGCCTATAAAAGCCAAATACATCATTCCCGTTTATATCGTTATTGAATTGTTTTTGGGTGTAGCTCAATTCAGTGGCGACTCGGTAGCGCATTTTGCGCATTTAGGTGGCGCACTTTTTGGTTTTATATTGATGAAAGTGTGGCGCATTCGTAAACCTTGGGATTTTTAGTAACATAGTATGAGAAGAGGAAAAACGCATATTGGGTTATTGAGCAAATTTTTGTTGTTCTTAAATGCGCTTGCGGTATTCTTTTTGTTGCTTTCTTATTCGGCTCCCTATATAAACCCTGCTAGTTTTTGGCCCATAGCTTTTGTGGGTTTGGCATATCCCTTTATTTTGCTTTTTAATTTGCTTTGTGTAGTATTCTGGTTGTTCCGTAAGCCTATTTTTGCGTTACCCTCGGTAGTAGCCGTACTATTGGGTTGGAATGTACTTACGAGTTTTGTAGGTTTTAGAGAATCTACCGCCATTGAGGTACCCAAATCATCGCCAGATTTTGTGCGTATTATGACCTATAATGTACACAGCTTTAAAAAATTCGGATTTCAAAATGAAGAAACCATTCGCGATCAAATGCTTACCATTATTCGTAAAGAGCAGCCTGATGTGATTTGTTTTCAGGAGTTTTTCACTCGTAATCGGGGAAAATACAATTTTAAAAAGCTTATTAAAGAGATTTTAAATACCGAGCATTATTACTTCGAACCTGCAACCGATAATGGTTTTGAAGCTATTGGCTTAGCCATTTTCTCTAAGTTTCCTATTGTGAAAAAAGGGAGTATTCGTTTTGATAAAAAACAACGAGGCAACGAAGCTATTTACACCGATGTGCTTTACCGAAAACAAACATTTCGGGTGTACAATGTGCATCTCCAGTCCATTAAATTTCAACCAAAAGATTACGAGTATATCCACCAAGTGCAAGAGGAGATTCAAACCAATATGAGTTCGTCTCGTAGAATAGGAGGGCGTTTAAAACGGGCCTTTATAAAACGTAGCAAGCAAGTAGACCTAGTGAAAAAACATACCAGCACTTGCACTTGGTCTTATGTGCTAGCCGGCGATTTTAACGATACCCCTGTTTCGTATACTGTAAACCAAATGGCCAATGGCTTAGTGAATACCTTTAAAGAAAAAGGGAGTGGCCTAGGCGTTACTTATAATGGCGATTTTCCTAATTTTCAAATCGATTATATTTTAGCCACCCCGAATTTTGGGGTTAGAAATTACCGTATTATTGATAAAAAGCTATCCGACCATTTTGCAGTTCGGGCAGATTTAGAACTAGATAACTAAGCATTTTTATACCTTTGTGGCATGAAAAACCAAGTACAGGTTTATAATACCTTAACTCGTAGCAAAGAATTATTTACCCCACTACATCCACCTTTGGTGGGTATGTATGTTTGTGGCCCTACCGTGTATAGCGATGTACATTTAGGCAATTGCCGCACCTTTGTTTCTTTCGATTTAATTTACAGGTATTTGCTGCACTTGGGCTATAAAGTGCGCTATGTGCGCAACATTACCGATGCTGGGCATTTAGAGGGCGACCGCGACGAAGGAGATGATAAATTTGCTAAAAAAGCCAAGCTAGAGCAGGTAGAACCCATGGAAATTGTACAGCGTTACACCTTGGGTTTTCATGAAGTAATGGGCTTATTAAATACCTTGCCACCGAGCATCGAGCCAACCGCTACCGGCCACATTGCCGAGCAAATAGAAATGGTAAAAGAGATTTTGGCAAGCGGCTTGGCCTATGAAGTAGATGGCACCGTATATTTTGATGTAGAAAAATACAGCCAAAATAATAATTATACCATTTTAACTAACCGCCAATTAGAAGATTTACTGGCCAATACCCGTGAGTTGGGTGGGCAAGACGATAAAAAAGGACGTTTAGATTTTGCACTTTGGATTAAAGCAAAACCCGAGCATATTATGCGTTGGCCATCGCCATGGGGTTGGGGTTTCCCAGGCTGGCATATCGAATGCTCGGCCATGAGTAAAAAATACCTGGGCGATACGTTTGATATTCACGGAGGGGGCCTAGATTTAGCGGCTACACATCATACCAATGAAATTGCCCAATCGCAGGCATGTAACCACCACGAGCCTGCCCGTTATTGGATGCACACCAATATGCTTACCGTGAACGGCACCCGCATGTCTAAAAGTGCCGGCAATGGTTTTTTACCTGGCGAATTGTTTAGTGGAAATCATCCTACCTTAAGTAAGGCCTTTTCACCTATGACCGTTCGGTTTTTTATGCTTCAAGCACATTACCGCAGTACGCTCGATTTTTCGAACGAAGCCTTAGAAGCATCAGAAAAAGGATTTAAGCGTTTATTACATGCGGTTGACTTGTTGGATGGGTTAAAATCGAGTACTCAGTCTACCTGCGATATAGCCGCCTTAGAAGCACGTGGCTATGCGGCTATGAATGATGATTTTAACAGCCCAATTCTTATTGCCGAACTGTTTGAGGCTGTAAAATTGATAAATGGCATAAACGATGGCAAGGTGCAAATCTCTGCTCCCGATTTAACTAGCTTAAGCCAATTTGTGAAACAAATGGTGTTTGATGTATTGGGTTTGCAAGCCGAAGGCCAGGAAGGCACGGAGTTGGCACCGCTTATGGAGCTCATTATCAAGCTACGCAACGAAGCAAAAGCGAAACAAGATTACGCTACTTCCGATAAAATCCGAATCGCCTTACAAGAGGCAGGTATTCAGCTAAACGATAGCAAAGAGAGTACCACTTGGACCAAATTGTAGTTTATAAGGAATTATAAAATACAATCAGTCTTACCAAATCCTCTTCGTTTTTTAGGTTAAGTTTATCCTCGGTTATATAAGCCTCTAATTCGGCTGCATGATTACCCAAAGCTGCCATTACCTGTTTTTTATCTTTCTTAATTTTTACCGGCACATTGTTTTTGGCTAAGTAGTAATATTCATCTTCTTTGTAGGTGCGGGTAGTAGTGGCCGAATTAAATGCACGTTCATCAAAGGATTGTTTTACACGTCGTTTTAACAATTGCACACTTCCATCGCTTAATACTTGATAAAAACTACTCGTTTTAGTTCTATCTATAGGGGCATATCCACTTTTAAATAGGAGTGTTTCTTCGCCAACAACTAAACTAAACTCACTTACTGGTAGCGAAAATTGCAATAAATCTTCGCTCTTGGTATCCTTAAAATACACTTGATCTTTCTCTAAATCGTATTTTAAAAAATCAGCTTTATAGGTGTTACCAGTTGTAAACTTTACCAAGCCTTTCAGCCACATTGTAGTAAGCAACGGGGTTCCCTCTTCTCTCAAATTGCTACTTGTAAGTAAGGCCCTGTCTTGTTGGTCGAAAACCAATTGCTCTTTTACAGATTGTGCCTGCAGTGTACTTGCCCCTGCGGCTATGAAAAGAAATAGTAAGTTAAATTTTTTCATCATTATAAGGAGTTATAGTATTGAATGAATTGAATTAAATCTTCTTCATTTTTAAGATTTAACGATTTTTCTTGTAGATAATTTTCTAAAGCGCTGCCCTGATTTGCTAAGGCAGCCAATATACTTTTTTTGTCTTTTCTAATTCTGATGAGCGTATTGTTGTTGCTAATATAATAGAAGTTAAGCACTTCAAAACTTTTAATAGTACTAGCCGAGTTAAAAGGTTTTTCTTCGTTTATTTTTTTGCTCGTTCTTTTAAGTAGTTGCGTGCCGCCATCAAACAACACTTGGTAGTAATTTTTTTCGGTATTGTCGTCAATGGCTTTATATCCGTTTCTGTATAAAATTGAAGCCTTATCTTTTTCGGTTAGTTTAAATTCTACTACAGGTATTACAAAAGCCAATAGTTGATCGGTTTTAATGTCTTTAAAAAAGAGCTCATCCCGTAATAAATTATATTTGAGCTGAACATTGGTATAGCTTTTCCCGTTACTAAGCTTTACAGTACCCTCTGTCCAATTTTCGAACAGGTAAGGGTAACCCTTTACATCGGTGTAGTTGATGCCTAAAAATGGTGCGCCTTGATCAGTTTGAATAAACTGAGCTTTCGAATGGCTGCTTACACACAGGTATAAAAGGCAGGTGATGGCGAACGTTTTTAATGGGGCTTGCATGGTATTATCTTTTTTACGCTCAAATATACTGTTTATACTTATTTTTGAAATAAGGGTGTTTACACTTCTTGGGATTGTTATTTAAAACAAAGGTTTAATTACTTACGTTATATTTTAAATTAAGTACTCAAATGGCAGCTGAAAATTATTCATCTAAAACCCTCTCTCAGGTAGTAAATGAGCTGGTAAACTTAGGTTATACTACTGAATTTGTATACGAACGAAATAGTTTGTGTTGCCAGGTGGGTAATGAAAAGTGTTTTGTAAAACCAAAGGATTTAGTAATTACGCAGATTTATCGCTTTGAGGGCATGAACGATCCATCGGATAGTGCTGTAGTATATGCACTAGAAAGCAGCCAGGGTAAGAAAGGGTTATTAATAGATGCTTATGGCGTTTATGCCGATGAGCATAAATTAGCTTTTCTGAAAAATATACCTATCCGCGAAGTTAGTTAGCTTGCGGGGGTGTAGGCCAATCTTGCAAATCTTTGCAGATAGAATACTCCGGATCTATTTTAATGAATGTGCTTTTTCTACGTTTTTCGAACCAAGCACTTACCACTTTAGTTACTGAATCCTCGTAAGCGGCATCCTTAATTTTTGGGTAGTCTTGCTCTAAGCTAGCCTTGTGTGGTCCAATTCTCGATTTTAAAAAGACAAAGCGATAGCCTTGTTGCCCGGCAGGGGAAGTAAACGAAGCCGATTTAGAAATGGTACCCACTTTCATGGTATCAATAGTTAAGAACAAAGCGGGGTCTAGTTTATCGGTTGGGATAAACGTACTTCTGCTTTGTACGTTTTCGGCATTCAGCATCATTCCGCCGTTAAATTTCGTGTCATTGTCATCAGAGTGAAGTGAAGCTGCGGCAGAAAAGTCTATTTTTTTGGTACTTACCAGATTATACACACTATCTGCAAGGGCTTTGCAGCGCTCTAAACTAGCGGTTGTAGGTTCGGTTTTAATTAAAATATGTTGCGCTCTTACTTGTTCGCCTCGGCGTTCCATTACTTTAAGCACGTGAAAGCCATACTCGGTTTCAAATACTTGCGACATTTCGCCGGACTTTATTTTAAAGGCATTGGCCGCAAATTCTTTTACCAACATGGTGCGGTCCATAAAACCCAAATCGCCACCTTCGGTAGCCGAACCTAAATCCTGAGAATACAATCTTGCCAAGGTGCCAAAATCTTCTCCACCTTTTATACGTAAACGGAGGGCTTCTACTCGATCTCGGTAAGCTTCTTTTTCTTTTTTAGTGAGTTTGGGGTAAAGTACTACGGCACCCACCTCTATTTCGGTGTTAAATGAGGGGAGGCTATCTTTTGGAATGCCATCGAAATATTTTTTAACATCATCGGGGCTTACCGATACTTTTGCGGAGATAGTCCCCTGCATTTTATTAGCCACTAACTGTTCCCGAATATCGGGTCTAATTTCGTCTTTGTATTGTATTAACGAACGATTCAGGAACTGCTCCAAACGCTCTTGCCCGCCAGCACGACTTATCATAGTTCGCATTCTGCGGCTAATTTCGTCGTCAACTTGTTCTTCGGTAACGGATACCGAATCTATAATGGCTTGTTGAGATAACAATTTCTGCGTTAGTAATTGTTGTAAAAAATAGCATTTTAAGGTTTCATCGGCAGGGTTGCCTTGCGCCAAGTATTGGGCATATTGCATTTCTAAATCCGATTTTAGAATAATGGCACTACCTACCACGGCAACAACTTTATCCAATGCAACCTTTTGTGCTTTTGCTACTTGAACGGTGAGCCCTATGATAATTAAAATAATCCCTGCTATTTTTTTCATTTCTTTATTATGGATGTGTGGATGATGAAGCTGTTTTTAATTTTCCTAACCCGTCGCAAAATTATCAGATATAATCAATTATTTAGCCTAATTGGGTAAAATTAATCGAAAATCCAGTTCATTAACTTAATCAAGTCCAATTTAGGGCTTTAATTGTAATAATACCTGCTCTTTAACTATTTTTAACAGCTTAGCTTTTCTTACCTTTACAGCATGTCTTTACTCAGTAACAACGCACAAGCGCTACACATTCTTTTTAATGAAGAGCTGTATGCAATTGGTGACACTGGAGAAAATAAAGTTCCTGAGGAGTCCATTTCATTTGATTATTTGGGCGGTAACAATCGATTTTTCTTACTACTTGTTCATAGTCCCAACGAAAAATACCTAGAAAAGCAGCACCTAGATTTACTCTTAAAAATTTTACAAGCAAAAGGACTGCAGCAAGAAGATGTAGCTATTTTGAACACAGCCAATCAGCCACCATTCAGTTTCGAAGATTTACAAACTTTTTTTGCTTGTGCTAAAATCTGTTTGTTCGGCATAGCACCTGCCACCTTGGGCTTAGCCAATACGGCTTCTAACGAACCTTTTATACACGAAGGTGTTCGGGTATTGGCTACGTTTAGTTTAGCAGAGTTAGCACAAACACAACATAAAAAAGTAGCTTTTTGGAATGTAATGAAAGCTTTTTAGTTTTATGGACTTGATATTTGCCACCCATAATCCACACAAACTCGAAGAAATTCAAAAATTAGTAGCCGACGCAGGCATTCGCTTGCGCAGTTTAACAGATATTGGCTGCCGTGATGAAATTGACGAAACAGGCGATACTTTTGAGGCCAATGCTACTATTAAAAGCAACTATGTATTTCAACATTTTGGGTTAAACTGTTTTGCCGATGATTCCGGCTTAGTGGTAGATGCGCTACATGGAGAACCGGGTATTTATTCGGCCCGTTATTCAGGCAGCAGGGACCCCAAATTAAATTTAGAATGGGTACTAGACCGTATGCAGGGCCAAACCAACAGAACGGCCCGCTTTGTATCGGTAATTTCCTTGGTGCTCAATGGGCAAACACACCTTTTTAGAGGCGAAGTAGAAGGGAACTTGGCCACTGAATGTGCCGGTGTAGCAGGCTTTGGCTACGATCCTATTTTTATTCCCAATAGCTACGCGTGTACGTTTGCAGAAATGAGTTTAGCCGAGAAGAATCGAATTTCGCACCGTTCTAAGGCCTTAACTCAACTGTTCCAATTCTTAAAAACTAGAACTTAATTTTTTTCAATTTCTTTTTAGGTGCTGTAGTTTGAGTACTCGGTTTACTAACTTCAGCCTTTTTTGGCGGTGCTTGGTAAATGCTCGGAATAATGGATTCTTTAGAAAGAGGCCGATCCTTTGGCTTCCAAATAAAGCCATCTAGTAGTTCTTTATCTTTCTCTATTTTATCCATTGGATTGTAAACCATTTCTGGTTTTTTGATAAAATAAATATCATTAAGGCTATTTTTTCCAAATAAGATTTTAATCCGGCTACTTACCGAGCGGTTCATGCCCGAGTAGCTTCCGTCTTCTTCTTTTAAAAAATACACACTCTCCGAATTGCCATCGGCAAATAAGCGTTCTAATGTATTATTTTTGAAATAGCCGGTCATCATCTTGCCTCGTACTTGGTTAAATTTAGTAGAGTCACCCTCGGTATTGGCAATAAAGCCCTTGGTAATGAGGAGCATTTTATGCAACTGCCTATCTTTTAGTTGCAGGTAAATGGTATCGGCACTTAGTTGCGATCCCTGGGTCCATACCATTGGATTGTTATAGCAACGCATAATAGAATCGGTATAATTAAAATAGAGCGAATCTGCCTTGGACTGCAAATCCGATTTAAACACCTTAACGTGGTGGTAGGCCAATAAAATTCGTGTTTTTACGGTATCTAAATTAGCCTCTTCAGGTACCTCTAGCGGAATAGTAGACGCTTGTTTTTTAGCGACTTTGCTTGCTTGCTTTTCTTCTTTTTTGCTAGGGGCTTCAATAGGTTCTTTAGCTACTTTAATAGGGCTATTGTTACTATCCTCTTCTGGTATTCCGGTATCTGTGGTGGTAACCTTTTCCGTTTCAGCCATAATTTCCAAATCGTTTTTAGGCTCCATCATAGCTAAGGGCTTCAAATTCCTTCGCAGTACTACCCGGCTAACCAAGGTATCGGCAGTTAGCCAAATAGAATCCACACCGGTCGAATCGTTCTCGGTGCTTAAAATAACATAGGCATTTTGGGTAACTAAAGTACTCTCGTCCGCTTTTTTATAAATACCCAAATTTCCTTTTAGGATAATTTTGTCGGCAGTATCAATAAACACAATGTTTTTAACGGCACGTCCATAACCACGTTTGCCATCGTAAAATAAGCTATCGCCAGTAAGGCTTTTACTGCCTTGCGTATATAAATTGTTCTTTCCAAACTTGGCCTGGTCATAAATGGTATTGTACTCCCCATTTTCAGTATAAAGTGTATCATCTTTCCCCTTAATTTTTGTAGGGCCATAGAAATACGAAATTTTGGAACCCGTGTTGTAGCGGAGCGTATCCGATTTTATAGTGCTATTGGGCGATGTAACCAACACATCGCGGCGAAAATAGGCATCTCTACTATTGGCAAAATAGTAGCCATTTTTACTTGTCAATACGTTTTTACCATTTACAATTTTACCCCCGCCGGTATAGGTGCCAATTCGGGTGCCCAAGTTATAGGTAAGGTATTCGGTGGTTAAAACCGCATCGCCATCCACCATGCGCACGCGGCGTGTAAGCAGGGCAATTTTGGTATTGCCATTGTAGTTTAGCGTATCCGAATAAATAATAGTGCCACTCGTTTGCGTAATTACTACATTGCCAAAGGCATCAAAAGTGTTTTGGGCTTGATTGAATAAAGCACTATCTGCCGATAGCGTAGAACCATCTTGCGAAAAAACAGGGCGTATTACTTTTAATAAATCTACATTAGGCATGCCAATTACTTTTATCGACGATACCAATTGTACCCTAGACTTTTGCTGACCTTGGGCAGCTAGCACTAGGCCTAAAAGAAAGAAAGTGAATACGAGTTTTTTCACCCTACAAAATTAGTTTTTTGGCTAAGGATATTAATAAATAAATTTGGATAATGTTAAGCACCGAAAAATTCACCCAGTTTATACAACAAAACGCACTTTTTAACCCAGAAGAGCGTGTTTTGCTGGCACTAAGTGGCGGTAAAGATTCGGTACTCATGGCTCATTTATATAAGGCCGCTGGCTATCGCTTCGGTTTAGCACATGCAAATTTTGGCTTACGGGCCGCCGAATCTGATGAAGATGAACACTTCTGCGAAGAGCTAGCCAAGCAATTGGATGTGCCTTTTTATAGTACCCGATTTCAAACGCAAGCTTATGCCCAAGCCGAGCAACTTTCTATTCAAATGGCTGCCCGCGAACTTCGCTACCAATGGCTAGAACACCTGAGGCAAAGCGAAGGCTACCATTACGTTGCAGTAGCCCACCACCAAAACGATAGTGTAGAAACCATCCTATTAAATTTAGTACGAGGAACCGGCGTAAGCGGCCTGCACGGCATTTTGCCCAAACGAGATTTTTTAATTCGGCCGCTTTTATATCTTAAAAGAGAAGAAGTAGATGCGCTGGTGGCGCAAGAAGGTTTCTTGTTTCGAGAAGATTCTTCTAACCAATCGGTAAAATACGCCCGCAATAAAATAAGATACGAAGTGGTGCCGGTGCTCAAAGAACTGAACCCTTCTTTAGAACATACCTTTGAGCAAAATGCCCGCAGAATGGCCGAATTGGAAGTGCTATTGCACCAACGAGTAGCCGAACTGCATGAGCAGCTTTTTGAAAAAGCAGCTGATGGGACTGTACGCATTGCCCTAGCTCCATTAAAAACACTCCATCCACAAAAAACACTTTTGTTCGAATTGTTTAAACCCTACGGCTTTACCGAATCGGTATTAACCGATTTGTGCGCCAGCTGGAATGGCCAAGCCGGCAAAGTGTTTCAGTCGGCAACACACGAGCTCTTGCTAGACCGCGATTGCCTATACCTAAGCAGCGCTCTCTTAGCAAGCCCGCTAGCCACAACGGTGAAGTCCAATCAAACAGAATTGAGCTGGAACAAGCAGCAGTATACGCTACACAACCTAGATATAACCGACTTTGTTTTAGAAAAAACGAGTCAAAAAGCGCAATTAAATGCCGATGTATTGGTGTATCCTTTAGTACTCCGCTCTTGGCAAGTGGGCGATACCTACCAACCTTTGGGCATGCAGGGTCAAAAGAAATTGAGTGATTTATTTATCGAACATAAAATTCCTCGAAACCAAAAAGACAGCACCTTGGTACTACAAAATGGCAACGGCGATATTTTATGGGTAGCCGGTATGCGCATACACGAGCGTTATAAAGTTGACTCGAACACTAAAAAAGTGCTTATATTAGCACCTAACGCTTAAGCTATGAGTTTACCTACTACCTATACCGAAAAACAATACCTCGGCCGCGATTACAACCGCATTAGCATTCGTATGGTAATGGCCTTGTTTTGTTTTGCCGCCTATTATTTTTCTGAAAATGATGCCAATGCCGAATTATTTTTGGTAGTAGGCTTCGGTATTTTGGTATTGTCTATTTTGATGATGTTTTTGATGCATTTTAGAACCCGCATACAAAACAAGAGCATTTTACTCGATGGTTTATGGACTACCAAATTGGTAAAAATAGATTTAGATAGCATTGTAAAAGTAGAGCGCCAAGCTTATAGCCGCTATTTCATTAACAACCCGGTATACAATTTGCATAAAAATGGCACCATTCGATTTTATGCCGGTGGTAAGGATGCCATTTACCTTACAGATAAAGACAATTTTGTATACGTAGTGGGTAGCCAACACCCCAACGAATTGTTGCTGGCTGTTAAAGAGGCCCTCAAAAAATAACACCCCACCCGTTTCCGAATGAGGTGCATCTTTAAATTTTTTCGCTTACATTTTTAAGCCTATTTCACGTAGGCGCTCATCCAGGTATTCGCCGGCAGTCATATCGGTATAGGCTTTCGGATTTGCTGCATCTATGCACGATGCTAAGCAGGTTAAATCCATATTCGATCTAGGGTGTAAAAAGAAAGGCACCGAAAAACGAGAATTTTTCATCAGCTCACGAGGAGGGTTTACCACGCGGTGCGTGGTAGATTTTAACGTGTTATTGGTTAAACGTTGCAGCATATCGCCCACGTTTACCACAATATCTTCGCCATGTGCTTTCACCGGGAACCATTGTCCATCACGGGTAAGTACTTCTAAGCCATCGGCGCTGGCGCCAATGAGTAAGGTAATTAAGTTGATGTCTTCATGCGCACCTGCACGTACAGCATCGGCCGGTACGCTATCGGGATCTTCAATAGGGAAGTAGTGAATGGCCCGTAAAATGGAGTTGCCGTTATGTACCTTATCGTCGAAATAATTTTCGGGTAGTGCTAAATAATTGGCAATGGCCCGCAATAAATGCTTGCCCGATGCTTCTAGGCTTTCGTAAACCTCACGGGTAACGCTATTAAAACGAGGGTTTTCTGTTACCTCTATATTGTCGGGGTATTCGCTTTTTACCACATCACCATCGCTAACGGTTTGGCCACGCTGCCAAAATTCTTTCAAATCGGGCGTTTTCGAATCTTTAGCTTTTTCTTTGCCTTTGCTGGTATAGCCACGTTGCCCGGCTAGTCCAGGCTTTTCGTAAGCCAATTTGGTAGCTTCAGGTAAAGCAAAAAAGTTTTTTACTTCTTGGTAAAGCTCCTCAATCAATTGCGGGCTTAGGCCATGGTTGGCTATGGTTACAAAGCCGGTATCGGTATAGGCTTTGCCTAAATCGTCCGAAAATTTTTTCTTTTGTTCGGGGGTGCCGAAAACGTAATCGTTTAAGTCGAGGCGGGGAATATGTACTTCAGCCATAGTTTTTGTATTGGGTACTCGAAGATACAGGGTTTTGGATGAATTGCGAAATAAAGCTTTTTAGGAATGATAACGCACAGCTTGGATCTAAATTATGAGCGCCTATAGATGCAAAGAACGAGCTAAACACTAATATTTCACATTTTTTTTGGCAATTGGCTCAGACCTTCTATATTTGCAATCCCAAAGGGAGATTGATTTAGCTAGTTTAGCGCATCCCGATGTAAAATCGGGAGGGTCACCCAAAATGAACAATACGAATAAAAACAGGGGAGATTAGCTCAGCTGGTCTCAGAGTATCCCGATGTAAAATCGGGAGGGTCACCCAAAATGAACAATACGAATAAAAACAGGGGAGATTAGCTCAGCTGGTTCAGAGCACCTGCCTTACAAGCAGGGGGTCACTGGTTCGAACCCAGTATCTCCCACCAATCCCGGAAGAAATTCCGGGATTTTTTTATTTTAGAGGTATGTATTACGTATACATCCTTTACTCTGTATCAAAAAACCGATTTTATATTGGTTCAACGTCTGATCTTAAT
Source organism: Sphingobacterium thalpophilum (assembly GCA_945868825.1). Classification (GTDB taxonomy): domain Bacteria; phylum Bacteroidota; class Bacteroidia; order Sphingobacteriales; family Sphingobacteriaceae; genus JAIPAN01. The sequence goes on from CAMBMM010000004.1 coordinate 37,987, forward strand.
CAGCGTATTCATAAGCACAATACGAATCATGCAGGCTTTACAGGTAAAACTGGAGATTGGATACTTAAGTTTTCTGAAGCATTTTCTACTAAAGCTGAAGCCTTGGCTCGAGAGAAGCAAATCAAATCTTGGAAAAGCAGGAAACTAATCGAAAGACTTATTGAAAACTCAGTTGGTTCAGGGCATCCCGACGTATAGTCGGGAGGGTTAAGGTACGAATACTTATCTCCCACCAAAAAGCCCTCCCGAATTTCGGGAGGGCTTTAATTATGGCCTATACTTTTTCTTTACATTAAGCTAAGCGCTTATCCGCTGTTAGCTTTTCGGCCAAACCCTTCTTTAACCTGTAGGTATTAAAGCGTTTATCTTCAGTTTCCGCTTGAGTCTCAATGCCCTCTTTTACCCCATAAACTTGCAGTAATTTCTGGTTCATCCCCTGAATAGTAACAGACCGAATGCTGCGCTGATGTAAAGTCTTCCTGTGGCAGTGCAAACCCTTACTGCGCCAATGCAACTAGTAACTTAGCAGTACAAAGCTAGGCCCGGCAGAACGGCGGGCCAGCGTAAAGGCCTATGCGCAGAAGCATCGTTCTGCCTTGAGTTTTTCTTACCTTTTTGATCAAGCAAAAAGGTAACACAAACAAATAAAAAATAAAAAAGCTCCAGCCCGGCAGAACGGCGGGCCAAGGTAAAGGCCTGTGGGCAGCATTTCTTCGCCGAAATATGAGCGCTTAATTTCTCCTATAAGCAGCCACAACTAACCCGTACGACTCTTCTAAAGTTGTTGGGAACAATTCCCCAAATTCTTGGATAACCCCATTATTTATAAGCTGAGCTGCACTTGCTTCGCTGTAAATCCGACTTTTTACCACCTCCGTAGAACGTATCTCATTCTGTAAAATCACATGCGTTCTGTTTCTGTTTTCTGTAGAAGAACAATCCTCACTTTCGAAATCTTTTACTTTTAAAGCAGTTTCAAACATTTTTGCAGACTCAATAGCCAAGCAAGTGCTTTCATAATTTGACGGCACATTATAAATTCGCTTAGGCGTTTGGGTAGTTAATGTTTTTTTACAATAATGGCAAGTCTGCGTAATGACAATATAATTAACGGTATACTTTACCTCAGTTAATGGTTGAGGGTAAAACCAACTGCTAAGCAGTATGGAGAGGATTAGAGTTTTCATATAGGCGTTATTTTAAGGTTTCGTTTTTGTATACCGCTAAATAATTTACCCACTCCGCCTCTGCTTTTATAAGCACGTCTTGATTGGCATTTATAAATAGTTGAGTTACATCGGCATCTACTTGTCCAAAAGTGCGCCAAGCCTTACCATCCCATTTAGCTAAATATGTTTTTTTACCCGTATTTATTGGTCCACAAGTAACATAAATATTGGCGTACTTATCTACTTTAATCGATTTTATGCTCGTTCCTTTGAAGTATGCAGGGTCTGTGCCAACAGCAGAAATAGTTTTGGTACTACTATCATATTTATAAACCATGTCAAACTCAGTATTGCCTTTGCCATACATGTATATATTAGACGCATCGTCAAACACAAAATTCAAATAACGTTTTTCATTTCCATCTCCGTTTTTTTGATAATATGTTAGGGGATTATCGCTCCCTAACAATGGGCCATACTTCCCATTAGCATTTAGCTCATAAATGTTAGGTGATATAACCAATACATCTGTTAAATTACTGCTATTCACTAAATTTTGGCTTGTTTTCACTTTGGCTACAGCGTCTGTGGCACTACTAAAGTAAATTTTATTGTTTTGAATGGCATCAATTCTATCAAGTGCTATCCCACCTTTATCCATCACATTCACCAATTCATTATTAGCGTACTTAAAAATATACTTAGTACCAGAAGAGCCGTATGAACTTAGTACAAGATGCAGCTGATCGGCCCTGTCGAGTACAATCGAACAGATAGTATTGGTTCCTAAATTATTTTTTTTAGTTGATATCGTTTTGGCATCTATTAATTTTTTCCAGCCATCCTGCCATTGGTATATAGCCCAAAAACTATCTCCATAATCGTCTTTCTCGTAGGTTAATACATAAAGGATGTCATTAGCAGTAACCAAGCATTGCCCAATTTCTGAAAACGTAGAACCATTTTCGCCACCCAATTCAACTATTTTACTATCCTTATAAATTCCTATTTTGATCTTATTTACAAGGCTATACAGATTTTTATTGCTACAGCCCAATGCTTCTATACGGGTACTAGATGAGTACTGTAATTCGGGGGTAATTGCTTTCCATTGGGCCATAATCTTAGTGCTGGAGAAAGTGCACAAAAATAATATGACGACAATTTTATAACTAGTTTTCATGATTCGCAGAGATTAAGAAATATACGGTGTGATTAATAAAAATATAATGCATTAGCTATTATTGTATTAATCTAAGTTAATGATTTTAAGTAATACACTATAACAATTATTGCTTTACATTACCGCCCAAAATCATCCTGCACCCGCACAATATCCGCCTCATCCGAAGGCCTATATGTTTACAAACAAATAAAAATAAAAAAGCCACGGCCCGGCAGAACGGCCATCCCCAATCATAAAACAGCAACAACACAAAGCCCTTCAGAGAAATTTGAGTTTTTTACCCTAGGTTTTCTCAATAGCAATAGACACTAGATCCAATTTATTAAAGTCCCAACGGCTACTGGTATCGGTAGTAAACATGCGGTACAGCTTAGCCGAGCAACCCTCAATAACTCTATTATGAGCCATTACACCCGTATAAATCGGGTCGTGGCCAGCAATATCTTCTCGGTATAGTTTCTTTACCGGTTCCCACACGTAGCCATCGGTGCTCATAGATACCAACACATTCCATGTAGGTGGATTAACATTTCCCAAAATACAGCTCGGATAAAAGGCTACATATTTTTGTAAAGCAGGCACATAAAAAGGGTCGAAATCGCCAACCACACCCCAGGTAGTAAAATTGGGCATTAAATCTACCGACTGCCCTTTTAGGCCAGGTTGGTTCCAATTTTGGCCATTCCACTTGTTAAATACGGGCGTGGTATTTGCCTGTGCCGCTGCAATAACTGCCTGCAGAGGAGCTCTTGAAACCGCCAGTTGATTTTTAGTGCCATTGGCCTGCATATCGGTATGGTAAACCATCATGTAGTTTACCCCATGTTCATTTTTAATAATAAAGCCACCATTGCCCATGGTTAAGGCATGGTAGGGGTCGGTTTCATCGCTAGCATGATGATCAATAATGGTACCTAGATCGGTCCAACTTAACCCAAAATTTGTAGATTTTGCCATTCTTAGGCTTACATGAGCAAAAAAGTTAGGATTGCTAGGATCGCTTTTTTCATGGTGGGTAACCATTAATAATAAGCCAGATGCAGTATCGTAATACACCGGCCCACCACTACCTAGCCAATTGCCTTGCGCATCTAACATAGGCACCCGAATGCCGGCCGTAATTTTTTTTCCGTCGGCAGAAAACTTCGCCCGCATAATATCGCCTGCATCTCCAAAGCCAAAGCCATAATACTCTTGCGTGGTGGGGTGTTTGCAAAATCCAATTAACGAATCGGGCCAGGAGGCCAAATTAAAACTTAATAATTCTTGGTGTGAGGCTACTTCTACAACCGATTGCTCTTTAAATCCGGCCTCAGCCAAGGTTACACCGCAGGCACTTAGTTCCGTATTTTTTTTCTTACAAGCATACCACGAACTTAACGGCAATAAGCTAAATGCTACTGCTTTGCTGCTGTTTAGTATGAAGGATCTGCGTTACATATCCTAATTTACAAAATACTTATTTTAACAAAAAAAGATTGCTTAATTTTTTATCTCCCAAAATCATCCTGTACCCGCACAATATCCGCCTCATCCGAAGGATGCGTAGCATCCGTATGCTGCCAAATCTCGGCCACTATACCCCAGGTATCCAAGCCAATTAAGCGGTGGCGCTCACCCTGCTGTAAAGTAATGATTTCGCCCACAGAAAGGGTTTTTAGGGGGCCTTCTACATCCGTAAAACTAGTGCACAGCCCGGCAGTACCCCGCACCAAACACCAAATCTCGGCTCGGCGGTGGTGGTATTGCCACGACAAACGTGTACCCGGAGCCACCAATAATATCTTTGGGCTCAATTTCCCCGAAATTTTTAAGCCGTTTACATCCAAGCCCTCAAAATACCTGTTGGCAAAAGCCTGGGCTTGCACTTCATCCAACACAAAAAAACCACCCCAAGGGCGTTCCGTATCCTCTTGTACAATGGTAAAACCTTGTTCGAGCAGTTCGGTTTTTAGTTCGGCAAATACAGCGCCTTTAGGTTGCATGCTAGTCATTGGTTTCGAAAATACGCATATTCGCGAAATATAGTTCAGCAAAAAAACCTAGTTTTGTCCCAAACCAATACAAAAACCATGGCCAAAGCCGATATCTTTTCTAAAGTTCCCGAATTAAACTATTCAGAACCAGCCGCCAAAACCGATTTTGAAGCTTTCAAAACCGTAGTAAACAGTCGCCGCAGCATCCGCGTATACGAACCAACCCCTATACCCGATGCCGTTATGCGGGAATGTTTAGAATTGACACTCTTGGCACCAAACTCCTCCAACTTACAACCTTGGGAATTTTTCTGGGTACGCTCTGCCGAAAAGAAAGCCGAATTGGTAAAACTATGCCTATCGCAACCGGCGGCACGTACCGCCCCCGAGCTAATTGTAGCCGTAGCCCGACCAGACTATTGGAAAATAAACCGCGAACGCATGTTGGAATTGCTTACCCAAAACGGAGAAAAAGGTTCGGGTTATCAATACTATAAAAAAATTACCCCATTGGCTTATAACCTGGGCTTTTTAAACATCTTCGGTTTCTTTAAAAAAGGCTTAATTTGGTTTAAAGGACTCACAGAAGTAACACCACGCATACCTACATCTAGCCTGGAATTAGAGTTGTGGGCCCAAAAAACAACCGCCTTGGCTTGCCAAAATCTCATGCTCTCTTTACGGGCAGCCGGCTACGACTCTTGCCCCATGGAAGGCATGGATGGCGTACGGGTAAAGAAACTATTAGACTTGCCTAGCCAAGCAGAAATATGCATGGTCATCAGTGCCGGTAAACGAGCAGCCGGTGGTGTATACGGTCCCCGCATCCGTTTCGATAGCAACTATTTCATCCACGAAGTATAACTAGGCAAAAATTTCGGCCAATACCGCTTGCGATTTCAGTTCGCCAAAATGATCTACATGCAGGCGGTAATAATCTAACAAGTGCTCCAACAATTGGCGGCGTTCGCTAGCTCGTATTTGCAATTGCGCTAAGGCTTCAAATTCACTTTCAATTAAGGCTTGCCAATGCACGCAAATTTCGGGTGCAATTAAAAAATCGTGCGCAGGAGGGTGGGTACTGTAACAAGCATTTTGCAAATCGAAATAGGCCTGCGGACCGTAACCCTTTTTATCTGGGAAAAATCCTAAAAACCGAGTCAAGCGGAGTAAAAAATAAAGGTGGAAATTGGCTAGGCCTTCTTCCAATTTATCAAGCAACTCAATGGCATGAAAAATAAACTCAAACAAAGCGTCGTCTTGCCCTTGTTGCCGTACCGATTTATAAATTACCTCATTTAAAAACAAGGCCAAGCTGCTCTTTACAATATCGTAGGGAATAGTTTGCAATTGCGGCGTTTGCCGAATTTCCGATACCCGTTGCACCTGTGTGGTAGCCTTGGCATACACCACCATATCTAGCAAGTGCAGTGGCTGCAACATGTTTAAGCTAATTTTTGCCTTCGGCTTTTTTACCCCATTAATGATATACGATTGTAGTCCGAATTTTTCGGTAAACACCTGCACAATCACACTACTTTCCGAGTAATTTGTACACTTAAAAACAATACCTCGGGTTTTATGGAGCATCTGGCAAAATTCTGAGCCTCCAATTTAGGAAATTTTGTAGTTTTACGCCTACAAATACCTACCTATACGTCCTTTTATGTGGAAAAAACTTGCTCAGTTTATCTTAGCTAACCGAATTAGTTTACTTATTTTATTGCTGGCCAGCACCGTTTTTATGGCTTGGCAGGCCTCTCAGGTTCGTTTATCTTTTAATGCGGGCAAGGTATTGCCGCTCACCGATTCTGCGTATATAGACTACAATGCCTTCAAAAAAACCTTTGGCGAAGACGGTAGCGTGATGGTTGTGGGCATTCAATCGGACAGTTTGTTTAGCCCCAGCTTGTTTAACGATTGGCTAAACCTAAGCACCGACGTGCAAAAAATAGAAGGAATTAAGCAAGTGCTTTCCATTGGTCAATTGTCGGTTTTAGAAAAAGATACCCTGCTACAAAAATTTACAGCAAGGCCTTTGGCAGCTGGTCCGGTAGCCAGCCAAGCACAATTAGATAGCTTGAAACAACAGCTAGATCATTTACCTTTTTACAAAGACCTTATTTATAACCCACAAACTCAGGCCACCGTAATGGCCATCACTTTTGCCGATTCGGTGCTTAACTCTGCCAAACGTATTGGCGTGATACAATCCATTTTAGATAAGAGCAAGCAGTTTAGCAGTACCCATCAGGTAGCGGTGCATTATTCGGGCTTGCCCTATATCCGTACCGTTATTTCTAAAAAAATATCCGAAGAGTTTGCCCTTTTTATTGGGCTATCTATAGCTATTGGTGCACTCATTTTATACCTCTTTTTCCGCTCCTTTGCCGCCGTATTTTACCCGGTGTTGGTGGTACTTGTGGGCGTGGTGTGGAGCTTGGGCACCCTCGTATTGTTTGGCTATGAAATTACTCTGCTCACCGGACTGATTCCGCCACTTATTGTGGTGATAGGTATTCCCAACAGCATTCTACTCATCAATAAATACCATACATGCCTGGCCGAGGAAGGGGATAAAATTAAAGCCCTGCAACACGTAATTACCCGTGTAGGTATTACCACCTTTATTGCCAATTTAACTACCGCCATAGGTTTTGGCGTATTGTACTTTACCAATAGTGAGTTGTTGATGCAATTTGGCAGTGTAGCCGCCATTAACGTAATGGCTACCTGGGTCATTTCGCTCATTTTCATTCCCATTATTTTCAGCTTTTTGCCCGTACCGCATAGCAAACATACTAGCCACCTCAGTAGCCCTAAAACAGTAAAACTGTTGGCTTTTTTAGACCGCCTGGCACACCAAAAACGCAACCTTATTTATGTGGCCACACTTTTGGTAGTGGTTATTTCTTTTATAGGAATATCCCGCATTAAAATAAATGGTTATGTGGTAGATGATTTACCTAAAAAAGATGCCGTTTATAAAGATATGAGCTTCTTTGCTCAAAACTTTAAAGGCATTTTACCACTTGATATTAGTGTAGATACCCGTCGGAAAAACGGTGTGATGAACCTCTCGGTCATTAATAAGATGAACCGATTGCAAGACCTCATCTCCACACACCCCGAATTTTCGAGAGCCGTATCTTTAGTAGAAGTATTGAAATTTTCATCGCAAACATTTTATGGCGGCGATACCACTTTTTACCGCTTACCCAACGAATTGGAAAAGAATTTCATTTTAGGCTATGCCTCCAATTCGGGCAAGGGCAATAGCAATTTGGTAAAAAACTTTTTAGACAGTACCCGCCAAGTTACCCGTTTAAGTTTCCAAATGGCCGATGTAGGTTCCGATAAAATGAACAAACTAATTAACGAATTAGAACCCCAAATCGATTCCATCTTCAATCCGAAACGCTACCACGTAGAACTAACTGGCTCTAGTATCATTTTTATTAAAGGCACCAATTACTTGGTAAAAAACCTCCGCGATAGTTTAATACTAGCAGTTCTACTGATCGCACTGTTAATGTGGGGTTTATTTAGAGGCTTTCGCATGATTCTCATTTCACTCATTCCAAATATTGTACCGCTTATTATCACAGCCGGCATAATGGGTTTTGCAGGCATCCCACTAAAACCATCTACCATCCTTATTTTTAGTATTGCTTTTGGTATAGCCTCCGATCAAACCATTTATTTCTTAACCCGTTACCGCCAAGAATTACGTACCACTACTTGGACAATTTCTAAAATTGTAAGCGATACCATTAAAGAGACAGGTCTAAGCATGATTTATGTGGCTTTAATCCTGTTTTTCGGCTTTGGCATTTTTGCCGCCTCTAGTTTTGGTGGTACTGTTGCCCTGGGCTTATTGTTGTCCATTACCTTGTTGGTAGCTTTAATTTCTAATCTTACCCTCTTGCCAGCGTTGTTATTAAGCCTAGAGAAGCGTAACCAAAAAGAAAAAATAAAGAAAGGGCTGGTGGAACTATCAGCTGAGGAATTGAGTTAATTTTTTTTGTTAGCCTGTTGTTGGTTTTTCTTGCGGTCTAGCAGTTTATGCTGATGTTTCTCTTTTCGAGTTAAACTGAGCAAAAAGCACAAGCAGCCAAAACCCATGCATAACACACCTAAAACCATTATCCATCCGTAGTTTGGTCCTAGTTCTGTTTGAACACGGTAGCCAATAGCAACTAAAGCCATTCCAATAAGCAGCAGGATAATGCCCATGCAGACATAACGGCATCTCAAAAACTTTTTTACGAGATTATCTTTCATGTTTTTGGTGCTAAAAAATATATACTACTAACTCCAAAATGGCGCTGCGTATTATATCCTATTTTCAACTGCTTTTTTTTAACTTTGCAGGCTTAACGTGGAGAGTATAGCGCTGATGTACAAAGAATATAAACAACTCAATTTATCGCAAACCGGAAAGGATATTCTGGAGTATTGGAAAAGTCGTCAGATTTTTGAAAAAAGTATTCAAAACAGACCAGCTTCCAAACCCTATACCTTTTACGAAGGGCCACCTTCGGCCAATGGTATGCCGGGTATACACCACGTCATGTCCCGTTCTATTAAAGATATTTTTTGTCGCTATAAAACTTTAAAAGGCTACCAAGTAAAACGCAAAGGCGGTTGGGATACCCATGGCCTACCCATTGAGTTGGCCGTAGAAAAAACCCTAGGCATTACCAAAGACGATATTGGTAAGAAAATTTCCGTAGCCGATTATAATGCCGCTTGCCGCAAAGAGGTAATGAAATACACCGATGTGTGGAACGATTTAACAGAAAAAATGGGCTATTGGGTGGATCTAGACCATCCGTACATCACTTACGAAAACAACTATATCGAATCCCTTTGGTGGATTTTAAAAGAGTTTCATAAAAAAGGCCTTTTATACAAAGGCTATACCGTACAGCCCTATTCTCCGGCAGCAGGTACCGGCTTAAGTTCGCACGAATTAAACCAGCCGGGCACCTATAAAATGCTAAAGGATACTTCTATTGTGGCTCAATTTCGCCCAAAGAAAGACCAAAAGCATCCCTTAATAAATACGTTATTTGCCGATGCGCAAGAGGATACGGTAATTCTAGCTTGGACCACCACCCCGTGGACCTTGCCATCAAATTGTGCCCTAGCCGTAAGCGAAAAAATAAACTACGTAAAAGTAAACACCATTAACTCCTACACCTTTGCCCCCGTAAGCGTGGTATTGGCTAAAGAGTTGGTGTTAAAATATTTTAAAGCAGAAGCCGAAAATGGTGATTTTACTGCGGTAAAATCCGGCGATAAAGTATTGCCTTGGCGCATTACTGCAAGCTTTACCGGTAAAGACTTAGTGGGCATTCGGTACCACCAATTGATGCCGTATGTAACAAATGCCGAACTAGAAGAAAAAGCGTTTCGTGTAATACCTGCTGATTTTGTAACCACCGAGGATGGTACGGGTATAGTGCATACCGCATCTGTTTTTGGTGCCGATGACTTTAGAGCCTGTAAAGAAAATGATGTACCCTCAGTAATGGTACTCGATGAAAACGGTACCGAAGCCCCATTGGTAAATAAGCAAGGAAAATTTGTAGCACAAGTAAACGACTTTGCTGGCCAGTATGTAAAAGAAGAGTTTTATAGCGATGAAGTACGCAAAAGCCCTGACTTTAGACCGGTAGATGTACAAATTGCCATCAAGCTAAAAGAAGAAAATAAAGCTTTTAAGGTAGAAAAATACGAACACAGTTACCCGCACTGCTGGCGTACTGACAAACCCATTTTATATTATCCGCTAGATAGTTGGTTTATTAAAACCACGGCTGTAAAAGACCGTATGGTAGAACTAAACAAAACCATTAACTGGAAACCAGAAGCTACCGGAACCGGAAGATTTGGCAATTGGTTAGAGAATTTGGTAGACTGGAATTTATCGCGTTCACGCTATTGGGGAACGCCGTTGCCTATTTGGCGTAGCGAAGATGGTAGCGAAGAGCTTTGCATTGGTTCTATAGAAGAGCTAAAAGCCAATATGAAGGAAAGCCTGGCATCTGCAGTGCCCACTACTGAGCAAAAAGCCACCATGCAAAGTTATTTAAGCGCTTTAGAAAATGGTACGGCCGATATGCACCGCCCTTATGTAGATGAGGTAGTATTGGTTTCGGCAACAGGCAAAGCCATGTTTCGCGAAACCGACCTCATTGATGTGTGGTTCGATTCGGGTGCTATGCCTTATGCCCAATGGCATTATCCGTTTGAAAATAAAGAAGAATTTGCCCATGCTTACCCGGCCGATTTTATTGCCGAAGGGGTAGATCAAACCCGGGGATGGTTCTTTACCCTCCATGCAATTGCCGTAATGCTGAATGATAGCGTGGCTTTCAAAAATGTGGTATCAAACGGTTTGGTATTGGATAAAAACGGCAACAAAATGTCTAAGCGTTTGGGTAATGCCGCTGATCCCTTTGAAACTATAGAAACTTATAGCGCCGATGCCTCCCGCTGGTATATGATTAGCAATGCATCGCCTTGGGATAACTTGAAATTTAACCTCGAAGGCTTAGACGAAGTGCGCCGGAAGTTTTTCGGTACCCTATACAATACCTATTCCTTCTTTGCACTATACGCCAATATCGATCGTTTTAGCTACAAAGAGCCGGAAATGGATATTCAGTTGCGACCAGAAATTGATCGTTGGATTATTTCTTTGTTAAATTCATTGATTAAAGAAGTAGATGGTTATTACGAAGATTTTGAGCCTACCAAAGCAGCCCGTGCTATTCAAAGCTTTGTAGATGAGCATTTGAGTAATTGGTATGTGCGCTTATGCCGTCGTCGTTTCTGGAAAGGGGAGTATACCGAAGATAAAATTTCGGCTTATCAAACCTTATATACCTGTTTAACTACTATTTCAAAGTTGATGTCGCCTATTGCACCATTTTATGCAGATAGGCTATTCTTAGATTTAAATGAAGTGAGTGGTAAAGAAAGCGTAGAATCGGTGCATTTAGCCGATTTTCCGGTTTATCAAGACAATTTGGTTGATGTAGCTTTAGAAGAGCGTATGGCTTTGGCACAATATATCTCTTCTCTCACTTTGTCTTTGCGGAAAAAGGTAAGCATCAATGTGCGCCAGCCACTAAGTAAAATATTACTTCCGGTTATTAATAAAGGTTTCCAAAATCAGGTGGAGCAGGTAAAAGAACTTATCTTATCTGAAACCAATATTAAAGACATTGAGTTTATTAGCGATACGGCAGGCTTTATTAGTAAAAAAGTAAAGCCCAACTTCAAAACCTTGGGTCCCAAAGTAGGGCAGGCAATGAAGGAAGTGGCAGCTGTACTTACGGCCTTATCGCAAGAAGAAATTGCTAGCTTCGAAAAAGAGGGCACATTCGCTATCCCAAATACCTCTTTTGTGGTTGATTTAAGCGATGTAGAAATGATGGCAGAAGATGTTCCGGGATGGCAAGTAGCCACTTTAGGCGCATTAACGGTAGCTTTAGATGTAACCATTAGCGAAGAATTAAAGCAAGAGGGAATTGCCAGAGAACTGGTTAATAGAATTCAGAACCTACGTAAAGAAAAAGATTTCTTGGTAACCGATCGTATTCAGGTTCGACTTTCTGACGATCAAACAATTAGCCCTGCAGTGAAAAATAATTTAGCCTATATTTGTGCCGAAATTTTGGCAGACTCCTTGGTGTTGGAAGCCAATTTAAACACCACAGAAACCTTTGAAATAGATGATATTAAATTATTTGTTTCTATAACTAAAGTATAAGATGGATAAACATGAAAAGACCCGCTACTCTGATAAAGAGTTGCAAGAATTTAAAGAACTTATTTTAGAGAAAATTAGAATTGCCCGAGAAGAATTATCGGCTTTTACCACTGCTTTAAGTAATCCCAATGCAAATGGTACCGACGATACTGCAGGCACGTATAAAACGTTAGAGGATGGTTCGGCTACGTTAGAAAAAGAGCAAACCAATTTGTTTGCTGCCCGTCAGAAAAAGTTCATTGATAGTTTAGAAGCAGCCTTGGTACGCATAGAGAATAAAACCTATGGTTTGTGTCGCGAAACTGGAAAATTAATTCAGAAAGAGCGTTTAATGGCCGTGCCACATGCAACCTTAAGCATGGAGGCCAAAATAAAACAGAACTAATGAAAGGCTATACAAAACCATTTGCAATCATTTTATTGGTTCTGTTAGCTGATCAAGTTTTAAAATTTTGGATCAAGCTGAACATGAGCCTTGGTCAAGAATTCCATGTATTGGGTCATTGGTTTATCATCCATTTTACCGAGAATAACGGCATGGCGTTTGGGGTAGAATTTGGTGGCGAAGCCGGTAAATTGGCTTTATCTCTAATTCGTATTTTAGCCGTAATTGGCATTGGTTATGGCTTGGTGCATTTAATTAAACACAAATACCACCGTGGCTTAATCACCAATGTTTCCTTAATTTTTGCCGGAGCATTGGGTAATATCATCGATTCTACATTTTACGGGAAAATATTTAGTGAGAGCAATTATTTTGTAAAGGCTCAACTCTTTCCAGAAGTAGGAGGATATGCCGGCTTGTTGCATGGCAAAGTGGTAGATATGCTCTATTTTCCTTTGATAGAAACGCATTATCCTTCTTGGTTTCCATTTTGGGCCAATCAACCCTTTGTGTTTTTTCAACCGGTATTTAATCTAGCCGATACGGCTATTAGTATAGGCGTTATTGGTATTTTAGTTTATCAGAAGCGTTATTTTAAAGAAAAACCTTTAGAAGAAAGTCAACCGCAAAGCGAAATGACTGAAGAATAAAAAAAGCCCTCCCGATTTCGGGAGGGCTTTTTTGTGAAGTACAAATTGCTATTTACGCTCTTGGTATTTTGCTGGGGTACCCGACTTCGGGATTGCATTTTTAATGAAGGTGCGCAAGTTCTCATTTGAAGTAGCTAAATCTTCCTTACGTAGGTACATCATGTGTCCACTGCGATAACCTTCCCAACTCATGCGATCTTTAAATTTACCGCTGGGGTCTATTTGCCATAAATTGTATTTCGCATTAAAATAATCGCAAGCACCATCGTAGTATCCAGATTGAACCAATACTTTCAAATAAGGGTTTTCGGCCATTGCTTTTCCTAAATTATAGCCCGTATTATCTTGTGTTCTATCCCAAGGCCGCACCGGCCCAAACAAATAGTAAGTAAGGTCTGTTTTATAATTCAATTCATCTCTTAAATAAATATTCATGGCGGGCATAAACGAATGTTCCCAAGAACTTAATTCGGCATTGTAATCTGGTTCTTCACCTGCATTTTGGCGATCGATACCCAAGTATCTAGAATCTAAACGGCCAATAGTGAAACCACGGTCTCTCAACAATTCTTTCCAGAAGAAGTTGGTAGAAATCTCGAAATTATGGTCTAAAATAGTTTGCTCTGATAAGCCAGTATAACGAGCATATTTAGCTGCAATTTCTTTGCGTTTAGCGGGGTCTAAAGAACCACCTTTGGTTATTGCTGGCAACAATTCATCAATCGTAAATTTCTCTACTTCGGGTAAATAATCCGTTAAATCTTTCTGCTGTAAATCGGCAGGTAAGGCTTTATGATACCACGCCGTAGCAGCAAAATAAGGCACATATAAAGCCGCAGCTACAGGGCCTTCTCTCTTAATTCCTAAATCGGTAGGAGATACCAATACTACGCCATTTAAATACATCCACTGTGCATCCTGCAGCTCCAAAGCCAAGCCAGATACTCGGGTTGTACCATAGCTTTCGCCAATAAGGAATTTAGGCGATGCCCAACGTTTGTATTTGCTTACAAAACTATTAATCCAAACGGCTAGATATTTAATGTCGGCGTTTACACCAAAAAATTTTGCAGGTGCTCCTTCTTTAATCAGGGCACGAGAAAAACCAGTGTTTACCGGATCGATGTACACAATATCTGCCACATCTAAAATAGAATGCGGGTTATCGTGCATGCCGTAGGGTTGCACTGGATAGCCTTCATCATCTACATTGAGAATACGTGGTCCTGTATAGCCAATTTCCATCCATACAGAGGGCGTTCCGGGGCCTCCATTGAACGAAATTACTAAGGGTCGGGTTGTTTTGTCTTTTACATCGGTACGTTCGTAATAGGTGTAAAACACTTCAGCTATTGCTTGTCCTTCGGCATCGGTTACCGGTTCGGTACCGGCAATGGCTTTATAAGGCACTTGTTGCCCTTTAATGGTTATGGAATTTAAAACAGTAACAGTAGCATCTTTTTTTAAGTTTATTTTGTTCGATGGGGCAGCTACTTCTGTTTTTTGTGCATGCGCCAAGCCCACTAGGCCTGCCGAACATAAAAGGGTGAAAATCAATTTTTTCATAATGGGGCTTTAATATCTTTTGTTTTATAAAAATAACAATCTGATTCGAATTTGCGTTCAAAACTAGAAAACACCTCAAATTTTTTAGCAATAGGCTTCAAATTTTGGTAAATTGAGAATGAATTTAAACGTTAATCTATGAAAAAAATCAGCTTAATCGCTTTGCTAACCTTTTTTATACTACATCTGCAAGCCCAAACATTAGATCTCCGCAGAAAAATAGAAGTAACTGGCACCGCCGAAATAGAGGTAACGCCCGATATTATTTATATCAGCATTTCGCTAAAGGAATATATGGATGGAAAGAAAAAAGTAGGCATCGAAACCTTAGAGCGTGCGCTACAAACTGCAGTTTTAAAAGCGGGCATTCCAAAAGAAAACTTTATGGTAAACGATATTGCATCCTATAATTTTGCTTGGGATCGTAAAAGCCCAGATTATTTGGCAAGTAAGCAATACCGCATTAAGGTGTCCGATTTAAGCAAATGGAACCAACTGCTTGCCGGGGTAGATGCCAAGGGTGTGCAATATAGCGCTATTGAGAGCTACGATTATTCTAAACTAGATGCCGTAAAAAAAGAGCTGAAGATACAAGCCTTAAAAGCTGCCCGTGATAAAGCGCTGTATTTAGCCGAAGCCGTGGGAGAAAAAGTAGGCATGGCTTTAGAAATTAACGAGCAAAGCAATGAAGGCTATTCGCAACCAATTTACCGCACACAAATGCTTATGAAAAGCGATGCCGTAGGTGGCGAAACAATGCCCGATATCGACTTTAAGAAAATTAAATTGAGTGCCCAAATTCGGGCTGTTTTTGAATTGAAATAGCTTAATTAATCCACTCGAAACCGGTATAGGGCACCAATGCTTTTGGTATGCGTATGCCTTGTTCGGTTTGATTGTTTTCTAATAAAGAAGCCACAATACGAGGCAATGCCAAAGCACTACCGTTTAGCGTATGCGCTAACTGTGTTTTACCTTCTTTACCTTTAAAGCGTAATTTTAAGCGGTTAGCTTGGAACGTTTCGAAGTTCGAAACCGAAGAAACCTCCAACCAACGAGCTTGTGCTGCACACCATACTTCCATATCGTAGGTAAGGGCCGATGCAAAACTCATATCGCCTCCACACAAGCGCAACACTCGGTAAGGCAATTCTAATTTTTGCAACAAGCTTTGTACGTAGTTGCTCATATCTTCTAAAATAGCATACGATTCATCGGGGTTAGCTATTTGTACAATTTCTACTTTATCAAATTGGTGCAAGCGGTTTAAGCCACGAACATGGGCACCATAAGAACCGGCTTCTCTACGGAAACAAGGTGTATAACCGCAATTTTTAACCGGTAATTCTTCTTCTTTTAGAATAACATCGCGGTACAAATTAGTAATAGGCACTTCAGCAGTCGGAATGAGGTACAAATTATCAATCCCCACGTGGTACATCTGTCCTTCTTTATCGGGTAATTGGCCGGTGCCAAAGCCCGACGCTTCGTTTACTAAAATAGGCGGTTGCATTTCTCTGTATCCCGCTTTTTCGGCTTCATCTAAAAAGAAATTAATGAGGGCACGTTGCAAACGGGCACCCTTTCCTTTGTACACCGGAAAACCGGCGCCGGTAATTTTATTCCCTAATTCAAAATCAATAATATCGTATTTAGCTGCTAATTCCCAATGCGGAAGGGCTGTTTCGGACAATGTAGGTTTGCTACCCTGTTCTAAAATAGTTTCATTTTCTTCGGGGCTTTTACCCAAAGGCACCGAGCTATGGGGCAAGTTTGGGAGTATCAATAATTGGTTTAAAAGCGCTTGTTCTATAGTTTCTAATTGGTCAGACAGGTTTTTTTGAGCGTCTTTATTTGCTGTACTTTTAGCCTTAAGCGCCTCCGCCTCATCTTTTTTCCCTTGGCGCATGAATTCACCAATTTGTTTGGCCGCTGCATTGGCTTCCGCTAAAAGGCTGTCTGCTTGTGTTTGAGTTTGGCGTCTTTGCTCGTCTAATTTCAAAATTTCTTCTACCAATTCTGGTTGTTTAAAATTTTTAACGGCCAAACCTTTTAAAACTTCCTCTTTATGTTCGCGGATATAATTAACTTGCAGCATCTTTATAAAATTTGACCAAAGATAAGAACAATTGGCGTTTTAAAGGCGCATAAACGAGTAAATGTTAAACGAATGAGTGGCACCCTTTACCTCATACCTACTCCCATAGGTAATTTAGAAGACATGACGCTTCGTGCCATTCGCTTGCTGAAAGAAGTAGATCTTATTTTGGCGGAAGATACCCGTACCAGTGCTCCAATGTTGAAACATTTTGGTATTGATAAAAAAGTGTTTTCGCACCACCAGCATAACGAACACCAATCTACTACCGAAATTGTTAAGTTTTTAAGCCAAGGGCAACACATTGCCTTAATTTCCGATGCCGGTACACCTGCCATTTCCGACCCAGGTTTTTTGTTGGTTCGCGAAGCGATAAAAAATAATATACAAGTAATATGCTTGCCGGGTGCTACGGCTTTTGTGCCTGCCTTAGTAGCCTCGGGTTTACCCAACGATCGTTTTTGTTTTGAGGGATTTCTGCCAGTAAAAAAAGGCCGTCAAACTCGTTTAAAAAGTTTGCTTTCGGAAGAGCGCACCATCATTTTTTACGAATCGCCTCATCGTTTATTAAAGAGCTTGGCCGAATTTGCCGAATATTTTGGCGAAGATCGCCAGGCATCGGTTTCTCGTGAAATTAGTAAGGTGTTTGAAGAAACCGTAAGAGGCACTCTCCCCGAAATAAAAACTCATTTTGAAACCCATACGCTTAAAGGAGAGTTTGTAATTTGTGTGGCAGGAAAACCAAGCAAATAAACCCATGCACTTGACTCAAAATCGATATTTTTTAGCCTGCCTTTCTGCCTTTTTATTGTGGTTGGCTTGGCCACCTATGCCCTATACTTCTTTTTTACTTTTTGTAGCATTTGTGCCCCTGCTTTTTGCAGTGAAAGCTATTCAAACTAGTGATTTACGTAAAAAGGGTCGAAAAGTTTTTGGGCTTGCTTTTTTGAGCTTTGTGCTTTGGAATACAGCTTCTATTTATTGGGTATTTAATTCCTTGCATGCAGCCATGCCACTGCCTGCAGCTTTGGCTATTTCGCTTATTCCTTTCGGATTAGGAGCCCTATTAATGGCCATAGCTTTTTGGGGATATTATGCCGTATCGCAGGTGTTAAATAAAACGTGGAGCTATGCAGCACTGCTATGCTTTTGGATAAGTTATGAGTACTTACACCAAAGCTGGGATTTAGCCTTCCCTTGGATGAACCTTGGCAATGGTTTTGCGCAAAGCCACCAGCTTGTACAATGGTATGAGTACACCGGTGTGTATGGAGGCACCCTCTGGGTCTTGCTGGCTAACATCTTTTTGTTTGAAGCTTTACGTCAGAAAAGTAGAAAGTTAGGCCTTATTGGCCTTGCTTGGATTATTGTTCCGGCCGTGTTTTCCCTAATTCGATATGAAACCTATACAGAGAAAATAAATCCCGCCAATGTGGTGGTAGTGCAACCCAATGTAGATCCGTATCAGAAATACGGCTCGGTAAGCCCCGAACAACAAGTAGCTCGATTGATAGATTTATCACAAAAACAAGCCCAACCGAATACCGAATTTTTTATTTGGCCTGAAACGGCCATAGTAGGCTTTACCGACGAAGAACAAATCCGAGCGAATGCATTATACTGGCAAGTGCTCAATTTCTTGCAGCCCTATTCCAACGCAAATGTGATATCGGGAATAGAAAGCTATAAAAATTTTAGGAAAGACAGTGTAGATAATGCACAATATGACCCAGGATTAGGTAATTTTTTGGTGCCATATAATTCAGCCATTCAGATAGAAAATAGTGCTCAAGTACAATTTTACCATAAATCCAAATTGGTTCCAGGGGTAGAGCAATTGCCTTTTCCTCGATTTTTCTCTTTTTTTAAATCGGCTTTTTCTGCCTTTGGCGGCAGTACAGGAGGCTATGGCAAACAATTAAAGCCCTCTGTTTTTTATGCCCAAAGCGGTATGGGCGTTTCGCCCATTATTTGTTACGAATCTATTTGGGGAGGTTATGTAGCCGAAAGTGTGCAGAATGGAGCCGGCTTTATCGCCATAATTACCAACGATGCTTGGTGGGGCAATACCTCGGGTAAAGACCAGCATTTGGCTTTCGCAAAATTACGAGCTATAGAAAACCGACGGTGGGTTGCCCGTTCGGCCAATACGGGTATTTCGGGTTTTATTAACCAGCGTGGCGATGTGGTAATGCAAAGTGGGTGGTGGGTGCCTGCGGCTTTAAAAGCAGACATCAATTTAAACGAGGAACAAACTATTTATACCCAATACGGCGATGTTTTAGCTATACTGGGTTGCTCAGCTGCTTTAGCACTCGTACTGCTGACTTTCTATATGAGATACAAATTAAAATCAAGCTTTAAAACATCCTAAAAGAATCCAAAAAATAGCCCGATATTTGTATTATGAAAATCGGGATTGTTTGTTACCCCACCTTTGGTGGAAGTGGTGTTTTGGCCACAGAACTTGGTAAAGGTTTGGCTGAAAATGGTCATCAAGTACACTTTATTACGTATAGCCAACCTGCCCGTCTCGATTTTTTCTCTGCCAATTTATTTTACCATGAAGTATCGGTATCTAATTATCCTTTATTCGATTATGCTCCTTACGAATTAGCGTTGGCTAGTAAGTTGGTAGATGTGGTGCGTTTCGAAAAACTAGATATTCTGCACGTTCATTATGCCATACCACATGCTTCGGCAGCATTTATGGCCAAGCAAATTTTGGCTACCTACGGCATTCACATTCCTGTGGTTACTACCCTCCACGGAACGGATATTACCTTGGTGGGTAAAGATTTAACCTATAAACCGGTGGTTACCTTTTCTATCAATCAATCTGATGGAGTAACGGCCGTTTCCGAATATTTGAAACAAGATACGTACAAGCATTTCGAGATTACAAAAGACATTCGAGTAATCCCTAATTTTGTAGATATGAATCGCTTTAAACTAAAAGCGAAAGATCATTTTAAGAAAGCCATTGCGCCTAATAACGAGCGTATTGTGGTGCATACCTCTAATTTCAGAAAAGTTAAACGTACTCAAGATGTAATTTATGTCTTCGAGAAAATTCTAAAAGAAGTCCCTGCCAAATTATTGATGGTGGGCGATGGACCTGAACGTGCGTATTGCGAACAATTGTGCCGTGATTTAGACATTTGTGATCATGTTCGTTTTTTGGGCAAGCAAGATGCCGTTGAAGAAATCCTATCGGTAGCCGATTTGTTTATAATGCCATCTGAATCGGAAAGTTTTGGATTGGCAGCTTTAGAAGCTATGGCTTGCAAAGTGCCTGTAATTACGTCAAATGCCGGTGGCCTGCCCGAATTGAATGTAGATGGCGTAACCGGTTTTATGGACGAAGTGGGTGATATTACCTCGATGGCACACCATGCCATTGCTATTTTAGCCGACGACGATAAGTTGAATAGTTTCAAAGAAAATGCCTTGAGCAGAGCAAAGGAATTCGACTTGAGCATCATATTGCCTATTTATGAGGCCTATTACCAAGAAATTTTAGGATAATACTTATTTAATTAGATGTTTCAGCTGGATGATTTCCTTTTCATCTAGATATCTCCAACGACCTCTTGTTAAATCCTTTTTCGTAAGATTGGCGTAAATTACACGATCTAGCTTTACCACGTCATAGCCCAAGTGTTCGAAAATTCGCCGCACAATGCGGTTTCTGCCGCTATGAATTTGTATACCAATTTCACGTTTGGTGCCTCCTTGTACATAACTTACCGCATCTGGTTTAATTACCCCATCTTCCAATTCTAAACCAAATGCAATTTTATTTAAATCGCCCTGTGGCAAACTTTTGTTTAACTCTACTTGGTAAATTTTGGTAACCCCGGTTTTTGGGTGCGATAATTTATCGGCTAAATCTCCATCGTTGGTCATTAACAACAAACCTGTAGTGTTGCGGTCTAACCTACCAACGGGGTAAATGCGCTCTTTCGATGCTTTTTCTACCAATTGCATGACTGTACGACGTTCTTGCGGATCGTCGGTAGTGGTGATATAATCTTTTGGTTTATTTAACAATACATAAACCATTTTCTCCCTTTTCAGTGTTTCGCCATTGTATCGAATTACATCTTTTGAGGGATTTACTCGATAGCCCAATTCCGAAACTACTTCTCCGTTTACCGAAACCACACCAGCAGCAATTAATGCATCTGCTTTACGGCGTGAGCAAATACCTGCATTGGAAATGTATCTATTTAAGCGAATTAATCCATCGTCTTTACCTGGTAAGGGGCGTTTGCGGCCTTTCCCACCCAAGGCATCTTCGCGTACTTTTCGTGGAGCTAAGTTTTTAGCATAAGGACGTTCTCCAAAAGAACTGCCTCCGCCAGTAGGACGTGGTTTATAAGGTCTTGGGCTGTTGCCTTCGCTATCTGTTCTACGTGGCGCACGATCTCCATAAGGAGTTCTTTCGCCGCTAGATGGGCGTTTGGTATATGATCTAGTTGCATCTCCATCTGTTCTGCGTGGCGCACGATCGCTATAAGGTTTTCGTTCTCCATCCGATGGACGTTTGCTATAAGATCTTGGGCCATCACCATCGGTTTTGCGTGTTGGGCGGTCGCCGTAAGGCTTTCTATCCCCACTAGCAGAACGGTTATTCCCGAAACTACGTGATGCACTTCCTTCGTCATCTTTTTTAAAAGGACGAGGGCTACTGTTATAGGGTCTCCGTTCACCATCTCCACCTTCTCTTGGTGTTCTGCTGGTAGAACGCACGCTAGAATAGCCCTCTTTTTTGAAATCAGAGCGGCCGGTTCTTGGAGTAAAATCTCTTGCTTTTTCTTCACGATTAGCGCTAAATTCACGTTTTTTAGGCCCAAACGACTTTTTGTCATCCCCAAAATTCTTCTTCTCTCCGAAGGCGGGCTTTTCTGAAGAAGCTGGTTTACGACCGCCTGTGGCACGAGTTGTACGTTTTTTTGGTCCGGATTTATCGTCTCGACTATTCCTTGATCGTTGGTTTGGCATGAAAAATGAACGCTATGTGTGTAAAAAGAAAGCAAATGTAAGCAAAAATAGGCGCTTTTAAACAATTCCCAGATTTTATAAATGCTAGTTTGGAGATGTTTTGGAGCTAATTTTTGCTATTTGTGTTAAAATTGTGGATAAGTATACCTGGGGTAATTATTAATTGAAAGGTACTTTTAAACAACTTTTTTAGTGCACTAAATAAAGTAAACATGACAAAAAAACCCTTAATAGCTTGCCTAGCTATGCTAGTCTTGCTGGTATTGGCCAAATTGTTTTTATATAGCCATAACAAAAATGCTGTTGGCGCAAACGCATCTGCCCAAACCCAAGAGCCTTACGATCCGTATTTAAGCACCCTTAATTTTGCATCCGAAGTGGTTCCGGTTGCCGATGAACAGGTGAGTTTTCGGGTGAAGAAAATACTTAAATCGTACAGATATCGCCGATTAAGATCGCATAGGCTACATAATCAAGCCAAAAATATGTTCCCAATTATGGAGCCCATATTGGTTGCCTACGGCATCCCCAAAGATTTTAAATACATCCCATTGGTTGAGAGCGGATTTAAATCGGGCACTTCTCATAAGGGAGCTTCAGGCGCTTGGCAGTTTATGCCCCAAACAGCCCGATCTTTTGGGCTTAAAGTGAATTCAACCATTGATGAACGTCAGCAATTAGCTAAATCTACTGTGGCAGCTTGTAAATACTTGCGTTTACTTTATAAAGAATTTAATAGCTGGACTTTAGTAGCAGCTGCTTATAATATTGGTGAAAATAAACTAAAGCGCATTATTCGTAAGCAAGATCATGCGAACTATTTTCGCTTAAAACTAAATCCCGAAACGGCCAGCTATGTATACAAATTGGTGGCCATGAAAGAGATTATTGAAAATCCGACTCGGTATGGTTACCGCCGGGTAGAAATGCCTCAACAAAGCAGTACACTATTTACCCAGGAAGCCCGTTACTATCCTGAGAACTTTCTTCTGGGCGGGGTACTAAAGTACGCTCTTGTAGATTGATTGTTAATTATTGATTATTTATCAAAAAAAGGCCGAATGATACCCGGCCTTTTTTTATTGGATGCTGTGTAATTGGCAAACAATATCGCATCTTTGCCTTTTAATTCCCACTGGTTTTGGCTATGCAATTCACACCATCCGACTTAGGCGAACAATACGAAGTAGCTGTTTTTGGCGCCCGGGTTCATAATCTAAAAAACATCGATGTTTCTTTTCCAAGGAATCAATTGGTTGTGATTACCGGATTAAGTGGTAGCGGAAAATCATCACTAGCCTTTGATACCATTTATGCCGAAGGACAACGCAGGTATATGGAAACCTTCAGCGCTTACTCCCGCCAATTTATGGGAGGCATGGAGCGCCCTGATGTAGATCAAATCACCGGACTAAGCCCGGTAATTGCCATTGAGCAAAAAACTACCAGCAAAAACCCGCGGTCTACGGTGGGTACCATTACTGAAATATACGATTTTATGCGCTTGCTTTTTGCCCGTACGGGAGAGGCCTACTCTTTTGTATCGGGTAAAAAAATGGAGCGGATGTCTGATGAGCAGATTCTACAACGTATTCTTAAGCAATTTGATGGTCAGGCTATAAGCATATTGGCTCCTGTAATTAAAGGTAGAAAAGGACATTATAGGGAGCTTTTTGAGCAAATTCGAAAACAAGGTTATTTAAAGGTTCGGGTAGATGGGGAAATTTTAGACATTACGCCTAAAATGCAGGCCGATAGGTATAAAATACACGATATTGAGATTGTGGTTGATCGCTTGTTGGTAAGCGAAGCGGATGTAAATCGCTTGGCTACCTCTATTCGTACCGCTTTAAAAGTGGGTAAGGGGATCATCAAAATAAGTGATAAAACCAACAACGAAATATTTTTCAGCCGTTTTTTAATGGATGCCGAGTCGGGAATTTCGTACGATGAACCTCAGCCGAATACGTTTTCCTTTAATTCGCCATATGGTGCTTGTGAAAGCTGTAATGGTTTGGGCTATGTGGTAGAAGTTGATCAGCATTCTGTAATTCCGAACCCGAAGTTGAGTATCATGCAAGGTGGTTTGGCTCCCTTGGGCGAATACCGTGAAATTTGGGTGTTTCAAATCTTAAAAGCAATTGCCAAATTTTATAATTTTTCATTGGCAACGCCTCTAAAAGACCTGTCACAAGAGCTTACCGATATTATTTTAAACGGATCGGAAGATGTCATTCCGGTTTCGGTTGGGGCCAATTCATGGAATGTAAAAACGTATCAAATTACCTTTGATGGCATTATTAAGCTCTTAGAAGAACAATCCGAACGCCGTGGGGAAGAGGCTCTGGCCGATTTAGAGAATTTCCGTTCTTTAAAAACTTGTCCGGTGTGTGAAGGGGCTCGGCTCAAAAAAGAATCGCTACACTTTAAAGTGGCTGGTAAAAATATTTACGAGCTGGCTAGTATGGATATTACCCAGCTAGCTGCTTGGTTTAGTGAGGTGGAAAGTCAACTTTCGGAACGCCAACTGATTATCGGGAAAGAAATTTTAAAAGAAATTAGAGCTAGAATTAGCTTTTTGCTAGATGTGGGTTTAACCTACCTTAGCTTAGATCGTACAGCCAAAACGCTTTCTGGTGGTGAAGCACAGCGTATTCGCTTGGCTACTCAAATAGGATCGCAATTGGTAAATGTGCTCTATATTTTAGATGAGCCAAGTATTGGTCTGCATCAAAGAGACAATAACCGTTTAATTACGGCTTTAAAGCATTTGCGTGATATTGGCAATACCGTTTTGGTGGTGGAGCATGATAAGGATATGATTTTGGAGGCCGATTATGTATTGGATATGGGCCCGGCTGCCGGTATACATGGTGGCGAAGTGGTAGCTCAAGGCACGCCTGCAGAATTGCTTAAAAAACATACTACCACTACCGATTATTTAAATGGAACAAAGGCCATTGCTGTGCCTAAAAATAGGAGAGCCGGCAACGGAAAATCGTTGGTACTTAAGAAAGCTAGCGGCAATAACCTTAAAAACGTAACGGCGCATTTCCCCTTGGGTACGCTCTCCTGTGTAACGGGTGTCTCGGGTAGTGGTAAATCTACCCTAATTGCCGAAACGCTATACCCGATATTGAATCATTATTTTTTTAGAGCAAAAAAGAAACCGATGCCTTTTGCCGCTATTGAGGGTTTAGAACACATAGATAAGGTTATTGAGATTGACCAAACGCCTATTGGGCGTACGCCTCGTTCCAATCCATCTACGTATACGGGTGTTTTTTCTGATATCCGCAATTTATTTGTGGCCTTACCCGAAGCTAAAATTAGAGGCTATAAGCCCGGTCGTTTTTCCTTTAATGTAAAGGGTGGCCGTTGCGAAACCTGCCAAGGTGCAGGCTTAAAAATTATTGAAATGAACTTCTTGCCCGATGTGCAAGTGCCTTGCGAAGAATGTGGCGGTAAACGCTACAATCGAGAAACCTTGGAGGTGCGTTATCGGGGTAAATCTATTAGCGATGTGTTGAACATGAGCGTTGAAGAGGCGGTTCCTTTTTTCGAATCCATTCCGGCTATATATCGTAAAATAAAAACTTTGCAAGATGTAGGCTTGGGGTATATTACGCTTGGACAATCGTCTACCACCTTATCGGGTGGGGAGGCACAACGAGTAAAATTAGCTACCGAATTATCTAAAAAAGATACCGGAAATACCTTTTATATTTTAGATGAACCTACTACTGGCCTACATTTCGAAGATATTCATGTATTGTTGGGTGTTTTAAACCGCTTGGTAGATCATGGCAATACCGTATTGATCATTGAACACAATTTAAATGTGGTTAAAGTGGCCGATTGGGTACTCGATTTAGGGCCCGAAGGTGGTTCGGGAGGTGGTGAAATTCTATTTGAAGGAACGCCCGAAGGCTTGGCCGCTTGTGCCAAAAGTTATACAGGAAAGTACTTGAAATCAGAATTAAAAATCAAATAAATGCTTTTCGGCATGGTAAGAAGAGCGTACCAATGGTCCGCTTTCTACATATTTAAAGCCCATTTCTAGGCCTATTGCTTTGTATTTATCGAATTGTTCTGGTCTTATCCAATCTACCACCGGATGATGGTTACGGCTAGGCTGTAGGTATTGGCCCAAGGTTAAAATATGCACCCCGGCTTTCAGCAAATCGGCCATAGCCTCTATTACATCTTCTTCGGTTTCGCCCAGGCCAAGCATAATGCCCGATTTGGTACGGACGCCTGCGGCAGAAATTCTGCTTAAGCATTCTAAGCTACGGTCGTATTTTGCTTGTATGCGAACCTCTTTGGTTAATCGGCGTACAGTTTCTAAATTATGTGAAACTACTTCCGGGCGAACAGCTAATAATCTATCGAGGTTCTCCCAAATGCCTTTAAAATCAGGTATGAGTGTTTCTAAGGTAGTTTCTGGGCTCTCTCTGCGGATAGCTAATATGGTTTCTGCCCAAATGGTAGAGCCTCCATCTTTTAAATCATCACGATCAACAGAGGTAATCACGCAGTGTTTTACCTGCATCAGCTTTACCGATTGCGCCACTCTGTTCGGCTCATCGGTATCTACCGCTAAAGGCCTGCCTGTAGCTACAGCACAAAAAGAGCATGATCGGGTGCAAATATTTCCCAATATCATGAAAGTGGCCGTGCCAGCACCCCAGCATTCGCCCATGTTGGGACAATTGCCACTTTCGCAAATGGTATGTAATTTGTGTGTATCTACTAAACTACGAACATGTGCATATTCTTTACCAACTGGTAATTTTACGCGTAACCAATCTGGTTTGCGTGGACTTTCGTTGGCTGGAATAACCGGTAGTTCGATCATGGAACAAAAATACATATTTTGCTTTAGATAGCCGATGAACTCGTCATTGGAGTTTCATTTTTTGCTAACTTGCGTTATAAAATTAACTTATGGCTACAGTAGAAACGGTTTATGTTGGCGAATTGCGTACGCAAGCCACCCATGTTGGTTCTGGGAATCAATTAATTACCGATGCTCCTTTGGATAATCATGGTAAAGGCGAAGCCTTTTCGCCTACCGATTTACTTGCTACGGCTTTAGGTAGTTGCATGCTTACGGTAATGGGTATAGCTGCCGAAAAGTACGAGGCAGATTTAACAGGTACTACCTGTTCTATTACTAAAATGATGGCCGAAAATCCACGTAGAGTGGCTGAGGTGCAAATCACTTTTAATTTCCCAAAGAGAGACTTTAGCGAAAAAGTGAAAACTGTTTTAGAGCGGGCTGCGCATACCTGTCCGGTTTCTAAGAGCTTGCACCCCGATTTGATAGAAAAATTAGTATTTAATTGGGCTTAATTGATTTGTTCGGCTAGTTCTTCTGCAGAAATTTCTCCGTGACTAGCTTCAAAAACACATTCACCATTATTTAATAGTAAGATTTGGGGAGATTGGTGCGGTACCTGAAAGGTTTCGGCAACAGCATTAGAGATTTCGCGGTAGTTTAATAAATCTAAGTAATACACCGGAATATCGGCTGGGATAGCATCACCTTCTAATTCTAATTTCTTTTTAGCCATTAAGCTAATAGAGCAACGTGTGCTATGCTTAAAAATAATGCTAAAGCCCGTACAGTTTTTAATTCCGTTTAGCTCGTTTAAAGAAGTTAAGTCTTGCCAATTCATGGAGGTATTAACGACCTCTTTTGCTAGGATATGAGCTATAAGCTGGGCAAAGTTTATTTGAGCATGCGCTCAAAATGCTGGTACTTATGGTAATGGCAACTAAAACAATCAGCAATTTTCTCATGGTGTTTTAAATCTTAGGTAAACTTATCTCTTTTTATCAAAAAACGCAAGTTTTAAAGCATTTTATAAACAAGAACGTGTTTAAACAAAAAAGCTTATCAGAAACCCGATAAGCTTTTTAGGAGTGGTAATTAAATTATTGTTGTGCTTCTACACGAGCAATTAAAGACTCGATAGTAGCCGCTTCGGCACTTTGTGTATAGTTTTCTTTAATTTGCTTGTAGGTTTTAAGAGCAGCATCGAAATCTTTTTGTTGCTCATATACCAAGCCTAATTTTTTTAAGAAAAGAGGGGTAGTAAACTCGTTGTTGCTTTTTCCGGCTGCTTTTTTGTAGTAGGTAGCGGCATTATCGTAATCTTTTAATTCACTATAAGCATCGCCCAACATACCCAATACCAGTGGATCGATAACAGGACTACCTGTGCTGCTGTAATTGCCCAAAGCTTCAATAGCTTTTTCGAATTCTCCTTTTTTAAGATATAAACCCCCTAAATAGGCATTTGCTATGTTTGCAGATTTGGTGCTGGTGTATTCTTGTGCAATTTTCTCAAAACCCGGGTAAGAACCATCGCCGTTTATTGCTTTGTCGCTTAAAGAATCGGCTGTAGCGTATTGCTCTGCTTTAAACATTTCGTTTACGGCTTTTTCGGCACGAGGAGCTAAGTAGAATTTTTGGTACCCAATGTATAAGAGTATTAGTGCTAAAATGGCACCACCAATTAGTAGTAAACTTTTGCTATTTTCTTGAACAAAAGATCCGGTTGCTTTTTCGGTTGCTTCGGATACTTCCGGAGAATTTTTTTCTTTGCTTGACATGCTTTATAAAATTTTGAAGAAGCAAAAATACAGTTTTACGCATAAGTATCAACAATTTAAATTTTTGCGCTTATTTTTTTCGAGTACGAGCTTTAAAAAATAGAAATTGTACCTTTGATTTCTCCCTAAAATTATGTGGTTACAGCGTTTATCTCTTATCAATTTTAAAAATTATGAAGAAGCTAGTTTGGCTTTTTCGCCTACAATAAACGCTTTTACGGGCAATAATGGTGCGGGTAAAACCAATTTACTCGATGGTATACACTATCTTTCTTTGTGTAAAAGCTACTTTAATCCGATAGATACACAACAAATTAGGCAGGGTGCCGATTTTTTTATGATTCAGGGTGATTTTGAGTTGGTGGGTAAAAAAGAGGTGATTGCTTGTTCCTTAAAGCGTAATCAGAAAAAACAATTTAAACGGAATAAAAAAGAATATCCGAGGTTGGCAGATCACGTAGGAATTTTTCCTTTAGTAATGATTTCGCCTTATGATGTGAGCATTGTAATGGAGGGAAGTGAGGAGCGCAGAAAATTTTTGGATAATGCCATTAGCCAAACCGATAGGCAATATTTAGATGAGGTTAT
The DNA here is from genome assembly GCA_945868825.1 of Sphingobacterium thalpophilum. GTDB lineage: Bacteria > Bacteroidota > Bacteroidia > Sphingobacteriales > Sphingobacteriaceae > JAIPAN01. The sequence goes on from CAMBMM010000004.1 coordinate 67,019, forward strand.
ACTATACAATAAGTGCTTGGCTAACCGAAATGCCTTGCTGAAGCAAATTGCACATACTGACGCTTACGACCCCACTTTATTAGAAATTTACGATGAACAGTTGGCGAACTTAGGTACTCATATTTTTACCAAGCGCCAAAAATTTATGGAAATGTTTGAGGAAGTATTTAATCAACATTATTCTTTTTTAAGCGACGATGCTGAAAGAGTATCGCTAGTTTACGAATCGCAATTAAACCACGATAGTTTAGCCAATTTGCTTAAAAAGCATGTAGAAAAAGATAGGGTGCTAGAGCGCACCAATGCCGGCGTACATAAAGACGATTTGGTGTTTAGTATACACGGCATGCCGCTTAAAAAGTTTGGTTCTCAGGGTCAACAGAAATCGTTTTTAATTGCTTTAAAATTAGCTCAATACACGTATTTAAAGCAAAAAAAGGGTTTTGAGCCCATTTTATTGCTCGATGATATTTTTGATAAACTAGATGATTTGCGCACCAAAAAATTGATGAAAAAAGTGTCTGACCACGATTTTGGCCAAATTTTTATCACCGATACAAGTGCAGAGCGTATTCAAGCTATTTTCGATGAAATTGGGGAGCAAGTGCGTATTTTTAACGTAGAAAATGGCCAAGTGAGCCAAAAAGATGCGTAAGCCCAACGATAAATCCATAAAAGAAGCCATGGATCAATTGTTTCAGGTATATAAACTGCAACAAAAGTTCGATGAAACAGCACTTATTGCCGCTTGGCCCGAAATGATGGGAGTTGCCATTGCCAACCGAACTAAAGAACTCTATATCCGCCAGAAAAAATTATTTGTACGTGTAGAATCGTCGGTAATTAAGAATGAACTGATGATGATGCGTTCTCAAATTATCGAAAAAATGAACGAGCGGGCAGGTGGAGAAGTGATTTTAGAAATCGTATTATTATAAAAAAAGCCCCCTGAATTCAGGGGGCTTTTTTTTGAGGTTAATTTCGGCTAGAAACGTTCGAAAGCCGAGAAGAAAAAATTCCCTTCAATGGCTGCATTTTCGTCAGAATCTGATCCGTGAACCGCATTGGCATCAATAGATTTTGCATATTTATTACGAATGGTACCTGCATCGGCTTTAGCCGGATCGGTATTGCCAATTAATTTTCTAAAATCTTCAATGGCATTGTCTTTTTCTAAAATGGCCGCTACAATTGGTCCAGATGACATAAAATTTACCAATTCGCCATAAAACGGGCGCTCTTTATGCACTGCATAAAACTCACCTGCTTTTTCTGAAGGTAAGTGAGTGTATTTTAACGCGATAATTTTAAATCCACTTGCGGTAATATCATTTAAAATTGCACCAATATGTCCGTTTTTAACGGCATCGGGCTTAATCATTGTAAAAGTTCTATTTGTTGCCATGTTTTTTAATTTTGGGGCAAAAATACGCCTTTAGTCGGTAATTACCTACCGAGATGTAAAAATTAATTAGCATTTAATTTCAGTCTAACCGAATTTACCCGCTATAAATTGTGCTATGCTGCAGCTTTTTAATAGATTTGCAATTAGAAACACACATGGTAAATATAGCTGCATTAAAAACACTTTTGGCCGAGCCCAAAAAGATTGTCATTACTACCCATCATAAGCCCGATGGCGATGCCATGGGTTCTTCTTTGGGTTTATACAATTACTTGCTACAAAAAGGACACCATGTGCATGTTATTACCCCGACAGATTACCCGATATTTTTACATTGGTTGCCAAACAATTGCGAAGTGCTCATTTATACCGATAAACTAGCTGAGAGCAAAAAATTGGTGGCCGATGCCGATTTGATTTTCTGTTTAGATTTTAATGCCTTATCTCGAATTAACGAGTTGGGTGAATGTGTGGCTGCATCGTCTGCTAAAAAAGTGATGATTGACCACCACCTAGATCCCGAAGATTTTGATGATTTTAGATTGTGGAATGTAAATGCCTGCTCTGCTGCCCAATTGGTGTACGAGTTTATTGTAGACTTTATGGCCGAACCTGAGTTTATTAATAAAGATGTAGCCAACTGTTTATATACCGGCATTATGACGGATTCGGGTTCGTTCCGTTTCCTAAATACCACTGCAGCTGTACACCGTATTGTGGCTAATTTGATTGAAAAAGGTGCAGAAAATGCTCGTATTCATCAATTGGTATACGATACCTCTACCGAAAGCCGCTTAAAATTTTTAGGCCATTGCTTAAGTAACCGTTTGCAGGTGTTTGAAGAATACAATACCTCCTTAATTACCGTTTCTAAAGAAGATTTGGCCATGTTCACCATTACAACTGGCGACACCGAAGGTTTGGTGAATTATGGTTTAGCAATTAACGGTATCCGATTAGCAGCCCTTATTATTGAACGCCCAGATCGGGTAAAACTCTCACTGCGGTCTACTGGCGATTTTCCGGCAAATGAAATTTGCAAGAAATATTTTAATGGAGGTGGACACCGCAATGCAGCAGGTGGCGCTTCCGACGATTCGTTCGAAAAAACTATTGAAACCTTTAAAACTTTATTACCTACCTATAAAACCTTATTATTGCAATAAATTATATCTTAAAACAAATGAAAAAACCCTTACTATTATTAAGCCTTTTGGCGCTAGCACTTAGTGCATGTACACGATTTAAAACCGGAGATGGCGGTTTACAATACGCTATTCATACCGATAAAGATGGTCCAACTATTCAAGAAGGCGACTTTTTTGTAGTTTCTGGTACGCAAAAAACCGAGAAAGATTCGGTATTATTCAGTACTGATGATACTGGCCGCCCAGCATTTTTATCTGCTCAAAAATCACAATTTAAAGGCGATTTGTTCAGCGCATTTGCTATGTTGAGCGAAGGCGATAGTGCGACTTTCAAAATCAATTTAGATACCCTTGCTTTAAAAACAGGGCAGCCAAAACCTCCTTTTGCTAAAAACGATCATTTCTTAATTTTCTCTGTAAAAGTTGAAAAAGTAATTCCAAAAGGCAAATTAGATGACCAAACGTTTACCAACCAAATTAACCAGTATATTAAGAAAGATATTGAGATAATTAAAAAAGCTGAACCGGCAAAACTAAAAGCTTATGTTGCTGCCAAAGGTTTAAAATTAACTACAACTGCATCTGGCTTGGGCTATCAAGCTACTAAATCGGGAACTGGCGAAAAAGCAGTAGCTGGTGATAGCGTAGTAGTAAATTATGTAGGTAAATTCTTAAGTGATAAAGTATTTGAGACCAGTATTGCTGCGGAGGCAAAAAAAGCCGGAAAATTTATCCCCGGCCGACCTTATGAACCTATGAGAACCATTGTGGGCATGCAGAAAAGCATTCCTGGTTTCGACGAAGCCTTGTTGCTATTCCCGGTAGGTACTAAAGTAACGGTGGTTATACCATCTGCATTAGCGTATGGCGAACAAGGGAACCAACTTATTCCACCGTTTACCCCATTGGTATTCGATTTAGAAATTTTAAAAGTAATTAAAGCACCAACTGCACCAGCGGTTGCCCCTAAAAAATAATGTATTCAATTTATAGGAAAGCCCCTCCGATTTTCGGAAGGGCTTTTTTTATGTAGTTTTGTGCCATGGTTCTCACCGATACGCATACCCATTTATATTACGAAACTGATCCGCAAGCGCTTACTGCCTTGATGCAACGTTCGTTAGATAATCAAGTTTCTCGTTTGTTTTTGCCCAATGTAGATGTGGCTTCTATTCCCTTGGTGTTGAACTTGGCTAATCTGTACCCTGAAAATTGTTTCCCGATGTTAGGCTTGCATCCCTGCGATGTAAAAGAAACATATAAAGAAGAATTGGCCAGTATTTATGCCGCTATTCCGGCGCAAAAAATTTATGCCATTGGCGAAATTGGCATCGATTTATATTGGGATAAAACTACGCTAGCAAAACAAATACAAGTATTTGAAACCCAAATTAACTGGGCCAAGGACTTAAATTTGCCTATTGTTATTCATTGTAGAGATGCTTTTGAAGAAGTATATGCTGTACTTTTAAAACACCGCGATGAAAAACTACGAGGTATTTTTCACTGTTTTACCGGCAACTTAGATCAAGCCAAAAAAATCATTGACTTGGGTTTTTATTTAGGCATTGGTGGCGTGGTTACCTATAAAAATGCTGGTTTAGATGCTGTAGTAGCACAGATCCCTGTCGATAACCTGGTGCTCGAAACCGATTCGCCCTATTTACCACCGGTACCTTTTAGGGGTAAGCCTAACGAGAGTAGTTACTTGGTACACATTACCCAAAAAGTGGCCGATTTACATCAAATTTCTATACAAGAACTGGCTCGAATTACTACCGAAAATTCTACAAAAATATTTGGCATTTAGTTGCGATATTTGTTAAAACAAAAACCATGGCCAATATTTTAATCATATACACCGGCGGAACCATTGGCATGGTGAAAGATAAAAAAAGTGGGGTACTCTTACCGCTAAATTTCGATCATATAAAACACAATGCGCCCGAGTTGGAGCGCATGGAACACCGCCTAACGGTACATTCGTTTAACCCCATTATCGATTCTTCGGATATGAACCCCAAAATTTGGGTAGCCTTAGCCGAACTTATCGAAAAAAATTACCACCAATACGATGGCTTTGTAGTGCTACACGGCTCCGATACCATGGCCTTTACCACCTCGGCATTAAGCTTTATGCTCGAAGGTTTGACTAAACCCGTGGTTTTTACCGGATCGCAATTGCCTATTGATGAAATTAGAAACGATGCCCGAGAAAATTTAATTACGGCTATTTTAATTGCATCCGAGAAATTCGAAGAGCAAGCCGTGGTACCCGAAGTATGCATCTTTTTTGATTACCAATTATTACGAGGCAATCGAGCCACCAAATACAATTCAGCTAAATTTGAGGCTTTTCAATCGCCAAACTACCCTTTATTAGCCGAGGCCGGCGTGCATATCGACTTTTTTAGTAATGCCATTGCCATGCCTTTAGATAAACCACTTAAAGTACACAAAGACTTCGATAGTTCGGTGGCGGTACTCAAACTATACCCTGGCATCAGTCAAAAAGTAGTCGATGCGGTGTTAGAATGCGATTGCAAAGCCATTATTATGGAAACGTTCGGATCTGGAAATACCACCACCGATCCGGTTTTTTTAGATTCCTTACGTCGGACCATTGCGCAAGGAAAACTGATTTTAGACATTTCGCAGTGCCGAGGTGGATCGGTAGAATTGGGCCGCTACGAAACCAGTATTCAGCTTAAAGAAATGGGTGTAGTGAGCGGCTACGATATGACCTTTGAAGCCGCTGTGACCAAACTGATGTTCTTACTGGGTTCGGGCAAACCCATGGATGTGGTAGCCCGCCTACTCGAATTAAATTTACGAGGCGAATTAACAGAAAATTGATAGTTTTGTCCTCCCCAAACGGAGAGATGTCAGAGTGGTCGAATGAGCTAGCTTGGAAAGCTGGTATACTCGTAAGGGTATCGAGGGTTCGAATCCCTCTTTCTCCGCCAGTTTATACTAATGCCATCGTTTTTAAACGATGGCTTTTTTGTTTTCGTTCTTTCTATAGCTAAATATCTATTTAATAGTGTACGTTGTCAAGTTCATTTGGACAAGTGTTAAACAAAACTAATCGAGTGTTTCCACAACCCCCACAAAATAAAAAAATAAAAAAAGTGCTGATATACAAAAAAATAATTCTAGATTGCAAAACTTCTTAAATCAAAGTGCAATTAGTTTAAGACAAAATGAATAAAAAATTTACTCCGCGTTATTTTTTATTAGTGATACTCTTGGCAATGTCATGCGAAAAGAGCTTGAATTCCCCTATAATATTACCTATGATTATAGCATCGGCTGTCTCCGGTCTTGAAGTTACACCAGCAATATGCGGTGGGAATGTGATGAGCAATGGTGGTGGGACAATAACGGCTGCAGGAGTGATTTGGAGTGATGCACCAATCCAACTATTTCTTTGGACCACAAAAACAATAGATAGGACTTCAATAGGGTCTTTTACAAGTAATATAACTGGGCTATCTCCTCTCAGTGATGTAGATTGTCAGCATAAAGTGGCCATAAGTGTGACCTAACAAAGTTATACTTTGAGCCATGAATTGCTCACAATGAAAGAAAAAGAACCAAAGAATGCGAAGGCGGTTATCAAGAATATTCGCCAAGAACCAAGCGTAAATTCAGCTCTGAGGAAAAAATCAGATTTGACATTGTAACTAATTAAAATCTAATTTAGTATAAGCTTAGAACTATTCACTCATAATTGCGTCTACGTACAACCATAAGGTTGGGGTATTTTAAAATAAATTATAGACAGATGAAAAAAATTCTTACACTTTTATTAATGGTAATTGCTGTGCAAGTATTGGGGCAAACATATCCTATCACTAGTATAACCATTTCATTACCGGCAAATCCCGATGCAAACACGGCTAATTGGGGAAGCGGAACCTCCTTATTTACCATAACCGCCAACTCCAAAGCGGTAAACGGAAAGGTTGATGGCTATGTTACGGAAAGTAAAGTATTGGTAACTATTAAAAAGGGCGGGGCTAAAGTATGTGGTTCATTTACCGCTAATACAGCTCCTGCATCCAATTTTAATACGCTTACCAAAGTTTGGAGCGGCAGTAATGCGGTTTCATTATTAGGACAGGGCTGCGTGTTGCCTGCGGGTGATTATGAACTTACCGTGCAATTTTTTGGTACTGGAGCGACCGGGCTTGCCGGGCTTGCTCCTTTAAGCGAAGAAAAAACAAAGCCATTTTCAATAAGAGCGAAAGAGCAGCTAAGCTATCAACCGCCGCAGGCTATTGCTCCGGCAAATGGCACTGTTTTAAGTGAAATTGACATTAAAAAGCCCATAGCATTCCGCTGGACACCCGTTATTCCAAGGTCGCAAGAGCCGGTAACCTACCGCTTAAAGGTTTGGCAATTGATGCAGGGGCAAAACGGTTCGGAGGCAATGGCCACAAACCAACCCATAATTACCAAAGATGTTGACAACCTTACGCAGACTATGATTACTAGTTTAATCTCCGGGCCTTGTAAACCTCCATATTTATGTGATTTTGTTTGGAATGTACAAGCACTTAACCGGGAAGGGAAACCGGTAGGAGGAAATAATGGGATGAGTGAAGCATTGAAATTCAATGTGCAATCTGTAAATGATGCTCCATCAAAAATTACTCTGGTTTTCCCTGCAAATGGTTCTACCATCTCTGCCAAAGACAAGCCAAAATTTACATGGACGCATGAAAAGCAAACCGCCGAGTCATCGAGTTCTTACAAAATAAAGATCATCGAGATTATTGGAGATCAATCACCTGAAGTGGCGCTAAGAACCAATAAACCGCATTTTGAAAAAGATAGTTTGAAGGAGCAATCTTTTCAATATCCTTCTTCTGCCAAAATGTTTATAGCTGGGAAAAAATATGGATGGTATGTACAGGCAAAAGAAAGTGATGGAAAGTCTGTTGGTTCTAATGATGGAATGAGTGATGTTCGGGTGTTTAGCGTTATATCAGCAGATGTAGCTATCACCAACTTTAAAGTCAGTTGCGGGAATGTATATGGATCTTATACATATACACTAACTGCAGAAAATCCCGGAAATAATCCTTTTAATACAACCTCAATTACTTTTACAAGTCCGGGTGGATCAATATCGGGAGCAACTTTTACCCCTCCTTCATCAAGTACGGTTATTAATCCAGGTTCTGCTAACGCAGTTACATTTACGGGCGGATTTAATTACACAGGAATTTATCCTGCGGTTGTATACACTACAATAAATGGAACCCAATTAGGAGATATAAGTCTCCCTAGTATTGATACAGAAGTGGATAGTATATATGCGTGTATTTGTCATGACTGCGACACGGCTCTATTCAGTTTCACACCTTCTGGTATTACACCCGGGGCCAATAATAACCAAATTAACCTGGCAGGCAATATAAGCGTAAGCGGCCTGCCGGCAGTTTATGGGCTTGAGATCCAGGTACAATCCTATAATTATAGTGCAAGTCCTTCTGCTTGCAGCAACGGGGTAACAGGCATCGAACAATCAGGAGTATTTTTAATGCCAAGCACAAGCATCAATGGAATAACATCGATACAAATGTTTAATGAAACGACTTCCGGAAGTTCGAACAATAATGCCTCTAAAACTATAAAACTTGTAAGTACCACAGCTTTTCCCAATAGCATTCCTGTAAACTTAACAATAGGGTTGCCGGGCCCATTACCAGGGCTTGACAGAGATTGCTGCAAAATAAAATATGATCTGTGCATTAAAGTAACAGTCTTTTACGATAAAGAGGCTTGCAAATCGTGTGTATTCACTTATTGTTTCCCTTCTTTCAATAATCAATAAACATCATGAAAATGAAAAAAATATTACCAACAATAAAAACATGCCTGCTCTTATTTTTGGGGGTAGCAACTGCCCTGCATGCTAATGCGCAGGTAGTATCAAGCGACATTTGCACTACTTTAGGTGATAATGCTGCAATTAGTTTAAAAGATGCCTCAGGAAATCCATTAACATCTATAAAGACGGGTCTCGACTTTAACCTGATTCTTACCTTGCCGGGAGGGCTTTGCCAGGGAGGTAAGTATGAGGTCACAATAACCACTTCCGATAACCTGGTATTGGGAAATCCAAATCCAAATTATCCATTTTATAGTACAGGTACAAATCAATTTGAAAATTCTACGGTAATATCCTCAAACAGTGGGTTAGGAATTAATATACCATTTAAATTTAAAGCAGGTGTAACTTGTAATAATGAAAAAGGAACATTTGATGTAACGATAAAATTAATATGCGATGGAGTTGCTGACAGGGTATGTACTTTTAAACAAATATCCCTGAATGCCAAAGCACAAAATTATTGGGTTGTAGAAAAGAAACATATTTTTGGTAATTTATCTGGAGGAGGGATTTACTGGGACGTTATCATCAAAAACACAAATGGCACGCCCGGTATAGGTGATTTAAATATTTTTAATGGTTCTATTACGGATGCTGTGTCTAGCGGCCAAATAATTTCTGTTACCGGCGGCGGACTTTCTGGCCTTACTGGTCTGAATACTTCAACTGCTTCATGGAATACCGGCACCATTTTAAGCACAACTACTCAGGTAGTGTATCGCGTTCAAACTTACAGTTGTATGCCTGCAGGTACAGTGGTAACAAATTGTGTAAAGTATAATTTTTGCCTTGGTAAAGAAGTAACATTGGTAGCTAACCCAGCTAAAGGAGATATTCAAAAAGCAAGGAGTTCTGATTCTAAAATATCCTCTGCGGCTAGCATTCCTCCTTTTGGACCAGCTCAAAAACCATGTTGTGATAGGGCAACAGGTGAGGTATGTGCATCTGTAACACTTGTTGGCACAGCTGTTACTAGTGCTAATTTTAGCAAATCTCTCACTTATGCCAATAATCTAAACTATGCACCAGGATGCGAAGGAGAATACCAAATTATAGTGGCAAATAATGGGAACATTCCTTTAAATAACTTGGTAATAACCGATACTTTTCCCACTGGTATCCAGGTATTTCAAATAAGTGTTACGGCAAGTGGCGCTAGTATGTATTACGATATTCCGTTCGGATCTACTACAACTGGTTTTAATACGTCAGGCCCTAATTATTCTCAAACCTGGACTTCTGGTTTTCCAACCCAATTTAATCTAAACACTACTTCAGGTACATTGCTTGGAGGAGTAATTATTATTAAAATAAAGTTTAAGATACTTGCTGCGATTGGAACAACTATTATAAATTGTGCTAATCTTAATTACAGCGGTACTTATGATGGATGGAGCAATTGGTGCGGAATTCAATTGCCCCCTCCTAATCAAAATGTATCAGCTCCTCAAAGTTGTGTTTCATTTATAGTACAAGAGCCTAAAGCCATACCGGGCATTAGAAAATGTATCCCAACTGGACAACAATCATTTTCTGTAGGTGATATCATCCCTTTCAGAATTGTTGTTTCTAACCATGGTGCGGCAAGTTTCTCTGGCAATCTGGCAGATTTATTAGGGACTACTTCTCTTCAAAATCTTGGCTTGGTAGCTGGTTCCGTTCAATATTCCTATGGAATGGGACCTTATAGCCCTTATTCTACCACGCCTGGTTGTATAAATAGTTTTAGTAATATTTCAACTACACCTCCATCTTGGGTAAGTGTAACTCAACAAACTTCACAAAACTTAGGATGGAGTATAAGTAACATGCCCGGAAATTGTGAATTAGCAACTGCTTCTTATCTTGTCATTGATTTTAAAGCGACAGTATTGCCACAATCTTTTGGCAATTACATAAACACTGCTAAGCTAGTTACATCAACTGGCACACTAAATGGACTTGCTTACTACAATGTATTGAGAACGGCTCAAATTTCAACAACAAAGCAGGTAAATACGGCATTTGTAGAGCCGGGGCAATCTTTCAATTATATTATAGTTGTAAAAAATGAGGGAAGTGTGGCTTTGAAAAATATCAAGGTGGAAGATACGTTGCCTTCTTGTGTAACTTATACTGCCAGAAGCGCCAAGTACTTGGATGTAAATGGTACCATGATATCCTCTGTTAGTGTAGCATGGGCATCCCCCACTTTTACTTTTCCTTCTACTTTGATTCTTCAACCCGGGGAAAGTGTTGAATTAACAGTAACGGTTACTAGAAATGCAAATGACCAAAATAAGCAATGTTGCAACCCGTCGGCAAGAGGAAGCGGGATTACCAACGATGCGTCGGCTGATGTAATTTCGGATGTTGATGGTCCGGTATGCGTAACGAGTAGTCTTTGCTGCAATATTGAAGACCTGAATGTTAGTTTTGGGACTGCAGCGATCAACGGTGGAATTGTCCCGGTATTTTTGATAACCGGCGGCACGGTACCGATTCAGGAAATTGAAATCTCCCTGATCGATTATCATGCAGAATACAATGCAGTTGCTTGCAAGCCCGCCAATATGGGTAACCTATTCGGGCATATTCAACCTTTTAACGGTTACTATGGTTCTAATTACTATAATTTCAATTCCCTGCCTTTTTCTGGTTCACCGTCATTACAGCTCCAAACTGTTGTAAACCCTGTAAATAATTCATTGACTTGGTCTGGATCTAACCCTATTAATCTTTCAACAGCGGGGGGATTGAACTTTAACGGTTTGATTGCTTTAAATTTTATAGCACCGGATATCGTTAACCTAGATTGCTGTACCGGTAGAGTGTTTTACTGCTTTAAGGTGAGGGTAAAAGATGCCAATTGTAATGTTTGCGAAAAAATAGTCTGTGGCTCTTTTGAAATACCTAAGGCAACACAACCTCACTGGAAAAATGAAAAAGCAAAAGACCAGTTTAAGTTAAAATCTCTTGAGGGCAACCAGATTCAGGGAAATAAATTAATGAATGGCGAAAGCTTGGAGGAATTTATTAAAAGAAATATATCTAAATAAAGAGTTCACCTAAGGCATAAGCAACATTCGATCTTAAAACGATGAACTATCCTACCAAAATAGCTTTGTTTATGGCCTTATTCCTGGCTTTCGAGTCAAATGCCCAAGAGAAGAAGAAACCTATCTCTATTGGTGGCGATATGGGTATTTGGTATGACGGTTATGGGCTCAATAAAGCTCCAAGCTCGTCTGTGCCTGATTTTTATCAGGCCCGTCGCCCATCCAACCTCTTCCGGTATTCCTTTAATCCAACTATCGCTGTTGGCAAATGGAACATTCCGCTTAACTTCAACTTTAGTCCGATGCAAACCAATTTAACTACCCCTTCTACTTCTTTAGGTGGTAAACAAAGCATCTGGCAGTTTTTAACTAATCCTGTGAATAATTTTGGCATTCGCCCTAAAATTGGCACTACTGAGATCTTTCTGGGCACACAATACCTGAAATATAGTGATCTTAGTACCGGCGATCTAGGTGTGTTTGGTTATGGCGTTAATTTGGCGCCTGGAAAATTTAGGATTAAGCTGTTTAATGGGGTATCGCAAAGACCTGTCAATTATCTGGCACCTACCATTATTCCATTATCAGATGGCGTGACTGGCGCTTACCAGCGCAATCAGTGGATGGGCCAGTTAGGTCTTGAAAAGGAAGGTAAATACTTTGCAGGCATCAACTTTGTTAAATCTATTGACAAACTGAGTTCTATAAGCTCAGCGCCCTTGTCTCCCATTGATCCGCAGGAAAATATGGTCGTTAGCTTTTTAACCAAAGTTACTACAGATAAAGGCTGGAATTACCATGTAGAGCTAGGACAGAGTTTTTATACCCGGAATTTAAATACTCCGCTGTCATCCAGTCCGGTCGAAGATTTTAAGCCTTTTATCAGCTCCCATACTTCCACAAATAAAGATAATGCGGTAATGCTGGGTATTGCAAAAAAGGGAAAAGACTGGGAAGCAGGCGCCAAGTTCAATTATTACGGTGCAGGGTATTATACAGCAGGCTACCCGTTTATGAACAACGACCGGATGGAATACCTGGCCAATACACGCTTTAATGCCTGGAAAAAGAAAATGAATGTAGTGGCCAGTATCGGCCAGCGCTTTGGCAATCTGAGCCGTATTTCCGGTCCCAGTCTAACCAAACAGATTATAGCCAATGTGAATGTGTTTACCCAGTTTACTGACCGCTTCAGCATGAATACCAGCTTCAATAATTTTGGCTTTAATGTTCCAGGTTTTTTTGGATATAAAAGCGTAAGTAATGAGCTAAGCGTAAACCCTGCTTATGCCTGGATTAATAGTGAAATGAGCCATTTGATAAGCGGTACTTATACCTGGAGCAAGTATGATGAAACAACTTTAAACGTAATGACCAACAACAATACTCAAACTGCTCTAATTCTTTACGTTCCCACATTTTTTAACAAAAAAATCAGTCCGGATTTTAGCCTGATGTGGTTCAGAAACACGGCCCCTTCCATTACCCTAAACCTGCTAAGCGCTACCAGCGGAGTGACCTGGGAACCTGCCCCAAAAATTAACCTGAAGGCGCAGTTACAATATAACCTAAGCACTATGGCACCGTTTACGGCCAATAAACATCTATTGGCTACCAGCGGTTTTGACTGGGACATTTACAAAAAGCTAACCTGGCAATTTTCAATGACCGTAAATTTATACCGTTTCGGTACCGAATTGCCCGGAAGTTTGTTTACGCCGGCTTATTCAGGTAGTCCGGGATATTCAGAAAGTACGCTTAGAACAGGTCTTCAATACAAATTTTAGAAAGTATTCTATAATGAAAAAATACCATTTATTGTTAACTATAGCAATGTTCCTGATTGCTCAGGTGGCCAGGGCTCAAATCACTCTTAACCTTGCTTTAAACAATAGGCCACAGCCCTGGTTGTCTGATTGGGTAAATCCGGTTAACGGTCAGATGATTATCTCCTATATGATGGGACCGGCGCTGAATGATCCTTCCGTAAAATTAAAAACGACCCTTCTTGATGAGAGGGGAAGCATAATAGGTGTCTCGAATATTAATTCTGCACGAATATACACCTTAAGACCAGGAGTAAACCAGTTCAGCATAGCCGATGCACTCCAGCTGCAAAATTTAGCGTTGCAGGGAAATTTACAAAATCTGCTTCAACGTACTGGACGTTTAACTGCGGGTCAATATCAATTAATGGTTGAAGTAATGAATACCAAGGGCGATGTTGTTCGGGCAATACAAACCCGTCCATTTTTTATCACTTCCTACCAGTTGCCTATTTTAATGCAGCCTGCCAGCGGAAGCAGCCTGGATGCCCACCTGGCTCAAAACATAATTATATTTCGTTGGACTAACTTAATACCCAGCTCCCAGGAGCTTATACAATACCGAGTACAGGTGTTTGAAATTCTGCCCGGACAAACAGCTATGCAGGCTTTTAGGGGTAATCGTCCTTTATTAGACGAACCAGCCATAAGAGGTACTACACAATATATCTGGCGGCCTAATTTGCCTATGTTGGATTCTACAGCCAACAAACAGTTTATCTGGACGGTACAAACACTCGATGCAGAGGGATTGCCCATCCCCGGAATGGATATGAACATCCAGGGAAGAAGTGAGCCGGCTATATTCAGTATTGTGAACCAAATGGGTACTATGGATATGAACAGGAAGAATGAAGATCCAATAAAACGCTGATGAAACGTATAATCTGTATAATCTTACTGGCTTGTTTGGTTCCGCGGCTATCCGCCCAGGTTAATCAGGAAAAAAAGCCATCGACCCTAGTTTTCCATATTTTTTATAACGATTTTAAGACTGCTCAGTTAATGAGAACCACCTCGTTAAAGAATGTACTTGACAAAGGTCAATGGAGTAATATTGGCGATATGCAAATGGGGTTTGGGTTCAACTACCTGAAGGGAATCAGTAAGAAAATTGATGCGATTGCTACGCTCGATGGCAGTTCAACGGACTATCTTTTTAAGAATGGCAGCACCAATGGCAGCAGTAAATTTTTATTGGATGCCAATGCCGCACTGAATATAAAACTGCTTAGCGATAGTCATACACTTGTGCCATACTTTTCAATTGGAGCCGGTCTTTCATCTTATAATGGCAAAACTGGGTTCTATATTCCTGGAGGAGTAGGGATACAGTTCAATTTATTTAACGAGGCCTTTCTTCTTACCAATATTCAATACAGATCTGCGTTAACTTCAACTGTAAATGATCATTTTTATTACTCGATTGGTGTAGGTACCAATATCGGCAAAAAGAAAATAAAAGCTGTAAGAGTGGTAGAAGTAACAGCATTGCCCGAACCTGTGAAGAAAGAAATAATAATACCTTTCAGGGACATTGTTATTACTGTAATGGATGAAGCTACAGGACAGCCCTTACCCTATGTGGAGGTAGTTTTAAACGAACCTGGGGGCAAAAGACTAAGCGGTTCTACTGATGTGGATGGGAGAGTTACTTTCAACAAATTGACACCCGGTGATTATACAGTTAGTGGTTTGCTTAACAATATCAATACATCTGTGCAGAATATTAAAAAAGGCAATTTTGAGACAAACGAGAATCAAATTAACATTAAAATCACCCACAATGATCCAAGATATACACTTTCGGGTGTGGTCATTAATAAAACCAAAAATATTCCCGAAGTAGGGGTAGACGTGAATGTCACCAACGAAACTAAGCAAAGCATCATAACAAAACAAGGTCATGCAGGAAATGGCATTTTTAATGCACAATTAGAAGCAGAGAGCGACTTTACTCTTGTTGGCAAAAAGGCAGAGTATATCTCTACCATTGAAAGAATCAGTACAAAAGGATTGAACAGGAGTACAACATTATATATAAAACTGGAATTGGGCATTGAAGAAGCAAAAGTCGGTCAAAGTATTGTGATGAATAATATTTATTATGAAGTTGGCAAAACAGACATCAATACTACTTTCTCAACTGATCTAGATAAATTAATCCAATTCCTCAAGGATAATCCTGAAACAAGGCTTGAGATACAGGGTCATACAGATAATTCCGGAAGCCTGAGCCTGAACAACAAGCTAAGCCAGTACAGGGCAAACAGTGTGGTAGATTATCTGACAAAAAATGGAATAAACAAGAGCCAACTAATTGCCAAAGGTTACGGGCCATCGTTGCCCGTTGCAGACAATGCGACCGCTGAAGGAAGAAAAAAAAATAGAAGGGTTGTGATGAAAGTAATACAATAGCATTTAACCAAGAACAAAGACAAAAAGATTCAGGAATCAAGAACCAAGCGAAAATTCAGCTCTGAGGAAAAAATTCTCAAAAAAACAACAAACAAAAAACTATTTTACAAATAATAATAAACCCCCTATTGCAAATTAACAATTAATCACTTGGTTTGGTTTAACACTTGTCCAAATGAATTTGAAGACGTACAAGGTTTTTGTTCTTTTAAATTATACCAAAATATCACACATTCAAGTCCCTCTTTCTCCGCCATTGTACGTTAAAGCCATCGTTTAAAAACGATGGTTTTTTTGTTTTTTAAAGTCTACAAATCCAAAAAATAGCCTCCAATTGCGTAAGTTTGTAGGGCTGTAAAGCCTACCTATGATTAAACTGGACGCCCTTCAGAAACCCATTGCTGCTGAACTTAAAACTTTTGAGAAAAAGTTTAAAGAAGCAATGAAGACGACCACCCCACTGCTCGATCGCATTACCCGCTATATACTTAAACGCAAGGGCAAGCAAATACGCCCCATGTTTGTACTCTCGGCTGCTAATTTTTGTGGTGGAATTACCGAGGCAAGCTACCGTGGAGCAGCTTTGGTAGAGTTGTTGCATACAGCTACTTTGGTGCACGACGATGTGGTGGACGATGCCTACCAACGCCGAGGTTTTTTCTCTATAAATGCCCTTTGGAAAAATAAAATTGCCGTCTTGGTTGGCGATTATCTCCTGGCTAAAGGCCTATTGCTTTCTGTAAACAATGAAGACCATCGTTTGCTAAAAATTGTTTCGGAGGCGGTACAGCAAATGAGCGAAGGAGAACTTTTGCAATTAGAAAAAGCCCGAAAATTAGATATTGATGAAGCCGTTTATTTTGAAGTGATACGTAAAAAAACCGCTTCGTTAATTGCCTCCTGCTGTGCCTGTGGCGCCGCTTCTGCCGGGGCCACCGAAGAAGAAATAGAACGCATGCGTTTATTTGGTGAAAAAATTGGCATTGCCTTTCAAATCAAAGACGATTTGTTTGATTTTGGATTTGACCAAATTGGCAAACCTTTAGGCATTGACATCAAAGAAAAGAAAATGACTTTGCCCTTGATTTATGCCTTGCAACAAAGCAATCGCTCCGAAAAAAGACGCATCATCAACATCATTAAAAACAAGAACGATGAGCCCAACCAAGTACAAATAGTGCTCGATTTTGTGCGCCAAAGTGGCGGCTTGGCCTATGCCGAAACACAAATGAAATGCTACCAACAAGAAGCCTTCGATTTAATAGCCAATTTAGGTAGCGATACGCACCGCAACCATTTAGAAAACCTAGTTCTTTATACCACCCAACGTACGAATTAATGACTTCAGAATTTGTCTTTTTTGCCTGTTTTTTACTTTTTATTGGCTGCATGTTAGCCATTGATTTGGGTGTATTTAATAAAAAACAACATAGTGTAGGTTTTAAGGAAGCCGCTATAATGAGTGCCATTTGGGTGTCTTTTGCCCTAGGTTTTTATGTATTGCTCTTACTCAAAGGCGATATGCTCCATCAAATTCAATCTGCAGAACAGTTGCAGCAAGTTACCAAACTATATGGCCAAACAATTCCTTCAAATGTGCAAGATTTTGGTACGAGCTTACAGTATTACCGACAAAATTTAGCTCTCGAGTTTATTACCGGTTATGTGGTAGAATACGCCCTTTCGGTAGATAATATTTTTGTGATGGTACTTATTTTTTCAGCCTTTTCGGTTGAAGAAAAGTATTACCACCGGGTATTATTTTGGGGCATTATAGGTGCGCTTTGCTTGCGTTTTTTATTCATTTTTACCGGAGCGGTCCTCTTGGCTAAGTTTAGTTGGGTTGTGTATGTATTCGGTGCTTTTTTAATTTATACCGGAGCAGCTATGTTTTTAGGCCGAGATGAAGATGAATCCTTAGACCCAGAAAATCACAAAGTGGTTAAGTTTGCAGCCAAGTATTTTCCGGTAGCAACAGAGTATGGCGGCGGAAAGTTTATTATTAAGCAAGCAGGAAAATGGTTTATTACGCCCCTTTTTATTGTGCTATTGGTGGTAGAGTTTACCGATTTGTTATTTGCCGTAGATTCTATTCCAGCTATTTTTTCGGTTACCAAAGATCCTTACATCGTATTCTTTTCTAATATTTTTGCCATTCTGGGCTTGCGATCTATGTTCTTTTTGCTGGTGAACATCATTCATAAATTTCAATACCTCAAAATCGGGCTTTCTATATTGCTGGTATTTATTGGATTTAAAATGTTGGCGCACAATTATTTAGTGCAAGTCGGATTTAATACTCTACATTCTTTAGTGGTTATTTTGCTTATTTTGAGTGCCAGTATAATCGCTTCTTTCTTATTTCCTAAGAAAGAGCGCTAATTAATTTCAGAATTTCTTCGACATATTTTCGCTCGTTGGCCAAACGAGGTACCTTATGTTGTCCGCCTAGTTTTCCTCTATTTTTCATCCAGGTGTAAAAGGTACCGTTAGGAGCTTGGTGAATTTTAGGTAGGCCTAAGGCCATATCTTTATACCGCTTAGCATCGTAGTCGGAGTTTAGTTCCCGCAGGTGTTGATCTAATATTTCGGTGAAACGAATAAGGTCTTTAGGTGCCTCTTCAAATTCAATAATCCACTCGTGGGCACCAGCCTCGTTGTCTTTAAAATAAATAGGGCAGGCGGTATATTCTTTAATAGCACTAGTTGTTTCGGCACACGTTTTAGCCAAGGCTTTTTCGGCATTGTCAATAATCAATTCTTCGCCAAAAGCATTTATAAAATGTTTGGTACGCCCCGTAATTTGAATGCGGTAAGGCGATAGGGACGTAAATTTAATGGTGTCGCCAATGAGGTAGCGCCACAAGCCGGCATTGGTAGAAATAATAAGCGCATAGTTTTTATCCAACTCCACCTCGTTTAAGCTTAAGGTTTTTGGCTGTTCGTCATCAATATGCTCCATGGGTAAAAACTCGTAGTAAATACCGTAATCTAGCATTAGTAGCAATTCTTCGGAATTGGATAAATCCTGTATACCAAAAAATCCTTCTGAGGCATTGTAGGTTTCCAAATAATACATTTGGTCTGACGGAATGAGTTGTTTGAACTGTTCTCGGTAAGGGGTGAAATTCACCGCACCATGAAAATACAATTCCAAATTTGGCCAAACTTCTAGCAAGTGCGATTTGCCACTCAACTCTAAAATGCGTTTAGCAAGCACCACATTCCAAGTAGGCACTCCCGAAATATTGGTTACGTTTACATCGATGGTAGCTCTTGCCATTTTCTCTATTTTTTCTTCAAAATTTTCGAGAAGGGTAATCGATTGGTCGGGTGTACGATAAAATTCGGCCCAAATGGGTAAATTTTTAATCAATACGGCAGATAAATCGCCGTAGGAGGCATCTGTATTAAGCTGATTAACCTTAGAACTCCCACCTAAAACCAAACATTTACCTGTAAATATTTTGCTTTCGGGGCGGTTATTGCAGTATATAGAAAGCAAGTCTTTGCCTCCTTTATAATGGCATTCTTCTAATGATTCTTCGCTTACCGGAATAAATTTACTACGGTCGTTAGTGGTGCCGGACGACTTGGCAAACCATTTAATTTCAGAGGGCCACAATACGGCTTGTTCTCCGGCCAACATGCGCTCAATATAAGGTTTTAGGGTATCGTAGGTTTGTATGGGCACTCTATTCTTAAACTCGTCTGACGATTTAATGTCGGCATACCCATAAGTTTTGCCCCACTCGGTATTTTTAGCGGTATCTACTAAATTATGCAACCATTCTTCTTGTACTTCATGCGGATATTTCATGAAAAGCTCAATCTGATGCATACGCTTTTTCATAATCCAGGTAAAGAAAGAGTTGACTAAAGTCATGCTGATTTTTACTAAACCTTCTTTCTGAGTTCGAAATTCTGGCCTAAATAAAATTTACGAGCCAATTCGTTGCTTGCAATTTCTTTAGGAGTACCGGTCAGCATAATCTTGCCTTCGGCAAGTAGGTAAGCCCTATCGGTGATAGACAAAGTTTCTTGCACATTATGGTCGGTAATTAAAATACCAATGTTGCGTAATTTTAATTTGGCTATAATAGACTGAATTTCTTCTACCGCAATAGGGTCAACTCCTGCAAAGGGCTCATCGAGTAAGATAAATTTAGGGTCGGCGGCCAATGCTCGGGCAATTTCGGTTCGTCTGCGTTCTCCTCCAGAGAGTAAATCGCCACGGTTTTTACGAACTTTTTCGAGGCTAAATTCTGCTATTAATTCTTCTAATTTGGCTTTTTGTTCTTCTTTAGAAAGCTCGGTCATTTCTAAAATGGCCATAATATTATCCTCTACCGTTAACTTTCTAAAAACGGAGGCTTCTTGCGCCAAATAGCCAATTCCCTTTTGTGCCCGGCGGTACATGGGGTCTTCGGTAATGTCTTCATCTTCCAAATAAACATGCCCTTCATTAGGTTTAATTAACCCCACTATCATATAAAAAGAAGTGGTTTTTCCGGCACCGTTAGGCCCCAATAAACCCACAATTTCGCCTTGGGCAACTTCAAACGACACGTTGTTTACTACCGTTCGTTGCTTATATTTTTTTATAAGGTTTTCTGCTTTTAAAATCATAACACGTTGTTGCCCTCTAAAATACGAATGTCTTTGATGTTTAACTGAATGTTTCGTCGATCTTTCCAACTATTTTCTTCAATACTAAAACACATATCGAAGCTTTTGCTTCTTGATAGGGTTTCTTTGAGCTTTCCTAAGCCAAACCCAATGCAGTCGAAAACGTTTGAATCGCCTTGTTTTACCTGCATTTTTAAGTGTTTATCGCCTACAATGCCAATGGCCCCTGCTAGTTCTACGCCGTTGGCTCTAAAAACCGGCGACATGTTTTGTGGACCAAAGGGCTCGAACTGAGAAAGAATGCGAAAAAATTTGGCATCAATTTGCGCTAAATTCAAAGGCGAATCTATGCTGATTTCTGGTACCAATAATTCTTCCGAAATACTAGCCGAAACCACTTCTTCGAAACGTTGTTGAAATGCTGGCACATTTTCTGCTTTCATGGTAAGTCCAGCGGCATATTTATGCCCGCCAAATTGCTCCAATAAATCGGTGCAGGCTAATAATGCTTCATACAAATCAAAACCTAACACCGAACGGGCCGAACCCGCAACCATGCCGTTAGATTGGGTAAGTACAATGGTTGGGCGGTAATATTTTTCGGTTAAGCGGGAGGCCACAATGCCGATAACGCCTTTATGCCAGCCTTCGTTAAATACTACGGTACTTTTGCGTATTTTAAAATCAACACCTGATTCTAATTGTGCCAAGGCTTGTTCGGTAATATCGCTATCGTGTTCGCGGCGTTCGTCGTTGTGTATGTCAATCAGTTTGGCAATTTCTAGGGCTTCTGTTTGGGTGCTGCAACTCAATAAACGCACGGCTTGCTTGGCATCGGCAATGCGGCCGGCGGCGTTTATCCGAGGCCCTAATTGAAACACGGCATCCGAAAGCGTGTAATAAGGTTTTTGCTTCGCAATACTTCTTAGGGCGGCCAAGCCAGCACATGGCTGTTCGTTTAGGCGTTTCATGCCAAACCAAGCTAAGGTTCGGTTTTCGCCACTAATGGGAACAATATCTGCAGCTATGCTTACGGCCACCAAATCTAAATAAGCTTCTAAGTCCTCAAAAGGTAAGTCGTTTTTTTGCGAATAGGCTTGTATTAATTTAAATCCAATACCACAGCCTGCTAATTCTTTATAGGGGTAGCTACAATCGCTGCGTTTCGGATCTAATACAGCCACCGCATCTGGTAAGTTTTGGCCGGGTAAATGGTGGTCGCAAATAATAAAATCTACAGCTTTTTCTTTGGCATAGGCCACATGATCTATAGATTTAATGCCGCAATCGAGTGCAATAATTAAGCTGAAATTATTTTCAGCTGCATAATCAATGCCCTTGTAGGAAATACCGTATCCTTCCAAATAGCGGTCGGGAATGTAATATTCTAACAGAGTATAGTATTTGCTGAAAAAGCTATAAACGAGTGCCACAGCCGTGGTACCATCGACATCGTAATCGCCAAAAACGAGTATTTTTTCTTGTTGGGCAATGGCTTGTTCAATGCGTTCAATGGCTTGTTCCATATCCTTCATTAAAAATGGATCGTGTAGGTGATGGATATTGGGTCTGAAAAAATCACGGGCTTCGTCATAGTTATGCACTCCTCTTAAAACCAAGAGCTTAGCCAATACCTCATTTATTTGTAAAGAGGCTTGAAGCTCAGGGATGAGTTCGGGAGTAGTTAGCGGGATTTCTGCCCATCTTTTTTGCATATCTTTGTGCTGCGTTTATCGCCTAAATATACTAAAACGAACCCTATACCGTGATTATTTTTCCGCTTGATGAAGGTTTTTATTCTGTAGACAACAGCAAAAAATTTATTCCCTTTAATCCAGAGCTACACGATACCAAAGATCGACCAGCTTCTTTATTTGTTTACGTTCGGCCTTTTTTGGTACAAACGGCTAGCGATTTAATTTTGATTGATACTGGCCTGGGCTACGAAAATGAACAAGGTAATTTGTATTTGCATGAGCATATTCGAGCTGCAGGTTTTTCTCCAGATGATGTAAGCTTGGTATTAATGTCGCACCTGCACTTTGATCATGCCGGCGGTATGGTACAAAACAAAGACAGTCGTACGGTGTTGAGTTTTCCCAATGCCGAATATGTGATTCAGCGGGGAGAGTGGGAAGCGGCGTATAGCAAGCCATCGGCTTCTTACCATACCGATATTTTTGATGTGGTACAACGCAGCGGCAGCATTCGTTTTGTAGAAGGGAATGGTCAATTGAACAAAAATATTCGATTTGAAGTAAGTGGCGGACATACCGAATTTCATCAGGTATTTATGATTGAAGAATCAGGCGAAACCCTCTTTTTTGGCGGAGATGTAGTGCCCGAGCCCGAACAATTGATCCGAAAATTTATGGCCAAATACGATTTCAATCCTCGTAAAACTATGGAACTTCGCGAAGCCTACGGAAAACAGGCTGCCGAAGGCAATTGGATCTGTTTGTATTACCATGCGAAAAGCAAGCCTTACTCCAAGGTAGACTTTAAGGATGATACTTTCCAAATTCTTTCCTAACAAAAAAAGCCCCATTCATTGCTGAATGAGGCTTTCTAATATAACTTAAATCTACTTATTTGCTAGCAATTAGCGTAATGTCAAGCGTAAATTCATCATCTATAGCTTTGTCGCCAATGCTATCGAAAAAGCTTTTAGAACCGTAACGGATATCGTATTTGGTGCGGTCTACTTTTACGCCTTTAGCTACTGCAGTTAGGCTATTGCCTTTTACAGCCAAGGTAGCAGGAAATGAAAGTGCTTTGGTAATGCCTTTAATGGTTAAGTTACCACTAACAGTAAGTTTACCAGCAGCAGCAGGTGTTACTTTGGTAATTACAAAATTGGCAGTGGGAAATTTCTCTACGCCAAAAAAATCGTCGGCTTTTAAGTGACCCTCTAATCGAGCACCTGCACCATCGGTACTGGTAATGGTAGTCATGTCGATAGTGAAAGATCCTTGAGTTAAATCAGTGCCGCTCAAACTTAATTCGCCACCAGCTAGTTTTATGGTACCGCTGTGTTCGCCGGTTACTTTTTTACCATTCCAAAGAACAATTGATTTTTTTGTGTCTACTTTAAACGTAGTAGCTTTTGGTGCAGTAGTAAATGCAAAACCTACAAAGGTTAGGCCTAGTACTACCATAGATAAGATTTTTTTCATATGCTGATTAATTTTTTAGTTATACAAACATAGGGAATATAAAAAGATGTTTAAACAACTACTCCTATTTATTAATAATTTTATAATACAAAAACGGCGTTCCAATTTAAATTGGAACGCCGTTAGTTCCATTATATTATAGACAAATTTATACGTAGCTCTCTATTGGAGGACAAGCACAAATCAGAGTACGGTCGCCATGGGTATCGTTTACCCGGCCTACCGAAGGCCAAAATTTGCGGTCTGCTACATAAGGCAATGGGAAAGCTGCAGTTTGACGAGAATACGGATGTGCCCAGTCATCGGCAGTAAGTACCGCAGCTGTATGAGGTGCATTTTTTAATGGATTGTTCATTTTATCCGCTGTGCCTTTTTCTACAGAATCAATTTCTTGACGGATAGCAATCAAGGCATCGCAAAAACGATCTAGTTCATGCTTCGGCTCAGATTCGGTAGGTTCTACCATTAAGGTGCCCGCTACCGGAAAAGAAACGGTTGGTGCATGAAATCCGTAGTCCATTAAGCGTTTGGCAATATCGGTTACTTCTACGCCAAAGTTTTTGAAGGCACGGCAATCTAAAATCATTTCGTGAGCACAACGGCCGTTGGCCCCGGCGTACAATACCGGATAGCTTTTTTCTAAACGGACTTTCATGTAGTTGGCGTTTAAAATGGCGTATTTGGTAGCATCGGTTAAGCCTTGGCCACCCATCATGGCAATATAGGCATGAGAAATTACCAAGATAGAAGCCGAGCCCCATGGTGCTGCAGAAACTGCAGGAATAGATTTTTCGCCCCCTATAGCTACTACGGTATGCCCCGGTAAATAAGGAACCAAGTGTTTAGCTACACCAATTGGGCCCATACCTGGGCCACCGCCACCGTGCGGTATGCAGAATGTTTTATGCAAGTTTAGGTGACACACATCGGCACCAATTGCCGCCGGACTAGTTAAGCCAACTTGTGCATTCATGTTGGCGCCATCCATATATACTTGCCCACCATGCTGGTGAATGGTAGCACAAATTTGAATAATTGATTCTTCAAATACCCCGTGAGTAGAGGGGTAGGTAACCATTAAACACGATAAATTTTTACTATGTTCTTCGGCTTTGGCTATTAAATCGGCTACATCTATATTTCCTTTTTCATCACAAGCAACTACTACAATTTGCATGCCTGCCATGGTGGCTGATGCTGGGTTGGTGCCGTGTGCCGATGATGGAATTAAGGCCACATGTCGGTGTCCTTCGCCACGATCGTGGTGGTAGGCTCTAATAACCATTAGACCTGCGTATTCGCCTTGGGCACCAGCATTTGGTTGTAAGCTCATGGCGGCAAAGCCGGTAATTTCGCTAAGCCATTGGTTTAATTCATCAAATAGTTGCATGTAGCCACCCACCTGATCGGTTGGCGCAAATGGATGCATATTGCCAAATTCTGGCCAAGTAACGGGCACCATTTCGGTGGTGGCGTTTAGCTTCATGGTACACGATCCTAATGCAATCATAGAATGGCAAAGCGATAAGTCTTTGGCTTCTAAAGATTTCATATAACGCAATAATTCGTGCTCTGAATGGTGCGAATTAAATAACGGATGGCTTAGGTAGGCCGATGTGCGGGCCAATACCTTTGGGTAGTTTTGTATTACACCGCTTGCTATTTTCTCTAAATCTAAGTCGTGGATAGTTTTGCCTTTTACTTTGGCAAATAAACGTACCAAGGTCTCAATATCGGCAAGCTGTGTAGTTTCATCAATAGAGATGCTAGCACTAGTACCTTGGTAGTGGAAATTGACTTCGTTGTTTAATGCTTCGCCATGTATAGGTCCGCATAAATCACCCAACTCAAAAGTAAGCGTATCAAAAAAGTGGGTATTGGTTTGGGTATAGCCTAATTCTTTTAAGGCAGCAGCCAATACGCTAGCTAAACCGTGTATGCGTTCTGCTATTAATTTTAATCCTTTTGGACCGTGATACGTGGCATACATACCGGCCATAATGGCTAATAAAGCTTGTGCGGTGCAAATATTAGAGGTGGCTTTATCTCTACGGATATGTTGCTCACGGGTTTGTAAAGCCATGCGCAAGGCATAATTACCAGCACTATCAATGGTTACACCGATAATACGGCCAGGCATAGAACGCTTGTATTCTTCTTTAGTGGCAAAAAATGCTGCATGTGGTCCGCCAAAACCCATTGGAATGCCAAAACGTTGGGTAGAACCTACTACGATATCGGCTCCCCATTCTCCAGGAGGAGTTAATAGGGTAAGGCTCATAATATCGGCCACAACTGTTAATTTAACTTCTTGTTGCTGGGCTTTTTCTGCAAAATTACGGTAGTCATACACTTCGCCATTTCTGGCAGGATATTGTACCATGGCCCCAAAGAAATCTTGGTTGAGTACAATGTCTTGATGATTGCCAATGACTAATTCGATACCATAAGGTGCCGAACGAGTACGTAACACATCAATAGTTTGAGGAAAAACAGCTTCGGAAACAAAGAAACGTTTAGCCTCATCGCGACTACGCAAACTGTATTGCATAATGAGGGCTTCTGCCGCTGCAGTACTCTCATCTAATAAAGAGGCATTGGCAATTTCCATCCCTGTTAAATCCAACACCATAGTTTGGAAATTTAATAAGGCCTGTAAACGTCCTTGTGCAATTTCTGCTTGGTAAGGAGTGTATTGGGTGTACCAGCCTGGATTTTCTAAAATATTTCGTTGAATTACACCCGGAACCTGTACGCCATAATAGCCTTGCCCAATGTATGATTTGAACACCTTGTTTTTGGAAGCCGTTTGTTTAAGCTGACTTAAATAATTTGCTTCACTAAGCGGTTCGGGTAAGCGAAGTGCTTGCTTTAATCGGATGTTGGCCGGAACGGTTTGGTCAACTAATTCGTCAATTGATTTTACACCGATGGTTTTTAACATCGCCTGCGTATCTGCCGAATTAGTTGCAATATGTCTGTGTTGAAATTTTTCCTGATAGGTTACGTTTGTGCTCATTTATGTGCGTACTAGTTGGTGTAGCAAAGGTATAATTTAGCGCTTATAAAGCAATAAATTCTTGTTCGCAAAATCTCCTTTTAAGGTCAAATTTCTAGCTTATTTGAATGAGTGCAGTTGTGCTATCGGCTGGGAATAATTCGCCGAAAGATTTTCTATTTTTTTCGGGAATATTTAGGGTTTCTAATAATTTTTCGAAATTCTCTGTAAAAGCAGGATCAATAGCCACCAATAGCCCACCACTTGTTTGTGGATCAGCTAAAATGGTAGTTCTAATGCTTAATTCTGGGCCTTCGTTAATTTTATGGCCATAGCTAGCCCAATTGCGGTTGGTTCCACCCGGAATGCACTTTTGTGCTAGGTATTCATCCAATACGTCTAGTTTGGGTACCTTATCGAAATTAATACGTACTTGTAAATTACTTCCTTCGCACAGTTCGCTGAGGTGCCCTAATAGCCCAAAACCTGTTACATCGGTCATAGCCTTTACGTACTCTAGTTTGCCAAACATTTCTCCAGCTTCGTTCAATTTAGCCATTGATTCGGGAGCGATGTGTTGATGCTCGGGTTTAAGAATGCCTTTTTTCTGGGCCGTGGTTAATATGCCTACGCCAAGGGCCTTGGTTAAATATAATTTACAGCCAGCGGTTGCTGTGGAGTTTTGTTTTAAATTTTTAATGTCTACCAATCCGTTTACAGCCAAGCCAAATACCGGTTCGGGGCAATCGATACTATGTCCACCGGCTAAACTAATGCCGGCTTCGGCACAAATTGATCGGGCACCTTCTAATACTTTTTGGGCTACTTCTGGTCCCAGCTTATCAACAGGCCAGCCTAAAATGGCAATGGCCAATACCGGCTTTCCGCCCATGGCGTATACATCGCTAATGGCATTTGCCGAGGCGATTCGACCGAAATCGTAAGGGTCATCTACAATGGGCATGAAAAAATCGGTGGTAGAAATTAGGGCTGTTCCATTGCCTAAATCAAAAACTGCTGCATCATCACGGGTAGCGTTCCCCACCAATAAACGGGCATCGGCAGGTTGTTTAATTGGGCTATGCAGCATTTTATCTAATATTGCCGGGCTAATTTTGCAGCCGCAGCCGGCGCCATGCGAATATTGGGTAAGTTTTATGGATTCGTTGCTCATTTGATCGTGTTTGCTTTTTCTAAAATGGGTTTTACATTAGTATCATCTGCGGCTAGTGTGCCTGCTAATTCATAAATACTGCATTCTTCCCGCATATTTTGCCCGTTTTTATAAGTCTTATCATAATAGACTAAAACTAAGCGAATAAAATCCGACATGCGGTTTTCTTCGATGGCTAAAATGGCATCTCTAGTTTGCTCAGGCCCTAAGCGTTTGCCAATGCGCTGGGTGCATTCAACCAAAAAATCAGGATTTAGTTTGCCATATTCTTGGGTTAAAAAACGAATGCGTTCTTCTATTGGGATGTTTAGTTTTATTAGCGGAGCGGCTCTCATTTGATCCCATAGTGGGTTCGGGACGGCGCACTTGCCTATAGTTCGGCTTTCATCTTCTAGCCAAAGAATTTTGTTTTTATCAATTTTACATATTTGATACGCTAGGTTATTTTCGAATTGCTCTTGACTGGGTTGTACGAGAGTGCCCATACTTCCATAAGATGAGCCTTGGTGTTGTGCCAGGTCTTCGAGGTCAATTACTTGTTCACCAGTATTTTTTATTTGATTTAGTATTTGGGTTTTACCCGATCCCGTCATTCCGCCTAGAATGAGGATATTGAATGTTTGGGAGAACTGGCTTAATGCCCATTGGCGGTAGCTTTTATATCCACCTTCGAGTAGGTACACTTCAAATCCATAGAGATTTAATGCCCAAGCCATGGCGCCGCTTCTCATGCCACCCCGCCAACAATGCAAGGCAATTTTTTTATGTGGAGCAATCCTTAATGCCTCTTTAATAAAGCCGCTCCATTTGGGGCCAGTAAATTCAAAACCTAGTAAAATAGCTTCTTCTCGGCCTATTTGCTTGTAGGTAGTACCCACCTGCACCCGCTCTTCATTAGTAAAAATGGGTAGGTTATGCGCCTGGGGTATATGTCCTTGATCAAATTCTGCAGGAGTTCGCACGTCTGCTATTGGTATTGTGGGAGCAAGTGCAAGAAATTCCTCAATTTGTATAGTACGGATCATTTTTTAAGTTGGTGCAAATAACGCTGAATGGTATTCTCCATACCCAAATAAAGGCAATCGCATACCAATGCATGCCCGATGCTTACTTCTACTAATTGGGGAACATGTTGGGCGAAAAACTGGAGGTTGTGTATATCTAAATCGTGGCCGGCATTCACTCCTAGGTTTAGTTGTGTGGCCAAATCTGCTGCTTTACGATAGGGGGCTATTGCTAAGTCGGGATTTTGAGTAAATTTTTGAGCATAGCCTTCTGTGTATAACTCAATTCTGTCGGTACCTGTTTGTGCTGCGCCTTCAACCATTTTTTCGTTGGCATCTACAAAAATGGATACCCGTATTTCTGCTTTTTTAAATTCGGTAATAATTTCTTTTAAATAAGATTGATGCGTGATTGTATCCCAGCCATGGTTAGAAGTTAATTGCCCCAAGGCATCTGGTACTAGCGTAACTTGAGTAGGTTTATTTGCCAATACCAAGTCTACAAAACTGCGTTCTTTCGGGTTGCCTTCTATATTAAATTCGGTAGTGATGTTTTCTTTTAGTTCGTATACATCGCGGTAACGAATGTGCCGTTCGTCTGGACGAGGGTGCACCGTAATACCTTGGGCACCAAAGCGCTCAGCATCTAACGCCACCTGAACTAAGTTGGGGTTATTGCCCCCACGTGCGTTTCGTAGGGTTGCAAATTTGTTGATGTTTACCGATAATTTTGTCATCGCACAAAAGTACATTCTTTCTTTGAATTTGCCCTAAAAATGCAAAGAGCCCAACCGAATACCGGCTGGGCTCTTTGCGATTACAAACAAACCTATTAATTAACTTTAAATTCTACTCGGCGATTTTTCTGACGTCCTTGTGGGGTTTTGTTGCTGGCAATTGGTTTGCTTGAACCATAGCCTACTGCAGCAATTCTACTACCATCAACACCAGCATCTTCCAAGTATGCTTTTACGGCTTCTGCTCTTTTACGACTTAACACTTTGTTTTTTGCCGGTATACCCACATTATCGGTGTGGCCAGAAAGAATTAGGGTTAGTTCGGGGCGTTTTACCATGAGCGCTGCCAATTCATCTAAACTATCAAAGGAGTATGCTTTGATTACCGATTTTCCGCTTTCGAATTGTAAATCGGATACGGCAGTAAAGATGATTTTTTCTTCAACTTTAGTTAGTGTAGGGGCGACAGTTATTGGACAGCCGCCGTTTGAGGCAGGGCCAACCACATCTACACATTTATCGTCTTTATCAGGCACACCGTCGCCATCTTTATCTGGGCAACCTTTACTTGCTAGGGTACCAAACACATCCGGACAAAGATCATCTGCATCACCCACGCCGTCTTTATCTCTATCTGGGCAACCTTTTAATGCCAATAATCCTGGTACAGTTGGACAGGCATCTTCGCTATCTGCAATGCCATCTTTATCTGTATCTGGGCAACCTTTAAAGGCTAATGGTCCAGCTGCAGTTGGGCAAAGATCATCTTTATCAAGTACGCCATCGCCATCGGTATCAGGGCAACCTTTAGTTGCCATTGGACCTGCCAAATCTGGGCAAGCATCGTCTTTGTCGGCTACGCCATCATTATCTCTATCTGGGCAACCTTTTAGGGCAATGCTTCCCGGTACATCTGGACAAAGATCTTCGCTATCGGCTACGCCATCATTATCTTTATCAGGGCAACCCAATAGGGCGGCAGTGCCTGGAGTGTCTGGGCATTTATCGTCTTTATCTGCAATGCCATCATGGTCTCTATCCGGGCAACCCTTTGCATCTCTACTGCCTGGTAATGTTGGACATAAGTCGTCTTTGTCTGCAATACCATCACCATCGGCATCTGGACAGCCTTGTGCAGAGAGTGGACCCGGTATGCTTGGACAATTATCGCCATTATCGGCTACGCCATCGCCATCAGAATCTGGACAACCTTTAGAAGAAGCTGGGCCCGGAAGGGTAGGGCACCCATCGTCTTTATCCGGAATGCCATCCTTGTCGGTATCTGGCCATGGACAACCTTCGTTTTCCACGGGTCCGGCAATGGTTGGGCATTTATCTAATTTGTCGCTTATTTTATCGTGATCGCGGTCTTTAATGCGTTTTTTGCCAATAGAAAAATTCAGACCTGCGTATACATTAAAGGAGGTGAATTTTCCAATTCCTAAAGCGCCGCCTATATCATCGGTGCCTATAAAAAAGGCACCTGTTCTACTAGTTAAGCCGAGATTTGTTTTTTTGTAACGAGAAGAATAGGTGATAGGTAGTGCAAGTTCGTAACTGGGCTTTTCAATTCTAGGGATCACTGAGATGAGTGTACCAGTTGGATCGATAACTGATCGATCATTAGAAACATCTAAGATGTTGCGTTTTTTTGTGAATCCTCCTATGTAGTTTGAGGCTATATAAAAGTTTTTAGCCACCTTAACATCTAAATTAATATTTAAACGGGTTGGTAGGTAAGCTCTATAGTTTGGGCTAGAGGACACCGCCCCTGCACCGTATACATTTGTGAAAGATGTTTCCAAATCAGCCAAATCAAAGTTATCGATTTGTGCTTGTGTCCATTGTTTATTCGGGGTATCGTCATTTAGTTTTAACACTTTACCTTGACTATAAGTAATGGATCCAACATCGGTAAGTGCAGCACCAAATTTTAATGCATATTTAGAAACGGAGTTATCATCCAATAGTTTGCCATCCACTTCATACTGATAGTTTTTGAATTTTGGTCTCCATTCATATTCAAATCCAAAATCGGTACCAAAGCCCTGTCCTCTACTATCGGTTATATCTTTTAATGAGAAACTAGTATTTTGGAAGCCTAATAATTTAGAGTTAGAAACCCATGTGTTTACGTGAACGCCGTTTGTAGTAAGGGCATTGGTTGGAGGCACCCCAATTTCAGTAATGCTTATATTGGTATTTGTGTTGTTTATTTTGGCATTACCCGCCCCCCAAAGGTATTTACCTGTTACCCCAGCTTTAAATACATGATTTCCAGTATTTACAAGGTTTAGAGCGTAGGTTAAGCCCATTTCACTAAATACGTTTGCGTTTATATCAAAAGTAGCATTTGTAATAACGCCATAGTCATCGGTTTCTTTGAATCCCTTTATAAGTGCGGTCATCAATTCTTCGGAAACGTTATTGGCACTGCTAAGAAAACGGGCACGGCTGCTAAAAGCTAAACTTTGGCTGTGACCCAAGGAAGCAACAAACGAGGGACCGCGAAATTCAACACCCAAGTCTAGGTTTTTGGCCTTGCCATTTTGTTGTAGGGTTAAAATGTCGCCAAACTCACCGTTGTTTTGTACAGTTTTAATGAGTTTAGGAATGGATTGAAGCACGCCATAATCATTGGCAACATATACATTGAACCCAATAAGGTTAAATTGGAATTTTTGTTTAGAATCGGCAATTTTTGCAGGGTTAAAATAAACCGACTGAACTGGTGCATAGTTGCTATTGTTAAATATTCCGAAGCCTTGTGCAAATACAGATGCTTTTAAGCCAATTAGCAATAATAGGAGCGTAATTTTTTTCATAATGCTTTTGTTTTAAAAATAAAAAAACTGTAGTACGTATGTGTTTTTGGTACTATATAGAGCAAAACGAAACCAAGCGCTAAAAATTGTTTCAACAAGCGTAAATTTTTGTGCCACAAAAAAAGCCGAAACGTTGTGTTTCGGCTTTTTTAAACTAAGTTAATTATAAATTTAGTAGCGGTATTCGTCGGTTTTGAATGGTCCAGCTACATTTACGCCAATATAATCGGCCTGTTGTTGGTCTAATATATCAAGCTCAACCCCAATTTTTTCAAGGTGTAAACGAGCTACTTTTTCATCTAAATGTTTAGGTAGGGTGTACACCTTGTTTTCGTAGTTATCGGTATGCAACCACAGTTCTAGTTGAGCCAATATTTGGTTGGTAAACGAAGCAGACATTACGAAAGATGGGTGGCCTGTGGCGCAACCAAGGTTCACTAAACGACCTTCGGCTAATACAATTACATCTTTACCTTCAATAGTATATTTATCTACTTGTGGTTTAATTTCTACTTTTTGAGATCCGTAGTTTTTGTTTAACCAGGCTATGTCAATTTCGTTATCGAAGTGGCCAATATTACATACAATGGCTTTATCCTTCATTAGTTTGAAGTGTTCGCCACGAACAATATTGCAGTTGCCGGTAGCAGTTACTACAATATCAGCCTCTTTAACGGCGGCAGCAAATTTTTTCACTTCGTAGCCTTCCATAGCGGCTTGTAGCGCACAAATAGGATCAATTTCGGTTACAATTACTCGTACACCTGCATTGCGTAACGAATCGGCTGAACCTTTACCTACGTCGCCAAAACCGGCAACTACAGCAACTTTTCCAGCCATCATCACATCGGTAGCACGACGAATAGCATCTACTAAGGATTCGCGACAACCGTATTTATTATCAAATTTAGATTTGGTTACCGAGTCGTTTACGTTGATAGCTGGTAAGTGTAAGGTGCCGTTTTTCATACGCTCAATTAAGCGGTGAACGCCGGTAGTTGTTTCTTCAGAGAGGCCTTTAATACCCGAAATTAATTCAGGGTATTTATCAAAAACCATATTGGTTAAATCGCCACCATCATCTAAAATCATATTTAGTGGTTTGCGATCTTCGCCAAAAAACAAGGTTTGCTCAATACACCAGTCAAATTCTTCTTCATTCAGACCTTTCCAAGCATAAACCTGAAAGCCGGCAGCGGCAATAGCTGATGCTGCATGATCTTGTGTAGAGAAAATATTGCACGACGACCAGGTAACTTCAGCACCTAAGGCTTTTAACGTTTCAATTAAAACGGCAGTTTGAATAGTCATGTGTAAGCAACCTGCAATGCGGGCTCCTTTTAAAGGCTGTGTTGCGCCATATTCTTTGCGCAAGGCCATTAATCCCGGCATTTCTGCTTCGGCTAACTCAATTTCTTTACGACCCCAATCGGCCAAAGTAATATCTTTAACTTTGAAAGGAGCGTAGGTTGTTGTGGCTACTGATGACATAGATTATTTTTTAGTTTGAGTTACAAAATTACAGAATTCTATTTGATTCTTGAAGTCAAGATTGTGTAAACTTACAGTAGTCAATAGCACTGGGCCGAAAGAATTCGTATTTTTGAGTATTAAATCTATTCAAACATGTATCCAGAATATTTAGTTGCTCCCATGCGTGAGGAGCTTACAAGCGTAGGATTTACCGAGTTAAAAACAGCATTAGAGGTTGATACTGCCGTAAAAGGCAGCGGCACTGCTTTGGTGGTTGTAAATTCGGTATGTGGTTGTGCGGCTGCAAATGCCCGCCCTGGTGTGAGAGAAGCTGTAAGTGCTATTAAAAAACCAACCAATTTATATACGGTATTCGCCGGTATGGAAAAAGAAGCGGTTGATAGAGCAAGAGCTCACATGGTGCCTTTCCTGCCATCCTCACCTTCTATTGCTTTATTTAAAGATGGCGAATTGGTTCATATGATTGAACGTCATCAAATTGAAGGTAGAAGTGCCCAACTTATTGCAGATAATTTAGCTGCAGCTTTTGAGCAATATTGCTAATTGTGGTATATACAACATAAAAAAAGCCCCGAAAATCGGCGCTTTTTTTATTTAATAATAGTTGAGTAGTAATTTTTCTAATTCGGAGAAACTAACTTTCATTTTTACCTTGCCCTGTCGGGCGTAAGATATCTCATTGGTTTCCTCAGAGATGATGATAGCCAATACGTCACTTACCTCGGATATGCCAATGCCGGCTCGGTGGCGCAAGCCAAAGTGTGCCGGTAACCGATCGTTTTCAGTAAGCGGTAAAATGGTAGAAGCTGTTTTAATTTTACCTTCGGCAATTATTACCGCACCATCGTGCAGGGGGCTATTTTTTTGAAATATACTTTCTAATAATCGTTTAGAAACTGTGGCGTTTAGTACTTCTCCAGTATTTTGAAAATAAGGTTCTTCGGTATGTTTGGCAAAGACCATTAAGGCTCCTGTTTTGGTTTTTTGCATACTTTTACAAGCATCAAGAATGGGCTTTAATCGGGCTAAATTCTGATTAATTTCTTCTTTTTTACCAAAAAGATATACCCACCAGGCTTTGTTCTTTTGTTGTGATGCATTTTTACCCAAAACCAATAAAAATCGACGTATTTCTTGCTGAAAAACAATAACCAAGGCAATAAAGCCAAGGCTAATAAACCCGCCCAATAACTGTGTTAGCAAGCGCATTTGAGCCTGTTGAACCAACACATAGCCGATGTACATGAGACATAAACCAATAAAAATATTTACAGCAATGGTGCCTCTAATTAGGTTGTAAACGTAATATATAATGAGTGCAACCAGTAAAATGTCGAGCACATCAAATAAACGGAATTGTAATAGGTTGGTGGAGATTGCTTCCATACGTTAAAAATAGGTAAATTTTAGTTGGCTTGCAGTTTTGCCACTAATTTTATAGCTTCTACAGCAGGTTTTACATCGTGTACTCGTAAAATTTGTGCACCCTTTTGCAAGGCAATGGTGTGTAGAACGGTGGTTCCGTTTAGGGCCTCGGATGGTGTGCTATCCAATGCCTTATAAATCATTGATTTTCTAGAAACTCCGGCCAATAGCGGATAGCCCAGACTATGTAGTTCTTGAAATCTATTTAATAACTCATAATTATGTTCTAGCGTTTTAGCAAAACCAAAACCTGGGTCGATAATAAGTTGGTTTGCTCCTAATTGTTTTAATAGAGTTATTTTTTCTGAAAAATAGCTCAATACCTCGGACACTAAATTGGTATAGTTTGCTAGATCTTGCATGGTTTGAGGCGTGCCTTTGAGGTGCATTAAAATATAGGGAACCTGTAGCTGCGCAATGGTTTCGAACATGCGTTCGTCTAATTGTCCAGCAGAAATATCGTTTATAAGATGTGCACCTTCCCCAATACTTTTTTTAGTAATTTCCGAACGAAAGGTATCTACCGAAATAAGGGCTTCGGGAAATTCTTTAGCCAATGCTTTTACAGCCGGAAGTACTCGATCGGCTTCTTCTTTTTCCGATACGTCTTCGGCGCCCGGACGGGAAGAATATCCACCCAAATCGAGAAAATAAGCCCCTTCTAGTAAGTGTTTTTCCGCTTCTTTGAGCACCTGGTTAGTGGAAGGTAGTTCATTATATCTACTGGCTGATTGGTAAAAAGAGTCGGGCGTGAGGTTTATAATCCCCATTACTTTGGGCGTATGCAGGTCAATAAGCCGCCCGCCACTATGTAGTGTAAATTTCTGCACACTTGCTGTGCCCAAAGCTGTAATATTCTGCTGAAAATCTGTATTTTTACCCGTCATTATTTGGCAAAATACCGATAATTTTACCTTTTATTCAAAAATATACCGCATTTTGGCACAATCCACTTCCGCAGCATTCGACGCAGTAATTAGCACGTGTAAAGAGTTATTCTTAAAGAAAACCAAAGATTACGGAACAGCTTGGCGCATTTTGCGTTTATCGAGCATTACCGATCAGGTGTTTATTAAGGCTCAGCGCATTCGTACCCTCGAGCAAAAAAAAGTATCGAAAGTGGGTGAAGATATTGAATCGGAATACATTGGTATTGTAAATTATTGCGTTATTGCTATGTTGCAAGAGGAGTTGGGCGACGATACGGCTACCGAGCTTTCGGTAGAAGAGGTAGACGTGCTATTTGACAGAAAGGTACAAGAAACCAAGGAGTTGATGTTTGCCAAAAATCATGATTATGGCGAAGCTTGGCGTGATATGCGCATTAGTTCTTTAACCGATTTGATTTTAATGAAACTCTTGCGGGTAAAACAAATTGAAGATAACGATGGCCAAACCTTGGCATCGGAAGGCATTAAAGCCAATTATCAGGATATGTTAAATTATTCCGTTTTTGCATTGATTAAAATTAGCGAAGGTGAAAAAATTTAGTATTGCGTTTAGTCGCATTTTAGTTGGACTTCTGTTCATTTTCTCGGGCCTAATCAAAGCCAATGATCCGCTGGGATTTAGCTACAAATTGGAAGAATATTTTGAGGTTTTTCACCTCACTGTTTTTAACGATTACGGCTCTTTAATTGCCATTTTTTTATGTGGTCTAGAGATTATATTAGGTGCGGCGCTTTTGTTAGGGATATATGCTAAAAAAGTAGCTTGGGGTCTATTTGGCCTTATTGTCTTCTTCACCTTTCTAACTTTCTACTCTGCCTATTTTAAAGTGGTTACTTCTTGCGGTTGTTTTGGCGATGCCATTCCGCTTACCCCATGGCAATCTTTTAGTAAAGATGTAGTCCTGTTCGTATTTATTCTGATTTTGTTCGTTTACCGCAGCCAAATAACACCACTTTTTAACAAAGCTACAATGCAGGCAAGTTTGGTAGGGCCACTTTGTATTATAGGATTTGGTGTTGGGTTTTTCACCCTAAAATATGGGCCAGTGTTCGATTTCTTGCCCTATAAAATTGGCAACAACATTCCCCAATTGATGGTAGCACCTCCTGGCGCTCCGCAAGATGAATACGAAATTCAATACACCTTAAAAAACAGTAAAACTAGTGCCATCAAGTCGCTCACCGATAAGGAATACCTAAAGCAGGAGGTTTGGAAAGATAGTACGTGGGTAATTATAGGCGATCCGGAATCTAAATTGATTAAGAAAGGCTACGAGGTAAAAATAAAGGATTTAAAAATTGTCGACCCTGCTGGTGAAGATTTCACCAAGCTTATTCTGGAGTATCCCGACTACCAGTTTATTGTTGTGGCCTATGAGTTAAAAAATGCCGACCGCTATGCTTTGAAACGAATAAACGAGGTGAATAAAACCTTGGCCCAGCAATTTAGGATTCCTACCATCATTTTAACCGCATCTTCTATTGCCGAATCGTACGAGTTGAACCGAGTATTGTTCCTCGATTTTCCTTTTTTCTTTGCCGATGCCGTGCCTTTAAAAAGTATGGTTAGGGCCAACCCGGGTATTTTGTTGCTTAAAAACGGGGTAGTAATAAATAAATGGCATTTCCGTAGGTTCCCCTCTGCAGAGCAACTACGCAATACCTATTTCAAAAAATAAGCCTTTTCTTAATGAGAATATATTTAGTTGGATTTATGGGTAGTGGTAAAACCACTTTTGGGCGAAAATTGGCACAAAAGCTTGGCTATACTTTTGCCGATTTAGACGAACGTTTAGCTGCTCAGAGTGGCAAAACCATTCCAGAACTATTTGCCAATTTAGGCGAAGCCGAGTTTCGAAAATTAGAGCAAGAAGTACTGCACCAAACCATAGCCGATGCCGATGTAGTGGTTTCTACTGGTGGCGGAACGCCTTGTTTTTTCGATAATATGGCTTGGATGAATACGCAGGGTAAAACCGTATACATGCATTTAGATGCAAAGGCCTTGGCCAACCGCTTGGAGCATGCCAAATCGCCTAGACCATTGTTGGCCGGAAGAAACGGAGAAGAATTGCTACATTTTATTGAGGGGAAGTTAGCCGAGCGCCAAGCTTTTTATCAG
Organism: Sphingobacterium thalpophilum; assembly: GCA_945868825.1. Taxonomy (GTDB): domain Bacteria; phylum Bacteroidota; class Bacteroidia; order Sphingobacteriales; family Sphingobacteriaceae; genus JAIPAN01. The sequence goes on from CAMBMM010000004.1 coordinate 105,293, forward strand.
CAAGCAAATATGATGGTAAGTGGCATTGATTTAACGCCCGAAAAACTATTGGTTTACTTAGAAGCTGCTCAGGTCAGGTAAACAGCGTCTTCTTCACCTGGACTATCTAAAACCACCAAAACATGTTCTTTTAATACCGTAGCCAATTGCAAGCCTGTATAATCTGGTGCAACCGGGAAACGACGGTGGCTGCGATCTACCAATACCACGGTACGTATTTTTTTTAGTGGAATATTTAAGAAATAGGCCAAACCATACACCAAGGTACGGCCGCTGTTTAATACATCATCTACCAAAATAACCGCCCGATTTTCTACCTCGTTTAAAGGCACATTGGCACTGGCTTGTAAATGGTGGCTGTCTTTATCCAACTCAATGCTCATGAGCGTTACGTTTATGGAAGATATTTTTTCCAACACCTTTTTTAGCCGCTGAGCCACCGTAAAACCACGGTTCAAAATACCGGCCAATACCAGTTCCTTTTCTTCTAAATTATCCTCCAAAATTTGATACGCTATGCGTTCAATTTTTTGTTGAATTTGTTTTTGATTAAGAATAAGTACTTTTTTTTCGCTCATGATTTTGCAATGCTGAATTCTAAGATACGTTTATTTGGGATAGGGATAAAACACGAAATTGGCACCTTCTGGTACAATTACAAATAGGCACATAAAATGTTGCGAATTTTTAAACTGCTCCATAAAGGCTTGTTTTTTAGCTGCCTTAATAATACCTTTTTCTACAAATTCTTCTAGGGTAGATGCATTTATGCTCCAGCCGGTATGCAATTCTTCCTTATCTAAAATTGGTTCACCCACACTTACTTCGTGTTGGTGGGCTACAAAAATGGGGTAGGCAGAAAGACCTTCTACCATAATTTCGGTCGAAATTTCTTTAATAGATTCGGCAAAAAACTTTAAGTCGGCCTCTAAACTTTTTAGTGGACTTTCTTTCGGCTTGGCCGCTTGGCTTTCCCCATCTGGGTTTAATAATTCTTCTGGATTCATTTTTTTAATACCAATAAAACCACATTTTCTACGTGTTGGGTTTGTGGGAACATATCAACCGGGCGAATTCTGCTCACGGTATATTTTTCTTGTAATAAAGCAATATCTCGGGCTTGGGTAGCGGCATTGCAACTTACATATACAATTTTTTCGGCTTCCATTTCTAGTAAACGGGCAACCACATCGGGGTGCATACCGGCCCGTGGCGGATCGGTGATTACTACATCGGCTTTGCCATGCTCTGCAATAAAGTCGGGCGTTAAAATATCTTTCATATCGCCGGCATAGAATTCGGCATTGGTTATTTGGTTGAGCTCTGCATTCGCTTTGGCATCTTCAATAGCCGTGGGCACATATTCTACGCCAATTACTTTTTTCACTTTTTGGGCTACAAATTGGGCAATAGTGCCAGCCCCAGTATATAAATCATATACCAATTCATTGCCTTTTAAATCAGCAAAATCTCGGGTAATTTTATACAACTCATAGGCTTGTGCCGAATTGGTTTGGTAGAAAGATTTGGCACCAATTTTAAATTTAAGACCTTCCATTTCTTCGAAAATATGATCAAGACCATTGAAAATAACAATTTCTTGATCGAAGATGGTATCGTTTTTCTTTTGGTTTTCGATGTATAATAAGGAAGTAATTTCTGGAAAACTATCCTTTAAATGAGTCATTAAGCCCTTAATTTCTTTTTTATTGACATAGGCAAACACCACAATAACCATAATTTCGCCAGTAGAGCTGGTGCGTATAATAAGGTTACGCAAAGCGCCTTCATGTTGGCGTAAATCGTAAAAAGAGAATTCGTTTTTTAGCGCATATTCCCGCACCGAATTGCGAATGGCATTCGATGGATTGGCTTGCAGGTAGCAATGCTCAATTTCTAAAATCTTATCGAAACGACCAGGTACGTGAAAGCCCAAGGCATCCATACTCAAGTCGTCGCGGTTGGCCATATCGTTTTCATCCAACCAACGTTTGTTGGAAAAAGTAAACTCTAATTTGTTTCTATAGTATTGCGTTTCGGCAGAACCTAAAATGGGCTCGGCGCTAGTGGTATTTACACCGCCCAAACGTTCTAGGGCATCTAATACTGTTTTTTGTTTGAAACGGGTTTGGGCTTCGTAGCTTAAATGTTGCCACTTACATCCTCCGCAGGTGCCAAAATGGGCACAAAATGGTTCGGTTCTGTCGGCAGAGTGTTGTTTAAAGGCGGTAATTTTCGCTTCTGCCAAATTTTTCTTTACTCGGGTTATTTCTATATCTACCACATCGCCGGGAACGGCTTTATCAATAAATATCACTAAATCTTGGTGTTTGCCCACTCCCTTGCCTTGTTCGGCAATATCTATTATGGTAATATTTTCTAGGAACTGAATCTCGGCAGGCACTTTCTTCATAGCCGCCAAAATTACGGTTTAAATCTCGATGTGGAAAGGGGAAAACTTAATTCGTAACCATCAAATACAAACTATTTGCCGTTACCTGATAGCTTTTTAAGCTTTTGGTTGCTGGGGCTTTTACCGGAGTACCATCAAATAACGAAAATTTGGCACCACTACAGGGGTCGGTTACCGTAAGGCTTGGGTTATCTAGCGTAACGGCGCATTTACTTTGAGGATTTACAGAACTGCAGCGGTCGTAGGCCACGTACACATTATCAGATCTGCGGTAAATAATAATACCAGCTACACCGTGCCCACTGATTACTACGGCACCGCCGGGTCCATTGAGTGCACTAATGCTGGGGTCATTTATTGGAACGGTGTAGTTTACATATACATCGGGTATGTAGGTGCCATCATCTTTTCCACAGCTTAAAAGCAGCAAAATAGATAGGGCTAATACGCTCCAAAATTTCATGTTTAGCTAATTTCTGATTGAAATTGTTTTAAGAAACGCACATCGTTCTCGGAGAATAAACGCAAATCTTTAATCTCATATTTTAGGTTGGTTATGCGTTCTATACCCATCCCAAACGCAAAGCCGGTATATTTTTTTGAATCGATGCCGCAGTTTTCTAATACATTCGGATCGACCATACCACAACCTAAAATTTCTACCCAACCCGAACCTTTACACATGTTGCAACCGACACCTTTACAGATACTGCAAGAGATATCCATTTCGGCCGAGGGTTCGGTAAATGGGAAGTATGATGGACGGAAACGGACCTGGGTGCCTTCGCCGTATAATTCTTGTACAAAATAAAATAAGGTTTGTTTTAAATCGGCAAAGGATACGTTTTCATCTACATATAAACCCTCAATTTGGTGGAAAAAGCAGTGTGCACGAGCCGAAATGGCTTCGTTTCGGTAAACACGGCCGGGCATAATAGATCGGAAAGGTGGTTTGCCTTGTTCCATCATACGTACTTGTACCGATGAAGTGTGGGTACGTAAAGCGATATCGCCTTTTTCGCCCCCTTTTTTAATAAAAAAGGTATCCTGCATGTCTCTTGCCGGATGTTCTTCGGGGAAATTTAACGCAGAAAAGTTATGCCAATCGTCTTCAATTTCTGGGCCTTCGGCTACAATGAAGCCTAATTTTTTAAATATTTCTACAATTTCACGGCGCACCAATTGCAAAGGGTGGCGGGCGCCCAATTCTATACCTTCACCCGGTAGGGTTAAGTCGGTGTCTAATTTTTGGGTGCTTGCACTCGATTCAAATTGCGCTTTGCAAGCTTCGAATTTTGCTTCGGCTACTTGCTTAAATTCGTTTAATACTTTACCAAATACTCGTTTTTCTTCTGGTCCTACCGATTTAAATTCATCAAACAGGTCTTTAATAATGCCTTTGGTACCCAAAAATTTGATACGGAAACTTTCTACCTCCTCGGCAGTGCCAGGTGTAAATTGATTGATTTCGGCTGTGTATTGGTCGAGTTTTGCTTGCATTGTTTGGTATAAATTTTTGGTTAAAGCCCAAAATAACAGTTTTATTTAATAACCCCCAACTCTTTACCCACTTTGGTAAAGGCTGCAATGGCTTTGTCGAGCTGTGCTTGTTCGTGGGCTGCAGATAATTGTACCCGAATACGAGCTTTGCCCTGGGCAACTACAGGGTAGTAAAACCCGATGACGTAAATGCCTTCTTCGAGCATGCGGGCTGCAAAGGTTTGCGCTAGTTTGGCATCGTAAAGCATTACGGGTACAATAGGATGCACGCCGGGTTTAATATCGAAACCTGCTTCGGTCATTTTGCTTCGGAAATACTGGGTATTGAACTCCAATTTATCGCGTAGTTCGGTGGTTTCGCTCAGCATATCTAATACCGCAATAGAACCGCCTACGATCGAAGGAGCCAAGGTGTTTGAAAACAAATAAGGACGAGAGCGTTGGCGCAATAAATCGATTATTTCTTTACGTCCGGAAGTAAATCCGCCGGAGGCGCCACCTAGGGCTTTGCCTAAAGTACCTGTAATAATATCAATTTGACTCATTACCCCGTGGTGTTCGTGGGTACCGCGACCGGTTTTTCCTAAAAAGCCCGAGCAGTGACATTCATCAATCATGACCAAGGCTTGGTATTGTTCGGCCAAGGCGCAAATTTTATCTAATTGGGCAATGGTGCCATCCATAGAGAAAGTGCCATCGGTTACAATAATGCGGTGGCGTAGGTTTTGAGTGGCTTGTAATTGTACTTCCAAATCGGCCATATCATCGTGTTTGTAGCGGTAGCGTTGGGCTTTGCACAAACGTACCCCATCAATAATAGAGGCGTGGTTTAATTCATCCGAAATAATGGCATCTTGTTCGTTAAATAACGGTTCAAAAACCCCTCCGTTGGCATCAAAAGCGGCGGCGTATAAAATGGTGTCTTCGGTGCCTAAAAATTCTGAAATTTTGCGCTCCAATTCTTTGTGAATGTCTTGCGTGCCACATATGAAACGCACCGATGATAATCCGAAACCACGGCTATCAATGGTGGCTTTTGCAGCGGCTATTACCCGAGGATGGGAACTAAGACCTAAATAATTGTTTGCACAAAAATTGAGTACATACTTGTTGCCCTCTACCGAAATTTCGGCTCCTTGCGCCGAAGTAATAATGCGTTCTTGTTTATATAAACCGGCTTCTTTAATGCTGCTCAGTTCTTGTTGTAAAACGGGTTGTAGGGTTTTGTACATACCTTTTTAATTGAAGCATAAAATTAAGCAATTCGGGTCGAATTTTTTTTATGTTTTTTTCACAGTAGATGGTGCAACTCTTAAGAGATAAATTGCATCTTTACAATACCGTCAAAGATTCATGAAACTACGCTGTCTACTCTTTTTTTTATTGCTAAGCCAAGCCCTATTTGGGCAAACGGTGCTCTTAAGCGGTAAAGTAACTGATACGAAAGGGCAGCCCATTTCTTTTGCTAGTGTGTATGTTAAAGGTACAACGGTGGGTACTTCTGCCAATTCAGAGGGTTTGTATCAATTACGAGTAAAGCAGGGCGCTTTAGAAGTAATGGTTAGAGCGGTTGGCTATAAGCAGTATAGTACTCTACTTACACTTTCGGCCGATACTAAACTTAATTTTACCTTACAGCCCGAAGCCTATCAATTAAGTGATGTGGTAATTAAGGCTGATGTCGAAGATCCGGCTTATGCCATCATTCGCCAAGCCATAAAAAATCGCAAAACACATTTAACAGAGGTAAAAACTTATACGGCCGAGGTTTATATAAAGGGGATGCAAAAATTATTGTCTGCTCCTAAAAAATTTATGGGTTTTAATATCGATGAATTGGGCAAGCAATTGGGCTTAGATTCTAACCGACGAGGAATTATTTACCTATCTGAATCTGAATCGAAATTAAGCTACCAACAACCAAATCAATACCGCGAAGAAATGGTTTCTTCTAAAACTTCGGGCAATAATAGGGCCTTCAGCTTTAACCGTGCTACTGATTTAAAGGTAAATTTTTATGAGAATTATCAGAGTTGGGAAGGCTTGAGTTTACGCCCACTGGTATCGCCCATAGCCGAGGATGCTTTTTTATACTATACCTATAAATTTTTGGGTAATACTGTAGAAAATGGTGAAATGGTGAATAAAATTCAGGTAATACCCAAAAGGGCTTCCGATCCGGTATTTCGTGGTAACATTTACATTTTGGAAGATTCGTGGCGTATTTATAGTACCGACTTGTATTTGAGCAAAGATAATAACCTGAACTTTGTAGATACGTTGAAAATTAAGCAAGATTATATTCCAACAGGTGTCAATAGTTGGATGCCGGCTTCGGTAAAAATGGAGTTTAACGGCGGTTTTATGGGCTTTTCTTTTGGTGGGTATTTTGTAGCTGTATTTAAAAATTACCAATTAGAGCCTGCTTTCGAAAAAAATAATTTTAGAGAGGCACTTCGAATAACTAAAGAAGTAAATAAAAAAGATTCTACCTATTGGGAACGATCGCGACCGATACCCCTTACCGAAGAGGAGGCCACCGACTATTTGAAAAAAGAAACACTGGCTACTAAACGAGAATCGAAATCGTATTTAGATTCTTTAGATAGCAAGAGTAATATCTTTAAACCGATGCGTTTTTTGGTAGGCTCTGGTTACACGCGTAGCAATCGTTTTAAAAAGCAATACTTGCGTATTAATTCTTTATTACGTTCCGCATTTTACAATACGGTAGAAGGGTTTGGTGTAAACTTTGGGGCGGCTTATGTAAAGCAAATAGATAGTTTAAGCAATAAATGGGTGCGCTATTCGGCCAACGTGCGTTATGGTTTTGCCAATCAATTAATTAATGCACACATCAAAGGTTCTTTGCCGGTGGGCAATGGTATATTCTCTTTTGCCTTAGGCTCTGACATACAGGATTTAAATCAGAGAGGCTCGGTAACGCCTAAGCAAAACAGCATTAGCTCTCTATTTTTTGAGCGTAACGATTTAAAATTGTATCATAATGTCTTTGCAAAATTGGGGCTTAGTGGCCGTATTTTGGGTAATGTGCGTACTTCTGCTTCGCTTGAGTTTGCTAGTAGAAAAAGTTTGGTGAACGCTAGTGCCTATCGAATAAACGATTTCGATGATAGAACGTTTAGTTCAAATAATCCGTTAAATCCTTCGCAGGATGTACCGCTTTTCCCGAACAATCAATCGGTTAAATTGGAACTTCGGGCCAGTTATAATTTTAGCAACAAGTATGTAACCTATCCAACGGGTAAATATTACCAAGCTTCAAAGTACCCCACTTTGGGCTTAAACTATGTACGCGGAATGAATGGATTTCTTTCATCTGATGTTCGCTACGATGTGTTAAGTTTTGATTTAACCAAATCAGATATTTCACTGGGATTTTATGGTAAATCTTCATTTTATGTTGCAGCCGGAAAATATCTCAATAATTCTTCAGTTTTCTTTCCAGATTACCAACATTTTACAGGCAATTTGCGTACAGCTTTTCAGGCCCAGCCTAATAGCTTTTTATTCTTAGATTACTATACCCACAGTACAGCCGGGCAATTTGTAGAAGCGCATGTTTCGCATAATTTTTCAGGATTTATTTTTAATAAAATTCCGCTCATTCGTAAATTAAAACTCCAGGAATTGGTAGGATTTAATTATTTAAAAACGCCTAATCTAGGTTATTACAATGAATGGTATGCTGGCCTACAATGGCTAAATTTTAAGGTGTTTTACGGTCAATCGAACGATTTAAATCTGGCCAAAAATAGGGGCATTCGCATTGCTATTGGGTTAAATTAATTTTTCTCTATTTCCAATAAATTTTATCGAGCTACGTTAAAAGGGGTATGAAGTTCTTGTACCGTTTTTTAGTTGTTTTATTTTTTTTGGTGTGGTTAGGAGGCATGTATTTAGTGTTTACCACTACCCAAGATATAAACCGTGTTGGAAAAATGACCGTGTGGTTAGCCCAATATGTAGCAAACCCATATTTTATTGTCTTGTTTTCAGGTGGTTTGGTAGCCATTATGGTTATTTTTTGGTTACCCATATGGCTAAAAGCCTATCGCCAAAAACGGTTGTATAAGCGCTTGAAAAAGGAAGGAGTTTGGGCTACAGTACCCATCATTCACATTGTGGATACTCGACTTACAGTGAATAAAAATCCACGAATAGCTATTAGTGTACGCATATTAAATAAGTTGGCAACTTTTGAACTTATGGTGTCTAGAGTACAAATCCCTCGGGTGGGCGATTTAATAGAGATACTTTACGATCCAAACGACCCTAGACTTGCTGTTCCAGCACTATAGTACATTTTTCATGCGCTATTCCTATATTTGTAATTCATTTAACGCTGTTTGCAGCAGCATCAATGATTATGAAAAACTATCAAACTTTACTTTACTATTGCTATAGCCCTATAGCAGAAGCCAAACAATTTGCTGCCGATCATTTAAAATTTTGTCAATCGTTAAATCTTGTAGGCCGAATTATTGTGGCCGATGAAGGACTGAATGGAACTGTTTCGGGTACGCCAGAAGCTTGTAAAACCTATATGCATACACTGCATTCCGACCCTCGTTTTGCCAAAACGGAGTTTAAAATTGATGAGGTAGACGAGCCTTCATTTATTAAAATGCATTGCCGTTACAAATCGGAAATTGTGCATTCGGGCCTGCGAAATCCAAAAATTATTGACCCAACTAAACAAACGGGTAAGCATTTAGAACCTGCCGATTTTCTGGCTATGAAAGATGAGGAAGATGTAGTGATTTTAGATGTGCGTTCTAACTACGAACACAATATGGGCCGTTTTAAAAATGCCATTACCCTCGATATTGAAAATTTCAGAGAATTTCCTGAAAAAATTAACGAATTGGCGCAATATAAAGACAAAAAAATTTTAACCTACTGCACCGGCGGTATTAAATGCGAAAAAGCTTCAGCATTATTATTACATGAAGGTTTTAAAGACGTATATCAATTACACGGCGGTATTATTAAATACGGTAAAGAAGCTGGCGGTAAAGATTTTGAGGGTAAGTGCTATGTATTCGACAGCCGGGTTGCTGTTGAAGTGAATAGCAAAAATCCAGTTATCGTGTCCACCTGTTTTAACTGTAGCGACACTACAGCCAAAATGATTAATTGCGCCAATCCGGAATGTAACGAGCACTTTACCCAATGTGATACTTGTGGAGATGAATTGCAAGGTTGTTGCTGCGAAACCTGCATGGAGCACCCACGCAAACGAGCATACGATGGTACAGGATATTATGTAAAAGTACCTCAGCCTGTAAATAGCAGTAAAAAAAGTTTAAAGACAGTGGCTAATGACTAAGTATGTATCTAATTGGGGGGTAGTGATAGCCGTGTTGGTAATAGCCACTTGGGCTTTCAGCCTGTGTAATTTACTCGTTTTTACCATTACGTGGTCCAATCCTTGGGTGTATGTATTGGTGCTTTTACAAATGCATTTGTATACCGGCTTATTTATTACTGCCCACGATGCCATGCACGGTACCGTATCATCAAACAAACTAATCAATAATTTTATTGGAGGATTGTGTACCCTTTTATACGCACTCTTTCCCTTATCGGCATTGTATCAAAAGCATCACGAGCATCATAGGCACGTCCATACCGACAAAGATCCCGATTACAATGAAGGAAACTTCTTCACGTGGTATTTTAACTTTGTAAAAACGTATATAAAGTGGTGGCAAATTTTAATTTTAGCCATACTATTCAACCTATTAAAAATTTGGTTTTCAGAAAGTAACTTAATTTTATTTTGGGTGCTTCCATCGCTTTTAAGTACCCTGCAATTATTCTTTTTTGGCACCTGGATGCCTCATCATGGGGAACACGAAAACAAACATCAATCCAATACCCTGCAAAAAAATCATTTTTTAGCATTTATTACCTGCTACTTTTTTGGCTACCACTACGAACATCACGATTCGCCGGGAACACCTTGGTGGAAGCTATGGCGATTAAAATAAGAGCGTAATTGCATTGTCATAAATAAACACATAGTTATTGGCTTAGCTTGGCAATAGTACCTTTGTTAAAATTTAACCCATGAAACATCGTTTTCTTTTCATCGCATGTATATGCTTGGCTCAGGTGGCTTTGGCACAACGTACCACACAAAATTTGGCTACACTTAGCGGCAGTGTAAAAGATGCCTTAACCAACGAGCCCTTAGTTGGGGTAACGGTGAGTATACAAGGTATAAATGGCGGTTTAAAAACTGATTCTGCAGGTATATATGTATTTAAAAACCTTAAGCCGGCTGTATATAACCTTCAGTTTTCATTGGTTGGCTTTCAGAAAAAAATGCAATTTGATGTGCAATTAAGCAATGCCAAACCAACGGTGTTGGATGTATTGTTAGAGGCACAAATGACCACCCTTGGAGAAGTAAGCATTAGAGCGCCACTCTTTATAAAACCTGTAGAAAGTCCGGTCTCTTTACGCAACATTGGCGTAACCGAAATAAAGCGTAATCCGGGTGGCAACCGAGATATTTCTAAAGCCATTCAATCTTTGCCCGGTGTGGCTACGCAGGTAAGTTTCCGCAACGATATTGTGATTCGCGGTGGCGCACCCAGCGAAAACCGATTTTATATAGATGGAATCGAAATTCCCAATATCAATCACTTTTCAACTCAGGGTTCTTCGGGTGGTCCCGTAGGCTTAATCAATGTCGATTTTATTCGTGATGTTGATTTTTATTCCGGAGCCTTCCCTGCAAATCGTGGCAATACCCTCAGTTCAGTATTCGAATTTCGCCAAAAAGATGGCCGCAGCGATAAATTGAGTAGTTCACTTACGGTAGGCTCAAGCGATTTTGCCACTACCCTAGAAGGCCCTATAGATGCGAAAACTACTTTTTTAGCTTCTTATCGCTATTCGTATTTGCAGGGAGTATTTAAACTATTAGGCTTGCCTTTTTTACCAGCCTACCAGGATTATCAGTTTAAAATTAAGCATAAAATCAACCCTAAAAATGAGCTAACTTTTATAGGCTTAGGTGCAATAGATCGCTTTAAACTTAATTTTGATGCCGAAAAAACCGAAAGCAATCAATACATTTTAGATTATATTCCGGTAAATGAACAAGACAATTACACCTTTGGTATAACCTACCGCAACTACCGAGCAAAAGGTAACTCTTTATGGGTTATTAGCCGAAACTATTTTAAAAATAGGGCACTCAAATATCAAGACAACGACCCAACAAAAACTAGCACCATCGATTATCTTTCATCAGAAGCAGAGAATAAATTCCGTTTTGAAAATAACACCTTTATTGGCGGGTATAAATTAAATTTAGGAGCCAGTGCCGAATCGTCAGCCTATAGCACCGATACCAAACAACTTTTTCCATTGGGCGCTGTGCAATACCAATCGGCATTGTCCATTTTTAAATATGGTCTGTTCGCCCAGTTGAGTAAAAGTTTTTTAAGCGATAAGCTAAATTTTTCGGCAGGTATTCGTGCAGATGCGAATAATTTCTCGGCTAGTATGAATAATCTATTGAAAACCCTTTCACCAAGGGTTTCAATGGCCTATAATTTTACTGAAAAATTGAGTATGAATGCCAATCTTGGACTATATTACCAATTACCTGCCTATACCTTATTGGGCTATCGGGCCCAAACTGGCGGAGCTTTAGAAAATACTGAAGCCCAATATATTCGCTCAAAACAAGCGGTTTTAGGCTTCGAATACAACACACTTAGTAATACCCGCTTTACGGTGGAAGGATTCTATAAATATTACGATCGCTACCCGATGGTTCGGGTGTTTGGACGAGATATTCCATTAGCCAATTTAGGGGCTGATTTTGGCGTAGTGGGCAACCGCGAACTCACCGGATTTTCGCAGGGACGCAGCTACGGGTTAGAGTTATTGGCCCAGAAACGATTAAAAGACGGCTTTTACGGCTTGGCATCCTTCACCCTATTCCGTAGCGAATTTAAAGATCTGGCTAGTCAATACATACCTTCTTCATGGGATACTCGTTACATTATAAGTGTAACAGCAGGAAAATTATTTGGCCGAAATTGGGAATTAGGTGCTCGTTTCCGTATGAGTGGGGGTGGACCTTTTACGCCTTACGACCTAGCTACCTCCTCCTTAAAAACCAATTGGGATTTTTATCCAAGAGGGGTGCCTAATTACAACCAATTGAATAGCCAACGCTTAAAAAACTTTGCGCAGTTAGATCTTCGCTTAGACAAAAAATATACATTTAAGTCATTCAACTTAAACTTGTTTCTAGATATTCAGAATATTACGAATTCCGTTTATCAGCAACAAAAACAATTGGTTTTAGATCGTTCGGCTAGTGGTGCGCCGCAAAGCGACCCTTCTGATGCCACACGTTATAAAATGAAATTTATTGAAGATCCTGCTGGTACCATTTTGCCAACAATAGGAATTATATTCGATTTTTGATATGGGAAAAAAGGGAGTTTTGTTGGTTAATTTGGGTACGCCCGATAGCCCATCTACAGCAGATGTACGCAAGTATTTAGCCGAATTTTTAATGGATGGCCGGGTTATCGACGTTCCTTATGCATTAAGGGCGCTGTTGGTTCGCGGTATTATTGTTCCTTTTCGTGGCCCTAAATCTGCTAAAACCTATCGTGCCATTTGGTCTGATAAAGGTTCTCCATTAATGCATTATAGTGTGCGCTCTGCGGAACTTTTGAAAGAGCGCCTGGGCGATGAGTATCATCTAGAATTGGCCATGCGTTACCAAAGTCCGTCTATAAAATCGGCGTTGGATAAACTCAAAGCCGCTAAAGTAGACAGCATTAAAGTGATTCCACTTTTCCCGCAATACGCTTCGGCCACTACCGGCTCTATTCACGATAAGGTGATGGAAATCGTGCGCACTTGGCAAACCATTCCAAGCATATCTTTCCTGAATTCTTTTTATGATGATGCAGGGGTGGTTAAAAATTTCGCTGAAAATGGAAAAAAATACCAGCCCGAAAGCTTCGATCATATTCTTTTTAGTTTCCACGGTTTGCCACAACGTCATTTACGTAAAGGCGATGACAGTAAACAACATTGCCTAAAAGTGGATAAATGCTGTGAAACGATAACTGAGAATAATAAGTTTTGTTACAGTGCCCAATGCTACCGTACGGCTCAATTAATTGCTGCCGAATTGGGTATTCCGAAAGATAAATACACTATTACCTTTCAATCTCGGTTAGGCCGCGACCCCTGGGCGCAACCTTATACCAGCGAAGTGATTGAGCATTTAGCTGAACATGGTGCCAAAAATATATTGGTGTTTTGCCCTGCTTTTGTGGCCGATTGTTTGGAAACCATTTTCGAAATTGCCGAAGAATACCAAGAAGAGTTTGTGGAAGCCGGTGGCGAAAAAATTCAGTTGGTAGAAAGCCTCAACGATCATCCAATGTGGATTGATACCTTAGAGCGCTTGGTGAAAACGCCCCAAAACTAAGCTAAAATCTTCTTCAAAATTTGACCAGTAGCGCCGGTATGGGCATCTACATAGGCTTTTGCCTGCTTTCCGGCTTCTTTGTGGGTATCGGATTGTAGCAGTTTAAAACAGTCATTTAACTCGGCTTGGTTGCTAATGCTAAAGCCTGCTTTTAGCTCAACCAAATCTTTTGCTTCCTGGAATTTCTGATACCTAGGTCCAAAAATTACAGGCAAGCCAAAGGCAGCCGCCTCTAAGGTATTGTGAATGCCCTTGCCAAAACCACCACCAATGTAGGCCACATGCCCATAGCTATAGAGCGATGATAACAAACCAATATTATCAATAATAAGTACTTGTGGAAGTGAAGATTTGTGCACTTTTAAATTCGAATAGCGCATTGTTTTTCCAATCAATTGCTTTTCAAGTTGCTGAAGATTTGCTTCCACAATTTCGTGTGGTGCGATGATGATTTTCCAATTCGGATAGCTTTCAATTATGGTATTTAATAACTCTTCATCAGCAGGCCAGGTACTGCCGGCTACAAATACCTTCGAGCTACCGCAAAAGGCTTCAATTTCTTTCAGTTCTTTTTTGTTTTTGGCATTTTCGGCCACTCGGTCGAAACGGGTATCGCCACTTAGGGCTACATTCTGATATCCAAGGCTAGTTAATAAATCTTTGCTCTCTTTATTTTGAACAAAAAAGTAAGTAATAAAGCCCAGCATTTGTCGGTAAAAACCACCGTACCATTTAAAAAAAACTTGATTTTGTCTAAAAATTGCCGAAACGATGTAGAGCGGAATATGTTGCTGTTGTAAGGTTCTAAAGAAGTAAAACCAGTATTCATATTTGGTAAATACGGCATACTTGGGTTTTATGATTTCAATAAAGGTAGTCGCATTGTTAGGCGTATCTAGTGGGAGGTAGCAAACCGCTTTAGCCAAAGCATAATTTTTGCAGATTTCATACCCTGAAGGAGAAAAAAAGCTGATAATAATGTTCGTTTTGGGTTCGGCTTTTTTAAGTGCTTCCAAAACAGGCCGACCTTGTTCGAACTCACCCAAAGAAGCAAAATGAAACCATACACTCGAGTCGATTTTGCCTACTTTACTACGCAGTTCTTCTTCCCAATGTTTGCGTCCGCTAACCCAAAGTTTGGCTTTGGGGTGCCAGAGAGATGCAAATTTCATCAGAATATAGAAAATAGTCAGGCCGAAGCGATATAGTAAAAGCATGTAAAAATCGTATCTTCGTCGAAGTTACTATTTAATGCCCAAAAGAATAATTTGAAATGAAAATAGCTGTAGTAGGAACCGGATATGTAGGACTAGTTACAGGCACCTGTTTGTCGGAAACTGGCAATATGGTGACTTGTGTTGATATTAACGAAGATAAAGTAACTCAGCTAAGAAATGGCCAGGTTCCTATTTATGAGCCCGGTTTAGATGTGCTTTTGCATCGTAATACAGAACAAGGTCGTTTGCGTTTTACTACCAATTTGGCCGAAGCTGTTGCGGATGCTCAATTGATTTTTTTAGCGCTGCCAACTCCTCCGGGTGGTGATGGTGCTGCCGATTTGAGTTATGTGCTGGGTGCTGCTAAAGATATTGCCGGCATAATTACCGATTATAAAGTGGTTATTACCAAATCGACTGTGCCCGTGGGTACTGCCGATAAAGTTAAAGCCATTTTCACCCAATATACTTCGGTAGAAGTAGATGTGGTTTCCAATCCCGAGTTTTTGAGAGAAGGCGTAGCGGTAGACGATTTCATGAAGCCTGACCGAGTGGTGGTAGGAACTACGAGCGAACGTGCACAAAAACTCATGAGCGAATTATATGGCCCATATGTGCGCCAAGGCAATCCGATTATTTTTATGGACGAACGTTCATCAGAATTAACAAAATATGCTGCAAACTCGTTTTTGGCAACCAAAATTACATTTATGAACGAAATTGCCAATGTATGCGAATTGGTAGGAGCCGATGTAGATGCGGTTCGTAAAGGCATTGGAGCCGATGACCGTATTGGCAAACGCTTTCTTTTTCCGGGTATTGGTTACGGCGGATCTTGTTTCCCTAAAGATGTGCAGGCCTTGGCAAAATCGGCGGATGAAATTGGTTACGATTTCAAACTATTAAACTCCGTAATGGAGGTGAACGAAATACAGAAAAAAGTACTTTTCTCAAAAGTAAAAACCTATTTCAATGGCAATTTAGCCGGTAAAAAGTTTGCGTTTTGGGGTTTGGCCTTTAAACCCGGAACCGACGATATTCGTGAAGCACCGGCTTTATATATTATCGAAGCATTGCTACAAGCAGGCGCTGAAGTGGTAGCCTTTGATCCGGAGGCGATGCCCAATGTAAAGCGTTTACTGGGCGATACCATTAGTTTCTCGGAAAATGCTTACGATGCGCTACAAGATGCCGATGCCTTACTGATTGCTACCGAATGGTCTGTTTTCCGCAATCCCGATTTTGAATTAGTAGGTCAAAAACTAAAAAACAAAGTGATATTTGACGGACGTAATTTGTACGATTTACAAAAAATGATCGACCTAGGCTTTTATTATAATAGTATTGGTCGTAAATTGATAAACTAATGGGCAGAAAACGGGTATTAATTACGGGTGCAGCTGGATTTTTAGGATCGCATTTATGCGACCGATTTATCCGTGAAGATTTCCACGTTATCGCAATGGATAATTTAATTACCGGCGATTTACGCAATATTGAACATTTATTCAAATTAGAAAACTTCGAATTTTGTCACCACGATGTTTCTACCTACGTAAACGTACCCGGCAAGCTAGACTATATTTTGCATTTTGCATCGCCGGCAAGTCCCATCGATTATTTGAAAATTCCTATACAAACCCTCAAAGTAGGTTCTTTAGGTATTCATAATTTATTGGGTTTGGCCCGAAAAAAGAATGCTAGAATTCTTATCGCTTCCACTTCCGAAGTGTATGGCGACCCCACAGTTAATCCACAACCCGAAGAATATTGGGGCAATGTAAATCCCGTGGGTCCAAGAGGCGTATATGACGAAGCCAAGCGTTTTCAAGAAGCCATGACCATGGCTTACCATACTTTTCACGGCTTAGAAACCCGCATTGCCCGTATTTTTAATACGTACGGGCCTCGTATGCGACTAAACGATGGCCGAGTATTACCTGCTTTTATTGGCCAGGCTTTACGTGGCGAAGATTTAACCGTATTTGGCGACGGCTCACAAACCCGTTCATTTTGTTATGTAGACGATTTGGTAGAGGGTATTTATCGCTTGTTGTTTTCTGATTATGCCTTGCCTGTAAACATAGGTAACCCCGATGAAATTACCATCAAACAATTTGGCGAAGAAATTATAAAACTCACCGGAACCAAGCAGAAAATGGTTTTTGAACCTCTGCCTGTCGACGATCCGAAACAACGCCGCCCCGACATTACCAAGGCCAAAGCCTTATTAGGTTGGGAGCCGAAAGTAGATCGTGCCAAAGGTTTAAAAATTACTTACGAGTATTTTAAATCGCTGCCCGAGCAAGAAATACAACACAAAGATTTTACGTATTACAATAAATAATGAGTGCTCAAAAAATTTTGGTTACCGGTGGAACCGGCTATATAGGTTCGCATACCGTGGTGGAATTAATTTCCGCTGGTTATGAGCCCATTATTGTAGATAATTTGAGCAATTCGAGTATCAACATACTCGATCAAATTACTGAAATTACCGGAGTAAAACCTACATTTTTTAATCTCGATTTATGTGATGAACATGCAGTAAAAAACTTTTTTGCAGCGCATACTATCCAAAATATTATTCATTTTGCGGCCTATAAAGCTGTAGGAGAATCGGTAGTAGAACCCTTAAAATATTATCGAAACAACCTATTTTCTTTAGTAAACTTGCTAAATTATTGCGGAGAAAAGGATGTAAACTTTGTGTTTTCGTCTAGTTGTACCGTTTACGGCCAACCCGATGCATTGCCTGTAACAGAAGATGCGGTGGTAAAACCCGCACAATCGCCCTATGGCCATACCAAACAAATGGCCGAAGAAATTTTACAAAATACTGCTGCTGTTAAAAAGGGATTAAAGGTGAGTTCTTTGCGTTATTTTAACCCTGTTGGTGCGCACGAATCAGCCAAAATTGGTGAATTGCCTATTGGTGTACCTCAAAATTTGGTTCCCTTTATTACGCAAACCGCTATTGGTAAACGAGAAAAATTAACCGTTTTTGGTACCGATTATGCTACAGCTGATGGTTCTTGCATTCGCGATTACATTCACGTGGTTGATTTGGCAAAAGCGCACGTAGCAGCTTTGGAGACTTTGCAAAAACCAAACGCTACAAATTACGAGGTATTTAATATTGGCACCGGTAAAGGCAGTACAGTGTTAGAAGTAATAAAAACCTTTGAAGCCGTAAGTGGTCAAAAACTGAACTATGAATTAGGTCCACGTCGCCCAGGAGATGTAGAACAAGTATATGGAGATGTGCGCAAAGCCGAAAGCCAACTGGGCTGGAAAGCGGAGTTAGATTTAAGCGATATGATGAGTTCGGCTTGGGCTTGGGAAAAATATCTAGTTGAGCATCCTATTTTGTAATATGAAAAAAATCATCATCACCGGCGGTGCCGGATTTATTGGTTCGCATGTGGTTAGGCGTTTTGTAAACAGCTACCCCAATTATCAGATTATCAATCTCGATAAATTAACCTATGCAGGTAATTTGATGAATTTAAGCGATGTTGAGCAGCAGCCCAACTACCGTTTTGTAAAGGGAGATATTACCGATGCGGCCTTCATCGATCAATTATTTGAAAAGGAACAGCCCGATGCCGTGATTCATTTGGCTGCCGAATCGCATGTAGACCGTTCCATTAGCAACCCTTTAGACTTTGTGGTAACCAACGTGTTGGGCACCGTTAATTTATTAAACGCAGCCCGCAAGTATTGGGTGGGCAAATTTGATAAAACTCGTTTTTATCACGTTTCTACCGATGAAGTATACGGCACTTTGGGCGAAGGTACCGAGCTATTTACCGAAACTACCGCCTACGACCCACACAGTCCATACTCAGCTTCTAAAGCTAGTTCCGATCATTTTGTGCGTGCTTACCACGATACCTATGGCATTGATGCCGTAATTTCAAATTGTTCTAATAACTATGGGTCTCACCATTTCCCCGAAAAATTGATTCCATTAGCCATTCATAATATCAAAAACAACAAAGCTATTCCGGTATATGGAAAAGGGGAAAACGTTCGCGATTGGCTTTGGGTTGAAGATCATGCTCGGGCCATCGACACTATTTTCCATAAAGCAAAAGCCGGCAACACTTACAATATTGGTGGTCATAACGAATGGGAAAACATCGATTTAATTCGCTTGCTATGCCGTATTATGGATCAGAAATTAGGTCGCGAAGTAGGTAGTTCTGAACAACTGATTTCGTTTGTAACCGACCGAGCAGGCCACGATTTGCGCTATGCCATTGATGCCACCAAATTGAAAAATGAATTGGGCTGGGAGCCAAGTTTGCAATTTGAAGAAGGCTTAGAAAAAACGGTAGATTGGTATTTAGCCAATGAGAATTGGTTAAACGAAGTTACTTCAGGCCATTATCAGGCCTATTACCAAGAACAATACGCTAAACGGTAGATTTTAGGCAAAAAACTTACAATTTTTTTGGTTCTATACCCGGCTTAGCATAGGCCAATCGCCCAATTTTTTGAGTGCGATGATAACTGTCTAAACCGGCTACTGTTATACTTCCTGCAGCTTCCAAATTAACCATTCCGTCGTCTAAAAGGTATTTTTCGTCCAAGCGAATCAACACAATTTCGCCAATAACAATAGTAGTTCCGTTTGCCTTTACCGGAATGACTTCTTTTAGTTTTAGCCCAATTTGTATGCTCGATTCTTTAACAAATGGCACCGGAAAACCGGCTATATATTCTTCTTCAAAGTCACACGCCTTAAATTCCGATTCGCCGGAAACATAGCGGGCACTGGTTTGATGCGCTTGTTGGTAAAACGCTTCTTTAACATTGTTTAGGGTATAATGCTCTTGGCCAAGAATGTTTTTTAGCGTATCGTGTTCAGGTCCATCTGGACGAACTACCAAGCCTAGGTAGGGTGGATTTGCCCCTACATGAAAAGTAGAGTTAAATACAGCCAGGTTTGTTACACCATCTTGGTTTTTAGTACCCAAGAGTTGTAAACTTTTAAAACCCGATAGGCTATTGATAAAATTGGTCCGATAGGGTTTTTCTTGCTCGATTAGTTCCTTGCTGGTAAAAATTCTCATAAAGATTTTATACTTGATAAGCCACCATCAACAGCCAATACTTGTCCTGTCATCCAGCTACTAGCTTCACTAAGTAAAAATAAAGTGGCTCCTGCAATATCGTTTGGTTGGCCAATGCGACCCAAGGGATGCCGTTTATTTGAAGCTTCTATTTTTTCTGGACTAGATAGAAGAGCAGCTGCCAATGGAGTATCGGTTAATGAAGGAGCAATTACATTGAAACGGATATTGCTGTTGGCGTACTCCGCTGCTAAAGATAGAGATAAGCCCTCTAAAGCTCTTTTGGAGGTAGCTACCGACGCATGAAAATTCATACCTTGGTTTGCGGCCACCGTGCTGTATAAAACTACACTTGCATTGCCCGATTTTTTTAAGGCATTGATGCTTTGGCGAATGGCCCGAATGGCCCCCATCACATTAATTTCGAAATCGTTTAAAAATTCAGCATCGCTAATCCGGGCAAATGGCCTCAAATTTATGCTTCCTGGACAATAAACCAATCCATCCAGCTTTTCTGGTAGCAAAGCGGAAAGGTCGGATGTGGCATCTGTAGCATCCCAAACTAAATGGGTACCACCATAGTTTGCGGTTGCCTGGCGTGATGCTGTAATTACCGAAGCATTTTCGGCTTCTAGCTGGCGTACCAATTCGGCACCAATGCCTGAGGTTCCACCAATGATTAAAATGGTTTTATTGGCCAATCTGCTCATGTTTTTTTTACTTTTTTGTGTCTACAAATATATCTGCAATCGGCCAGCAATAGCTAAATCTATTAAATCTTACATAGTAATGATAAAAAAGTAGATTTGATATAACCTCTATTAGGTTAATTCTGCAATTTTTGTAGGGTGAAATTTACAAACCCCCATCAATTGCCGGTTAAAATCTGTACGGTTTGCCAAAAGCCTTTTACTTGGCGTAAAAAATGGGAAAAGAATTGGGAATTGGTAAAGTATTGTAGTGAGAGATGTCGGAAAGGGGCAAGGAATAGCTAGTTTAAATATAATGAGATGAATAAACTAATTTTAGTTTGGTTCCGTAATGATTTACGAATACACGATAACGAAGTACTGCTAGAGGCTACCCGAAAAGGAGATACTCTAATACCGGTTTACTGCTTCGATCCACGGCATTACGGAACCACAAACTATGGGACTAGAAAAACCGGATCTATTAGGGCTCAGTTTATAGTAGAGAGTGTTGCCGATTTAAAACGAAGCTTACAGGATTTAGGGGGCGATTTAATTACGCTTATTGGTAAACCCGAAGAGGAAGTCCCGAAATTAGCCAAACAATATGGTGTTACAGAAGTTTACCACCACAGGGAAGTAGCCCCCGAAGAAATAGACGTTTCGGAACGGGTAGAAACTGCATTGTGGGAGCACCAAATTAATTTAAAACATTTTATAGGACATACACTTTACCATAAAGAACACCTGCCTTTTCCAATTAAAGACATTCCAGATGTATTTACCAATTTTCGAAAAAAAGTTGAAAGAGAAAGTACTGTAAGACCATGTTTTAGTGAACCCATTAAGATTTGTATTCCAGAAAACTTAAGTGTTGGCGTTATACCAAGCTTAGCCGATCTGGGTTATGAAGAGCAATTTAGTATAGATTCTCGAGCCGTTTTGCAATTTAAAGGCGGAGAAACTGAGGGACTGAAACGTATGCAGGATTATTTTTGGGAGCATGATGCACTCAGAACCTACAAAGAAACCCGTAATGGATTGCTGGGTGCTAATTTTTCTTCTAAATTTTCGGCCTGGATAGCCCTTGGCTGTTTATCTCCCCGAAAAGTATACTGGGAAATTAAAAAATACGAGAAAGAACGAGTAGCCAATGAATCTACCTATTGGCTTATTTTCGAATTACTTTGGCGTGATTATTTTCGTTTTATGTTTAAAAAACATGGCAATAAATTTTTTCTAAAAGCCGGCTTCAAAGGCCAAGCCCCTGCCGAAGCGGCTAACCAAAAGCAATTGTTTGAACGATGGAAACAGGGCGAAACTGGTGTTCCGTTTATAGATGCAAATATGCGGGAACTAAATGCCACAGGTTTTATGAGTAATAGGGGGAGGCAAAATGTGGCTAGTTACCTAGTTAAAGAGCTACACGTAAATTGGACTTGGGGAGCTGCCTATTTTGAAGAACAGTTAATTGATTATTGTCCAGCAAATAATTGGGGCAACTGGGCCTATATAGCCGGTGTGGGTAACGATCCTCGGGAAGACCGCCACTTCAATACCGCTAAGCAAGCTCAAATGTATGATCCAGCTGGAAAATATGTTCAATTGTGGAATGCTGCCTACTAATTCTCTAATATACAGCTACCTTTAATGGACTTTTTCTTAATTATGTTTTACTCTTTTTAATTAGTACCTATAATTAAGTACCTATAAATAGGCAATTATTTTACTATTTATCAATTTTGTTGTAAATAATAGCTTAATCATGAATGCTTCAGTTATTTAAGTCTTATTTTTGTTTATAAAATTTCGACATTATTACCAAGCTAATGGATAACTTAAGCTTTCTAAACCCAGCAAACGCAACCTATATCGATTCACAGTATCAAGCCTACAAGCAAGATCCAGAATCTGTTGAGTTTGGCTGGCAAAAATTTTTCGAGGGTTTTGATTTCGGACGTGGATCTGAAGCCACTACCATAAGCGAAGAAACTCCGCAACATTTCTTAAAAGAAATTAATGTATTAAACTTAATAAATGGGTACCGCCAACGTGGCCATTTGTTTACTAAAACCAATCCTGTTCGCGATCGAAGATCGTATTTACCGGGTAAAGAGCTAGCTACATTTGGTTTAGCAGATAGTGATTTAGATACCGTTTTTAATGCTGGTGTGGAAGTAGGCATGGGGCCATCTAAATTACGTGATATTGTTGCTCTTCTTGAGCAAACCTATTGCCAATCTATTGGTGCAGAGTATAAATATATCCGCGATCCAGAAAAAATTAAGTGGTTCGAAGAGCGTATGGAGCGTGAACGCAATACGCCCAATTTTAGCATCGAAACCAAAAAACGCATCCTGCAGAAGTTAAATCAAGCAGTAGTGTTTGAAAATTTTTTAGGCACTAAGTTTTTGGGTCAAAAACGTTTCTCTTTAGAGGGCGCTGAATCGGTAATTCCGGCCTTAGATTCGGTTATTGAAAAAGGTGCAGAATTGGGTATCGAAGAATTTGTGATTGGTATGGCTCACCGTGGCCGGTTAAATATTTTAACCAATATCATGAATAAAACCTATACCGATATATTCTCTGAGTTCGATGGGAAAGGTTTTGATCCGAATACGCCTTTTGGTGGCGATGTAAAATACCATTTGGGTTATTCGATTGATGTAGATACCACCTCGGGTAAAAAAGTGCATTTGAGTTTATGCCCCAATCCTTCACATTTAGAAGCCGTAGATCCGGTGGTAGAAGGTATTACTCGGTCTAAAATTGATTTTAAATATGCAGGCGATTCTAAGAAAATTGCTCCTATTTTAATTCACGGCGATGCTTCTGTAGCCGGTCAGGGTATTGTTTACGAAGTATTGCAAATGGCCAAATTAGATGGCTACAATACAGGCGGAACCATTCATTTGGTAATTAATAACCAAGTAGGTTTTACCACCAATTATAAAGACGCCCGTTCATCAACTTACTGTACTGATATAGCCAAAGTTACCTTATCGCCTGTATTTCATGTAAATGGCGATGACGTAGAAGCCTTGGTATATGCTATAAACTTGGCAGTAGAATATCGTCAGAAATACCAAAACGATGTATTTATAGATATTTTATGTTACCGTCGCTTTGGCCACAACGAATCAGACGAACCAAAGTTTACGCAGCCTTTATTATACAAAGCAATCGAAAAACACCCCAATCCACGAGAAATATATAATCAGAAATTAATGGATCAGGGTAGTGTAGACGCTGGTTTGGCCAAGGAGATGGAAAAAGATTTTCGTGCCCTTTTGCAAGAACGTTTAAACGAATCAAAAGAGAATACCAATTTCTCGAAAGTAAATACCAATTTTTCGGGTGCCTGGAAAGGCTTACGCCTAGCCACTGCTGATGATATTAACAAACCTGCGGCCACAGCAGTAAGCGAAAAGGAACTTTTAGCCATTGCAAAAACCATTACCCAATTACCGGCTGGTAAGAAATTTTTCCGCAAAATTGAAAAGTTATTTGATGACCGCCGCAATATGGTGGAAAAGAAAACTTTCGATTGGGCAATGGGCGAATTATTTGCTTATGGTACTTTGTTAAATGAGGGAAATCGGGTTCGTGTAAGTGGGCAAGATGTAGAGCGTGGAACCTTTTCTCACCGGCATGCAGTAGTTAAGCTAGAAGATTCGGAAGAAGAATATATTCCACTTAGCCAATTGAATAATGGCAACAAAGCCAAATTCGAAATTTACAATTCACACCTATCTGAATATGGCGTATTGGGTTTCGAATACGGTTATGCCATGGCTAACCCAACTTGCTTAACCATTTGGGAAGCCCAGTTTGGCGATTTCTTTAACGGTGCACAAATTATTGTAGATCAGTTTATAGTGAGTGCCGAAACCAAATGGCAACGTTCAAACGGCTTGGTTTTATTATTGCCCCACGGCCAGGAGGGCCAAGGCCCCGAACATTCTTCGGCACGTATTGAGCGTTTTATGGAAGCTTGTGCCGATAATAATATTCAAGTGGCCAATTGTACCACTCCGGCCAACTATTTTCATTTGTTACGTCGTCAGCTTAAACGAGAATTCCGTAAGCCTTTGGTGGTATTTACACCAAAAAGTTTATTGCGCCATCCACTTTGCGTAAGTCCAATTGCCGATTTTGCAACAGGAGCTTTCCAAGAAATTATAGACGACACCTTCGTAAAAGCCGATTCGGTAAAACGTGTATTGTTCTGTAGCGGTAAAATTTATTACGATTTATTAGAAAAGCAACAAACAGACAAACGTAGCGATGTGGCTATTGTAAGGTTGGAACAATTGTACCCAAGTCCGCTTGCTCAATTAGAAGCTATTAAAGCAAAATACAAAAAGGCAACCGAATTTATTTGGGTGCAAGAAGAGCCCGAAAATCAAGGAGCATGGCCTTATATGTGCCGTAAATTCAGAAATTCTGCATTTAATTTTCAGCTTATTTCTCGTAAAGAAAGTAGCAGTACGGCTACAGGATATGCCAAACAACATCAGGCACAACAGTTAGAAATTATTAACAAAGCATTTGATAAATCGGCTATAAAATAAACACATTGACTTCGGTCTTATTAATTTAAAAAAATCATGAGCATAGAAATTAAAGTTCCGCCGGTAGGCGAATCAATTACGGAAGTGGTACTTTCATCTTGGAAAAAAGCCGATGGCGATTATGTAGAGATGGATGAAATTATTGCCGAATTAGAATCGGATAAAGCCACCTTTGAACTCACTGCCGAAAAAGCAGGAATCCTAAAAATTAGTGCTAAAGAAGGCGATACCCTAGAAATTGGTGCTACGGTATGTAGTATCGAAGAGGGTGCCACTCCAGCAGCTAAAGCAGCAGCACCAGAAGCAGCTCCTGTTGCCGAAAAGACTAGCCCAGCAGCTACCGAAGTAAAAACTGCCACTTATGCTTCAGGTGCTCCATCGCCTGCGGCTACTAAAATTTTAGCTGAAAAAGGCTTAGACACCACTTCGGGTACCGGGGTAGGTGGCCGAATTACGAAGGAGGACGCCCTTAAAGCACAACCAACTGCTGCACCAAAAGTAGCCGCTCCTGTAAAAGCCGCGGTACCTGCCGGTTCAAGAGGCGAACGCAGAGAAAAAATGTCGTCCTTACGTAAAACCGTAGCCAAACGTTTGGTAGCGGTTAAAAACGAAACGGCTATGCTTACCACCTTTAATGAGGTAGATATGCAACCAATAATGGATATCAGAGCTAAATACAAAGATAAATTCAAAGAAAAACATGGTGTAGGCTTAGGCTTTATGTCTTTCTTTACCAAAGCAGTATGCGAAGCTTTAAAAGAATTTCCAGCAGTAAATGCCCGTATTGAGGGTGAAGAAATGGTGTTTAACGAGTTCGCCGATATTTCTATTGCCGTTTCAGCACCAAAAGGTTTGGTAGTTCCGGTAATTCGCAATGCCGATACCTTGAGCCTTGCTCAAATTGAGCAAGCCGTAATGGAGTTGGCCATAAAAGCCCGTGAAAATAAACTGGCTATTGATGAAATGACCGGTGGAACATTTACCATTACCAATGGTGGTGTATTTGGTTCCATGATGTCAACACCCATTATCAATGCACCGCAATCGGCTATTTTAGGCATGCACAACATTGTAGAACGCCCGGTGGCTATTGGTGGCCAGGTAGTTATTCGCCCAATGATGTATGTAGCTTTATCTTACGATCACCGCATTATCGATGGCCGTGAGTCGGTTGGATTTCTAGTTCGTGTAAAACAATTGTTAGAAGATCCGGCCAGAATGTTACTAGAAATCTAAATTTATTTTATCATGAAAAACATAGTTTTGCTTGTAGTAAGCTTAGTTGCAACCACTGCATTTGCCCAAAGCCCTACTACAACATCAACAGACAGCACCTTAAATCTACCTAAAAGTATTTTTAAGAATGTTAGCCCTAGAAACTATTCCAACAAAGGGAAATTCTATCTTCATTGGGGCTATAATTTCTCTAGCTATGCCAAAAGCGATTTGAGATTGTACGGTAAAGGCTACGATTTTACCTTGCAAAATGTAGTTGCACACGATCGCCCCACGCCTTTAAGCTCAACATATATCGATATTTCAAGATTATCAATCCCTCAGTTTAATTTCCATTTTGGATATTTTATTAAAGATAATTATTCGATTTCGTTAGGCTGGGATCACATGAAATATGTGCTTGATGTGCCACAAACTGTAAAAATTACTGGAACTATATCGCCATCTATTTCGGAGCCGGCTATTGATGCTTCAGCTTATGGTGGTACGTATTTCAATGCTGATTTTACCATCAATCCAGATTTCTTAACCTTTGAACATACCGACGGATTTAACTATGCCAGTATAGAAGTAGAGCGTTATGACGATGCTTGGCATGCTAAAAAAGGTAAAATGTATTTGGCTATGGAAACTGGCTTGGGTGCAGGGTTAATTATACCTCGTACCGATGTACGTTTATTGGGAGTAGGCCAAAATAATTATTGGAATGTAGCCGGATGGGGTATTTCAGCTAAAGCAGGGGCTAAGTTGTTTTTTAATAAACATCTATTTTTCCAAGGGAGCTTAAAAGCTGGTTGGACTAATTTATCGAACATTCGCACTACCGGAAGAAATAACATTGATAAAGCACAACAGAAAATAAGTTATCTTCAAAACTATTGGGTGCTTGGATATATCTTCTAATAAAAAAGGCGCTATAAGGCGCCTTTTTTATTAGATTTTCTAGCGGAATTATCTTAATTTTTCTTTTTCGAGAACACATAAAAATGAAAATCATCTACCTTAAAGCTTGCGGCATCCAAGCCCTTAATGCTAAGCGTTTTTGTTTTGGTACTTGCGTAAATGCGCATGCTTTTATTGGCAATTATTTGTACATCAATAGGCATCGCAAAGTCAGCTACATCGGCTACCCAACGGTAGCTAAGTTTTTCGCCGCTGATGCTATACTCTAAAACGGGTATGGCCGTATGGCGCAAATACTGATCAAAAACAGGCCCCAATTTTAAGTTGCTCTGTTTGCTAATATAAGTTTCAATTTCTTGCGTAGTGCAAGTTTTTAAGCCATAAGTAGCATTAATGCCTCTCAAAATACTCAACCATTTGTCGTCGTTATTTATTACCGCACGTACGGTTTGTAATAAGTTGGCACCTTTGGGGTACATATCGCCAGAACCTTCTTGATTTACGTTGTAGGGTCCAATAACCGGATGTTTATTGCCAATGTTTTTACGCAATCCGTGTATGTATTTAGCGCCTGCTTCTTTTCCGGCTTGGCATTCTACAAATAAGCCTTCCGAGTATGTAGTGAAACCTTCATGAACCCACATATCAGCAATATCTTTAGTGGTTACATTGTTACCAAACCATTCGTGGCCCGATTCATGGATGATGATATAATCCCAGGTTAAGCCCAAACCGGTACCCGATAAATCGCGACCTAAATAGCCTTTTAGGAATTTATTACCGTAGGCTACTGCACTTTGGTGTTCCATACCTAAATGTGGCGATTGTACCAGTTTATAGCCATCTTCATAAAAAGCGTAGGGCCCAAACCAATGCTCAAAACATTGCAGCATGGGTTTTACATCGGCAGCAAATTGTTTTTTGGCTTTTTCTTCATCTGCTTTCAATACATAAAAGTCGAGGCTTAATGGGCCTTTTTCGCCTTGAAAAGTATCGATAAAATGGGCAAACTTGCCCACGTTAAACGTTACCGAATAATTGTTAATGGGATTTTTTACCAACCAATTGTATTGCATATAACCACCCGCTTGCGGAATGGTGCTTACTAAACGTCCGTTAGATACATCTTGCAAGGTATCGGGTACGCTCATACTAATTAGCATGCTATCCACTTCGTCGGCTTGGTGATCTTTGTTTGGCCACCAAGAGCTGGCGCCAAAACCTTGGCAGGCTACGGCTACCCAAGGGTTGCCTTCGGTATCTTTCTTAAAAATAAAGCCGCCATCCCAAGGTGGGTTTCGTGCAATGGTAGGTTTTCCGTGGTAAAATACAGTAAAGCTTTCGCGATTTCCTTTTTTAATTTCTTGAGGGAAATTTACAAAAACAGCATTAAACTCTCTTTCAAACGGGACGTTAGCTCCTTTGTATACAATTTTATCAATAAGCAAATCTTGAAATAAATCTACCTGCAAACGTTTAAAATTCTGCGTAGCGGTAAACTGAATTTCGTTAGAACCGCTAATGGCTTTGTTATCGATGTCGAGTTTGATATCCAAATGATAATAACTGATATCGTAGCAACTTTTTAGCGGCCCATAATTACCCCTTAGAGAATCTGCACGTGTAATAGGACTTGTTTTAAGCTGTGCAAAAACACTTAGTGCACTGCCAGCTAGTATGCAAAGAATAAATAAGATACGTTTCATAGTTTAAAATTTACCCTAAGATACTTTTTTTATGTAAATGCTTTGGATAAAAAAACGGGTTTAAGGGCCGATTAATTTCTCAAATTCGGTGTAATCCTTAACTTTGGATAGAATTTAAACAAGATGGTATGCAATTTGATGTAATCGTAGTAGGAGGAGGCCCGGGAGGATATGTTTCGGCCATTCGTTGTGCGCAATTGGGTTTAAAAACCGCTATTGTAGAAAAATACAGCACCTTTGGAGGTACCTGTTTAAATGTGGGTTGTATTCCCTCAAAAGCACTCCTAGATTCGTCGGAGCACTATTACAATGCATCGCATACTTTTGCTACGCATGGCATCAAGCTAAAAGATTTAAAAGTAGATATGCCCCAAATGATTGCCCGCAAAAATGAAGTAGTGGAGCAAACTACGGCAGGTATCACCTATTTATTTAAGAAAAATAAAGTAACGGCCTATCAAGGTTTGGGTTCGTTTATCGATAAAAATACCATCAGCATCAAAAAAGCCGATGGAACTACTGAACAAATTACAGCTAAAAATGTGGTGATTGCTACCGGTTCAAAACCCACCGAATTGCCTTTTATTCAAGTAGATAAAAAACGTATTATTACGTCTACCGAAGCTTTAAATTTAACCGAAGTACCCAAGCATTTAATTTTAATTGGGGGTGGAGTGATTGGTTTAGAACTTGGTTCGGTTTACGCTCGTTTGGGCGCTAAGGTAACCGTAGTTGAGTTTTCGGATGCCATTATTGGCACCATGGATAAAACCCTGGGTGCCGAATTGCTTAAATCCTTGAAGAAAATAGGCATGGAATTCTTGTTGAGCCATAAAGTAACAGGTGCCAAAGTTTCGGGCAATAAAGTAACGGTAACTGCCAACGATCCTTCGGGTAAATCGATTAGCCTAGATGGCGATTATTGCTTAGTGGCCGTTGGCCGTACAGCCTATACCGAAGGTTTAGGTTTAGATAAACTAGGCATTACGGTTGACGAACGTGGCAAGAAAATTCCGGTTAACGAGCATTTAGAAACCACTGTGCCGGGCATTTACGCCATTGGCGATGTGGTGCGTGGTGCCATGTTGGCGCACAAAGCAGAAGATGAAGGCACGTTTGTAGCCGAGCGCATTGCCGGGCAAAAACCGCATATCAACTACAACTTAATTCCCGGTGTAGTGTATACCTGGCCCGAAGTTGCTAGCGTAGGCTATACCGAAGAACAATTAAAAGAAAAAGGGGTGCAATACAAAAGCGGATCGTTCCCGTTTAAAGCCAGCGGCAGAGCCCGTGCCAGCATGGATACCGATGGCTTGGTAAAGGTATTGGCCGATGCTACCACTGATGAAATCTTAGGCGTGCACATGATTGGCCCTAGAGTAGCAGATGTTATTGCCGAAGCGGTTGTGGCCATGGAGTTTCGTGCTTCTGCCGAAGATATTGCCCGCATTTCCCACGCTCATCCAACGTATACCGAGGCCTTTAAAGAAGCGGCAATGGCTGCCACCGAAAATAGAGCCATTCATATTTAATGGACTTTTTGCAAGCTATCGGAATAGTGCTTGCCACACTTCTAGCTATGGAGTGTATATCGTGGGCTATGCATAAATTTTTATTCCACGGCCCCTTGTGGTTTATCCATAAAAGTCATCACCAAGAACGCGGCGATTTTTTTGAGTGGAACGATGTGTTTAGTTTGCTATTTGGCGCTGCCGCTTTGTTGCTTTTGATTACCGATAGAGAACAAAAGGGTATGCTATTTTGGATGGGAGCCGGCATTTCTTTATACGGAATCATTTATTTTGTGTTCCACGATTGGTTTATTCATAACCGATTTAAAAGTTTTAAAACCTCCAATCGTTATCTGTTGGGTATTCGCCGAGCGCATAAAATACATCATAAATCTATCCAGAAAAATCCCTCGGAAGAATTCGGTTTGTTAATGGCTTCCAAAAAATACTTCAAAAAATCATAGCTTTACCTGGTGCACATTCAAGAAAACTATTCCTTAAAATCGCATAACACCTTTGGTGTTGCTGCCCAAGCTCGTTGGTTTGTAGCCATTGAGCAGGAATCCGATTTGGTTGACTTATTTGCTCAAGAGTGGATAAAACCGCTAGCTAAATTGGTTTTGGGCGGTGGTAGCAATATGCTTTTTACACAAAATTTTGATGGTTTGGTAATTTGGATGGCCAATAAAGGCATCAGCGAAACCATTGTTGGAGATTCGGTGCTATTGAAAGCCGCTGCTGGCGAAGTTTGGAACGACCTGGTGCAATATGCAGTAAAAAAAGACTTTGCAGGCATGGAAAATCTAAGCCTCATTCCGGGTAGCGTGGGCGCATCGCCGGTGCAAAATATTGGCGCTTATGGCGTAGAGCTAGAAACAATTTTTGATTCGTGCCGAGTTTTTGAATTGGCTACCGGCAGCTTTAAAACTTTTACCAAAGCCGATTGTGGGTTTTCGTACCGAGAAAGCATTTTTAAACAAGCACTAAAAGATCAATACATTGTTACCGAGGTTTCTTTTCGCTTGAGTTTGGTGCCCACCATTCGCACCAGCTATGGGGCCATACAAGAAGAATTGAAACATAGAGGTATAAATAAACCTACCATTAAAGATGTTTCGGAAGTGGTTTCGGCTATTCGAGTGAGTAAACTCCCCGACCCGAGTACGATTGGTAATGCTGGTAGTTTCTTTAAAAATCCCATTATTTCGGCTACTGAATTCGAAAGAGTACAGGCTTCTTTTCCTGAAGTGGTGCATTACCCCGCTACCAATGGGCAGGTAAAACTAGCCGCTGGCTGGCTCATTGAGCAATGCGGATGGAAAGGCAAAGTGGTAGGCCATACCGGTACGTGGAAAAACCAAGCCTTGGTATTGGTAAACCATGGCGGTGCCAGCGGTTCGGAAGTGTTTGCTTTTTCTGAACAAATTATAGCCAGTGTAAACGAACGTTTTGGACTTCGCTTAGAACGAGAAGTAAACGTTATTTAGCCTTCTGCAGGTGTTTATCTACCAAGGTGCTCACAACTTGTCCGGATATAATAGACGGCGGTACACCTGGCCCCGGCACGGTTAACTGTCCTGTAAAAAACAAATTCTTTATTTTCTTAGAACGCATGCTCGGTTTAAAGAAAGCCGTTTGTGCCAAGGTATTGGCTAAGCCGTAAGCATTGCCCTTAAACGAATGGTAATCGCTTTCAAAATCATTCATAGCATAGCTGCGTTTTAGGCAAATATGGTCTTTAATCGTTTGGCCGGTAACTTGTTCAAAGCGGGCTACCATTACATCGAAGTATTTTTCTCTCAGTTCTTCGCTATCGGTTAGGCCTGGGGCCAATGGCATTAAGAAAAATAAATTTTCCATACCTTCTGGAGCAACCGTGGCATCGGTTTTAGACGGACATGATGCATAAAATAGCGGTTTGCTAGGCCATTTCGGGTCGCTATAAATTTCTTTGGCATGCAACTCAAAATCTTCGTCAAAAAACAAATTATGATGCTCTACATCCTTAATTTTTTTAGTAAGTCCTACATAAAATAATAGGCTTGAAGGCGACATGGTTCTATTTTCCCAATAATTTTCGGAATAATTCCTTAATTTTTTATCGGTTAGCAGTTGATCTACGTGCTGGTAATCTGCGGCTGCTACTACGGCATCGGCTTCAAAAAAACCCTGATTGGTTTCTACACCAAGGGCTTGCTTATTTTCGGTTTTTATGTGTTTTACTTCTGTATTTAGATGAATTTTTACACCAGCCTCTTCGGCTACCTGCACCATGGCTTTAATAATTTCGTTCATACCATTTTGCGGGTACCAGGTGCCCATTACCAAATCGGCATAATTCATCATGCTGTACATGGCCGGTGTATTTTGCGGAGTGGCGCCTAAAAAGAGTACCGGGAACTCCAACACTTTTCTAATTTTTGGGTGCTTAAAATGTTTGCGTACATGGCTGCTCATGCTACTAAACATTTGCAAACCAATACTCTCTCGTATCAATCGCCAATCTATAAATTCGGTAATAGATAAAGAGGGACGAAATACATATTCGCCCATACCCACTTGGTATTTGTAGGCGGCTTGTGCTAAAAAGTGGCGTAAATGTGCTGTACTTCCGGGTTCTAAGGCCTCAAAACTAGCTTCTAGCGCTTCCATATTGGCCGGAATATCTAAAATATCATTTTTACCAAAGTATACCCGATAGCCTGGATCTAGGCGTTTGAGTTCATAAAAATCACTTACTTTTTTACCAAAAAGCGCAAAATAATTCTCAAATACATCGGGCATCCAATACCAACTTGGTCCCATATCAAAGGTGAAACCATCTTTCTTCCAAACACGAGCACGGCCACCGGCTTGGTCATTTTTTTCGTAAATGCTTACTTCATAGCCTTTTTGAGCTAAAAGTGCAGCGCTAGCTAAACCAGAAAATCCGGAACCAATAATGGCAATTCTTGTGTTTTTCATGAATGGTAAAGGTAAGTTGATTTGCGGGAATGCCCTAAAAATTAGTTACGTTTTTTAGTAGATTTGAACATTAAGATGATGAATTTTTACAACGAGACCTCCTTAGCTTGCAGCAAGCTGATAACAAATGCCTATAGTACCTCTTTCAGTATGGGTATAAAAGCTTTTTATAAAGCTTTGCACGAGCCTATTTACGCCATTTATGGTTTTGTGCGTTATGCCGACGAAATTGTAGACACCTTTCATGAATACGATAAGCAAACACTTATTACTCGGTTTAAGGCAGATACTTTTCAAGCAATTGAAGAGGGGATTAGTCTGAATCCAGTGCTGCAGAGCTTTCAATGGGTGGTAAATAACTACCAAATAGAACCCGAGTTTATTACCGCCTTTTTCGATTCTATGGAAATGGATTTGTACAAAACGAAATTTACTCAGCAAGAATACGAAACCTATATTTATGGTTCGGCCGAGGTAATTGGCTTGATGTGTTTGCGTGTATTTTGTGCCGACAATCGTGCAGATTTTGATGTATTGGCTCCTTTTGCCAAACGTCTAGGCTCGGCTTTCCAAAAAATTAATTTCTTACGAGATATTGCATCCGATTTCGAAGAACGTGGTCGGGTGTATTTCCCGGATGTGCGTTTCGAAGCTTTTTCGGAGGTAGAGAAACAAGCCATTGAGCAAGACATAGCCCAAGAATTTGCAGATGGTTTGGAAGGGATTAAAAATCTACCCGAGGGTTGTAAAAAAGGAGTGTATTTGGCTTATGTGTATTATACCCAACTCTTCGAGAAAATTAAACAAACGCCTGCTTCTGTATTGCGTACTACCCGCATTCGGGTAAGCGATGCGAAAAAGATATGGTTAATGGCACAATCGCTGGTAAAAGTGAAATTTAACACGCTTTCATGAAGAAATTGAGCATTATACTTGCCTTTTTGTTTTGTTTTCTTGGACAGGTTCATGCCCAACCGCTTACCAACATAGAATATGCTGGCTTACGTAAATCCATAGTACAAGCGGTTGATAGCGAAAGGTTAACAGATTCCTTATTGCAAAAACTAATTCCTTTTTCGGATAATAATCCATTATTAATGGGTTATGTTGCCACCTTGCAGGCATTAAAGTCCAAGCATCATTGGAATCCCTATTTAAAACTAAAATACCTCCAACTAGCCACTAAAAAAATGAATAAGGCCGTAGCAGTTGCTCCAATGAATCTAGAAATTCGGTTCATGCGGTTTTCTATTCAACACTATACCCCATCTTTTTTGGGCTATAGTAAGCAGTTGGTCGAAGATAGGCAGGTGCTGGCGAAATTATACGAGACGCAGAATTTTGGTACTGCCGATGCGCTATTTGTAAAAAGTATTGCCCAGTTTATGTTAGAGACTAAGCGCTGTACCGAGGCTGAAAAACAGATTTTTAAGAAATTTGCTTAAGTTGTAGCTATGCAAGGCACCTATTTACTTCTCAATTTTCTCACCATTTTATTCCCCATTGCCCTATCGTTTGACAAGAGGGTGCGGTTTGTACAGTATTGGCGCCATTTATTTCCGGCAATTGCCCTAAGTGGGGTAGTTTTTTTGCTTTGGGATGTAGTTTTTACCAAATACGGTGTTTGGTCATTTAATCCAGTTTATGTGTTGGGTATTGGTTTTCAGGGTTTACCCATAGAAGAGATTTTATTTTTTTTAACGGTTCCCTTTGCCTGTATATTTATTTACGAGTGTTTAAACTACTACGTTAAAACCGATTTTATGGCTCCATTTGCCAAAGCCATAACCTTTCTGCTTTTCTGTTTAAGCATATGGATGCATGTATTTTACGGCCATGCCTTATATACGGTAGTCACCTTTAGCTTATGTTTTTTGTTGAGTTTAGGCTTATTGTGGTTGCAACCGAAATGGCTCGGTCGGTTTTACTTGGCTTATTTTATATCCTTATTACCGTTTTATTTGGTAAATGGCTTGCTTACCAGTTTGCCTGTGGTACTTTATAACGATGCCGAAAATTGTGGCTTTCGGGTGGGTACCATACCTTTCGAAGATCATTTTTATTCTTTAGCGCTCTTGCTCTTAACCACTATTTTTTACGAAATTTTTAAAAAACGTGCCGCATGAGTGTGCTCCCAAGCTATACCAAAAGCCAGCTAGCGCTACGCAATGGCCAAGATAAGCCCGAAATTTGGGTAGCGTTTGAGGGCCGCATTTACGATGTAAGTACCAGCAAACTTTGGCGCAAAGGGAAACATTACGAGCATTGGGCCGGGCAAGATTTAACCGATGAGTTAAAAGATGCTCCACACAGTCAGCAGGTATTCGAGAAGTTTAGTGTGATAGGCTTGCTTAAATAGTAAAGCTGGTTAGGCTTACAAATTCTTTCACTCGGGCACTAATTTCTGCTTCGCTTAAGTTTTTGATGCGCTCGGTTCCAAATTTTTCTACACAAAAAGAGGCCAAGGCCGAACCATAAATGATGGCATTTTTCATGTTGTTGAAATTGATGGTGTCTACTTGGGCTAAATAGCCAATAAATCCACCTGCAAAAGTGTCGCCGGCCCCGGTGGGGTCAAAAACTTCGGCTAGCGGTAGGGCAGGGGCCGAGAATATTTGGTTTTCGTGGAATAACAAGGCGCCATGCTCTCCTTTTTTAATAATGAGATACGTTGGTCCCATTTTCAATATTTTTTCAGCTGCTTTCACTAAAGAATATTCGCCAGAAAGCTGACGGGCTTCGGCATCGTTAATGGTTAATACGTCTACTAGTTTTAGGGTAGCCAATAGCTCATCTAAGGCAATGTCCATCCAAAAGTTCATGGTGTCTAGCACTATTAATTTTGGGCGGTTTTTTAGGCGTTTTATGGTGGTTTGTTGTACTTGTGGACTTAGGTTGCCGAGTAGTAAAAATTTGCAATCTTGGTAGCTCTCGGGTAAAATAGGATCAAAATCGGCTAGCACGTTTAAATCCGTAACTAGGGTATCGCGACTATTCATGTCGTTGTGGTATTTGCCCGACCAAAAAAATGATTTTTCGCCGGCTTTTACCTGCAAACCCTCGGTGCTAATGCCATGGTCTTCGAAAGATTGGATATCTTCTTTGGGAAAATCATCGCCAACCACACCTACCATTTTCACATTTTTGTAAAAGTAAGAGGCGGCTAAACAGGCGTAGGTGGCTGCTCCGCCTACAATTTTGTCTGTTTTGCCGAAGGGAGTTTCAATGGCATCAAAGGCAACGGTGCCGGTAACTACAAGACTCATATTTTTTTGAATTTTTTTACATGCAAATATTGTTTAAATAATTTAAAATCCCGAATATTGCAATCCCGTTTGGGACGAAGGTTTTAAAACCTTCAATAACCGGAAATTCCTGAGTAGCTCAGCCGGTTAGAGCATCTGACTGTTAATCAGAGGGTCGCTGGTTCGAGCCCAGCCTCAGGAGCAATAATGATAAAAAGGTTATACTTTTATAGTGTAACCTTTTTTGCATTAAAAGAAACCGGTATGAAAATACACACAACAATGCCTGATAGGCTAACCCCTTTTTTTATTAAAGAGTTAGAAATTGCGGGTAGATATTTCAAAGTGAACGATTTCAGGTCAAGCTGGTATCATCTTGAGCGTGCCCATATCCTTGGCCAACCTTATCCATATCATCACACGCTGGTTCATTGGAAAATGTTACTCTTTGGTATCAAAATAAAAGATGTAAGGGAAATTATTGGTCAACTTCCCCGCCTTTTAGTGGGTGGTGTAAAATCTTTCGTTGGCGAAATTCCAGTTGGAAATACCGGCGGAGCAAATGTGCCACCACTTAAAAGTATGGAGATACCGGAAGAATTGAAAAAAATTATTGAGGAGAATAAGTAACGCTAAAAATCACTTTTTGTAAAATTTTCACGAAGTTCAACACTTTAATTTCCTGATAGTCACATACTCAATCATCGCATTATAGCTGCATCTTTCGTCGAAAAGGGGAGCAAAAATGATAAAAAGGTTATACTTTTGTAGTGCAACCTTTTTATGTTTTATGGATAAGCTAGTTCAATTCCTTAAAAAGTACCGAAATGAAGTTATCGTGGGCGTACTTGTATTTCTCTTCTTGATTTTCAGAGATGTAATTAAGTCCTTCTTTTAAAATTGTAGGAAGTTCAACCCTTCAATTTCCTGATTGTCACATATTCAATCATCGCATTATTTTGCATCTTTCGCCGGTAAGGGGAGCAAGTTGAGAAAAGAGGTCTAACTGACCTCTTTTTTGTTTTTATAACGTTGATACTGAGTTTTCTTTTAGATAGGTTATTAATAATTACGCTATCTTTAGTATTCACAAACCCACCTTATATACCCAAAAATGAAAAAAATCATTCTATTATTTGTTCTAGCGGGAAGCATTTTCGCTTGTACTAAAAAAGAAGACCGTGCAGCTGCATCGACTGGTGCAAATGGCCAAAACGGTATCACCATCGACAGCTCTGCTAACACAGATTTAGTAAGAAAAATGATTGCAGCGTATGAATCTGGAGATTCGGCAACTTATCGTTCTACCTATTCTACTGATGTTATATTTCACGATAACTTAGATTCAATGGGTATCGATGGAAATGTATCTATGTTTAAAGTAGCAGCAGACAAAGGAATCAAAACTAGTGTTGTAGTGGGTCCGGTTTGGGAAAACCAATTCGATAAGCCTAGTGCAAAAGGCTACACTAGTTACGTTATGAGTCATACTACTAATATCTACACAAGAGGCGATAAAACCGCTAAGAATGTCACTTTTGTGGTGGATGCAATTAAAGATGGCAAGCTAGTAGAGGAGTGGTTATTCTACGACAAAGCAGTTCTTGCGGAAATTTTTAAATAAAAGATTTGATGCAGCGTCTCTATATTCTAACCCATTAATTCCAAGATTCTTGCAAGCTCAATTATCTCTTTACGGCTGTAACATTCCACCTATTAAGGGAGCAGAACAAAACCCGATACGAGAGTGTCGGGTTTTGTTCTGTAAAAGGTTGTATATAGTTTGCACGAAAAGGTATTAGTTATAAACTGTGGAAGTACAAACATTCCATGTAACTTGGTTACTTTTGCTAATAATCTTAAAATTTTAATCCACATGAAAATAGTAATTATTATTATCTCAATTTCAGTATCAACTATTGCAATAGCGCAAATTTATTTATCAAGAAGCACTCAACAAACAGAACAACACAGTTACAAGGTAATTAAGAAGTTTGATAAGTTTGAGATAAGAAAATATGATGCCGCCTTGTTTTCGAGTGTAAAACTGAACCAGAAAGGATATAAAGAAAGCTCAAGTGAAGGTTTTAGAATATTGGCTGGGTATATATTTGGAGATAATGAGACCAAGGAAAAAATCGCCATGACTTCACCTGTAGTTATGGAATTAGGAGATACTTCTAAAATGATGTTTATGGTTCCCAAAAATTATAATTTAAAAAATTTACCAAATCCAAAAAATAGTAAAATTGTTTTTGAAAAAGAGGAAGAAAAAATTATTGCCGCCATTCGCTTTGATGGATGGGCAGATGATGAAAAGATTGAAAAATATAAGACTATTTTAATGAATGAATTAGTCAAAGAAAAATTAAGCTATATCAATAAATTTTCCTTTCTAGGGTACAACCCCCCATATGAAGTTATGAATAGACGGAATGAAGTTGTAGTTGAGTTAATTAATTATAAATAGTAACTCAAACAAACCACTTAAATGTGCTAAACCTTTACTTCTTAGATTTTAAGAGTATTGAGTAAGCAATCATCGCATTATTTTGCATCTTTCGAGAAAAAGGGGGAGCAAACCCCGCAAGTTCTCGGTTTTTTTTGTTTTTAATAAATTCTTCAGTCTATTTTCAGGATTTAGTTTAACTAATAAAGATTATATTTATTACTAATTAACCTTTTAAAAACAAAAAATTATGAAACTTACTATCACTCATCAAGAATCCTATTCAAGGGGTCAATTATTGTTAAGGACTTTATTTGGTTTTATTTATATAATGATACCACATTTTTTAATGATGCTTTTTTGTCAGATTTATGCATCAATTTTATCTTTTATTGCATTTTGGGCTATTTTATTCACCGGTAAATACCCTAAAAGTTTTTTTAATTATCAGATTGGTATGCTCAGATGGAGTATCAGGGTTAATGCAAGACTTAGTAATTTGGTAGATGGTAGTGTCTCATTTTTCCCAAGTGGAACTGATGATAAAACAAGTCTTGAGGTCCCTTACCCTGAAAAAATGAGTAGGCTACAACTTCTGATTCGGACGTTATTCGGTATTATTTACATACTCCTTCCTCATGTTATTTGTTTGGTTTTTAGAGAAATTGTAGGGATTGTGCTACGTTTTATTGCTTGGTGGATTATATTGTTTACAGGCAAGTACCCTGAATCGATGCATGCCTTTCAGGTTGGATCCATTCGTTGGGCAATTCGTTTGAGTTTAATTTTAGGAAACCTCACTGAAGAATATCCTAAATTTAGCGGTGCTGAATAATCCATTCATTTTAAAACTATGCATAGTTTAATTTGCAATCATGAAAATGATTGTTTTAATGAATAAACCAGCTAATTTCATGATCAACTAAATTTATTTAGGGTCTCTTATTTTGCATCTTTCGTCTGTAAGGGGAGCCAAAATAAAAAAGCCATCAGCAATGATGGCTTTTTCTTTGTCTACCAGTGGGTTAGGGTTTTGCATTTTTTTAATTTCTTTTTTATTTTTGGTCTAAATCAAATAGACTCAAAATGAACGCACCTTTCAGCAAGTACCTCTACATTGGATTTTTACTCCTAGGTCTTTTTCAGGCATTTTTTTCTAAAGATTATATGCAAGCAGCAGCTTCTCTCGGGATTGGTTTGGCATTTGACCCATTCAATCCAGAACAAAAGTGGAATGACAGACCTACTTGGCAAAAGGCAGTTTTGATTATGCACCTGGCCTTGGTTGCAGCCATGTTTGGATTTGGGGTTGGTTTGAATGACAAATAGACACCCTGCAAACTCGTATAAAGCCTAATCATTCAATTTACAGATAGTCACCTACTCCATCATCGCATTTTTTCCATCTTTTTATTATTTTTGATAAAAGAATCAGATGAAGAAACTCTTTATACTCTTGTTTCTAGTATTTTTTATACTAGCCTGTAAAAAAGATTCACCTAAACAAGCGCAACCTAATTCCACCATAGAAGGCAGATGGTTATCGGTGCCAATTAATGGTGCTTCAGCTAATACCATGTATGAATTCAAAGATGGAATGAGATATACCTATTATTGTAGCGCTAATAATTGCGATGCAAGTTATTGGAACTCCTTGAGAATTTCAGACGCTATTCCTGGGCCACATAATTATACCTTTGTAAATGATACGCTTAAAGTTGATTTAAACTTTGGTAATAAAATAGTCACTGCAGTTACTTTTGGGTGTGAAGGCGGTAAAGTGAATTTTGTAACCCCTGGATATAGTTTATTTAAAGTAGGGGTAAATCAAAATTGCAATTAAAAGCATCCTCTAAACTGCAGGCAGATTTTCTTCATCATTATTCGAAAATAGTCAAGTCCCGTCTCAAGCGATCGAAACGGGACTTTTTCTTTGTCTACTCGAGAATTAGGCTAATTGGCTTGCGCTATCTCCGCTAAGCATGTTTGCCGAATCTTTTTCAAACTGCTTTATAAAAACAGCATATCCCTTTCTCTTAGATTCAATAAATGCTTCGGGGTTTTTAAGAACAGTGGCCTTGTAGGCTAACTGAGAATCATTTAAGACCTCTTCCCCTATACTATCTATAGAGAAACGATACAATTCTACCAAGAGCGGCAGTACGTTAAGCCCCTGCTGTGTGGCTAAATACAGGGTACTTTTTTTGGTGCCCTTCAACTGGATTTTTGTGATGAAGCCACAATCTGTAAGATAGCTTAGCCGCTGGCTAAGCATGTTGGTGGCAATTTTTTCCTTCGATTCTGAAAACTCTTTAAAGGTTGATTTTTGATGAAAAAGCATATCGCGTAAAATCAATAAAGACCACGTATCGCCCACTAAATCAAGTGTTCGTGCAATGGCGCAAGTAGATCTAAAATCGGCTTTTTTCATTTCCTCAAAGGTACTATTATTTGCGAAAACAGCATGAAAGGCTTGCTTTCTGGTTTTAGGTTCTCAAAAATTGACGTGTCGTTTTTGGCGTAAATCTAAATAATTACTTGCAAAGTAAAAGTATTAATACTAATTTTAACTACACTAAAAACAAACCAAATTTTAACCCTCTAAAATCAATTTGAACCATGAAAAATTTTCTTTTTATCAGCGCTGCATTGCTTATAGCAGCTTGTAGCAATCCAAAAACCGAAGAAAAAGCCGCTGTTGAACATTTGTACAAACCTAGTTATGCCGATAATTTTAAAATTGGTGATGCTAAAAATTCTTTGTTGGTAGAGCAAATGCACAAAGCCATCATTGCCAAAAATTTTGATGAAGCAGCTAGTTTTCTAGCAGATACTGTGGTGTTTTATTTAGGCGACGGCAGCACTTTAAAAGGCAAGCCAGCTGTTTTAGATTTGATGAAAAAACAATATTCTCAAATTAACATCAAAAATTACGATGTACAGGTTAGCATACCTGTAGTTTCTGAAAGTGGCGAAGAGTGGGTATTGCTTTGGGATAAAGCAGATGTAGAAACTCCAGATGGTAAATCTGTTAAAGGCTACTGGATGGAAGGTTTCCAATTTAAAAATGGCAAAGTTGTTGCAATGAACCAATTCGAGAAAACCGAAGTTAAGTAATACCTAATTTCGTTTTTAAAAAAGGGTTATGCTGTTAAAGTGTAACCCTTTCTTTAT
This sequence comes from Sphingobacterium thalpophilum, assembly GCA_945868825.1. GTDB lineage: Bacteria > Bacteroidota > Bacteroidia > Sphingobacteriales > Sphingobacteriaceae > JAIPAN01. Next base: position 147,460 of record CAMBMM010000004.1, read on the forward strand.
TTTTGAATATGTCAAAACGAATTTTCTATCCTCTTTTTTTACTCTTCATTCCCTTAATTGGAATGATGTTCACGGATGAAATCAACTGGAGCCTATCTGATTTCATTGTTATGGGCTTTTTGCTTATTTTACTTGGGTTGGGGATTCATTTGGTAAGCACCCGTACAAAGAATTTGAAATTCCGAATCCTTTATATTTTAATCGTGTGTTTAGTGTTTTTGTTAATATGGGCTGAGTTGGCCGTAGGTATTTTTGGAACTCCTTTTGCAGGTAGTTGAGCCGAAAATAGCGTACTGTTGTCGTATTTAACATAAGCAAATAAAGCGTATAGAACGGTTTAATGCTCTATTTATACCCAAACAAGCACCAGTTCAGATCTTATTTTGGTTAATGGAAAATTTCTAGCAAGAAAATTTTAACTTTGCACGAAATTACACGCACCCACCAAAAATATGCTAAATCCAATCAAAGTATCGGTATTAATGACTGTTTTTAATACCCATTTTTCGTATATGAAAAGAGCAATTGATTCGGTTTTAAAACAAGATTTCCAAGATTTTGAGCTTATTATTATTGACGATGGAAGCACGGAAAATAACCGGGAATCGTTGCTGGAGTATGTAGAAAACAACGAAGACAAAATCAGCTATATCCGACACAGCAATCGCGGTCAATCTGAATCAATCAATCGCGGTGTTTTATATAGTTTGGGTGAATATATTACCATTATTGATAGCGACGACGAATATAAACCGAACCATTTGAGCAGTTGCTTACGGGAAATAAAGGACTTGGATTTAATTTGCTCAACTTCAGAAACCATAGTGGATACCGACAACGATTATTATGTGCCCGATAAAAACGACTTAAGTAAACTCATTCACTTAGATGAAGTTACCTTGTTTGGAACCTTATTCGGACGGAAAAAAGTATTTACCAGTATTGATTTTAAAACGGGCTTTGCAGCCGATGCCGATTTTTACGAACAAGCCACCAACCTGTTTCGTGTAAAAAAATTAGACTTGCGCACCTATGTGTATCACCGGAATATTCCGAATAGTATTTGTGCAACAATCAAAAAAAATAATTTAATCAACGCTTAAACATGGCTGTTGAATGGCCTCTTTTTCCGCCAAATACCAATTTGGTAATGGCCTGTCACATTACGGGTGTGCACGATGTGAACCGCAACACCACACTTGCCCACGACTCTTACGAATTGGTTAAAGATTGGGCGGAATCCATTAAAGCAGCTAATTTACAAGGCCTTATTTTTCATACTAATTTCTCCGAAGCCACGTGTAAATCGTTCGGAAATGAAAATATTTCGTTCATCAAAATCGCTTACAATCCCCAATTCAATCCCAATGTATTTCGTTATTTTGTTTACCGGGATTTTTTACAGCAGCACCTTCAACACATCAAGGGAATTTTTAGTACCGATATTAGCGATGTGGTGCTCGTAAACAACCCATTTACCGATCCGCATTTTAGTGAAAATCCCAATGCTCTTTTTTGTGGCGACGAACCCAAATTGCTGAACAACGAGTGGATGATTGCTCATGCTGAACATTTACGTAAAAACATACCCGACTATGCGGCTTATGAACGTGCTTTTGGAAAGGAGACCTTGCTGAATTGTGGAATTATTGGAGGTTCTGCTTCCTTGTTTTTCGATTTTTTACAACAACTTTGCGCCATTCATCAACAGGCTAATCGCGATAACAAAACAGCATACACCGGCGATATGGGCGTATTCAATTATTTAGCACGCACAAAATTCAACCAACAAATCATCCACGGTGAACCAGTAAATACGGTTTTTAAACAGTATGAAACCGATCGAACCGATTGCTGGTTCAGACACAAATAATTTTTTATTCTGACAAATGCACTTTGAGCCGCTTTAGTCAGCTTTGTTTTACCGCTATTTTTTCAATTTAATTAAGAGGGTCACGGGCCAAAACACATCGCTGTGTCATCCCTTTTTCAAATAATGAATTACACCCATTTGCATACAATTTTCTACAGATTTTGTGCTAAATTTGAGCCAAACAACGGATACAACTTTTATTAAAATATGGAAAATAATACAGAAGCAAAATGCCCATTTGGGTTCGGTGAGAGTGCCCCTCGTCACACTACAGCAGGCGCACTATCCAATGCAAATTGGTGGCCCAATCACTTAAACCTAAAAATTTTAAATCAAAATTCTCCTCTAATAAACCCTTTTGGCGAAAGCTTCAATTATGCCAAAGAGTTTAAGAGTTTAGATCTAGATGCACTTAAAAAAGATCTTTTTGCCTTAATGACCGATTCGCAAGAGTGGTGGCCGGCAGATTATGGCCATTATGGTCCATTTTTTATTCGCATGGCTTGGCACAGTGCAGGTACCTACCGAGTAACCGATGGACGTGGTGGTGCAGGTGCCGGAACACTTCGTTTTGCACCTTTAAATAGCTGGCCCGATAACGGCAACTTAGATAAAGCCCGCCGCTTGCTTTGGCCAATTAAACAAAAATATGGCCGTAAAATTTCTTGGGCCGATTTAATGATATTAACAGGAAACTGTGCTTTAGAATCGATGGGATTTGAAACCTTTGGTTTTGCCGGTGGCCGCGAAGATGTATGGGAACCCGAAGGAGATGTGTATTGGGGACCAGAATCACAATGGTTGGACGATAAACGCTATACTGGCGATCGCCAATTACAAAATCCATTGGGAGCCGTTCAAATGGGATTGATATATGTTAATCCGGAAGGCCCTAATGGCAATCCAGATCCTTTGGCCTCTGCTAGAGATATTCGCGAAACTTTTGCCCGTATGGCCATGAACGACGAAGAAACCGTTGCCTTGGTAGCCGGTGGACACACTTTTGGTAAAGCCCACGGTGCTGGAGATCCAGCCCTAGTTGGACCCGAGCCAGAAGGTGCACCCATTGAAACACAAGGTTTTGGTTGGATAAACAGTTTCGGTACCGGTAAAGGAGTTCATACAACTACCAGTGGTATAGAAGGTGCTTGGACCCCAACACCAATTGAGTGGGATAACAGTTATTACGATACTTTGTTTGGTTACGAGTGGGAATTGACAAAAAGCCCAGCCGGAGCCCAACAATGGAAGCCAAAAGATGGTGCAGGTGTTAATGTACCCGATGCCCACGATGCATCGAAAAAGCATGCGCCCATGATGACCACTGCCGATATGGCTTTGAGAATGGACCCGGCTTATGAAAAAATCTCCAAACGTTTTCACCAAAACCCTGCAGAATTTGCCGATGCTTTTGCTAAAGCATGGTTTAAATTAACCCATCGTGATATGGGTCCAATTGCTCGTTATTTGGGCAAAGAGGTTCCAACCGAAACTTTAATTTGGCAAGACCCTATTCCTGCAGTTGATTATAAAGTAATTGATGCGCAAGATATTGCTAGCCTTAAAACGCAAATTTTAAACTCGGGTTTAAGCATTGCTCAATTGGTAAGTACCGCTTGGGCATCTGCCTCTACTTTCCGTGGCTCTGATAAACGTGGCGGTGCCAATGGTGCTCGTATTCGTTTAGCTCCTCAAAATACATGGGAAGTCAATCAGCCTGCTAAATTGGCAACTGTATTGAGTGCTTTAGAAACTATTCGAAAAGGATTTAATAGCCAAGCTGCTGGAGGCAAACAAGTTTCTTTAGCTGATTTAATCGTTTTAGGCGGTTGTGCGGCGGTAGAAGCAGCGGCTAAAAAAGCCGGACACGCTATTAGCGTATCGTTTACGCCTGGCCGCACCGATGCTAGCCAAGAACAAACCGATGTAGAATCTGTAGCCTACTTAGAGCCGAAAGCAGATGGGTTCCGCAATTTTGTTGCAGCTGGTGAAGTTATTCCGGCCGAAGAGTTATTATTAGATAAAGCGCAATTATTAACCCTAAACGCAACCGAAATGTCTGTTTTAGTTGCAGGTATGCGTGTATTGGGTGCCAATGCCTACGGTGCGCAACACGGCGTGTTTACCAAAAATATGGAAACACTAAGCAACGATTTCTTTGTGAACTTATTAGATATGAGCACCAAATGGGAAGCCTCATCCGCCTCTCAAAATGAATTTGTTGGTCGCGATCGTACAACAGGCGATATCAAATGGACTGCTACCCGTGCCGATTTAATTTTTGGATCGAATTCTCAATTGCGTGCCTTGGCAGAAGCCTATGCATGTGCCGATTCCAATGAAAAATTTGTGCACGATTTTGCAGCAGCTTTTTCAAAAGTGATGAACTTAGATCGTTTCGATATAGGTTAATATACATATCAAAACGTGTTAAAGGCGGCCCGGTATTACCGAGCCGCCTTTTTTTTATTTAAAAATTTAACTAATTGAGATTTATTTGTAGTTTAGAATATTACTCACAAAAAAAAACAAAAAAATGAAAAAACTCGTATTCTTATGTTTAGTCGGGCTATCTCTTGCTTCATGTACAAACGAAAGTGCAAAGCAAGCACAAACTGAAGCCGACAATCTTGAATTTTATGGTCGTGTTTGGGATGTGGTTGCAAACGAAGGTCGCACAAACATTTTAGATACAGCCTTCGCTGATGATGTTGTATTGCTTCACACCAAGCCCGAAACAAAGGGTAAAGATGCCGCAAAAGCCTACTATAGCAATTATGTAACCGGTTTTTCCGATCGTAAATTTACAGTTGTTGAAAGCTTTGCAAAGGGCGAAAAATTAGTAAAGTACTGGCGCTTTACAGGTACGCATACTGGCGTATTTTTTGGCATCCCGGCTACTGGTAAAAAAGTTGATGTAATTGGCTGTACCATTGCCAAAATTGTTGATGGCAAAATTACCGAAGAGCGTGACTTTTTTGATAATTTAGAATTTCTACAACAAATAGCCTTAATTCCACGCTAATAAAAAAAGAGTAAAAAGTAAAGTGAAATCAGCGTTAAAAATGTATTTGCTTTTTACATTTTAGCTCTTATATTTGTTGCATGACATTTACAAATCCGCAAAGCATAAATTGGTGGCGCTCTCCTTTAAACAGGGTGGGCACACTTGCTAGGATTTTGTGGCGTTAAGCGCCAATTATATATTCGAGAAGGGTCTACCGGTGTCAACGGGTGGACCCTTCGTCGTTTAACGACCTCCTCTTTCAAATCCCGTTTTCATCCACACACATTTTTTTACACATTAACTCACAGCTAGAGATGAAAATTTATTTGACCAAAGAAGAAATGCCAACGCATTATTACAACATTGTTGCCGATATGGTAAACAAACCTTTACCACCCTTACACCCTCAAACCAAGCAGCCGGTGGGGCCTCAAGATTTAGCCCCTTTATTTCCCATGGAATTGATTAAGCAAGAAGTAAGCACCGAGCCCTATATCGAAATTCCGGAGCCGGTAAGAGAGGTATACGCCATTTACAGACCAAGCCCCTTGGTACGAGCCGAGCGCTTAGAAAAAGCCTTGGGAACTACCGCTAAAATTTTTTATAAATACGAAGGAGGCAGCCCCAGCGGATCGCACAAAACCAATACGGCCATTGCTCAAGCCTATTACAACAAGCAAGAAGGTATTAAAAAAATTGTAACCGAAACCGGTGCTGGGCAATGGGGTACCGCCTTAAGTTTTGCTTGCGCTCAGTTCGATTTAGAATGCGAAGTGTTTATGGTTCGCGGTAGTTTCGACCAAAAGCCCTACCGAAAGTCTATTATGGAAACTTTTGGCGCTAGTGTACATCCATCGCCAAGTACCCTAACCGAAGTAGGTAAAGCCAACTTGGCTAAAGATCCTAAATCGCTCGGTTCTTTGGGCATTGCCATTAGCGAAGCGGTAGAAGTTGCCGCACAAGACGAAAAAGCACACTATGCTTTAGGCAGTGTGCTCAACCACGTATTGTTGCACCAAACTATTATTGGGCAAGAAGCGCAAACCCAATTCGAAAAAGTAGGTCTTTACCCTGATGTGGTAATTGCTCCACTAGGCGGCGGCTCTAACTTTGCCGGCATTGCCTTTCCTTTTTTGGGCGAAATGCTCAGAGGCGGTCGTAAAGTGCGTGCCGTTGCGGTAGAACCAGCTTCCTGCCCCAAATTAACCCGTGGCGTATTTGGCTACGATTTTGGCGATAGTGTCGGCTACACGCCTTTATTGCCCATGTATAGTTTAGGTCACGATTTTATGCCCCCGGGTTTACATGCCGGTGGTTTGCGTTATCATGGAGCAAGTGCTTTGTGCAGCCAGTTGTTAAAAGATGATTTGATTGAAGCCGTAGCCATACAGCAATTGGAGTGTTTTAGGGCAGGCTTATTATTTGCCAAAGCTGAAGGAATATTACCTGCACCGGAAGCTAACCACGCTGTAGCCCAGGTAATTCGGGAAGCAAACGAAGCTACGGCTAAGGGCGAAGAACGGGTAATTTTATTCAACTTATGCGGCCATGGCCATTTCGATTTATCGGCTTATGATGATTTTATTCAAGGCAAATTGCAAGATCACGTGCTCGATGAAGCAGCGTTAAAAGAAAGTGCCCTCGGGGTACTAGCGATTTAAAACAAAAAGCCTCCCGAAATTCGGGGGGCTTTTTTGTAGGGCAACATAAATAGATTTAGTAAAGAGTTAATACAATTTTAATAGGTTGCTTATATTAATTTAATGTTCAACCATTTTATTTGTAAAAAAACATATAAAATGAAAAGAACTATACTAATCTTCACATTAGTAGCTGTACTAGCAGCTTGTAAAAAAGAATCGAAAGTAGTTGAGCCCCAGCCCCTTGAAAATACGCTCAACGAAGATGTTGCCTCTTATTACGAAATCGCCTCTATTAGTCTCGGAGGTTTGTATGCGGCAGAAATTACCACTTTTGACCCCATTACCAAACGTTTATTTGCAGTAAATAATGGCACAGTTAATAAGATTGATGTGATTGATATTAGCGAGCCATCGAATGTTCGATTGATTCATTCTATCAGTATGACCCCATACGGTGGATATGTAAATAGTGTAGCGGTGAAAGACGGAAAATTAGCTGCGGCTATTGAGGCAACTACTAAACAAAGTGCGGGTAAGGTTGTAGTATTTAATACCACAACTTATGCCCAAGAGGCTGTAATTACCGTTGGCGCCTTACCCGATATGGTTACGTTTAGTCCAGATGGAAAGTATATTCTTACTGCCAATGAAGGTGAACCTAACAATGATTATACAGATGATCCAGAAGGTACTGTTTCCATCATTAAGGTATCCGATTACTCCGTATTAACCATCAATTTTAGTGCATTTGAGTCACAAAAAACAATGTTAGCAAGCCAAGGCTTTCGCATATTTGGAGTGGGTTTAAATTTTGTAAAAGATATTGAACCAGAATATATTGCTGTTTCTGATGACTCTAAAACAGCTTACGTTACCTTACAAGAAAATAACGGTATAGCAGAAATTGATATCGCAACCGCTACGATAAAAAAAATTATGCCGCTTGGCTTTAAAGATTATTCTTTAGCAAGTAACGCTATCGATCCAAGTGATCAGGATAGTAAAATTGATTTTTTTACTCAGTCGAAGGTATTTGGTATTTATATGCCCGATGCAATTTCATTTTTTCGGTACAATGGTACGCCGTATTTATTTACAGCTAATGAAGGTGATGCAAGAGAATATACCGGCACACCAGGGTTAAATGAAATGCAGCGTGTAGGTTCAAGTACTTTAGATCCAACCGCTTTCCCAACTGCAACAACGGTTAAATTAGCTGCAAATTTAGGAAGGTTAAATATTACAAAAACATTGGGCGATACAGACGCTGATGGCGATTTTGATGCGCTATATTCTTTAGGTGCCCGTTCATTTAGCGTATGGAATGCCAATACAGGTGCACAGGTGTACGATAGTAAAAATGAATTGGACATTAAGGCTAAAGATTTAGGCATATATGACGATGGAAGAAGCGATGATAAAAGTGTAGAGCCAGAATCTATTGCCATTGGCCGTGTGGGGAACAAGTATATTGCCATTGTTGGTATGGAACGTGCAGATGCCTTTGCAATTTATGATATCACCAATCCAACTGCTCCTCAATTTGTTAAAATGATAAGAACTGGCGATGCGCCAGAAGGTATATTATTTATCCCGGCATCTCAAAGTCCAATTGCGCAAAGCTTAATTGTAGTAAGTAGTGAGAATGATGGGGTTGTAAAAATTTACAAAGCGTATAAATTATAATTTAGTTGAGATCAACTTTTTAAAAGCATCAGCCTATGGGCTGATGCTTTTTTAGTTAGCAACTTTTCGGCTAAGCGTGCGTGGTAGCGAACCGATAAGGTAAAGCAATATAAAGCCGATGCCCACAAACTTGGTGGTGGCAATACTTGCTGTAGCGCATATCGAGCCTGCCGAATAATGCCCCATCATACTGCTGAGCATCAACAAATTTTCAATACTATCTAGTGCGGCAGCTAGGTAGGCCACAGCAATTAGTTTGTTGCCTACCTGTTGTAACCAGTTCAGGCGATGCTTAGAAATGGTAATTTTTAGCGATTGAATAAAGAAAAACGTATAGGCCGGGATAAACAGAAAATCTAACCCAATATTCAGTAACAGATCCTTATGGTTCCATACTGCTAAAATGTGTTGAACTTGACTTATGCTGCTTGCTAACTCAAGCGACACAATGCCCAGTGGTGTAAAATCGGTTTTAAAACCAGCCCCCTGGCTTTGCATGATCAGTGCTGTAGCCAAGACGCTAAGCAAGCTGAGTATCCATTTTGTTTTTGGTGTCATTGGGTGTGGCTTTACATTTATAATGCCTGCATTACCTGTTCTGCACCCATATCATCGGCAATCAATAAGAGGTTCGTGCCATCAATATCCATTCGGTATATTCTATTTATAGTGACGTTCTGCCCTGATTTGCCTGCAGAAAGAAAAACTTTTTGTCCATCCGGTGAAACAACAATGCCGGCTAAGTAAAAATTATCTGGAAGCGTTGGAATGTTGATTTTAGTTTTACCCGTACCATCGTAATTGCATTTCCAATACTCTATTACACCATTGATGTTTTTAAAGTATGTTATAATGCCTAAATTACGGCCAGGGGTATCCACTTGTGCGCTTGCCTCTTTGTTACAGCTCAAACTCACTATAGAAAGTCCGGCAGAAAGTAAAAATAATGCGATTAAAGAATAGGTAATTCGTTTCATAAGAATTGGTTTTAGTTAATCTAAATTAAAAAATTAATTCAATTTCATCTACAATCTGTCAAATACCGTACTTTTGCAGCATGAGTACCGTACACGTAGGCTTGGTGCAAATGACTTGCACGGCCAGCAAAGAAGAAAACTTACGTAAAGCCATCGAGAAAACACGAGAGGCCGCCGCTAAAGGCGCCCAAATAGTGTGTTTACAAGAATTATTTACCTCTTTGTATTTCTGCGATGAAGAAAATTACGATAATTTTTCTTTGGCTGAAACCATTCCCGGTCCTTCTACCGATAGCTTAGGCGCCTTAGCAAAAGAATTGGGTGTGGTAATAATTGCTTCATTATTTGAAAAACGTGCGCAAGGCTTGTACCACAATACCACCGCCGTATTAGATGCCGATGGTGCGTATTTGGGTAAATACCGAAAAATGCACATTCCCGATGATCCGGCTTATTATGAGAAATTTTATTTCACTCCGGGAGATTTAGGCTATAAAATATTTAAAACCAAATTTGCCACCCTTGGTGTGCTCATTTGTTGGGATCAATGGTACCCTGAAGCGGCTCGTATTACGGCCTTAATGGGTGCCGAAATTTTGTTTTACCCTACTGCAATAGGTTGGGCTACTTCGCAAAACGAAGCTACCAATACCGAACAATACAATGCGTGGCAAACCATACAACGTAGTCACTCGGTGGCCAATGGTTTGCATGTGGTAAGCGTAAATAGAGTAGGTTTTGAACAAGATGGCGCCATGAAATTTTGGGGTGGTTCATTTGTGAGCAATCCCTTTGGTAGCATTTTATACCAAGCTTCTCACGATGAGGAAGAAGTATACGTACAAGCCATCGATTTGAAAAAAACCGACGAATACCGTACACATTGGCCATTTTTGAGAGATCGCCGTATCGATTCGTATCAGCCCATTACCCAACGTTTTATCGACGAAGATTAATGAATTTTGCTGCTACACCTAAATCCTTAGGCTACCGTTTCCCAGCCGAATTTGAACAACACGAAGCTACGTGGTTAAGTTGGCCACATAAAGAGGCTAGCTGGCCCGGTAAACTCGACGTTATTTATCCCTATTATGCTCAGTTTATTAAGGCTTTGGCCGAAAGTGAAAAAGTGCGCATTAATGTTACCGATGAAGCGATGAAAAATTTTGCTTTAGGGCATTTGAGCGCTGCAGGTGTAAACTTAGCACAAGTAGCATTCTTTTTTCACCCCACAAACGATGCCTGGTGTCGCGATCATGGCCCGGCATTTTTAGTTAACCCCGAAGCTGAACAGAAAAAAGTTATTGTAGATTGGGGCTATAATGCTTGGGGCGACAAATATCCACCCTTCGATTTAGACGATGTGATTCCCACACTAATTGGCAAAGCATTCAATATTCCAGTATTTCATCCAGGCATCGTGATGGAAGGTGGCTCAGTAGAGTTTAACGGAGCTGGGACGCTATTAACTTCTACCGCTTGTTTGCTCAATCCAAATCGGAACCCTCACCTTAACCAAGAACAAATTGAGGAATACTTACGAAATTTTTATGGGGTAGACCAAATTTTATGGGTTGATGAGGGCGTAGTTGGCGACGATACCGATGGACATATTGACGATACCGTTCGTTTTGTGAATGAAAACACGGTGCTCACCGTAGTGGAGGAAAACCAGGCCGACGAAAACTACGAGTTACTTCAGCATAATTTAAAACAATTAAAGGCTATGCGTTTGCCAAATGGCCAAGCCTTAAACATCATAGAGTTGCCCATGCCTGATGCAGTGGTTTACGACGATCAGCGTTTGCCGGCTTCTTATGCCAATTTCTACATTGCCAATACTACGGTAATTGTGCCTACATTCCGTTGTGCAAAAGACGAGCAAGCGCTACAAATTATTCAGTCTTGTTTCCCTAGCAGAAAAGTGATTGGTTTAGATTCTACCGAAATTATTTGGGGCCTGGGTAGCTTCCATTGCCTGAGTCAGCAAGAACCTGCGGTTTAATCTTTTTTTACGTCCCAGAGCGATTTTGCCTTTAAATTGGCATGATTTACTTTCGCCTGAAAATCTAACTGGATTATTTTTTTCTCTCCGGGTACGAGGTCGAAATAATTATCGCTGGGCAAAGCCCCCGGAAGCGTGATACACACATCTTTAGCTAAATAAGAACACCTAATTTCCACGCTGTGATCATTCAGTTTTCTGAGTTGTAGCTCGGGGTTCTGTAAGTTAAGCTCCTTCGGTTTAGCCAAATACTGAATTTGGTTTGCCAATTCCTGCCCTCCTTCTAGTAAACGATAGCGAATGACTGTGTTGCTCGGATCTAGTCCATTTATGTAAGAAACCGGCATGATGGAAACAGTTAACGTGCCATTGGCTGCTAGGTAAATTGCTTGCATAGTACGCTGTAGAACCTTGCCACTAAAATTAAGCACCTCTATTTCTAGCCTTCCGCTAATGGGTTTTGAAAGATCTGAAACTAGGGTGGTTTTAAAGCCATCTGTTTCTTGTTTAACAGAAATTAGTACAGGTTTAAAGGCTTTTTTTACAGCGTAATGAAGTGCTTTGGGTGTTCCGTAATAATCAATACCGCTCCACGAACTTACCGGCCAACAATCGTTTAATTGCCAATACAAACTTCCCATATTATAGGGTTTGGCCGCCCGTTGCGCCTCAATAGCTATCTTCATCCCTCTGGCCTGCAGCAATTGCGATACATAGGTAAAGTCGTTTAGGTTTTTCGGAACGAAATAATCCCGCTCCATATAACTTTTAATAGTTTCGTAGCCAGTTGGGTGTTTCTGATGTGTTTTTAAGCTTGGCGAAAATAGTGTTTGTTCATTCTCCGGAATAAATTTTTGGATAGATGAAAGCTCGGGCATGCTCTGAAAACCGAATTCAGATACAAATCGACCTATTTTTTCTTGGTATTTTTCGAAAGGCTCCATGCCCCACCAAACGCCCCAATAATGCAAATCGCCAGTCGTTAAACTCTCTTTTCGGCCCCAACCATTGGTAGGAGATGAGGGATGATAAGGTCTAGTGCCATCAAATTCTACAAGTATCTTAGGTATATTTTCCTTAAAAAGTTTGGTATAATCCTGATAAATTTTTGCCGAATCGCTAGCGGAATAGGCAAATTGTTTCTGCCAGCCCCAGTTATTCCAGCCTTCTTCTAGCTCGTTATTGCCACACCATATAGCCAAGCTAGGATGATTGCGCAAGCGAATGACTTGTTCTTTAATTTCTTGTGCTACATTTTTTTGAAAGGCTAAATCTCCGGGATACATGCCTCCGGCAAACATAAAATCTTGCCAAACGAGTATACCTTTTTCATCGCAAAGGGTATAAAAATCATCGTCTAAGTACACACCACCACCCCAAACTCGGAGCATGTTTATCCCTTGATCTTGGGCCTTGCTCAGCAGCGCTTCATAGGTAGTTTTATTCGCCTTGGGCATAAAACTTTCGGGCGGAATGAGGTTGCTGCCTTTCATGTATAGGGGTACTCCATTGAGTTTGAAGTAAAAACTACTTCCAACCGAATCGGGCTTTTGGACCAATTCTATGGTGCGTAAACCAACGATTTCGGTTTGGCTATCTAAAGTACTTGATTCGTTATTTAAGTCAATTTTTACTTGGTATAGATGCGCTTCTCCCAATTCTTTCGTCCACCATTTTTTTGGGTTTTTTAGCTTGAAGTGCAGACTGGCAACCGAATCGTTATGTAACGTTACACGCTCTTTTACATCACCTATTTGCCCTAGCAATGCTAATTTTTCGCCCTTTGGATTATTGAAATGGACAATAACTTCTAGCTCGGCTAAGGTATCACTTAAGCTGATTTGTTTCAATTGGATGTTTGTTAACCGAGCTTCGGAATGGCTAATTAAATAGGCATTTTTCCAAATCCCACAGCTTACTAAACGTGGCCCCCAATCCCATCCAAACTGATATGGTGCTTTTCGCACAAATACCCGTTCATCTCCTGGGAGAGTGTAGGGGAGTGTTTTTGCTAAGGCCTTTGCTTTGGCTACCGCAGGCTCAAAAACTATTTTTAGTTGGTTGTTTCCTTGTTTTATAATCGGTTTAACAGGAATTTCCCAGCGCCTGAACATATTATCAGCCTCTATAATTAACTGGTTGTTTAGGTATACCTTGGCATAGGTATCTAGCCCTTCGAAAATAAGTGATAACGATTCTTGGTTGACTTGTTTTTCTTGAAGGGTGATAGTGGTTTCATACACCCAAGTATCATTTTCTATCCACTGCACTTCTTTTTCATTGCTTCCGTAAAATGGATCGGCAATCAGTCCATTTTTCGCTAAATCGGTATGTACCGTTCCGGGTATGGTTGCTCTGTAGGTGGTGTTGTTTTTACTATTTCTGAAAGTCCAGGCTAAATCGGCTAAATTCCAGGTAAAATTTTGGGCTTGACAAGTAAAGCTTAGCACCACTAGTCCTACGAAGCAAATCCACTTTAACATAAGGCTAGGGCTTTTTTGAGTGCTATAATTTCTGTTGCATCGGCAATATCTCCGCTTATAATCCCAGAGGAATGGTAAAACTCGGTTTCGAATTGTCTGGCTAGAGCGACAATAGTACTCGATCGGATACCTCCACCGGTAATAATATTCAGTTTTGTATTTTTTTGTGCCGAGCGTAAGTTTTCTATTCCATCTAATGCTGTTTTCATTCCTCCAGAGCTTAATATGTTGTTAAAGCCTAAACTTTCGAGCCGACTTAATGCCTCTTGCTGATTTATACAGCTATCAAAAGCTCGGTGGAACGTACACGGAAGTCCGGATGTTGCGGCTATTAATTGCCCATTTGCCGCTAAGTCTACCTGCCCATCAATAGTTAAAGCGCCAAATACAAAACCATCTGCACCTAGTTTACTGAAGGCATTTATATCTTCTTCCATCTGCATTAGCTCGGTATCGGTATATACAAAATTGCCACCTCGAGGTCTAATCATCACATATATAGGTCCGGTAAAATAGGCTCTTAAACTGATAAAATCATGCTTGCTTGGTGTAATTCCTCCCAAGGTATAGTCGGCGCAAAATTCAATACGATCTGCTCCTGTTTGGGCAGCTATTTTGGCAGATGAAAGATTGAAACAAGCAATTTCTAGCTTTTTCATCCTTTTAAATAATAGGCTGCATCTAGTAAACGGTTGCCACCTTGGGTATCGTAAACCGCATAATTAAAGCCCGATTGCAGACAATAAGCACCGTATTGCCCTTGTTTGTTGAGTGCAATAAAGCCAATTTGTATCTCTTTTAAATTTTTGTTTCTGCGCTGTTGTAGTTTTACAATGCGTTCTACGGCTTCTTTACAAGCCGCTTCTGGCGATTTGCCTTGGCGCATCAATTCTACCACTAAATAAGAACCCGCGGTGCGAATAACTTCTTCACCCTGCCCGGTGGCAGTGGCAGCGCCTACTTCATTATCAACATATAAACCGGCGCCAATAATGGGCGAATCCCCCACACGCCCATGCATTTTAAAGGCCATGCCGCTGGTGGTGCATGCCCCAGATAAATTTCCGTTGGCATCCATGGCTACCATACCAATGGTATCGTGGTTTTCGATGTTTGCAAGAGGTTTGTATTGGGTAGTTTTTAGCCATTCTTTCCACTCTTTTTCAGATTCTTCCACAAGTAAATTTTCTTTCGGAAAGCCTTGGGCTAAGGCAAATTGTAGGGCGCCATCTCCAACCAGCATTACGTGTGGTGTTTTTTCCATTACAGCCCTAGCAACTGAGATAGGGTGTTTTATATATTCTAAGCAGGCTACCGAGCCAATGTTCGAAAATTCGTCCATGATGCAAGCATCCAGTGTTACTCTTCCATCTCTGTCGGGTCGGCCTCCGTAGCCTACACTGCGTTCTTTTGGGTCGCCTTCGGGCACTCGTACCCCGGCTTCCACTGCGTCTAACGACCTTCCACCTGTTTTTAAAACTTCCCAAGCAGCAGCATTTGCCTCTAACCCAAAACGCCACGTAGAAAGCACAATAGGCTTATTTGTTTTTGTATTCGATATAAAACTTGTTGCACCTAGTGATTGCAATGGCTTAATAGCTATGGCGGCGGTACTTAAAGCCGAAAGTTTTAAAAAGGTTCTTCTATTTTTCATTTTTTTTGGAGGGATGTGCTTGATCAAAAATAATGAAATTTATCAATGCTATCACCGTATCTAGTTTTCGTTGTTATGGTAGTTTATTGTTTTTTGGTTAACTTCAATTTTATTTATTTATCAGAGCGCTCTATCAAAAAGAAATCATTTACTACCTTATTTTTTGCACATTTTTTAGGCTTTTTTTTGTTTATAAGCACTTGTGTTTGTGCACAAACGGACACGAGTACTGCTAAAACTAATCAATGGGCTAACCCTAATAATCCCCTTGTTGTTACCTATGATAAGCCAGTTAAATGGGGCTTTATTAAAAATATTCCGAATGATTTAGGCCAGGTTGCTAAAACTCCTTTTCAGCGAAAGAATTTGTTGAATCTTGGAATTATTACTGCAGCTACCGGATTATTAGTGTGGCAAGATCAACCCTTATTAAATGGCGCCAAACGTTTGGGGGCCGATTTGCATTTAAATCCCGATACCCGTTACAATGTATTGCTTGACGTGGGCGGTACGAAGATTCTTAAGCTTCCTAAAAATGTGAATACGGCTTTTTACCAATTGGGAGAGGGGGGCACAACTATGCTTATTGCCGGAGGTTTGTTTATTTATGGTAAAATTCATCACGATTACCGGTCTTTGCAAACTGCTAGTGATTTAGCTGAAACCTTTATTTCGATGGGCCTTGCTACGCAGATATTGAAAAGATCTTTTGGTAGACAAAGCCCCTTTGTGGCTACCCGGCCTGGTGGTACATGGACACCCTTTCCAGCTTTTTCTTCGTACCAAAAACATACGCCAAATTACGATGCCTTTCCATCAGGCCATTTGGCTACCATGATGGCTACGGTAACCGTACTTAGTTTAAATTATCCCGAAAAACGCTGGATAAAACCTGTTGGCTATTCTTTGATGGGTTTAACAGCTTTTGCTATGATGAATACAGAAGTACATTGGGCCGGAGATTATCCGCTAGCCTTAGCATTGGGCTATATTTCGGGTAAAATAACCGTAGGGAGGCATAAGAAATTAAAAAATTAGCCAATGGCTACACCTACCACATGACCAATGCCGTAGGTAATTGCGGCGGCGGCAAGTCCAAAGAAAACCTGCCTAAAGCCCGAATACCATACGTTTTTACCTGTGAATAAGGTAATAGCGGCGCCAATAATAAATAAACCTACAGCACTCCCTGCAACACTAAACGCAATGGCGTTAAAACCCTTGGTGAAGAAGAATGGCAATACCGGAATAATAGCACCTATGGTAAACAGCAAGAAAGAATAAATGGCAGCTTCGGTTGCCGATCCTTGAAGTTCTTCGGTATTTATACCCAATTCCTCTTTCACTAAAATTTCGTGCGCATGGGTTTTATCTTTCATTACTTCGGTGGCCATGGCATGCGCTTGTTTTTCATTAATACCCTTGGTCATGTAAATAAGAGCTAATTCTTGGCGTTCTCCTTCGGGGTGCGTTTCCAACTCTTCCATTTCAATTTCCATCTGATTTTCGTAGAGTTCTTGCGAACTTTTTACCGAAATCCATTCTCCGAGCGACATAGATAATGCCCCGGCCAACATGCCTGCTAAACCTGCAATTAGTACACCCGAACCACCGGCCGTGGCTCCTGCAATGCCCATTACCAAACTAAAGTTAGATACCAAGCCATCGTTACCACCCAATACGGCAGCCCGAATGGCATTGCCACCTACCGATCGGTGGCGACTCTCGAATTTGGAGATATAGGTACCTGCTCGTTTACTGTCTTTTTCAACAATGGAGCGTAATATTTTTACGTGATTGGTTTCGGTACCTGTAATTTCTAGTTTATGTTCTTTTTTGGTATTAATAATTGCATTAGAGATACTTTTTTCGGTATCCATAAGTGCCCCTAACACGTAATCGTAGCCAAATAGTTTACCAATGGCATTTAAGGTTTTAGCCCGCCAAGAGGGCTTAAAAATGCTTTCTAAGTTTATATTTTCTTTTGCGGCAAACGCTTCTGCGTGACTTTTTTCGATGGCGCTCATTTGTGCGTATACGTGCGCAATAAGCTCATCCGATTCATTTTCCGCTAATTTTTGATATAAATAACTGGCGTCGATTTCTGTTTGAATGGCGTGATTAGACATTATTGAGCATGATTAAGTTGCACACAAAAGGTACAAATTTTATAAGCAATTTTGTCGTCTATTTTAAAGTGATTTCAGGTATTTTATACTTGGCTAATGAAGTTGCTGTCGTGTTTTTGCGTGATTTTATGCTACTTAAAAATGTAGGGATAGATTTCCCATATCCTCTACGGCTTATGGCCAAGAGTAGTAAACCTTTTTTACCGTCTTTGCTGGTAGTTTTTATATAGCGATACGTGTTCCATTCCACTATGCTTGCTACTTTCCCATTGGCATTGCTTTGTATAAAATTAATAAGTACATCGTTTCCGCTTTTATCTTGCTTTAAACTCTCTGCAAATGCATATGGGTCTATTTTTTTACGATCTTTTGTACTGCCAATTTTCTCCAAAGCCATATTTTTTGGAGAAGCCCCTTCATCGGCTAAAAATTCAATCATGAACATCTCTTTATATTGCTCGGGGTTAACGCCTTTGGCTAGGTACTCGTGTTTATAATAGGTAGCTGAAGGGTGTGAACTCCACGATAAGCTGAAGCTTGTTTTTTCGAAAAGAATTGGCCCCTGCACACCTAAAAGGTTTTGTGTTTGGGGCGTGTTTAAATTCAGCGCTCCTAAGGCTAAAAAAATCCTTAAAATGGAACTTAAGTAAGGTGTAATCATGGTTTAGCGTGTTTGGGTTAAAGGAGTACCAACCAAATGGTGCATCAGGTTGGTGGCAGCTAATAATGCTGGGCGTACTAGGTTATCGCAGAATAAACTTTCATAGATTCTGGTTACAGACTCGTCTATATATGGCCACATATACTAGTTGATTAAAAAATTGGCATTTACTACCGCTGTTATTTCTTTTCTTATAGCGGTTACATCGTTTACGCCATAGTCCGACGTTACATTAGAATTTTCGGGCGTAATTTGCAATACACCCATCCGTGCATTGGTAAGTACACCCAAGCTTCTGCCGGTGGCTTCAGCAATGCGTCGGCCACGTATCATGGCATCTTTGGCTGCATCTGCTTGTATATCAATTTTAATTTCAGAGAGTTTGGTATAGTAGTATTCGGGGGCATTTACGGTAACGCTTAATCTTCTTTCTACGAGTGAGGCTGCATCTAGCGAAATATCTCTGATTAGATTTACATTGGATGATTGTACTTCGATGGTTTGTGTGCCTCCGTAAGAACGCACACTTATGGGGCTACCTGCTTCACTATAAATATAATTGGGAAATACATTCATCACCTGCACACTCATTTTGCTTCTATTTAGGCCCTTCTTGGCTAAATAAGTCATAACAATAGGCACTTGTGTTTTAAGACTTTGGTATACACCTAACTGTCCGGGCTCTTCTACATTGATGGTTAGCCTCAAAATACCTAAATCAGATACGATGCTTTTTTTTGCAGAACCTGTTACATTGATAGTTTGATTTTCAGATTTCGAAGATTTCCAAGCGGCCGCAAAAATGCTTACCGATAAAATGATAGCCGAGCCCATTATGGCTGCGGGTGCTAAAAAGCGATTTTGCATCATAGTATTTACAGGTTTTTGAAACAACGCTTTCTGTTTGTGGCTTATTGTTTGAAAGCGGTATTTTATCTGATTTTTCATTTAGTAGTAGAAATGCCTAATTTAGTGTCCTCAAAGAGCACAACATGGATACTACTTCTTTTGATTTTGAAAAACCAATTGCTGATTTAAATCAGGAAATTGAAAAGGTGAAACAGATTTCCGAAAAGACAAAAGTGAATATGTCTGATAAGGTGAAAGAACTAGAGAGTAAACTCGAAAAAACAAAAAATGAAGTGTATCAGAATCTTAGCCGCTGGCAAGAAGTGCAACTCTCTCGTCATCAGGATAGGCCACAAACTTTGGATTACATTGAGCAAATTTGTGACGATTTTATTGAAATGCACGGCGATAGAACCGTAAAAGACGATAAAGCTATTATTGGTGGTTTTGCCACCCTGGGCGGTCAAACTGTAATGATTATTGGTCATCAGAAAGGAAAAAATACAAAAGAGCGCCAGTACCGCAACTTCGGTATGGCAAACCCCGAAGGTTATAGAAAAGCTTTGCGCTTAATGAAATTGGCGGAGAAATTTAACAAGCCAGTTATCTCATTTATAGATACCATGGGTGCTTACCCGGGCTTAGAGGCCGAAGAGCGTGGACAAGGGGAAGCCATTGCTAGAAATTTATTAGAAATGTCGGTATTAAAAGTGCCTATACTTTGCTTTATTATTGGTGAAGGGGCTTCGGGTGGTGCCTTGGGCATTGGTATTGGCGATAAAGTATACATGTTAGAGCATACCTGGTATTCGGTAATTTCTCCAGAATCTTGTTCGTCTATTTTATGGCGTAGTTGGGATTATAAAGAAAAAGCTGCCGAATGTTTAAAGCTTACCTCCAAAGATATGTTCGCCAATAAATTAATTGATGGGGTAATATCAGAGCCTTTGGGTGGTGCGCACAGAAACCCAGAAATAATGGCGCAAACCATTAAAGAGCAAATCGTAAAAGATTTATCTAAATTTAAGAAAATAGCTATTGATGAACTGGTGAACCAGCGCATCGAGAAATTTTGTAGTATGGGCGTGGTTAATGAATAAACACTACGCTTAATTGCATAAAAAAAGGGGGCTTAACTAATTAAGCCCCCTTTTTTTATGCCTTGTTAATCTGATTATCTAGGTGTTAAGCTCGATTGTAACTCTTCAAATTGTTTTTTAATGTGCGTGTTTAAGTCTTTTTGCCCTTGAGCATCTGTGCTTCTAAGAGCTTCATTTAAAATAGAAAGTCCCAATTGGATATCGTTGCTTGCTGCATTGGGTTTGTCTTTTTCTATGGCAATAAAATAGCGCACCTCATCGCTTACATAATCACATACTTTGCTCATAAGCGCATTTGCTTTTTGGGTTTCACCAGCTTTATACAGTAATTCTGCAGTGAAATAAGTGCGCACGGCAAAGCTCATAGCGTACAATTTATCGGGCAGTACCTCTTGGCATTTCTCTAATATTTTTTTCGCTTCAATAACTTTACCTTCCAAAAGCAATTGCTCGGCCAAAATATTAAAGTTATTTATGACAATGAGCACCATTCGGGTAGACTCTATATCTAAGTAACTAGCATTTTTCATATTACCCCAACGGAATTTTGTCATCATGTTGGTGTACATGGTAGAGGTATTTATTAACTCTCTTTCGGCAGTTTCGCTTGGTTTTAGTGGCAATAAGCGGTAAGCAAAACCTTCTTTGTATAAGTATTTATCTAAGCCGGCATAATTGTCTGATGGTACGGTAATGGCAAAATAAATGGGACGTTTCCAATTATTGTGGGCTAGCATGTCTAATAATCCTAAATTATCTTTAGTAACTTGATTTTTATTGTACGTCCAAGTCATGCTAGGCGTAATTTTATCTTTTAAGCTAGCCGGCAATGTTCCGGTTGCAAGCACCTCTTCGGAGTTTATGCTGAGTTTAAAGTTTTTGGTAGGCAAGAAATTTTGTTTATCACCACTTTCGTAGCCTACTTTATCGGCATCAGCATCTGATAAAAGGAATTCTACTAAGTTTTTAAGTTCAACGGGTTCTTTTAATCCGATATCTTGGTAGTATAATACATCGCGAACACCTTGAACAAATTTTTCATTTGGCATGCTTAATGGGGCTGGCTCTGCTTCATTTATTTTTCCTTTTAACTGACGTAAATACCAATCGGTGCCTAAAAGGCTTAAGTTTATAACTCGGACATCTGGACGGATATTTTCCACTTCTTGGACGTACCAGATGGGGTAGGTGTCGTTATCGCCATAGGTGAATAAAATAGCATTGGGTGCACATGATTCTAAGTAATCAATCGCAAAATCTCTTGGTGTGGTTTTGCTTGATCTGTCGTGGTCGTTCCAACCTTCTTTGGCCATTAAGGTCGGTGCCATGCACAAGCCAATAAGTGTGGCTAAAATGGCACCATATTGAGGGTTTAGTTTTTTACTCAAGAACTCAGAAATGGCTGCAACTCCCAAACCAATCCAAATGGCAAAAGCGTAAAAAGATCCGGTGTAGGCATAATCACGCTCTCTTGGTTGCAAAGGCGTTTGGTTTAAGTAGAGCACAATAGCCATACCAGTAAAGAAAAATAAGAGGGCTACAATACCAGCGTCTTTTTCTTGGCGTTTAAAATGCCAAAATATACCAATAAGGCCTAAAATAAACGGAAGGGCAAAGAAACGGTTGTAAGCAACCTGTGTTTTTGCTCCTTGCGAAAGTGCATCTTGGCCGCCAATGTGTAAATTGTCTATGGCTTTAATACCAGTCATCCAGTTGCCTTCTAAATAATTTCCATGGCCTTGCTCATCATTTTGTCGGCCCACAAAGTTCCAAGCAAAATAACGCATGTACATAAAGCCGGTTTGGTAACTAAATAGAAAACCCAGGTTATCTGTAAAACTAGGAGAGCCGGTTTCGCCCAGCTGCATCCAATCTTTGTAAAAGCCAACATGGCTAGGATCATCACTATACATTCTGGGCAACAAGGTATTCCGATCGTAAACGTATTCGTTCCTTTTGCCAGCAATTTCATACTTAGTTTCACCCTTGCGGTACATAGAAGCTCCTTCGGTTACATCTATTGGTTTAGAATCGAAATAGTGCCCGTATGCCAAAGGCCTGTCGCCATATTGTTCTCTATTTAAGTAACTCAACATGGCAAATACATTATCCGGATCGGAGTTATTTAAACTTGGGTTTGCCTGTGCTCTAATAATCAGCATGGCATAAGAACTATAGCCTAATAAAATAAAGGTGAAACAAAGCAAGGCTAAGTTTAATACCGCTTTGTTTTTGCGGATACTATAGCGAATACCATACACAATAGCCCCGATAAGCAAGAGTGCAAACACGAGTACACCACTGCCAAAGCCGAATCCTAGTGAGTTTACAAAGAATAAATCGAAATTGGCGGCTAGTTTAATGAGGTATTGAATAACCCCGTACTGAATGACTCCTAGAATAAGAATCCCCGTCAATAAGGCCAAAATGATTCCTTTTGGCGTTGCCTTTTCGTTGCGTTTGAAATAATATACCAAGGCAATGGCAGGTATTACCAGCAAGTTTAATAAGTGCACACCAATAGAAAGCCCCATTACATAGGCTATAAAGATGATCCAGCGGTCTGCCCCAGGTTTATTAGCCTGTGCTTCCCATTTTAAAATGGCCCAAAAAACTATGGCTGTACATAAAGATGACATGGCATACACTTCAGATTCTACTGCAGAAAACCAAAAAGAATCTGAAAAGGTATAGGCAAGAGCACCCACTAATCCACTTCCGATAATGCTAATTAATTGTCCTTTGCTGAGCTCTTCATTGGTTTTTACCACTACTTTTTTGGCAAGAGCTGTAATGGTCCAGAATAAAAATAATATGGTTAAACCACTACAAAGTGCTGAGCCTACATTCATAAAATATGCTATTTTGGCGGTGTTGCCACCAGCCAACAAGGAGAACATTTTCTGAACCATCAGAAATAGTGGAGCGCCCGGCTGGTGTACTACTTGCAATTTATAGGCGGCAGCAATAAATTCGCCACAATCCCAAAAACTAGTAGAAGGTTCTAAGGTTAAAATATAGGTGATAGATGCGATCAGAAAAGTTACCCATCCGGCCAGATTATTAATTTTTGAATAGTTCATAAACGATTTTCCTTTAGAAGAGTCGAAAATAAGGAATAGAATTTAAATATGGGCAATACAAGTCTTGCTCTTAACAGAATTTAACAGCCCATGATTTCTTCGGTCTAAAATGCAAATTCATTTGCAGATTAGTATTTATCCCTATATATTTGCAAACCATTTGCCAACACGTGTTGGTTTTTGGAGATTGTCCTATAGTATAAAGGTAGTACAACTGGTTTTGGTCCAGTCTGTCTAGGTTCGAATCCTGGTAGGACAACATGAAAGAGTTCGGATTGTGTATTTCCCGCAATCCGAATTTTTTTAAACGTCAAACAAAAAGGTTATGCCCTTACAATTTAATCCTGTAAAACTATTTGCTGGTTCTGGAACTACGGTTTTGGGCCAAAAAATAGCAGAATCGTATGGTAAGCCACTAGGCGATGTTTCACTTTCACGTTTTAGCGATGGCGAATTCCAGCCACACTTCAACGAATCGGTAAGAGGATGCGATATCTTTTTAATACAAAGCACCATTCCGCCAACCGAAAATTTGATGGAATTATTGCTCATGACAGATGCAGCCAAAAGAGCATCGGCCCACTACATTACTGTGGTGGTTCCTTATTTTGGTTTTGCACGTCAAGATAGAAAAGATAAACCCAGAGTAGCCATAGGCGCAAAGCTTATTGCCAACCTGATTACTGCAGCGGGTGCCCACCGTATTATGACGATGGATTTGCATGCTGCACAAATACAAGGGTTCTTTGACATTCCGGTTGACCATTTGGATGCTTCGGTAATTTTTGTGCCTTATATTAAGAGCCTTAACCTGCCGAATTTAACCATTGCATCGCCGGATATGGGAGGTTCTTACCGTGCCCGTACGTTTGCTAAATATTTTAATGCCGAAGTGGTTATTTGCGATAAAACAAGAAAACGTGCTAACGAAATCGAATCGATGTCGATTATAGGAGACGTAAGCGGGCAAGATATTGTATTGATAGACGATATTTGCGACACCGCTGGAACTTTGGCTAAAGCCGCTTCCTTAATTATGGAAAACGGAGCCAATAGCGTAAGAGCTGTTTGTAGCCATGCCGTATTATCGGGTAAGGCTTACGAAACCATTGAAAATTCCGCCTTGGCAGAATTAATAGTTACCGATACGATCCCCTTAAAACAGGAGAGTAGCAAAATTAAGGTCTTATCAACCGCCGATTTGTTTGCCAAAGCCATTGCCAACGTAAACGAACACGGCTCGATATCGGACCTATTTAAAGTAGAATAACAATAACGTTAGATATATAATAAATTAAAAATGAAATCATTTGCTATTAGCGGTTCTCGTAGAGAGAACGTAGGGAAAAGAGACGCTAAAGAATTGCGTTACGAAGGCAAAGTGCCTGCAGTTCTTTATGGTGGAGACAACCAAATCCACTTCGCCGTGTCCGCAGCTGATCTGAAAGGCTTGGTGTATACACCAGACGTTCATTTCGTTGACATTGATGTAGAAGGTACCAAAGCGCAAGCGGTATTGCAAGACATCCAATTCCACCCATTAACCGAATTAATTTTGCACGTTGACTTTTTAAGAATAAACGAAAGCAAACCATTTGTAATGGAAATTCCGGTAAAATTAACCGGCACTTCTCCAGGTGTTAAAATGGGGGGTAAATTAATCCAAAAACTACGTAAACTGCGTGTTAAGGCATTCGCTAAAGATATGCCACAATACGTTGAAGTAGGTATTGAAGTATTAGAATTAGGAAAATCTGTACGTGTTGGTGATTTAAGCTTCGATAAATTCCAAGTAATCAACAACGCCGATGATACTATCGTTTCTGTAGTAATGTCTCGTGCATTAAAACAAGCAGAGCAAGAAGCAACTAGTTAATATAGCCTTGCTTCTCAGAAAAAAGCGCCTCCGAAACGGGGCGCTTTTTTTATGCCCACTAAGCCCAGTCTTTTTTTATATTTGTTTTTAATGAAATACCTTATAGTTGGATTAGGAAACATAGGCCCCGAATATGCCGACAACAGGCATAATATTGGCTTTATGGTGTTAGATGAATTGGCCAAAAAAGCAGGAGCCAGTTTTACCACCATGCGTTTGGCCGGCTATACCGAAGTTTCGTTTAAAGGCAAAAAACTCTGCCTCATAAAGCCCACCACTTTCATGAATTTAAGTGGAAAAGCCCTTAACTATTGGATGCAGGAATTGGCCATTCCGGCCGAACGGGTAATTATTGTGGTAGACGATTTAGCACTGCCTTTTGGAACGGTGCGTTTAAAACCCAAAGGCAGCAATGCGGGCCATAACGGCTTAAAAAGCATTGAGGCGGTATTGGGCCACTCCAATTATCCACGCATTCGCTTTGGCATCGGGGATAATTTCCCTAAAGGACACCAAGTAGATTATGTACTAAGCGGTTTTGATGCAGACGAACAGCCCGAATTACCAGCTTTAATAGACCGAAGCATACAAATGATTGAAAGTTTTGTGGCCATTGGTCCCGAATTAACCATGACTAATTTTAATAAATAACATGATTACCCTTTACGGCATACCCAATTGTAATACCGTTAAAAAAGCCCTCGATTGGCTGAAAGCTCATCAAATAGACTATACTTTTCACGATTTTAAGAAAAAATGCATCAGCTTAGATAAATTAGAAACATGGGCGAAGCAAGTGGGTTGGGAAGCCTTGATAAATAAAAGAGGCACTACGTGGAAGCAATTGCCTGTAGAAATTCAACAAGGCATTCAAAATAAAGAAGCAGCATTTGAGTTAATACTCCAGAAAACGAGTGTAACAAAACGACCCGTTTTAGAGTCTAACCAAGGTATTTTGTTAGGTTTTGATGATGAAGCCTATGCTACATTCTTTGCCAAAAAGTAAAAATTGTACTGATTTAACTTATTTAACAATCATTTTCACTAATTTTCAACCCTAAAAATCAATCTCATAATGAACAAAATCAAACACTTTATCAGTGTATCGTTTGCCTTGTTGCTAGGAGTAAATGCCTTCGCACAACAAGCGCCAAGCGCAAGCACGTCGGCACCGGTATCTAAATATAGCTATCAGGATGCTTTTGCTCCCATTTTTTATACTAGAACAGGTAACGAATACCGTTCGGCAAGTGGGCAGCCAGGACCGAAATATTGGCAAAATCGTGCCGATTATCAATTAACCGCTAAGTTAAATGATCAAAACAATGAAATTTCAGGTTCAGCAACCGTAACCTATACCAACAATAGCCCCGATGCCTTAGGCTTTCTTTGGATGCAATTAGACCAAAATTTATTTAAAGCCGATTCTCGTGGAAATGCACTAATTCCAATGAATGGAAGCCGTAATGGTGCTGGTAAACAAAAATTTGATGGCGGATACACCATCAAATCGGTATCGGTTTTAAACACCCTTCAAGGTAAAACCACCCAAACCGAAGTAAAATACCAGATTACCGATACCCGTATGCAAGTTTTCTTGCCAAAATCGCTACAAGCGACCGGCGGTCAAGTAAAATTAAAAGTAGAGTATAGTTTCGTTTCACCTTTGTACGGTTCCGATCGTATGGGTGTTGAAGAAACAAAAAATGGTAAAATATTTACCATGGCACAATGGTATCCACGCATGTGTGTATACGATGATGTGCGTGGTTGGAATGTAGATCCGTATTTGGGCGCTAGTGAGTTTTACTTAGAATATGGCGATTTCGATGTAGCACTAACTGTTCCTGCAAGCCATATTGTAGTAGCTTCTGGCGAATTAACCAATCCACAAGACGTATATACTGCCGAGCAACAAAAACGTTGGGCAGAAGCCGCTTCTAGCGAAAAAACAGTGATTATTAGAGGCGAAGCAGAATTAACTAACCCTGCCTCACGCCCAGCTGGCAAAATCGAATTAACTTGGAAATACAAAATTAAAAATTCAAGAGATTTTGCATTTGCATCTTCTTCCGCATTTATTATTGATGCGGCTAAAATTAACGTAGCAAGCGGTAAAAAAACGTTAGCTATTTCTGCCTATCCGGTAGAAAGCGTAGGTAATGATGCTTGGAGCCGTTCAACCGAATACACCAAAGCATCTATTGAACATTATTCTAAACAATGGTTCGAATTTCCGTACCCTGCTGCTACCAACGTAGCTGGTAACGAGGGTGGAATGGAATATCCGGGTATTGTATTTTGCAATTGGAAAGATAAAACTGCAGGACTTTGGGGTGTAACCGATCATGAATTTGGTCACACCTGGTTCCCGATGATTGTAGGTTCAAACGAACGTATGTTTGGTTGGATGGACGAAGGCTTTAACACCTTTATCAATAGCCTAAGTACCGAAGCCTTTAATAAAGGCGAATACGCTGAAAAACCAACAGACATGCACCGCATGGCTAATATTCTTACTGGTCCTATGCTAGAGCCCATGATGAGTACTCCAGACGGAATGAAAGAGCGCAACATTGGTTTGTTATGTTATATGAAACCAGGTGCAGGCCTTACCTTATTGCGTGAGCAAATTTTAGGTAAAGAGCGTTTCGATCGTGCATTCCGTACCTATGTAGAGCGTTGGGCCTACAAACACCCAACTCCAGATGATTTCTTCCGTACTATGGAAAATGTATCGGGTGAAAACCTAAGTTGGTTTTGGAGAGGCTGGGTACAAAACAATTGGCGCTTAGACCAAGCGGTTACCGCCGTTAAATACGATAAAAATGATCCAAAAAACGGAGCTATTATTACCGTTGAAAATCTAGAAAAATTACCTATGCCCGTGATTTTAGAACTTAAAACAAAAAGTGGTAAAAAAGAACGCATAACCTTGCCAGTAGAAATTTGGCAACGCAATACTTCATGGACCTTTAAATATCCATCAACTGAAGAATTAGAATCGGTAAGTTCTGATCCTGATCACGTATTGCCAGATCACAATTCTGCAAACGATGTTTGGAAAGCAACGGCCCAAGAAGCCGCCACTGAAGCTCCTGTAAGCAATGAGCTATATGTGGGCATCTATTCAAGTGCTAGCATGCCAATTAAACTAGATATTAAAGTAGAAAATGGCGGTTTGGTAGCTCAAGCTACTGGTCAATCAGCTTTCCCTTTAACACCTAATGGTAAAGATAAATTCTCTTTTGAAGCCGCCGGTTTAGATTTAGAGTTTAATACTGCAAAAGGCGAATTAACCATTATTCAAGGAGGTAACCCACTAGTGTTTACACGTGAGGGTGGTCCGGTTGTTGTTGCAGCACCTGCTGTAGCGCCAGCTGCTCCTGCAAAAGGAAAGAAAAAATAATTTCTCTCCATCTTTTACAAAAAAGGGGAAGCGAAGTCGCTTCCCCTTTTTTGTTATCTAATCCCAAAATTCGGCTAAAGCCAAGCAAGGCTATTTCTACTAAATTGTAAAAACGAATTATTTTCAATAAATGCTTGAAAATCAAAAAGGGAAACATTACCTTTGCAGTCCTTTAAAATAGGATAAAACAATTTTAAAACAAAAATCAACAAATGCCAACCATTCAACAATTAGTTAGGAAAGGTAGAGTAGCTATGGTGGATAAGAGTAAATCCCCAGCGTTGGACAGCTGTCCACAGCGAAGAGGTGTGTGTACCCGTGTATACACTACTACCCCTAAAAAACCAAACTCAGCCATGCGTAAAGTAGCTCGTGTGCGTTTAACCAACGGAAAAGAAGTAAATGCTTACATCCCAGGAGAAGGCCACAATCTGCAAGAACACTCTATCGTGTTAATTCGCGGTGGACGTGTAAAAGATTTACCGGGTGTACGTTACCACATTATTCGTGGTGCATTGGATACTTCTGGTGTAGATGGACGTAATCAACGTCGTTCTAAATACGGAACGAAGAAACCTAAAGCTAAAGCATAAACGGAGGAAAGAATCATGAGAAAGTCGAA
Organism: Sphingobacterium thalpophilum; assembly: GCA_945868825.1. Taxonomy (GTDB): domain Bacteria; phylum Bacteroidota; class Bacteroidia; order Sphingobacteriales; family Sphingobacteriaceae; genus JAIPAN01. The sequence continues at coordinate 176,517 of CAMBMM010000004.1, forward strand.
ACCAAAAAAACGAATTATCCTGCCTGATCCGAAGTTTAACGACGTAATGGTAACCAGGTTTGTAAACAATATGATGTATGATGGCAAAAAGTCAATTGCGTATGCAATTTTCTATGATGCTGTTGAATTAGTAGAACAAAAAACTAGCGAAAACGGATTAGAGTCTTGGAAAAAGGCACTAAACAACGTAATGCCTATGGTAGAAGTTAAATCTCGTCGTGTAGGTGGCGCTAACTTCCAGGTACCAACCGAGGTTCGTCCAGATCGTAAAATTGCTCTAGGAATGAAATGGTTAATTAATTATTCACGCAAACGTGGCGAAAAAACCATGATGGAAAAATTAGCAGGCGAAATTATTGCTGCCGCTAAGGGTGAAGGTGCTGCCGTGAAGAAAAAAGAAGACACCCATAAAATGGCTGAAGCCAATAAAGCATTCTCTCACTTTAGATTTTAATTAGAAAGATAAGATGTCAAGAGATTTAAAATTTACCAGAAATATTGGTATCGCCGCACACATTGATGCTGGTAAAACTACAACCACCGAGCGTATTCTTTATTATGCTGGTGTAAGTCATAAAATTGGTGAAGTGCACGAAGGTGCAGCTACCATGGATTGGATGGCACAAGAGCAGGAGCGTGGTATTACCATTACTTCGGCTGCAACAACCGTTGGTTGGAAATATAGAGGTCAAGATTATCATATCAACATTATCGATACACCAGGTCACGTGGATTTTACCGTAGAGGTAAACCGTTCACTGCGTGTATTAGATGGTTTGGTTTTCTTATTCTCTGCGGTTGATGGTGTTGAACCTCAATCTGAAACCAACTGGCGTTTAGCTAATAACTACAATGTTGCCCGTATCGGTTTCGTTAACAAAATGGACCGTTCTGGTGCCGACTTTTTAAAAGTAGTAAAGCAAGTTAAAGATATGTTAGGTTCTAACGCCGTGCCTTTGCAGTTGCCAATTGGTGCTGAAGAAGGATTTAAAGGTGTTATCGATCTCATTAACTTCCGTGGTATTGTTTGGAACGAGCACGATAAAGGGATGACCTTTACCGAAGTGCCAATTCCAGAAGATATGATTGCTGAAGCAACGGAGTGGAGAGAAAAATTACTAGAATCTGTAGCTGAATACGATGAGAGCTTGATGGAGAAATTTTTCGATGCTCCAGACACAATTACAGAACGTGAAGTTTTAGACGCTTTACGTCAGGCTGTTTTAGATGCTAAAATTGTTCCTATGGTATGTGGTTCATCTTTCAAAAACAAAGGTGTACAAACCATGTTAGATTATGTGATGGAATTATTGCCTTCACCAATGGATGTAGAAGGTATTACTGGACATCATCCGGATACTATGGCAGAAATTGTTCGTCAGCCATCAGAAAAAGAACCATTTGCAGCATTAGCATTTAAAATTGCAACCGATCCGTTCGTGGGTCGTTTGTGTTTTATACGTGTTTACTCAGGTAACCTAGAAGCCGGATCGTATGTATATAACATGCGCTCAGGTAATAAAGAACGTATTTCTCGTATTTTCCAAATGCATGCCAACAAGCAAAATCCAATTCCTAATGTAGGAGCCGGAGATATTGCAGCGGTAGTTGGATTTAAAGATATCAAAACAGGAGATACCCTTTGCGATGAAAAGCACCCAATCGTATTAGAATCTATGAATTTCCCTGAACCAGTTATTGGTTTAGCTATCGAGCCTAAAACACAGGCCGATATGGATAAATTAGGTATGGCTTTAGGTAAATTATCTGAAGAAGATCCTACATTCCACGTAAAAACAGATGAAGAAACAGGTCAGACTGTAATTTCAGGTATGGGTGAGCTTCACTTAGATATTATCATGGATCGTTTGAAACGTGAGTTTAAAGTAGAAGTAAACCAGGGAGCTCCACAGGTTTCTTACAAAGAGGCTATTACCGGAACCTCACAACACCGCGAAACGTATAAGAAACAAACAGGTGGTCGTGGTAAATTTGCCGATATTCAAGTTATTATTTCACCAATTGATGCCGATTACGAAAAAGGCGGTTTACAGTTTGTAAACGAAATTTCGGGTGGTTCTATCCCACGTGAATTTATTCCTTCGGTTGAAAAAGGCTTCGCTGCCGCGATGGTAAACGGTGTTTTAGCTGGATATCCATTACAAGGCATGAAAGTTCGTTTAATTGACGGATCTTTTCACGCAGTCGATTCAGATGCGTTATCATTCGAGATTTGTGCCCGTTCTGCTTTCCGCGAAGCATTACCAAAATGTAAGCCGGTATTGATGGAGCCAATCATGAAAATTGAGATATTAACGCCTGAAGAAAACATGGGTGACGTAATTGGCGATATGAACCGTCGTCGTGGCCAGCTTTTAGGTATGGATTCACGTGCAGGCGCACAGGTAATTAAAGCCACCGTGCCGCTTTCTGAAATGTTTGGTTATGTAACTCAGTTACGTACCATTACTTCAGGTCGTGCAACCTCAACCATGGAGTTCGATCACTACGAACCAGCTCCTAAAAACGTACAAGATGAGGTAATTGCTAAATCAAAAGGCAAAACCGCAAACGCATAAATAAATAAATTACCAACCCTGCTAACTAATAGCTCTTAGTAGGGTTTAAAACAAAAATAACATGAGCCAAAGAATCAGAATTAAATTGAAATCGTACGATTACAACTTGGTTGATAAATCAGCCGAAAAAATCGTAAAAACAGTAAAACCTACGGGTGCTGTGGTAAGTGGACCCATTCCATTGCCAACTGAGAAAAGAATTTTCACCGTGTTACGTTCACCACACGTAAACAAAAAAGCACGTGAGCAGTTCCAATTATGCGCTTACAAACGTTTGTTAGATATTTATAGCTCTAACTCTAAAACGGTTGACGCCTTAATGAAATTAGAATTGCCCTCAGGTGTTGAAGTAGAAATCAAAGTCTGATAAATTGGGTTAACCCAATAATAAAAGCCATCCCAAACGGGTGGCTTTTATTATTTAGCGCCTATTCTTAGGACATCAAATTCGTGAAATCACACAATTCACACTTTTTTAATCTCTTTATAAGTATTATTATGTATAACTTTAAGTTATTTAGTTTCTGTCTTATTTGTCCATTACCCCTAAAATAGCTGTTTTAGATGTATCTACTTAGATGAGTAGATGTTATGCTTAACTAAGTAAGCCCCAATCTACCTAATGAAAAAACTCTATTTTGCTCTTTTAGTACTTTTGTCGGTATGTACCGCAAATTCGGCTTTTGGGCAGAGTATAAGTATTAATTATTTTGATAGTGTGGCAAAATATGCACCGGGTTCTGGGGTTTCCGTGCAGTTGAATATTACAGGTGCTTTTGATCGGCTTAATAATCAGTTTATCCTACAACTATCTGATTCAAATGGTAATTTTACCGTTGCCGATACCAAAAACCTGACTTTTGTTCAAGATTTTTATACGCCAAATATTTCAGGTGTAATCCCTTCAGGACTCCCTGATGGTACGGGATATCGTCTTAGAGTAGTAAGTACTTTACCTACCCTCACTTCGGTGGTAAGTAATCCTTTTGAAATAGTTGCGACACCCAACTCTGGTGTGCCAGCAATTTCATTTCCGGGTCAAACATTTAATATTAACTGTTTGGATAAAAACTTTTTTGGTTTTTTAAATAATAGTACATCTGCTAAAACGGCCACAATTTACTCCTCTATTACAGATTATGATTACACTAATTATACCTATTTTATTACCTTATTTAGTTTTTATCCAACCTTTCAGAGTCAAAATTTAATTGACGATATAGGAGCGTTTAATATCCCAAGCGATTTACCAGTAGGGAATTATTCAATTGAAATAAAGAGAACCCATAAAACGACAGGCGTAACGAGTGTGAACACCTATAATTTTTTATTCAATACTGGTAATACTTCTTTAGGCAATACTAGTTCGGAGAATATTTGTACAACCAATGTATTCAATATTAACGTTGACTTAGACAATATTAGAACAAATTATCCAGGTTCGTTTTATACATTTGATTTTGGAGACGGCACCCCAGTTATTTATAGAACCCATGCCGAATTAATGGCAAATCCTACCCTTCAGCACCAATACAATATTGCCACCTGTGATGCTAGTGCTAGCTTAAATAATGGAGGTTATTATCAAGTTTCAACTTTCCTGTGGAATAAAGGTATAGGTACAGTAAATAATACTAACCCAAATTTGTGTTCTGTATTTAGTCAAAATGGTAATGGAAAATCCGCTAAGGTGAGAGTGAGTACGCAACCTATTGCAAATTTCAATGGTCCAATTTCTATTTGTAAGAGTAGTGGCGCCACCTTTATCAACACCACTCTTGGGGGTAAATGGAGTGCTAATGGGGTATCCTGTAACACATCTTTTAATGTAATCTGGTTGTGGAAAAGACCCGGTTCTGTAGATTTTACGCTTATACCCCCGTCTTTTTATGCCAACACAAATAAAGATTTAGTTATTCCTTCTGGTATATTAACTACTGAAGGCATTATGTATATTAAACTGCAGGCTAATAACCCTGATGGCTGTATTGATGCTACCGAGAAAACTATGGCTGTTTGCATTGAAAATCCTGCAGTTCCTTCTTTCGATTTTATATATGGTTTACAAACCTTACCCAATAATTCCACACTTTGTATCAATACAACCCCTGCTCCAACTGTTATTCTAAAAAATAAGTCGAATACTTTGGTGCCGCCTAGTCCTTGTTCGAGTGCTACCTATCTTTGGACAATTACACCTTCCACAGGTGCAACGCTTAGTAACCCAACTGCTGTAGATCCTACCTTAACGTTTAGTATTGCCGGTACCTATAATGTTCGCTTGAGAGTAACCAATAGCTGTGGTGCTGTAGATACTACAAAAACCATTACCGTCGTCGGCCCACCCTCCATCACCAATTACAGCGGCTCGGTTTCCTATTGCGATACCATACCTAAACAACTTGATTTCGCCCCGACCTACAACGCTAATTTTGCTAAAGCTGCCGATTTAACGTATACCTGGACGGTGACTGGAACCGGAATTACCAGCGCCGATTATGAGTATACCGGTGGTACCACGGCTAGCTCTGCCAATCCGAAGATTATATTTAAAAAGTACGGTACCTATGCCGTTAAAGTAGTATTTACAAATGGCTGTGGTTCAGCTGAGGCAACTAAAACATTTATTTTCAATCAGCCCCTTCAGGCTAGTATTACAGCCAATACTAGTGCTACAGATATTACTGTTTGTCCGAGTACGCCTATTAACCTCAATGCCCTCATTAATGGGCCTCCAGGTTATACGTATGTTTGGACAAAAACTGGCGGTTCCGGAAGTCTGAGTGCTAATAATGTATTAAATCCGGTATATACCCCTTCATTAGCTGATAATGGTCAGCAGATTACTTTTACCCTTACTGTTACCTATCCGGGTACAGTTCCTTCGCCTTGTACTTCCCCATTAATTAAAACTATTAAAGTAACCTATGTGGCCAATAATACGGCGGCAAATACAGCCCTAGCCCGCTGTTCGGGCACCGCTGTAGGTTTTACGCCGGTTTCTACTGTTACCGGAAGTCAATTTACTTGGACAATTAAATCAATAGGCCCTAACATTACAGGAGCCAATGCTTCGGCAATATTTGGCCCTGGCCCTATTAACGATGTATTGGTGAACAACGGTACAGCTATTGAAACTGTTGTATACGAAATTAGTGCTAAAAGTGCGGGTGGTTGTGTTGGAACCCCCTTCACCTTAACCGTTACCGTGTATCCGCCTATTACTGGTAATGTTATTTCAGCGAATCAAACTATTTGTACCAATCAAACTCCAACAGCACTCGGCCAAGATCCGTCTAATACCCTTAGTGGTGGAAATTTAAGCACTTATCTATATGCATGGGAGCAAAAAGTAGGCGCTGGTCCATGGACGATTATTTCCGGTGCTACCAGTGCTGAATATCAGCCAGGTGCATTAACCAATACTACGTTATATAAACGTACCGTGTGGTCGCCTAATGCGCAAAGTTGTGTAAATGTGAGTAATGAAATTACGATAACCGTAAATCCTTTGCCAAGCGTTACGTTGGGTGCAGTTACGGCGATATGTAATTCAGAAACAAGCTTTTTATTACCCTACTCTGCTGCACAAAACACGCCAACAAAATATTCTATTTCTGTGGGTACACCCGCTATGCCTGGTTTTGTACCTGTTGTAGACTCAGATTTAGGGACATCTCCTTTAAGCATTAGTATTCCTTCGGGCCTGGCTCAAAACAATTATGTTTTTGTGTTTACCGTAAAAAATGCCAATGGGTGTGTTTCATCTAGTCAAACCTTTACTGTTCCTATCAAATCGCCTCCCACAACTGCAATTGCCGGTTCGGTAGATACACTAATCAATTGTAATAATGGTTCATTTAACATGTCTGCTAATTTACCCACCATTGGTGCTGGTTTATGGAGCATTGTGGGAGCTGCAAATGGAGCAACTATTACCAGCCCAACTAGCCGAACCACCACTATTACTGGGTTACAAGCTGGCACATCAGTCCGTTTGAGATGGACCATCAGCAATGCTCCCTGTAGCCCTTCTGAAGATGATATTGTCTTAGTTAATGAGGCCCCAACCACAGTTGCCCTTGCGGGAGCAAGTTTAAGAAATTGCGATTCGGGCACCTTTACTTTAGGAGCAAATACACCAGCAGCTAATGAAGTTGGAACTTGGACTATCGTGGGTGTGGCAAATGGAGCCATCATAACCAATCCGAATAGCCCGAATAGTACCTTAACCGGTTTGCAATCAGGTAAGAGTGTTACCTTGAAATGGACCATTACCAATAAGGCTTGCTTTAGCATTGCGACTACGTCCATTTCTAACTTAAGCCCAATTACTGCTAATACCATTTCATTTAGCAACCCTAATCCTTGTGCTGGCCAGCAAATTACTATAGTAGGTAGTACGCCAGTTGGGGGTGATGTAGCTACGCTTTTCCCATCAAACTTTAATTATTCTTGGGAGATTAAAAACTCATTAGGCGGTTGGGATCCACTACCCAACATTACCAAAGATTTATCTAACTATATTACAAGTACTACTTTTACAGTTCGACGCAAAGTAACTTCCTACGAATGTACGAGTACTAGCAATGAGCTTACTATTACTGTTTTACCACTTGCAAGTAATACCATAAGTGATGCACAAACCATTTGCTATAATACTGTACCTGCTGAATTAACTGGCAATATGCCAAGTGGTGGAAGTGGAAGCTATACTTTTCAATGGCAAAGTTCATCTGATAATATCACGTTTACGAATATTGCATTAGCAACGAGTCAAAATTACCAACCCTTGGCACTTACCAGTACTACCTATTTCCGACGTTTGGTGAGTAGCGGTACTTGCTTAATTAACTCCACATCGGTACAAATTACGGTAAATCCGAAACCTGTAATGACCACCATTACCGATAAGACATTCTGTAATAATGCATCGGTAAGTCCAATTAGTTTTGCAAGTAACCCAGGAACCAACACAACGTATGCTTGGACAAATGATAATACAGCTATTGGTTTGAGTGCCAGTGGCTCTGGAGCCACTCCTTTATTCACGTCTAGTAATTCAGTAAAGGAACCCATTTTTGGAACAATATCGGTAACTCCAACCTATACAGTTCTTACTAGCATTAGTGCCTATTGTGAAGGTACTCCAACAAGTTTTAAATTGTATGTATTGCCAACTATTAGTGCAAATGTTATTGCAGACCAAACGGTATGTACGGGTTCAACAATTTCTGCATTCACACCGAGTACCGATGCTACTACTTATTCGGGTTCGAGTATTAAATTCAAATGGACGGTGGCCGGCAGTGGAATAAATTTGTTAAGCAACTCAACGCCACAACTCCAAGTATCGGCTTTTACTGCAACCAATACTGGTACCTCCGATTTACAAGCAATTATAACCGTAACACCTGTATATAATTTCAATGGAGCTGCATGTGATGGTATTCCAATGAGTTATAAAATTACCGTTAAGCCTAATCCATCAGTAGCTGCAGCAGGAGCTGATGCTAAAATTTGTGGGGTTACAGAATATACGCTTGTGGCTACTTCTCCTATTGTTGGTACCGGAGTATGGACCCAAACCTTAGGTCCAGCAGCTAATTTTACCAATCCGAACCAATATAACACGAAGGTAACTGGGCTTCAAGCAGGTACTCGTTACGAGTTTCAGTGGACAGTGACCAATGCACCATGCGCAAGTTCCACCAATGATAAAGTAATTGTTGACGTGCTATCGCCAATAATCAATACTATCAAAGTTGATAAAGCAATTATTTGTTTAGGAGAAAGTATAGTTCTTTCATCGGATGTGTTGAGCGGTGGAGATGTTCCAGGACCTGTTAGTGCATCTTACGCCTACATTTGGGAAACTTCTCCCAATGGTATCAATAACTGGCAGGTAGTTTTGGGTTCGGCGGCTAGCTTAACTTTAAGTCCGGTATCAAATATTTACGTGCGTCGTAAGGTAAGTAGTTATAATTTATGCGAAGAGACATCTCAGGCTATTGCAATTACAGTGAATCCAGGTACACCTCCAGCCATAGCCGGCTCCGATCAAAAACTATGTAACCTTACCTCGGCTACTTTAGCAGCCACCAATAATTTAGGTAGCACTTTTGCAGGCCGTGGCAAATGGACTGATGTTACGGTTGGTGGTACTGTACCTGCATTGGTATT